>NZ_BSDY01000004.1 GCF_027925155.1 Propionigenium maris DSM 9537 | reverse complement strand
TAGTGAGGGTGATGATAAGCTTCTTTTTAGAATCAGGGTTTTGATACCAAAATTTAACAATTTTACTGTTAAAAAAGATGATTCGGTAATCTGCAACAGCAGGACGCGCAAGATATCTACCTATATACTTTGCAATAGTTTTAGAATTACCAACTTTAGATTTAGCATTAACGTAAAAGCCATTTGGATACCTTTTATAGGCTAATGAAATCTTGTTTTTTAGATGTTGAGAATTATTATCCTTAGCATATTTAGCAATGATATCCAAGACGCACTTTTGCCATGATTTTCTTAGGACTTGCCAAGGGAGGCTTTTAATACCTTTCCATTGGTTGTTTTTAGTTATCCCTCCAAAGGTAACTAAAGAATGGATATGAGGATTCCACTCTATTTTTCTGGAGAAAGTGTGTATTGTAGAGATAGATCCAAAAGTTGAAATTCCCATTTTATTAAAGGAGTACTTTAGCGCGAGGTACGAAGCTTCTGCTAAATCTTTAAGAAGATACCTACGTTTGAAGAAGAAGTTTCTAATCCATCCAGCAGGTAAAGAGAAGACAGCGTGTCTATGAGAACAATTAATTAAATTATTAGTAAGGTTATGCGCCCAGGCTTCAGAGTAAGCTCTTCCGCATGAAGAACAAAAACGCGATTTACAGGAAAAAGGCGTTTTATGGATAGTTTTACACTTTAAGCAGATAAATGACGTATACCCAACTTTAGGGTCTCCACATTCAAGGAAACGGTTAATATTATGAAGAATATTATCTCTTAAAGAAGCTGGGAATTTATGGTTATTGTATCTCCAATAATCAAAGAAGTATTTTGAAAGAATTTGTTTTAAGGGTTTATTTAAAGAACTCATCCCTATATGGTATCAAACTTGCAAGTACAAAAAAAGCTGCCCGTAGGCAGCTACTTTTTATTTGAGATAAAATGTGATAAATCTTGTTTCACTCCCTTTTGGAGCGAGGTACTTTCTTACCATGATTCAAGAAAGTACCCAAAGAAGATCTAGTCCTGCGTAATGTCTCTTAAGTTAAAAGTTAATGTCCGACCTTTGATGGCTACAATCATAACTCTGAATGAAAAGAGTTATGTAAAACGTTATGATAAACTTAATCTGCTTAACGGTCTAGTTGATTATGATGTTCAAAGCTATATCGACTACTTCGGAGCTTTGTTAGTTTAAAATCAGAATTTAAATGGCTGACTGCAGGTAGTCATTGGTCTTCACCTTCCATCTCTGCTTCGTTTCGTCAAGCAGGATAGGTTCTATCCAGAGCCCATAAAAGAAACGGTAACCTTGACTTACTTAGAAAGACAATTACCAAAAGTCTTGATCTTTTTTGGTTCGTTTCTTGTATCAAGACAAGAAATGAACTTATTTTTATAGAGCTTAACTTTTGATGAAGCTTAGAAATATTTTGATAAATTTGAAAGGAATAAAATTCAATAAATAGGGTTATTTAAGAAAAGAGTGACAAAGTCACTTATACCGATGGAATAAATTGTGTATAATAGCGGGGTTGCTAAAGGAAAGCGAGTAAATAATATATAAAAGACATATTTATGTGTTATCCTGTTGAAGCTTGAGAGGGCTCCTGTAATTGCAATACTTTGAAGTGTATGGTAAAATAGGGAGCACAGCAATTTGAAGAAATAAAAAATAAAAACAGCGCCAGAACTCCCTGTGGAGTTGACGAGGAATAGGGTTATCGAAATTTTCGGCGGATGCCCTAAAGGTGACTACAGCCTGAGAGATAGGGAAAAACCTGGGGGTGACCTCAGAGACAAAGGCTATCTCAGTAGTTATTTCTTCTAAAATTGAGAACATTAAAAAAAGAATATTTTAGGAGGTAACAAATTATGTGTGGAATCGTAGGTTATATTGGAAAGAGAGAGCCTAAGGGGATACTTTACGACGGGCTGGCAAAGCTGGAGTACAGAGGGTATGACTCAGCGGGGATCTCTATACTTGAAGAGGATGGAGCAATCAACACACAGAAATCTGTAGGAAAGCTGGTTAACCTGGGAAATATCCTGGGAGGACTTGAGATGAAGGGACACCTGGGAATAGGTCACACCAGATGGGCTACCCACGGTAAGCCAAGTACTGTAAACTCTCACCCTCACCTTTCAGGGGACGGTAGGATCTCACTGGTACACAATGGTATCATCGAGAACTATGCTGAGCTGAGAGAGGAGCTTAAGGCCAAGGGGCACATCTTCCTGTCTGAAACAGATACAGAGGTAATAGTTCACCTTATAGAGGAGCACTACAATGGGGATCTTTTTGACACTGTAAAGAGAATTATCCCTATGCTAGATGGAGCTTATGCTATAGGTGTATTTACCCAGGATGAGCCAGAGAGACTGATCACAGCCAGAAAGGGATCCCCACTTGTAATAGGACTTGGAGAGGGTGAAAACCTTATAGCTTCAGATATCCCTGCTATACTTGAGCATACCAACAAGGTAATATTCCTAGATGACGGTGAGCTTGCTGAGCTTACAAGGGATGAGGTTAAGATCTATGATCTAGAGGGAACTCCTAAGGAGAAGGAGATCACTGAGATTACATGGTCTCTAGAAGCATCTGAAAAGGGCGGATACGACCACTTTATGCTAAAGGAGATCTTTGAGCAGCCAAAGGCTATCAACGATACCCTCAAGGCAAATATTGAGATCGATCTTACAGACAAGGAGATAGAGGATATCTCAAGAATTCATATAGTAGCATGTGGTACATCTTGGCATGCAGGACTTGTAGGAAAGGCTATAATCGAGCAGGAGCTAAGAATACCTGTAGAGGTAGAGGTAGCTTCAGAGTTCAGATACAAGAACCCTATCGTAACAGATAAGGACCTGGTAATCCTTATATCTCAGTCTGGGGAAACAGCGGATACCCTTGCAGGACTTAGAGAAGCAAAGAAGCATGGAGCTAAGGCTATAGGTATAATCAATGTAGTGGGATCAACTATCTCAAGGGAAGCAGACGGTACATTCTATACCAATGCAGGACCTGAGATCGGGGTAGCATCTACAAAGGCATTTGTAGCACAGCTTACAGCACTGTATAAGTTTACAGCATTCCTTGGAAGAAAGAGAGGAATGAGCCAGGAGAGAGCGGACTACATCCTAGATGGTGTGGCACAGCTTCCATCTAAGGTAGAGGCAATACTAGATGAGGCTGAGCACATTAAGAATAAGAAGGAGATGTTTGTAGGAGTGAACTCTACTATGTTTATAGGTAGAGGAATCAATACTGCAATAGCACTAGAGGGGGCTCTAAAGCTAAAGGAGATCTCTTATATCCACGCTGAGGGATATGCTTCTGGTGAGCTGAAGCACGGACCGATCGCCCTAATCGACGATATGTGTCCTACTGTGGCAATAGCTACAAAGTCAGCTGTATATGAGAAGACTAAATCAAATATTGAAGAGGTAAGAGCAAGAAGCGGAGAGGTGTTAACCATAGCAACTGTAGGAGATGCAGAGGCTAAGAACTACTCCTCAGAGGTAATCTTTGTTCCAGAGGTGGATGAACTATTCTCACCTGTAATCAATGTGATACCTCTACAGATCCTGTCATACTATGTAGCAGTGGATAGGGGAGTAGATGTGGACAAACCTAGAAACCTTGCTAAATCAGTAACAGTAGAATAAGATATAGCCCCGGATCTGTACGGATTCGGGGTTTTATTTTGAAATTAATTTCATTAAAATATAAAAAAATGTTTATTAATATGGTAATGAAAGGTTGAAAAGTTATGTTTTTTTACAATTGATTTTTCATAGAAAAGTTGTGACAAAGTCTTTTGTGACAAAGTCTAAAAAAAGAACTTTAGAAATTTTTATTGTGCCTTGAGGTCAATTGTTTCAAAAAAGTATTGACATTTACAATTAAAGTGCTAATATGTGGTCGAAAACCGGCATGGGTGCACTATAAAAAAATGGAAGGGTACTCAGACCTAGTTTTGATGATGAACTTTGGTGGGGGATGATATCATTGGTGGAGATATTATTGAAAACAGATCAGTTGTACAAGCACCTCAAGGAGGAGTATCACCTGTCTAGAACAGATATTCTTCTTCTTTGTGTTGTGGAGAAGCTGAAGAAGGCCACCCTCTATAAGTTGGATGAAAGTCTCAGTGTGGACAGGTCTCTTATTGTGAGAAGGATAAGGGAACTGGAGAGGGAGGAGTATATCTACAAGACCAAGGAGGGAAGGTGTAATGAGATTCACCTGAGGTCCAAGGCTAACAGGGTAATTAGGGAAGTAAAAAATTGTAAGTGGTCCCTCTTAGAGGAGGGAGCTTAAAGGTCTGCCAGGGTTTAACTGGCAGACCTTTTGTATTTTAAGAGGAGGAGGTTTGTAAGGGGAAGAAGGTAGAGGTAGAAGGCATAGGGAACATAGGTGTAGAAGTTTACCCCCAGGGTGGAAGTGGGCATAAAGGCCGCTATATTCCAAGGAATGAGGGGAGCTATAACCACAGCTGTATTTTCAAGATCTATGGCAAGGTGCCCCCTGCTGTGCTCCTTTTTTTCATAGGTTTTGTCCAGAAGCTGCTCTGTGAGGACTATGGCTATAGTCTGATTACAGCCAAAGACCGATGTGAGGATACTTGTGGCAATGGTATAGAGAAAGAGATGATACCTGTCCCTAGCTCTGGTGTAGAGGGTGTGAAACCTGTCGAGCATCTTGGTGCCGTTGAAGATACCAGCCATGGAGCAGGAGATGAATACAACTATACCAGCCCTCAGCATGGAGATGACCCCTCCCCTGTTCAATATATTTCCAGGGAGGAGCCACTCCTCCAGCCTGAATCCAAAAATGGAGAAGTGGAGAAGCTCCTGTGGGGAGTATCCCTCTACAATGACAGATAGGACGGCAGCAGCAACTATGCTGAGGGTCATGGATTTCTTGACCCTTATCCTGAAGAGGGAGGCCAGGAGAATTATGGCTGCTGGGAGAAAGGACAGTGGGCCTATGTGGAAGATAGAGGCCAGATCCCCTCCAATGTTTTCTGCTCTGAATACTATGGGATTTCTCAGGGAAAATCCAAGGTAGAGAAGAGCAGAGATGAGTAAGGGAAGGATGCTTGTCTTAAACATATCCCTTATATTGTCGAAGATATCTGTTTTGGTCAGGTTGGCTACCAGGATGGCACTGGAGGACATGGGGGAGCACCTGTCACCAAAGTAGGCTCCCGACATAATGGCTCCAGTAACCAAAGCCATATTAATATCCCCTGCCCTTGCCATGACTATGAGAGCAACTCCAATTGTACTAACCGTCCCTAGGGAGGTACCCAGAAGGAAGGATACAAAGGATGTGATGACAAAGGCAGAGAGGATAAAGAAGCTGGGGTTCATAAGACGTATCCCGTAGTAAACGATGGCGGGAATGGTCCCTGCAGAGATCCAAACCGATGTGAGGATACCTATGAGAATAAAGACCTGGAGGACGATGAAGGACTTCCTTCCCCCCTCCAGGGCCATCCTCAGGGTAGCTCCCATGGTATGCCCCCTTCTAAGGGAAAGAAATCCAAAGATAAGGAGAGCTACTCCCAGGGGCCAGGCTATAAAGATGTTGTTTATAATTGAAAATATTAAAAGAAAAAATATCACTACCATACTAAGTGTAATATCCATAAAAGACCTCCTTAAAACTACTAATAGAAATAGTATATTATTTATAGAATTAGATGCAAGGGGGAGGGAAAAAAACTTTGAAAAAGAAGGAAGTAGGGGCCACTTTCCTTAAAAGGTTATATAGATATAAAACTCAGAAGGGAGGCGACCTATGTTACTGGATATAGTTATGAACTTGTTATTCTGGTCCTTCATAATAAACTCTGTTTTTTTTGCTGTATGGCTCCTGACCTTTATCTATGCCCACCAGTGGATGTATCTCATGCACTACAGGTGGTTCAGGATATCCGAGGAGACCTTTGATGCTGTTCACTATGCCCTCATGGGGGCGTATAAGTTATTTATAGTATCCTTCAACCTGGTACCATATTTAATATTATTGATTCTTGTATAGAGTTTGAGAAAGAGGAGCTGCCCAGGCAGCTCCTCTTCTATTATTTTTAATAAAATATTTTTCACTCCTTTCAGGAGCGAGTCACTTTCTTATCTTGATATAAGAAAGTAACCAAAGAAAATCAAGACTTCCGGTAATTGTCTTTCCAAGTAGAGCAGGTCCTCCGTTTCTTTTATGGGCTCTAGATAGAACCTATCCTGTTTGACGAAACGAAGTAAAGATGGTAGGTGAAGACCGACGACTACCTGCAGCCGGCCATTTGAACTCTTATTTTAAGCTAACAAGAGTCCGAAGTAGTCGATGTGCCTTTAACCTAAATTATTAACTAGACCGTTAAGCAGATTAAGTTTACCATAACGTCTTACAAAATTATTTACATTCAGAGTTATGATTGTAGCTGACAAAGGTCGTGTATTAACTTCTAACTCAAGAGATATTACGTAGGACTAGATCTTCTTTGGGTACTTTCTTGCATCATGGTAAGAAAGTACCTCGATCCCAAAGGGAGTGAAAAAGATTTTGAATTGATAAAGTATAACAGAAGAAAATTAACCCCTGGCCACCTTGGTGGCTAATGGGGAATTTTAATAAAAAGATATCCAAAATTCTTTAGCCACCTTCCCTCAAAAGTGGCTAAAATTCATCCTGTATTAGCCAGGTGGCTAAAAAGAAAACCCATAAAAATAAGGGTTAGAAAGCTAGAACAGAAAAAATTAGCCACTTGTGGCTAAAGTGGCTAAAAAAGTGTTGACAAAGATTTTGATTAGGTGTATATTTATAGCAGGAATTAGCACTCCTGGAATTTGAGTGCTAACAAGGAGTGGTTGAGATGGCTATTACTGATAGAGAGAAGCAGGTTCTGGGGGCGATAATAGATTATTATCTGACCTTTGGGGATACCATAGGTTCCAGAACACTTGTAAAGAAATATAATATTGGTTTCTCATCTGCTACCATAAGAAATGTGATGGCAGACCTTGAGGATATGGGCTATATAGCTAAGACCCATACATCTTCTGGAAGGGTGCCTACAGATCTAGGTTATAAATTTTATCTCCATGAACTGCTGAAGATAGAGCAGCTGTCCAAGGCGGAGAGGGATAGAATAGACCTGGCCTATGAAAGAAGGGTAACGGAGATCGAGAGTGTTCTAAAGAAGACCTCAAGCCTCCTGTCTAAGCTTACCTCCTATGCAGGGATGGTAATAGAGCCGGACTTTAAACGGGAAAAGATAAAGAAGGTGGAACTTGTTCATATAGATGACTACCTTGTAATGGCGGTAATCGTCAGCGAAAATATGTCCGTAAGAACCAAGAAGCTTTCCCTTGAACACGGAATCACAAGGGAGGAGCTGGAGAAGGTATCCAAGGAGATAAATGAGAAGCTCAAACGTGGAGAGGTTCATAGCCACACCCAGGTAGAGGAACTCATCCTTGAAAAAGACAACCCTCTCCTAGAGGAGTTTGAGAGGGAGATCTACCAGGATATCCAGGGTAACTTCTTTCTGAATAATGCAACCAGCATCTTCCACGACAAGAGCGTGGGAGAGGTACAGGAAACCCTTGAGATGTTTAACAGGAAGAAGGGAGTGAGAGAACTCTTTGAAAGCTTGGTAAAGGCAAGGGAGCCAAACTACGGTGAGGTGAATGTAGCCTTTGGAGATGAACTGAATATCCCGGGACTGGAGGATTTTTCCTTTGTGTACTCGGTATATAAGATGGGATCCTCCCAGGGGGTTATCGGAGTAATAGGACCCCGGCGGATGGCCTACTCCAAGACCATGGGTCTGGTAGACTACGTAACAAGAGAAGTAAATAAGGTAATAGATGAAATAGAGCATAAAAAGGAGAAGTAGATGTCTAAAGAGATGAAGAGAAAGGCTGAAGAGGCTAAGAGAAAGCACGACGAAGCAGCCAAGCACGAAAATCCAGAAGAAGAAGCAGCAGAGGCTGAGGAAGTAGTTGAGGAGAGCCTTGAAGATAAGATAGATAAGATAGAAGCTGAGGTAGAGGAGTGGAAGCAGGCTTACCTGAGAAAGCAGGCAGACTTCCAGAACTTCACCAAGAGAAAGGAAAACGAACTGGCTGATCTGAGAAAGTATGCAGCTGAGAAGGTAATCCTTAAAGTAGTAGAGGCAGTGGACAACCTTGAGAGAGGGGTGGCAGCATCTGCTGAAACTAAGGACTTCGATTCTCTAGTGAAGGGAGTGGAGATGACTCTAAACCAGATGCACGGAATCATGAACGCTGAGGGAGTAGAAGCTATTCCAGCAGACATGGGAACAAAGTATGACCCGTATGTGCACCAGGCTGTAATGACTGAGGCAAGCGAAGAGGTGGAAAACGACCATATCGTTATGGAGCTTCAGAAGGGATACAAGCTGAAGGACAAGGTAATCAGACCATCTATGGTAAAGGTTTGCAAAAAGTAGTTAAAGAGTAAATAATAAAATTAAATCATAAAAATTCGTAAATTAAAAATTTTAGGAGGAAAGATTAATGGGTAAAATAATCGGAATCGACTTAGGAACAACTAACTCATGTGTATCAGTAATGGAGGGTGGAAACTTTACTATCATCTCCAACGCAGAGGGAGCTAGAACTACTCCATCGGTAGTAAACATAAAGGACAACGGAGAGATCATCGTAGGAGAGATCGCAAAGAGACAGGCTATCACAAACCCTGATTCAACGATCTCATCTATCAAGACTCACATGGGAGAGAACCACAAGGTAAACATTCACGGTAAGGACTACACTCCACAGGAGATCTCAGCAATGACTCTTAAGAAGCTTAAGAAGGACGCTGAAGCATACCTAGGTGAGGATGTAAAGGAAGCAGTAATCACTGTACCAGCTTACTTTACAGATGCTCAGAGACAAGCAACTAAGGACGCTGGAATGATCGCTGGATTCGACGTAAAGAGAATCATCAACGAGCCAACTGCAGCAGCACTAGCTTACGGACTTGATAAGCAGCACGAGGAGAAGGTACTTGTATTCGACCTTGGAGGAGGTACATTTGACGTATCTGTACTAGAGATCGGAGACGGTGTAGTAGAGGTACTATCTACAAACGGAAACAACCACCTAGGTGGAGACAACTTCGATAACGCAGTAATCGACTGGCTAGTATCTGAGTTCAAGAAGGAGACTGGAATCGACCTATCTGCAGACAAGATGGCTGAGCAGAGACTTAAGGACGCAGCAGAGAAGGCTAAGAAGGAGCTATCTACAATGATGGAAACTCCTATCTCACTTCCATTCATCACTATGGATGCAACTGGACCTAAGCACCTTGAGATGAAGCTTACTAGAGCTAAGTTCAACGAGATCACAAGAAACCTTGTAGAAGCTACTCAGGGACCAACTAAGACAGCACTGGCTGACGCTGGACTAAACCCAGGAGAAATCGACGAGATCCTACTTGTTGGAGGATCAACTAGAATCCCTGCAGTTCAGGAGTGGGTAGAGGCTTACTTCGGTAAGGCACCAAACAAGGGAATCAACCCAGACGAGGTAGTAGCAGCTGGAGCGGCTATTCAAGGTGGAGTACTAATGGGAGACGTTAAGGACGTACTTCTACTAGACGTAACACCACTATCACTAGGAATCGAGACTCTAGGTGGAGTATTCACTAAGATGATCGAGAAGAACACAACTATCCCAGTAAAGAAATCACAGGTATATTCAACTGCTGTGGACAACCAGCCAGCAGTAACTATAAACGTATTCCAGGGAGAGAGAGCACAGGCTGCACAGAACCACAAGCTTGGAGACTTTAACCTAGAGGGAATCCCTGCAGCACCAAGAGGAGTACCTCAGATCGAGGTAACATTCGACATCGATGCAAACGGAATCGTACACGTATCGGCTAAGGACCTTGGAACTGGTAAGGAGAACAAGGTAACTATCTCTGGATCATCTAACCTATCTGAGGAAGATATCGAGAGAATGAAGAAGGACGCTGAGGCTCACGAGGCTGAGGACAAGAAGTTTAAGGAGATGGTAGAGGCTAGAAACAAGGCTGATATGCTAATCTCATCTACTGAGAAGACTCTTGCTGAGAACCCAGATAAGGTAACTGAAGAGGACAAGAAGGCTATCGAGGCTGCTCTTGAGGAACTTAAGAAGGTTAAGGACGGAGACGACAAGGAAG
The DNA here is from genome assembly GCF_027925155.1 of Propionigenium maris DSM 9537. Taxonomy (GTDB): domain Bacteria; phylum Fusobacteriota; class Fusobacteriia; order Fusobacteriales; family Fusobacteriaceae; genus Propionigenium; species Propionigenium maris. The sequence continues at coordinate 266,076 of NZ_BSDY01000004.1, read as the reverse complement.
CTATCGACAAGGCTATCGAGGACCTTTCAAAGGCAGCTCACAAGCTAGCTGAGGAGATGTACAAGGAAGCTCAGGCAGCTCAGGCTGGAGCACAGGGACAGGAAGCTCCAAAGGCTGACGACGATGTAGCTGAAGCTGAGGTTGTTGACTAATAAGTAAAATTTTCGAATATGTTCCTTTGGGAAAGGATAATCAGAAAATGGTATAGAATTTAAGCAGTCTAGCTTAAAGAGTTGAAGGGGAGAGCTAGAGCTCTCCTCTTTTTACTTTCTTATTGAAATGTTTAGAGAGGCAGAAAAAGCTCAGAGGTTTTCAGAAAAATTTAAACCCTCTTTCAAGTTGATGTGACCTTTGCTAGAGTGATTAGCTAGACCGTACAACAGAATAAGTTCCGCAGCGATACAGCTTAAGTTGGACCACTTGTGAGCGAGGACTGTAGCTGGAAAAGGTCGTAAAACTCTATATTTACTAGGGAAACATTTTGAAAGAGGTGTCCTTTCTTGGGTACTTTCTTTGGATGCTGTGAGGGAAGCGAGGAAATGCCCTTGGGGTACAAGCAAAAAAAGTACAGAGGATAAAAGAGAGAAACAGAAAAATGGTTTAGAAGGGAAAACAAAATGAAATACATAGACATGGAAACGTGGAAGAGAAGGAAGCAGTATGAGATGTTTAAAGAGATGGAACTTCCCCACTTTAATATCTGCTCCAATGTGGATGTGAGGGAGTTAAAGAGCTACTGTAGGGAGAGGAAGCTCTCATTCTTTAAGACGGTTCTCTACTTTATCTCCAGGGTGGTAAATGAGATCCCTGAGCTGAGAACCAGGATAAGAGAAAACGGGATAGTAGAGCACCCAGTGGTGAACCCTTCCTTTACAGTACTGGGAGAGGATGAGCTCTTTGGTTTTGCAAGGACTAAGCACAAGGAGGACTTTGTGGAGTTCTACGAGGGAGTGGAGAAAGCGATAGAAGGGGTAAAGGATAATGTCACCCCGGATTTCGATGCTGATATGGACAGCGACTTCTACCTGACCACCCTTCCCTGGGTATCCTTTACCTCTATACAGCATCCCATGCACATAGTGAAGGGGGACTCAGTTCCGAGGATAGCCATGGGTAAGTACTTTGAGGAGGGGGAGAAACTCCTTATGCCGGTGGCTCTCCAAGCTCACCATGGCTTAGCAGATGGGGTGCATGCAGGGAAGTTTTATATGAGGTTGGATGAGTATCTAAGGACTCCTGGGGAGTTTTTAGATAGATAAAAGAGGTTTGTACCTTTTGTCTTGACACAAAAGGTACCTAAAAGGTCAAGACTTACGATAATTGTCTTAGGGGCAAGGGCATAGAATGCGTTCCTTTTATGGGCTCTAGATAGAACCTAATGGGTAAAACGGAACGAAGTAGGATTTCGCTGTGGAGCCCGACGACTATCTGCAGTCGGCATTAAAAAAAAAGCGGTACAGTTGCAAGTTTAGTAGAGATAATTCAATCTAAAGGATATGGGGGATAGGAATGGGAACTAACTTTGATGAAGCAGCAAAGCAGTGGGATTTAGATGAGAAGAAGGTAAGGAGAGCCAGGGATGTGGCTGAGGGGATAGTGAAGCACCTGCCGGACACTAAGGAGATGAGGGCTGCAGAGTACGGGTGCGGTACTGGGCTACTGGGATTTGGCCTTCTGCCAGAGTTTAAGGGGATGACCTTCTGCGACACCTCTAAAGGTATGCTGGAGGAGGTAGGTAGGAAGATAGAGGCTGGGGGACACACTAACTGCAGAACGGTCCTCATAGACCCGGAGAAGGCAATGGATACCTCCCATAAGTATGACTGTATCTTCAACCTCATGGTGCTCCACCACATACCAGACACAGAGGAGGTTATAAGGGAATGGACTGAGAGCCTTACCCAGGGAGGATACCTTTGCATTGCAGACCTAATAACCGAGGACGGTAGTTTCCACAAGGGGAACTTTGATGGTCACCTGGGGTTTGATCCAGAGATGCTGGGAGAGATCTTCGAGAAAAATAACCTAGTAGTGGAGAGCATAACGACTCCCCACACGATAATCAGAGAAGACAGGGAGTATCCATTATTCCTGTTGATAGGTAGAAAGAGATAGTTCCATACTTTGGAAAAGTATTTAAAGCTTTATTTCGAACCTTTCTCTTGAAAAAAAGGTGCCCAAAGTTCAAGACCTGCGGTAATTGACTTTTCGGGCGAGGTTATATTTTTCTTTCCTTTTATGGGCTCAAGATTGAACCTAATAAGTATAACGGAAAGGAGCAGGGATATCCTGTGAAGTCAAAACGTCTACCTGCGGTCGGCAACAACCCTCATACTTTAGATGGTTTCTCCCTAACTAAGGAGAAACCAAGGCAGGGGCAAGGAGTTTAAAAATAATGGTTTAAAAGGGGATAGCATATGAACTTAGAACTAAAGGTAAGTGCAGAGGAAGCAAAGGGACTACTGAGATCCCTTGAGATAGACTCCTTTAATGAGAGCTACGACAAGTACTGGAGGGAAGAGAATGGAAGGGCATATTTTAGCAGCGTATGCTGGCTTTACTGCTGGGGGGCAACAAAGCTTGGCTGTCAAAAGACTACAGATATGATAAGGGATGTATTTGATAAGCTCTTTCACTTCTCCTTCGATGAGTTCGGCAAAGGCTACAGCCTGGTGATAATAGGAAACTGCAGATATAAGGGTTACAAGGAGTTCCCAGGCCACAATGCAGGTTACTATACTTCATAGTACCTTTCTCTTGAAAGAAAGGTACCCAAAGTTCAAGACCTGCGGTAATTGACTTTTCGGGAGAGGTCATATTTTTCTTTCCTTTTATGGGCTCAAGATTGAACCTAATAAGTAAAACGGAAAGGAGCAGGGATATCCTGTGAAGTTAAAACGTCTACCTGCGGTCGACAAGAACCCTTATCTTTTCTATGGTTTTTCCCTAACTAAGGAGAAACCGAGGTAGAGATGAAGAGTTTAAAATAATGGTTTAAAAGGGGGGAGTATTGAAAAGGTTTAAAATCATAGCTTGTTTTCTACTAATGTTTTCTCTGACTTTTTCGCAAGATAAAGCAGAGGAAGTTGATTATAGGAAGAAATATAATGAAGAGCAACAGTATTCTAGGTTTTTAGAAGAAAAAGTAGCAACATATGAAAGAGTACTAGGAAAATATGAAAAACTAGAAGAAAAATTAAATGATAAACTTTTAGCTAGTGCCAGCCAAAACTATAATGTTGATCAATTTTATACTTCAGCTTGGGATAAGCTTCAAAATGAAACGGATAGAAAGATAAATTGGATACTAGGTCTTGTAGCGGCAGCTTTTGGAGTAATAGGTATAATTGCAATTATGCCAATATATCAAAGTTTTAAAGCGAGAAGTATTTTTTTAAAGATAGAAGCTCAAGAGAAAAAGATTAAAGAATCCCAAGAAGAATTAAAAGATCAAGAAAAAAGATTACTTGATGAAATGGGAGAAGCTTACTTCTTAATGATTCTTAATTCTGTGGCTTTTCTGGAAGACTCAGATAAAAAGCATTTGCTTAAAACAACATTAGATTGCTTTGAAAGAATAATAAAATGCTATATAAAAACTTCTAATATAGAAAGGCTGTCAGGGATATTAAGCGGGTTATTAATGTTAAAAAATGAATTTTTTAATGATATTGAAGAAAAAGAAGAAATTATGAAAAAAGCTTTAAAAGAAGTAAAAATATCTCTTGTACAATTCAATGAAGTGTTTGATAGTGATAAAATGGAGTGGAATGAAGCAAAACAAAAAGAGGTTAAAGAAATGTTTGGCTTAATTTAATTAAACTAAGTTTATTAACTGCTTGGCAATAAATTGGCTTTACTAAAGAGGGAGGGTTTTGTGTATCCTCTTTCAAGTTAATGTGGCTTTAACTGAAATAGTTAGCTAGACCGTACAACAGAATAAGTTCCGCAGTGATACAGCTTAAAATTTGTTACCCGTAAGCGAGGACTGTAGCTTGTAAAGGTCGTAGAATATTATATTTACCAGGGAAACACTTTGAAAGAGGTGTCCTTTCTTGGGTTCTTTCTTTGGACAAGCAAAGAAAGAACAATCATCAGAAAAAAGAAATTATAGTTTAAAAAAGTAAAAATACTTATAAAACTATACTTAGAGGGGGACAACTTATGAGACTTGTGAAGATGACTCAGGAGGAATTCGACGTTATAAAGGGAAGGATGATAAGGGACTACGCCCAGGATAAGATAAAGGTAGGACACTGGCAGGAGGGGGACGCCATAGACCTTGCCAAGGAAACCCTGGACAATATATTAAAGGACGGGGTAGAAACCAAGCACCACTATCTCCTGGATATCTGCAAGGATATAGACAAGGTGGGCTTTGTGTGGTTTAATCTCTTCAACGATACCATCTATGTGAACAACTACCTCATCTACGATGAGTATAAGGGGAAGGACTATGAGATCAATATGGTGGAGCTCTTAGAGGAGATGGCAGAGAACCTGGATGCCAAGAAGGTAAACCTTCACTCCTTTGGGTACAATGAGGGGGCAATAGCCCTCTATAGGAAGATGGGATATGATATAACAGACGTATATATGAGTAAGAAGATGGGAGTATAGATGAGGGGAAGGGTATACCTGAAACATGAATATCTCGGCTATATAGAGATAACCGAGGAGACAGATGGAATAAGCGGAATCTACTTTCTGGACGAGATCCGGGGAGAGGAGATAGAGAGTCCCGAGGTACTCAAATGCAAAAAGGAATTAGAGGAGTACTTCAGGGGGGATAGAACTGAGTTTACAGTGAAGATAGACCTCAGGGGAGGAACGGAGTTTCAGAGGTCCTGCTGGAGGGCGATGTATGATATCCCCTATGGGGAGACTATCTCCTATTCAGAGGAGGCAGATGCCATAGGAAATCCCAAGGCTGTGAGGGCAGTGGGGGGAGCCAACGGAAAAAATCCCGTATCCATAGTGGTACCCTGACACAGAGTAATAGGTAAGTCGGGTAAACTTACGGGATTCGGAGCAGGTGTGTGGAGAAAGGAATACCTGCTAAAACTAGAGAAGAAGGAGAAGTAGATGCTGTATAGGATAGACAACGGGATACTGGAAGCAGTGATAGAATCCAAGGGAGCGGAGCTTAAAAACCTGAGACTCCTTAAAGATAATGAGGAGTTTATGTGGAGCGGGGACCCAGAGTATTGGGGAAAGACCTCGCCGGTACTCTTCCCCTTTGTAGGGGGAGTAAAAAACGATACCTACACCTACCGTGGAGTGGAGTATAGGGGGAGCAAGCACGGCTTTGCCAGGGACATGGAGTTTCAGGTGGCTGAGAGCTCGAGGGAGAAGGTAGTATTCAAGCTCTCCTCAGACAAGAAGACCCTGGAGAACTATCCCTTTGAGTTTGAGTTCTACATTACCTATACCCTTGAGGGAAGCGAACTCATCATGGAATACAGGGTGGTAAACAAAACCTCGGGAGAGATCTACTTTTCCCTTGGGGGACACCCTGCCTTTGCCACACCTACAGATGAAGATGTGGAGTTTTCAGACTACTACCTGGAGTTTGAAAAGGAGGAGGAAGCTAAGACCTATACCCTGGAGGGGATGTATATAGGGGATAAGAGGGTGGATTACCTGGAGGGAAGAAGGATAAATCTCAAGAAGGACACCTTTATAGAGGATGCAATTATGTTTGAGGGGCTGGCCTCTAAGAGGGTTAGCCTGAAAAATAAAAAAAATAAGAGAAGTGTAACAGTGGACTATACAGGTTTCCCCTTTATAGCATTTTGGAATGTTCCAGGGGCGGACTATGTTTGTATCGAGCCATGGTGCGGAATAGCGGATTTTGCTAAGAGCAACGGGAAGATAGAGGAGAAATACGGAATAGAAAGACTGACAGAGGGTGAGGAATTTTCTAGAGTACTCCGAATACAAGTAAGTCTATAAAAAAAGTATAGGATATGGTATAATATTTCTTGTAAAAAAATACGGAGGGAATACTAGATGTCTAAGAGAGATTATTATGACGTACTGGGGGTATCCAAGGATGCATCTGATGCGGAGATAAAGAAAGCATACAGAAAGGCAGCCATGAAGTATCACCCAGATAAATTTAGTGGAGCAGATGAAAAGGAGAAGCACGAGGCAGAGGTAAAGTTTAAGGAGATAAACGATGCCTACCAAGTTCTTTCTGATTCAAATAAAAAAGCACAGTACGACAGATTCGGTCACGCAGCCTTTGAACAGGGCGGAGCAGGTGGAGCTGGAGGCTTCGGTGGCTTCGGCGGAGGTTTCGGAGACTTTGAGGACCTTGGGGATATATTCAGTTCATTCTTCGGTGGCGGAGGAGGAGGCTTCGGCGGAGGCTCAGCCAGAAGAAGGGTTCAGCCTGGAGCAGACCTGAGATATACTGTGGAGATTTCACTGGAGGAAGCAGCCAAGGGAATAGAGAAAACTGTTAAGTATAAGAGAAAGGGTCAGTGCGGAACGTGTAACGGAACGGGAGCTGAGCCTGGAACAAACATGAAGACTTGTAGCCACTGTAATGGTCAGGGAAGGATCAAGCAGGTTCAGAGAACTATGCTTGGAAACTTTGAAAATGTAGTGGAGTGTCCTCACTGTAAGGGATCTGGTCAGATGCCTGAGAAGAGCTGCCACACTTGTGGTGGAAGCGGAATCCAGAGCGAGACTGTGGAGAAGAAGGTTAAGATACCTGCAGGAATCGATGACGGTCAGAGACTGAGACTTTCAGGTCTTGGAGAGGCAAGTACAAGCGGAGGACCTAACGGAGACCTGTATATCTTTGTAAAGGTTAAGCAGCACTCTATCTTCGAGAGAATGGATGATGATATCATCTGTGAGGTGCCTATCTCCTATACAATAGCTACTCTAGGGGGAGAGATCAAGATACCTACCCTTGAGGGAGAGCTTAAGATGAAGGTTCCAGCTGGAACTCAGACTGGAAAGGTATTTAAGCTGAGAGAGAAGGGAATGCCAAGTACCAGAGGTTACAGAAACGGTGACCAGCTGGTGAAGGTAGTGGTAGAGGTACCAGTAAACCTTAACGATAAACAGAAGGAGCTATTAGAAGCCTTTGAAGCAAGCCTTAAGGAAAAAAACTACAAGATGAAGAAGACATTTTTTGACAAGCTAAAGGGTCTTTTTGCATAAGACCACAGTTGAAAAAAAACACTCTATATGTTATACTCAAAGGTATTAAGAAAAGGGGGTAAAAAATGTTAAATAATTTCGTTGTTTATGCCGCTGAAGGTGCCGCAAAGGCCAATTACACAGGAATGATCTTTACCTTAGCTATCTGGGGAGCAGTATTTTACTTCTTGCTTATAAGACCAAATAAGAAGAAGCAGAAGCAGCACCAGGAGATGATGAGCAGCCTTCAAGAAGGAACTCCAGTTATTACTGCAGGGGGAATCAAGGGAGATGTAGCATCGGTAACAGATGAGTTTGTAATTATAAGAGTAGATAAAGGTGTGAAACTTACTGTAAAGAAGAGTTCAATAGCATCTGTTTATAATAAATAAGACGACAATTTTAAATTGTCGTTTTTTCTTTAATTGATCGTATAATTTAAATTTTGATATAGACTGAACAGTCTCAGAAAGGTTTTGGATAATGAGATACTACCTTCTTTTGATATTTATAATATTGAGCACGAGCCTTTCCTTTGGAGCAGAAAGGATTCAGGCAAGTAATATACGTTTTAACGGAACCCCTCCCCAGATGGTTATTGATATGGGGGGAAGCACAAAGCCCAAGTATGAACTGAACTACGACGAGGTAAACCGTCTTATATTTATAGAGTTTAAGAATACAAAGGCAGCGGAGCAATTTGTCAGCAGGAATGTAAACGGAAGTTATGTGAGAAAGGTGGATGTGGTGAGGTATCCCACATCGGTAGGGGTGTTTATCCACCTGCAGAAAAATGTGGATTACAAGCTATCCTACAGGAGCAACCCTGTGAGGTTTGTAATAGACTTCTCCAAGAGGATAAACAAGAAGGAATACACCATAATCATAGATGCAGGACACGGAGGACAGGACCCTGGAGCTATTGGATTTAAGAAATACAGGGAGAAGGATGTTGTATTTGCTGTGGCCAAGTACCTCAGAGAGGAGCTGAAGAATGACTTCAACATAGTCATGACCAGAAGCAGCGATAAGTTTATTCCTCTAAATGAGAGGGCAAGGATAGGAAACAGGAACAGGGGAGACCTCTTTGTAAGTATCCATGCCAATTCAGCAGCAGCAGCCAGCGCATCGGGATTTGAGGTATTCTACTACTCCAAGAAATCATCTCCATATGCAGCTAAGGTAGCTGCCTTTGAAAACTCCTTTGGTGAGGAGTATGGAGAGGATACCAGCAATATCGCCCAGGTAAAGGGTGAGACGGAGTACAACGCCAACAAGGTGCAGTCGGCTAAGATAGCAGACGATCTGGCAAGATCCTACTCCAAGAGGCTGAATATGAGAAACAGGGGAACCCACGGGGCAAACTTTGCTGTACTTCGTGGATTTGACGGACCGGGAATCCTTGTGGAGACAGGATTTATAAGTAACTCCAGCGATGTATGGAAGCTGAAGCAGTCCAAGTATCAGAAGATAATGGCGCAGGAGATTGGAAAGAGTATAAGAAATCACTTCTATTGATGGAGGAGGTTGTTTTGGAAGACAAGAGAAACACAGAAGTAAAGGAAGATGAGAAGATAGAGGGGAAGAGGGAAGCAAAAAAAACAGGCGATAAACCCTCTCCCATAAGGATAGGGATTCTGGGGATACTGGGTGTACTTACTGCAGTATCCGGGGCCTTCTACTACAACCTGGTATTGAAGGAGAATCCTCCCAAGGTAATCTACCAGGAGCAGGAGCAGGTCAGGGAGATAGTGAGGGAAGCCCTTACTATCTATGTGCCTACTGAGAGCGGTGAGAGCCTGGAGAGCAAGCAGGTGGAGATAGTTGTGGGGGATACACCGGAAGAGAGGGTAAAGATGATCTTTGACGCCCTCAAGGAGAACCTTGCCTACAAGATAACTTACACAGATGAAGAGGGGAAGGTGGTGGAGGTTCCATTCCTAAATGATGAAGTTCAGCTCATGAACGTATATATCGACGGAAGGGATATCTACCTCAATATGAACTACCACTTCAGAGAGAATATGAAGACCATCTCCCAGGAGATCTTTGTAATCTACTCAATAGTAAATACCCTAACTGAAGATGGAAGGTATAGAAGGGTGAAGTTCCTTGTAAACGACAAGGAAGTGGAGCAGCTTAACTTCTATAAGCTTTCAGAGTTCTACGAGAGAAATCTAGAAATATAAGGAATTAAGGTGGCCTCTGAGGTCACCTTGTTTTTTGCTCGAAACTCTACTAAGTATAGATTATGAATGTATAGTTCTTTCCCCTAAGGAGGGAATCTACTTTAGTTAAATTCAAAATCTATTCGTTCATTCTTGTCTTGACACAAGAACGAACCAAGAAGGTCAAGGCTTCCGGCAATTGTCTTTAGGAGCAGAAACAAGGTTTTCATTACTTTGTGGGGCTCTCTACAGAGCCTGAAGGAGCAAGACGTAATGAAGCAAGGAGTTTTGTGACGCTAGACGACTGCCTGCAGCCGGCCAAAAGGACCTTGCAGAGCCTTTAAATAAAGTCCCTTGTTTATATTGATAGGACTTTGTACAATATATATCTGCTAGGCCGTTATGCAAATTAAGTTCCGCAACGCCACTGCTGAAAAGCTTGGTCATAAGAAGTGAGGACTGTAGCTTATAAAGGCCGTATTAAGAGTAACCTAGCCCGTGAAAGATTATAAATAAGGGCCAGTTTTCTTTGCTTCGTTTCTTTTGCTGGCCAAAAGAAATGAATAAAGTTAAAAAAAGAATATGAAAAACTGTCCGTATTATAGTATGTAGAAGTATGAGCGGAAAGGATGTGGATTCATGGATAAGATAAGTAGAATAAAGGATAAGATGAGGGAACTCCTCACACTGAAGAGATATAACCATACCCTGGGGGTGGAGAAGGTAGCTATAGAGCTGGCCCACCACTACGGGGCAGATATAAACAAGGTAAGAAAGGGAGCCCTCCTCCACGACTGCTCCAAGCAGTTTACTCTCACAAGGATGCACGAGCTCTGCGACTGTGATGAGACGATAAAGACCTATGGTCACCTGGGAGAGCTCCTTCACGGATTTGCAGGAAGTGTGTATGCCAGGGAGGAGTTTGGCATAACAGATGAGGATATCCTCAACTCCATAAGGTACCACACCATTGGAAGAAGGGGGATGTCTATAGTCGAAAAGATAATATATGTGGCAGATGCCATAGAGCCCAGCAGAACCCATGAAGAGGTTCAAACTATAAGAAGGCTGGCCTATGAAAATATAGATGAGGCTATAATACACGAAGTGGACAGAAAGATGGAGTTCCTCATAAAGAAGGAAGCTATAATCCATCCAAATACTGTGGATATGAGAAACTGGCTGCTTCACAACAGAAAAGGAGAAGGCATAAATGAACTTGAACAAAGAATATAGTATGATAAGGGAGGCTCTCAAGGGGAAGAAAGCTATGACCCTGAGCGAGATAAGTCAGCTGATGGGATGGTCTCCCAAGAAGAAGAAGGAAAACAGAGATAAGCTGGACAAGATGATAGAGGAGGGAGACCTTCTGAGAAACAAGAGGGGGAAGTACAACATCCCTGAAAACCTTGGATTTGTAAAGGGAATATTTACCGTTATAAAGGACAGGTTTGCCTTTGTGGATACAGAGGATGAGGGAATCTTCATCCCGAGATCTTCATTTAACTCAGCCCTAGACGGAGATACAGTACTTGTAAGGGTAACAAAGGGGTTAGACGGAGGAAAGAAGAAGGAGGGAGAGGTAGATAGAGTAATCAAGAGGGAGAAAAACCGTATTGTAGGTATCTTCGAGCGTAGCCAGAACTTCGGTTTTGTAAAACCTACCCACTCCTTCGGAAGGGATATATTTATTCCAGGAAAGCAGATGAAAGGAACGAGAAATGGTGAGCTGGTTCTTGTGGAGATCACAAACTGGGGAGGAGAGGGGAAGAAGCCCGAGGGGCAGATCCTTGAGATCCTAGGGGACCCATACGACACCAACAATATGATAGAGGCTCTAATTAAGAGAAACGGCCTATCAGAGAAGTTTGCCCCAGAGGTGATGAGAGAGGTAAAGCAGGTAGAGGAGGAGATAAGCAGGGAGGAGATCGCCAAGAGAAGGGATCTCAGACACCTTCCTATAATTACAATAGACGGCGCAGATGCCAAGGACCTGGATGACGCAGTATATGTGGAGAAGCTTGCCAACGGAAACTACAAGCTTATAGTAAGTATTGCCGATGTAAGCCACTACATCCCAGAGGGATCTATGCTGGACAAGGAAGCCCTCAAGAGGGGTAACTCAGTGTATCTTGTGGACAGGGTACTGCCAATGTTCCCAAGGGAGATATCCAACGGAGTATGCTCCCTGAACCCCCACACAAATAAGCTGGTATTTACCTGCGAGATGGAGATAGACGGAGAGGGAAGGGTACTGGATCACGATATCCACAGGTCTGTAATAAAGACAGCCCACAGGATGACCTACGACGATGTAAATGAGATACTCAAGGGAGATGAGGAGCTTACAGCTAAGTATGCTGATATAAAAGATATGCTCTTTACCATGCATGAGCTCTCTAAGATAATCAGAGGGGTAAAGTACAACAGGGGAAGTATAGACTTCGACCTGCCTGAGATCAAGGTGGAGCTAGATGAAAATGGTAAGGTAGAGAGACTGAAGAACAGAGAGAGGGGAGAAGCTGAGAGGATAATAGAGGACTTTATGATCGCAGCCAATGAAACTGTGGCTGAGAAGATCTTCTGGATGGAGATACCGTCCCTCTACAGAACCCACGATAAGCCCGACCCAGAGAGGATAAAGAGCCTCAACGAGACCCTGGCTAAGTTTAAGTACAGGATCCACTCCTTTGAGGACCTTCACCCTAAGAAGTTCCAGAGTATAATAGAGGATTCCAAGGACAAGGATATGGCCATGATAGTGCACAAGATGATCCTTATGTCCCTGAAGCAGGCCAGGTATACCAAGGAGAATACCGGTCACTTCGGACTGGCATCCAGCTACTATACACACTTTACATCACCTATCAGAAGATATGCAGACCTGATGATCCACAGGGTACTGGCATCTACTCTGGACGGATACCCGAGCAAGAAGAAAATAGCAAGATGGAATCACGAGATGGATACCATTGGTACTATAATCTCCAAGACTGAAAGGGATGCCATGAAGCTGGAGGATGAAAGTGTAAAGATCAAGGTGGTGGAGTATATGATGGATAAGGTGGGAGATGTCTTCGATGCCACCATCATAGGATTCAGCAACAAGAGGGTATTCTTTGAGACCAAGGAGCATGTGGAGTGCTTCTGGGATATAGTCCAGGCTGAGGGGTACCATGAGTTTGATGAGAGAGAGTATGTAATGAAGAATGTGGATACAGGTTATACCTACAATATGGGGGATAAGATGAAGATCCTTATTGCAAGGGCTGACCTGAATGAGCTGGAGGTAGAGGCTGTTCCATACACAGATGAGATGGAGGATACCTTTAGAAGATATAAGTAGTAGTTTTGTGAAGCTCTGCCTTAACTGGCAGAGTTTCTTTTAAGGTTAAAGCTGTGGCTGGGAAAATACAAAAATGTTATAATGTCCAATATTTATTGGAAGGTGGTAGAGTATGGAGGAGCTTTTAAAGAGAAGAGAGGAACTTCTGGAGGAACTGAGAAGGGTGGAGGCTGAGATAGCCAGGCTCAAGGGAGAAGAGCACATAGAGGAGCTGGAAGAGGAGATCCTTGGAAGGATATAGAGAGGTTGCCGGGACTCCCGGCAGCTATTTTAAATTATAATTTACTCTCTCAAGGAGGAAGTTCATTTCTTGTCATGACACAAGAAACGAACCAAAGAAAGTCTAGAGGTTCATAATTGTCTTTTGGGGTGAATACATATTTTTCGTTCCTTTGCTGGGCTCTCTATAGAGCCTGAAGGAGTATGACGGAACGGAGTAAATTATTGGGTGAAGTTCGACGACTATGAACCCCGTTTAAAATATCTGCAGATGAAGGCTTAGTCCCCTTGGTGAATCTATGATTAAAAGAAAGGTATTAAAAGCTGAAAGAGATACTTTTAATTGAAAAGAGTGGAGAGTAGGAAGTTTTGTAGAAAAATTCAGTATCCCTACCTACTCTTCTAGAGATTGAAAAAAAGTGTATCTTATGATAGAATTAAGTTTGTAAAAAAATAGTCTTGAAGGGAGATATAAATGGCTAGAATAATAAGAGGAACTAGTAAAAATGCAAGATTTATTGCAGTGGATTCTAAGGATATAGTACAGAAGGCACTGGACTTACATAAAGCTACACCAAAAGCTATAGAGGCCTTTGGAAAGCTGATGACAGCGGGACTTATGATGGGAACAGATCTAAAGGGAGATGACCTTCTTACACTGAGAACAGATACAGATGGTCCGTTAAATCACATGGTAGTGACGACAGACGCTAAGAGTGGAATAAAGGGTTATATGTCCAACCCAGCAGCAGACCTTCAGTCCAACGGAGTAAGCGCAATAACTGGAAAGGGAATCCTTAGAGTTATTAAGGATATGGGACTTAAGGAGCCATATGTTGGAATGTCCGATATAAAGAATGGTGACCTGGCTCATGATCTGGCTTACTACTACTACACATCTGAGCAGACTCCGTCTGTTGTAGCACTGGGAGTATCTTTAAACCAGGATATGACTGTAAAGGCAGCAGGGGGATACATGATCCAGCTTCTTCCAGGAGCCCAGGACAGCTTTATAGACGCACTAGAGGAGAAGGTAAAGGCTGTAAGAAATGTAACTGAGCTTTTCGAGGGTGGAATGGACCTGGAGAGAATAATTAAGCTACTATATGAGGATATGACAGATGAGAACCACGAAAAGCTTGTGGAGGAGTTTGAGATCCTAGAGGAAACTCATGTGGATTACCAGTGTAACTGTGAGAGGGAGAAGTTCTTCAAGGGGCTTATTACCCTTGGTAAGGAGCAGTTAAAGGAAATTTTTACAGAGAAGGAAGAGTTAGAGGTGGAGTGCCACTTCTGTAAGAAAAAGTATAGTTTTAAAGAGAATGAATTCTTTAAGATATAGTTTTGAGGAGCCTGGGGCTCCTCTTTTTTTGGTAAAAAAAGGAAAGTATACTATAATTAGTAGAAATAGTATGAGGATAAAAGGGAGGGGTCATATGTCAAATTATAACTGGATAGAGATCGGAGAGAAGATACAAAACCTTTTTGCAGAGGATACTATTGACTTCAACGAGGAGTCTACCTACTGCCTTATGAGAAGATATAATCCAGAACTACCATTTAGTTTTGAGAGGTATATAAGACTTTACAAGGAGGACAAGGGACTTAAGTTTGTGGAGAGAAGGGAGATTCTTGGAAATGTCTTTATGGACCTGGATGTGGAGAAGAGGCTGGAAATGATTAACTTCATCCTTTACTACTTCCATAAGAGAAAGATAAACAGAAGAAGGGTAAATGAGTTAGAGGACTACCTGGATCTGAATAGATAGGTTTTTTATAGCTGGGTATCTACCCAGCTTTTTTATTATGTAAAAGGAAAACTACAAGTTGTGCAGGTAGCTTTTGAAATGCCTATTTAGATTACAGGATAAAAATATCCCTACCTATCCAGTTGATGGGGCTTTTAGCTGGAAAAGTGATGCTAGACCGTTATGCAGTATGAGTTTCAGAGGGAAGCGAAGACTGTAGCTAAAAAAGGTCGTATATTAAATAGGTGTCCCGTGAAACATTGGAAGGTGGGGCATATTTTCTTTGTTTCGTTTTTTGGGGTGACATAGACAAAATTAATCTATCCTTAATATAGGTGGAGTAGGAAATAGCAAAGGGGGTGATACTATGAAATTATTCAGAATGCTGATATTATTCATGGGATTGTCCTTGTTGTTGGGATGTACCAGTACCCAGTCTGGAACTGAAGAGAGAAACCCTAGAGAGAACCTGGAATTTTTCCACAATGTACAGGAGGATGAAGCTCCTGAAAGGGCAAGGGTCTATTATCACGGAGAACACTTCTTTAAAGATTAATATATTAGGGGCACCTAAGGAGGTGCCTCTTTTATTTTATAGGAAAATAGATCTTTTGGAATAAATATTAGAGGAAGAGATCTGAGAAAGGCAGGGGGAGATTATGGATTTAACTGTTGGAGATATAGGGAATCTGGTGAGAAAGGTAGCTTTTCCGTCCAGTGTGGGCTTTCTTTTCAATACCCTTTTTAATGTGGTGGACAATATATTTACAGGTTATATAGGATCGGAAGCCCTTGCAGGGCTGGCCATATCCTTTCCGGTATTCTTTATCCTCATAGCCCTGGGTTCAGGGGTGGGGACTGGGGTAACGGCTATAATCTCCAACTATATAGGGGAGGGAAGGATTGAAAAGGCCAGGGAGGTGGCCAGGGACGCCCTGTCCCTGGGGATAATAGTATCCCTTGTAATAACAGGGATAGGAGTAACAGCAGATGAATACCTAATGAGGGCCATGGGGGGAGAGGGGTTAACTCTCGTCTACGGGTTACGCTATACCAATGTTATCTTTCTGGGGACCGTCTTCTTTGTTTTAAATATGGTGATGAACGGCATCCTCTCAGCCCAGGGGGATACAGTGAGCTACAGAAACTTTCTTATAGTTGGTTTTCTGCTGAATATAGTTCTGGATCCCTTAAGTATACTGGTGCTGGGAATGACCACCGAGGGGGTGGCCCTGGCTACGGTAGTGGTTCAGTTTATAGGAAATCTCTACCTCCTGAGGAGGGTGAGGAGATCCAAGATCATAGCCGGGAAGGGATTTGGGCTCACTATACCCCATATAGGAAATTACATGGAGATCCTCTCCCAGGGGATCCCTGCAAGTTTTAATATGATGACCATAGCTATGGGGGTCTTTATAATAAACTATTATGTTGTCAGAGTGGGAGGCTCCAAGGCGGTAGCTGCCTTCGGAGTGGCCATGAGGATAGAGCAGCTGGCTCTCCTTCCTGCCATAGGACTGAATATAGCGGCCCTCAGCATAACAGGGCAAAACTACGGTGCGGGAAGGCTGGACCGTGTGGAGGAGACCTACAGGAAGACCATGAAGTACGGCCTAATTATAATGACCACAGCCATGTTTGTAATCCTCCCCCTCTCCAGGTACCTCTTCTACATCTTCACCAGGGATATGGAGGTCATCCACTATGGAATATCCTACTTCAGGGTGGAGACCCTGGTGTTCAACTCCTATGTGCTCCTGAATATATCTGTATCGGTTCTCCAGGGACTCAAGAGACCAAAGTTCCCCATAGTCATAGGTATATACAGGCAGTTTGCCATGCCTGTGATCCTCTTTCCAGCCCTTATTGCAATGGTGGGAAGTATCTACGGCATCTGGTGGGGGATATTTGCAGTGAACTGGAGTGCTGCCATAGTGGCGGTGGCCTATGTGAGAGGAGTCTACCTTAAGCTCTGCAGGGAGGAGAGGAGGAGCAGGTAGGATAAAAGAGTTTTTAAACTTTACTTTATAAAGGCGGGGGAGTGTAGTATAATTTTACTTAGTTAATAATTAATATGGTGGTGAAGTGAAGAGATGAAATTAATAGATTCCCATTGTCATCTGGACAATGAAAGATTTGATAGTGATAGAGATGAGGTACTGGCGAGAATAGAGGAGAGGTTAGAGTTTGCAGTAAATATAGGATACGACCTGGAAAGCTCCAAGAGAAGTGTGGAGCTGGCTGAGAGCCACGACTACATCTATGCAGTGGTGGGGGTACACCCGACAGATATAGGTATCTACAGCGATGAGGTGGAGGCAGAGCTGGAAGCCCTGGCCAAGCATCCCAAGGTGCTGGCTGTGGGAGAGGTAGGTCTGGACTACCACTGGATGACCGACCCCAAGGAGAAGCAGCAGGAGATCTTCAGAAAACAGATGGAGATGGCCAGAAGGGTAGGGAAGCCCGTTGTTATCCATACAAGGGAGGCCACAAGGGACACCCTGGATATACTGAAGGAGTACCCAGATGTAAGGGGGATAGTTCACTGCTACCCAGGATCCTATGAGAGTGCAGCTGAGATAATGGACAACTACTACTTTGGAGTGGGGGGAGTCCTTACCTTTAAAAACTCTAAGAAGCTCAAGGAAACTGTGGAGAAGCTGCCAATGGACAGGATAGTTATAGAGACGGACTGTCCATACCTTACACCGGAACCATATAGGGGAAAGAGAAATGAGCCTGTGTATGTGGAGTATATAGCCCAGAGGATAGCAGAGGTAAAGGGAATCTCCTATGAGGAAGTTGTGAGGATCACCAATGAAAATACTAAAAAAGCTTATGGGATGGTGAAGTAGATGAGTATCTTAATATGTCCCATCTGTAAGGGAAGTTTAGAGAGAGAGGGGAGAACCTACAGGTGCCCTAAAAACCACTCCTTTGATATGGCAAAGCAGGGGTATGTGAACCTGCACATCTCCAACAAGAAGAACTCAGGGGATGATAAGGAGATGATCCAGAGCAGGAGGGATTTCCTGGAGAAGGATTACTACAAAAAGATCTCAGAAGAGGTAAATGAGGTTACAGGAAGACACCTGGGATCTGAGAAACCAGAGATCCTGGATATAGGGTGCGGAGAGGGATACTATACAAAGCACCTGAAAAACCACCTTGAGGATATGGGGAAGAAGAGTAACATCTACGGGATAGATATCTCAAAGGAGGCGGTACTTTTTGCCAGCAGATCCTATAAGGATATCTTCTGGGCTGTGGGAAGTGCAGCTGACCTGCCTATGTCAGCTGGAAGCCTGGATGCTGTGGTATGTATGTTCTCCAGGCTGGCAGAGGAGGAGTACAGCAGGGTACTGAAGGATGATGGTATACTAGTAGTGGTATCCACAGGGGAGGACCACCTCCTGGATATGAAAAAGGTCCTCTACGATGAGGTGAGGATGGAGTACTACAGACCTGAAGTGGACCTAGCAGAGGAGTTTCAGCTAAAGGAGACGAAAAATGTAAAGTACAGAACCCTTGTAGAGGGGAGTAAGGACATTATGAGTCTCTTTGATATGACCCCGTATAAGTGGAGAACTCCCAAGGAGGGAGTGGAGAGGCTTGCTGCCTTAGAGGAGCTGGATGTAACCATAGATGTGAATATAGACGTCTTTGTTAAGAGGTTCAAGTAGGATTTTAGACTCCAGAGGTACCGAGTAAAAAATTATAGAATAAAAGGAATGGACTATGTTCAGAGGAATAGGAAATGATATTGTAGAGATAGATAGGATACAGCGGGCAATAGAGAGAAACTCCAGGTTCAGGGACAGGGTCTTTACACCTGGGGAGATAGAGGCTGTAGCGGAGAAGAGTAATCCCTATCCCAGCTATGCAGGACGTTTTGCAGCCAAGGAAGCGGTAGCCAAAGCCTTTGGTACCGGGGTAAGGGGGTTTAAGCTTACAGATATAGAGATACTCAGCAATGAGCTGGGGAAGCCTGAGGTGACCCTGAAAGGACCTCTGGCTGAAAAATATGTAAACTACAGAGTAGAGCTGTCCATATCTCACTCCAGAGATTACGCCACTGCAGTGGCACTTCTTCTGGAGAGGTAGGAGGCTAACAGTAAGGAGGAACCTATGATTGATCAGAAGTTTTATAAGAGACTGGAAGAGTATATAGAGGGACTTACAGATAAGAAAGATGACAAGAAGATCCTTGAGTTTGTAATGGAGGAGATCGGATATATTCCCAAGGAGGTTCAGGCGTTTATAGCTGAAAAAACGGGACTATTTCCATTTACCATCAAGGGGACTATAGATTTCTATCCTAAGTTTAAGGAGACCCTGGAGAGGACCGGACCCAAGGTGGTAAAGGTCTGTGTAGGAATGGGCTGCAGCGGAAGGGGAAGTGCCAAGCTTCTCAAGAGGATGGAGGAGCTCATGGGAATAGAGGTGGATGAGACCACTGAGGATGGAAGATTTTCCCTGGGAACCCAGAGGTGTTTTGGAAAGTGCGCAATAGGTCCGAATATCTATGTGGATGACACAGGGTATCACAGGGTAGAGGAGGAGGATCTTCCAAGAATCCTTGAGGAGGAGGGTTTTTAAGCCCCTACCATTATTGAAAAAAACAGAGGCATATGGTATAATACTCTTTGCATAAATTTCCCTGGGAGGATTGATATTTTGAGGAAAGTAGGAACTTTTACACTGATAATCTACCTGTTACTTTCTTTTATTTCCTATGGGAAGCAGGGTGAGAGGAGACTGCTGAGACAGGGGAAGAAACTCAGATCCTGGCTCACAGAGGACACCATCGATGAGGTCTATGAATACCTGGACGGAGCGGGGATAGATGTGGGCAACCTTATAAAGAGTCCCTACTTCTATGAGGGAAGGTCCAAGGAGAAATTCTTTCTGGAGATAGAGGGAGATTTTGAGGGGCTGATCCTGAAGAGCAGCGGTTTTATAGATGACACCTTTGAGATAGGCGGAAGAAGCTACAGGGTGAAGTACAGACCCAACTACAATGAGATAGCTATTATCTACAGCGATGAGAGGATATACCTTTCCAACAGCCTGGAAGGGGCTTACTTTGGAATAGAGAATATAGATGCCCTGAAGGCTGAGCTGAAGGGCTACTTTGAAGAGGGAAGCCAGTACAGCAACAGGCAGATAGTATATGAGGAGAAGAAGACCATATACGGTTCCTCCTTCCTTGAAGCATCTGAAGACGGAGGAAGTACGAGGCTTTACTTTAAAAGCTTCAGTATAGATGAGGATGTAAGAAGGGACAGCAGGCTGGGAGATGTAAGGGTGGTAGTGGACTACCAGGAGATGGCCCAGACCATGATGAGATCTGTTCCTGAGATAGATCTGAATCCGGCAAGGCTTGAAAAACTCCTTGAGGGCAGGGTGAACGGAGTGTTCAGCCTGGATGAGGGAATAGTAATAAAATCCCTTGATCCTATGACAGTGGATGAGGTGGTAAACCTTTACAATGAAGGGGTGCTCAAGAGGATAGGCCTTGTGAGAGGCGTGGAAGAGGGAGTGGATTTTTTGGAGATTCCATTCTTTGAGAGGAAGAAGTATATCTTTATAGAGGGAAGGTGGATATTTATATCCCAGAACCTGAAATATATAAAAAAACTTGAAGGTGTGGCAGCTGAGGAAAGGGAGGGGTTTTTAGACAGATTAAAGACTCTTTTTGAATTTAAGGAGGAAGATGGTGGACATACTAGACATAAAGAGAGAGTATAGTGACTACTTGGAAAAATTAGATGATATAAGGGGGTCTCTTTGACCTTGAAGGCAAAGGGGAGAAGATAAAATCCCTAGAGGACAAGACCATGGCCGAGGGGTTTTGGAACGACAAGAGATCCAGTGAAAAGGTGATAAAGGAGATGAACTCTCTCAAGGAGATAGTGGGAGAGTTTCAGGGACTCCAGGAGTATTCAGACGAGGTAGAGGTACTCATCGATTTCGTTGAGAGCGGCGAGGAGGAGTTTGCCGGGGAGCTGGAGGAGAAGATAAAGGTTCTGGGAAGCTCCATAGAGGCCTATGATACAAAGCTTCTTCTAGACGGTGAGTATGACTCCAACAGTGCTATAGTTACCATCCATGCTGGAGCTGGAGGAACTGAATCCTGCGACTGGGCAGAGATGCTCTACAGAATGTACTCCAGATGGTGTAATGAGAAGAAGTATAAGATTACCGAGCTTGACTTTATGCCAGGAGATATGGTGGGAGTTAAGTCTGTAACCTTTGCAGTAGAGGGGATGAGGGCCTATGGTTACCTCAAGAGTGAGAAGGGAGTCCACAGACTTGTAAGGATATCCCCCTTTGATGCAGCCAAGAAGAGACACACCTCCTTTGCATCTATAGATGTCATGCCAGAGGTGGATGAATCCACAGATATAGAGATAAATGCAGGGGATCTGAAGATAGATACTTACAGAGCCAGCGGAGCCGGAGGACAGCACGTAAATACCACAGACTCAGCGGTGAGGATTACCCACCTGCCAAGCGGAGTGGTGGTCACATGTCAGAAGGAGAGATCCCAGCTTAAAAACAGAGAAACAGCGATGAAGCTCCTAAAATCAAAACTTCTGGAGATCGAGATGAAGAGGAAGGAAGAGGAGATGAAGAAGCTTCAGGGTGAGCAAAATGAGATAGGATGGGGAAGTCAGATAAGATCCTATGTATTCCAGCCCTACACCATGGTAAAGGACCACAGAACCTCTGTGGAATCTGGTAATGTAAAGGCTGTAATGGACGGAGACCTGGATTCATTTATAACCGGATATCTCAGATGGAAGAAGATGTAGTTAATTAAAAAAATTAAATAAAAATAAAACTTTAATATAAAGAGTATAAGGAGAGAACTAAAGATGGCAAAAGTAAAAACAAGAATAGCTCCATCTCCAACTGGAGACCCACATGTGGGAACAGCTTATATTGCACTGTTTAACCTTGCATTTGCAAAGAAAAACGGAGGAGACTTCATCCTGAGAATAGAGGATACAGATCAGACAAGATCTACACCTGAATCTGAAGAGATGATCTTTGAAACTCTAAAGTGGCTGGGACTAGACTACTCGGAAGGTCCAGATGTTGGAGGAGACACAGGACCATACAGACAGTCTGAGAGATTCCACCTATACGGGGACTATGCAAGAAAGCTTGTAGAGGATGGGAAGGCTTACTATTGCTTCTGTACAAGAGACAGACTTGAGAAGTTAAGAGAGAGACAGAAGGCTATGAAGCAGGCTCCAGGATATGACGGTCACTGCAGATCCCTTACTGATGAGGAGATCAAGGCTAAGTTAGAAGCTGGCGAAGCATATGTAATCAGACTAAAGATGCCATATGAGGGTGAAACTGTAATCAAGGACAGACTTAGAGGAGAGGTTAGATTTGAAAATAACAAGATCGACGACCAGGTTCTTCTAAAGGCTGACGGATTCCCTACATACCACCTGGCTAACGTAGTGGACGACCACCTGATGAATATCACTCACGTAATCAGAGCAGAGGAGTGGATTGCATCTACACCTAAGCACATCCAGCTGTACAGAGCATTCGGATGGGATGAGCCTGAGTTTATCCACATGCCACTTCTTAGAAACCAGGATAAGACAAAGATCTCAAAGAGAAAGAACCCAGTATCACTAAACTGGTACAGAGATGAGGGATACCTGAAGGAAGGTCTTGTAAACTTCCTTGGGCTGATGGGATACTCATTTGGAGAGAACAAGGAGATCTTCTCCCTACAGGAGTTCATCGACAACTTCAACATCGACAACGTATCTCTTGGAGGACCTGTATTCGACCTTGTAAAGCTTGGATGGGTTAACAACCAGCACATGAGAATGAAGGACCTTGGGGAGCTTGTAGAGCTTGCTAAGCCATTCTTCAGAGGAGAGGGATATATCGGAGAAACTCTGACTGAGAAGGAGGAGAAGGCTCTGACAACTGTTGTTGAGATCCTGAGAGAGGGAGCAAATACTCTAAAGCAGATCGCTAAGGAAGCTCACCTTTACTACGTGGATGAGTTTGAACTTCCAGTGGCAACTGAGGATATGAACAAGAAGGAGAGAAAGTCCATCGACAGAATGTACAGTGCAATCAACGATGAGACTGGAAAGGCTTCTATTAAGCTATTTATGTCTAAGCTTGAAGCTGCAGGGGAGGAGCTTACTGTAGAGGAAGCAAAGGCTATGCTTAACGACACTATGGAGGAGATCGGAGAGGGACCTGGAAAGGTTCTTATGCCTCTAAGAGTAGTGGTAACTGGTCAGGCAAGAGGAGCTGAGCTTTACAACGTAGTTTCAATCATCGGAAGAGACAGAACTCTTAACAGAATAAGAAATACTGTAGCAAAGTATGAGGTATTTTAATAGATAGACATAGCTGCCCTTAGGGGCAGCTTTTTTATTTTGGAAAGGAGCTATTTCACTCTCTGTAGAGAGTGAGTTCATTTCTTGTCATGACACAAGAAACGAACCAAAGAAAGTCTAGGGGTTCATAATTGTCATCTTGGGTAACTGCAGATTGTTCGTTCCTTTGCCGGGCTCTCTACAGAGCCTGAAGGAGTGTAACGGAACGAAGTAGTTTTTTGTTGTGATGCTCGACGACTATGAACCCCGCTTTAGAGTTCGTATAGATAACTTTCCATTAAAGCTTAGCAATTGGTATAAATTTATGATTAAAATATATTGGAATGTCCTGGGGAACTTAGTCTGTTTTATGGACTAGCAGGTAAATAAGTCGAAGTCATATCGATAAAAAGAAGGAGCGTATAATTAGTCAAAGGTACTATTAAAGAGTATTTTTTAGAGGTTTTGGTCGACTACAGGTAGTCGTCGAGCTTCACAGAATATCGAACGTCGTTTCGTTGGACTTATTAGGTTCTATCTAGCATCCATAAAAGAAACGGTAAATTTGCTCAGCTTAAAAAGACAATTACCGAAAGTCTTGAACTTTGGGCACCTTTCTTTTAAGAGAAAGGTGTTATAGTCCCTGTAAAGTGTGAGAAAAACCATATAAAAGTCCTTCTACAGAGCACAAAAATTAATTTTTCTTTGACAGATGGACTGAAGGTATGATATTCTATTAATATAATAAATATTTCGGAGGAAGAAAATGAAGTTAATCAATACCTTTACACTTAATAACAGCCCCATTATGCCATAGAAGGATTTGTGTTTGTGATTGTTGATCATAGGTGCAAATCCATTTTGAGTTGAATGTCAAACTGGATTTGCATCTATGGTTAAAGAGTGTGAGGTAAAGGAAGAAAGTTCTTTTATTCAGCTGAGTTAGCCCCTTAGGTGCAAGAGCATCTAAGGGGCTTTTTATTTTATCGTTTATTGGGAGCAAAACTATTTCATAGATAAAAAAGTTTAGGAGGGAAGTATGTACAGTTTCATCTATAGGGTTGTAAAGATAAAGGAGATTCCCCTCGGGGTTACAGAGGATTGTTGGAGATTGTGGCTGGGCAGGAGATGCCGGGAGTATGAAAATTCAGAATAAGAAGGAGAATGAAGATGGGAATTGAAACACTAATAACTTTTGGAATATATCTAGTATTTTTAATGGGAATAGGAGTATTTTTTTATAAGAGAACCAGCGGAGTAGAGGACTACCTAATAGGTGGTAGAGGAATGGGATCGTGGGTAACAGCACTTTCAGCACAGGCCAGCGATATGAGCGGATGGCTGCTAATGGGACTGCCTGGAGCAATCTACCTCTACGGGATAAACCAGATATGGATAGCCATAGGACTCCTAATAGGAACCTACCTCAACTGGAAGTTTGTGGCTAAGAGTCTGAGAAGACAGACGGAGGAGACGGACACCTTAACTATCTCTACATTCCTAGAGAAGAAGCTGGGAGATAACACAGGGCTTATAAGAAACTTTTCAGCTATAGTAACCCTAGTATTTTTCACTATCTACTCGGCTTCCGGTCTTGTAGCTGCAGGAAAACTCTTTGAAACTATGCTTGGAATCGACTATCAGGTAGCTGTAGTTGTGGGAGCCTTAACAATAGTCTTCTACACATTTATGGGGGGATACCTAGCGTCGTGCTGGACAGATTTCTTCCAGGGAGCACTTATGTTTGGAGCTATAATTCTTGTTCCTACTATGGCCTTTAGAGCTGGTGGAGGAATGGACGGAATGGAAGCAGCTATGCAGGTGAGAGATATGACCATGAATATCATGGAAAACGGGGGAGAGAAGATAGGATTTGCGGCTATTATCTCCTCTATGGCATGGGGTCTGGGATACTTTGGTCAGCCTCACATCCTTGTAAGGTTTATGAGTATCAAGAGTGTAAAGGAACTGGATAAGTCGAGATTAATAGCTATGATCTGGGTATTTATCTCCCTTGGGGGAGCTATAGCTGTGGGACTTACAGGGGTTTCCCTATTTGCCACAACTGATATGATGGGTGGAGATGCTGAAAGAGTATTCATCTACATGATCTCCAAGCTATTCAACCCTTGGGTAGGGGGAGTGCTTCTTGCAGCGATCCTTTCAGCTATTATGTCAACTATCGACTCCCAGCTGCTGGTATCCTCTACAACTCTTACAGAGGACTTCTATAAGTATATAAAGAAGGATGCAACAGATGGTGAGCTTATGTGGGTAGGAAGAATCTGTGTAGTAGCTATCTCAGCAATAGCTGTAGTACTGGCACTGAATCCTGGAGCCCACGTACTTGCCCTTGTATCCTATGCATGGGCAGGATTTGGGGCTGTATTTGGACCTGCTATCCTTGCAACTCTATATATTAAGGGGATCAACTGGAAGAGTGTATTCCTGGGGATGCTTACTGGAATGCTTGTAATGCTTCTTTGGAAGGAGCTGGGATATGGTGCCTACATGTATGAGCTTCTACCAGGGTTTATAGCTAACGGGGTATCTATCTTTGCAGCGGAGAAGATATTTGCTGGAAAAAAAGAGAGAAAGGCTGTTCAGGGCTAGATTTAATTTAGAGGAAGTATTCTCAAATAGGTCTGTAGGCCTTGCAATTTCCCTGGAGTTGTCATAAAATTATACTAGCAAAATACAAGGGGGAAGTGAGAAATGATGGAAGACAGAATACAAGATCTATACAATACATGGCTAAACTCTAAGTGTATTGATGAAGCAGACAGAGAGGAATTAAGGGGAATAGCTAACGACCCTAAGGAGATAGAGGAAAGATTCTATAAGGACCTGGAATTTGGAACTGGTGGAATGAGAGGTATCAGAGGAGTAGGGACCAACAGAATCAATAAATATATGATAGGAAAGGCAACTCAGGGGCTGGCGAACTACATGCTTTCAGTGGATGCTGAAGCAGCTAGGGAAAAGGGAGTAGCTATAGCCTATGACTGCAGAATAGGATCTACAGAGTATGCCCTTACAACAGCACTGGTACTGGCAGCCAACGGGATAAAGGCATATCTTTTTGAGTCGCTGAGATCTACACCAGAGCTATCCTTTGCAGTAAGAGAGCTGGGAGCCCAAGCAGGAGTGGTAGTAACAGCTTCCCATAACCCTGTGGAGTACAATGGATATAAGGTTTACTGGAATGACGGTGCTCAGATAGTGGATCCCCATGCAACAGGAGTGGTAGAGAGCGTAAATGGAGTAACAGACCTTGAGATGATAAAGATGATCTCTGAGGAGGAAGCTAAAGAGAAGGGGCTTCTTCACATGATCGGTAAGGATCTGGATGATAAGTATATCGAGACTATAAAGGGAGAGGTGCTGAACTCTGAGATAGAGGGGAAGAAGGATTTTAAGATTGTTTACTCACCTCTTCATGGAACTGGAAGGGTAGCGGTACAGAGAGTCATGGCTGAAGCTGGTTTTGAATCTGTATATACCGTTGCTGAGCAGGAGATGCCAGACGGAACATTCCCAACTTGCTCCTATGCAAACCCAGAGGATCCTGCAGTATTTGAGCTTGGGATCAAGCTGGCTGAGAAGAAGGGTGCTAATATCTGTATGGCAAACGATCCAGATGCGGACAGAATTGGTATTGCAGTAAAGACTAAGGAGGGAGAGTGGATCTATCCAAATGGAAACCAGGTGGGACTTCTTCTTATGAACTACATCCTGGAAAACAGAAAGGATATCCCTGCAAACGGAGCGGTAATCTCAACAGTGGTATCCACACCTATGCTGGATGTGGTAGCTGCAGACAAGAATGTAAAGGTGATGAGAACCCTTACTGGATTTAAGTTCATAGGGGAGAAGATAAAGGAGTTTGAGGAGGGGAAGCTGGATGGAACCTACCTATTTGGATTTGAAGAGTCCTACGGATACCTTATCGGAACCCATGCAAGGGATAAGGATGCAGTGGTTACAACCCTTCTTATAGCTGAGATGGCGGCAAAGTATGCTGCTGAGGGAACATCTATCCCAGAGAAGCTGGAGGAGCTATATGAAAAGTATGGTTACTACAAGGAGGGAATCAGCGCTATTACCAAGGGCGGAAAGTCCGGAGCTGAGGAGATAGCAGCTATCATGACTAAGCTTAGAGACAACACACCTGTGGAGTTAGCTGGTCAGAGGGTAGCTATCCTGAGAGACTTTAAACTGCAGACTGAGAAGGATATGATTGCGGGAACTGAAGCTAAGCTGGACCTTCCAAGCTCAAATGTAATCCAGTTTGTGTTAGAGGACGGAACTCACATCACAGCAAGACCATCTGGTACCGAGCCAAAGATCAAGTATTACTATGGTGTAAAGGCAGATTCAGCTGAGGCTGTGGATGCAAAGCTCACAGATACAATGAAAAAGTTTGAGGCAGCACTGTAGATCCAAAATAATATAAAATTTAAAAGGGAGAGGGAAACCTCTCTTTTTTAATGATTTTATATTTAAGGTTTTACAGTGTTTAATTTAAAATTCTTCCAGTTTTAATAGGGAAAAATATAGTTTTTGCTTCCTTTGATGAATAGGAATTCCATTAAAAATTTTATTATTTGTGAAGGAAAGTACTTGACATTAACTAAAAATTGATGTAAAAAGTGTACTAAGAGAGTATAGTTTGAAGGAGTTTTACATGAAGATAACTCAAGAGTCTGATTATGCTATGAGGATCGTTCTATTTCTCTGCAGGCTAGGGGTTGGAAAGAAGATCGAGGCCAAGGCTATAAGCGAGGCCGAAGGAGTAAGCCTGAGGTTTACCCTGAAGATCCTGAGAAAACTGACCCATAGGGGAATAGTAGCTTCCTTCAGGGGAGTCCACGGGGGGTATACCCTGGCTAAGGATCCACAGGAGATCACCATGCTGGATGTAATAGAAGCTGTAGAGGGCGAGATCTTTATAAACAGATGCTTAAATAGTAAAGAAAAATGCAATGTCCAGAGGGGGAATGTCTGTGCCGTCCACAAGGAGCTGGCAAGGGTACAGAGAAACTTATTGGAGGATCTCTCCTCGGTAACCTTTAAGAAGTTAATGGGAGATGAGCAGTAAGCAGCTTTCTGTGTGAAAGCTGCTCTACTAAAGGCAGGGGTAAAGCCCCCATATTTTTTAAACTTAAACTATACCAAAATAGTATACATTTAAATTAAATCCAGATAGGAAAGGGGAGATATTAAGATGCCAATGTGTCAATCAGCGGACAAGAAGTTAGAAAATTTTATCAAGGAGTGCAGCTGTGAAACGTCCTTTAAGAGGGTAGTCGATCAAAAAGTAAAGTGTGGTTTCGGACTTCAGGGAGTCTGTTGCAGGCTCTGTTCAAACGGGCCGTGCAGGATCACACCTAAATCACCTAAGGGGGTCTGTGGAGCAGATGCACACACTATAGTTGCCAGAAACTTCCTGAGAAACATCGCTGCAGGTAGTGCGTGCTACCTACACGTTATTGAGACAACTGCAAACAACCTTAAGTCTCTGGGAGAAAAGAGGGAGAAGATCAAGGGAGAGAATGCTCTTGAAGAACTATGTGAAATTTTTGGTATCCATGAGGGAGATAAGCATGAGAAAGCTGTAAAGGTTGCCGACGCAGTACTGGCAGACCTCTATAAGCCAAGAAACCAGAAGATGGAACTGGTGGAGAAGATGGCCTATGCTCCAAGATACAAGAAGTGGGAGGAGCTGGGAATCCTGCCTGGAGGAGCTAAGTCGGAGGTTTTCGATGCCCTGGTAAAGACCTCTACAAACCTAAACTCAGACCCGGTGGATATGCTTATGCACTCGCTGAACCTTGGAATCTCAACGGGACTCTATGGACTTACCCTGACTAACTTGCTAAACGACGTAATGCTAGGGGAGCCTGTAATAAGAAAGGCACCAGTAGGGTTTAAGGTGGTAAATGAGGAGTACATCAACATAATGATCACAGGACACCAGCACTCTGTATTTTCACACCTTCAGGACAGGCTTATCGATGCAGATGTAACTGAGATGGCCAAGGCTGCAGGAGCTAAGGGAATAAGACTTGTGGGCTGTACATGTGTGGGACAGGACCTTCAGCTGAGAGGAGAGCACTACCAGGAGGTTTTCGTGGGACATGCAGGAAATAACTTTATCTCTGAAGCCTTCCTTCAGACTGGAGCAGTGGACGTAATCCTTTCGGAGTTCAACTGTACCCTGCCTGGAATCGAGCCTATTGCAGAGGAGTTTAAGGTAAAGCAGATCTGTCTGGACGACGTTGCAAAGAAATCCAATGCAGAGTTCATGAAGTACTCCACCGATGACAAGGAGTCTATCTCGGAAGCCATAATAAAAGAAGCTATCTCAGCTTACTCAGAGAGAAGGGGAGAGATCTCTATAAATATTCCAAAGGATCACGGACACGACGATGTAATCACAGGAGTTTCGGAAAAATCCCTGAAGGCCTTCCTGGGGAACACGTGGCAGCCACTAATCGACCTAATTGCATCTGGTAAGATCAAGGGAGTTGTTGGAGTTGTTGGATGTTCCAACCTTACTGCAAAGGGACATGATATCTTTACTGTGGAGCTTACCAAGGAGCTTATCAAGAGGGATATTCTTGTGCTGTCAGCAGGGTGTTCATCGGGAGGACTTGAGAATGTAGGGCTTATGTCGCCAGGAGCAGCATCTCTAGCTGGAGATAACCTAAGAGCAGTTTGTGAGAACCTGGGAATTCCTCCTGTACTAAACTTCGGTCCATGTCTTGCCATAGGTAGATTAGAGATTGTAGCCACTGAACTGGCTGAAGCTCTGGGAATTGATATTCCTCAGTTACCACTTGCTCTATCAGCACCACAGTGGCTGGAGGAGCAGGCACTTGCCGACGGAGCCTTCGGACTTGCCCTTGGACTTCCTCTACACCTTGGACTTCCTCCATTTGTTACTGGAAGTGAGATAGTGGTAGATGTCCTTACAAACAGCTTAAAGGAGATCACTGGAGGACAGCTTATTGTTGAGGAGGATATCCTGAAGTCAGCAGACATCATGGAGGATATCATCTTAGACAGAAGAAGAGCGCTGGGACTTTAATACTTTTTCATAGGGGGGAAGAATGAAAAGAATAAGGATAGACAGGGATATATGTGTAGGGTGTATGAGCTGCTCTGTGGCCTGTATGCTCTCTCACAGTGAAACGGAAAACATCCATCAGCTGGATATAGATAACCTGGATAACGGCAGCCGTAACCATATCGGGGTGGCTGCTGACGGGAAGTATGTGCCCATCTTCTGCCGTCACTGCGACAGACCTGAGTGTACATACACATGCATGGCAGGGGCCATGACGAAAAACCTTGAGACGGGACGTGTTGAGTACAACAGCGAGAAGTGTGCTTCCTGCTTTATGTGCATAATGGCCTGTCCCTACGGTGTGTTAAAGGCCGACAACAGAAACCACAAAACTATCCTCAAGTGTGATCTGTGTGCAGGAAGGGACGAACCTGCCTGTATAAATAATTGTCCTACAGGGGCTATAACATTTGAGGAGGTGGAGTAATATGAGATATGTTGTACTGGGAGCTTCTGCTGCAGGGATAAACGGAGCCAAGGAGATCAGAAAGATAGACAGGGAAGCTGAGATAATCCTCATCTCAAGGGATGAGCACGTCTACTCAAGGTGCATCCTCCACCACTACATCTCCGATCACAGGAATGTTTCGGAGCTGGACTTCTCCGATGAAAACTTCTTCGAGAGATATAATATCCAGTGGAAGAGGGGAAGGGATGTTGTAGGAGTTGACTCTGAAAGGAGGGAGGTTCACCTGGATAACGGTGAGTCTGTGAGCTACTACAAACTCCTCATCGCCACGGGAGCTTCCTCCTTCATTCCGCCAGTGGAAAACCTGAGAAGCGCCAAGAGGGTATACGGACTGAGAAATTTGGAGGATGCTGAAAGGATTAGAGAGGATGCCAAGGATATTAAGAGAGCCTGTGTAATAGGGGCAGGACTTGTGGGGGTAGATGCAGTGACCGGCCTTATGGAGCTGGGAGTAGAGGTAAATCTTGTTGAGATGAGCGACAGGATCCTTCCCCTTCAGCTGGATAAGAAGGCTTCCTCCAGATATGAGGAGATGTTCAGGAAGAGGGGAGTTGAGTTTTCCTTCTCCTCAAGGGCTGAAAGGCTAGAGGTAGATGCTGATAATAACCCAGTTGCCCTCCACCTGGAAGGGGGAGAAAAGGTCCCTTGTGATATGGTAGTTGTGGCCACAGGAGTCCGTTCCAATATCTCCTTCCTAGAGGGAACCGGGGTATCCACCGACCGTCTTGGCCTTGTGATAGATGACAGGGGAAGAACCAACGATCCCCATATCTTCGGTGCAGGAGATGTAACAGGAAGAAATCCCATCTGGCCCAATGCTGTAAAGGAAGCGGTGGTTGCAGCCAACAACATGCTGGGTTCGGAGATGGTAATGGATGATTTCTTCAGCTCTAAAAACACCATGAACTTCATGGACCTTCCTACTATGTCTATTGGAAGTGTTCTACCTGAAGAAGGGGATATAGTGGAGGTAGATGAGTTTCAGGGGATCTACAAGAAGATTATCCACAAAGAGGGGCGTATCAAGGGAGCCCTTCTCCAGGGAGACCTTTCCTACTCGGGAGTCCTAACCCACCTAATAAAAAACAGGACGGATATCTCAAAGATCAATAAAAACATCTTCGAGATAGACTACTCGGACTTCTTCAGATTGAAGAAAAATGGGGAGTATTCTTATTAAGAGGTCCGGAATTTATAATAGGTTATTTTATATAGTAAAAAATAAGATTAGATGGAGAGAGCGAAGGCTCTCTCTTTTTCTTTACTAACAATTAAATAGAATTTTTAGGTCATAAAAATTGACTTAAGGCAGTCGTCGAGCATCACAGGAAAGATGTAGCTTCATTCCGTCGGACTATGCAGGTTCAATCTTGAGCCAATATAAGGAATGGAAACTTTGTGCATACCCCAGAAGACAATTGTCGGAAGTCTTGATTTTTCGGATACATTTGTATCAAGACAAAGGTATCAAATTCTTTTAATCCTCAACACTTATATCTATAAACTTAAAGTTAACCACATCAAATAAACCCTTATCTGTAACTTTTATGTCTGGGATAACTGGCAGAGCAAGGAAAGCCAGGGTCATAAAGGGATCCAGGTCCCTGTTTACTCCCAGCCTGTCATAGGCTATCCTGTGCATCTCCTCTAGGGTATCCTTTACCACTTCAATGGGCTTATCGGACATGAGCCCCGCTATTGGAAGTTCCAGTTTTTTCAGCACCTCACCTCCAGATGTAATGATAACTCCCCCCTGCATCTTTTTGATCTCCTCTACAGCAAGATACATATCCCGATCATTATCCCCTATTACCAGGATATTATGGGAGTCGTTGGAGACGGTGGAGGCTATTGCCCCTCCTTTGAGGTTGAAGTTTTCCACCAGACTAAATCCGATATTCCCCGTTGCATTGTGTCTCTCGATTACAGCCAGCTTCAGGAGGTCCTTATCTTTATTAAACTTAAAGTATCCCTTAGTATCTCTTTCCACTTCCCTTACTACTTTTTCAGTTAAAAGGCTGTGGGACAAGAGTCTCATAACATTTGCACGGTTGCTTGTGAGCTTTACCTTCAGATCATCCTCTACAATCTCCTTGAAGTTTATAGTGTCGGTTACCTTTGAAGTATCCTCCTTCTCTAACTCAAAGAGTGGTTTACCCTCCCTTGCAACAAATCTACCATCCTTTATAACTTCCACCACATTGAAGTCCTCCAAGGAATCTACAACTATCAGGTCTGCATCATATCCAGGAGCTATCGCTCCCAAGTTCTTTATTCCATAGCATTCACACACATTGATAGTGGCCATCCTAATTGCAGATATGGGGTCTATCCCCTTCTTTATGGCAGTTCTTACGTTGTTATCGATGTGTCCCTTCTCTATTATGTCTTCTGGATGTCTGTCATCTGTACAGAAGAGGCACCTTCTTTCATTTTCTGGGGTGATCCCCTCTATGAGAGCTTCCAGGTTCCTGGCAGCACTTCCCTCCCTTATGGAGATATACATCCCTCTTCTCAGCCTCTCCTTCATCTCCTCGACCGTGGAGCACTCGTGGTCCGTCTTTACTCCTCCTATTACATAGGCATTAAGCTCCTCGGCGACGATATCTGGAGAGTGGCCGTCCACTATCCTATTGTTATCCTGAGCCAGCTTCAACTTATCTACTATCTTATCATTTCCCTCTATGACCCCAGGATAGTTCATCATCTCCCCCAAGCCCAGTACCGCAGGATTGTCAATTAACTTCGCCAGTTCCTCAGCTTCCAGTACTGCCCCTGAGTTTTCAAAGGGAGTTGCAGGTACACAGGAGGGAAGCATGAAGTAAACATTGAGGGGGAGGTCCCTACTGGACTCCATCATAAATTTAATTCCTTCTAAACCACAGACATTGGCTATCTCGTGGGGATCTGTAACTACACCTGTTGTTCCCCTGGGAACCACTGCCCTTGCAAACTGACCAGGGGAGATCATAGAGCTCTCCATGTGGACATGGCTGTCTATAAGTCCCGGAGCTAGGAACTTCCCGTTAAGGTCAATCTCCTTTAATCCCTGGTAGTCGCCGATGCCTACTATCTTCCCTGAATCAATTGCCAGGTTCCCCTCCGCTATCTCCCCTGAAAATACATCTACAATCCTGCAATTTTTCAGAAGAAGCTCTGCTTTTTTCCGTTTTGCCGCCACATCGATTAAGTGCTTTATCTTGTTATTCATAAATTTTTCCTCCGTCTGTAAAATCTTAGTAAAATAAAAAAATCCCATCACGAAAATGAATGCCTAGGCGATTCATTTCGTAATGAGAAATTAAGGTTTCCCGTAGAAACCCCCGAACCAGATTATCGGGGTTATACGATTATTTTATTTTGCACATTTTATATTTAATTTAGAAATTTGTCAAATTTTTAATAAGGGAATTTATCTAAGTCTAGATTTGAAAGGAAGAAAAACAATCCTTTATAAATTGTTTCTCAAGGTATTGATGATTTTAAATAAGTGTGAGATGGAATGAGTGTAAAAGTAATAGACTAAATGTAATTACCGTGATAAGGAATCTCTTGAATATTAAGATTCTTTTTGATCGGTATTGTTATAGGCTAGATTATAGATAACAAAGTAATTAGGAGAGATTCAAGAATTATTTTTTCTAATGTTCACCTTAATGTTTGCTAAAGAAAAGCTTAACTGTTAACCCAGTTAACAGTTAAGTTAGAGCTTGTATGAAATAATGTTTTTGAAATACGGTGATTTTCTGTGCTTTTGCTTATGAAATCTTTTAAATGATTTAGGAAGTAGTAGTAGTTCACTATGGGGAATATATATTAAATGGTAAGTGGTTTAGAAGTTATTGTTTGCCAGAGAATAAAGTTATTTCTGAAAAAATCTGAGGGTTAGTAGATATAAGGGAATAGTTAAATTGTAAATGAAAGATACCTTCACTGTAGCTATATTAGCATTAAAACTTAAGTAAAATTAAAGGTAGGTATAGATTTATGAAAGTTATAGATGACCCATACAAAGTTCTTTTAGTTACAAGTGATGTGACAAGAGAAAAATTATTAGAGTTTTGGAAAAAAAATGAAGTTAAAATTATTGAGATTAAAGGAAAGAGAAGAAGAGTCTTAGGGATTAAGCACCTCAAAGAGATATGTTCTCGAGAGAGAATTAAATAGAAAAAATCTGAAGAGTAATTTAAGGCTGGATCAAGTAAGAGTTATACTCTGGAGGTGAAAGGTGAGGAGAAAAATTGGAAATAGAAGTCTATTAGCATCTAGCTCCAGAGAGGAGATAAATACATTACTTGAAATAGATCAAAGAGAAAGTGATGAATATAGCTTAATGCTGAAACTTATAAGGGTTGTGGTATCTACTAGATCTATGGAAAAGATAATTAAGAAGTTATATAGTTATATGAGGATAAGCTATGGGGAGTGTAAATTTGGGATAGGTATAAACTACCCTGAGGGAAAAAAGATAGGGGATTGTTTTTACTGTGAAAGTGGTAAAGTTTTAAAAGAAGATGATATGAATTATTCGGCTGAAAGTAGGAATGCTCTTTTAGTAGCTGTTCTTGATAAAAGGGAAGTAATAAATAGTAAATTAAAGGTGGAACATAGCATAAAGTGTAAAGAGGCAACCCCTCAAGTTTCTTATCATGCTCCTCTTATAGTCAAGGGAGAAGTTATAGGAGGGTTTACTTTTCAAGCATATGAGAGGAAAATTCTGTCAGTAGATGAAATAAAAATATGTAGAGAGCTTTTGCCTTTTTTGACTATTGCTCTCGATAACTACATTAAGAATAAGAGGCTTATAGAGATAAATGAAAAGTTAAAACTTCTTTCTGATTATGATGACTTAACAGGGTTGTACAATAGAAGAGCATTTTATGAGAAATTTACTTTTCATTATGAGAATGCCCTGAAAAAAAATAAAAGGGTTTTTATGTTTTTTATGGATTTAAATAATTTTAAGGGAGCAAATGATAATTATGGACATAGATTTGGGGATGAAGCTTTAAAAAGGATAGCTGTTACTTTAAAAGAAGTATTTAAAAGTGGTGAGGTAGGAAGATATGGCGGAGATGAATTTATAGGAGGTTTTATAGACATATCGCTTAGTGAAGCAGAAGAAAAGGCTCTTGTAATATGTGAAGAGGTAAGAAAACTAAGGATCCCGTATGATAGAGAAGGAAGATTTATAGGGATAAGTATTGGAATTGTAGAGGTTGTTTCTGAAAAGCCTCTTAGGGAATATTTTGATGAAGTGGATAGAAATCTCTATATGGTGAAAGGTAGAAAACATGGGGAATACAGCATAACAAGGGTTTGAAGCTAAAAGGCTTTGGAATGTTATGGAGGCAGTACCTAAGAAAATTTATTATAAATGGTAAGAGTAAGAAAAGTGGGGTGGAAAGTATGGAGAGGGTATTTAAAGAATTAAAGAAATATATACCTGAAGATGTTCTCAATAACCTGTCTATAAAAGAATATCACAAGGGAGATCTTTTCTGTACAAGGGAGGATAAGAATATTTATGTAGTTCTCAAAGGAACAGTTAGAGGAATACGGTTTCATGGGATGAATGAGATTTATTACCCATTTTTATTTAAGCCAGGAGATTCTATAGGTTTTCTCTATTCTTTGAAGCCTTATGAAAAAAATTGGGAGGTGGTAGTAGTTTCAAAAACAGTTGAAGTTATTGTTTTTAATCCAAGTATTATAGAGAAATATATAATGAATGACCTTAAAGCATTTAAGTATTTTGTTTTAAATACAATGGATGCTGTAGAAAGAGGAATGACGTCATTTTTTTTAAGAATATATGGAGGATCAGAAGCTCTATTTGCTTATGGATTAGTTAATAATGAAGACAAAGGAAGGGTTGCTTTTGAAAGTTACACTAATTTAGCTAAAGGGCTAGGGATAAGTAGAAGTATGCTTTATCGAATAATAAAAAAGTTTGTTAGAGAAGGCTTAATTCAAAAAGAAAAAAATGAGATAATAATTAAAAATAAAAGAGGACTAATTGATGTATATAAAAAATATACTTATTGATTGGTGCATAGAAGTTTTAAGTGCGATCTTTTAACCTGAAATAAAAAAGTCAGGGAATGATAGAACTTAGGAATAGAGGATAAGAAATATTAACACCTGACTGAAGACAGTCGTCTGACATCACAGGAGAGGCATAGCTTCATTCCGTCGAACTATGCAGGTTCTATCTAGAGCCCACATAAGGAATGGAAACCTTGTTTCAGCTCCAAAAGACAATTGTCGGAAGTCTTGAACTCTTGGCTACTTCTTTTTCAAGAGAGAAGTAACGAATTGGATTTTTTTGATTCAGTTTTTGTAGGATTAAAGAATAAATAGAATTGTAATAAAGAGCCTCTAATCAGAGGCTCTTTTAAGTTAGCATAAAAAAGTAAGGGTGTGATATAATTAGGAATAGAGTATAAAAAATATTTAACTATGACTGAGGACAGTCGTCGGGCAACACAGGAAAGATCAAGCGTCATTCCGTCGGACTATGCAGGTTCAATCTTGAGCCTGGAAAAGGAATGGTAACCCTGTGTTAGCCTGAAAAGACAATTGTCGGAAGTCTTGATTTTTCGGATACATTTGTATCAAGACAAAGGTATCGAAGTTTTTGAAGTTTTGGTTACTTTCGCTGTGAGCAGAGTAACGAAATATAAAGTAAGGAGAATAACTATGTGCGATGCAATATATATACACGTACCCTTCTGCGTCAACAAGTGTGAGTACTGCGACTTCCTCTCATTTAAGAGCAGCGGAAGCGAGAGGGACAAATATGTGGAGTACCTCAAGAGGGAGATAGAACTCTACCCAGACTATAGCTACGACACAGTTTACTTTGGAGGAGGGACTCCATCCCTTCTAAAGCCGGAGGATGTTGAGGGGGTGCTGAAGAAGCTCCATATAGCTGTGGGAGCTGAGGTGACCCTGGAGGTAAATCCCAAGACTGTGGACTACGATAAGCTGAAAGCCTTCAGGGAGGCGGGAATAAACAGGGTGAGTATAGGGGTGCAGTCCTTCAATGAGAAGCACCTGAAGACCTTAGGGCGTCTCCACGACAGGGATAGGGCTATAGCTACCTATGAGGCAGCCAGAAGGGCGGGCTTTGAGAATATAAGTATCGACCTTATGTTTTCCCTGCCAGACCAGACCATGGGGGAGCTAAATGAGGATCTGGATCAGATTATCGGGATGAAGCCGGAGCACATCTCTATCTACTCCCTTATCTGGGAGGAGGGAACCCCCTTCTTTGAGAAGCTAAGTGCCGGGGTCTACCAGGAAACGGATAACGACCTGGAAGCTAATATGTATGAGGGGATAATAGAGAGGCTGAGAGGGGCAGGATATGTCCACTATGAGATCTCAAACTTTGCCCTCCCAGGGATGGCTGCAAGACACAACAGTAAGTACTGGGAAAACAGGGAGTATGTGGGAGCAGGCCTTGGAGCATCGGGGTATGTAGACGGGATAAGGTATAAAAACTTGGTGGAATTTATCCCTTATTATGATAAAATAGATGAAAAAATAAAACCTGTGGAAAGTGAAGAGAGGGTAGATTCAGAGGCAGAGGAGGAGTACAGATTTATCCTTGGACTCAGGCTCCTGGAAGAGGGAGTAGAGGCCAGCGGCAGATACCTTAAAAGGTGTGAGGAGCTGGAGAGAAATGGGCTCCTTGAGAGAAGAGGGAAAAGATTTGTACTGAGCCAGAAAGGAGTCTTCCTGGCAAACGATGTCTTTGAAGAATTTTTGGATTAGGGGGAAAAGATGAGCAAGAAGGATGTTATCAGACAGAATATAGAGGAGATCAGAGAGGATATTGCAAAGTATTCATCCCACCCTGAGAAGGTAAAGCTTGTAGCTGTAACCAAGTATGTGGGAACCGAGGAGATGGAGGGAGCCTTTGAGGCGGGAAATCCTATCTTTGGAGAGAACAGGGTACAGATAATAAGGGAGAAGAAGGAGCACTTTGATACAACAGCCATAGGGGAGGATATCCAATGGCATTTCATCGGAAACCTTCAAAAGAACAAGGTTAAGTATATAATCGACTATATAGACCTTGTGCACTCGGTAAACAAGCTGTCCTTAGCAAAGGAGCTGGATAAGAGAGCGGCCCAGATAGGAAGGACTATAGAGGTGCTCCTAGAGGTGAATGTGTCCGGTGAGGAGAGTAAAGAAGGATATACAGTGGAAAGTTTGTACAAGGAAATAGAGGAACTGGTTAAGTTAAAAAACATAAGATATAGAGGTCTCATGACCATGGCTCCCTACTCGGAGGACGAGGAGATGATAAGGGGAGTATTCAGAGGACTGAGGGAGCTCAAGGAGGAGCTTAACACAAGGTACTTTGAGGGACAGATGACTGAGCTGTCCATGGGAATGACCAATGACTATAGGATTGCTCTGGAAGAGGGATCTACAATAATAAGGATTGGAAGCAAGATATTTTCTTAGGAGGTTGGATATGAGTTTAAAGGAGAAGATAAACAGTACATTTAAGGATATGCTGGGGGTAGGA
The DNA here is from genome assembly GCF_027925155.1 of Propionigenium maris DSM 9537. Classification (GTDB taxonomy): domain Bacteria; phylum Fusobacteriota; class Fusobacteriia; order Fusobacteriales; family Fusobacteriaceae; genus Propionigenium; species Propionigenium maris. The sequence goes on along the minus strand of NZ_BSDY01000004.1, from coordinate 226,922 downwards.
GTTACCGAGGAGGAGGAGAGACAGCTGGAAAATGCTGTGGACGACCTGGTAGTGGACGATATAGCTGATGTGGGCAGAGGTACAGTAGAGGAGCTGAAGACAGAGTTTATAGCTACTAAGAACGAGGGAGTAGGGGTACAGGAGCCCATTGCAGTGGTGGAGAAGAAGCCTGAAGCCAAGAAGACCGGCCTCAGCGGAAACCAGACTGTATTTGTGGAGCCTAAAAACTACGGTGAGTGTAAGAAGATAGCCAACTACATCAAGGAGAACAAGACTGTAACGGTAAACCTTGAAAATGTAGATGGTGGAATAGCTCAGAGGATCCTGGATTTCCTAAGCGGAGCCTGCAGCATAAAGGGAGCCAACTTCATCCCTGTAAGTAAGAGGGTATATGTTGTAGTACCTGAGAGTGTAGAGATAGTTTTTGACGGGAAGGTGACTGAGCCTGGGAATAACGGTATAGACCTGGAGGATTAGTCTAGATGAAGTTATTAAAGGAAAGTGCGGCTATTAGCCTGAAGCTTCTGAAGATAATGCTGCCTATAAGCATACTGGTGAAGGTGGCAGGGCATCTGGGGATCATAGATCTCGTAGCCAAGGGGATATCTCCCCTTATGGGGTTTGTGGGACTCAGCGGAGAACTGGGAATTGTGTGGGCCACTGCAATGGTAACCAATATCTACGGCGGATTGCTGGTGTTATTCACCATGACCCAGAACAATGTATTCACTGTGGCAGAGATAACAATAGTTGCAAGTCTCATGTTATTTGCCCACTCCCTTCCTGTGGAGCTCAAGGTTATTGGAGAGACGGGAGCAAAGACCTCAAAAATTTTAGCAATTAGGGTATTGTGTGCTATAATAGCAGGAGCATTTTTAAACTTTATATTCAAAGTTTTTAATATGTATCAGGAAACTGCTGTATTCAGATTTACTGTGAAGGAATCTAAACCGGGAGTTCTCAACTGGATATCTGGAGAGGTGAGAAAGTACCTTACTATCTTTATGATAATTTTTGTTCTTCTGGCGGTAATGGAGGTTCTCAAGAGGATCGGTGTAATAGACTGGATAAACAGGAAGTTTTCCCCTGTTATGTCCTTTATGGGGATAGATCCGGGGTTATCACTAACCTGTATAGTGGGGCTTACCATGGGAATAAGCTATGGAAGCGGACTTATCATAAGGGAGACCAAGGGAGGGAAGTACAGCCCGAGGGACCTTTTCCTTGTGGCGGTGTTTATGAGTCTCTGCCATGCCCTCATAGAGGATACCCTTCTCATGGTACCCATAGGAGCTAAGATGGTGGGGATATTCTGGGCGCGGATAGTCTTTGCGGTAATATTTACCCTGGTATTTAATAAGATTATGCCCAGGGAGAGTAAACAAGAAGCTGTGGAAGGGATCCATAGCTAGCAGTGGATATTTTTTAAGGAAACTTGCTAGTTGTAGCATAGGAGCCTTATGCATTTAAAGGAGATGATAGAATGAGAGCATTAGCATTATTTTCAGGAGGACTGGACAGTGCCCTGGCAATAAGAGTAGTACAGGAGCAGGGGATAGAGGTTATCGCATTAAACTTTGTATCTCACTTCTTCGGGGGAAAGAACGAGAAGGCTGAGAATATGGCAAAGCAGCTGGGGATCAAGCTGGAGTATGTGGACTTTAAGGCTATCCATACAGAGATAGTTAAGAATCCTCCAAGTGGGAGAGGAAAGAATATAAACCCTTGTATCGATTGTCATGCCCTTATGTTTAAAGTGGCAGCTGGTCTACTGGAAAAGTATGATGCACAGTTTTTAATATCGGGAGAGGTACTGGGACAGAGACCTATGTCGCAGAACTACAACGCTCTTGGAAGGGTACAGAAGCTGGCTGAGGTGGACGATATTATCGTGAGACCGCTATCTGCTAAGTGTCTTCCAGAGACAAAGCCTGAGAAGGAAGGATGGATAGACAGAGCTCAGCTACTGGATATTCAGGGAAGAAGCAGAAAGAGACAGATGGCTATGATGGATGAGTTTGGCCTTGTGGAGTACCCAAGCCCAGGTGGAGGGTGTCTACTGACAGATCCAAACTACTCAAATAGATTGAAGCTCATAGAGAAGGACGGATTCCTGGACGAGGAGCATTCATTCCTTTTCCACCTTGCCAAGGTAGGAAGAATGTTCAGAATGGATGAGGGGAAGTACCTCTTCGTAGGAAGGGAAAATGAGGACAACTTGAAGCTTTCTGAGCAGAAAGCTCACGCAAGCCTTTATATTGTTGGAGCCGGAACTCCGGGACCTGCAATACTAGGATTTGGAGAGATGACTGACGAGGACAGAAAGTTTGCTATGGAGTTATTCTCCAGATACTCTAAGAGCAAGGGGAAGGAAGAGATTCAACTGTTACTAGACGGTGTAATTACCAAGGTAGAGGCAGTGGATCTGGAAGCCCTGGCTGAAAAGATCGGTAAGTACCAGTATACTGGGCAGAAGATTAAGTAATTTACAGTTCTTTTGTCTTGATACAAAAGAATCAAAAAATCAAGACCTACGATAATTGTCTTTAATAGTTAAGCAGAGGTTTCGTTCCTTTTAAGGGCTCAAGATTGAACCTAAAGAGTAAAACGGAACGAAGCAGACTTTTGGCGTGAAGCCGGACGACTATCTTCGGTCGATTAAAAAATATTAAGAGCATAGGATGTAAAGGTCCTATGTTCTTTTTTGTTGTGAAAGGAACAAAAGAAGATCTAGTCCTTCGTAATGTCTTACAAGTAGAATATTAACTTACGACCTTTGGAAGCTGCAATCATACCTCTGCAGGAGAAGAAGTGTGTAAAACGTTATGATAAACTTAATCTGTATAACGGTCTAGTAAACGTTAAAGGTCCAAAGTAATATCTACTACTTCGGACACCTTTTTTTCAAGAGTAAGGTGCAAAGTGTATCTTAGGTGGAAAAGTATGATATAATCTTTAAAATTGATCAGGGAGGAGTAAATTGTGGATGGAAGAAAAATTTTAATGATATATTTGATATCTATAAATATATTAACCTTTCTCATCTTTGGATGGGATAAGATGCAGGCCAGGAGGAATAGGTGGAGGATAGCTGAAAGAACTCTTTTTTTATCTGTTATCCTTGGAGGTGGGCTGGGAGGAATTGCCGGGATGAAGGTGTGGAGACACAAGACAAGAAAGGGAGTTTTTAGGTATGGTATTCCCACTATAGTGAGCCTTCAGGGGGCAGCAGCCCTATATATAACCTTTTTTATGGAGTAGGAAAGGATAGGGGCATTTTGATGGAATAAAGTAAAGGAAGAGGAATCCTATAAGGGGAGGGACTTCTTGATAGTGTGATAGGGAATAGAGAGAAACTGAGGGGGATGAAGTTGAAGGGGATTAAATTTATAGTTAAGAGTATAGTAAAGTTAATAGTGGTAGTGGCGGTAATTCAGGTAACCAGGGGCTACCTCTTTGTGAATAACGATCTGAAGCTCATGCCGTGGCACGGTGTGAGTGAGGTAGCTGAGCTGGACTACGATACCTATGGGGATGTGGAGAGCTACCTAAGGGATGAGAAGTTGTTCTTGGAGGAGAGGTATCAGGAGGTAGAGGTGAAGGAGAAGGGCCTCTACAACAGGTATATAAGGGAGTCGGGAAGCTCCCCCTATGGTCATCTGGACACAGATGTGAATGCCTCCTTTGAGATGATACCTGAGAAGATAAAGGGAGGAGTTCTCATGCTCCACGGACTTACAGACTCACCCTACTCCATGAGGGATATGGCTAAGACATTCTATGACAAGGGATACTATGTTTTGGCTCTGAGGTATCCCTACCACGGGACCTATCCAGGGGAGCTCCTGAAGCTGAGCTGGAAGGATTTTTCCAAGACTGCAAGGTTTGGGGCAAGGATGGTCAAGAGGAAGCTTGAGGGGATAGAGGGAGGTAAGTTCTATATGATGGGGTACTCCACAGGGGCAACCACCACTCTCCAGTATATCGCTCACGATATGAAGGAGGACAATGATCTTCCAAAACCAGACGGGGTATTCTGGATATCCCCTGCAATGGGTGTGAATCCTGCTGCTAAGTTTGGATTCCTGGATATTCTCACCAGTAAGATTCCTGGTTTTGAGAAGTTTGCATGGCTGGATATATACCCAGAGTATGATATGGCCAAGTACAACTCCTTTGCTAAGAACCCGGGGATCCAGGTGTACAATATTATAAAAAATGCCAGAAAAAACCTCTCAAAGCTTACAGAGGAGGAGAGGGAAGGCCTTCCTCCAGTATACGCTTATACATCTATCCAGGATGCTACAGTGGATGCTACGGCACTCTTTAAGGTAATCCGTGAGATGGGGAATAAGGCCGGAGAAGTTATCATCTTTGATGCCAACAGGAAGTACAATGACTTTTATAAGTCTAAGATAAAAGAGATCGACTTTGCAAGGGGTATTAAGGAGTCTGGTATCGTCAGTGATATAGTGGTGGTGAGCAATATGAGAAACAGGACGGAGGAGGTTTCTGTAGTGAGGGTGACCGACGGAAGGGCCAAAGAGGAGGATGCAGATCTGGATCTCAAGTGGTCGGGATTCACCTTCTGTCTGGCCCACATCTCCCTGCCTATCTCTCCTGAAAACCTCCTCTATGGAAGGGGAACCCTTCTGGGGGAGCTTAGTATCAAGGGGGAGAAGGGGATAGTTACAGTATCCCCAGATATGCTTCTCAGGCTGAGATACAATGAGTTCTTCGACTACCTTGAGAGAAATATAGAGGAGAAGATAGATTAGCAGGCCTGCTCACCCTAGGTAAGGGGAGCTAAAATGAATGTAGTAAATCTGAGGGAATGGAGATATTTTATAGCTCCATTCCCTTTATTTTATACGGTAAATCTTCAGTGGTAGGTGTATATAAACAGAAATAAATGCTATTAAAACAAATAGATAACAAACATAAAATGCACTGAGTTCTAAAATGTATTTACTTCAAATTGTTAATTGTTGGTTAATAAAAGTTTCTTTATACTTTACGCAAGGGGTTGATGATTATATAATGGGGGAAATCTAAAAATCATTAGTGAACAGGGGGAAGTATGAAGATAAAATTGAATTCAGTGAAGGAGCTAAGGAAGCTGACTCTCCAGGCGATAGTGGATCTCTATGAAACCGGGGAACTGCTGAAGGAACTTCCTAAGCTGCCCAAGATGCTCCTTAGCGGAGAGAAGCCGACCTACAGAGACTCCATCTACAGGGAGAGGGAGATCTTAAAACAGAGGATAAAGGTATACCTAAATCTGAACCTGTATAAGGTGAGAGATATGGAGCTATATGAGCTATTGGAACTGCTGCAGAAGAAGTTTAAGGGTGAGCAGATTCCCGCTGAGTATGAGGGAAGGGACCACGCTGTGGAGGTTGTGGAGGAAGCCTGTGACCAGTGTCCAACGGGTCAGTACTATGCCACCGACCTGTGCAGAAACTGTATAGCCCACTCCTGTGAGGTAATATGTCCCAAGGATGCCATAAGCTTTGTCAATGAGAGAGCTGTAATAGATGCAGAAAGGTGTGTGGGATGCGGGCTCTGTGAAAAAGCCTGTGACTTCTCCGCCATAGTTAAACTGTCGAGACCCTGCGAGAAGGCCTGCGGTGTGGGAGCAATAAAGGCCAATGAAAGGGGTGTAGCAAGTATAGACAGGAACAAGTGTGTTTCCTGCGGAGCATGTCACTCAGCCTGTCCATTTGGAGCAGTGGAGTCTCCCACTCATCTGATAGATGTTGTATCCCATATAAAAAACAATAAAAAGGTTGTGGCGATGTTTGCTCCAGCTATAATTACTCAGTTTGGGGCAGGGACTACTCTGGAGAAGATAAAATCATTATTTTTAGAGCTGGGGTTCACCAGAGCAGTAGAGGTGGCCATCGGAGCAGATATGGTAATAGAGGAGGAGGCTCATGTAATGGACACAAGGGATGAGAAGATGACCACATCCTGCTGTCCGGCCTTCTATGAGTATATAAAGCTCCATCAGTCGGATATGGTGGAGTATATATCTCACGTAGACTCCCCTATGATGGCTCTTGCCAAAAGACTTAAGGATGAGGACCCAGAGTATAAGATAGTGTTTATAGGGCCTTGTACTGCCAAGAAGGTAGAGGCGAAAAAGTACGGGATAGTGGATGATGTACTGACCTTTACAGATATATTGTCGTGGATAGATGCCAGGGGGATAGATATAGATACTCTTTCAAGGGAGGATATAGAGGGAAGCTATGACGGCTGGAACTTTGCCAGAAGCGGAGGGGTTGCCCAGGCTGTGGTAAATAAGTGTGAGAAGGAGCTTCAGTTGATTCAGATGGACGGAATTAAGGAGGGAGCCCAGGCCTTCAAGCAGTTCAGACTGGCTAAAACCAATACCCTGTTAGAGGGAATGGGGTGTAAGGGCGGATGTATATGCGGACCAAGTGTAATCCAGAAACCCCTTGTTGCAAAAGCTATGCTTACAAAGCTGAAGAGATAGGTATAAGAAAAGATAAAAATAAAGAGAGCACAGGATTTTTTAATCCTGTGCTCTCTTTATTTTATTTATTTTTCAGGTTTAAAATCGGGATTTTCATGGTTTTCACTCAGCTGGGGGGCATCCCCATACTCCTCTATAGCCTTCCACGTAAGAACCCTTATCTTCTTCACCTTATCCACCGGTCTGTAGGGAGCAGTGGAGCAGGTTCCTCCCTTGTTGCAGTTGTCGCAGGTCTTTTCGAAGTAGCCGTTGTCTACCTCTAAATATCCCAGATCCTCCAGCCTATCAAAGAGAAGTTCCAGTTCAGTGTTATCTATATCCATTACCTCCATAATCTCATCCTCGGTGGTGACCTCTGAGGAGAGAAGGAGCTTTAGCAGTTTAATTTCCTTATTCATATGAACCTCCTTAAATAGATTGTATTTCATCTGGGGTGGGGATGTCAAGGTTCCTTAGTATTGTGGTAAAAAATTATCAAAAAAATAAGAGATTTATGGTATAATTAATCCTGATATTTCCTTTTATGATATTGAAGGGGAAGACTGGCCTCCGCTAAGTGTCTTGTTGGTTTTGATTGGTGGCTGGTTATATTTTAGGATTATTATATTCACGGAGGAAGACAAGGACATGAATGAGAAGAAGGAAAAGAAGGTGTATGAATCAATAGAGGAGAGAATGAGGGAGGAAGGTATAAGCCGTGGGGCCATTGCCACTGAATCTCTCAGAAAGACATATAGAAAGAAGATCTGGACTAAGTTTGTAAAGGCTATAAAGGACTTCGATCTTGTAGAGGACGGAGACAAGATAGCTGTTGGAGTATCCGGTGGAAAGGACAGTCTTCTGCTGTGTAAGTTATTCCAGGAGCTGGCTAAGGACAGAACAAGAAAGTTTGAGGTAGCATTTATCTCTATGAACCCCGGTTTTGAAGCTATGGATATGGAGCAGTTTAAGAGGAACCTGGAGGAGCTGGACATTCCATGCGAGGTATTTGAAGCCAATGTATGGGAGGTAGCTTTTAAGGAGGATCCTGAAAAGCCGTGTTTCCTGTGTGCTAAGATGAGAAGGGGAGTGCTCTACAACAAGGTAGAGGAGCTAGGATACAACAAGCTGGCTCTAGGACACCACTTTGACGATGTGGTTGAAACAGCTCTTATCAACCAGTTCTATGCAGGAACAGTAAAGACTATGATACCTAAGGTAAAATCCACATCTGGAAAGATGGAGCTTATAAGGCCACTTATCTATGTAAAGGAGGAGGACATCATTAACTATACCAAGAGAAATGGTATAGTGGCTATGGCATGCGGATGTCCTATCGAGTCTGGTAAGGTGGACTCCAAGAGAAGGGAGATAAAGAACCTGTTAGCTGAGCTTACCAAGGTAAACCCAAATATAAAGCAGAGTATCTTTAACTCCCTGAAGAATATCAACCTGGACTATGTAATGGGATATACCAGAGGAAATAAGAGGGACGTGGCTAAAGATGGCAATGAGAATAAGTAATATAGCTGATCTTCACGGGTTAAAGCACGAGAACTACAGGTTTACCGTAGAGGGAGAGACCCTCAAGGTAGTTAACTCCAGGGAGAAGATAGAGTTCAACATAGAGTTCAATGAGAGCAGAAGGCTGAAGACCACAAAGACCATCGAGAAGTATACGGGACTTAAGATAGAGCTGGCTGAACTGGGGGACAGGGAGGTCCTGTCCTATATAGAGGATAAGGGGTTTAACAAGGTAATGTGGAACCCCATTGGTAAGGCCATGCACAAGTATAATATGGTGGAGCCTGGGGACAGAATAGCAGTTGGAGTGTCTGGAGGAAAGGACAGCATGACCCTCCTCAATGCCCTAGTGAGGATAAAGAAGATAGTAAACTTTGATTTTGAGATCCTGCCGATGCACATCCATCCAAGTGTGGACAGCGCAAAGTACGGGATGGTAGAGGATTACTGCAGGAAGCTGGGCCTTGAACTTCAGGTGTTTGAAACGGATCTGGCTAAGTTCCTCTTTGAGGAGAAGAAACCTAAGAACCCTTGTTTCCTCTGCGGAAGGATAAGAAGGGGGATGCTCTACAGGATAATGAAGGAGCAGAATATAAATAAGCTGGCTCTGGGTCATCATAAGGATGACATCATAGAGACCTTCCTTATGAATATCTTCTATCAGGGGAATATGCTGGCTATGAAGCCTGCCTATGAATCTGAGGAGTATGGAGTGAAGGTGATAAGACCTCTGGCTCTTGTGGAGGAGAAGGACATCATCAGGTATGTGAAGAGGCTGAATATACCAATTCTTGTCTCTGAGTGCCCATATGAGACCAATGAGAACTCCAGAAGGCTGAAGATGAAGAACCTTATCAAGGACCTGTCTGAGGACAATAGTGAGATCAGAAGTGTTATCCTAAACGGAATAAAGGATCTGCTGGTTTAAGATAGACAAAGTCCATAATGATGGTACCATTATAACAAAAAATAAGTGAAGACTCTTGATTATCTGTGAAAAGTGTTGTACTTTTTATAGAGGTGATCAAGGGTCTTTTTTGATTGGAAAAGGGGGGAAAAGGATGTATTACCGACCTGATATATATGATCTTACCAATATGGGGATAGTGGTATTTATTGTATTTATAGTGGTCATTGTGTTGTGGGCAGTCTATGACTGGGAACCTAAGGAGGACAGAGATAGAAGTCACTATAATTGGGATGTTTCCAGAAGGGAAGGTAAAAAATAAAAGATCCGTCTAGGGAGAGACGGATCTTTTTTATATAAACATAGGTATCCCTTCAGGATTTGAGGGATAACATAAGTTGGGAGGCACTACCATTTTATGGGATGGAACTCTCTTGCTTATGTTAGAGGATCTTCCTCTAGAGGTTTTAAGGTTGAGAAGCTCAGTAAGTGCAGGGGTATACTCCATAGTATCCATAGATCTCTTAACCTCAGCCACGCCACAATTAAAACTTGATCTCAGAGTTTTTTTCTTCATATCTACCTCCTAAAATAAAAGAGCGCTAAATACTTTCTAATTACTATAGGAATATTATAGTAGATAGGAGGGAAAAAAACTGTAGTGTATGCAACAGAAAAAGGGAGCGTGACGCTCCACCCTATTTAACCCTATGTAATTTTTATAATGGAATCAATTTATAAATCTATGCTGTTCTAAATAAGAAGGCAGGGTAAAGTCACCCTGCCTTAAATAATTTAGTTAGTGAAAGCTTCCCTTCTCACTTCCTCTATCTCATCTATATACTTTGGCATCCTATCTCCCAGACGTCTGTAACCATCCTCTGTGATGATATAGTCTCCCTCGTGTCTCATACCTCCAAAGTCAAGGTACTCCTCGATCCTGTCAAAGTTCAGGAACTCTGCATTTGTACCGTCCTTCTTCCATTTGGCTATGAGCTCAGGGATGAAGTAGATACCAGGCTCCACTGTAAAGGCAAAGCCAACCTCCAGCTCCCTTCCAAGTCTGAGGGACTTAAGACCAAACTGAGTGCTCTTCTCCTCACCGTTGTATCCAACTATCTTTTCCCCAAAGTTTTCCATATCATGGACATCCATTCCGATCATATGTCCCAGACCGTGGGGCATGAAGAGGGCGTGAGCTCCAGAAGCTACTATCTCATCGATATCTCCGACCATAAGACCTCTATCTACCATTCCCGCAGCCAGGGTTCTACACACCTTTAGGTGAACCTCCTTGAAGGTGATACCGGCCTTTAATACAGCCTCAGCACTGTCATACATCTCCATAAGAAGGGAGTAGATATCCCCCTGCTTCTCTGTGAACTTACCGGACACTGGCATGGTTGAGGTCATATCTCCGCAGTACCCGTTATCCAGTCTGGCACCACAGTCCAGAAGAAGAAGATCTCCTTCCTGAAGGGTGTTGGAGTGGTTGTGGTTGTGGAGGGTCTGCCCGTTTCTTGTGCAGATGGTGAAGAAGGAGTGGGTAGCGTTGAACTTCTTGGCAGCCTCAGCAACCTTGGCAGCAACCTCATGCTCCTTCATTCCAGGCTTTGCATATTTCATGGCAGCCAGGTGCATCTCTCTAGTAACATTAGTAGCTCTTTCCAGCTCTGCAATCTCCTCCTGGGTCTTTACATTTCTCAGGTTTACCACTGCATAGGTAAGCTCCTCAGAGATATTTTCATTGACCTCATCTACCCCAAGGTTAAGCCACTTGGAGAGGTTGATTATATTCAGGTGTCTGTACTGGGAGGTGTAGTGGATCCTTCTTCCCTGGGACTTAGCTTCAGAAAGGAGTGCAGTCAGGTCTGAGATCTCCCCAGTTTCCTCGATGCCACACTTCTTAGCCTCCTCTCTTAGGAAGGAAAGTGGTCCCATCCATACAGTGTCATCTATTGTAAAATCGGTACCAAAGATATATTCCTTATTGTTATCAAGATCTATAACTCCAAAGAGACCAGCTCTGTCTATTCCATAGAAATAAAGGAATGTGGAGTCCTGGGTAAAGGGATAGCAGTTGTCGGCATAGCTCATAGGTGATTCATCATTTCCGCAGATAAGGATGAGCCCCTCTCCCACTGCTTCCCTGAGTTTTCTTCTTCTTTCCATGTAGGTATCTCTTTTAAACATATTTTCCCCCTTTTACTTAAATGAAAAGTTGTTTTAGGTAGTATATAATAATTCAGAGAAAAAAACCATATGGATTTCAGGGGAATGAAATTAAAATTATGATATAGTTTTATATTCAAACAATTACACTAGTGTATTTTTTTAGCTTGACATTTTTTTACTGAGGAGATATAATTGTTGATGAAGTTATGATGATAAGTCTTATATTGACATTTTTAAATGGAAGGTGAACACTATGGTAAGAGCTATGACATTTGCAGAAAAAAATAAAGACTTCGTAATAAGAAACCTAGTTGGAAGCGAGAGAACTAAATCCAAGCTTCTAGAGAGGGGTTTCTGTGTTGGAAAGAAGCTCTGCGTATTGACCGACCAGGACTGTAACTTAGTAGTAAAGGTAAATGAATGTAAATATGTATTGAACTTTTCCCTTGCCAACAAGATAATGGTAGAGGAAGCTTAAACTGATAAATATCAGCCTTTAGAGGCTGAATTATTTCAAAAAAATACTTTGAATATCAAAATAATTTATAGAAATGATTTTAGGGGGATAAAGAATGAAGCTTACAGAATTAAAGAGAGGCGAATCAGCTAAGATTGTAAAGATTGGAAGAATCGGAGAGCTGAAGAAGAGACTGGTGGATATGGGAATCACATCGGGAGAGGTAATCAAACTTGAAAGAAATGCCCCCCTAGGAGACCCCCAGGAGTACATCATCAAGGGGACTGGAATAGCCATAAGAAAAGAAGACGCACAAAATATAGAAGTTTCTAAATAGAGGGGGATACAAGAGAGATGATTAAGATTGCTTTTGCTGGAAATCCCAATGTAGGAAAATCAGCACTTATCAATGAAATTGCAGGAGCCAAGCTAAAGGTAGGTAACTGGCCTGGAGTAACTGTAGAAAAGAAGGAAGCAGAGTTTGAGCACAATGGGCAGCAGATTAAGCTTGTAGACCTTCCAGGTGTATACAGCCTGAGTCCCTATACAATAGAGGAGAAGGTAACAAGAGACTATATCCTAAATGAGGATCCAGATGTAGTTATAAACGTGGTGGACTCCACTAACCTTGAGAGAAACCTATACCTGACGATGCTGTTAAAGGAACTTGGAAAGCCTATGATAATGGCTCTAAACTTTATAGATGAGTTCGAGAACCTTGGATATAAGCTAGATATGAAGAAGCTGGAATCTCACCTGGGGATGACAGTGGTGGCAACAAGTGCCCTTAAGAACAAGGGGATCAAGGAGCTGCTGGACAAAGCCCTTAAAACAGCTGAGAAGCACCAGGGTCAGAAGCACCTGAAGTATGAGCTGAGGTTTGACAGCTTTATCGAGAAGGAGCTGGCTGAGATCAAGGGAATGGTTGAGGGAGACGGTAGATTTGATGCTGTAAGATCTAAGTACTCCATGGACTTTATCATTATAAAGCTCCTGGAGCAGGATTCATACTTTGGAGAGGTATTAGCTAGAGACCACTCTATAGATATGGCTGAGTTTGCTAAGAAAAATGTAGAAAAGATAGAGAACAAGTTTGATGAGGATGCAGAAACTATTCTTGCTGAGGGAAGATATGGAGCGGTAAAGGGTATCCTTGCCACTACATTTACTACCTCTATGAAATCAAGGCTTGACTTTACAGATAAGGTGGACAAGGTTCTTCTGAACAAGTATCTTGGACTGCCGCTGTTCTTTGTGGTTATAGCACTGCTTATGGGAACAGTATTTAACGGAGCTGCCCCTCTTCAGGACTGGGTAGACGGATTTATAGGAGACTACATCGGTAAGTATGTGGGAATGGCTGTGGAGGGGACTCCAGACTGGCTTTACTCCCTTGTAATGGACGGTATTATAGGAGGAGTAGGAGGAGTAGTTGTATTCGTACCTCTTATGTTATTCCTGTACTTCTTCCTAGCAATTCTAGAGGAGAGCGGATATATGTCCAGAGTAGCCTTCCTTATGGATAAGATCATGAGAAGACTTGGTCTTAACGGTAAGGCTTTCGTACCTATGGTACTTGGATTCGGGTGTACTGTACCGGCAATCTATGCCACAAGAACCCTTGAGGATCATCAGTCGAGAAAGCTTACAGCAGTAATGGCACCATTTATGTCCTGCGGAGCCAGACTTCCAGTATACGGACTGTTTGCAGCAGCATTCTTCGGTCCTAGAGGTGGAGCTGTAGTAATGAGTTTATACCTTCTTGGAATAGTAGTAGCGATCCTTACTGGAATGGCACTTAAGAACCATCCAGAGTTTAAAGCTGAGGACAGAGCTCTTCTTATAGAGCTGCCTCCATACAGAGTACCAAGCTTTAAGATGATATGGTCATCTACTATCACAAGAACAGGATCATACCTGAAGAAAGCAACTACAGTAATCATGGGAATCCTTATCCTTCTATGGGCTCTTGTATACTTCCCAAATAACGGTGAAGCAGACAAATCGTTTATGGCTGGATTCGGTAAGGTAATGGCACCTATCATGGCTCCTACAGGATTTGGAGACAGATGGGAAGCAGTATCAGCTATCCCGCCAAGTATTGCAGCTAAGGAAGTAGTTGTAGGATACATGGCTCAGGTTCTTCCGTTGGGAGAAGGAGTAGAAGCCGAGGAAGAGGAAGAGGTAACAACATTTGCAGAGGATACAATGGACCAGGTTCAGGGCTTAGCAGTAGCTCTTAAGGACTCAGTAGTGGCAATAGTAGGAGCAGACATAGCCGGGCTATTTACTACTCCAAGTGCTGAGGAAGTAGAGGAAGAGGGAGCTGGAGTTGTAGCAGCCACAGCTAGAATGTGGGAGAATGACCCAGAGGGGCCGCTGAAGGCATACTCATTCATGGCATTCATCCTGTTAGTGGTGCCTTGTGTAGTAACCCTTGCTGCAATCAAGCAGGAGTTTGGAACAACATTTATGTGGAAGGTAATAGGGATACTTCTAGTGGTACCTTATGTGGCTTCAACATTAATATATCAGATTGGAAGACTAATTATTTAATAGTCTAGAGGAGGCTTAAGACAATGAAGACGATAATAGTATTGGCAGTAGTGGGAGTAATAGTTTTCTTCTCCATAAGAAGCCTCATTAAAAGTCTTAAGGGAGAGGGAGGATGCAGCTGCTCTAAAAGCGATGACTGCTCCATAAAGAAGAGCTGCCCAAGCAAGAATAAGAAAAAATAATTAACAACTGGATATGCAGCCTGGCTGCATATTCCTTTAAAAATATATTTTGATTTACAAAATATAAGAAAAAATAAACAAAAGGAGAGTGGAGGATTTGAAAACAGCAGTATTTTACGGAAGTACGTTAGGAGACACAGAAAGAGTAGCAAAGCTAGTAGCTGAGAAGGTGGGAGGAGACCTGTTTACAGCAGGGGCTGGACTAGGGGAGATGACCTCATATGATCTGATCCTACTGGGATCTTCCACATGGGGATGGGGAGAGCTTCAGGATGACTGGAACACAGCTATAGATGAGCTAAAGGGAGCAAATCTTTTAGGAAAGAAGGTAGGGGTATTTGGAACTGGTGACCAGATGGGGTACTCGGACACATATTGTGATGCCCTTGGAATCATCGCAGAGGCAGCTGCAGAGGCAGGAGCTGAGATAATCGGCAGAACATCCAGAGAGGGGTATGACTTCAGCGACAGCAGAGCTCTAGAGGGAGATCAGCTGATAGGGCTGGCCATCGACGTAAACAACCAGGATAACCTCACAGAGGAGAGGGTAGAAGCCTGGATAGATACCCTTAAAAAGGAGTTCTAAAAACAGCAAGGGCAATAAGTGATTAAAACAGCGTCACAGGCTACAGGAGAGATCCAGGTGTAGCCTGTGGCTAAAAAAAGGAAATACTGACTGAAAAAGAGGGGGAGCATCATGATTGCAATAATAGGCGGAGTAAAGGGAATTGAGAGGGAGTATAAGGAGATAATGAAGGCCAATGATCTTAAGTGCAAGATCTTTAATCAAAATTGTCCAAACTTTGAGAAGAAGATAAAGAATTGTGAGGCCTGTATACTATTTACCAACACAGTTAGCCACAAGCTGTCTTCATCGTGCAGCAAGGTCTGTAAGAAGAACAATATAAAGCTGATACGGTTGCACTCTAGCAGCATCAATAAGCTGAAGGAGAGCATCCACCAGATATAGGAGGTAAGGAAATGGAAGTATTTGTACACCACATATATGAGTATGAGAAGGGGATCAGAAACCTGGTGCTGCACACTACATCGGATGAAAATATGCATCTGATTATAGGTAAGTTAAATAACAGGGGGATAGCATATAAGATCTATGAGATCGGAAGGGGAAGGATCAATGTGTTCTTCGGAAGTCCAGAGTGTGTAGAGGTAATTGAAAGAATCGGAAAGAGGAACCTGGTGGACTACACCCCAGAGGAGGACTTCATGCTGGGAATAATGCTGGGATACGACAGAAGAAGGCAGTGTGAAAGGTACCTAAACCTAAAGAATAGTTTCTCTAAAACAGCTTAATCTTTTAAAGATGAGGCTGTTTTTATTTTTTTTGACGAAAAAAGTTTAAGGGGAGTAAGATCTCTGGATGTCTAAAAAGTTTTATCTCTCAAAGCTTTTTGTGAAAAAAAAACAGGGAAAGCTGGAAGGGGGTTCAGACAGAGGGGAGATAAACTAGTAAAATTAAGCTGGAATTAACGCTTGTAAATATTTATATAAAATTTAAGTTAAAAAAATAACATAATAAGGTGGCATAAACTTTGAGTGTCAAAGTTTAACGTTCTCAAAAGAGACATTTCTTTCTGTTTTCCTCTTGACATTGGTTGAGGTAGATTGTATAGTTATTAATGAAAACTATAAAAAACTCAGGGAGGAATGTATAATGTACGTAATCGATAAAGAAACTTGTATTTCATGTGGAGCTTGTGAAGGAACTTGTCCAGTAACTGCAATCGCAGCTGACGCTGATGGAAAGTATGAGATCTCTGATGCTTGTGTAGACTGTGGAGCATGCGCAGGAGTATGTCCAGTAGAGTGTATCTCAGCTCAGTAATTTTTAAATAAAAAAACTATTTTTGGAGGAAGTGCAATGCATATTATTGATTTAGATACTTGTATCGGATGTGGAGCTTGCGAGGGGACTTGTCCAGTAGCTGCTATCTCTGCTAACGACGAAGGAAAGTATGTAATCTCTGACGCTTGTATCGACTGTGGAGCATGTACAGGTGCATGTCCAGTTGACGCTATCGCAGCGGGATAATTACTAAAAAAGACTTGAAAGAGGACTCAGGGGAGTCCTCTTTTTTTGTTTATTGAGGTTTTTATAATTTTTTAGGTAGAGATAAATATTTTTTAATTTCCAATAAGAGGTACTTTCTTACCATGATGCAAGAAAGTACCCAAAGAAGATCTAGTCCTGCGTAATGTCTTCGGTGTTAGGAATTAATATACGACCTTTGATAGCTACAATCATAACTTTGTTAAGAAAAGAATAATGTAAAACGTTATGATAAACTTAATCTGTATGGCGGTCTAGGTTAGGCATTGGGTACAAGGTCACATCGACTACTTCGGCCCTTTTTAGTTCCTTGAAGTAAGAATCTAAAGGCTGACTGCAGGTCATCGTTGAACTTTATTCATTATTTTAGCTTCGTTTCGTCAAACAGTATAGGTTCTATCTATCCCACTAGCTTTTAATTTATGAAATAAATTCCAGAGATATGGGAGTATGCTTACCTAGAGCCTATGAAAAGAAACGGGAGTCTTGCCCTACCTAGGAAGATGATTACCGGAAGTCTTGATCTTTGTGAGAAATAAAGAGTTCTTTCAGAGCGACTATGTTTCTCCACAACGTGATATTCATATCACGTTGAAACATTCAAGGTAACAACGTTAAATTGCTTTAACGTTGCGGATAAAGTGTAGTAATTAAAAATTACTTACTTTTCACGAGACAAGAAATGAACTTTAATATTTTGAAAAGTTTTCCCATTTAAGGAAAAAAGTAGTTAAAGTGCAGGTGAAGTAGGAAAAGGAAAGCAAAAACTAAAAAAGACAGCCTAAATCTTGGGGAGAATGGCTGCCTTTTTTGAGAGAAATTGATGAAAAAGCAATTACTATTGCTTATGGGATTATAATACACCATTTTTTTCATTCCGGTAACGACAATTGTCACAAAAGATAATTTTTGTTCCTTTTATTTTAACCTTTATACATAAAAAGACAGCCTAGATCTTGGGGAGAATGGCTGCCTTTTTATTGAGAGTTTAATGAAAAAGTTATTGGCGGGAGATCTCTCTCCACAAAGATATAGTAACTTATTTCAGAGGAATATATAATGTCAACTGACGTAAAAGAGAATGTTTGTTTTGTGAGGTTGTTTAATTAGAAAATGGGGATTATACTTTTATTAAAGATATTGGAGGAGGTAATAAGTTGATAGATAAGCTCAAGGAGTGGATAGAGGAAAGCGATAATATAGTATTTTTTGGAGGAGCGGGAGTTTCCACTGAAAGTGGTATTCCGGATTTTAGAAGTGCCGGAGGACTCTATGCCCACTCACCGGAGTATATGCTCAGCAGAACCTACTTTGACAGCAATACTGAGGAGTTCTTTGATTTCTACAGGAAGCATATGATATATACCCATGCCAAGCCCAACACGACTCACAGAGTGCTGGCTGAGATGGAGAGGAGGGGAAAGGTGAGAGCTGTGATAACTCAGAATATCGATGGTCTTCACCAGCAGGCAGGGAGTAGAAATGTAATAGAACTTCACGGAGGGATAAGAGACAACTACTGTATGAAGTGTAATAAACACTATGAACTGGAGTATGTGATAAAGAGTATAGGGGTGCCTAGGTGTAAGGTATGCGGGGGAGTAGTAAAGCCCAATGTAACCTTATATGAGGAACCACTAAATATGAAGGAATTTGAAAAAGCTATAGAATATATTAGAGATGCAGAAATACTTATAGTGGGAGGAACAAGCTTAGTTGTTCAGCCTGCAGCCAGCCTGATGGATTACTACAGGGGAAGCAGGATGGTGGTCATAAACAAAGAGGCAAACTTCTGCTGCAGCAGAGCTAATATGACTATCAATAGGGGGCTGGGAGAGGTATTCAGTAAAATTTCAGAGGAATAGGGGGTATCTATGAAGATATTACTGATATTATTTGTAGTTTTTTTGACTGGGTGTGGGACTGTGCTTACTCCCAGGGAAAAGGTAGTGAATATCAACTCTGAAAAGCCAGTGGAGATATGGGTAGACGGAGAGAGGCTTGTTGCAAGGGGAAAGGTAAACTCTGTGAAGGTAAGTAACAGGGCAAGAAGGGGGAGCGAGTATCTCCTTGTAAGGGAGGTAGATGGAGATGGAGAGCATAGGATAGAGCTGGACAGAAAATTTAACAGGATGACCCTACTAAACCTTCCTATACTTTTCGGAACTATAGGTTATCCAGTGGATTATCTCACTGGAGCCACTGGAAAGCTGAGAAAAACCACCTATGAGGTAAAGGACTTTACCTATGAAGATGAACTATAAAAAAACCGTCCCTAGGGGGACGGCTTTTTTTATTAAAGACCCTTTCTGAAGTTAACAAGGGGAAGAACCGGGAAGACACCGTTTTCAGCGTAGTTCACAAGACCTACCTGAAGACCGTCCAGGTTCTTAGTTCCATTTACAAATCCAAGCTGGAATGTAGTTGACTGAGCGTAGTTTACAAATCCAAGATCCACTGTGGAGTGTCCCTCAGTGTAGTTTACAGCACCAAAGTTAACCAGTGCATCTCCCTTTATAACGTTTACAGCACCAAGGTTGATAAGGCTGTCTCCCTCAGCAAAGTTTACAAAACCAAAGTTAACACCCTTCATGTTGTTAACGTAGTTCACAAGACCAAAGTTAACACCCTTGGAATTTCCCTCATGCCAGTTTAGGAAGTTGATTCCCACCCCTGTAAAGTCTCCAGAGACTCTACTTGCACCAAAGAAAAGACCGAAATCAAGACCCTTGAAGTTTTCAACTTCAGAAAGTCCAAGAACAGAGAAGTTAACCCCTGATACATTTTCAGTTTTACCATTTAGAAGTGAAAGTCTCACACCAGATACATCCCCCTCTGGGAAGTTTTTCCCGGGAACGGAAAGCTGTGCCGGTGCAGCCAGTGCTGTAGTAGCAGCAAGGGTAAGTCCTGCTGCAAGAGCTAGTATTTTTTTCATCTTGATCCTCCTCTAGTAGTCGTTCTAATTTAGTTATTATAACAAAATTAAGAAATCCTTTAAATAGAAAACCACAATATACTTAAAAAATTAATTTTTCTTAATCTATGGATAAAGTCATAGGTTACCCCTAAGTCAGTTGGTGTATAATTTTAAGGTTATTTAATTTTGTGAAAATTAACTTAAAATTAAAAGTGACGAGGGAGAGTTTATGAGAAAAAAGATATTTACAATGGCTGTGGTTTCCCTAGTGCTTCTGCTGACGGGGTGCGGAACTATGATGGAACCAGCAAGAAAAACTGTTACACTGCAGTCTGCCACACCGGTAGAGGCATATTCAGACGGAAATAACTATATAGGTGAAGGAAACCTAATAGTATTTGATGCATCCAACAGAAGCAGACACGGGGATGAGTACATCCTTCTTAGGGAGATAGATAATCCAGAGAATGTGAGAAAGGTGTATCTAGAGAGGGAGTATAATCCATGGGCCACCTGGAATCTTCTGTGGTATGGAGCTACATATATAATCGACTATCCTACGGGAGGAACGGGAAGGCTGTCCAAGACAAACTACTCTGTTCCAGGGTTCTCCAGAAAGAAGAGTTCTGCAGAGAAGGACACGGAGATAGAGAAGCTGAAGAGCGAAATTGAAAAGATGAAGATGAAGGAAAGTATAAAGCAGGAGCTGGAGATGGAAAGAACAAAGGAGAGAGTTCTTAAACTGGAAGCTTCATAGGGGAGAGAGAAGATGATAAAAAAAACGATGTTAGCGCTGATTATGGTATTGAGTTTTATGGGATGTTCTTCAACATCCAAGAGACCAGAGAGAGAGGTAACTGTTATTACCAACGTTCAGGAGGCAGAGGTTTTCCTCAATGGTGAGTACTATGGAAGGATCTACGGTGGAAGACTGCAGATGAGGGTACCTAAAGATGAGGTAAGTGTAGTAATGCTTAAGGGAGAAACAGGTACAAGCAATAAGGTTATCGAGAAAGAGTTTAACGAGAACTATCTGTCTATCTACCTGGAGCAGCCGATAAAAAAATCAGCTGATATGCAGGACAATACCGAGATATCAGAGGTAAAGAGAGAGCTGGATAATATGAAGCTCAAGGAAAGCATAAAGCAGAAGCTGGAGCTTGAAAGAGCCAAGGAGAGAATCCTAAAGCTGGAAGCCAAGAACTAGATAGAGCAAAATTAAAAAGCGGCCTATAAGACCGCTTTTTTTATTGTTAAGGCAAGTATAAAATTTGCAAAAGTTTTACATGAAATAACTAGTATTCCAATTGGTTATCAGGATGCACCGTCACGTTGCTTTTTAATATAAAGTTTTTCTAAAGTTTACAAGGGGAAGAACCGGGAAGATACCATTTTCAGCATAGTTTATGATACCTACCTGAAGGCCGTCCAGATTCTTTGTGGCATTGATAAGACCTATCTGGAAGGTGGTGCTCTCCGAGTAGTTTACAAAGCCGATATCTATAAGGCTCTCATAGAGACCTACATTGACAAGACCTATATTTATCTGGGTAAGCCCTTGGGAGTAGTTGAAACCTCCAAGGTTTACACCATTGACGTTATTTACAAAGTTTACAAATCCAATGTTGACCCCTGTATCCTGTCCCTCGTGCCAGTTTACCCATCCAAGGGCCACTCCCTTAAACTCATTTCTAACCCTGTTGGCACCGAAAAACCAGTCAAACTCCAGTCCTGTAAAGTTCTCTACCTCAGAGACACCAAAGATCGAAACGTTAAGTCCCTTTACATTACGGGCTTCACCATAGAGAAGGGAAAGCCTGGCTCCAGAGACATCCTGGCTGTCTGGAAAGTTGTTGTTTCCAGGAAGGGAAAGCTGGAATGGTTCAGCTCCCACAGCAGAGAGAGATAGTAGTACAAAGGTCAAAAAATAAATTATTTTTTTTTTCATAAAAAACCTCCTTAAAAATTCATTAAATTATACCTTGGAATTGTGTATTTTCGGTGATGTAGGGTCAAAATTAATTTAAGGATCAAGTCTTTTAAAAGTGGGAAAAATAAAATTTGATAAATAAAAAGTGTTGACAGAAGGAGATTATCTTGGTATCATCCTTATCAAATAAGAAGAAAATATCAGAGAGAAAATCTTAGAGATATAAATTTTGAGAAGAGGAGGAATTCAAATGCTTAAGCTAAGGAGAAGAAGGATAAGGAGAAGCAGGACAAAAAACAATAATTCTTATCTAATTCAATTGGCTTAAATTGACATTTAAATTCTTGTGCAAAGATTGGGAGAAGCAAGATCCTCCCATGAGTATAACGAAGTGTAGATTTTAAAGCCAGGGGTAGTATAAACCGCTGGCTTTTATTTTTACAAAGGGAATGTCCAGTTAGCAGATTGTAGATAGGAATACAAAGCTAACTGGACTTTTTTTATTGCAATTAAGGGGTTTTAACATAAAAGGGGGCAAAGATGTATTTACAGACACTGGCAGAGATATTTTTTAAGGATTCAAGATACATGTATATATTAAAGGGGCTGGCTTTCTCCATAGGGGTAACGCTCTTTGCGGCGGTAATAGGAGTGGTCTTTGGAACCCTCCTGGCGGTGATGAGGCTGTCACACTTCTATCCCTTCAAGGGAATAGGAAAGCTGGAAAAGATAAATCCACTGGAAAGGTTTGCACTGACCTATGTGGATGTGGTGAGAGGAACACCTGCAGTGGTGCAGCTCATGGTTCTAGCCAACATAGTATTTGTGGGAAGCCTGAGAAATACTCCCATCCTTGTGGTGGCAGGAATAGCATTCGGGCTGAACAGCGGAGCTTATGTAGCTGAGATAATAAGAGCGGGAATAGAGGGGCTGCCCAAGGGACAGATGGAGGCAGCAAGAGCTCTGGGGATGACCTATCCCACTGCAATGAAGGAGATTATAATTCCCCAGGGGATAAAGAAGATCCTTCCGGCACTGGTAAGTGAGTTTATAAGTCTTCTCAAGGAAACCTCCATAGTGGGATTTATCGGAGGGGTGGATCTTCTGAGATCGGCTAACATAATAACCAGTCAGACCTATAGAGGAGTGGAACCTCTTCTGGCTGTGGGACTTATATATCTCATGTTGACAACTATATTTACAAAGTTTATGAGAAGTGTAGAAGGGGGGCTGAAGGTCAGTGATTAAGATAGAGGGACTACATAAAAGTTTTGGAGAACTTCATGTTCTCAAGGGAATAGATAAGCAGATAGACAAGGGAGAGGTGGTAGCTGTAATAGGACCATCTGGAAGCGGGAAGTCAACCTTCCTCAGATGTATAAACAAGCTGGAGGAGCCAACTAAGGGAAGCATCCTTGTAGAGGGAAGAGACATAATGGAGAAAACAACAAATATCAATAACCTCCGTGAGAGGGTGGGGATGGTGTTTCAGCACTTTAACCTCTTCCCCCACAAGAGTGTACTGGAAAACCTAACTCTGGCACCTATGAAGGTGAAGAAGCAGGGGAAGGATGAGATAGAGAAGAAGGCCATGAGCCTACTGAAGAGAGTGGGACTTTCAGATAAGGCGGGAGCTTATCCCAACCAACTGAGCGGGGGACAGAAGCAGAGAATAGCCATAGCAAGAGCCCTTGCAATGGACCCCCACGTAATACTCTTCGATGAACCAACAAGTGCTCTGGACCCAGAGATGGTAAGGGAGGTACTGGATGTAATGAGGGACCTGGCAGACGAGGGAATGACCATGGTAATCGTAACCCACGAGATGGGATTTGCCAAGAATGTAGCCAGCAGAGTTATGTTTATGGACGAGGGAGTGGTTGTAGAGGACGGACACCCCATAGAGGTATTTGAAAGTGCCAAGAATGAAAGAACTAAGGAGTTTTTAGATAAGGTATTAAACCACTAGAGATAGTTTTAATAGAAAGATAAAAAAAGAGAGAACAGGGAGAAAAAGATGAGCACAATATCGATGAATCAAGTTGAAAATAAGAGTAAAGCAAAGTTTATAATACCTTCGTTACTGGGGATAGCGCTATTCCTGCTGCCAATACCATATAAGGGGCAGACAACAGTAATGCTGGGGCATATCAATGGAATAGTAAAGAACCACCTTACAGAGGGAGTACTTTTCTATGGAGTGATAGCTTCAGCAGCTACAATAGTTATGAGTATCCTGGGAAGTGTATTTAACCTTTCATTTATAACCGAGAACAAGGTGTTAAAGTCGGCCTTTGTAACAGGTTCGCTATCACTGCTTGTGAGAGTAGCAGGAGCTATTATGTATATGATGGTTTACTTCCAGGTGGGACCTCAGCTTCTTATCGGTGGAGACACTGGAGGGCTTGTGGTAAACGATTTTATAGGATCACTCTTTGTAACATTTACCGTTGGAAATCTTATCCTGCCATTCCTTCTGGACTTTGGTCTTCTGGAGTTTCTGGGGAACCTTCTTAAGCCGGTAATGAGAAAGCTATTCAATGTACCAGGAAGAAGTGCTGTAGATGCTATAGCTTCATTTGTAGGAGACGGAACACTGGGAATACTGGTAACAGATGAGCAGCATGCCCAGGGATACTATACAAAAAGAGAAGCTACCCTTATAGCTACATGCTTTTCGGTAGTAGGAATTGCTTTTACAGCCTTTGTTGCTGGAGAGCTTGGATTCTCATCGAGATTTCCGCTGTTCTACGGAACAATAGTATTTACAAGTTTTACAGTGGCACTTATCATGTCGAGACTGCCTATCATCACCAAGTATCCAGATGAGTATATGGAAGGGGTAGGGAAGCAGCTGAAGGAGGACGACAAAAAGGTAAGTGTAGATGAAGCATTTGATATAGCTGTGGATAAGGCACAGGGAGCAGATATAGGGGCATTCACAAAGATGCTTCCATCGATCTTCAATATCCACATGACATTTATACCTGTAATTGTATTTGTAGGAACTTGCGGGCTTATGGTAGCTGAGGCAACACCAATCTTCAGCATAATTGCATCACCGCTAGTACCAGTATTTGAGTTTTTAAATATACCAGATGCCAAGCTTGTAGCTGAAGCATCTCTAGTAGGATTTACAGATATGTACCTTCCTACTATCTTTATCAAGGGATCTGAGTATGAGATCTCAAGATTTATCGTTGGGACGCTGTCATTTACACAGCTGATCTTTATGGCGGAGACTGGATCGATCCTTCTTAAGACGAAGATGAACTTTAACTTCTTAGAGGTACTGGGATTCTTCCTTGCAAGAACGGCAATCAGTCTACCGATTATCATTATAATAGCTAAGCTATTTGTTTAATATTTAATTGAAATGGAGAGATAAGATGAGGAAAATCAGGATGAGGCACAGGAGAACTAAAAATAGAATATCGGTATAGGAAACTGTAATTTATCTTGGAGTAGGAGCCTGGATGATGACAGGCTCCTTTTTTATACAAAAAAATAGGTTAAATGAGTGAAAAAAGCAACTATTGGGAGGTTAGAGATGAAAAAAAAGGTGGAGGAGCTATATGAAAAGTATGCAGGGGATCTGCATGAACTCAGCAAATATATCTATGAAAATCCAGAGTTGGGAAGAGGGGAGGTAAAGGCAGCCAAGGCACACATGGAGCTCCTCAAGAAAAATGGCTTTGACATAGATGAGGGGATACTTGGAATAGAAACTGCCTTTATTGCATCCTATACCTCCAAGAAGGAGGGACCCAAGGTGGCCTTCCTGGCTGAGTACGATGCTCTTCCTGAGATAGGCCACGGATGCGGTCACAATATCCTGGGAGCAGCCAGTACAGGGGCGGGACTTCTATTAAAGGAATTTGTAGATGATATAGGGGGAGAGGTATTGGTTTACGGTACCCCAGCAGAGGAAACAGACGGAGCCAAGGTGGATATGGCAAAGGCGGGCTTATTTGATGGCTTAGATATAGCCATGGCGGTACACCCTATCGGGGAGAAGCATATGAAGAGCGGAACCTCCCAGGCCATGGAGGCAATAAGGTTTGAGTACCACGGAAAAACTGCCCATGCTGCGGGGATGCCCCATGAGGGGATAAATGCCCTGGACGGAGTGATAACACTTTTTAATTCCATAAATGCAATGAGACAGCAGGTTAAGGACGGGGAGAGAATACACGGGATAGTGTCCAAGGGAGGGGAAGCAGCCAACATAATTCCCGACTATGCAGCAGCGGATTTCTATGTGAGAAGCGACACACGGAAGAACCTTGGAGAGCTGGTTGAGAGGGTGAAGAACTGCGCAAAAGGAGCGGCTCTTGCCACAGGTACCCAGGTGGAGATATCCAACTATGAGTACACCTTTGAAGACCTGGTAACCAATAAAAAACTGTCGGAGCTCTATGTAAATAACCTAAAGAGGTTAGGAGTAGAGGAGATAGGTGAGGGAAAGGAGACAGGGTCTACAGATATGGGAGATGTGAGCTATTGTTGTCCAGTGATACACCCCTACTTTCCCATAAGTAAGGAGGCTCTAACGGGACACAGTGTGGAGTTTGCAGCAGCTACTCAGACAGAGGAAGCCAAGAGGGGGATGAAGGAAGCAGTGATGGCCATGGTCCTTACTGGTATAGAGGTAATAGTGGATGAGAAGATCCTGGGGGAGATTAAGGCTGAGTTCTCTCAGATAGAGGGTAAGTAAATTATTTAATATAAATTTTTAAAAGCAGGAGGAAGAGATATGAAAAAGATGATATTAGCAGTGATGGCAGCTGTGGGACTATTATTTACAGGGTGCGGAGGAAGCAAGGAGGAGTCCAAGGTAATATATGTAGGCACCAATGCAGAGTACAAGCCCTATGAGTACTTAGAAAATGGAAAGATAGTTGGATTTGATATCGACCTTATGGAGGAGCTGGCAGCGTCTATGGGATATGAGATAGAGTGGAACAATATGAGTTTCGATGGTTTACTTCCGGCACTACAGTCTGGAAAGGTGGATATGGTAATAGCGGGGATGAGCCCTACTGAGGAGAGAGCTAAGGCCGTTGATTTCACAGAGATATACTACAGCAGTGGTCAGGCGGTACTTGTAAATAAAGAGGTAAACGGCAATGTTTCATCTGAGGAGGACCTTGCAGGTATGGTAGTGGGAGCACAGCTGGGAACAATACAGGAGAAGATAGCTATGGACCTGGGAGCAGCAGAGGTGAAGTCTTATAACAGCTTTACCGGTGCCATCCTTGATCTAAATGAGGATAAGATAGACGCGGTAATCGTTGGAGATGCAGTGGCAAAGCCATACCTGGACAATAATCCTAAACTGGTTAAGGCAATGATTGTGGACGGAAGTTCCGACGGATCAGCCATAGCTCTGAAGAAGGGAAGCAGCGATATGGTGGCGAAGCTAAACAGCCAGATAGCAGGACTCAAGGCAAGCGGAAAGTATGAGGAGCTTGTAGAAAAGCACTTTAGCGGACAGGAGTAGTCTATGAAGAAAGTTACCATAATAGGAGGAGGAAACGGGGGACTCACAGCAGCATACCACTTTACCAAGGTAGGGAATGAGGTGTGCCTCTATGATTCCATGGAGTACTCTGAAAATATATTCGGGGTAATCAACAGGGGAAACAGCATAGAAGCCCTGGGAGAGGTAGAGGGAATGGAGTGTGACATTGCAGGAGTAGAGCGTGTAGACAGGATAACTACCTCCATAGAGGAGGCTATGAGCTACTCCAAGATATTGGTGCTCATAGTTCCCTCCTATGCCCAGGAGATCATCTTTGAGAAGATCCATCCATACCTGGAGGACCATATAGTTGTAACCATGCCAGGAAACTTTGCTTCCCTTGTATATAATAGGCTTCTTGCAGAGAAGGGAGTGGAGAGGAAGGCGGTCTTTGTGGATGCTATCTCCATTCCCTGGGCATGCCGTATCGAGTGTGAGGGGGGAGTGGCTATCTACGGAACCAAGACCCACCTTCCTGTGGGGGTGTTCCCGGCAGTGAGGGGAGAAAAGGTAGTAGCAGAACTAGGAAAGATCTTTCCCCTGCCCCTGAAGCTTTTGAATAATGTGGTAGCTGCAGGGATGGAGAATATAAACTTTGGAGGACATCCTCTTCTATCGGTACTGAATATGGGGGTAATGGAAAACTTCAACGGAGAGTTTAACTACTACAGGGATACCTGCTCCATTGCTACATCAAGGGCAGTGGATGTTATGGAGGGGGAGAGGATAGCCATAGGAGATGCAATGGGAGTGAGACTGACTCCCGAGCTGGAAGCTATGAACTGTCTCTATAACACAGATTATATGAGTGTGTATGAGCTCAACAGGAGCTCATCAGCCCACAGTAGGATAGGGGCTCCCTCAAACTCCCACCACAGATATATCACTGAGGATGTTCCCTATCTGGTGGTTCCCTGCTACTCCTTTGCACAAAAGTTGGGAGTGAAGGCACCTATGATGTACTCATGCATCACAATAGCGGGAGCATACAATGGGAAAAACTACTTTGAAGAGGGAAGAACCCTTGAGAGGATGGGGTTAGAGGAGATGAGCATGAAGGAGATTGCGGCCTACCTTCAATACGGGAAGTAGGAGAAAAATTTAGAGGGGGGAATAGGTTTGAAGTTATGGGGAGGAAGATTTACCGAGAACTCCAGCAAGATACTGGAGGAGTTCAACGGATCGATAAACTTTGATAAGCGTATGTATAGAGAGGATATAGAGGGAAGCATAGCCCACAGCAGAATGCTGGCTGTACAAGGAATAATTGCCGGGGAGGAGCAGAAACTTATAGAGGAAGCCCTGGGAGAGGTAAAGAGCGAGATAGAAGAGGGAGCCTTTACCTTTAATATTGGGGATGAGGACATCCACATGGCAATAGAGAAGAGGCTCATAGAGAAGGTAGGGCCTGTGGGGGGGAAGCTTCACACAGCCAGAAGCAGAAATGACCAGGTGGCTCTGGATATAAGGATGCATCTCAAGAGGGAGGGGAACCTTATAATGGATCTCCTAAGGGATGTTATGGAGGGGATCCACAGTAAAAGCGAGGAAAATAAGGATGTAATAATGCCCGGCTACACCCACCTTCAGAGAGCTCAGCCTGTATCGGCAGCCCACCACTTTATGGCTTACTTTCAGATGTTTAAGAGAGACTATGAAAGAATGGAACAGGTGATGGAAAGGCTGGATGAGATGCCCCTGGGAGCGGGAGCCCTAGCTGGAACCACCTACAACATCGACAGAGGGTTTGTGGCCAAGGAGCTGGGATTTAAGAAGGTAACTGAAAATTCCATAGATACTGTAAGTGACAGGGATTTCATCATAGAGATGAACTTTGTAATATCCATGATCTCCATGCACCTGTCGAGATTTTGTGAGGAGATAGTTGTGTGGTGCACCACGGAGTTTTCCTTTGTTGAGATGGCGGATACTTACTCCACAGGGTCCTCCATCATGCCTCAGAAGAAGAATCCCGATGTGGCAGAGCTCATAAGAGGGAAGACTGGAAGGATCTACGGGAACCTTGTGGGGATAATGACGGTAATGAAGGGATTGCCTCTTGCCTATAACAAGGATACCCAGGAGGATAAGGAGGGGGTCTTTGATTCCATAGATACCATAAAGATATCTCTTCTTATCTTCAAGGAGATGTTTGAAACCATGAAGATCAATAGGAATAAGATGTATGAAAACCTCGAGGGAGGATTTATAAATGCCACCGACGTGGCTGATTACCTTGCTAAGAGGGGAGTTCCCTTCAGGGAAGCCCACAGGGTAGTGGGAGAGATAGTGGTTCACTGTGAGATAAATAAGAAGAAGATATCGGAGCTTAAGCTGGAGAAGTTCAAGGAGTTTCACTCTGAATTTGGTGAGGATATCCATAAAAAGATAGGTCTGGAAAACTGTGTATGGGAGAGAAACTCCTACGGGGGAACTGGAAGGGAAGCTCTTGCTGTACAGATGGCTAACGGAAAAAAATACTTAAATATAATAGGGGGATAGAAAATGGGTGAAAAAAATACAGTTAAAGAGAAGGTAGTGCTAGCATATTCAGGGGGGCTGGATACATCGATAATTGTACCGTGGCTCAAGGAAAACTATGATCTAGAAGTAATAGCAGCCTGTATAAATGTGGGGCAGGATGACGACATGGAGGAGGTAAAGAAGAAAGCCATATCTTCCGGGGCAAGCAAGATATATGTGGAGGAGGTAACTGAGGAGTTTCTCTCAGACTATGTGTTTAAGGCGCTGAAGGCGGGGGCCATGTATGAGGGAAGATACCTCCTAGGAACTGCCTATGCAAGACCTCTTATGGCCAAGAAGTTAGTGGAGATAGCCCACAAGGAGGGAGCTAAGTATATCTGTCACGGGTGTACAGGTAAGGGGAACGATCAGGTGAGATTTGAGGTGGGAGTGGCCTCCTTTGATCCTACCATAAAGATAATAGCTCCGTGGAGAGAGTGGGATATAGTGTCCAGAGAGGATGCCATAGACTATGCTGAGTCCAAGGGGATAGAGCTTAGCGTAACCAAGGAGAAGATCTACTCCAGAGATCAGAATATCTGGCATATCAGCCATGAGGGTGGAGAGATAGAGGGCCTTGGAAATGAGCATAAGGAGGAGGAGTTCTATATGATGACAACTGCTCCCAAGGATGCTCCAGATGCAGAGGAGTATGTAGAGGTGGAATTCTGCAAGGGTAATCCAGTGGGAGTAAATGGAGAGAAGCTGGGGCCTGTGGAGCTGGTATCCAAGCTCAATGAGATAGGGGGAAGAAATGGTATAGGAATAATAGATATAGTTGAAAACAGACTGGTGGGGATGAAGTCCAGAGGGATATATGAAACACCAGGGGGAACTATACTCTACAAGGCACTGGAGGACCTGGAAAGTATCTGCATGGATAAGGAGTCGTGGGCCTTTAAGAAGGGGATGGCACTGAAGTATGCAGAGTTAACATACAACGGTCTCTGGTTCAGTCCATTAAAGGAAGCTATGGACTGCCTTGTGGAAAAACTTCAGGAGGGTGTAAGTGGTACGGTGAAGCTGAAGCTCTATAAGGGAAATGTCAAGGTGGCTGGAAAGTGGAGTAAAAATGCTCTCTACGATGAAGGGATCTCCTCCTTCGGTGAGAGTGACCTATACAACCACAGTGATGCAGAGGGATTCATAAAGTTATTCTCCCTGCCAAGTAAGATCAGCGCTATGAAGTAGGGAAGAGGGAGTATTAACATCTAGGAGTTTGGCACGAGGATACGTTTAACTGAAGAGAGGCATGGTATAGAGGAGATGGAGGTAACCAACGAGGTATTTGAAGGAGACAGGTCAAGGGTATTTGATCAGTCTGAAAACAGGCTGCATACAATTAAAGTGATTATGATAGAGACTATGGGAGGATGAATATGAAGAAGATATTGGTAATATTGATGGTTATGTTACTGGCAGGATGCGGAGCAAAGGAGGAGCAGAAAACATATGTGGTAGGAATGAGTGCTGACTTTGCTCCCTTTGAATACAGAGAAAATGGTGAGATAGTTGGGTTTGATGTGGATCTTGCCAAGGAGATAGAGAAACAGACGGGGATCAAACTGGAGCTTCAGGATATAGCCTTTGCAGGTCTTCTTCCGGCTCTTCAGACGGGAAAGATAGATGCAATCCTATCTGGAATGTCGGTGACTGAGGAGAGAAAGAAGGCGGTGAACTTCTCTAAGCCATACTTCAATGTAAGTCAGGTAATCGTAGTAAAGGAGGACGAGGAGAGTATTCAGGGAGGGGAAGACCTTCCTGGAAAGAGTGTGGGAGTGGCTCTGGGAACAACCAGTGATACATTAGCTGAGAGTATAGAGGGGATCAACTTAACTAAATACAATAAAACCTATGAGGCGATCCTTGCACTGAACACTTCAAAGATCGATGCGATAATCCTGGATTACCAGCAGGCAAGAAACTTTGTAGGGCAAAATCCCGGGCTGAAGATACTGCCTAAGGAGCTTGCTAAGGAGGAGTATGCTATGGCAATAGGAAAGAATAACTCGGAACTTTTGGAGACCATAGACGGAGCTCTGGAGAATATAGTAGGAAGTGATTTTTATGAGGGACTTCTGGAAAAGTATATAGTGGAAAAGAAATAAACTTAAGAAAGAAGTCAGGAGGAAAAGCTAATTTCAGCTAGAATGATACATTAGATGTAGCAATAAATTGTTGAAATTTTGGCCTAAAGGGTGTGGTCCTCCATGAAAGATAATATGTCAAAAATAGTTTTCGAGATGATATGTCTCTCCAATGAGATAAGGCACTATGTGAGAAGGTTGTCTAAAAAGTTGGGGGTTACTGTAAATGAATTTCTGGTATTAAATGTAATGGGGCTTTCCAATTGTCAGAGTGAAGATGAGATAAGGGATAAGCTCTATATAGGACACAATATATTCTTGAAGGCTATGGATAAACTCATAGAAAAGGAGTATGTTATCTACAGGGGAGGTACTACCTTTAAGCTGTCTGAGAAGGGACAGGGAGTTCTCAAGGAGATGACAAGGGAAACAACGGATTTCTTTGAGTACATCCTCACAGAGGAGGACAAGAAGAATGAGGAACTTCTCAGGGAACTGAGTCAGAAGATCTCCGATATAAATGTTTTGGGAAAGGGAGATCACCTTTTAAATTAAACAAAACCGGCAGCTTTGACTGCCGGTTTTTTATGTAGATAACAATTATCTGAATTTTAGGGACCTTACTATATAGAGGGCGGTATTGTTTTAAATGTGATTTTGAAAATTTTGAAAGTTCTTCAAGAGTTAGACTATATTAATTTATATTTTTCCAATGAGTATTGTTGAAATTTTCTAATTCATTTATTGTGTTTTTGGGGTTCTTTACAGCCTCTTTTAAAGCATCCTCTATATCTTCAATTTCTTTGTGGTTAACCCCTGAATGATAGCATATGTCAAAGATGTAATCATCGATCCTGTCTCTAAAAGTTTTTCTGATATGATTTTTAAGTTCCTGTACCTGCTCCTGGGCTGTTCCCTCCTTATCAATCTTAGGATCCCCAATATCATAATATATCATCAATACTCTATTTTGTCCTTTTATCAGTCTCTGAACTTTAGTTTGAACAAACTCTTTTCTTGTGTTATGCTCATATACTTTGTTGGCGTAATCGATGAGACCCTGGGTATTTTCAAATTTTATATCTAAAACTTTTATTACCTGATATACATCCTTTATCTCCTTTATTATATCTTCTAAAAAGTTATAAGCTGGTTCCCAGATGATTGCAGTGTATATGTGTCTTGTTTTATTCATTATATCTTCTAAAACTTTTAGTTCTTCTACAGGAAGGGTATCTATAGGTACTCCACTATTATATCTACCATCTAGGTCCACGCTGATTTCAATATCTGCTTCATTATTTTTTATAGCTTCTATTAATCTTTCATGATTTTTAATAATTCTATATTTTTTATCCACTGTGATTATATTACTTTTGGATTTTTTATCCAGAGAAAAGTCTCTTATCACATCCTGCAGGTAGGTTACCTGTAATTTTTCATTGTAGTTTCGCAAGATGAAGCTTTCTAAGTCTATTTTTAATCTAAATGCTTCATAGGATAAAAAGTCATT
This sequence comes from Propionigenium maris DSM 9537, assembly GCF_027925155.1. Classification (GTDB taxonomy): domain Bacteria; phylum Fusobacteriota; class Fusobacteriia; order Fusobacteriales; family Fusobacteriaceae; genus Propionigenium; species Propionigenium maris. Next base: position 194,075 of record NZ_BSDY01000004.1, on the reverse strand, counting down.
ATATAATTTATTGTACTCAAAGTAGTGTTCTCTTTTTTTCTTTATAAATGCTAACCTCTTTTTTAAACTGTTCTTCAGCTTTTTCATCTCTCACCCCATAAAAAGTATTCTTTATAAGCTCTATTTTTAAATTCATCTCCCTAGATAAGGTAAGATTCTTTTGGAAGTTATTTTGATGAACTACTGTACCTGATACTTCCCTCCATTAATAATTATACTTCTTGAAAAAGGATAATCAAAATGATGCATAAAAAAGAGCTAAGGGTTGCTCCTTAGCTCTTATTATCTTAAAACTATTATTTTATTGGTGAACTTAATGTTGGGAGTAGGGTGGGATTAAGGTGATCTATCGATGCAATTTTCTATCTTATGGTGATATTTTGTTCCCTTGATTACCTTCTGGATTAACAGCCTGTTTTTTTTGGAAAGTTGTAATAGGGATCTTTTCCATTTGTTTTTTCTAGTTCCTTTATCTATGGATTAGATGTAGTAATTTTCTGTTGTTTCTAGTATTTAATTTAATCCGAGCTTCTGAAGGAGCATGATTAAATTTCTCTTGTCCTTTGCTTCCAGGGGTTCCATTATTCTATCGAGGTCACCCAGACGCTCTGGAAGGACCTTTTCAATCTTTTTTCGTCCCTTCTCTGTAAGGGATACATAGGTTATTCTTCTGTCCTTTTCTCCCTTTTTCTTCTCCACAAGGGATAGTTTCACCAGGTTATCTATCACAAGGCTTATATTTCCTATTGTGGAGAGACTTCTTTCTATTATCTCACCTACCTTCAGGTCTCCCATGTAGTATAGTATCTCCAATACATCAAACTGACTTACTGTAAGGTTGTTCTTTTTTAATGTTTCCTGACTTTTTTTTAGGACTGTCTGCTGGCACCTATTCAGTGCTATATACAGTCTAAGGTTTAATTTATTATCATCTATATATTCCATATAAAAACTATACCTGTAATTATATGCAACTGCAAGGAATTTTTAAAAAATCATTGAGCTAACTTATAAGAGGAAAGGCCTTTGGAATTTTAGGTTTAAGGATGAAAGGTAGCAGAGGAGGGAGGTTGAGAGGGACAATCTGTTTTATAAGTGGAGTAGTAAAAAACAAAATGTTGACAATATATCTAATTAGATATATTATTTGGGTGTGAAGATTTTGATAGGAGTTTAAAGGTAATTAGAAGATACTCTTTACCTGTTAATATTCTAGAAGTAGGATGTTAAAATTTTTTTAGATAAATATATCTAGTTAGATGTATTTTAGAAGGAAGCTTTAGGTTCCTCTTTGGCGATTATTATTTAATGTTTATTTATAAAAGGAGTAGTAAAATTATGAATTTAGATTTAATTAGAGAAGGTATTGAAACTAAGGTATATCACGTCTCTTCCGACACAAAGGTTCCTCTCCATGAGCATGCAGCTCAGGATGAGGTATTTTACTGTATAAAGGGTTCAGGGTTTGGAGTATTAGAAGATAGAGAAGTGGAGCTGAAGGTAGGAGATACATTTGTTGCCCCAGCAGGAACACTGCATTCTATGAGAAGTGCTGGAGACATATATGTGACAGCTACTCTTATACCTGTAAATAGAATTATATGTCAGTGTAAACAGGTAAGCTATGGGGATATCAGGAAAGCAATGGTTGGTGGTGCCCGTACTATAGAGGAGATAAAGGAGATCACAGGAGCAGGAACAGGCTGCGGTGGCTGTACTGGAGAGATAGAGAAGATATTGTCGGTTGCCTGTGGAGGTAAAGGGGTTTCTATGGAAGATTTACTTAATGCAGTAAAGGGTGGAGCAGATACAACTGAGAAGGTTGAAGAGGTTACAGGAGCCGGTGCAGGCTGTGGAAGGTGTAAAGCCCTGCTACAAAATGTTATTGATATAAAAAGATAAGTAATCATTGTAGTTATATAGAGGTTCAGGGTATCAGAGTTCCTGGGTCTAGGATATTATTTGATTAGTCTATTATTGAGGAGGAGCTATGTTTAAACGTATCGATCACGTAGCATTTACTGTTAAAGATATGGAGAGATCTGTTGATTTTTATGAGGAGTACCTGGGTTTTAGAAGATACTATGAACACGGTGTACCTGTTCCTACGGTGGAAAAGATAGCCTACCTGAAGCTAGGGGATACTATTTTAGAGCTGATACATATGCCAGATAGTTCAGGCTCAGCTGACCAGGGATTTCACTTCTGCCTTGAAAGTGATGACTTTGATGGAGACTATAGCCGGCTAAAGGGTGCCGGTGTACCTATTGATACTGAACCTCACCCAGTTGAAGCAAGGGAAACAGGGGAAGAGGGATGGCGTAGAGTTGTATTTACAGGTCCAGATGGAGAGCTGATAGAGTTTAGAGGGCAGGGACCTTCAGTACACTTAAAACCTTAACAGCTATAATTTTTGATTCAGTGAAGACTAAAGAGAAAAGAAGGTAGAGTATTAAAAAAAGACCTCGAAATTAGAGGTCTTTTTTAATGCATTAAATATCACTTAGTACCTTGATAACCTTTCCCACAGCTACCAGCTTCTCTCCTGGTCCTATAAATATAGGAGGATAGTTGGGATTGTCACTCATAAGAGCTATATAGGATTCGGTGATCTTCAGTCTCTTTACATAGGCTTCATCGTCTACGAGAAATGCACCGATCTCCCCGTTCCTAATCTCCACATCTTTTCTACATATTATTATGGAACCATCCTTTATAGTGGGTTCCATGGAATCTCCCCATACATTGACACCGAAGGTCTCCCCTGGGTTTTTTATCCCCGGGATGGAGAGATAGTCTGTAATCTCGCCGTCATTTAGTGCCCCTGTTCCAGCACTTACCCTTTCATAGATAGGGATATTGCTGAGGTTAAGGAAGGTGTCTGTGAGGCTGGTATTGCTTCCAGCATTTTCCTTGAGGTTCTTAACCTCGCTTCTCATCCTTGAAAGCTCCTCCATTATAATATCGGGAGTTCTTTCGATGGCAGCAAGATACTTGAGGTTCTCAGTTTCTCTAGTGTCCAGCTCCAGCCCCTTGGCGATCTTTTCTAAGACCTCCTCGCTGGGAGGATTTTTTACCTCCCCCCTCTCTATAGAGTTGAAGTATGACTGGGTGATGCCGATTAATTTTGAAAATTTATTTTGACTATAGCCTAGCTTAGTTCTTCTTTCCTTGATAAAGCTCTTAAAATCCATAAAATCATCTCCTTATAGATGTTTATAGTTAATTATAGTTTTTTTCTCCTATTTTTTCAAGTGTTTCAGGGATATTTCAAAAAAATATTATAAGTTATTGACATTTATAGGTAGGGAGGTTATACTAGTTATATATAAATATAGATAGAAAATACGTTTAAGGGGGCATATCTATGAAGATAGTATTTAAAAGGGGAAAATGGTTTGTGGCTTTTAGCGAAGCGGTACTTGTGTGTGATATAAATCAGGTGGATAACAAATTTATAGTTTCCTTTGATGCTAACGGAAAGAGGATAAGTCTTCATACGAGAAACTTAGATGAGACCTTTAGGGTCCTTGAGGGGATATATGATAGAAACAGCTGTGCCAGGCACTATTAGAGTAGCAGTATTTTCACTTCTACTCTACCTTTTAGAGCTTGAAAACATAGAGCTTACTTCGTTTGACAAAAATAGAATCTTAATATATAGTAAGTAGTGATACTACTTACTTTTTTTATTTTGGGGAGGAAGTATCTAGAAAGGAAGAGTAAGGATAAATATGAAGATATCTATGTTAGGAAGTGGTAGTGGTGGAAATGCTACCTTTATAGAAACTGAGGGAGTAAAATTCCTTATAGATGCTGGTTTTAGCGGAAAGAAGCTAAAGGAGAAACTGGAGAGTATAGGTGAAAGTATCGAGGAGATAGAGGCAATCCTTATAACCCATGAGCATGGGGACCATATAATGGGGGCGGGGATACTATCTAGAAAATACGATATACCAATATACATTACCAGGGAAAGCTATGAGGCCGGTATAAAGAAGCTGGGGAATATAGAGGAGAAGAACCTGATCTTTTTAGAGGGGGACTTTAAGCTTTCTCCCAATATAAGGATAAGACCCTTTGATGTAATGCACGATGCAAAAAGAACCATGGGGTTTAGGATAGTAAACTCCACGGGAAAGAAGCTAGCTCTGGCTACAGATATAGGGTATGTGGATAACCTGGTAAGAGATTACTTTAAGGGTGTGGATATAATGGTGATAGAGTGTAACTACGACCATTCCATGCTTATGACTTGTTCCTATCCTTGGGACCTCAAGAACAGAGTGAAGTCTAACAATGGTCACCTCTCCAATGAGGCGGCTGCAAAGTTTATATGCGAAAGCTACCATGAGGGGCTGAAGAAGGTCTACCTGGCCCATGTGAGCAGGGACAGTAATAAGTATGATCTGGCTCTCTCAGCAGTGAAGGAGCAACTGGCAAGGGAAGAGATAGAGGTAGAGCTGGAGATGGCCTATCAGGACAGAGCAACAGAAATTTTTAGTATATAGTGGTGATGAACTTGGGAAATAAAGAGCTTTGGGATGAATTGAAATTTGAACTGGGCGGAATGAAGTTAAATAAGCTAGAGGGAGTGAAGGACAAAAAACTTCTTCTGGGAGCAGGAAACAGGGGAGCAGATATCCTCTTTATAGGAGATGATCCGGACCTCTATGACGACGAGGAGTTAAAGGTAAGCCTGGGAACAAGCGGGGAGTTTTTTATGAAGCTCTGTGATCTGGCAGATCTATCTCCAGAAAAGTACTATATAACCAATCTCTCCAAGTGTGTTCTCAAGTGGAGGGAGCTAACTGGGAATGAAAGGGAGCATATGAGGGACTATCTGGATATGCAGATAGCCATCATCAAGCCTAAGATTATAGTCAGCCTGGGGCAGGAAGTGACTGGGATCCTTATGGGGAAGGAGATAAAGATACCTGAGGTAAGGGGAAGGATACACTCCTACTTTGGGGGGATTAAATTAATCCCTACCTTTGATCCAAGCTATGTAAAGAGAACCAGAGATGCCAGCGGAAGAAAGGCAAAACCTGCAATAGAATTCTGGAACGACCTGAAGATGATAAAGGGCGAGATAGAGAATTAATAAAACAGTTAAAGGCAGCCGAGAGGCTGCCTTTTTTAGTAGACAGAATGAGTTTTAATGGAGGAAAAGTTATATAGATATTGTTAATAATCTGAACTATCTTTAAAAGATTAGTGTAATTTTATGAAAAAAAACTTGGAGGAAAAATAGTGAACAGATGGTAAACAGGGTTATAGTTATCACTAAACAAGGAGGTATGTTATGAATGATTTTGGTGAATTTATAGAACTGGGAGTACTCTATAAGATTCTGCCCATATTAGGCGCTATTATTATAGTCCTCATCGGTATGTTTGTAGCGAAGAAACTGGCAGAAAGTCTGGGAAAACTCCTCTCTAAGGTTAAGGGGTTTGATTTCCTTAAACACAAGGTATTTCAGTGTGAAGATGGCCATGAGAGGATATTGCTGGGACTTATAGTAAAGTTTATCTACTATATTATAGTAATTTTTACTGTAGTGGCAGCGGCGGAAAGGCTTGGACTGACTAAGTTTACCAGTCCTCTAAACAGTTTCCTAGAGAGCATATTCCTCTATGTACCTAACATACTAGGTGGACTGATATTCCTATTAATAGCCTTTGTACTGGCAAAGTTAGCAGGATACTTTACAATGACCCTGCTCAGTAAAGTGAGGATAGAGGAGAGGCTAAAGCTAGGTGAGGGAACCTCCCTGACTAAGGCTTTGAGTGATCTGGTATACATAATAGTATTTGTTCTTCTACTTCCAGGAGTGCTCAGTGCCCTAAGGCTCGACAGTATACTTTCTCCTATCACCAATATGCTGGATAAGTTCCTTCTATTTATTCCAAATATAGTGGCAGCAGGTCTGATACTGGCTATTGGATGGTTCATTGCCTTTAAGATAAGAGATGCTGTGAGGGAGATATTGGAATCCCTCAACGTAGAGGAGAAACTTGTTATATCTGAAAGAAAGATCTTTGAAGGGAAGCTGTCGTCCATCCTTTCAAATATAGTATATATATTAATCTTAATCCCTGTATTTACTGCAAGTTTGAGCTATATAGGTTTAGGGTATATAACCCAGCCAGTGGTGGATACCATAGGAATAGTTTTCTCCTATCTACCTAACCTAGTAGGAGCACTGATTATACTTTCAGTTGCATTCTTCTTCAGTCAGATACTGGAGAAGGTGGTAACCAACCTTCTATCGGGGTTTGGTTTCGATAAACACTTAGGAAAGCTTGGACTGAAGTCCGAGGAGGGGTGCTACTCCAAGGTAGCCGGAAAGGTAGTAAAGTATATTCTTATCTACTTTGCACTACTTCAGTCTATAGAGATTCTTGGATTTACAGTACTTACCGATCTAAGTTACAACCTCACTGTACTTTTAGGATCCATACTCATGGGTGTATTTATAATAGCTATAGGAGTTTTTGTAGCTAACTTTGTAGCTGGTTTTGTAGCATCTACCAATATAAGGAATAAGAAGTTTATTGCCACTGTGGCAAGGATTGCTGTACTGGTCTTTGTGGGAGCAATGGGTCTCAGACAGATGGGAATAGCTAATGAGATAATAAATATGGCCTTTGGATTTACCCTTGGAGCAATAGCTGTAGCTCTTGCCATAGCCTTTGGTTTTGGTGGAAGAGATATTGCAGCCAAGAAGCTAGAGGAGTTTGAGAAGTGTCTCAAGGAGGAGAGGAAGGAGGAGTAGATGGATGAGATGAAGAGTCGCCCTGTGGGCGGCTCTTTTTATTCCTGGTATGATTTATATTGAGAGGTTTGATATCTCTATAGAGGCAGGTGCTTCTGTAAAACTATTGATTTATCGTGGTATTGCAGGGAGAAAAAAATTAATTTAATTGATATGATGAGGAAAGGAATCCTTCTTTCTCGGTAGATCCCAGGTGGAAATTTCTCCTTTGAAAAAGTGAAAACAGTGTGATAAGATATAATAAATTTCATTTTTTATAGAAGCAGGAGGGATAATTGTGGCAGGACATAGTAAATGGTCTAACATAAAGCACAGAAAGGGTGCGCAGGATAAGAAGAGAGCTAAGCTGTTTACAAAGCTTGGTAAGGAGCTGACTATTGCAGCGAAGGAGGGTGGAGGAGATATCGACTTCAACCCTAGACTGAGACTGGCTCTGGAGAAGGCTAAAGCTGGAAACATGCCTAAGGACAATATCGATAGAGCTATCAAGAAGGGAACTGGAGAGCTTGAGGGAGTAGACTTCGTAGAGATGAGATACGAGGGATATGGTCCTGCAGGAACTGCCTTCATCGTAGAGGTTGTAACAGATAATAAAAATAGATCAGCTTCATCTGTAAGATCTACCTTCAGTAAGAAGGGTGGAAATCTTGGAACGGACGGTGCAGTAGCTTGGATGTTCAACAAAAACGGACTTATCGAGATCGCAGCAGAGGGTGTAGATGAGGAAGAGCTAATGATGACAGCACTAGAAGCGGGAGCAGATGATGTAAAGGCAGAGGACGATATGTTTGAAGTGCTTACTGATCCAGCAAACTTCCAGGAGGTATTAAGTGCTCTGACTGAAGCAGGGTACAAATATGAGGAAGCAGAGATCACAATGATCCCTGAAAACAAGGTTGAGATCACAGATGTTGATACAGCTAAGAAGGTACTTGCACTATATGAAACTCTAGAGGATATCGACGATGTAAACGATGTATACTCTAACTTTGAGATCTCAGATGAGATCATGGAAGAGGCAATGGCTTAATATTAACGGGGCAGCAGTCGAAGAGACTGGGGCCCCTGTTTTTATTGAAGTAAGCTCTTAAAAATTATCTTTAAAAATTGACAAAAAAAAAATGGTGGGGTATACTAAGCTTAGGATATTTAGCTTTAGTAGTTATTTCTAATTTTTGCCGTATGTTATATTTTTATAAATACTAAGAAAAGTTAGTAAATACATAAGCACTTGTATCTAATTAAAAGTATTTTATGGAGGTATAACAATGTTAAACGGAACAGTTAAGTGGTTCAACGCTGAAAAAGGATTTGGATTCATCACATCTGAGGAAGGAAACGACCTATTCGTACACTTCTCACAGATCAACAAGCCTGGATTCAAGACTCTTGAGGAGAACGAAGAAGTAACTTTCGAAATCACTGAAGGTGCTAAAGGACCTCAAGCTTCAAACGTAACACCTAGATAATTAATCAAAACCTGCCTTATTGGCAGGTTTTTTTATATGGAATAGGAAGGAAAAAGGAGGGAGGGCCCTCCTTTTTCTTTCTGTGACTGTTCAGGGAAATAAAACCTTCATATTGTTTTGACAAAAAAGCAGCAAGTGGTATAAAATTTTCATAGAAAAAGTTAGAGGAAAGGAGAAGAGGGTGACGGAGTATTCAAAGATATATAATCCTCTAAACACCTTTAAGATAAAGGGATTGGGGGAAAAGACCCTGGATAAGTTGAGAAGTATGGGGATAGAGACCCTCTACGATCTAATCTACTACTTTCCAAGGGCCTATGAGGACAGAACTAATTTCAAGGATATAATTAACCTCAGGCAGGACGAGTATGCTGTGGTTAAGGGAAGGATAGTGGGGATAGAAAACAGGAAACTGGGGTACAGAAAAAATATCACCAAGGCCAGGGTGTCAGATCCTACGGGCTTCTTGGAGGTAGTCTGGTTTAATATGCCCCACTTGAAGTACTCCCTCAAGGTGGGAGAGGAATATATATTTATTGGCAATATCAAAAGGGGTTATAACTTTCAGATGGTAAGCCCCGAGTATAAGAGGGTAGAGGAAGAGAAGGAGTTTAAGGGGGAGATCCTTCCTATCTACGGCCTCACCAAGAGTATGAAGCAGTCCACTCTGAGAAAGTTAATAGAGGGGGCTCTGAATAATTATGAGGGCTACTTTAAGGAAAATATACCTGCTGAGATCCTTAAGGAGTACAGGATAATGGAGAGGGAAAGAGCTCTCAGAGAGATCCACTTTCCTAAAAGTACCAAGGGGGCAGAGGGAGCCAAAAACAGATTTGCTGTGGAGGAGCTTCTTGTGCTTCAGATGGGAATCCAGGAGAAGAGGTATCTGGGAGATATTGCAAATAAGGAGCAGTATAAGCTCCAGGACAATAAACACCTGGTAAAGAGGTTTTTAGAGGGACTTCACTTCCAGCTCACAGGAGCCCAGAAGAGAGTGGTAACTGAGATATACAGGGACCTCAACCAGGGAAGGATAACCAACAGGCTGATCCAGGGAGATGTAGGGAGCGGAAAAACCATGGTGGCCATGATAGTCCTTCTCTATATGGTAGAAAACTCCTACCAGGGAGTGATGATGGCCCCCACAGAGATTCTGGCTGTGCAGCACTATCTCTCCATAGGAAGGATCTTTGAAAAGATGGGAATCAGAACAGCTCTCCTTACTGGAAGTGTAAAGGGGAAGGCCAAAGAAAAGCTCCTTGAAGAGATAAAAGACGGACAGGTGGATATAGTCATAGGAACCCACTCCCTTATAGAGGACAACGTGGAGTTTCATAAGCTGGGACTCATTGTTATAGATGAGCAGCACAGGTTCGGAGTAGTCCAGAGGAAGAAGCTGAGGGAGAAGGGGGTTCTAGCCAACCTCTTGGTAATGAGTGCCACTCCTATACCGAGGTCCCTTGCTCTGAGTATCTACGGGGACCTGGATGTATCTGTAATAGATGAGCTTCCCCCGGGAAGAAAGCCCATAAAGACAAAGTGGATAGACAATGAGCCGGATCTGGAGAAGGCCTATACCTTTATAGAGAAGCAGCTGGCCAAGGGAAGGCAGGCATACTTTGTGGCTCCCCTCATAGAGGAGAGTGAAAAGATGGCCACCAAGTCGGCCACTGAACTTCACAGGGAGATAGAGGAGAGGTTTGGCAACTACAAGGTGGGAATCCTCCACGGAAGGATGAGGAACTCCGAGAAGGATGAGATCATGGGTGAGTTTAAGGAAAACAATATTCAGATAATGGTATCTACCACAGTTATAGAGGTAGGGGTGAATGTTCCCAATGCCACAGTGATGGTGATAAGCAGTGCCGAGAGGTTTGGTTTGTCGGCTCTTCACCAGCTAAGGGGAAGGATCGGAAGGGGAGAGCATGCATCCTACTGCTTCCTTCTGTCAAACACTGAAAATGATAGCTCTAAGTCCAGGCTAAGAGTTATGGAGGAGACCACAGATGGTTTTGAGATAGCTGAGGAGGACCTGAGGCTGCGTAAATCTGGAGAGATCTTCGGAACCAAGCAGAGCGGAGTAAGTGACCTTAAGTTTGTGGATATAGTTCATGATGTAAAAACTATAAAGATGGTAAGGGACCTCTCCAAGGAGTATCTCAAGGAGAACCTTGGAAGGATTGAGAATATCTATCTCAAGGAAGATATCAAGAGAAAGTTTATGAATATAGAAAATAATTAGGAGGAAGAGATGCAGATTGAAAGTTATCTAAGAAGATTAGTTGAGATGGAGGGGTCCGACCTTCACATAAAGGTAGGAAGCTTTCCAGTTGTCAGAGTAAATGGAAAGCTAAACTTTCTGGGGGAGGAGAAGCTGACACTTAACGACGTAAATGAGATGCTGGCTCCCCTTATAGATGAAGAGAGAAAAGCAGATATAGAAAAGTATATGGCCAGTGACTTCTCCTACTCTATAAATGGAGTGGCAAGATTCAGAATGAACCTCTCCCTTCAGAGGGGGACTCATATGCTGGTTGCCAGGGTAATCCCAAGCGAAGTTCCAGACCTCGATAATATGAATCTGCCCAATGTATTGAGAAAGGTTATCCATGAAAAAAATGGAATCATCCTTGTAACTGGAGCCACAGGAAGCGGAAAGTCCACAACGGTGGCCTCTATGATAAATGAGATAAACAAGACCCAGTCTAAAAATATAATTACTGTAGAGGACCCCATAGAGTTTCTCTACTCGGATCTTATGAGTATGATATCCCAAAAGGAGCTGGGATCCGATGTTGTGAGCTTTGAAAAAGCCCTGAAATTTGCCCTGAGGCAGGATCCAGATGTTATCTTCATAGGGGAACTAAGAGACAGGGAAACGGTGGAGGCAGCTCTTAAAGCGGCGGAAACCGGGCACCTTGTAATATCTACCCTGCATACTATAAATGCATACCAGACTGTTTCCAGGATACTGGACCTCTTTCCTGAGGAGAGACACAAGCAACTGAGATATCAGCTGTCGGAAAGTATGAGGGCCATTATCTCCCAGAGGCTGCTGCCTACATTGGATAACAAAAGAGTTGCAGTAAATGAGATCCTTATAAATACCCCGGTAATAAAGGAGTGCATCCTATCAGCAGAGGGAGTAGCTGATATACCTAGGTATCTGGCTGAGGGAAGGACCACCTATGAAACCCAGACCTTTGATCAGGATATAGCTGATAAGTATAAGGAGAAGGTGATCTCCTATGAAACAGCCCTGAAATTTGCCACAGTAAAGAAGGATATAGAGCTACTAAAGAGGGGGATAAATGTTTCCTCTGTGGCCGATATGTATAACGATATGTTTGAATAAAAATTAAAAATATAGTATAATTACTAGTCTGCCGACCTTAAAATCAGGCAGATTAAATCCCTTGTATTTCAAGGGTTAAAAAGTGAAATATTAAATTTAAAAATTTAAATATAAATAAAAGATGATGGAGGAAAGTGGAAATGAGATTTAGCAAACTATATGTAAAAACTCTAAAAGAGACTCCTAAGGAAGCTGTTGTAGAGAGTCATAAGCTGATGCTTAGATCTAGTATGATCAAGAAGCTGGCAAGTGGAGTGTATACCTACCTTCCCCTTGGGTATAGAGCGCTTAAAAAGGTAGAAAACATCGTAAGAGAAGAGATGGACAGAGCAGGTTCCCAGGAGCTATTCATGCCTGTACTTCAGCCAGCAGAGATCTGGAAGGAGACTGGAAGATGGGACGCAATGGGACCTGAGATGATGAGACTTATGGATAGACACGGAAGAGACTTCATTCTAGGACCTACCCACGAAGAGGTAATCACAGATATCATCAGAAACGATATATCTTCATATAAGTCACTGCCTATGAGCCTATACCAGATTCAGACTAAGTTCAGAGATGAGAGAAGACCTAGGTTTGGACTGATGAGAGGAAGAGAGTTCCTGATGAAGGATGCTTACTCATTCCACGCAACTGACGAGTGTCTAGATGCAGAGTTTGAAAATATGAGAGATGCATACTCTAGAATTTTTGAGAGATGCGGACTTAAGTTCAGATCGGTAGAGGCAGATTCTGGAGCTATCGGTGGAAGCGGATCTCAGGAGTTCCACGTACTGGCTGAATCTGGTGAGGATGAGATCATCTATTGTGATACATGTGGATATGCAGCTAACCTTGAGAAGGCTGAGAGTGTGGCAATGATACCTGAGTATGAGAAGGAGATGAAGCCAGCTGAGCTTTTAGATACTCCAAATGTATCGAAGATAGAGGATATTGCTGCTCACCTTGGAATTGAAACATCTCAGACTGTAAAGGCAATCATGTATATGGATACAGTTTCTGAAAAGGTGTACATGGTTCTTCAAAGAGGAGACTATGAGATCAATGAGGTTAAGCTAAAGAACCTTCTGAATGAAACGGAGCTTGTAATGCTAAGTGACGCAGACCTTGAAGCACACAACCTGAAGAAGGGATATATGGGGCCATATGATATCGAACTTGGAGATATCATCCTTGTAGCAGATGAGACTGTAACTAAGATGGTAAACCACACAGCTGGTGGAAACAGAATGGATACTCACTACATAAACGTTAACTACGGTAGAGACTATGAGGCTCACATCGTAGGAGATGTTAGAAACGCTGTTGTAGGAGAGGAGTGTCCTAGATGTAGTGGTGGAAAACTTGAAAGCGCTAGAGGAATAGAGGCTGGGCACGTATTTAAGCTGGGAAAGAAGTATTCTGACAGCATGGGAGCTACATTCCTAGATGAGAATGGTAAATCAAATACTATGACTATGGGATGCTATGGTATCGGAGTATCTAGAACTGTAGCAGCTGCTATCGAGCAGAACAACGATGAAAACGGAATTATCTGGCCAGTGGCAATAGCGCCATATATCGTAGATGTGATCCCTGCTAATATGAAGAATGCAGATCAGGTTTCTCTAGCTGAGAAGATCTATGGAGAGTTATCTGCAGCTGGTATCGATACTGTAATGGACGACAGAAATGAAAGACCAGGATTCAAGTTTAAGGATGCGGACCTTATCGGATTCCCATTCAAGGTAGTTTCAGGAAAGCTGGCTGCTGAAGGGAAGGTAGAGGTAAAGGTAAGAAGAACCGGTGAATCTATGGAAGTAGAAGCTGAAAAGGTTGTAGGGGTTATTAAGGACCTTATGACTAAAGTAAGATAGTAAAAAAGAGGAGATGCCTGAGCACCTCCTCTTTTAATTTTTAGATCTATTCCAAATTAGCTGTAGTACAGAGTGTTAACTAAAAGAAGAAAACAAAGTGTAAGTAGAGCCAAAGAGGTAAAAATAAATTTATTTGAAAGATCTCCCATGACAGCTCTGAAGGCAACTACAAATGTGCCTAAAAAGATGGCTCCTCCTAAGAAATACATAAACATCCCCCCTAACTAATTCTCCTATAGTAAGATATTACCCCATAAAACTCTCTTTTCTAAGGGGAATTTCAAAAAAAATCAAAAATTCTGTTTAAAAGTGTCGTAAAATAGTAACTATGATATGAAAATAGAACTGGAGACTAGTGCGGGGCAGACCTGTGTAGAGGAAGGGGTGGTAGGACTTTTGGTGATGGAAGGTGTAGCATAAAAAAACAGAGACCCAAGGGTCTCTGTTTTAATTATTAAAATCTTAGTTGAACTCAGGCTTTATATTCTCAAGCCAGTCATAGATCCTATCTGGTGTCATATCATCCTGATTATCCTCATCTAGAGCTAGTCCCATAAACTTCTTGTCTACAATGGCATCGCACTCCTCAAAGTGATAACCGTCGGTAGAGGTAAGACCTACAACTCTTCCACCTTGGGCAACTACAGCTTCATAGAGGAGTTTTAGTCCTCCAAGAAATGACTCACCAAAGGTTGTCTGGTTACCTACTCCCACAAGAGCAACTACCTTTCCACTGAGGTCCAGCTTTTTGAAGGAATCAAACTTGTCATTCCAGTCCTCCTGAAGTTCTCCTACTCCATATGTTGGAAGGGCTAAAATTAGATTTTCATATGAAGCTATGGCATCTATACCATCAGCTACATTGTGTATCTCTACATCGCTTCCTAGGTTGAATTCTATCTCGTCGGCAACTCCTTGAGTTCTTCCAGAGGTAGTACCGTAAAAAAGTCCAATTTTCTTCATTGTTTCTCCTTTCCCTGCAGGGGGTGTCTTTTTATGAGTTTATTTCACAGATGTCTTTAACCACTTCGCTGGCGATAATCAAACCTGCCACAGAAGGAACAAAGGAAACACTTCCTACATTTCTCATCTTTTCTCTGCTGCCAGAGTCATTAAATGGCTTCTTAGGCTCCTCTTTGGAGTAGATTACCTTTAACTTTTTAATCCTTCTGTTCTTTAACTCCCTTCTCATAACACGGGCAAGGGGACAGACAGAGGTTTTGTTGATATCAGCTACCTCTAGCATAGTAGGGTTAAGTTTGTTACCAGTTCCCATGGAGGAAATAATAGGTATATTCTTCTCCTTACATATGGCAATTAAGTCCAGCTTACAGGTAACAAGGTCTATGGCATCTACAGCGTAGTCATAGGTCTTGTCTTCAAAGAAGGTAGCCTCGCTTTCCTTGTTAAACTTCTCCTTAAAGGCATTGACCCTTATATTTGGATTGATAGCAAGAGCTCTTTCTCTAATCAGCTCCGCCTTATCTCTACCGACACTTTTGTGGGTAGCTATAATCTGTCTGTTAAGGTTTGTAATATCCACTGTGTCAAAGTCTACAACAGTAAGCTCTCCTACACCAGCTCTAACAAGGGCCTCTACAGTGAACCCACCTACTCCTCCAAGTCCGAAGACTATAACGTGGGAGTCTTTAAGCTTATTCACATTGTCTCTTCCTATTAAAAGTTCCTGTCTTTGAAATTGCATTAAATCACCTATCTTTATTACTTATCTTTTTAATAAAGATTATACATCAAATGTGGCATTTATTCAATAAGAAGATTTCCTGGGAATAAAGAGGAAAAAAGAATCTGTGTCATATAAGTATCTAGAGGGAGTAGTAGTGTTTGCAAAAACTTTACTATTATGATAGGATTAACAAAAAAAGGTACAGATAAAGTCTAGGGGGTAGTATTGATGAGTAAAGTAGTTCATTTAGATGTAGATTCATTTAAGAGCGAGGTGTTAGAGGGGACTGGTGTTGTACTGGTTGATTTCTGGGCATCTTGGTGTGGACCCTGTAAGATGTTAGGACCTATCTTAGATGAGTTATCTCAAGAGGTTTCTGTTAAGATAGCTAAGGTAAATGTAGATGATTATCCAAATATAGCAGCAGACTATGGAATAAGAAGTATTCCTACTATGATTATCTTCAAGGATGGAGAGAAGATTGATCAGCTTATCGGTCTTATGCAAAAAGGTGCAATCAAGGAAAAGCTAGAGCAGTATTAAGTAGGAGCCTCCCCTTAAGGGAGGCTTTTTTTTATTCTCTATACTGGGAGTAACCACTGAAGTGTCAGAGGAGTAGCAATGGTGACTCTTGGGATCCTGGGAATCGTGCTTGGATTTACTTCTGCCCTTCCCCCCCTCATACTAGACCTTTAACTGGCTCAAGGCAGTTTATGGGCAGTGTATAATGTGACTGAAGAGGGAGCCATAGCTATTATAGTAAACAGAACCTCAGGAAGAGAACGACAATCAGTGAATAGATAGTATAGGTCGATTTAAATGGAGGCAGGATGATCATCCTGCCTCCATTATTTAGGTAATAGAAAGTTATTTTCTAGGGGGGAATTTATTTAACTCGAACGTAAATTGTGCTATACTTGTATAGTTGAATAAAATGGGGGAGTTATGTGTGATGAAGAAGAAGATTGCAATTGCAGCTTACATAGTGACGTGTATGAGCGTATACTCTGCTAAAGATCCCAATACCTTTGATGTATTGAGGAAGGATGCAGATAGTATGGTAAGAGAGAGTACTCAGAACACTCCTGGAGTAAAGGGTGGAGACAGTGCTCAGATAGCCACAGATGAGGTAGAGATAGACCTTGCCAATGAAACTCTGAAATCGGAGGAGGGAGTAAATATCCAGTATGGAAACCTCAAGATGAAGACCTATGAGTTTCAAAAAGACGATGAAAATAATATGATAAGGACCAAGGGAGATGTATTCCTGGAAGTAGAGGACGGTCCCAATAAAGCTAAGATAGATACAAGGGATGCTGAGATCTCCCAGGACGGAGATTATGCAAGGTTTTATGACAGTAAATCTTATATTAAGGTAGGTCATATAACTGAAGCAGAGGCGCCCAATGATAAGATATACTTTGGTGGAGAGGTTACCGAGTATGTGGGGAGCAGGCTGAAGCTTAAAAATGCCTGGTTCAGTACCGACCCGGAGGTTCTTGAGACTGAAACTCCAGAGGAAGCGGGATACCACATAAAGTCAAGGGAGTTAGAGATAATCCCCGATAAACAGGTTAACTTCAGATCATCCAACCTATACCTGGGAGAGAAGGATGTTATACCATTCAGTGTACCTTGGTATGCAGTGAACATAAGACCAGGTTCCCAAGTGCCGGTATTCCCAATGTGGGGAAGCGACGATGACTATGGTTGGTATACAAGCTGGGGTATGCTCTACGGAGACAGCAACAGCAAGTATAAGGGAGGATTTGCTCCTAAGTTTGCAGATACCATGGGATGGCTCGTAGGAAGATGGGAAAATGAGTATAAGACAGATAACTATGGAACAGCCAAGTTAAATGTAACAGATGCCCTCATCGCCAAGAAGGACTCCGATGAGGAGAATAGATGGGACGCAGACTATAGCCATACCTACAGCAGTAACAAGGGATACCTGAACTTTAACTATAGAAATGCTACCCAGAATATGGTGAAGGAACTGGAAGACATCAGAGATGACAATGAGGATGACGGAAAGTATGACCCAAACCACCCTGCTTATATAGGGGAGGATAGACCAGATGGTGGAGACAATATAAACTTCTATAGCCTGGATACTAAGTTTGAAAACCTGGGAGAGAGAAATGATATAAGCTTCTATGGAAGGATGAAGCTCCTAGATGACAAGGATGCATACCAGGAGATCGTAGATGACAGATTGGACGATATAGACTACGATACTCAGGGAGATCACGAACTGTTCTCGGAGTTTGGATTCACCAAGGACAATGAGGATTATAAGATAGGGGCCTACTATGAGTACCTCTATGATATGGATCCGGGATCATCTGAGGACGACCTGAAGACCAGGGTAGAAAACTTTGGTTTTGAACTAGAGGACAAGAACAATAAGCTTCATTTAAAGTATGATGAGAAGAATGAGGATGAGTACAGAAGGTTGAGATCCTGGGAGAGAACAGCTAACCTGGATAAGATAACAGACCTGGAGTATGTTCCTTGGACAGTGAGTAAGTATGATCAAAATGACAGCCAGAACCTAAAAGTGGGAGTGGGGGAATACAGTGTCCTCAATACCGACTTTGATTTTAAGATGGACTATGAGTTTAATACAGCGGAGAAGGAGCTCTCGATTATAGAGGATCCGTTCAGGCAGAGAACTGTTCAAAACAATAAGAGAGACCAGGAGTACAATAAGTTTGAAAATGTGGTCTATGAGGATACCAGAGAGGACAGACTCTCTATGGAGTTCTTCACAGAGGATACCAGATTTATGTTTGCAGCAGGACGTACAGAAGAGGAGTTCTGGGATAGAGAGGGTATCTATAACTACAATGAGTTCGAGGAGGGAGACGCTTACAACAAGTATGTAAATGAGTCGGACTTCTATGAGGCTGAGGTAGAGCAGAAGGACATCGATCTTGGGTTCCTGGGAGATGTTGGAGCTAAGTTTAACCTGAGACACGACAAGTATGACAAGGGATATGACCAGGCCAACAAGAGGTATACCAGCGGGGGAGATGAAACTCTGAGAAAGCAGCTGACACTGACCCATGAGAAGACCTTCTTTGACAACACAAACTACTACTGGAGAGATACCGACTTCAGACTTGGAAATGAATTTACCTACTTCTATCAGGACTATCACTACAAGGAGGGAGATAACGATCTAGGTTCCAGTGGTGATGCCAGAGATATAAGACTGAAGAACAAGGATAAGATCTTCAGATATACAGATAAGTTAACTATGGATCTAGGGAATACTCAGACGATCTATACCTTCGACTACAAGAATGTCTATGATGCATCTGATGAAGAGAGAAAGAAGAATCAGATGATAGGCAACAATGTGGAGTTTAAGATCGACGAGAAGAAATCCCTGGTTCTTCACTATGCTACAGATGAGCACTATACAGATGAAACTGAGTCTGGAAAGAACTACAATGATCTGACCAATAAAAAGTATGGAGCAGACTACTATATTGGAAACCATAAGTTTTACTACAAGGGGGAGGAGATAGATTATGACATACGTGATGCCAAAACATCTCTAAACTCCTCTAGTGTAGATGACGCCAATGAAAGAATCAGTGAAGATATCTACGGATATGAGTATACAAATGGTCTGGACAAGTGGCAGTTTGAATTTATAAGAGGTAAGGACGACAGGTACAATGAGACTCAGGGTGAACAGGAGATAGATACAGACAACAAGATCTACAGTGTATCCTACCTGAATGGTGGAGATGTAGAGCACTACTATAAGGCTACTTACGAGGAGTACAACCAGGATGAGGAAGCCAATAAGCAGTACTCAACAGATGTAGTTTCCTTCAGGTATGAGTATAGAGATAAGAGGTTTACAGAGGAGGATCTGGAAAAGTTTGGTAAGCTGGAGTTTGATAAGCCTACAGATGAACTAAGCCCTGCAGATATAGAGAGGGTTAAGGAGATCCTGAGAGACAGGGAAAGAAAATCCCTGGACTTCAACCTTCGTAGCATCAGGGATGAGGAGATGAGTACCCCTGAGTACAAGAGAAGCTTAAAGCTATATCTAATGCTCCAGAGGAACAAGGAGAGATATGAAAGAAGTGGCGATTACTTCAACTCCTTAGAAGAGATCCAGGCAAGAATATATTACTCCTACAACAGATGGGGAGTAGGGTATACCTTTGACCAGGAAGCTGACTGGAAGGGCTACACACCTGATGGTGGCGGAGACTGGGTAGAAAGTGAGAGAGACCATGAGCTAAGTCTTCATATGAAGTTTGGGAAGCCAAGTGAGGGATGGAGATTCAAGACCTTCGTAGGAATAAATGAAAGCCTAGATGGAAACACAGATAGAACAGCAGATGGTCAGAAGACGAGAAGAACCCTCGATAGAATAGGGTTTGAGGTAGGTAAGGAGAAGGGGTACTACATGTGGAGTACTGCCTTTACACAAAAATATGTAAGTAGAACAGATGACTATGAGTGGGAAGTTGCCTTCCAATTCACTCTGCTTACATTCCCGAATATGCCGATCTTCGGTGTGGGAGCATCTGACGACGGTGGAGAGGATAGCAGCACCTCCTTTGAGACCTATCTGTTTGATGGTGTAAACGTAGATGATCTAGATTAAGGAATTATAAATTATGAGAGGGGGAAGCATGAAAAGAGTAATAATTACACTACTTTTAATAGCTTCCTCCTTTTTATATGGAAGAGGAAGTTTAAAGGAGAGTGGCAGGGTGGCAGCCTCTAAGGAGGGGTACTACCTCTACTATCCAGGTGGGGAGGATCCCGCTGGAGTATATCCCAGAATAGTTGAGAAGCTTAACAGGGACCTGGGAATGAACCTCGGTTTGGAAAGAGGAGGTAAGGGAGAAGGGGACCTGGTGAGAATAGGCTGGAATGGAGAAAAGGGGTGGGAAACAGGAAGAGCACTGATGACTCTGCCCCTCTACTATCACACCTACCCAGATCCCTATATCACCCCAAAGGGCCCTGTCTTTGTGGACAGTGAGGTAGCCCTTCCAGAGGGAGCGGAGATAGGTTCCCTCGATAGAGATTATTTTGATAAGAGGGGTATAAGGCAGATATATCTGGAGAAGATTAGATATGCCAAGGGACTCCTCAAGGGAGGGGTCTTAGAGGGTGTCTTTTTAGAGGAAAACTATGAGCTAGACTGGGAGTATATGAGAAAAAATATACTTCCCATAAACGTCACAAAAAAACTCTATATTAAAACTCCTGAGGGGGAGGATGAACTCCGAAGGAGGATAGACAGGTATATAGAAAGGGAGCTAAAAGCCTTTCTGGTAGAAATAATTCCAGAGGAGAGACAGAAGTATTACCGTTGGAAACTGAAGCTCAGCCAGGCAGAAGAGGAGTATCTGAAGGAGAGAAGAAGGATCAACGTGCATATCCCTCTTGTGGATTACCCTCCATATATAAGCTATACAAGGGGGGAGGCTGAAGGGTATCTGGTAGACTACTTAAAAAGGGTTGAGGGAATCTTAGGAGTAGGGATAAATATTGTAAGAAGCAAGAATCCCTTAGAAGCAGTCAGGTCTGGCGGAAAGGACAGTATAGATGTAGTTATTGGAAGCAGGAGCAAATATGACAGGAAGAGTCTTCTGCGAACAGGAGACTTCTATAAGTTAAAGCTTGGAGTAGTTGGCAGGAGAGGAGCTCCCGGGATAGATCATAAAAGGGACCTCAAGGGGAAGAGGTTAGCTTTCTATGGAGGTTTCTTTACTGATGAAGAGGAGGCAGGGTCAGGTATAGAGTATTTAGAGGTACTCACTGAAAGTGTAGATGAAGCCCTTGAAAGGGTTGGCAAGGGAGAGGCTGACTATATTCTGGGGGATATCAACGTAATAGGAAGATCTATATATAAGAAGGGCCTTCTGGATAAGATGGAGGTGGCTGGATATCTAAATGAGCAGTTGATCTACAGCATCTATGTAGAGGAGGAGGAGCTCCTCTTTAAGAAGATCTTGGATAAGCTTATGGACAAGATGGGGGAGCATGTTTATTCAGGGGGAGAGATAGATACCCTGAACCCCCTCTATGTTGAAAAGGATTACACTCCAGTGCTCTATGTTCTTCTGGTCTTCATGGTGATTCTCTTTCTCTTTCTGAGGCACTTTAACATAATGAAGAGGGAGATTGCCAGAAGGGAGAGGGTAGAGATAGAGCTCAGAGAAAAGGTAGAGGCAGAAAGGCAGCTCAGGGATAATATGGAGCTCATCTCCCTCATTGGAAAGGAGCTGACCTCTAACCTGGACGTATGGAGAGCCCTTGAAGGTGTGGGCCGCCGTGTGGAGGAGATGTTTGGCGAATATCTCTTTGGCATCATAGCAAGGAGTCGTCGGGATGACACCTTCTATTACAGGAGTTGTCTCGGATGGAGGGGTAGCGAGGAGTGTCCTATTCCTGATGAGGTAGAAGAAGTCTTTGGAAGTGGAGAGGGTATATTTTCTCAAGGGCCAAAGTTCTTTTCAACGGGTTCCTATGCCCTTATACCTTTGCGGGTAGAGGAGAGGTTCATAGGGGTTATGTATTTTGAAGCCAAGAGGAAGATAAAACTCTATGAAAGGGAGTTTTTAGAGCAGATGGCTAACTTTATATCCATAGCAGTTTCCAACTCAGATGAAGCCAAGGCTCTTGAGAAGTATGCAATAAGACAGGAGAGGCTCAGGGAATCCAAGCAGGCAGCCCTTAGCAGATTAAATTTTCTTGGAAGTATAGGTAAGAAGATGGGAGCCACCTTTGATATCTACTCCATAGGTAGAACGGTTTTTTCCTACTATAAAAAATCCACAAAGGAAACTCCCTTTGGAATTGCTGTGAAAGATATAGATACGGGAGAGATAAAGTATGAGTATATCTATACA
Source organism: Propionigenium maris DSM 9537 (assembly GCF_027925155.1). Classification (GTDB taxonomy): domain Bacteria; phylum Fusobacteriota; class Fusobacteriia; order Fusobacteriales; family Fusobacteriaceae; genus Propionigenium; species Propionigenium maris. The sequence goes on along the minus strand of NZ_BSDY01000004.1, from coordinate 172,028 downwards.
GGGGAGAGGGAGCTTCCAGGAAGAGAGGGGAATCTTCTTAAAAGCGGTATTGTAAGAGAAGTGATAAATACTGGAGAACCAATTATTTTAAGGGGCAGAGAGGAACATCTGGAAAGACAGGAGGATCTACAGGTGACAGGAATATCTGCGGGCGAGGTGGCTTCCAGTCTCTACTATCCCATCAAGTTTTCTGGAGAGGTTCTGGGGCTTATGGTTGTAGAGGGTAAAAGTAGGGACCTTATAGAGGGAGTGTCCATGGGGGGGATGGATTCCCTTGTGAGCATGCTGGGAATAGCCCTAAACAACTCCCTTAAGGCTAAGGAGCTTGAAAGAGCTAAAACTAGGTTTGAAAAGCGATCCCTTACAGATGAACTGACAAGACTTCCTAATAGAAGGGCTTTCTATGAAAAGTTTCTTCCACAGTGGGAGAGAGCCACAGAAAAGAAGAGACCCCTGGGGATAGTGATAATTGATCTAGATTACTTCAAGCAGGTAAATGATAGCTTTGGCCACCTAGAGGGGGACAGGGTGCTGAAGAGGATAAGTGCTATATTGAGGTCCTATGAAAGGTATGGAGACAGAAGTGGTCTCTTTGGAAGGTATGGAGGAGATGAGTTTATCGGAGGATTCTCTGGGTACACCTCAAGAGAGCTCTTAGAAGTAGCCGAGGAGATAAGGGTAAAAGCTAAGGAGATAGAGTACTCAGGAGAAATAGAGGGACATGGACATCTGAGCCTAAGTATAGGGGTCTATGTAGGAGATCCTTGTAAGTTTAAAGCTCTCAGGGAGTTTATAGGTGAAGCTGATAGGGCCATGTACTCAGCTAAGAAGCTGGGACGTAATCAAACTTTTCTTTTGGAATAGGATTCCCTTATGTAAAAAGTTTGACAAACTGAGAAGATTTTGGTAACCTTTTAATAAGATATGTAAGGTAAGGAGAAATAATATGAACTCTTATATGATTAAATCAACTACAACCACATCAACCACCAGTTAGGGGTCTGTATTCTGAAGAGGAATGGTACAGCCCGAATTTTAATTGTAAAAATAAGGATTGTATCTGGAGTTGGTGATTGGATCTATAAGAGCTTTAGTAGATGGCCGTCTAGAAACACTCTAGACGGCCATAGTTTTTTATATGAATAAATAAAATGTATATAGAGAAGGAGATGACTATGATTAAGATTACACTTCCTAGTGGAGATATCAAAGAATTTGACGAAAAACTTAATATTTTTCAAGTGGCAAAAAGTATCAGTAACTCCCTTGCAAAAAAGGCGGTAGCTGGTAGAGTAGACGGAAACCTCGTAGAGATGAGTCATGTAATTGACAGAGATGCAAGTGTGGAGATCATTACTCCAGAGACTGAAGAGGGAGTAGAGATCATAAGACACTCAACAGCTCACCTGATGGCTCAAGCAGTTATAAACCTGTTCCCTGAAACAAAGGTAGCTATAGGACCTGCTATTGAAAATGGATTCTACTATGACTTCGATCCAAAGGAGCAGTTCACAGAGGAAAACCTTGAAGAGATCGAAAAAGAGATGAAGAGACTTGTTAAGGAAGACATTAAGATCGAGAGACTTGAGATGAGCAGAGAGGATGCAATCAAGCACTTTGAGGATCTTGGTGAGGAGTATAAGGTAGAGATCATCACTGATATCGCTCAGGGCGAGATGCTTTCATTCTATAAGCAGGGTGAGTTTATGGATCTCTGTAGAGGACCACACGTTCCATCTACTAAATACCTTAAATCATTCAAGTTGAAGTCTGTGGCAGGCGCTTACTGGAGAGGAGATTCCTCTAAGAAGATGCTTCAGAGAATCTATGGATTTGCCTTTGCAGACGATAAGGCGCTTAAAGCTCACCTTAAGTTCCTAGAGGAAGCAGAAAAGAGAGACCACAGAAAATTAGGAAAGGAATTAGACCTTTTCTTTATGAGTGACTACGGACCAGGATTCCCGTTCTTCCAGCCTAAGGGGATGGCAATAAGAAATGTGCTTATCGACCTTTGGAAGAAGGAGCATGTAAAGGCAGGGTATGAGGAGATAATGACTCCTATCATGCTTAACAAGGAGCTTTGGGAGACTTCTGGACACTGGTTCAACTACAGAGAGAATATGTACACATCTGAGATAGATAAGACTGAGTTTGCAATCAAACCAATGAACTGTCCTGGAGGAGTACTTTCATTTAAGCAGGGGCTGCACTCATACAAGGATCTTCCAATAAGAGCAGGAGAGCTTGGAACTGTGCACAGACATGAGTTTTCAGGAGCACTTCACGGACTTATGAGAGTAAGATCATTTACTCAGGACGATGCTCACATCTTTATGACTCCAGAGCAGATCGAAGATGAGATCATCGGAGTAATCGAGCTAATCGACAAGTTCTACAGCGGATTATTTGGATTTGAATACCACATCGAGCTGTCTACTAAGCCAGAGAAGGCTATCGGATCGGATGATATCTGGGAGAAGGCGGAGTCGGCTCTAGAGGGTGCTATGAAGAGGCTTGGCAAGGAGTATAAGATCAATCCAGGTGACGGAGCATTCTATGGTCCTAAGCTGGACTTCAAGATAAAGGATGCTATCGGAAGAACTTGGCAGTGTGGAACTATCCAGTTGGATTTCAACCTTCCAGAGAGATTTGATATCAACTACATCGGAGAGGACGGAGAGAAGCACAGACCGGTAATGATCCACAGAGTAGTATACGGATCTATCGAAAGATTTATCGGAATCCTAATCGAGCACTATGCAGGAGCATTCCCTACATGGCTTGCACCAACTCAGGTAAAACTTCTGACTCTAAATGATGAGGTACTCCCATATGCTAAGGAGATAGAGGCTAAGCTTGTGGATATGGGAATCAGAACAGGAATCGATGCAAGAGCAGAGAAGATCGGATATAAGATCAGAGAAGCTAACGGTAAGTATAAGATACCTGTACAGCTTATCATCGGTAAGTCTGAAGTAGAAAATGGAGAGGTAAATGTAAGAAGGTTTGGTTCCAAGGATCAGGAGACTATGAAGTTAGAGGACTTCATGACTATGATCTCTGAGGAAGCAAAGATTAAGTTTGACAAGTAAAGATGAGAGGTCAGCGTGAGCTGACCTCTTTTTGTTTTAAAGATAGATATTTTACAGGGTATTCTTTTTATTAATATTTAAAGGAGTAACTGCCAGGATCCCACATCTATCCAGGTATTAAACTTATACCCCACCTCTTTAAAGTGGGCCGCCTTTTTAAATCCAAACTTTTCATGGAGGGCAATGCTGCCCTCATTTGGAAGGGTAATAGTCCCGATGATAGTGTGGAAGCCTCTTTCCCTGCATCTGTTAATGAGCTGAGAAAGTAGTGTGGAGCCGATTCCCTTTCCTTTTTCGTCGGCCCTTATATAGATAGAGCATTCTACGCTGTTATTATAAGCACTTCTGCTCTTGAAGGAGGAGGCATAGGCATAACCCAGAATCCTTCCATCCTTCTCGTAGACTATCCAGAAAAAATTCTCTGAAATATTCACAATCCTTTCTACCATAATATCTTCGCTTACCCTCTCTGTTTCAAAGGTGGTAGGTGTGTTTTTTATATAGTGGTTGTAGATTCCACATATATCCTGAGCATCCTCTATTTTAGCATCTCGTATCATAGAACCCTCCTTTTGTTTTAATAGTAGATTACTCCCTAGAGCCTTAGTAGTCAAGAGAAGTTGTGAGGAATGGGATAGGAAGGCAGGAATTACCGTCCCTGTAAAGTATCTTTAATTAGAGCGCCTTTAAGGTGGTGTGATGGAAAGGTTTGTTGCAGAAGGCAGGAGATGTCTTCATAAGGTATAGGAAAGGAGAATACTATGGATGAAAGAACAAAGGATGTACTGAGAATACTCTTAGCAATATTTATTCCACCCCTGGGAGTTTTCTTTCAGGTGGGGCTAGGGATGCATTTCTGGATCAATCTATTACTTACCCTTCTGGGATATGTCCCAGGGATAGTTCATGCAGTATGGGTAATTATAAAGTTTAAATAGTGGCGCTTTAAGGGGAGAATCCTGAGTGAATGGACTGTTAGAGGTGATATGAGTTTCTGGTTGGATAAAAAAGTACAAAGAACACTTTTGAGGGGCAGGAAGGTGTAATTTTATACACTTTCCTGCCCTTGTTTTATACCAGGGAAATAGGCCTGTACAAATTGAAAAATTTACTCTAATATGATATAATTTTTTGATTAGAGTAAATATTTATAATGGCTGAAAACTCGGAAAAAATATTGTTTAATGAGCAGCAGGTAAGATGTAAAGTGTTAAGTTAATGTAGCAGAGGGAGCCTAGTAAGCTTTCTTTTTGGAGGTAGGAATGAAAAAGGTATATGTAGCTCCTATGGCAGGGGTGACAGATTATACATATAGAAGGATAATGAGTCAGTTTAACCCGGATCTTATATTTACTGAGATGGTAAGTGTAAATGCAGTGGAGATGGCAAATGATAAGACGATCAAGCAGATCCTTAGACTATTGCCCAATGACTCGGTCCAGATATTTGGTAAAGATATAGAGATTATGAAGAGAAGTGCTAAGTTTGTAGAGAGCCTAGGGGTAAAGCATATAGATGTAAATATGGGATGCCCTATGCCTAAGATAACAAAAAATGGCTACGGAGCTGCCATGCTTGAGGATCCAGAGCATGCAAGGAAGCTTATGCTGGCTCTAAGGGAGTGCCTGAACCCAGAGACAAATCTTTCTATGAAGATCAGGATAGGATATAAGGAGCACAAAGATCCTGTCAGGATGGCTGAGATAGCCAAGGAAGCAGGGTGTACCCATATAACTGTACACGGAAGAACCAGGGAACAGATGTACTCTGGAACTGCTGACTGGGAGATTATAAGAGAGATAAAGGAGGTATCTGAGCTTCCTGTAATAGGGAATGGAGATATCTTTACTCCAGAGGATGCCCTTGAGAGGGTTGAAAAAACAGGAGTAGACGGAGTAATGCTTGCCAGAGGGATCTACGGTAACCCATGGCTGATAGCTCAGGTAAAGGAGATCCTCAATGAGGGTGAGGTGAAGACCCATTACACAGTAGATGATAAGATCGATATGGCTATAAAGCATGTGGAGTTTGCAAGGGAGGATTTCCCAGAGAAGGAGTTCCACTTTGAGATAAGAAAGCACCTTTGCTGGTACCTCAAGGGCTTAAGACATGCAAGCGCAGTGAAGGCTCGTATCAACCAGACAGAATCGTATGATGAGATAGTAGAACTACTTGAAAAGGTGAGAGAAGCCAATAGATAGAAACAGAAGGAGAAGAGATTTGAAGGAAAAAACAAAAGAAACTCCTTTGATGAAGCAGTATAAGGAGATAAAGGCTGAAAATCAGGAGAGTATCCTATTTTTTAGGCTGGGAGATTTCTATGAGATGTTCTTTGAGGATGCAGTAATAGCCTCCAAGGAGCTGGGAATAACCCTTACAAGCAGAAATAAGGAGAAGGGTCAGGAGGTACCACTGGCAGGAGTGCCCTACCACTCGGCGGCTACCTATATATCCAAGCTGGTGCAGAAGGGGTACAGGGTGGCTATCTGTGAACAGACGGAGGACCCTAAGGCAAGCAAGGGTATTGTAAAGAGAGAGGTAGTAAAGGTAGTTACTCCTGGAACTGTCATCGATACAGACTACCTGGATGAAAAAAGCAACAACTACCTTCTGGGGCTGCACATCAAGGATGATGTGGCTGGAATATCCTATGTGGACATAACTACCGGGGAGTTTAAGACAACCCAGGTAGAGGGAGACAATATAATATCCAGAGTATTAAATGAGGTACACAAGGTATCTCCCAATGAGATAATTGTAGAGGAGAAGACCTATGATAGGTATAAGGAGGAGCTGTCAAACTATGGAAGTTTAGGGGAGGTAAATATCCACCCCCTTCCAGGGATAAGAGGCTCTGAAAATATACTGAAGACCTACTTTGGGGTACTGTCTTTGGAGAGCTACGGTCTTCATGATAAGGAGATGTCCATAAGATCCAGTGCTCTTACCTTGGAGTATGTACTGGAACTTCAGAAATACGGCGACCTTCCCATAAACAAGATCTCCTATGTGAGTAGGGATGAGTATATGGAGATGAACCTTACAACCCAGAGAAACCTTGAGCTTGTACAAAACCAGAGGGAGAAATCCGTTCTGGGAAGCCTCCTTTGGGTACTGGATTCATGTAAGACCTCCATGGGAACCAGACTTCTGAAGAACTTTATAAAGAATCCCCTGCTGGATATCGAGAAGATCAAAAAGAGGCAGGAGGATATCGAGTTTTTTATAGATGAGGTAATAGTCAGGGAGGAAGTCAGGGAACTTCTGAAGGAAGTCTACGACATCGAAAGACTTATCGGTAAGGTAATCCTGGGAACTGAAAATGGAAGGGACCTTATCTCCCTTAAGAAATCCATAAGAAGCACTCTTGAGATCCTGAGAACCTTGGGAGGAAGAAAGATCTTTGAAGCTCCAGTGGAGAAGCTTATTGAGGTCTATAACCTCATAGAGAGATCTATCCTAGAGGAAGCCCCCTTCTCCATAAGAGAGGGAAATATCATAAAGAGGGGATATAATACCGAGCTGGATGAACTGCACACAATCTCAAAATCAGGAAAGGATTATATCCTTGATATAGAGAGCAGGGAGAAGCAGGCTACGGGAATAAAGAACCTTAAGGTGAAATACAACAAGGTATTTGGGTACTTTATCGAGGTGACCAAGGCCAATGTACCACTGGTTCCTGAAACCTATATAAGAAAGCAGACTCTCACAAACTCCGAGAGATATATCACCGAGGAGCTGAAGGAGTATGAATCCAAGGTATTAAATGCCAAGGAGAAGATAGAGGCGCTGGAGTATCAGCTATTTAAGGAGATAAGCGGACAGATAAAGCAGGAGAAGAATATGCTTCAGACCCTGGCTCTGAATATAGCTTACCTGGATGTGTCCACCTCTCTGGCAGATGTGGCTATAAGGAATAACTATGTGAAACCTGAGCTCACTGAGGGGTATGCCCTTGAGATAGAGGAGGGAAGACACCCAATAGTGGAGAAGCTCCTTAAGGGAGAGGAGTTTGTAAGAAACGGAGTATCCCTGGATTCAGAGAAGAATATGCTTATTCTTACAGGGCCTAACATGGCAGGTAAATCAACCTATATGAAGCAGCTGGCCCTTATTATTGTAATGGCTCAGATAGGATCCTATGTTCCTGCAAGTGCTGCAACAATAGGTGTTGTGGACAAGATATTTACAAGGGTAGGAGCATCGGATGACCTTGTAAGCGGGCAGTCGACCTTTATGGTGGAGATGAGCGAGGTGGCCAACATAGTAAATAACGCCACAGCTAAATCCTTTATTATACTGGATGAGGTAGGAAGGGGAACATCTACCTTTGACGGAATATCCATAGCCAGCTCTATAACTACATATATCCACGACAGGATAGGAGCTAAGACGATATTTGCAACCCACTACCACGAACTTACTGAGATGGAGAAGCAGCTGGAAAGAGCTGTAAACTATCGTATAGAGGTGAAGGAGACATCGGATGAGGTGGTTTTCCTGAGAGAGATAGTGCGTGGGGGAGCGGATAAATCCTATGGTATAGAGGTAGCAAGGCTTGCTGGACTCCCTGGGGAGATACTGAAGACCTCCAAGGCTATGCTGAGGAAGCTGGAAGCTAAGAGGGCAATAATTGAAGAGAAGATGAAGGGGGAGCAGCTATCCCTTTTTGGCGGACAGATAGAGGTAGTTCAAGAGGAGAAGGAAGAGGTAAGAGAGATCCTTCCAGATGAGGAAAGGGTAGTAGAAGCAGTGAAGGGGATAGACCTGAATAACCTGACCCCTCTTGATGCACTGATGAAGCTGAATGAAATCAAAAATCTCTTAAAGTAAGGGGGCGAAGATGCAAAAAAAATATATCTATACAGCAGTAACCTTAGTAGCACTAGTCCTAGGATACCTTAACTACTATAGGGAGGAAACTCCCATAGAGGGTACCGGGGAAAATATCGTGGAGACCTCAGATGTGGTATATGAATCTGGGGAGTATCAGATAGAGGCTGAGAAACAGGTAGATGATCTGGATAAGGATGAGACAAAGTTTGCCAAGGCCAGAGCTCTTTTTGAGGACATGAACCTCAGCGGAGACAATGTTTTTATAGATAGTGTGAAGAACCTTATCCTTGAAAACAACATCATGGGAGTAAGTACCAATGGGTGGAAGTTTAACACTGAAAAAGCCAGATACTCCAATGAGGAGGAGAAGATCTACTCCACAGAGGGGGTAACTGCCTACAATGAGGAGAAGGATCTGAGGATCTACGGACTGAACTTTGAAACAGACAATAAGATGAGTTATGTTAAGCTGCAGGAAGCCATAGAGGTGAAGAGTGAAAAGTTTACCCTTAATGCAGATAAGGCCTACTACGATGACGCTACGAAGGTAGTGGATATAGAGGACAACATTGTGGTGAATGCCAAAAACATGAGTGATGATGCCAAGGGGGATATTACCGGAGAGTTCAAGAAGGCGAAGTACAATACGGAAACAGGGATACTGGAAGCCTGGGAACCATTTGTAATGAACTATAACGGCATAGATCTCTATGGTGAAAGACTCTGGTATGATGAGAATACAGGAAATTTCAGAGTGTGGGAGAATGTGAGAGCAGAGCAGGACGGATTTGTTCTCTACATGGATGAGATCGACTATGTGGAAGCTGAAAACCTTGTTACCTTCAAGGGGAAGCTTCACGGAGGAGATGACATCTACAAGATAAAAGCTGACAACGGTTACTACAATACCCTTACCAAGGTAGCTGAACTCAAGGGGAATATTGTAATAACAAGTACAGACGGGAAGAAGATAGTTGCAGACAAAGGAACCTATGATACCGAGAGCAATGAACTGGTGGCTGTGGGAGTAAACAGAGATGTAATCTACACCTCTCCAGAGGGTAAGGTCGTGTCGAAGAAAGCCCGTTACAACACCGAGACAGAGGAGCTGTTCCTGGATCAGAAATATACCTTTGAAGATGAGGAGTATGTGAGCGTAGGAGAGAAGCTCTACTACAACAACCTCACTGGAAAGGGTAGAGCTACCAAGGGAGATATAAAGGGAAGAGATTTCTATGGTAGAGGAGATGTCATAGATTTTGACACCTTTAAGAAGTATCACGTGGTTACTGGAAACGGATACTTTAAGCAGGGAGAATATGAACTCACAGGGGATAGGGTTATCTACAATGAGGCTGCTAATGAAGCCAATATTCCAGAGGAGTATCTGGTGGTAAACCCTGGTAAAAGAGAGAAGTTCAGAGGAAGGGGAGTTACCTACAATACTGTAAGCGGAGCCCTCTACTCGCCAGGAAGGGTGAACGGAGAGAATCCTCAGTATACCTTTAGCGGAATTGACCTTCACTACAACAACCTCACAGGAGAGGGGCGTATTGAAAGGGATGTAAAGCTGAGAAACAGGGATGACGGTACCACCCTTACTGGAAACAGAAGTGAATTTAAGAGGGGCGAGTATGCTAAACTTATGGGGAATGTAGTTCTTAAGAGTGAGGATTATACAGCCTATGGAAATGAAGCAGATTACAGGGAGAAGGAAGGGAAAGTATATATCCCAGGAAAGATAAGGATAGACGGGAAGGACTCAGCCAAGGGGACTATGTACGACGGTGTCTTTGAGCTGGCTACCAATACCTATACTGGAAAGAACTTTGTAGGGAAGACTGAAGGTGTAGATGCCAAGGGAGATGTAATAAAGTACTACCTTGACAGGGAGGTCTTCGAGCTTATAGGAAACCTGGATATAAGAGATCCTGAAACAAGGATTACAGGGGAGCAGGCAGAGTATCATACCCAGAACGGTGATGTCTACGCCCAGAAACCATTTACAATCTACTACAGCAATATGGTAATAGACTCCACAAGGGGTAAGTTCAACCTAAAGAGCAAGAACCTGGATGGTGAAAATGTGGTAATTGTAACGGACAAGGATGAAAGACTTGAGGGGAACCAGGTTTACGGAAGCTTCCTGGAGAAGAAGGTTGATATCACTGGAGATGTAAGGGCAAAGCTCTATAATATAGATGAAAAAACCGGAAAGAGGGAAAGAGTGGACTACAATGGAGATACAGCAAGGGTCTACTTCATAGATGACAACGGATATAAGGCAACCAGAAGTGAGATCAGGGACAACGGGGTTTTCAAGTATCAGGGGATGACTCTCTACTCAGACTATGTAGAGGTTGACTTCCAGGACAACCTGGCTCTGGGAAGACAGGGAAGCAGGATTCTTATGGACAATGGAACGGATATTGTATCTGAGATAGCAGATATGAATCTGAATACAGAGGTTGTGGAGCTCCTTAACGATGTGGAGATAACCAGTCTGGATCCTAAAAACGGATACAAAAAGGCCACTGCAGACAAGGGAATAATAAGAAATAAGGAACAGGTTGCAGAGCTAGAGGGCAGAGTGCGTGCTGAAACAGATACAGCTACAATAGATGCTGACAGGGGTATCTATGACATGAATACCGACAGGTTCAGAGCGATGGGAAATGTCTTTATAAATTATAATATCAATTAAGGAGAGGATGCATGAAGAGTATAATAGCACAGGATCTCTGCAAGAGCTACAAGAAGAGAAGAGTAGTAAATGGTGTCTCTCTGGAAGTGGAGAAGGGGGAGATAGTGGGGCTGCTGGGACCCAACGGTGCCGGTAAGACCACTACCTTCTATATGATAACAGGTATAGTTAAGCCTGAATCGGGAAAGGTATGGATAAATGAGCAGGATATAACCACCTACCCAATGTACAAGAGAGCAAATATGGGGATAGGATACCTGGCCCAGGAACCCTCTGTATTCAGAAACTTAACAGTAGAGGAAAATATGAAGGCCATACTGGAGATGAGAAATATCTCTGCAGCGGAGCAGAAGGAGACCATGGAGAGACTTCTAGAGGAATTTAAGCTGACACACGTGGCTAAATCTCTGGGGTACTCCCTTTCTGGAGGAGAGAGAAGAAGGGTGGAGATAGCCAGAACTATCGCCAACAACCCGGACTTTATCCTTCTGGATGAGCCCTTTGCAGGGGTAGATCCCATAGCCGTAGAGGATATTCAGCAGATAATCAGGTACCTGAAGAAGAGGGGATTGGGAATCCTTATAACCGATCACAGTGTAAAGGAGACCTTGAGTATAACTGAAAAAGCTTATATAATGGCTCAGGGAGAAGTGCTTATCAGCGGGACTCCAAAGGAGATCGCTGAAAATGAGCTGGCCAGAAAGATATACCTTGGAGAAGGGTTCAAACTGGACTAGTTCTAGAGAGGGAAATATCTCCTGGAGAGTAACATAATCCCAGATTATGGGGTAAGATAGTAGAGGTGTTCTCAGGATAAGTCTGGGAGACCAGAGAAGTAAGTAGATTAAAAATTAAAAAAATAGATATTTGAATGGAGGAGTCTGAATGCTAAGCGGAAATGACATTAGACAGAAATTTATAGAGTTTTTTAAGGAGAAGGAACACAAGCACTATGAGAGTGCATCACTTATACCAGATGATCCCACGCTACTTCTAACAGTGGCGGGAATGGTACCATTTAAGCCATTCTTCCTAGGACAGAAAGAGGCACCGACTCCGAGAGTAACTACACACCAAAAATGTATCAGAACAAATGACCTTGAAAATGTTGGAAGAACAGCCAGACACCACACATTCTTTGAGATGCTTGGAAACTTCTCCTTTGGAGATTACTTTAAAGAGGAGTCTATCGCATGGTCTTGGGAGTTTGTAACTGATGTACTTGGTCTTGATAAGGATAAGATGTGGATATCTGTATTCACAACAGATGATGAAGCTGAAAGAATCTGGAATGAGAAGTGCGGAGTACCTATGGAGAGAATCGTAAGACTTGGGGAAGAGGATAACTGGTGGTCAGCTGGACCTGTGGGATCTTGCGGACCTTGCTCGGAGATCCACGTAGACCTTGGACCAGAGTATGGAGGAGACGAAAACTCTAAGCTGGGAGACCCAGGAACAGATGACAGATTTATCGAGATCTGGAACCTTGTATTCACAGAGTGGAACAGAATGGAGGATGGCAGCCTAGAGCCACTTCCAAAGAAGAATATAGATACTGGAGCAGGACTTGAAAGAGTAGCTGCAATGGTACAGAAAAAGGCAAACAACTTTGAGACGGATCTTTTATTCCCAATCCTAGAGGAAGCTGGAAGGCTGACAGATACCAAGTATAGGGCATCTGAAAAATCAGACTTCTCACTGAAGGTAATTACAGACCACATCAGAGCAATCACATTCCTTATAAATGACGGAGTACTTCCATCAAATGAGGGAAGAGGATATGTTCTTAGAAGAATCATCAGAAGAGCAGTAAGACACGGAAGACTTCTTGGAACAAAGGAAAACTTCCTAAATGTACTGGTAGATAAGGTAGTGGAGATCATGGGAGGAGCTTACCCTGAGATAAGAACTAACAAGGAGCACATCCAGAAGATGGTAAGAATAGAGGAGGAGAAGTTCTCTCATACTCTTGACCAGGGAATGAACATAGTAAACGAGGAGATCGAGAAGGCAATTGAAGCTGGAGAGAAGAAGCTTTCTGGAGAGGTAACATTTAAGCTATATGATACATATGGATTCCCATATGAGCTTACAGAGGAGATCTGTGAGGAGAAGGGAGTAGAGGTTACCCATGCTGAGTTCCTTGAGAAGATGGAGGAGCAGAAGGAGAGAGCAAGATCTGCTAGAGAGGTAGTAAAGGAGAAGGGACAGGATACATTTATCGAGGAGTTCTTCGACAAGCACGGTAAAACTCAGTTTACTGGCTATACCGAGCACAGTACTAAGGCTAAGATCCTTCACGTAAAGGACAACAATGAGGGGAACTACACAATCATCTTCGATAAGACTCCATTCTATGCTGAGTCGGGAGGACAGGCAGCAGATACTGGAAAGATCGTAGGAGAGGATATCTTCGGAACTGTACTGGATGTACAGAAGCAAAAGGATATCTACATGCACACAGTGAAGATGGCTGAGGGAGGTCACAAGCTTGTAGCAGGTATGGAGCTGGAGCTTTCAATAAACAAGTACAGAAGAGCTGAGATAAAGAGAAACCACACTGCTACTCACCTTCTTCATAAGGCGCTTAAGGAGGTACTGGGAGACCACGTACAGCAGGCTGGATCCCTTGTATCTCAGGACAGACTAAGGTTTGACTTCACTCACTATGAGGGGGTAAACAGAGAGCAGCTTAAGGAAATAGAGAAGATAGTAAATGAGGAAGTATTTAAGAATACAGCGGTAGACGTAGCTGAGCTAACTATGGAGGAAGCTAAGGAAAAGGGAGCTACAATGTTATTTGGAGACAAGTATGGAGATAAGGTAAGAGTAGTTGACGTTCCTGGATTCTCTATGGAACTTTGCGGAGGAACTCACGTAGAGAGAACTGGTGAGATAGGACTATTCAACATCCTTACTGAAACTGGTATCGCAGCTGGAGTAAGAAGAATAGAGGCTACAACTGGATTTACATCATACAAGGTAGTAAACCAGATGGAAGAGGGAATCATAGAGCTTTCTAAGGTACTGAAGGCAGATGCATCTCACGGTCAGCTTATAACTAAGGCTACCAAGGTAATGGAGGAGCTTAAAGGAGCTCAGAAGGAGATAGAGGCTCTTAAGGCAAAGCTAGCAGGATTTGAAGCTAACTCTCTATTTGAAAATGTAGAGGATGTAAACGGAGTAAAGGTTCTTATGAAGGCATTTAAAGGTAAGGAAGCGGGATCTCTTAGAGATATCGTGGACAAGGCTAAGGACAAGCTGCAGAGCTGTGTTGTAATCCTTGGAACAGACAATGAAAAGGCAGTATTTGCTGTGGGTGTAACTAAGGACCTTATCGGCAAGGTAAAGGCAGGAGACCTTGTAAGAGAGATAGCTACCATCGCAGGTGGTAAAGGTGGTGGAAGACCTGACTTCGCACAAGCTGGAGGTAAGGACGGAAGCAAGGTAGAGGAAGCACTGGCTCACGGTATGGGTCTATTAAAGGAAGCACTGTAAAATTAATTAAAAAGTAACAAAGATTTAAGTAAAAAGTATATGGCAGGTGTGGTAGTCTGTAGGGACTGCCGCATACTGCAGATTATTATTAGCCCCTAAAGGGGGGCAGATCCTTGGGATATCTCTCAAGGGAGAAGAAACAAGGAGGAAGTATGTTTAAGAAGTACCTGTGTCTCGATGTGGGAGATGTAAGGATAGGGGTAGCCAGATCCGATGGAATGGGAATGTTTGCACACCCCTTAGAAGTTATAGACCGTAAGAAAACAAAGGCTATAAAGAGGATAAAGGAACTCTGTGCCCAGGAAAATACAAAGAGCATTGTTGTGGGGATACCTAAGAGTCTGGACGGGACTGAAAAGGTGCAGGCTGAGAAGGTAAGAGATTTTATAGCTAAGCTGGAGAAGAATATCTCTGGAGTGGAGATAATTGAGGTGGATGAGAGATTGTCCACAGTATCTGCCGACAGGATGCTACAGGAAACAACTAATAAGGATGCCAAGGGTAAGAGGAAGGTAGTAGATAAAATAGCAGCAGCAATAATATTACAGACCTACCTTGACATGAAGAGATAGAAACATAGAAGAAGCAGAAGGGGAGGAAGGATGAAGAAAGGATTTAAGATTAGATTGCTGCTAGTACTGGCGATACTAGTGGGAGCAGGATGGCTTACATTTGTAAAGTCTACAAAGCTTGGACTGGACCTAAAGGGTGGAGTGTATGCAGTACTAGAAGCTGTACCTGAGGGGAATCAAGTGATAGATGACGAGGCAATGACAAGACTTATCGAAGTACTGGACAGAAGAATAAATGGTATCGGAGTAGCTGAATCGGTGGTACAGAAAGCTGGAGAGAATAGAGTAATTGTAGAGCTTCCTGGAATCACAGATACAGAGGAAGCGATCTCGCTTATTGGTAAGACAGCTCTTATGGAGTTTAAGATAATGAATGATGACGGTACCCTGGGAGAAACTCTTCTTACAGGTAGCGCTCTAAATAAAGCGGCAGTTTCCTATGACAATATGGGAAGACCTCAGATTCAGTTTGAGATGAATCCAGAGGGAGCAGCTAGGTTTGCAGAGATAACTAGAAACAATATAGGAAAGCAGCTGGCAATAACTCTAGATGGAGAGGTACAGACAGCGCCAAGGATAAACTCTGAGATCCCAAGTGGAAACGGAGTAATAACTGGAAACTATACAGTAGAGGAAGCTCAGGCTACAGCAACACTTCTAAATGCAGGAGCCCTTCCAGTAAAGGCTGAAATTATTGAAACAAGATCGGTAGGAGCATCTCTTGGAGATGAATCTATAGCAAAGAGTGCTATGGCAGCTAAGGTGGCTATTGCTCTTATAGCGGTATTCATGGTAATATTCTACAAGCTTCCGGGACTTATGGCTAATATGGCACTGGTAGCTTTCGGACTTATAGCTTTCGGAACTCTTAACTTCCTAGATGCCACTCTTACTCTTCCTGGAATTGCAGGATTTATACTTTCAGTGGGAATGGCCGTTGATGCCAATGTAATAATCTTTGAAAGGATCAAGGAGGAGCTGAAGTTTGGAAACTCAATAGTGGCTTCAATAGATGCCGGATTTGCCAAGGCATTCTCAGCTATTATCGACTCCAATATAACTACGTTAATTATCACGATGATACTATTCACTCTGGGAACTGGACCGGTAAAGGGATTCGCAGTTACTCTGACAATCGGAATATTAGCATCTATGTTTACAGCAATTACAATAACAAAGATATTCCTAAGAGGATTTGTAATAGTATTTAAAGTAAATAAGCCTGAATTATTTGGTGTTAGGGGGAACTAGTTGTGAGAATAAATGTGGTAGATAACGTAAAGAAATGGCTGGGGATATCAGCCATAGTAGTAACAGTTGCTCTAGTAGGACTTTTATTTAAGGGATTAAACTACGGAATAGATTTTACAGGGGGTAACCTCTATCAGGTAAACTTTGAAAAGGAAGTGAGCCTAGCTGAAGTTAACGGTTATTTAGATGAACTTTCATCAACTTACGGAGAGGTAGATGCCAACAGTAGAAAGGTACAGGTATCAAGTGGAGGAGTGGTAATAATCAGAACTCCAGAGATGACCGAGGAAGCAAAGAATGCTTTTCTAGATGACCTAAATGGCCTTGGAAAATACGATCTTGAAAGATCTGATAAGGTAGGAGCTACAGTGGGAGAGGAGCTGAAAACCTCAGCTATCTATGCACTTCTTATTGGAGGAGCTCTTATTGTACTCTACATAACACTTAGATTTGAATTTAAGTTTGCTGTGGCAGCAATCACAGCTCTGATACACGACATCATTATATCTGTAGGAGCGATAGCACTACTTGGGTATGAGGTAAATACTCCATTTATTGCAGCAGTGCTGACACTACTGGGATATTCCATAAACGATACCATTGTAGTGTTTGACAGAATCAGAGAAACAGTTAGAAGAAAGAACTCTGGAACTCTTGGAGAGTGCATCGACAAGAGTATCAACCAGGTAATGACAAGATCTATAAATACGTCATTAACTACCTTCCTAGCTGTTGTTGCAATCCTTGTATTTGGAGGAGACAGCCTGAAGACATTTATCACAACTCTACTGTTTGGTGTAATTGCAGGAACTTACTCATCAATCTTTGTAGCCAGTCCTGTGGTATACCTTCTTGAGAAGGGTAAGAAGGAAGAGGTTGTGGAGCACCTACAATAAAATAGTAATAAAAGCCCTTTCTGTACTAAAGATATAGAAAGGGCTTAATACAAAAATACTTCTTTTTGACAAGGAGTATTTTTGTATTATAATGGCTATTGAAGTATCTGGTGAAATTTTATGAAAAAGTCCATAATTTTTGTAGAGGGAGGTATAGGGATTGAGAACTTGGGCGGAGATAAATCTAGATAATCTGAGTCACAATGTGAGCATGATAAGGGAGTTGTCAGGCGGTAAGGAGATACTAGGAGTAATAAAGGCAAATGCTTATGGTATGGGAGCTGTTGAGTACGCAAGAGAGCTTGCTGAATGTGGTGTAAAGATACTGGGAGTGGCGTGTTACGAGGAGGCCTGTGAGCTTAGGGCAGCAGGAATAGAGGAAGACATACTTATTTTTGGGTGCATTCCTCCAGAAAGTGTAGGAACCGCCATAGAAAAGAAGTTTCACCTAACAATAAATTCTATGGAAGAGATAGATTTTTTAGAGAGAAATAACTACTATCCCAAGGTACATATAAAGGTAGATACTGGGATGGGTAGGGTAGGATTTACCTCAGAGATGGCTCTGGAAGCCATAGATTATATCAGAGAAAATGATATAGCAGATCTTCAAGGGATATACACCCACCTTTCAGTGGCAGATGATCCCACAGAGGATGTCTATACCCTGGAGCAGATGGAAAAGTTCAGAACCTTTGAGGGATTTGAGGGAATAAAGTATATTCACATATTAAACAGCTGCGGTTCCATAAGGTTTGGAGGTAAGACTTATAGCACTCATGTGAGGCCGGGAATCCTTCTTCAGGGAATAGTTCCCTACGACACCGATCTCCAGGAGAAGTTTAAATATGTGTTTGAGCTGAAGACCAGGATACTCTATATTAAGAGGTTGGAGGATGAGGCATATATCTCCTATGGGAAGAGTTACAGGGGTAATGAAGGAGATGTAATAGTAACACTTCCAGTGGGGTATGCAGACGGATTTAACAGGAAGTTTTCCAATGGTGGAAGCGTAATGATAAAGGGACACAGGTGCCCGGTGGTAGGAAAGGTCTGTATGGATATGACCATGGTGAAGATCCCAAGGGAATTGGTATCTCAAGTGGGAGTTGGAACAGAGGTAACCCTTATAGGAAAAGATATAGCAGCAAAGGCCGAGGAGATAGGAACTATTCCCTATGAGATAATGACGGGAGTGGGAAGAAGGGTTAGCAGATGTTATATCAAGGGTGGAAAGATTGTTAAGGTGAAGTCTCTAGTGGAAGTGGAGAGAAGAGTCTAGCCGTCATTTAATAAAGGTAGAAGCAGACGGGAGGGTAGGAGTACTTTCCCTCTTTTTTTGTGTACCTCTATGTTTGATAAATAGACACTGATATGATATAATTTTTTGATGGGGTATAATATTTAATCCTAGATAAATAAGGAGCTTGAAGGAAGGCTCTGAAAAAAAGACAGAGTATAAAAAGACAATTAAAAGAAAAGTTTGGAGAGGATAAAATGAGCAGAGTAATATTAAAAAGGGGTAAGGAGAAGAAGACAAAAAACTTCTACCCAAATGTATTTAAGGACGAGATACAGTCTATCATGGGAAGCATAGCAACAGGAGATGTAGTGGATGTTTGTGCTGAGGACCTTACCTTTGTAGGAAGGGGTTATGTAACTGAAGGGACCAACGCCCTTGTAAGAGTACTGACAACTAAGGATGAGCCCATAGATAAAAAGTTTATTCAGAAGAAGATAAAGAATGCCTATGACAGAAGAAAGCATCTCTTTAAGGAAACTAACTGTGTAAGGATGTTCTACTCAGAGGGAGACGGAATTCCAGGGCTTATTATAGATAAGTTTGACAAGTATATATCTATTCAGTTCAGAAACTCTGGAGTGGAGAAGTTTAGACAGGAAATCATAAACGCAGTTAAAAAGGTGGCTAAGCCTAAGGGAATATATGAGAGAAGTGATGTAGAAAACAGAACCCACGAGGGTGTAGATCAGAAAACAGGAGTTATCTATGGAGATATCCCTGACAGAATAGTTATGGAAGACAATGGACTTAAGTATACTGTGGATATAATAGACGGTCAGAAAACAGGATTCTTCCTGGATCAGAGGGAGTCGAGAAAGGTAATAAGACCTCATATCGATGAGGATACAAGATTTTTAGATGTGTTCTCAAGCAGTGGTGGATTTTCTGTGGCAGCTCTTGCAGAGGGAGCTAAGAAGGTAGTGGCTGTAGATAAGAATGCCCATGCCCTTGAGCTTTGTAAGGAAAACTATGAGTTAAACGGATTTACTAATGAATTTACAACTGTAGAGGGAGATGCCTTTATGCTTCTAAAGGCAATGGCAGCTAGGGGAGAAAAGTATGACATAATCACCCTTGATCCGCCATCTCTGATAAAGAAGAAGGTAGATGTAAGAAGGGGAAGAGATTTCTTCTACGACCTTTGTAATGAGAGCTTTAAGATGATGGAGATAGGAGGAATACTTGGTGTAATTACGTGTGCTTACCATATCTCACTACAGGACCTTATCGAGGTAACAAGGATGGCTGCATCAAATAATGGAATGAAGCTTCAGGTTCTAGGGGTAAACTACCAGCCGGAGGATCACCCTTGGATACTTCATGTACCGGAGACTCTTTACCTTAAATCTCTATGGGTAAGGATAGTAGAGGAATAATCTTAAGGGGGCGATAGTGTGTATCTTGATATACTAGTTGGAGTAATATTACTTTTTACAATCTTGAAGGGGTACAGCAGCGGTTTCTTTGTGGGGGCTATATCACTCTTTAGTATAGTAGTAAATGTTGTGATAGCAAAGCTAGCCACCCCTAAAGTGATGGAACTTCTGAAGATAGACGGGAAGGAGGGTACCTACTACCTTTTCTATGCCCTGATCTTTTTAGGTCTATATTTTCTCATTGGTCTCCTCCTTGCCCTGTTAAAGTCCTTTATTAAGGACAGTATGAGGTCTGGAACAGACAGATTCATGGGGATCCTTCTGGGCTTTCTAAAGGGAGTGGCGATCTCCTTTATTCTTCTGCTCTTCTACAACCTCTTAGGAGAGAACTTCCATAACATAAAAAGGTATGGAGAGGGTTCTAAAGCAAATGTAGCTTTTAAAAGGGCCATTCCCTATGTGAGGGATTACTTTCCCGAGAGGATAGGAGACAGGATAGAGAGCAGGAAATACAGGGAAAATGTAGAAAAATATCTAGATAATATCTTGAAGGAGTCGGGTGAATGAAGATAATACATAAATATATATTGGGTGAGATGAAGATGCCGGTTCTCTTTGGAGTGAGCCTCTTTACCTTTATCTTTCTAATAGATATAATGGTTCAGATGATGGAAAATGTTCTGGTAAAGGGGGTTTCCATAATAGATGTGGTGAGGATACTCTCCTTCTACCTTCCTCCAATACTTTCCCAGACTATTCCCATGGGATTTTTTCTGGGGGTAATGATAACCTACTCCAAGCTTACAAGCACCAGTGAGAGTACAGCCATGAGTGCAATGGGTATGAGTCTTAACAGTATGATGAAGCCAGCGGTGCTTCTGGCAACTGCTATAACCTTCTTTGTTTTCTTTCTTCAGGAATCTATTATTCCCAGATCATTTAAGAAGCTGGAGGAGATTACCTATAAGATAGCCTATGAGAAGCCGGCATTTCAACTGAGAGAAAAGATGTATATAGATGAGATAGATGAGTACAGTATCTATGTGGATGATGTGAACAATGAGGACGGAGTGGCAGAGAACCTTATAATTTTTAAGAATGAGGAGAACTCTCCATACCCTACTGTAGTAACAGCTAAGAGAACATCGTGGGCGGAGGCATCTATGATCCTTGAGGATGCAGAGTTCTACCAGTCCGATGAGGTGGGGAAGGAAAAGCTCAGAGGAAAGTTTCTCAGCCAGAAGATTCCACTAAACTCCTTCTTTGAGGATATAGAGATAAAGGTGGATGAGATAGAGGCACTGGCTATTGGAACTCTTCTGAAAGAGATGAAGGATAAGTCTGAAGAGGAGAAGATTCCATATGAGGTAGAGATAAACAAGAAGCTGGCTATCCCTCTCTCAACGATTATGCTTGGGATACTTGGAGTATTGTTTTCCGTGGGACACCACAGAACAGGTAAGAGTGTAAGTTTTGGAATCAGCCTGGGAGTAATATTTATCTATATATCTTCACTGAATGTTGGAATGGTAATGGCCAATAAGGGAGCAGTGTCACCAGTGGTTGGAGTATGGACTTCCAATTTGTTTTTAGCAGCACTTACCCTTTATATGTATATTAAGAAAACAAGGAGAGGTTAGATGAAAAGAATTGATAAGTACATAACCATTAACTTCATAAAATCTTTAGGTTTAAGTCTCTTTGGTTTTATAAATATCTTTATAGTGAGTCAGCTCTTTAAGATAATAAGGTATGTAACTGAGGGAAGGATGAATGAGATAGAAGCGGTACACTATATAATAGCCCTTCTTCCAGATATTCTCATAAAGATAACTCCCCTTGCAGTGCTTCTTGGGGGACTGATGACCATAAATAAGATGGCCAGTAATCTGGAGATAATAGCCCTTAAGACATCGGGAATTAGTTTTAAGAGGATAGTTGTTTTTCCAGTAATCATATCCTTTATGGTATCCCTGACAATCTTCTATATGTATGATAAGGTATATCCTCGTTCTATAGTGAAGTCAAGGGCTATAAGAAGGGGTAAGTATGAGGAGAACACCCTTCCAGAGAAGAAGGCAAATGCCTTCCTGAGGGGAGTAGGTGACTATGTGTACCATGCTGGAGAGATAAATAGAGTAGAGGGAACAGCTACTCACCTGCAGATAATAGATCTTGATAGCAAGTTTGAGAGGATCGAAAGAATAATAAATGCAGAAAGTGCTCAATATAACAGGGAGAAATCTCTATGGGAGCTAAAGAATGTAACTATAAACACCGTACAGAAGGAGAGGGTTGAAACCCTTGCAAGCTATGAGGACAAGGAGTATCACGAGGAACCAGAACTCTTCCTAACTCCGAAAATAGAGGTAAAGGAGATGACGGTAAAGGAGCTGAAGGATGTTCTCACGATAATTAAGAGAACCGGTGGAAGCTCCAGGGAGATCCTGGCTGAGATAGCTAACAGGAGAGCCTTTCCCTTTGCAAGCTTTGTAGTGTGTTTCCTGGGGCTTGCTCTTGGAAGTAGATATGTTAGGGGGGCTAATGCCCTGAGTATAGCTATGAGTGTGGCTCTGGGGTATGGATACTATATTCTTCAGGCATCCCTTGAAGCTATAAGTCTTAGCGGTTTGATACATCCATTTGTGGCATTTTGGCTGCCCAATGTAATATTCTTAGGAATAGGAATCTATGCAATGCATAGAGCAGAATTTTAGATAACAGGGAGATGATGTGGTGCAGGTAGAGATAAGGAAACTAAAGAACGGAATACCGGTATTGATAGAAAATATAGAAAATTTAAATTCAGCAACTCTTGGAGTTTTTGTGGCTACAGGTTCTAAGAATGAACTTCCTGGGGAGGAGGGGATCTCACATCTTCTTGAGCACATGATGTTCAAGGGGACTGAGAGGAGAACCTCCAAGGAGATATCTGAGATAATCGACAATGCTGGAGGAATGAACAACGCCTACACAAGTAAGGAGGTTACAGCTTACTATGTACAGATGCTTTCCAATAAGCTTGAGATAGGAATAGATATACTAAATGATATGTTTCTTAACTCTACATTTTCAGAGGAAGCTCTGGAGAAGGAAAAAAATGTAGTAATTGAAGAGATCAAGATGTATGAGGATATTCCTGAGGAGAAGGTGCACGAGGAAAATGCGACCTTTGCCCTAAAGGGAGTTCAGTCAAATATAGTTCTTGGATCTATGGACAGTGTAAAGAACATGACTAGGGAGAAGCTTGTTGCTTACTTTAAGGAAAGATATACTCCATCGAGAATGGTAGTATCTGTAGCAGGAAGAGTGGATGTAGAGAAGGTAATGGCTCAGCTGAATGAGGGAATCGGTACAATGGAGGAAGCTGGCATTGTAAGGGACTACAATGGAGAGATAGTTATAAATCCAGGAGAAAACCTTATCAAGAGGGAGACAAACCAGATTCACCTCTGCTTTAATACAAAGGGGATCTCTCTTACAGATGATCTTAAGTACTCAGTTTCTATAATCTCAAATATACTGGGTGGAAATATGAGTTCAAGATTATTCCAGAAGGTAAGAGAGGAGAGAGGGCTGGCATACTCGGTTTACTCCTACAACTCATCCTATGAGGAGGGAGGACTCTTCACTGTATATGCTGGAACTACCAAGGAAAACTATATGGAGGTAGTTGATCTTATAAAGGATGAGTTTAAATCCATAAGGGAAGAGGGAATAACTGCTGAGGAACTGCAGAAGGCAAAGAATCAGTTTATGAGTATGCTTACCTTTGGTCTGGAGAGCAGTAAGTCCAGAATGAGCAGGATGGCCAGCTCATACCTAGTTTATAAGAGAGTGAGAAGTGTAGATGAGATAATAGCTGAGATAGAGGCAATTACCTTGGAAGATATAAAGAAAGCAGCAGCTCATATCTTTGATGAAAAGTATTATTCATATACAGTACTGGGGGACCTATAGATGGAAAGAGTGGATGTAAAGGTTGTAAGGGAAGACGGTGTTAAGCTGCCAGTTTATATGACTGAGGGAGCTGCAGGGATGGATGTCTATGCTCATATAGAGGAGGGGGTAACCCTTGGAAGCCTTGAGAGGGCAATGGTTCCAACAGGAATCAAGATGGAGATCCCCTTTGGATATGAGGTGCAGGTAAGACCAAGGAGCGGTCTTGCAGCAAAGCACGGGATATCCCTTGTAAATACTCCGGGAACCATAGATTCAGACTACAGAGGCGAGGTAAAGATAATCCTCATAAACCTCAGCAGGGATGAATATACCATAGAACCAGGAGAGAGGATAGGGCAGCTTGTTCTTCAGAAGGTATATAAGATGAACTTTGTGGAGTGCGATGAGCTAACGGAAACAGTGAGAGATGCAGGTGGGTTTGGTCATACAGGGAAGTAGAAGTGAGGTAGTAGATGAAGAACAATAGAAGCCTGAGAGTGGGAATGAAGAGGGTGAGAAAGATGAATCATGCTCTTCTTATAAACGCTCTCATGATTACTGTGGTAAGTATGTTTGCAGTGTACAGTGCAACACATCATAAGACCAACAGTTTTATATACAAGGAGATAGTATGGACAGCTCTGGGAGTAGCAACGTATTTTGGATTTAGTTTTATTAACTACAGAACCTATGCCAAGTACTCTAAGCTGGTATACCTCTTCAATGTAATACTCCTTCTGTCTGTATATGTGTTTGGAGCCACAAGGCTTGGAGCCAAGAGATGGATCCCCCTTGGACCCATCAATATACAGCCGTCGGAGTTTGCAAAGCTATTCCTGGTGCTGACCCTTTCAGAGGTTCTTGCCAATAAGTTTAAGGATAACTTCAGGGGACTTAAAGCTGTGATCCTTTCGGGGATACACATAGTTCCTATATTTCTTCTTATAGCCAAGCAGCCGGATCTGGGAACAGCCCTGGTTATAATATTCCTCTTTGCTGTGCTCATCTTTCTAAACGGCATAGACTGGAAGACTATAATAGGCTTGAGCGTCCCTGCAATAGCTATGGTACCCATAGCATTTCACTTCCTGCTGAAGCCCTATCAGAAGCAGAGGGTTCTTACCTTCCTAAATCCCGAAGCGGATATGTTGGGAAGTGGATGGAATGTAATACAGTCTATGATAGCGGTTGGATCTGGAGGATTTTATGGAAAGGGATTTCTACAGGGAACTCAGAGTAAGCTGAGGTTTCTCCCTGAATCCCATACAGACTTTATAGGAGCTGTATTTTTAGAGGAAACAGGGTTTGTGGGAGGGATGATCCTTCTGGGACTCTACCTTGGCCTTATACTTCAGATATGCAGGATGGGAGCCAATGCAAGTGACAAGTATGGGAAGCTCATATGTTTTGGGATAGCGGCAATACTACTCTTTCATACCCTTGTAAATATGGGAATGATAATGGGGATAATGCCTGTAACGGGACTGCCTCTTCTCCTTATGAGTTATGGAGGAAGTTCATATATTTTTACTTTTATGATGCTGGGGATAGTTCAGAGTGTAAAGGTATTTAAAGATTAGGAGAACCAATGGAATATAAGATAGATAGTAATTTTCACGATACAAGACTGGATAAGTTTATAAGAAGAAAGTATGAGGGAGTTAACCTTACTGGAATATTCAAGATGATCCGTAAGGGAAAGATCAAGGTAAACGGAAAAAAGGTAAAGCAGAACTACAGACTCCAGGAGGGAGATGTGGTAAAGGTATTCTCTACAGGTGGAGAAACCAAGAAGAAGGAGTTTATAGAGCTTTCCCCTAGGGAGGTAGAGTATATCCAGAAGGGAATCGTCTATGAGGATGAAAAGATCCTTGTCTTCAATAAGGAAGCTGATATGGTAATGCACAAGGGAAGCGGCCACGACTACGGCCTCTCTGAGATGCTGAAATCATACCTGAAGATAGAGGAGTTTACCTTTATAAACAGGATAGACAAGGCTACCTCTGGGATGATTATAGGAGCCAAGAGTCTTCCTATAACCAGAGATCTCTCTGAAGAGATGAGAGAGAGAAGGATAGAGAAGAAGTACTACATCCTTGTGGATGGACCGGTGGAGAGGGATGAGTTTGAGATAAGATCATACCTGAAGAAGACTGAGACCAAGGTTGTGGAACTGGATGAGTATGAGGAGGGGGCCAAGGAAAGCATCTCCTACTTTAAGGTAGTGAAGAGGGGAAGGAACAAAACTCTCCTAGAGGGGAAGCTTGGAACAGGAAGAACCCACCAGCTTAGAGTTCACCTGGCTAACCTGGGGCATCCCATAACTGGAGATGCCAAGTATGGAAGGGGAGCAGATCATGCTATGTGCCTCTTCTCCCACTGGGTGGATATAGAGAAGTATGGTATCCAGCTAAACCTGGATATTCCAGAGAAGTTTCTAGGTATACTTAAATAGATAAAAAAGACAGCCTAGGCTGTCTTTTTTTTATAACTGAACATCTATAATATCTTCATCTGTATCTGACAGTTCAACACTTTCAGGAGTCTCTGCCGGTGCAGCTTCTTCCTTAACTGGAGTTTCCTCTACAACTGGAGCTGCTTCCTCCGTTACTTCAACCTTCTCGCTTGTTGTAACAACGGGTTCCTTCTGCACTGCTTCAATAGGGATATTCAAAATCTGCCCCTTTAGATCTGTAAGCTTCTTTATGATGCTGTCGATATGAGTCACAAAGGTATCTCTGGACCTTAGAGGAACCTCATCTCTGTCGATGGCGATAACTGTGTATATCCTGTCATTTTCAACCCAGCTATCCTTCTCCTCAGTATCGTTAAGCATATTGTTTGAAATATATTCGCTCAAGTCCTCCATAACGTTATCTGAGATCTTCTTGCTGTAGAAGTCGATCTCTACGAGGTAAGCTGTTAATACATCTTCCGTTTCCTTCTGAAGCTTCTTTCTGATATCCTCTCTGGCTTCCTTGTTGGCCCTCATCTTAGCCACGCCCTGTCCGCTCTCTACAATGGGAGCAGATCCGATACCGAAGATCTCATCATTGACATCCACCGATGCGGCGATCCTTTCCTGTGACATAGGAGACTTGCTACTTGAAGAACTTCCTAAACCTTCCAGACTTGTACAACCAGTCATAAGAAGAAGAGCTGTACAAAATCCCATTATCATCCTTTTCTTCATTATTACTCACCTCTTTCAAAAAACTTGTATAATTTATACAGTTATATCCCAAATTATAAATAAAATCCAGGAAAATTTCAATTGTGTAAGAAAAAATAAATACTTTCTTATAAATTTTGATGTAATTTTTGAGAAATAGGAGTATCTTATAAGGTATAATAGATAGACGAAAATATTAGAGGAATAGCGAGGGAGATTGGTAAGATTGTTTTACAAAAAGGTTATTTTAACCTATAATATGATGTACAGCTAATGAAAATATTATTGAAAGTTAAAATAAAATTGTGTAAAATAAGATTTAGATAAAAATACATGTGTAATAATAAAGAATCCGGAAGGAGTGAGTGTGTTGGGAATTTTTTCAAAAAATAAAAAGAAGTATGCAACGGTATCGGTAAGTAAAACGTCCAAGTCAATCGAGAGTAAGGGAGCAGGTGCAGGATCTGGTCTTTGGGAGAAGTGCCCTAGCTGCCATGAAATATTATATAAGATAGATGTAAAGGGGAATCTAAAGAAGTGTACCAACTGTGACCACTACTTTGGTATGACTGCCCTAGAGAGGGTAGATCTTCTGATAGATGCTGGAACATTTGTAGAGCTAGACAAAGACCTCACATCGGGGAACCCTCTTGAGTTTCCAGGATATGGAGACAAGTACATAAAAACAGCTGAAAAGACGGGAATGAATGAGGGAGTTATCTCTGGAACTGGTGATATGAATGGAATAAAGGTAAGTTTTGCAGCTATGGAATTTTCCTTCCTTGGGGGAAGTATGGGTTCTGTAGTGGGAGAGAAGCTTACAAGAGCCATTGAAAGAGGAGTAGAGGAAAATCTACCTGTAGTTATTGTAGCTACCTCTGGAGGAGCTAGAATGCACGAGGGGATCCTTTCACTGATGCAGATGGCCAAGACCTCTGCAGCTCTTGAGAAGCTCAGAGAAAAGGGGATGCCGTTTATATCGGTACCAGTAAACCCAACGACAGGTGGAGTAACAGCTTCATTTGCAATGCTTGGGGATATCATTATTACAGAGCCAAACGCTCTTATTGGATTTGCAGGTCCAAGAGTAATCGAGCAGACGATCAAGCAGAAGCTGCCTGAGGGATTCCAGAAGAGTGAATTTCTTCTTGAGTGCGGTATGGTAGACGTTATAGCTAAGAGAGAGGAAATGAAGGATACGATTTCAACACTGCTGGGGAATCTACTGTAAAGATACTCATAAAACTGATTGGAGGGACTTTTTAAGATGGAATTTGAAAAGGATATATTAGATATAGAGGAAAAGATAGTTGAATTAAAGGAGTTTTCAAAGAGTAAGGGTATAGATCTATCGGGGGAGATTGAAAAACTTAAGGTAGAGTATGAAAAAAAGCTAGAAGAGATCTACAAGGAGCTGAGTCCTTGGAAGAGGGTTCAGGTTGCAAGACACCCAGAGAGGCCATATACTCTAGATTACATTGAGGAGCTATGTGATGATTTTGTAGAGCTTCACGGAGACAGACTTTGCTCGGATGACCCTGCTATAGTAGCTGGACTGGGAAAGATAGACGGAGTAAAAGTGATGATTATTGGACATCAAAAGGGACGTGAAGTAGAGGAGAAGATCTACAGAAACTTCGGAATGGCAAACCCAGAGGGATACAGAAAGGCCTTAAGGCTTATGAAGATGGCAGAGAGGTTTAATATTCCTATTGTAACCCTTATCGATACACCGGGAGCTTATCCTGGACTGGAAGCAGAAAAGCATGGTCAGGGAGAGGCAATTGCAAGAAACCTCCTTGAGATGGCTGGAATAAAGGTACCTATCGTAGCCACTGTTATAGGAGAGGGAGGAAGTGGAGGAGCTCTTGCTCTTGGAGTAGCTGACAAGGTATATATGCTTGAGAACTCAGTTTACTCGGTAATCTCTCCAGAGGGATGTGCTGCAATACTGTTTAAGGATGCCAGCAAGGCACCAGAAGCAGCTGAGAGCCTTAAGATAGTAGCAAACAGCCTTTTAGACCTTGAAATAATAGACGGGATCATAAAGGAGCCTCTAGGAGGAGCTCATAGAGATCCTAAATGCTCAGCAATTAACCTTAAAGAGCAAATTTTAAGATCAATCTCTGAATTGAATGAATTAAGTGTGGACGTTCTACTGACAAATAGATATAATAAATTTAGAAGTATGGGCAGATTTACCCAATAAATAATATAATTTAATTAGAGGTGAAATCAAATGATCAAAAGTATAGCAATTTTAACAAGTGGTGGAGATGCTCCAGGGATGAATCCTGCAATTAGAGCAGCAGGAAAGGTAGCACTCAGCAAGGGCATAGATCTATACGGAATAAAAAGAGGATACCTAGGTATGCTTAATGATGAAATCTTCAGAATGGACGGAAGAGACCTGAGCGGAATCATAGACAGAGGAGGTACAACTCTTTTAACGGCGAGATGCCCAGAGTTCAAGGACCCTAAGATCAGAGCAATAGCTGCTGAGAACCTAAAGAAGAGAGGAATAGAGGGACTTGTAGTAATTGGAGGAGACGGATCCTTCCACGGAGCGGACCTTCTGTTTAAGGAGCACGGTATCAAGGTAGTGGGAATTCCAGGAACAATCGATAACGATATCATTGGAACAGACTATACAATCGGATTTGACACTTGTCTAAATACGATCCTAGATGCAATTACAAAAATAAGAGATACAGCTACATCTCATGAGAGAACAATTCTTGTTGAGGTAATGGGAAGAGATGCCGGAGACCTGGCTCTATACGCTACATTAGCTGGTGGTGGAGACGGACTTATGATTCCTGAGCAGGAAAATCCAATCGATGTACTGGCTTACCAGATCGCTCAGAGAAGAAAAAATGGTAAACTTCACGATATCGTACTTGTAGCTGAGGGTGTAGGATCGGCTATTGAGATCGCAGAGGAGCTTAAGAAGAAGGTACATACAGATATAAGACCGGTAGTTCTTGCTCACATTCAAAGAGGAGGGAACCCCTCTGGATTCGACAGAATACTAGCTACTAAGATGGGAGCTAAGGCTGTGGAGATCCTGGATGCAGGAAAATCAGGTGTAATGATAGGAATGGAAGGTAACAAACTGGTTACTCATCCTATCTCCCATGCATGGGAGGGAGAGAGAAGGCTGTCGCAAGAGGACTATGATCTTGCACTGACTCTTTCAAAGTAATCAGATAAATTAAGTTAGAGAGGGGAGCTTAAATTAAGTTTAGGCTCCCCTTGTTGACTGGTAAGAACAAAGGGGGAGATTTTATGAAGAAGACAAAGATAGTATGTACAATAGGGCCTAAAACTGAGGGGAAGGAAACACTGAAGCAGCTTGTGGAAGCTGGAATGAATGTAATGAGACTGAACTTTTCACATGGTGACTATGAGGAGCACGGTGGAAGAATCAACAATATGAGAGCAGTGATGCAAGAAACTGGTAAGAAAATAGCTATCCTACTGGACACTAAGGGACCGGAGATCAGAACTATAAAGCTAGAGGGTGGAAATGACGTACTTCTAGAGGCTGGTCAGGAGTTCACAATCACTACTGATAAGGGTGTAGTAGGAAACAGGAACATGGTAGCTGTAACTTATGAGGGACTAACTGAGGACCTTAAAGAAGGGGACACAATCCTTCTAGATGACGGACTTGTTGGACTGACTGTTACTGCTGTAGAGGGTAATAATGTTCACTGTACTGTAAACAACACTGGAGAGCTTGGAGAGAACAAGGGAGTAAACCTTCCAAATGTATCTGTAAACCTACCAGCACTTTCTGAAAAGGATAAGAGCGACCTTAAGTTTGGTTGTGAGCAGGGAGTAGACTTCGTAGCGGCTTCATTCATCAGAAAGGGTGACGACGTAAGAGAAGTAAGAAGAGTACTAGATGAGAATGGTGGAAAGAACATCCAGATCATCTCTAAGATAGAGAACCAAGAGGGAGTAGACAACTTCGATGAGATCCTAGAGCTTTCCGACGGAATCATGGTAGCAAGAGGAGACCTAGGAGTAGAAATTCCTGTAGAGGAAGTACCATTTGCACAGAAGATGATGATCGAAAAGTGTAATGAGGCAGGTAAGGCAGTAATTACAGCAACTCAGATGCTGGATTCAATGATAAAGAACCCAAGACCAACAAGAGCAGAGGCTGGAGACGTAGCAAACGCTATCATCGACGGAACAGATGCAGTAATGCTATCTGGAGAAACTGCAAAGGGTAAATATCCTGTAGAGGCTGTGACTATCATGGCACAGATCGCTGAAAGAACAGATGCTATAATCCCATCATATGAGATGGAGTTTGAAGGGAAGATGCCTATAACTGAAGCAGTATCCCACGGAACTGTGGAAGCAGCTGAAACTCTGGGAGCCAAGCTTATTGTAAGTGCCTCTGAGACAGGAAGGGCAGCAAAAGCTCTGAGAAAGTACTTCCCTACATCACAGATTCTGGCTCTTACCAACAATGAGCAGACTTCTAGACAGCTTGCTCTAACAAGGGGAACTACAGCAATAGTAGAACCTGAAATCAGGACTATAGAGGAGTTTTGTGAGGCAGCTGAGAGAAGGGCCAAGGAGATGGGGCTTGTAGAATCAGGGGATATCATGGTGGTATCTTGTGGAGATGAGATATATAAGCCTGGAACAACTAATTCATTCAAGGTTGTAAGAGTAAAGTAAGATTATTAGAGGAAGGGAGAAGCCTTCCTCTTTTTTTATTGTTAAGGAAAGTATAGTTTTTATAAAAAAACAACATAAAGTAATTTAAGTTGTTACCTTTAGGTGAGCTTCAAAACATCTGCCACTAATGATACAAATTAGAATGTAAAACAAGTGGGAAGAATTTTCACAAATGAGGTTTTTTAATTTGCTCAACTGGCTAAAGTACTTTTATTTAGAAAATTTTTGCAAATTCGTGGCTAAAAAACTTTGGTTTTAAGAATTTTTAGTGGTTATTTCTTAAGTTGCAACTTAGATTAAAGTAATGAGTATACCAACTGATTATTTAGGATGCAACGTCATGCTGATTTTTATTTTACAGGTCCTGTAGAGAATTGATAGCTAAAATTTAAAGATAAGATTTAAAAGAAATTAAGCCTTGCTTTAGTAGGTGTAAATCAGTAGAGAAGGTATTAAATAAGTTATTTTAAGGAGAGGTGTAGTTATGAAGATATTTATAGATACTGCAAATATCGATGAAATTAGAAGAGCAGCAGATATGGGGATAGTAGCAGGGGTAACAACAAATCCTTCCCTTGTGGCAAGGGAGGGAAGGGACTTTAAGGAGACCCTGAAGGAGATACTTGAGATAGTGGGTGGACCTGTAAGTGCAGAGGTAGTGTCTACCGATTCAGAGGGTATGGTAGGGGAGGGAGTAGAGTTAGCTTCCATCCATAAAAATATAGTTATCAAGGTTCCCCTTACAGAGGAGGGGCTGAAGGCAACCAAGATAATGAGTAGTAAGGGGATAAGAGTAAATGTAACACTTATATTTACTCCATCTCAAGCTCTTCTTGCAGCAAGAGCAGGAGCAGCATATGTGAGCCCCTTTGTCGGAAGGCTGGACGATATAGGAGAAAGAGGTATGGAGGTAGTAAGAAGAACAGCTGAGATATTTAAGCTCCACGATATTAAAGCAGAGATTATATCAGCCAGCATAAGAAGTCCTCAGGCAGCAATAGAGTCGGCAGAAGCAGGTGCTCATATAGGAACGCTTCCATTTAAGGTAATAGAGAAGATGCTTTACCATCACCTTACAGACGCAGGACTTGAGAAGTTCCTGGCTGACTGGAAGAAGTTTTCAGAGAGGTAGAGTGGAGTTAGGGGGAGTTGCCTCCCTCTTTTTAATTTGAGACAGAATTTGGATAGGGTTTAAATTGAGTGGAGCTGAGGGCTATAGGAAAGAATATCTAAAAATAATGTGCCTAGAGTCTTAAACTATGATAGGATATTAACAGAATAAATAATAAGCCCAACCAGAGTTGGGCTTATTATTTTATGAGGAGATTTCAAGGAGGAAGCAGTGAAGGACATAAAAAAATATCTATATGTGATAAATTACCCGGTCTATGAGAGAGACCTTTGTATGATGGAGATGAGAACACTATTTGATGATACTCCTGAAGATAAAGTATTAATTTCTGAAAGAGAGTTTAATCCCTCTAACAGTCCCTTTATAAAGAGAAGGCTGGAGATCCTCTATGAAAAAGATACATTTGAAGAGATACTGAGGGAGCTAGAAAAAGCCCAGATACGTATGGAAGGCTTTAAGGCTGAGTATTTAAGACTGGAAAGTGGGAATATCCCATATGAGGAGAGGCTGAAGAGTGTGAGAGAAATAGGCCTCAGAGTAATAGGGTTCCCATCTATGACAGCACCTAAGATAAGGCTAGGAATAACCAAGTACAGGGAGAAGTGGTTATTTGGTATATGTGTAAACAATGATTATAGGTGGAAGGAGCATGACAATAAGCCCTGTACCTACTCAAACTCCCTGGGAATAAGAACAGCAAAAGCCATAGTGAATATAGCAACTATGGGGAATCCTGAAACCAGGGTAGTGGATGCCTGCTGCGGAGTAGGAACAACCCTTATAGAGGGACTATCTGCAGGGTATGATATCTGCGGGTATGAGCTGAGTCCCAAGACAACAGCAAATGCTAAGGAAAACCTCAGGTACTTTGGCCTGGAGGAGAGGGTGGTAAATCAGGATATGAATGAGATAGGGGAGGAGTATGATGTTTCTATTTTAGATATTCCCTATGGAATATTCAGCCACACAACTAAGGAACTTCAGCTAGAGATGATAGAGACAGCCAGAAGGATCTCCAAAAGGATGATAATGGTTACCTTTGAAGGGCTGGATGATCTCATACTAAAGGCAGGCTTTAAGATAACTGAAAGGTGTAGTGTAGGTAAGGGGAACTTCATAAGAGAAGTTTTAATATGTGAGTAGAATGAGAAAAGGCAGTTTCCTCGGGGAAGGAAACTGCCTTTAAACTAAAAAAGATTTAAGTTTTGAAAAGATTTCATTTTAGTATAGCATTAAAAAAAACAAAAAATAAGTGACTAAGTCACCCATTTTTAAAATTCTGGACAATTAATTTTGGAATTTCCATAAGCCCCCTTAGCCAGGTAAGCCCTCAATGCCCCGTCACCCTCTCTGTAGATCCATCCACCAGTTCCATTTCCAGGAGTGAAGGGATATAGAGCATTTCCGGTTCTGTAGTTAGATGCAGGATAGATAACTTCTGCAGTTTCATAGATCTCCACAATATTATTTGAAAAAAATGCAGGAGTTTTTGAAAACTTAGTTTTACTAAAGAAATCACTGAGAGCACATTTGTACTCCCTACTTTTAGTATCTGTACCTCCAAAAATCGCATCTAGATCCGGTCCCTCTCCATTATTGTTTCTGATTATCTGAGATTCCCTTGGATATTCGCCTGTTTTAACGTTATACATCCCAATAGCTGTCCTCATAGAAGAGAGATTTCCCTGGACATTGGCCACTTTAGCAGAGTTAGTTATCTCTACAAACCTAGGTAGTGCAATGGATGAGATAAGACCAATAATAGTTATAACAACCATGAGCTCGATCAAGGTAAATCCATTTTTTTTCATACTTTCCTCCCTTTTCATAAAAAAAATTCCACCGTTAAGAAGGTTATATCAAGGGAAGGAATCAAAAACAATTGATAAAGTCATAAAAATGAACAAAAAAAAGAAGACATTAGGTCTTCTTTTTCTACAGATCTGCTGAATAATCCTCCAGCTTCTCCCTGTCCAGGGTGGTAATCCTCTTTCTCTCCTTCTTTATGACACCCTCTTCAGCAAGTTCCTTAATAACCCTTGAAAGGTTTCTGTAGCTTACATTGAACTGAAGAGCAAGCTCTGCCATGGAGTTAAAGGTGATGGAGTAGCCGCTTTTTATAATATAGTTTGAAAGAACGGTCTTTAGTGAGTAGGTTCCCTTTAAGATAGTTGCCTTGTTTGTTCTCAGAAGCTTTGTATTTCCCTCAACAGCAAGGAGCTTCCAGAAGTGGTAGGAGGTCTCCAGGTACTGCTCGATTATAGGGAAGGGAAGCACTATGCAGAGAGAGGGCTCAGCGGCCAATACATCAAACATAGGCACCTTCTTATTTACATACTCCACATCTCCGAAGATCTCCAGGGGATAGAGGTAGTTGATGAAGATCTTGTTACCTGAAAGCATCATAGAGCTGATCTCCACCATCCCCTCTACGAGAAAGTAGATGTTTTTTACAGGTTCGTGGGCATTGAGTATAAGTTCATCCTTCTTGTAGCTTTTTAATTTTAAATGCGGTATTACTTCGTCGGTGAGTATATCGTCCAAATGATAATCTGTAATGAAATCCTTGATACTTTTTTTACTAATCATATATGAGTCACCTGTCCTATTTTTTTATATAGAAATTTTATATCATATTTTTGTCGAATAACCTACAAAAAGTAGGGAAAAAGTAGGGAAAAAGGTAAAAAACTGGTATAGAATTATTATGATGGTTTTTTAAGGAGGATATAGATGAGAGCTGTTGATTTGATCCAAAAAAAGAGAGATGGTAAGACACTGACAGAGGAGGAGATAAACTTTCTGTTGGATGGATATTTAGATAAAAGCATTCCCGACTATCAGATGTCAGCATTTTTAATGGCTACATACTTTAACGGGATGGAGAAGGATGAATTAAAGACCTTCACTGGAAAGATGATGAATTCTGGAGATCTTATCAAGTTTGATGGTATAGACAAGTTTCTTATCGATAAGCACTCTACAGGGGGAGTGGGAGATAAGACTACAATAGCTCTTGCAGGATTATTTGCAAGTTTTGATATAGGAACAGCTAAGCTCTCAGGAAGAGGACTGGGACACACTGGAGGAACTATAGATAAGTTTGAATCTATAAAGGGATTCAACTTCCCTCAGACAAAGGAGAGAATGGTAGAGGTAATAAACAAGACTGGTACTGGAATAATGGGTGCATCGGATAAGGTAGTTCCCCTTGATAAGCAGATCTACGCTCTAAGAGATGTAACGGGAACTGTAATGAGTATTCCACTAATTGCAAGCTCTATCATGAGTAAGAAGCTGGCTGTATATGCAGACGGGATAATCTTAGATGTTAAGGTTGGATCGGGAGCCTTTATGAAGGACCTTGATATGGCTAGGGATCTGGCTAAGACAATGCTTCAGATCGGTGATTCCTTTGACAGAAAGGTAGTAACAGTACTTACAGATATGGATCAGCCTCTGGGACTTGCAGTGGGGAACTCATTAGAGGTAATAGAAGCTATAGAAACCCTTAAGGGGAACGGTCCTGCAGACTTCACAGAGCTTGTAGAGACTCTTGTGGCTGTGGCACTTCAGATAAAGGGGGATGCTGCAACTATAGAGGAAGGAAAGGCTATGGTTAACGAGATGATTAAATCCGGCAAGCCAGTTGAGATGCTTAAGGAGTTCATCGGAGAGTATGGAGGAGACCCTAGATTAGTAGATGATTATTCTCTTCTACCTATGGCTCAAAATATGATAGAATTTAAGGCAGAGAACAGCGGATACATAGGTAAGATAGAAGCTGAAGAGGTAGGAAAGTCTGCTATGGTGCTTGGAGCAGGAAGAGCTACCAAGGAAGACCTTATAAACCACGGTGTGGGAGTAGTACTTACAAAGAAGATTGGAGACAGGGTAGAGGCTGGAGAGGTACTGGCAAAGATCTACTTTGACGAGGATATCAACCTTGAATCTTCTATAAGGCTATTGGATGGAGCGTTTGAGATCGTAAGTGACAAGGTAGAGGATAGAAATGTTATCCTTGAAGTTCACTCAGTAAATATTTAGTAGGGAGTTGGAGGATGAAGTGTAAAAAAGCGGAGCTGCATCTACATTTAGATGGCTCATTAAGACCTGAAAGTGTTATAGATATAGCTAAGCTTGAAAATATTGAGATTCCAACCTATGATATAGATGAGATAGTGGAATACCTCAGGGTAGACAGGGAAAACAAGGATCTTGTAGAGTACCTGAGAAAGTTTGATATTCCATGCAAGGTAATGCAGAGCAAGTACAGCCTGGAGAGAACAGCCTATGAACTGGCTGAGGATCTGGCTAGGGAAGGATATATCTACGCCGAGGTAAGGTTTGCCCCCCACCTACACATAAAGGGAGGGCTAAAACTGGAAGAGGTCGTAGAAGCTGCACTGGAAGGCTTTGGAAGAGCTATGGAAAGGTATGATATAAGGTGTAACCTTCTCCTCTGTATTCTGAGACACCGTCCAACAGAGAGCGGAAGGGATGTACTGGATCTGGCTAAAAAATACTCCAAGAGGGGTGTTGTAGGAATAGACCTTGCAGGGGACGAGAAGGGATATCCAGCTAGTCTCTTTGAGGAAACCTTCAGGGATGCCAAGGAGGCGGGGATACCATTTACCATCCATGCTGGGGAAGCCCTAGGGGCTGAAAGCGTCTGGGAGGCCATCAGACTGGGAGCATCCAGGATAGGGCACGGGATAAGATCTTATGAGGACAGAGAGCTTATGGAGTACCTGAGAGACAATGAGATATATCTAGAGTGCTGTCCCATCAGTAACTATCAGACAAAGGCTCTGGAGGATTTTAAGAGCTACCCATTGAAATCATATCTGGACTATGGTTTGAAGGTATGTCTCAATACAGACAACAAAACCGTATCCAACACCAACTACAATAAAGAGATAGAATTTTTAGAGGACTATACCCCCCTTACAGAGGAGGATATCTGCAGGATGTCTGAAAATGCAATCAGGGGAGCCTTTATAAGCAATGAGGAAAAAGAGAGATTATTAAAGAAACTTTATATATAAAAACCTAGGAGGGAATGGAATGGAAATAAACAAGTATATCGACCACACGGTATTAAAGGCTACAACTACAGAGGAGGATATCAAGAAGCTTTGTGCAGAGGCTAAGGAGTACAAGTTCTTCTCAGTATGTGTAAATGGATCATATGTACCACTGGCAAAGAAGGAGTTAGAGGGTACAGATGTAAAGATAGCAGCAGTAATCGGATTCCCACTAGGAGCAATGTCCAAGGATGCTAAGGTATTTGAAACTAAGAAGTGTATCGAAGATGGTGCAGACGAGATAGATATGGTAATCAACATCGGATTCATGAAGTCTGGAAAGTACGCTGAAGTGGAGCAGGAGATAAGAGAGATAAAGGAAGCTATGGGAGACAAGGTTCTTAAGGTTATCCACGAGAACTGCTACCTGACTGAGGACGAGAAGAGAAAGGCATGCGAGCTTTCACTAAATGCAGGAGCTGACTTTGTAAAGACTTCTACTGGATTTGGAACTGGAGGATCTACATTTGAGGATGTAGCTCTTATGAAGGAAGTAGTAGGAGACAAGGCTGAGATCAAAGCAGCTGGTGGAGTAAGAGACAACGAAACAGCTGCAAAGTATATTGAGATGGGTGTAACAAGACTAGGAACTTCTTCTGGAGTATCACTGGTAACTACTGGTAAAGCAAAAGAGGGAGAGTACTAAAAATAAGGGGCTTATGCCCCTTTAATTTTCTAAGGTAGATGGAGGTTAAACCATGAAGAAGATAGAGAGAGCAACAGTAATAGTACTGGACAGTGCCGGAGTAGGGTACCTTCCAGATGCTGATAAATATGGAGATGTAGGGTCGAATACCTTTGGAAACATTGCCAAGGAGTGTGGAACTCTAGAGCTTCCAAATATGGGGAAACTAGGACTGGGTAACCTTACTGAGATAGCAGGAACTCCTGCCACAGAGGATGCTGACGGAGCATATGGTAGAGCAGCTGAAAAAGCTCAGGGAAAGGACACCACTACAGGACACTGGGAGATAGCAGGAGTAATAGGAGATAAACCATTCCCAACTTATCCAGAGGGATTCCCAGCAGAGGTTCTGGCTGAGTTTGAAAGAAGAACCGGAAGAAAGGTTCTTTGCAATAAACCATACTCTGGAACAGCAGTTCTAGATGACTACGGTGAGGAGCAGATAGAAAAGGGAGCATGGATAGTGTATACATCAGCTGATCCTGTTTTCCAAGTGGCAGCTCACGAGGAGCACATTCCTCTTGAGGAGCTATACAATGCCTGCAAGATCGCTCTAGAGATCTGCGGAGAGATGTCTCCAGTGGCAAGAGTAATTGCAAGACCATATATCGGAAGCGGTAAGGGGGACTTTACCAGAACAGCAAACAGACATGATTATTCTGTAGTACCACCTAGAGCAACGGTACTTGATAAGATTAAGGATGCCGGACTAGATGTGGTAGCTGTTGGAAAAACAAGTGATATCTTTGCTGGACAGGGAGTTACCGACAGCAGAGGAACAAACCAGGACAACAAGGACGGTATATTAAAGACTCTAGCAGCTCTTAAGGAGGACAGTAAGGGACTTATCTTTACAAACCTTGTGGACTTTGATATGAAGTACGGTCACAGAAGAAATGCTGCAGGATATAAGGCAGCTCTAGAGGAGTTTGACTCATATCTTCCTGAGATCATGGAAAACCTGAAGGAGGATGAGATCCTTATCCTTACTGCAGACCATGGATGCGACCCTACATATGAGGGAACCGATCACACAAGGGAGTATGTACCTATCCTTGTATATGGAAAGAATATTAAGAGAAATATAGATCTTGGAACAAGAACTACCTTTGCAGATATAGCTGCTACACTGGAGGAGCTAATCCTAGGAAATGAAGGAGAGGGAAGTTTCGCCAAGGATCTTTACTAGAAGGAAGATAGAGGCCAAAAGGCCACAGAAATTAATCGTGGAGGGAATAAGATGAGCATACATATAGGAGCAAAAAAAGGTGAGATAGCGGAAACTGTACTACTACCAGGAGATCCTCTTAGAGCCAAGTGGATAGCAGAGACGTTTTTAGAGGACGTTGTTTGCTACAATGAAGTAAGAGGAATGTATGGATATACTGGAACATACAAGGGAAAGAGAGTATCTGTACAGGGAACTGGAATGGGAGTACCATCTATCTCAATCTATGCCAATGAGCTAATCATGGAGTATGGAGTAAAGAACCTTATAAGAGTAGGATCTGCAGGATCATACAGAGAGGACGTAAAGGTAAGAGATATTGTAATAGCTATGGCTGCATCTACAAACTCTGGTGTAAACAATATCAGATTTAACGGAGCTAACTATGCTCCTACAGCTTCCTTCGACCTGTTCATGAAGGCTGTGGAATCTGCAAAGGAAAAAAATATCGAGATAAAGGCAGGAAATGTATTCACTTCAGATGAGTTTTATCAGGATGATTTTAACTCATATAAGAAGTGGGCAGACTTTGGAGTGCTTTGTGTAGAGATGGAGACATCTGGACTATATACAGTTGCTGCAAAGCACGGAGCAAAGGCACTGACTATACTGACAATATCTGATTCTCTTGTAACTGGAGAGGAGACGACATCAGAGGAAAGACAGACTACCTTCAAAGAGATGATTGAGGTGGCACTGGGAGTACTTGAAAAATAATGGGACTATTTAAGGCATACTAATTTTTAGTATGCCTTTCATTGCCCTATTGAGGAGGAAAATATGAGAATAGAGGAGAGGGAAATATTTACCCTTATAGATGAGGCGATAGAGGCTCGTGAAAATGCCTACACAAAATATTCAGGATTCAAGGTGGGAGCTGTAGTAGTGGATGAAAATGGAAACCACCACCTGGGAGCTAATGTGGAAAATGCATCCTACGGACTGAGTAACTGCGGTGAGAGAACGGCTATCTTTACAGGAGTAACCAAGGGAATGAAGAGGATAGATAAGATATGTATCGTGGCAGATACAAGTGGTCCAGTGAGCCCTTGCGGAGCCTGCAGACAGGTAATAAAGGAGTTTTCCACAGATGATACCATAATTATCTTGGCAAATCTTAAAAAAGATTATAAAATACTTACCATGGAGGAGTTACTTCCATACGGATTTGAACTATAATATTAATACTTTAAGGAGAGAGCATGGAAATTAAAAGATTTGAAACTAAGAAGAGAATGAGCAGAGCGGTAGTTCATAATAATACAGTTTACCTTTGTGGTCAGGTGGCTAAGGATTCTACTAAGGGGATCAAGGAGCAGACTATAACTACTCTTGAGAAGGTAGACGAGCTACTTGAAAGTGTTGGAAGCCACAGAGATAAGATACTATCTGCAACGATCTACATCAAGGATATGTCGATGTTCCAAGATATGAACGATGTATGGGATAACTGGGTAAATGAAGGATTTGCACCTGCAAGAGCTTGTGTAGAGGCAAAGATGGCAAGAGAGGAGCTTCTAGTAGAAGTTTCTGTAGTAGCAGCCCTATAGATCTAAACCGGAGAGGATTCTCCGGTTTTTTATTTTATGGAACATTAATTAAGAGGGCCTTAAATGAATTTAAGAAGGACTATCTCACTTAATATATTTATAAAAATATGGTACTATATATGGAAATAAATGTTAGTTTGGAGGATTAAGGTTGGAACTAATTGTATTGTGTGTAGGAATGTTTTTGGCAGGTTTTGTAGATTCTATAGCAGGAGGGGGAGGTCTTATCAGTACTCCTTCACTTTTACTGGCAGGGTTACCACCACATATAGCCTTGGGGACAAATAAAGTGGCAGCTTCATTGGGGACACTAACTAGCAGCCATGAATTTTTTAAGAGCAACAAACTCAATAAAGAGCTTCTTAAGATGCTTGTACCCTTTGCCTTTGCAGGGGCTGTAATAGGAGTTACGACCCTTCAGTTTATCTCACCGAGATTACTTGAGATGCTTATACCATTTATGATATTTGGTGTGGCTATCTACACAGTTATCTCTAAGAGGGTAGGAATGGAGGATTCCTATGATGGCCTTCACTCGGGAAACAAGGTTAAAGGTAAGCTTTTAACCTCTGTACTGGGATTCTATGACGGGTTCTTTGGACCTGGAACGGGAACCTTCTTTATGTTTGGTCTGGTAAAGATATTTAAGTTTGATTTCACTGTAGCCACTGCCAATACCAAGGTGCTTAACTTCACCACTGGTTTTGCAGCCCTTTTAACCTTTCTTTACAATGGACAGATCAACTGGAAGTATGGACTCTTCTCATCTATCTTCATGGTAGCAGGTTCTAAGATAGGAAGCAGGATGGCCATTAAGAATGGAGCTAAGTTTATAAAACCCATCTTTGTAGCTATGTCTGTGGTAATGGCAGTAAAGATGATAAAATAATCAAAAGGTTGGGCTCCCTGGAAATTTAGGGAGCCTCTTTTATTGGATGGAGAAGTTACCGATTTTCAGTGGGGATTTTTAAATTTTGAAAAAAGAAAATCATAAAAAAATAGTATATTTGTATTGAGGGTGGTGGAGGTATGGAGAAGGAATATTTAAGTAAGATCTTAGAGATATATGAGGAAATAAAACCAGATATAAGAAGAAGGTTGGAGGATTTCAAGGAGATCTGGATGGAGGGGAACAATGAGGATATCCATGTGGAGCTGTCCTTTTGTATCCTTACGCCACAATCTAAAGCAAGAAATGCATGGAGTGCAATAACCAAGCTTAGGGATGCAGGGCTTCTCTTTAACGGAGATGAAGAGGAGATAGTAAAGTATCTCAATGTGGTGAGGTTTAAAAATAATAAGGCTAAGAATCTGGTGATACTCAGGGAAAAGATGAAGGATTCCCTGGGAGAGCTCATAACCAAGGACTTCTTCAGGATACTGGGGGATGTATTTGAGGTTAGGGAGTGGATAGTTAAAAATGTAAGGGGTATGGCACATAAGGAGGCCAGCCACTTCTTAAGGAATGTAGGGTTTGGAGATGAGATCGCAATTCTGGACAGGCATATCCTGAGAAACCTCGTGAGACTTGGTGTAATAGATGAGCTTCCTAAAACTATTACACCTAAGAGGTATAAGGAGATAGAGGCCAAGATGATGAGGTACTGTAAGAAGATCGGTGTGCCTATGGATGAGTTTGATCTCCTTCTGTGGTATCTGGAAGCTGGAGAAATATTTAAGTAGGATTCATAATAGGGCGAGGAATTTTGTGGTTGGCAGAGGGCAGGAGAAGATAGTGGAAAACTATAAGGGAGTGATGTAGATGAAGATCACCAAGGAAAGCCTGAAGGGAAGGATACTCAAGAGAAGAGGGGGAACCCAGGAGGAGGCACTCAAGGGGGAGCTGAATAAGGGGAAGAAGAAAACCCCTAAGAAAAAGGGAGAGAAGAATACCGACCTGGACTATGAAGTTTTTCTTCAGTAGTCTGCTTATAAATAGCTGGAATAATACTAAGAAAAAGGAGCCTTTAGGGCTCCTTTTATAGTTCCTGTCTTCCGTCCATGGCCTTCGATATGGTGGCAATATCTGAAAACTCAATATTTCCTCCCATGGGTATCCCGCTGGCAATCCTTGTAACCTTGATACCAAAGGGCTTTAAAAGCTTGGTAAGATACATGGCAGTAGTTTCACCCTCTAGATCTGGGTTGAGAGCAAGGATAACTTCGGAGATCTCCTCGGCAGCTACCCTTTCCATGAGGGATTTTATATTAAGTTTGTCTGGAGTGATACCATTGAGGGGAGCTATCTTACCATTTAGTACATGGTAGACCCCTCTATACGACTTGGCTCTCTCAAGGGAAACGATATCCTTGGTATCCTCTACCACACAGATGATTCCCTTGTTTCTGTGCTCATCACTGCACACCTCGCAGACTTCTTCTTCACTGAAGTTGTGACAGATCCTGCACCTTTTGGTATTCTCCTTAACCTCCAGAATAGCCTTTGTAAACCTCTCTATTTCAAACTCCTCCATGTCCAGTACATGAAAGGCCAGACGAGTAGCACTCTTTCTTCCTATACCTGGAAGACGATTAAACTCATCTATAAGTTTTTCCAGCGACTTTGTAGCCATGTTACCTCCTTAAAAAACAAAAGCTGGCTTTCACCAGCTTTAACTTTACTTCTCTACCTTTGATTTCTGAACTCTCATCATTCCCTTAACACTCTTGTTTATCTCTCTTCTTTCCTTACCAAGTTCAGCATTTTTAATGATGTAGTCATCTACCCTGTCCTCATAGTCGGACTTCATATTCTCAAGGATATCCATGATGTCATCATACTTCATATCTGGTTTTATATATTGAGTTAGGTTATCTAGCAGATCAACTCTTTTTCTGTTATCTCTGATCTTTCTCTCGTTATCCTGCATATCTCTTTTGATCTTGTTTTTTCTTCTAGTTTTTCTAACTATCTCTAAAACGCTATCCATGTCTTCACCCCTTAAAAATATATTCTTTACCCTACTAATATTTTATATTATATGTAATTTTTTTGCAATTCATTATTTTAAAAGGAATTTAGCCTTGGGATAGAAAATAACATAGAGGGAGTAATGAAGAACAAGCGATCAGGGGGAAGTATGGGAAAGAGAATGATTATGGTTCTGATTATCTTGCTGGCGGCAGGCTGTGTGCAAACTGAGATCTTAGAGGGACCGGAAAAGATAAAAACGATAACAGTGTGGGATTCCGACCTAAGACTCCACTACGACCGTCTAACTGATGACGGAAGAGGAAAGGATAAACTCCAGGAGGAAGGTTATCAGGAGGAGGAGAGAGAGGAGAGTTTCGAAGTTGAGGAGATCTTAGGAGGGGAACTGCCTCAGGTAGACTGGAACCTCATAGAGGAGGGAATAGCCAGAGATCTGAGAGATAAGCAGCTGCTGGATGAGAGGGAGAGCAAGAGGATAATGGAAGCTAAGAAGATAGAGGAGAAAGCTCAAGAAGGAGAAGGTTCAGCTGGGTTAAAGTGGCTGATAGCCCTTGCAGGGGCGGCCTTCCTTGGAGGAAGTTTTACCTCTATTAAGAAGAGAGAGAGGAGGAAGTAATGAAGTTATTTATAGTATTACTCCTAATAATACCTGCAATAGCCTTTGGTAAAAGGTTTGAAGAGTTTAAGAAGCCTTCAGATAGGGAGCTGCAGGAGAAGCTTACAAAGATTCAATATAAGGTGACACAGAAAGACGGAACAGAAAGGGCCTTTGACAATGAGTACTGGGACAACAAGGAGGAGGGAATATACGTAGATATCGTATCGGGAGAACCCCTTTTCTCCTCTAAGGATAAGTATAAGTCGGGAACGGGGTGGCCAAGCTTTACAAGACCCATAGATGAAAGG
Source organism: Propionigenium maris DSM 9537 (assembly GCF_027925155.1). Taxonomy (GTDB): domain Bacteria; phylum Fusobacteriota; class Fusobacteriia; order Fusobacteriales; family Fusobacteriaceae; genus Propionigenium; species Propionigenium maris. Next base: position 127,162 of record NZ_BSDY01000004.1, on the reverse strand, counting down.
TATATAGTTACTAAGGAAGACAGAAAGTTTTTTATGAGGCGTACCGAGGTAAGGAGCAGGTACGGGGATTCCCACCTGGGACACGTCTTTGAGGATGGACCGGAACCTACTGGTCTCAGATATTGTATAAACTCAGCTGCACTGGAATTTATAGCTGTGGAAGATATGGAGGAAAGAGGATATGAGTTATATTTAGAAGAATTTGAATAAATCTTATACATAAGGGGGACGATGACAATGGCAGAAAACAACTTAAGACCGCTTAATGATAAGGAACTTGATGGTATCTTGGAAACTATACTACCTCTTTTGGCAGCACTGAATGCTGAAGGGTATTGTCTGGGAGAGGTAGAGGGTGAGGATGGAAGTACCACCCATGTATTCGGCTCTATAGCTGAGGTGACCAAGGCTGATACAGCCCCTACGCCGGTATTACCTCTGAGTGAAGCACTGGAAATTGTCCAAAAAATTTCAAGTAGTAAAAGTTTTGAGAGAACAGCCTTTGATAAGATAGGAAATATGATTGTAAGGTTATTTATAAGTGTGGGAGGCCTCGAGGAGGATGTGGCCAAGAAGGTTAAGGAGGAAATTAAATTAAGGGAGAGCATGATAAATTAGAAAAAAGGAAGGGAGAAATTCCCTTCCTTTTTTATTTTTTATCTTCATCAGTTCATTTCTTAGCTTTAGCCGTAGCTATCCTCGCTATTGGTATCCTGTATGGAGAGCAGCTTACATAGTCAAAGCCTATATCTGCTACAAACTTTATGGAGCTAGGTTCTCCACCGTGCTCACCACAGATTCCCACCTCCAGAGCAGGCTTTGCTTCCTTTCCTCTGGTATATGCTGTGCTGAGGAGCTCACCTACCCCGTCTCTGTCCAATACCTGGAATGGATCGTTCTTGAGGATATTTTTCTCCAAGTAGATTGGAAGGAAGGTGTTGGCGTCATCTCTTGAGTAACCAAAGGTCATCTGAGTGAGGTCATTGGTACCAAAGGAGAAGAAATCTGCCTCTGAAGCTATCTTGTGTGCAGTGAGGGCAGCTCTCGGGATCTCTATCATAGTTCCCACCTTATAATCTACAGTGGTCTTCTTCTCTCTAAAGATATCCTCTATAGTTTCAAGGATAATCTGCTTCTGGAGTCTGAACTCCTCTACCTCCCCCACAAGGGGGACCATTATCTCTGGAAGGATACTTATTCCTGCCTCCTTGACGGAAATGGCAGCCTCTATTATTGCTCTGGTCTGCATGCGAGTTATCTCAGGATAGGTATTTCCCAGTCTGCATCCCCTGTGTCCCAGCATAGGGTTGGCTTCCTTGAGGTGTTCCACCATCTCCCTTACCTGACCAGCCTTGATCTGGAGGTTGAGAGCCAGCTCCTCCTGTTTCTCCTTGGTATGTGGAAGAAACTCATGAAGGGGAGGATCTAAAAGCCTTATGGTAACTGGAAGACCATTCATAGCCCTGAAGATTCCCTTGAAATCCTCTCTCTGGAGAGGCAGAAGCTTGGCAAGGGCTCTCTCCCTTCCCTCTGTATCTGAAGCCAGGATCATCTCACGCATAGGTTTTATCTTATCTGCTTCAAAGAACATGTGCTCGGTACGGCAGAGTCCTATCCCTTTGGCACCGAATTTAAGAGCGGTATGAGCATCTGTAGGGGAGTCGGCATTGGCATAGACCTTGATATTTGATACCCTGTCAGCCAGTTCCAATAGCTCCTTGAAGTCCTCTCGGATATCAGCATCTATTGTAGGGAGGGATCCCTCATATACGCTACCAGTGGAGCCGTCCAGGGAGAGCCATTCTCCCTCAACATAGGTCTTTCCACCTACGGTAAAGGATCTCTTCTTATAGTCTACAACGATACTTCCCGCACCAGCCACACAGCACTTACCCATTCCTCTAGCAACTACAGCAGCATGGGATGTCATTCCTCCTCTAACTGTAAGGAATCCCTGAGCCAGGTTCATTCCCTCAATATCCTCAGGAGAGGTTTCCAGTCTCACAAGGATGGCCTTCTCATACTTACTTACCTCATCGGCAAAGAACACTATCTGTCCCACAGCAGCTCCTGGAGCTGCAGGAAGTCCCTTGGTGATAGGTTCGTTTTTAGCCAGAGCCTGACCCTCAAATACCGGGTGAAGAAGCTCCTCTATCTTCTCTACATCTATCCTTTCAAATACCTCTCTCTCATTTATAGCCTTGCTTCTATAGAGGTCCATGGCAATCTTAACCATGGCCTCACCAGTTCTCTTACCTGTTCTTGTCTGAAGAAGCCACAGTTTTCCCTCCTCTATGGTAAACTCCAGGTCCTGCATATCCTTGTAGTGGTTTTCAAGGGTTTCCTGGATGGAGTAGAGTTCCTTGTAGATATCTGGAAGAAGCTCCTCCAGAGACGGATTTTTTTTCTGCCTTATCTCCTCTGGGATATTATTTCTTCTTCCCCACTCTACCGCTTCCTTCTTGGTAATCTGTCCAGGGGTACGTATACCTGCTACAACATCCTCTCCCTGGGCATTTATGAGGAACTCACCATTAAAGAAGTTTTCTCCAGTGGCAGAGTTTCTTGTAAAGGCAACTCCAGTACCACTTCTCTCATTGAGGTTACCGTAGACCATGGTCTGCACATTAACAGCAGTACCCCAGGCATCGGGGATTCCCTCTATCCTTCTGTAGATGACAGCCCTCTCATTCATCCAGCTTCTGAATACAGCCAGTATAGCTTCCCACATCTGCTCCCATGGATCCTGCGGGAAGGAGTACCCTTGGTCTGTGATGAGCTTCTTAAAGAGCCTTACCATGAACTTCAGGTCATCGGTGGTAAAATCTACATCGCTCTTGATACCCAACTGCTCCTTCATCTTTTCAATTATTTCTTCAAATGGGTTAACAGATTCCTTATCTGCAGGCTTTAGCCCCAGCACCACATCTCCATACATCTGAATAAGTCTTCTATAGGAATCCCAGGCAAACCTAGGGTTGTTCATCTTGGCTCCAAGCCCCTCTACGATCTCATCGTTTAATCCCAGGTTTAGTACGGTATCCATCATACCCGGCATGGATTTACGGGCACCAGATCTTACTGAAAACAATAGGGGGTTCTCTGCACTTCCAAACTGTTTACCCATTATCTCCTCTACCCTCTTGATGTTGCTCTTGAGGTCCTTCTTAAGGATAGAGATAACCTCATCCTTCCCCTTTTGGTTGTAGAGTTCACACATCTCAGTTGTTATTGTAAAACCAGGAGGCACAGGTATACCGATCTTACTCATCTCGGCCAGATTGGCCCCCTTACCCCCCAGAAGATCCTTCATCTTAGCGCTACCCTCAGCTTCCTTGTTTCCAAAATAATAGATATATTTCATAGCGGCCTCCTTTGTTTATAAAAATCATCATCTATACTTTACCACCTTGCCTCCAACATCCTTTTAGAGGGAGGGATAAAAATTTTTTCTCAGGAGGAGATGGGGATATAATTGGAGGTAAGGATATTTAAGGGGGGAAAGGAATGAAAAAAAGTGTAGATGTATATGAGGTAAGAGCTTTTTCTAGGGGGGATGCGGGAGGCAACCTTGCAGGGGTTGTTCTTGAGAGAGTAGACAATAATCTGAAGCAGGGGATAGCCAAGAGGCTGGGGTATTCAGAGACTGTGTTTATAGAGGAGACAGGTGAGAGGGAGTTTCATCTGGAGTACTTCACTCCCAGCAGTGAGGTGGACCTCTGCGGTCATGCGACCATAGGAGGAATACATGTCCTAAAGGAGGTAGAGGGATTAGAGGAGGGGAGCTATACCATAGAAACCAGAGCGGGAAGGCTGGAGGTAGAGGTAGGCAGGGAGGCCATCTTTATGGAGCAGAATGAGCCAGCCTTCTACGGTGAGGTAGATAGAAAGAAGATAGCTGAAAGCTTAAATATATCTGTAGAGGATCTGGGGGATCTGTCCCCTGAGATAGTTTCCACGGGACTGAAGGATATACTGGTTCCCATAGGAAGCCTGGAGGTTATGAGGAACATAGAACCTGACTTTAAGAGGATAGAGGAGATAAGCAGGGAGTATGGTGTGGTGGGGTATCACCTCTTCACCCTTGAGAGTATAGAGGGGAACACTGCCTTTACGAGAAACTTTGCCCCCCTCTATGAGATAGATGAGGAATCGGCAACGGGAACCTCCAATGGAGCCCTGGCATGCTATCTTGGGAAGTATGGGGTTGTAGAGGATAAAAAAATGAGATTTGAGCAGGGGGACTATATGGGGAATCCTTCCAGGGTAGATGTAAGGATGGATGGGAAAAGCCCCATGGTAGGGGGAGAAGCAGCTCTTACAAGGAAGTTTACTATAGAGGTTTAATCAATTAAAAAAGGGTGTCCCTGGTGGGACCCCCTTTTATCTATAGTTCAAAGAAATCCTTGAGATATCTTCCTACACCATCCTCATCATTCCCAGGAGCGATGAGATCAAACTGCTCCTTTAGTTCCTCTGGAGTATTCTCCATAACAACCCCATACTTGGCAAACTTAAGCATCTCCAAGTCGTTGTAGCTATCCCCCATTACCAGGAGGTTATCAGGGGTAAGTCCCTTCTTCTTTAAAAAGAAGTCCAGAGCCTTTGCCTTGGAGGAGCTTCCGCTTAAGACCTCCAGGAAGTTGGGGTTGGAAAAGGCTTTATAGACCCTCTCTCCCAGTTTTTCTTCCAGTTCCTCATAGATCTCCCTGAGAAGGGCGTTTTCCCCTATATACATCATTTTCGTGAACCTCAGTCCCTCTACCTCTTCCAGGGCTCCTACAGTTTCTGTAAGACCGGTTCTTGCCTTATACTTTTCACTGATCTCGTTGGTATATGGAACCAGCCACTTATCCTCCATAAATCCGTGGAAGTAAGTGTTTCTTCCCCTTCCTACCTTAACCAGCTCCAGACTCGTTTCAGTATCAAGGGAGGTATCCAGGACTAACTTTTCATCCTTATCCACTATATTAGCTCCATTGAAGCAGATTACATGGTCATCTAGGGAAAGTTCATCCCTGAACTTTTTCATGGCGTTATAGGGTCTTCCAGTGCAAAGAATTATATGGACTCCCCTCTCCTTGAGTCTCCACAATATATCTTTATTGAAATCGGAGATCTCGTTATTTGAGTTAAGGAGAGTTCCGTCTAAATCAAGTGCTACAACTTTAACCTGTTCATTCATAGGTGTCCTCCTGCTAAGGGTAAGTTTCTTTAAGGGTATAACCCTCTAAAGATTTCTACCTTTTTATAAATCCTATCACACTATTATATCTGAAACTACGGGAAATTCAAAAGGAATATCTTGAGATAATAATAATAGATATTTGTTACTTATTTAACATTAGATGGAAAATTCTTTTCAGAGCTTCTCCTTGAATTAAAAAAAATAAAAATATTAAAATTTTTATTGAGGATGAAAAATAACAGTGGTAATTATGAGAAAAAAATAATTAATTTAGAGAGAGTTAGATTTTTTAGGGGATAGAAAAAAAGTCCCCTCTATATGGAGAGAAAGATAAAAAATAAGCTTAAAAACAAAAAGCACCAACTTCGAGTGTACACTAATGGTATTTTTTATACAAAAACTTGACAACTACATAAAAATTAGTGTAAAAATATATTATAAAATAAATGTAAACGTTTTCAAATAGAGGGTGAAAAGATGAAGATGACAGATATAGCCAAAAAGGCAGGAGTATCCATAGCAACTGTTTCTAGAGTCATCAACGATGAGAAGAGCGTGAGGAAGGAAACAAGGGAGAGGGTCCTTAAGATAATAAAGGAGTATGAGTATACCCCCAGTGCAGTGGGTAGAAACCTCTCTAAAAAGGAGACAAATATAATAGCTGCAATTGTACCTGATATATCCAACCCATTCTTCTCAGAGATTGTAGAGGGAATAACCCAGGAAGCGGATAAGAAGGGCTTGGGAGTAATACTATTCAGTACCAATGAATCTCTGGAGAAACAGGAAAAGGCTGTGAAGATGGCTCTGGAGCAGAGGGTACAGGGAATAATTATATCTGTAACTGGTGATTCCTACGAGGGGGGAGGTCAGCAGTTAAATAAGCTAAAGAAGAGGGGTGTTCCCACAGTACTTGTGGATAGAGATATAAAGTACTCGGTACTGGACGGAGTATTCATGGACAATATAGGAGGAGCATATGAGGGAGTTTCAAGCCTCATTGAATCCCACCATAAAAATATAGGAATAATAACTGGTCCCCTTACCTCAAAGCCAGGTAGGGACAGACTTAGGGGATATAAGAGTGCCCTGAGGGACAACAATATAGAGGTAAGGGAAGAAAATATATATGAGGGGGATTTCCAGATGAACTCCGGTTACCTTCTGGGAAGGGAGATACTTGCCAAGAAGGAGAGACCTACTGGGATCTTCATATGCAATAACCAGATGACCCTTGGGTTTATAAAGGCCATGGGTGAGGCAGGATATAAAACCCCAGAGGATATAGCCATAGCATCCTTTGATAAGGTGGAGCTTTTAGAGGTATTCGGGATAAAGCTGACTACGGTATCCACAGAGGTTAAGACCCTGGGGGTAAAGGCAGCTGAGATACTTCTTGAGAGGATAGAGAAGAAGGAAGAGTTTACAGAGGGGGATGAGGTAAAGAGGATAATCCTCTCTCCGAAGATAGAGAAAAAAGGTTCTGAGAAATTTTACGGGAGATAAACAGGAGGAAGCATGAAGAAGATATTAGTAGTTGGAAGTATAAATATGGATCTGGTAACCTACACATCAAAGACTCCAAAGATAGGTGAGACGGTACTGGGGAAGACATTTTCACAGATTCCCGGAGGTAAGGGAGCAAACCAGGCTGTAGCCATGGCAAGACTGGGAGCAGATGTTTCTATGATCGGAAGAGTTGGAAAAGATTCCTTTGGAGAGGTTCTAATAGAAGGGATGAGAAGAGACGGCCTTAAAACAGATGGCATAGAAGAAGTAGAGGGAGTATCCACTGGAATTGCAAGCATCGTAGTGGATGACAGCGCTCACAACTCTATTATCGTAGTACCTGGAGCTAACTTTGAGATAGATGAAGCGGATCTTGAAAGACATAGGAAGATGTATGAGGAGAGCGATATAGTGGTGCATCAGCTGGAAACGCCTCTAAATGTTGTGGAAGCTTCACTTAAGCTGGCTAAAGACCTAGGAAAAACTACAATACTTAACCCGGCACCTGCAAAGGAGCTTTCAGATGAGATGATAGCCAATGTGGACTACCTTATTCCCAACGAGACGGAGCTTGAGCTTCTCTCTGGAATGGATGTAAGGGATGAGGAAGATGTGTTGAAGGCAGCTAAAGTCCTTATGAACAAGGGTGTTGAGAAGCTTGTAGTAACACTTGGTTCCAAGGGAGCCATCTATATAGATGGAAATGAAACAAAAAAAGTAAACGCTTACAAAGTAGATGCTGTGGACACAACAGCAGCAGGAGACTCATTCATAGGAGGCCTTGCCACAGCTCTGGCTAATGGAAAGAACTTCGAGGAAGCTATGGAGTTTGCAGCGAGAGTAGGAGCCATAACTGTAACAAGAAGGGGAGCTCAGACATCACTTCCAAGGCTAGAGGAAGTAGAAAATTTTGGAGGTAGGAGATAATGAAAAAGGGTAGATTATTAAACAGTGAACTTTCATATGAGATTGCAAAACTGGGACATACAGACCATATATGTATTGGGGATGCAGGACTTCCTATTCCAAACGGACCTAAGAGGATAGACCTGGCTGTGGAGAAAAATGTACCTACATTTATGGGAACTCTGGACGTAGTTCTTTCAGAGATGCAGGTAGAGGAAGTGGTAGTAGCTGAGGAGATGAAAGAGGTAAGCCCTGAACTCTATACCGAGCTTATGAAGGTATTGGAGGAGAGATGCAGTAAGGTAGTGGTGAAAAGTGTATCTCACGAAGGATTCAAAGCTATAACAAGGGAATCCAAGGCAGTGGTAAGAACGGGAGAGTGTACTCCCTATGCAAATATAATTTTAAAATCAGGTGTTGTATTTTAGTCTGGAGGTAGATGTAGTGAAGGAAAAGGTACTAGGACTTACAGGAATAGTAAAGGAATTTCCGGGAGTAAGGGCTCTAGACGGAGCACAGCTCAACCTGTATAAGGGTAGGGTAATGGCTCTATTGGGAGAAAATGGAGCAGGGAAGTCTACTATGATGAAGGTCATGACAGGTATATATAAGAGAGATGAGGGAGAGATGACCCTCTACGGTGAAAGGGTTGAGTTTACAGGTCCTAAGGAATCTCAGGAAGCGGGAATAGCTATAATCCACCAGGAGCTAAACCTTATACCTCACATGACCATAGCGGAAAATATATTCCTTGGAAGAGAGAGAACAAGGTTTGGAAGGATAGACTGGAAGGGTATGTATGCTGAGGCAGATGAGATCCTTGCTAAACTGAGAGTTGGTCACTCAGCAAGGGAGCTTGTTGGAAACCTAAGTGTGGGAGAGCAGCAGATGATAGAGATAGCAAAGGCTCTTTCCCAGAATGCTAAGATAATAGTGATGGACGAGCCTACAGATGCCCTTACAGATGAAGAGGCAGAGAGCCTTTTCAGGGTAATAAGGGAGTTAAAGGCTGAGGAGAAGAGTATTGCATATATCTCCCACAGACTGAAGGAGATCTTTGAGGTCTGCGACGATGTAACCATAATGAGAGACGGAAAGTTTATCTGTGAGAATGAGGTAAAGAATATAGATGAGGACCACATCATTGAAAACATGGTAGGTAGAAAGCTTGAGGACCAGTTCCCCAGAGTAGTAGTGGAGCCTGGAGAGGTAAGCCTAGAGGTAAAGGATCTTATCGGAGAGCATGTTGATGGGGTAAGCTTCACCCTTCACGAGGGAGAGATCCTGGGAGTAGCAGGACTTATGGGAGCAGGAAGAACTGAGCTTGCCAAGACTATCTACGGAGCATATAGAGCAACATCTGGAAGCATAAGGGTAGGAGGCAAGGAGGTAAGGATAAAATCTCCAGAGGAGGGCCTTGCCAACAAAATAGCATATGTATCCGAGGACAGAAAGGGAGACGGGCTTGTACTGGGGCTTTCAGTAAAGGAAAATATGTCCATCTCATCTCTAGGACTCTTTGAGAACTCGTTGAAGAAGTTAAACGGGAGCCAGGAGGAGGCTCAGGTTCAAGACTATATCGGGAAGTTTAATATAAAGACTCCGGGAATGGCTCAGATTATAAAGAACCTCAGTGGTGGAAACCAGCAGAAGGTGGCCATTGCCAAGGCACTGATGACGGATCCTAAGATACTTATCCTGGATGAACCTACAAGGGGAGTAGACGTAGGAGCAAAGAAGGAGATCTACGACCTTATCAATGAACTTAAGAGGGAAGGGCTGAGTATCATCATGATCTCATCGGAGATGCCAGAGGTGCTGGGATTAAGTGACAGGATAATGGTAATGCATGAAAATAAAGTGACAGGGGAGTTCCCTGCAAGTGAGGCAGATCAGGAAAAAATTATGAGATGTGCTGTAGGGATAAAGGAGGAAACAAATGAGTAATACGGCTGCAATAAAGGCTGAAAACAAGAAAAAGATAAATTTACTTCACAATAAACCATTAATAGGGCTTATTATATTTTCAATAATAGTAACATTTTTAAATCCAAGATTTTTATCCGCTGCCAACATACTGAATGTACTGAGACAAACATCTATAAATGCAATAATTGCAGCTGGAATGACCTTTGTAATACTTACTGGGGGAATAGATCTTTCAGTAGGGTCTATCCTGGCTCTATGCGGAGCTATATCAGCCAGTCTTCTGGCAGCAGGGACAAGTGCTTTTGTAGCTATACTGGTGCCCCTTGTACTGGGAGCAATATTTGGAATGGCCAGCGGAATGTTTATAAGTTTTGGAAAGTTACAGGCATTTATTACTACCCTTGTAACGATGACCCTACTCAGGGGAGCAACCCTTGTATTTACCGACGGAAAGCCTATTTCCATAGGATTTGAGGAGAATACATACCTCTTCGATACAATTGGAGCAGGTACTATCCTAGGAATTCCTACACCAATCTATATAATGCTGGCTGTATATGCAGTTTCATACTATATCTTAAACCACACAAAGTTTGGTAGATATGTATATGCTGTGGGAGGAAACGAGGAAGCTACGAGACTATCTGGTATAAATGTAGACAAGGTAAAGGTAAAGGTATATGCAATAAGTGGTGTTCTATCAGCACTTTCAGGAATAATAGTAACAGCAAGACTATTCTCAGCTCAGCCAACAGCGGGAACTGGTTATGAACTAGATGCCATCGCAGCGGTAGTACTGGGAGGAACAAGCCTAGCTGGTGGACTGGGAAGAATTACAGGAACAATAACAGGAGCACTTATTATAGGGGTACTATCAAATGCCCTTAACCTACTAAATGTATCTTCATACTACCAGATGATGATAAAGGCTCTTGTAATATTAGTAGCGGTGTTAATGGACAGAAAGTCTAAAAAATAAACTTAAGGGGGAAAAAAATGAGAAAAATCTTAGTATCATTAATGGCACTTATGGTTATCACTACATCCTTTGCATTCTTTGGAAAGAAGGACGACGGAAAGAAGGTAGGACTTGTAGTATCAACACTTAACAACCCGTTCTTTGTAAACCTAAAGGAGGGAGCTGAGGACAAGGCAGCAGAGCTTGGAATTGAGCTTATCGCTCTTGATTCACAGAACGACCCTGCTAAGGAACTGGCAAATGTAGAGGACCTTATGGTAAAAGGAGTAGATGTAATCCTAATCAACCCAACAGATTCAGATGCAGTAGCTAGAGCAGTAATGCAGGCAAACAGAAATAATATTCCTGTAATCACTCTAGACAGAGGAGCAAGCAGAGGAAAGGTTGTAACTCACATAGCTTCAGATAACGTAGCTGGTGGAGAGATGGCTGGAAAGTTCATCCTTGAGAAGGTTGGAAAGGGAGCTAAGGTTGTAGAGTTAGAAGGAATTCCAGGAACTACTGCAGCAAGAGACAGAGGTAAGGGATTCAACAACGTAGCTAAGGGGAACCTAGATGTAGTAGCTAAGCAGGCAGCAGACTTCGACAGAGCTAAGGGACTTACTGTAATGGAAAACATTCTTCAGGCAGAGTCTGAGATCGATGCAGTATTTGCTCACAACGATGAGATGGCTCTAGGAGCTTTAAAAGCTGTAGAGGACAGCGGAAAGAAGATCCTTGTAGTTGGATTCGATGCAACAGATGATGCAGTAGCTTCTGTTAAGAGTGGAGGACTTGGAGCAACTGTAGCACAGCAGCCTAAGATGATCGGAGCTATGGGTGTAGAGGCAGCAGTAAAGGTAATCAATGGAGAAAAGACTGAGGAGTTCATCCCAGTAGAGCTTGAGTTAATAAAGTAATCATAAAAAGGAAGCCTAATTGGCTTCCTTTTTTTATTGTTAGGAAAGTATAGAAACTATAAAATATTTACTCAAAGTAATCAGTGCTCCCACTGATTATCAGGATGCAATTTCACGTTGCTTTTTAAAAGAGGTGCCAGTTTATTCCCTGTTTAAAGGGGGCGTAGTCCTTCTCTTCTCTAGATACTGTATATTTTTTCAATCTCTCCGGTTTTCTTATTGATAAAGCAGATACCGTCAAAGTTTATGTTGGCAAAGTTTTTAGGAATCCTTATCTGAACCAGGGCTCTCTGGTTGGTATTATCCACTGAGGAGAGGATATTAAACTCCTGTATATCCAGGATCCTGTCTCCAGCAGCGAGTTTTATGTGGTGATCGAAACCTACACTTCTTTCCCTATATTTTATGTCAAATTCAAAGAGATACTCTGTTTTAAGGGGTTTTTCCAGGGAAACTGGCTTAACCTGATACCTTCCAAGGTCGGCAGTCTTCCAAGATCCCTTACCGAAAGAAATGAGAGATAAAAGTAAAAACATTGCTATAACTATTTTTTTCATAATACTCCTCCTTAAGAAGCTCTGAACCTCCCAAAAGGAAGTTCTAAAGTGTTAACCATTTCCACGGGAGAAGGCTGTTGTCCCCCTCCATTGCCCAGGAAAAATATAACATGAATAAAGAAGGAGAAAGGTGCAAGGTGGCATGTTTTCAGATAAAAAAAGAAAGATTTTAAGGGAAGGTTTTGGAAGGGAAATAAAAAAACTCAGTTCAATGAGTGAACTGAGTTTTTTATCTTTAAACTTCCTCTGAGATCTCCAACTCTCTCAGGTGTTTTTCATATTTTGTCATATCCTTAACAAAGATCCTCTTCCCTTCCTTTTGGATTATTCCCAGGTCGGTTAACTTTTTAAGAACTCTCTGGAAGGTTCTGAGCTTTAGGTTCAGGGAGAAGGCAATTTCCCATATGGATTTTCCCTCGATGGAGTAGTCGTTGAGGGCCATATATTTCATAAAGAGCTCCTCACCACTGTAATTGATCATGAGGGAAGCCTTGGTAGCATGGAAGATAATGAAGTCGGACATTATACTCATGACCTTCTTGTAAAACTCAAGATCGGGGTGCTCCTCTAGGATCTTTTTTAGTGGAACCTCAAGGACCAGAGCATCTGTAATAGCCTCTATATCGAAGTCATACTCCATATCTGAGATTACAGTTTCAAGGGCCATCCACGCCCCCTCCTCAAACTCCCAGTTGAACTCCCTGTCATCGGAGAAGTAGGAGAAGGTTTTAAGCCTTCCATCCAGTACATAGAAAGCTCTGTCTCCAGGCTCTCCGTAGAGACTCCAAATATTTTTTTTGTTCATCTCCCTCAGTGAAAAATACTTTTCAAACTTAGTTCCGATGAACTCATCAAATGATATAGATTTCATTGCTTCCCTTAACATTGTCATACCTTACCTCCCCATCTCCTTTGAGAGTATTTTAGCAAGGACAATATAGTTGTCCCACGCCACATTACGCTTCTTTCCTCTCTCGGGATTATCTGTAGTAGCTGGAAGTCCCTGGATATCCAGCATATTCTGAGTTGAAACCACTCTTTTATTCAGCTCATCCATCTGCATATTAAATCCAATACCAGATGGATCTCCATACTCCATACTATTATACTTGGACTGCCTGTAAAACCTTTTGAGGTCCTTGTAGATAATATCATTTTTTTTAGGGGCAAAGAGTTCATCGTATCTGCAGGAGATGATCCTCTCTCCCTCTACTATAATTCTCAGATTACCGTATAGCCCTCCTCCAAGGTTTTTAGTGAGCTCATAGTATCTCAGGCTGCTGGAATCCTCCATCTTCCTCTCCAGCTTCTCAGCCAGAGGAAGCATGGAGAGCTCTATACTGTGGGTACAGCCGGCAATCATATCAAACTCCCCTGTAAGGGACTGCTTTTCAATCATCTGCTTCTCGATATCCAGGATGACTTCAGCCCAGGATACCCCTTCATCCCCGTGCTCCATCATATTGAAGTTATACTCTGAAAAACGCTTGGAAAGCCCCTGGTTATATCTTCTGGAGGAGTCTCTTCCTCCCACCTCATTGTACTCTACCTTAATCAGCTGTGAATCCCTTACTACAGCTTCAAGGGAGGCACTCTTCCCGGTATCTGAAATCTTTTCCACCCTGTAGTAGTCCCCTGAAATCATCCCCTCCTCTGGAAGAGCACTCCAGTAGGAATCCTTGTTTTTATAGAGATTCCCAATAAGAGCAGCCAGCAGAAGGGGAACGCATATAAGTAGAACCTTAAATCTTTTGTCCATTGAAACACTCCTTCTTTATTTTTTATTCTTAATATACCTCTATGATATCAATTTTCAATTGGTATTTCTATGGTAACCTGGAAGAGATTTTCTGAATTTTTAAGGTATATCCTCCAGTTGTGCTTAGAGGCAATATCCCTCACTATACTGAGACCCAATCCCGTCCCCTTGGCCTTTGGAACCTCGCTTCCCCTGTAGAAGGGTCTCCACAACTTGGAGATGTCCTCTTCCGGGGGAGAAGTGGTGTCATTGGCTATTGTAAGGAGGATGGAGTTTCCCTTTAGGTAGAGAAGAGTTTCTACCCTCTCTTTGCAGTAGTTAAAGGCGTTGGAGTAGAGGTTGTAGAAGAGGCTTTCCACAAGCTCTATATCACAAGAGATCCTGCTTCTCTCCAGGTTTTGAAGGGACTCCCTGTAGGTAGTGGATGTATTGTTTTCAGCAAAGATCCTGCCGATATCCAGGAGATCTGCCAGGGGAAGCTTCTCTATGAAAAGATCCTTCTTTCCAGCTGAGAACTCCTGAAACATCCTGGTAATCCTGGAGATTCTCACAAGCTCCTTGGAGATGATCTTCAGGTGATTGTTTTCGGGAGACCTCTTCTTGAGAATATCCGTGTATCCACTTGCTATGGTAAGGGGAGTTTTTATCTCGTGGCCAAAGTTTCTCAGGAACTCCTTCTGCTCCTCGGCCTTTCCCTGGAAGTGGATAAGGTTTTTCCTGGTCTCCTCCCCAACCTCTGAAATCAGTTTTGAGATCTCCCCTATTTCATCATCAGAATCCATAGTCTTAACTTTGTCGAACTCTCTGTGCCTAACATGGGTGAGGTTTGACTTAACCTCATCGATCTTCTTGGCTACTATCCTGGAATAGACAATAAATATAGTAGAAAGAATGGTCATTATAATAATGAAGGCAATTATATCTAACTCCCTGGAAAGGTTGAAGTTTCTCCCCAGAGGAGAGAGGTCTGTTTTCAGGATATAGTATTCATCCTCAAGGAAGATTCTCCTTATTAGAAGAGTATCTCCATCCCTATGGAGCACTCTGGAAAGGGAGTTTCCTTCTTTAATCTTCTCCAGCTCCTCTGAAGAGTAGAGATCTCTGTATTCCTTTGAAGGGAGATATAAGGTTTCTCCTTCTGTTTCCTCTTTAATAACTTTCAGGGATCCATCTGGGGAAAATTTATTTACAGAGACCGACTGAATAACTTCCTGTTTTTCATCTCTTATGAGGTCTTCCTGTTTTTTCAGTAACTGTTTCTTTCTATATATATAGTAGGGATCTTCCAGGGATCTTGTTATAAAAATAAATCCCCCTATCCCCAGTAAAAATGTAGTTATGGCAATAAGGTATATTTTAAATCTAATCTTCATCTATCAACCTGTATCCTCTCCCTCTCAGTTATATTATTTTTTCCTATGTTTATCCTCCCAAAGAAGCTTTTTTCATAGGATAATTAATTCTATCACAAAACTATTACAAAAGTGTAACAAAGAAGAGAATTTTCAAGGAGGGAATAGGGATAGAGGGAGTAAATTATAGTTAGAATAAGATAAGGAGGAAGACTATGAAAGTGTTGTGTATAGAGAGTACCCCCAAACCCCTTGAGAGATCCTATGGAAGAAGGATGATAAAGGCCTTTGTGGAGGAGTACAAGAAAAATAATCCAGAGGATACAGTGGATATGCTGAACCTCTATGAAAATCACTATCCCCCTTTAAGTTCAGAGGATATAGAGGAGGCTCTTAATGAGGGAAGAGGAAGGATGGTAGAGGAAGCAGAGAAGTTTAAATCCTATGATAAGTATATTATAGGGGCTCCCATGTGGAATCTTGGGATACCATCGGCTCTGAAATCCTATATAGATCACATTGTAGTAAGCGGGGTTACCTTTAGATATAATAAGGTAGGGATTCCCACGGGGCTCCTGAAAAACAAATCTATATTTTATATAGGAACCAGGGGAGGATATTACCCCTTCCCAGTTTCCCTCTTTGCCCATGATATATCCTATGTAAAGTTTATACTTAAGTTTATAGGGATAAAGAAGTTTAAGGAATTTCTTCTGGACGGGATAGATCAGAGTCCAGAAAGGACAGCTAGGAGGTTTGAAAAAACTCTGGAAAGGGTAAGGAGTCATGCAAGAAGGTTTTAGGTGCCCTTCGGCAGCTGTATTGTCCAAAGTTAGGTATCCTTAGGAGTTAGTGGGATAATGGATTTGGAGGGGAGAATGTTTGAAATCTACGAGCTTTTAAAATTTAAAAGAGGAAAATAAAAAAGCACAGGATCTCTCCTGTGCTTAATATTTAAGAATCTAAAATGCTCTCTATTATTTTATGAAGTTACTTATATAAGTTCTTCCAGTAGTTGATCTTAAGATTCCAGTTAATATCTATTATCCAGCCATAGACTCGTTAAGGTCATCAAGCTTTAGGTGAGGGAATGCATCCCAAACTGGCTTGTAAACAAGCTTTCCTTCGTATGTGTTTACACCTGGTGCAAGCTCAGGGTACTTTTCGATAGCTCCAGCAACTCCAAGGTCAGCGATAGCAAGTCCGTACTTAAGAGTAACGTTAGCTAGTGCGTAAGATGAAGTCTTAGGCATTGCTCCTGGCATGTTTGCACAACAGTACATTACTACACCGTTCTCAGTTACGAAAGTAGGGTTCTCGTGGTATGTAGGCTTAGATACAGGAGTAGATCCACCCTGGTCGATAGAGATATCAACGATTACAGATCCAGCTTCCATTGAGTTGATCATATCCATAGTGATTAGGTGCGGACACTTAGCTCCAGGAATTAGTACTGTAGAGATAACAAGGTCAGCGTCCTTAAGAACTTCTGCTAGGTTTCCAGCGTTTGAGTAAAGAGTCTTGATCTTGTTTCCATAGATATCATCTAGGTACTTAAGCTTAGGAACGTCTACGTCTAGGATAGTAACGTCAGCCTCTAGTCCAACAGCCATCTTAAGTGCAGCTTGTCCAGAAACTCCAGCTCCTACTACTACAACTTTAGCTCTCTTAGTTCCAGTAACTCCCCCAAGAAGGATTCCTTTTCCACCCATGTGCTTAGCAAGGATGTTTGCTCCGAAGATAGTTCCCTCTCTTCCAGCAACCTCAGACATTGGTGCTAGTAGTGGAAGAGATCTGTCCTCTAACTCAACAGTTTCAAATGCGATTCCAGTAGCTCCAGCTTCCATAAGTCCGATTGTCTGATCGTAGTCAGGAGCTAGGTGAAGGTATCTATAGTGGATTTGTCCAGGCTTAATTAGAGCAATCTCTCTTGGTTGAGGCTCTTTAACTCCGATGATCATATCTGATACAGCATAAACTTCCTCAAGAGTTGGTAGGATTTCTACTCCAACTGCCTTATAGTCTTCATCTGTAAGTCCGATTCCAGCCGCTGCTCCAGAAGTCATTACAACTCTGTGTCCTCTGTTGATAAACTCAGCTGCTCCTCCAGGTACTAATGCGATTCTGTTCTCTTGTGGCTTGATCTCCCCAGGTACTCCTACTACAATATTTCTTGCCAATCTAATCCCTCCCTTTTTAAAATTCATTGATTTGATCAATTAATTTTGATTTAGTAATAAGTTTATACTTGAGCTTTAAAAAAAAAGCAATAAAAAATATTTTATTCACTTTTTCAGGATGAAAGTACTAAAATTAGAACAAAAAGTATCAAATAAAGAGGATTTATATATAAAATATAGGGGTTCATTATAAAATATATATAGAATTGATGAATGAAATAAATAATACTACCATTGAAAAAATGGAGAAGACAGAGCTTGAGTTCTAGATATAGCAAGAGGTTGAAGAGATGTGGGGGTTGCGTGAAAAAAATACCGTTCCTTGTGAATAATGAGAAAATAAGAAAAATAAAAAATATCTATTTTGTTTTAAGTTGACGAAGGAGGTATTTATCGGAAATAAAGGGACACGATAACTATATAAAGTTTCACAAAAAATTATAAGAGTCAGCCAGAAGGGGGGCAGTTGAAAAGAGATTTTCTATTAACAAGGTAAGGGGTTATAGGTTGATGCCATAATAAAAATCCATTGTATAAGTCAAAAGGTGGGAGCGTCACACTCATTTTTAGTATAAGGGGAAGCGTAGAAGACCGATGCTTAATAACTTTTAAAAAGATGAATTTAGATCCAGGGGATTTTAAGAGATCATATCCAGTTCGCTGGTTATAGGTGCAGCGATGAGAAAAATGAAAAAAGGATAAGTTAATATAGAGAAGTAGATAAGATAGGGAGAATAGGAAGGAGGGGACTACCTTTCATCAAACAATTTATTTAGGGAGGCAAAGTAAGGCAAGGTATGGTGTGATCCTTGAAAGATATATATAACTTAATAATCATAATGTGTATATGGTTGAAAAAGAAGAAAATGAAAGGTTTTGCTCTTTAAACTTTATCCAGCAGGAAGTTGCAATAAACAAATAAAAAACAAGAGTTACACTTGATATCGAACAATAAGTTCAAAAAAACAAAAAAATATATATTGGATATATTTTTTAACTTATATATTATATATAGAAATGATGAATGAGGTGAATGATTATGAGGGGTAAAAAAAATGCTCATTTCCTTTATAGTCCTTTAAAAAAGGTGTATAGAGCCCCACATATATATTGCGAAAAAAAGCACGAAGTTTCCTGGATGATGAGAAAAAATGCAAATTATATATGTGATTAATCTTACAAGGGTTGACTAAGGAAAGAATTAGGGGGTAACATTCTATCAGAAAGAACAAAGTGATAAATAAATGATCACATTGTAAAGAAAAAATGATAAAAAAATTATGAAAAGAAGAAGATTAGAGATCTTCCGATTATAATATTTTTATAAAATAGAGGTGCGTTTAATGGAGGTAGTCTAAGGGTGCTAAGGGAAGGGACTCCCAATATCTTAGGCGAAGAACTTATCTGCCGAAGGGAAGAATCTGTCCAAATTAGGATTGTTCCTTGGGTGTCACAGAAACCTGTGGCAACTGTCATGGCTTTGCCATGGTGAGCTATTTTAGCCTAGGGGCGTTTATAGTTGCAGTTGTAGGTATTAGTATAGCTTCTAGAGAATGGATCTTTTTTTATGTTCAAAAAAATAACGAGAGCATCTGACAGGAAGTGGGATGCTGTAAAAAATAACAACAATATCATAATTTAAAGGAAAAAATTATGAAAAGAGAAGACCGGTGGTTTTCAGATTATAGGAGCTTTGTAGGGAAGAATTTAAATATTCTTTAATGAAGGGAAACTTGTTCTGAAGGGTAGCGGTATTTTTTTTACCAAAAAATATGACTTTTAATGAAAATATAAGGAGGGGTTAGAGATGAAAAATAATATTAAAGTTGTAATCTGGGGATTTGGAGCAATGGGAAGCGGGATGGCAAAGATGCTTCTTAAGAAAAAGGGAGTGGACATAGTAGGAGTATGCGACAGACATCCTGAGAGAGTAGGAAAGAGCATGTTCGAGGTTCTTGGAGCTGAGAGAGGAGATAGAGCAGATGTAATCATTGGAAGTGAGATCGAAGAGATCCTTACTAAGGGATCTTGCGATGTGTGTCTGTGTGCAACAGACTCATACACTAAGGTGGCATTCCCAAGACTGAAGTATGTACTTGAGCAGGGAGTAAATGTAGTATCAACTGCAGAGGAGATGGCTTATCCTAAAGCTCAGAGCCCAGAGGAGGCAGAGGAGCTTAACAGAATAGCTAAGGAGAACGGAGTAACTATCCTTGGAACTGGAATCAACCCGGGACTTATGATGGACCTTCTTGCAGTTACCCTTTCAGGAGCTATGGTGGATATCGAGTCGGTTATGTGTAAGAGAGTAAACAGCCTGTCACCATTTGGAGAAGCAGTAATGGAGGAGCAGGGTGTAGGAATATCAGTAGATGAGTTTGAGAAGGGACTTGAAGCTGACTCCCTAGCTGGACACGTTGGTTTTGCTGAGAGTGTAGGGATGATTGCAGAAGCAATAGGTTGGAACATTGGCAAGTTTGAGCAACAGATGAAGCCTATCATTACAAATGTTGACAGAAAATCTCCATATGGATTTGCAGCAGCAGGAACTCTTGCAGGGGTAAACATGACTGGACAGGGTTATGTAAATGGAGAGGTAAAGATCGATATGATTCACCCGCAGCAGATCGAGCCTGAGCTAGAGGGAGTTTCTACAGGGGACTACATCGAGCTTAAGGGAACACCGGACATCAGCATGGCAATAACTCCAGAGGTAGAGGGAGGACTTGGAACAATCGCAATGTGTGTAAATATGATCCCGCATGTAATTAATGCAAGAGCAGGACTTAAGACTATGATAGACCTTCCCGTGCCTAGAGCTATCATGGGAGATATGAGGGAGATGCTAGAAGACTAAGGAGGACGCAATATGTTAGCTAGAAAGGGTGACTGGGTAAAGATATATAACATAGTATTGACCTCAGAGGAAAGAGCTCCTCAGGTGCCTGAAGATACCTCCAAGGTACCCCTTGAGATGTGGGTAAAGGGATTCATCACAGAGGATGGCAAGGTAGGAGAGAGAGTAGAGGTGGAAACAGTAACTGGCAGAAGAGTGGCTGGTGAGCTGGTAGAGGTAGAACCATGCTACGATCACTCCTTTGGAAAGAATATCCCTGAGATCTTAGAGATCGGAAAGCAACTTAGAGGAATACTCTTTGGAGGTGACTGCTAGTGGAAAAGGATATGTCCTATAAGGGAGTAATGGGCAGAAGTAATGAGATAATGAAAAATGCCCTGGGAATAGATTACAGCAGATTTGAGGGAGAGGGACTGACCTTCGACTATGAGAAGATGATGGTGGAGACAGGTTATACTCTGGAGGAGATGATAGATATCCAGAGATCTGTGGGGGTTGGAAATACTCCAGTACTGGAACTGAAAAACCTCACAGCCCTTGCCAGAAAATATGCTCCAGAGGGAAAGGGAGCAAGGATATTCTTAAAGGATGAGGCAAGTAATCCATCGGGATCCTTCAAGGCAAGAAGAGCAGCAAACGCTGTGTACCATGCAAAGAAAAACGGCTTTAAGGGAGTAATTGCAGCTACCAGTGGAAACTACGGGGCAGCAGTGGCATCCCAGGCAGCTATGCAGGGGCTTA
Source organism: Propionigenium maris DSM 9537 (assembly GCF_027925155.1). GTDB lineage: Bacteria > Fusobacteriota > Fusobacteriia > Fusobacteriales > Fusobacteriaceae > Propionigenium > Propionigenium maris. The sequence goes on along the minus strand of NZ_BSDY01000004.1, from coordinate 106,306 downwards.
AGTGTATCATAGTTCAGGAGTGCTACGACTCCAAGGGACACGGACAACCTGAGATAGTAGAGAAGGCAAGAAAGTGTGAGGCTTACGGTGCTGAGGTAGTACAGCTAAGTGTAGGTCCTGAACTCTTCTACACCTTCTTAAAACTTCTAGAGGAGACAGGATACTTCAATGCATCCCTCTATACTCCATTTGGTATTGCAGGGGTAGAGACTCTTGGATGGGAGCTTGCTAACCAGGTAAAGGATATGACTGGAAAGTATCCAGAGACCGTTGTTTGTACCAATGCCGGGGGAGGAAACCTCACAGGTACAGCAAGGGGACTTAGAAAGATAGGAGCTGTAGACACTAAGGTTGTTGGAGCCAGCGTGAATCTTAAGGGACTTCACATGGCAAGTGACACTCAATTTAACAAGAAGTCATTTACCACTGGTCATACTGGATTTGGAATCCCATTCTGTACATGGCCAGACAGATCCGATGTACCGAGATCTGCAGCAAGACCACTGAGATATATGGACAGGTATGTAACTGTTAACCAGGGAGAGGTATTCTATATGACTGAAGCCCTGGCTCAGCTAGAGGGTCTTGAGAGGGGACCAGCTGGAAACACATCTCTAGCAGCAGCATTTTCATTGGCTCAGGAGATGAATGAGGATGAGATAATAGTGGTACAGGAAACAGAGTATACAGGAGCAGGTAAGCACATAGGACCACAGTTGTCATTTGCAAGGGAAAATGGTATAAATATACACTTTGGGAACCCTGCAGAGGAGATACCAGGAGAGAGCATCGTGCTTCCAGAGGATCCAAGACTTATAAAGACAGTGGATCTGGATATGGACAAGATAAGAAGATCTCTCATAAAAAATGCCCTGGCAACAGTAAGTGAAGTCAGCGGAAGGGATATCGAGTTTTTAGCAGAGGATACAGGTTCCAATGAGGAATTTGTAATGGAAGTAATAGAGTCCCTTAAGTAAAAGGAATAGACGGGGAGCTTCAAATAAAAGGAGCTCCCCGGCAAATAAAAAAAGTAACAACAGGTGGTGGATATGGAAGGTAGAAAGATAGATTTAATAGGGGTGCCTCTACACTATGGAGCTAGCAGGTGCGGAATAGAGTATGGAATAGAGAGCCTGGTGGAGATATGTCCAGAGTATGAGAAGAGGATAGAGATTGTAGAGGTAGAGCCTCAAAAAGAAGATTTTGGAAATAAGAAGCTGAAATTTTTAAATACCATAAGTAAAACCTGTAATGAACTGGCTGTGAGAACGGAAAGATCGGTGAGAGAGGGTAAACTTCCAATAATTATGGGAGGAGACCATGCTATAGCCCTTGGAAGTATCGCAGGGGTAAGCAAGGAGAAGAAGATAGGAGTTCTTTGGGTGGATGCCCATGGAGACTTTAACACAGAGGACACTACAGAATCTGGGCACATCCACGGGATGCCTCTAGCAGCTTCTTTAGGATATGGAACGGATAAGCTTACAAACTGTCACTATGAGGGAAGTAAGCTTGAGGTGGAAAATGTAGTGCTCTTTGGGATAAGGTCTCTAGATGAAGATGAGGAGAAGCTTATCAATGAAGCTGGAGTTAGATGCTATAAGTACAGTGAGATAGCTGAAAGAGGGTTTGAGGTATGTATTGCTGAGGCAAGTGAGATTCTGGCTAAGAATAACCTGGATATTCACATCAGTTTTGATCTGGATTCAGTGGATCCCCTTGAGGTGACAGGGGTAAGCACTCCAGTTAAGGACGGAATAAGCAGGGAGGAGGGGAAGGAGATCTTCAGGTACATGTTCAGGAACCACAATATAAGTTCCGTGGACATAGTGGAGTACAACCCTCTCTATGAGGAGAGAAAGGAAACTGCTGAATATGTGGATGAGTTAATCAAGCGCATAGAGGCACAGTAGTTTAATTATAGTTTAAAAGAAAAGTGTAGAGATAGAAAAGGGGGCAGGATGAAAGGATACTTAAAGAGAAGTGATGACTTTGATAAGAGAAGGGAACATCTGAGAAACCTATCAGATGAGGAGCTAAAGGCTAGATTCTGGGAGCTGGCTGGAAGGGTAGTAGATCCAATGCTGGAGCTGGCAAAAACACACACTACACCATCTATAGAGAGATCGGTACTTTTAAGAATGGGATTCTCCAGTCTTGAGGTAAAACCTCTTGTTGACGGAGCAATAGACAGGGGACTTATGGGTCACGGAGTGGGTCACCTTGTTTACAGGGTATCTAAGGATAAGAACCTATCTATAAGGGAAGCTGGAGTTCAGATGATAGAGGGTAATCACTGGGACTATCTGGTAGAGACATTCAAAGGAGGTGAGAGATAATGAAACTTAAGGCCAATGAAAAGATGGATGTAAGAAATATTCTCTCAGACCTTGAAAGCTATACACCTAAGAGAAGGGGATGGGCATGGAGAGAGAAGGTAGACAACCTTAAGGTAGGTGCCTTTGAGTTAAAGGACTGCAGTCCTTCACTGAAGAACGGAATAGGAATTCCTGCAGCAAAGTACTTTGACAATATCGATCCTCAGCCAAACAACACAATCACTACAGAGATAGCTTCTGGTAGATTTGAGGATGATATAAGAAGAATGAGGATGGCTGCATGGCACGGAGCGGACCACCTGATGGTAATAAGAACAGCGGGACAGTCTCACTTTGACGGTCTTATAGAGGGATCTCCTCAGGGAATCGGAGGGGTACCTATTACCAGAAAACAGGTAAGGGCACACAGAAAGGCCTGCGATCTTATAGAGGATGAGGTAGGAAGACCTATCAACTATCACTCATATGTAAGTGGAGTAGCAGGTCCAGACATCGCAGTAATGTTTGCTGAGGAAGGTGTAAACGGAGCTCACCAGGATCCTCAGTACAACGTACTCTATAGAAATGTAAACATGGTAAGATCATTTATAGATGCAGCGGAATCTAAGAAGCTTATGGCATGGTCTGATATGGCTCAAATAGACGGAGCGCACAATGCCAACGCTACAGCTAGAGAAGCATGGAAGGTAATGCCAGAACTTATGGTGCAGCACGCACTGAACTCTATCTTCTCTTACAAGGTGGGGATCAAGAAGGAAAATATCTGTCTTTCAACAGTACCTCCTACATCGGCTCCGGCACCTTGTATGAAGCTTGACCTACCATATGCAGTAGCTCTAAGAGACTTCTTCTCTGAGTATAAGATGAGAGCTCAGATGAATACCAAATATATAACTTCATCTTCCAGAGAAGCTACAGTAACTCACGTTATGAATATGCTTATCTCTAGACTTACAAGTGCAGATATTCAGTCTACAATAACTCCAGATGAAGGAAGAAATGTTCCTTGGCATGTATACAATATAGAGGCTTGTGACACAGCTAAGCAGACCCTTGTGGGAATGGACAGCCTTATGGATATGGTGGAGCTGAAAACTGAAGGGTTCCTTCCTGAAAAAGTTAGGGAGCTTAAGGAGAGAGCAGTTCTATTCATGGAGGAGATCTTAGAAGCTGACGGATACTTTGAAGCAGTGGAGAAGGGATTCTTTGTTGACTCAGGATACTATCCAGAGAGAAACGGAGACGGAATCGGAAGAAAGCAGGAAGGCGGAGTAGGAGCAGGAGCTGTATATAAGAGAGAGGCAGACTACATGGCTCCAGTAACAGCCCACTACGGAGACAACAATGTGGAGCAGTATGGAGGAAATGCTGAAAATCCAGCTGAACTTATCGGAGGTTCTACCCTTGAAGTTCCATCTAAGATCGTCTATATAGATGAGCTGGATGAGGTGGACAATGTAAATACAAGAATGGAGGAGACTGAAGCTTACAGAAACTCCAACCTTGTGAAGCCAGAGGTAGAGTGGCTGGCAGACGGTACTGTACAGATAGAGGTATTCCTGCCAGTAGAGCAGAGAACAGCTGAGTTTGCAGCGGTAGAGTTTGCTAAGAAGATGAACCTAGTTGAGCCAGAGGTGATTCACTCAGAGATGATGCATCCAAGCGAGGGAACAAGGGTACAGTTAAAGGGTAAGGTGGACTTCCACATAGACCTTAACGACCTTGTAATTCCTCCAAAGCCAGAGGTAATGACAGACGATGAGATAAGAAAGTTTGTGGATGAGCATCCATTTAAGATCGTAGCAGCTACTGTGGGAGAGGATGAGCACTCAGTAGGTCTAAGAGAAGTAATAGATATAAAGCACGGAGGAATAGAGAAGTTCGGAATGGAAGTGGAGTACCTAGGAACTTCCGTACCTTGTGAGAAGCTTATCGATGCAGCTGTAGAACTCAATGCAGATGTAATACTAGCCTCTACTATCATCTCTCACGATGATATCCACTATAAAAACATGAAGAGACTTCATGAGCTAGCAATAGAGAAGGGAATCAGAGACAAGGTAATAATCTGTGCTGGAGGAACTCAGGTAACTCCTGAACTTGCAAGGGAGCAGGGAATGGATGAAGGATTTGGAAAGCACGACAAGGGAGTAAATGTAGCTACATTCTTTGTTAAGAGAAAGAAGGAGCTCATTGAAAGCGGCCAGTGGGAAGGTTAAAAAGGCAGTAGATCTTTAAAGAGGTGGTGATGGGTTCTTATGAAAGTAGATGTATTGGTGGCAGAGATAGGAAGTACCACCACTGTGGTAAATGCCTTTGTAGGACTGGATACAGAAGATCCCCATTTTATAGGTCAGGGACAGTGGAGTACCACTGTCCTTGAAGGGGATGTAAATATAGGGCTTGCTAATGCCATAAAGGATCTGGAGGCAAACCTTGAGGTTGAGAGTCTGGAATACGATGAACTTCTGGCTACAAGCAGTGCTGCAGGGGGGCTAAAGATGACTGTTCACGGTCTGGTATATGATATGACTGTGAAGGCAGCCAAGGAAGCAGCTCTAGGGGCCGGAGCTAACCTTCACATGGTAACTGCAGGAAAGCTCAGGAGAACAGACCTGGCCAAGATAATGGAGATATCTCCCAATATAATCCTCGTCGCAGGAGGAGTGGATTATGGAGAGAGGGATACAGCCCTATACAATGCAGAGGCTATAGCTAAGCTTCCCCTGGAGGTTCCTGTGATCTACGGAGGAAATGTAGAAAACCAGGAGGAAGTAAGGCTTATATTCAGGGAGTATGGAAAGGAGGAGCTTCTCTATCTTGTGGACAATGTATACCCAAAGATAGATACTCTCAATGTAGAACCAACAAGAAAGGTTATACAGGATGTATTTGAGGAGCATATAACCCATGCGCCGGGAATGAGCCGGGTAAGAGAATTGGTTTCAGGGCCTATAATCCCTACACCTGGAGCTGTAATGGAGGCTTCAAAGATACTCAAGGAGGATATAGGGGATCTGATAACCATAGATGTGGGAGGAGCTACTACAGATATTCACTCTGTAACAGCTGGGACAGATGAGATAAACAGAATACTCCTGGATCCAGAACCAGAAGCTAAGAGAACGGTGGAGGGAGATCTCGGAGTCTACGTAAATATGGAAAATATAGTTGGAATGATAGGCAGGGAGAAGCTGGGAGAGAAGTTAGCCCTTACAGTGGATAAGTTAGAGGAATTAATGTTAGAATATAAGGCGATTCCAAAAACTAAGAAGGAACTGGAATTTGTAGAAAAGCTTACTTGTACAGCAGTAAAAATATCGGCAGACAGACATGCAGGAGGATTTAAAACCTACTTTGGAGGGACAACAAGAACCCTGGCTGTAGGTAAGGATCTTACTGGAGTAAAGTGGATAGTTGGAACTGGAGGAGCCTTGACAAGACTTCCAGCTAGAAGAGAGATTCTAAAGAAGATAGCCCTGTCAAACAAGGGAGATAAGCTTCTTCCTACTTCAGAAGCATCAATCGCCATAGATAATGACTATATCATGGCATCTCTTGGAGTACTGTCCAAGGTAAATAAGGAAGCTGCCCTTATCCTGCTAAAGAGAAGCTTAGAAATCGATTAAAAGGAGGGATGCTCTTTGAATAGATATCCCAGAGTAGTAATAGATTTACATAAAGTGGAGATGAATACAAAACTCCTGGTGGAAAAGTGTAGCAGTAACAACCTGAGTATCATGGGGGTAACCAAGGCATTCTGTGCAGAGCCTAGAGTGGTGGAAGCTATGGTAAAGGGAGGAATATCCTATATAGCAGACTCCAGAATAGACAACATTAAAAAGGTGGCAGAATATCAGGTTCCCAAGGTGCTGCTTAGACTGCCTATGAAGTCTGAGATCGATGATCTTGTAAGGCTGGTGGATATAAGTCTTAACTCTGAGATAGAGACAATAAGAGCCATAGATGTGGCTGCAGGAAAGTTGGAAAGGATACATAAGATAATCCTTATGGTGGAGCTGGGGGACCTGAGAGAGGGGATCCTGCCAGAGGACCTGAGGACAGTGGTAGATGAAGTGGTAAAGCTAGATAACATAAGCTTGGCAGGACTGGGAGTAAACCTCACATGTTATGGGGGAGTAATTCCAAGTGAGGGCAACCTGGGAGAGCTGCTTAACCTGGCTGAAGTAATAAAAAAGGAATACGGAATAAACTTAGAAATAATATCAGGAGGGAATTCCAGCAGCCTCTACCTTATAGATGAGGGAAGGATGCCAGAGGGAATAAATAATCTGAGACTGGGAGAAGCTATACTTCTTGGAAGGGAAACTGCCTACGGTGAGAGGGTAGAGGGAGCTAGTTCAGATTCCTATGTACTTGAAGCTGAAATAATAGAGCTCAAGAGTAAACCGTCCATTCCGACCGGTGAGATAGGGATGGATGCCTTTGGAAACAAGCCTCAGTTTGAGGATAGGGGAGTAAGAAGGAGAGCTATACTGGCAGTGGGGAGGCAGGATATAGATCCAGACGGCCTTATCCCAAGAGATCCTAATATAACAGTTATAGGGGCCAGCAGTGACCACCTGATAATGGATGTAGAGGAAAGTGAAAATAATTATGAAATAGGGGATATCCTGTCCTTTGATCTGGAATACGGAGCACTACTAAAAGCAATGACATCAAATTATATAGGCAAGGATTTTATAGAAAAATAAAAGAACTACTTCATCATGAAAATTTAGTTATCTAGGTTCTTGTAATGTTTTTTTTATTGACAAATGTACGTTTTATAGATATAATGTATGTTATAAATAAGAAATTGCAAAGAACTAGGTAGAGGTCGCAGCAAAAATTACTAATATTTTGGAGCTTTTAGAGGGGCAGAGAAGAAATATGAAAGGTTTTGTTGCCGAAGGAACTATATCGCTCTAAAGATTGGTACCTGGGCATATTGGAGAAGATCCATGTGACTGTCATTAAATTTTAATGGTGAGCTATCGGTGATTATATTATTCATTTAATGTATAAGACGCCGTAGTTGGGGTCTTATTTTATTTTAAAAATTTTTATTGTTTTAACATATAAAAAAGGGAGTGATTTGATGAGTTCGAGTACCGTAAAGGAAACAAAGTTGTCCCATGCACTGATACCATTAACGTTTTTGATTGGATCTTTGGTTTATGCAATTCAATTTGCAGGGTTAGATCCACACCTTCCAATCTTCATGTCTGGAATAGTAGCTGCTGGAGTAGCTGTATTTGGACTGGGTTATAAGTGGAAAAATATACAAGAGGGTGTAGTAGATACAATAAAGATGTCGATGGAAGCAATATTGATCCTTATGATTATAGGGATGGTAGTTGGAACGTGGATACTTTCTGGAGTAGTACCAACTATGATATTTTATGGTCTTAAAATTATATCTCCGGCAATATTTCTACCAGCAACACTTATTATATGTGCTATAGTTTCTATTGCTACTGGAAGCTCATGGAGTACAGCAGCTACAGTAGGTATTGCACTTATGGGAGTTGGAACAGGTCTTGGAATTCCTCCTCAGATGACAGCGGGAGCTATCATATCTGGAGCGTATATGGGTGACAAGCTTTCACCACTTTCAGACACAACTAACCTAGCACCAGCAATGGCAGGGGCGAAGTTATTCGATCACATTAGACACATGCTTTACACAACAACACCAAGTTTCATTATCTCATTAGTATTATTTGCTTTCCTTGGAATGAAGTATGCAGGGGCAGCTCTTGATATAAACTCAATAAATGAGATCCTAGGAACTCTTTCTGGAAACTTTAACATCAACCCAGTACTATTCCTAGTACCAGTTCTTACAATAGCAATGGTAGTAAAGAAGGTACCAGCTGTACCAGGATTATTTGGTGGGGCACTACTTGGAGGAATCTTTGCAATGATGTTCCAGGGAGCTAGTGTAGGAGATGTATTTGGAGCTCTACACTATGGTTTTGAATCTGCTACAGGAAACGAGATGGTTGACTCTCTACTATCTAGAGGTGGAATGGACAGTATGATGTGGACAATCTCCCTTATTATCTGTGCTCTGTTCTTTGGTGGAGTAATGGAGAGAACAGGAATGCTAGGAGCTGTTGCAGCAGTTATACTAAAGAGAGCAAACACTACAGGTAAGCTAGTACTATCTACAGTGCTTACTCCTATGTTTGTAAATACAGTAGCAGGAGACCAGTACCTATCTATAGTTGTACCTGGAAGAATGTTTAAGAATGCTTATACTGACAGAGGACTACATCCTAAGAACCTTTCAAGAGCTCTTGAGGATTCAGGTACTCTGACATCACCACTTATTCCATGGAACACATGTGGAGCATATATGATAGCTACTCTTGGAATAGCTCCATGGATATATGTACCATACTGTTTCCTAAATCTATTAAACCCAGTAATCTCTGTATTCTACGGATATACAGGAATCACTATGGAGGCACTAGATGAGGAAACTGCAAAGGAATTAAAAGCCGACGCACTGGCAGACTAAATCTTAAAGAACTTATAGAAGCAGAGACACCTTGTGTCCCTGCTTCTTTTTAATTTAAAGTGATTTAGATCATAAACTCAAAGATGGTGATCATCCCTATACTTACAAAGAAACCTATTATAGATAGAGGAAGAGCCATCTTAGCCCACTTCTCAAATGGAATAGCGGCGATAGCCAATAGTCCCATAACTACCGATGAGGTAGGTGAAAGGGAATCGATAGTTCCCATTGCAAGGGAGAAGCTTGTTACCACAAGGGAAACAAAGTCCGGAGAACTATTCAGAGCATGTGCTGTAGGTCCAAGGATCGGGAAGATAACCCCAGCCAGACCGCTAGATGATGGAATAAGCAGAGACAGAGGTATGATGAATATGTAGTTTAGTACAACAAATACCACACCCTGAGTTCCCTTTAGGATAGAGATCAACTTATCCAGGATCGTGTACTGCATTCCGCTGTCGGTAAGGATAATTCCAACTCCTGCACTTACTGCTATAATCATAACAACTCCAAAGAGATCCTTAGCTCCTGCATAGAACTCAGAGATGATCTCATTTTCCTTCATGCCGTTAACAATTCCAAGGATGATGGCGCTTACTATAAAGAGCATAGTGAGCTCATTGAACCACCAGTGTCCAAGAGCAGCAGTAGTTCCATTGAAGAAGATTCCCACAGGGTTGCTCTGGCTCCAAGTGTGGATATTTGAGAAGATAGTGATACCAAAGTTTTCCCAAGGAACAACTCCTAATACCAGAAGGGTAAAGGAACCGATGAAGATTCCCAGAGTAATCTTTCTTTTTAGCGTGAACTCTGGAATCTGGCTCAGATCAAACTGCTGGTGAGCCTTTTCCTTGATAGCTTCATTTAGCTCCTTTGTAAGGGACTTTGACGGATCCTTTTTAACTCTGAGGGCATACCAGATGGTGATTCCTGTAAATAGAGCGTAGAGTATAACAAAGGCAAATACTCTGTAGAGCATACCGTCTCCCAGTGTTATAAAGGTTTCCTTTCCGATAATTGGTGCTAAGGACTTATTTACAGAGTCGATAGCTGTTCCCAGTCCAAAGGGATTTGTAGTACTTGCTCTAAATCCTATGGATGGGCCATATAGAAGAACCATTAAAGCGGTAACTGAATCAAATCCAGCCAGAACAAATACAGGAATAATAACTATAGCAAGGGCGATAGTTTCCTCAGCCAGTCCAAATGTAGTTCCTCCAATGGCAAAGATAAACATAAGGATAGGGATCAGCCAGATCTCCTTTCCCTGTAGCTTCTTTAGGAGGGAACCTATTAGTGCTTCCAGCATACCAGTCTTCATGGTAATCCCCATGAACCCGCCTAGGGCAATTATAAATACTATAAGGTCAGATCTGCTTCTGAATCCCTTTACAACAGACATAACTATGTCGGAAAGTCCGAGATTTTTAGTTTCTCCAGGTACAAACTCTCCAGTAGCTTTTATATACTCTGTGCTGGGAACGATCCAAGATAAGATTGCGAATAAAGATATAATAGACAGTATAATTACCACAGATGATGGCATCTTAAATCCTTTTTTAGCTTTCACGGTGTTATTCTCCTTTTCCAGTAAGTTTTTTAATAGTATTGTAGTAGATCTCCATGGAGAGCTTTAATTCCTTAAGGGTGATAAACTCATTTGGTTTATGCTCGGTACTTACGCTGTCAGGGAATGCAGGTCCGAAGGCCACGCAGTTCTCCATAGCTCTAGCATAGGTAGCCCCGCCAGAAGCCACAGGCTGAGTAGTGTAGTCACCTGTTTTTTTCTGGTATGTCTCAAGTAGAGTTTTAATTAGCTCGCAGTCAAGGGGCATATATACAGGTCTAAGGTAGTCTATCTCCTTGACCTCTAAACCATACTCCCTGGCCTTTTTATTCAGAAGGTTGAAGATATCCTCCTTAGTCGTATCAACTACAGGGAATCTGATATCTACCCCTAATTTTTCAGTTGTTTCATCTAGGGAGATCTTACCTATATTGAAGGTAAGCTTACCTGTAGGTTCATCCTCTAGACCATTGAAGATCTTGGTTCCGTAAGCATCCTCTTCCACAAGGTCTCCCACAAAGTCTATAACCTTTGACTGGAATCCGCAGTTTTTCATTCCCATAAGGAGTCTTGCGATGGCGTTTATACCCTCGGGAGCAATCTTAGTGTGAACGGATTTCCCCTTAACCTCCAGGGATTCCCCCTCTTTTATATACTCGAAGTTTAACTTATCCAGTTCACTCATTATCTCCTCTATCTTTTCCCCTGAGTAGACCATCTTGCTTGGAGTGGAGTTTAGAGCATCTCCCCCTGCCATTGAGATATTACTTTCATTTTTACCCTCTAGGGAGTACTGAACCAGTCCCTTTTCAGCATATACTACTGGGAAACCGCTGTCTGGAGTGAAGCTTATTGAAGGGATCTCCTCTTTTTCCAGATACTTTGAGATTCCCCTCCAGAGGTTTTCCTCATCGGTCCCGAAGATAAACCTAAGTCTTCTGCCGAACTCATGTCCCTCCTTGATCAACAGGTGAGCTGAGTAGAGAGCTGCCAGAAGGGGCCCCTTGTCGTCTTTGGTTCCTCTTCCGTAGAGTTTATCCTCTACTACCTCCAGTTTGAAGGGGTCTGTATTCCACTTGGAGAGATCTCCTGTGGGAACTACATCCAGGTGTCCTAAAACTCCTACCAATTCCTCTCCCTTACCGATCTCAGCGTAACCATAGTACCCCTCTGGATCTGTATAGGTTTTAAATCCAAGCCTTTCAGCCAGAGACACAGTTTCCTCCAGAACTCTCTGAATATCCTGCCCAAAGGGATATTTAGAGTCATCTTCCTTTAAAATACTCGGGATACTGATACTTCTACCCAGGTCGGATAAAAAATCATCCCATATTAAATCTAACTTGCCTTTCATTTTTCCTCCCCCATTATCATTTCTTTTAATTATGAACAAAAGACCTATCTATGCTCTGATAGTACCATTAAAAAACACAAAATTCAACTATGATACTATAAAAATAGAAAATTAAATTAAAAATAGATTTTGCAGGCCTTGTAAAATCTTTGTTATATGGTAGAAATCAAAAAATGAGAAAGTGGATTTTTTTAAAGTTTGAGTAAGCTGTTCTATAGAAGATTAGTGGAATATATGTTAAAGAAGGGGAGAGCTGGTGGAAATAAAAAAAGACCGGGAGAAACTTCCCGATCTTTTAACTATACGATTAGATTTACCATGGATAGTGCTCCTATCCCCCAAAGTACCGGTGAAACCTTCTTGTGCTCCCCGCTTCCTGCATGGACAACGATAAATGAAAGGAATCCGAAGCTAAGACCAGTACTGATACTGTATGTCAGCGGCATCATGATCACTGTGGCAAATACAGGAAGAGCTGTCTTAAAGTCATGCAGATCCAGATCCTTGAGGTTCTTAAACATGTAGATTCCTACTATGATAAGAGCCGGTGCAGTGGCATATGCCGGTACAATTCCAACTATTGGAGTAAATAGCAGCGACAGAAGGAAGAGCCCTCCTATAACAACAGATGCAAGACCAGTCCTAGCCCCTGCAGCTATACCTGCAGTAGTCTCTGAAAGGGTAGTAACTGTACTTGAACCAAGAAGGGAACCTACTATGGTAGAAGCTACATCTGTATGGATCATCCTTCCGAGGGAAAGGATATTACCATCCTCATCCTCCATACCCATCTCCTTGGCACAGGCAATAAGTGTTCCCAATGAGTCGAACAGGTCCACAAACATAAATGAGAAGATAGGACCGATCAGTGAGAACTTAAGGGCCCCTAAAACATCCAGCTTGAAAGCGATAGGAGCTATAGATGGAGGCATAGACATTATTGTTGTAGGAAGTTCCACAACTCCTATAAGCATTCCAAGTACTGTGGTAGCCACCATTCCTGCAAGCATACCTCCCTTTACTCCTCTCATCTCAAGGAGAGCAGAGATAACGATACCGATAACCCCAAGAACTACAGTGGGAGTAAACTCACCAAGGGATACAAAGGTAGCAGGGTTAGCTACGATAAGTCCCATACTCTTCAGACCTATGAAGGCTATAAAGAGACCGATACCTGCTGTGGAAGCTATCTTCAGTTCCACTGGGATAGCCTGGGCGATCTTTTCTCTTATTCCTCCGATGGACATAACCAGGAAGAATAGTCCCGAGATAAATACCACTCCAAGGGCTGTTTCCCAAGGGATTCCCTTTCCGATAACCAGTGTATATGTAAAGAAAGCGTTAAGTCCCATTCCAGGTGCCAGCCCCAGGGGAGCATTTGCCCAAAAAGCTGCAATAAGACTACCGATAGCTGCTGAGAGACAGGTAATGGTAATAAGGGCTCCCTTATCCATACCTGTATCCGACATGATAGCAGGATTAACAAAAATGATATATGACATAGTCATAAAAGTAGTAATTCCACCAAGAACCTCTTGTTTCACAGAGGTATCCCTCTCGCTGAGTTTAAACAATTTTTCTAACATTGATTCACCTTCCCCTTAAAAGTTAAGTAAAAAAGCCCTATTTTCATATATGAAAACAGAGCTTTTACTACAACAACATAATTCTTATAGTCAGCTATTTAAGGTAGCCGGTAGAAACATTTCGCCATATCCGAAATTTATATAAGCTTTGTTTAATTATTAATATTTTGGAAATTATATCATTTTTACCTAAAAGTTACAAATGGTTTTTGATATAGCAGGGAGGGGAGAGGAACAGTTGATTATTCATAGAAAATTAAAATATCTCCCCGAGTGGGAGATATTTTATGGGAGGCGATATATTCAAAAATACGACTTAATCTAACCAGTATCTGATCCCTAAGGAGTACTCGATATCCGAGTGGGTATCCTCTATGAGGTAAAGGGTTGGAACTATCTGAGCATATAGCTCGATCTCCCTTTCAGGAAAGAAGTTAAGGCCGGCTATTCCCCTGGCTCCCAACCTGTGATCATCATCCTCGGAGACCTTACCTCCTACACCCCAGTAGAAGTGTGGAGTATTTGGAACGGTAAAGTGTTTATCCAGCCTGAGAGAGGTATCATCCTCCAGACCGATTCCTATATTATAGTCTTCTATCCCGATGAGTATCTCGGTCTCGGAACCAACTCCAACTCCAAGACCAACTCTGGAGTAGGTATTCACAGTAAGTATAAGCATAAAAATTAACAATAACTTTTTCATTTTTTACATTCCTCTCTTAAAAATAAATTTACATAGAAAGGGTATCACCCAATTGTGATGGTTATATGGGGGAGGGATTAAAAAAAAGTTAAATTACCTCAACTTATGAAATTGTAGAATACCTCTTAAGGTGATATAATTAGTTGAGAAGTTTAGTAAGAAATTTGATGAGTGAAAAGATAGCGATCTACGGAGGTGTAAGAGTGCTAAATAAGATAGTGATAAAGGGAGCCAGGGAGCATAACCTTAAAAACATAGATATAGAGCTTCCTAAAAATAAGTTTATAGTAATAACGGGAGTGAGCGGAAGCGGGAAGTCCTCCCTGGCCTTTGATACCATATATTCAGAGGGGCAGAGAAGGTATGTAGAGAGCCTTAGTGCCTATGCCAGACAGTTTATCGGTCAGATGCAGAAACCAGATGTGGACAGTATAGAGGGGCTGTCGCCGGCTATCTCCATCGAGCAGAAGACAACAAATAGAAACCCAAGATCCATTGTGGGAACTATGACTGAGGTCTATGACTATATGAGACTTCTCTTTGCCCATATAGGAACGGCTCACTGTCCAATCTGCGGAGAGGCTGTGGAGAAGCAGAGTATAGAGGAGATAGTGGAGCAGATAGTCACCAGGTTTGAGGAGAAGGCCAAGATGATCCTTCTGGCTCCAGTGGTGAAGGAGAAGAAGGGAACCCATAAGAACTTATTTTTAAATCTTCTCAAGAAGGGATATGTAAGGGTAAGGGTAGACGGGGAGATCCTCTACCTGGAGGATGAGATAGACCTGGATAAAAATAAGAAGCATACTATAGAGGTAGTAGTGGACAGACTGGTTCTCAAGAAGGGTGACAAGGAGTTTATCTCCAGGCTGACCCAGTCGGTAGAGGGAGCAGTGGATCTCTCCGAGGGAAGGATCATTGTAAATATAGACGGGATGGACTATAACTACAGTGAAAACTTTGCCTGCTCTACTCACGAGGATGTAAGTATCCCGGAGATCAATCCGAGACTCTTCTCCTTCAATGCCCCCTACGGTGCCTGCACTGAGTGTAACGGACTGGGGAAGAACCTGGAGGTAGATGAAAACAGGCTGATCATAGATAACAGCCTTTCCCTGGCTGAGGGGGGGATATATATCCCGGGAGCTCAGGCAAGAAAGGGATACAGCTGGGCGGTGTTTACCTCCATGGCAGAGTCTGTGGGGATAGATATGCATAAGCCTGTGGGAAAGCTTACCAAGAGGGAGAGGGAGATAATCTTCTACGGAACCAAGGGTAAGAAGTTCAGGGTGGATTACAGCGGAAGGGATTTTCAGTACCACGGGTTTAAAACCTTTGAGGGAGCTGTGAAGAACCTTGAAAGAAGGTACTATGAAACAGCCTCCGACTCCATGAAGGAGGAGATAGAGAATAAGTATATGGTAGAGAGGGTGTGTAAGGAGTGTAAGGGAAGAAGGCTGAAATCCGAGGTTCTTGCCATAACTGTAGCAGGAAGAAACATCATGGAACTCTGTACCATAAGCATCAAGGATGCTCTGAGATTTTTTGAGGAACTGATCCTTACCCCTAAGGAGGAGATCATAGCCAAGGAGATCCTCAAGGAGATAAGGGAGAGGCTCTCCTTTATGATAAATGTAGGCTTAGATTACCTGAACCTTGCAAGGGAGACTAAGACCCTTTCAGGGGGAGAGTCTCAGAGGATCAGGCTGGCTACCCAGATAGGTTCTGGTCTTACCGGGGTACTCTACGTACTGGATGAACCAAGTATCGGTCTTCACCAGAGAGATAACGACAAGCTTCTGGCTACCTTAAACAGGTTAAAGGAGCTGGGGAACACCCTTATCGTAGTGGAACACGATGAGGATACCATGCTCCAGGCAGACTATCTTCTGGATCTAGGACCTGGAGCAGGAAGGTTCGGGGGAGATATAGTAGCCAAGGGAACTCCTAAGCAGGTAATGAAGAGTAAAAAATCCATGACTGGTAAGTTCCTCAAGGGAGAGGTTGCCATAGAGGTTCCCAACCAGAGAAGGGAGATCAGGGATAAGATAAAGATCAAGGGGGCCACGGGAAACAACCTGAAGGATGTGACGGTGGAGATACCTCTGGGAGTAAAGACCCTTATTACCGGGGTAAGCGGAAGTGGTAAATCCACCCTTATCAACCAGACCCTCTTTCCAGAACTCTTCAATACCCTTAACAAGGGAAAGCTCTACCCACTGGAAAACAAGGGAGTAGAGGGGATAGAGAAGCTAAATAAGGTAATAGATATAGATCAGAGTCCCATAGGAAGAACACCGAGATCCAACCCGGCAACCTATACCAAGATATTTGATGATATCAGAGCACTCTTTGCTGAAACAAAGGAAGCTAAGGCCAGAGGATACAGCAAGGGAAGGTTCTCCTTTAATGTAAAGGGGGGAAGGTGTGAAGCCTGTCAGGGAGCAGGAATAATAAAGATAGAGATGAACTTCCTTCCAGATGTATATGTTGAGTGTGAGGTGTGTAAGGGTAAGAGATATAACAGGGAAACCCTGGAGGTGCACTACAAGGGTAAGCATATCTCGGATATTTTGGAGATGAGTGTGGGAGAGGCCTATGAGTTTTTTGAAGCCATCCCGTCCCTTGAGAGGAAGCTGAAGGTCCTTATGGATGTGGGACTGGATTATATTAAACTGGGACAGCCTGCAACAACCCTTTCAGGAGGGGAAGCCCAGAGGATAAAGCTGGCAACGGAGCTGTCCAAGATGAGCAGGGGACACACAATCTACATCCTGGATGAGCCTACAACGGGACTTCACTTTGAGGATATAAGAAAGCTCCTGGAGGTACTGGACAGACTTGTGGAGAGGGGTAACACTGTGGTTATCATAGAACACAACCTGGATGTGATAAAGACAGCAGATCACATAATAGATATAGGGCCTGAAGGGGGAGACGAAGGAGGGCAGGTAATAGCCCAGGGGACCCCTGAAAAGGTAGCTAAGTCCAATGTAAGTTATACGGGAAAGTATCTAAAGAAGATATTAGCTAAATAAAAAAAGCCGGAGGACTCCTCCGGCTTTTCTTTTATTTTTCAGTGGAAGTGGGAGTTTCCACCTTCTTTTCCTTAAAGAGTTGCTTTCTCAGCCATCCCCTGAACTTCTCAGAGATAGGCTTCCTTTCGGGGTTTGTAAGCTTGATAGCCTTAAACACCCTTAGAGAGGAGTTGTTGATCTTCCCCTCGGTGTGCCACTTGGAAAAATCCTTTTCCTCAAAGGAGGGCTCATACATCTGGATCTGATGGATGATTCCCTTGGAGAACTCTGTGGTGTGGGAGTCCACCCTGATGAGGGGCTCCAGGACCTCGGTATTAAGGTTAGATCTGTGGATACTCTTGTAGAGAGCTATGACCTCCTCCAGGGTTTTAGCTGTCGAGGTGACCCTGTGATAGTTTAACCAGCTGTTTGCACGTATCTGCTTCTTTAATTTGAAGTTTTCAAGGTAAAGGTAGAGGGAGTAGAAGATACAGAAGCCTCCTCCCACCTTGAGAAATAGATCTAGGGACACGGTAGTTCCTCCTTGTGTTTTCTTCAAATTATATGAAGAAAAGGTGTTGATTTTGTGATGGGAGCAGCAGTTTTTTTAAAAAAGGAGGAAATAGTGGGGGATTAGGTAATAGATGGAATAAGTCCATGGTAGGACCGTTTTTTTATGGGGGGAAATATGATATAATTTTAATGAGGTGAATATATGGATAATAGAGGAATTGGGATTTTTGACTCTGGTTTCGGAGGTCTCACAGTTCTTAAGGAGATAAAAAAGATACTCCCTGGGGAGAAGGTATATTACTTTGGTGATACGGCCAGGTTACCCTATGGCTCAAAGTCCAGGGAAAATATAGTAAACTACTCCCAGGAAATAGCAGAATTTTTAAAGACAAAGGATATAAAGGCTCTGGTTATTGCCTGCAATACAGCTTCAGCCATGGCTCTGGAAGCCCTTCAGGGAAAGTATGACTTTCCTGTAATAGGGGTAATAGGTGCCGGAAGCAGGGGTGCTCTCAAGGTGAGTTCAGGAGGCAGGATAGGTGTCATAGGAACCAAGGGCACTGTAAACAGCGGAGTCTATGAGAGGGAGATAAAAAAGATAAAAGCTGATGTAGAGGTCTATGCAAATTCCTGTCCCCTCTTTGTTCCCCTGGTAGAGGAGGGAATGATAGAGGATGAGATAACGAAGATGGTGATAGAGAGATACCTTTCCAACTTCAAGGGAAGGGTGGACTCGCTAATCCTGGGATGTACCCACTACCCTATCCTGGGAGATATTATAAGAAGGTATCTTGATGGGACTGGCATAGAGGTTGTCAATCCGGCTATAGAGGTGGCTAAGGAGCTCAAGGAACTTCTTGAAGAAGAGGATCAGCTGTCGGATATGGCAGAGGTTCACGATGAGTTTTATGTGAGCGACTCCCCTAATCACTTTAGGGAATTGGGAGAGATGTTTCTGGGAAGTGAGATAGAAAAGGTTCAGAAGATAAACTTAGAAGAGTATGGGAGAGGTTAGGGATGTTTGAATACTTAAGTGGAAGGATAGCTGTAAAAAAACTGGATTATGTAGCTGTAGATGTAAATGGAATAGGTTACAGGGTGAATATTTCTCTGAAGACCTATGAAAAATTAACTCTGGGAGAGGAAGGAAAGCTTTTTATATATAACTATATCAGGGAGGATGCCTTTAAACTCATAGGGTTTGCTGAGGAAAGAGAGAGAGATCTCTTTGAGATCCTGATCAATGTAAATGGAATAGGGATGTCTCTGGCTCTTGCCATCCTTTCTACCTTCAGTGTAAGTGATATAAAGGAGATAGTTGCAAGGGAGGATGTAAAACTTCTTACAAAGGTTCCTAAGCTTGGAATGAAGAAAGCCCAAAAGCTTATTGTGGATGTTAAGGACAAGCTCAAGGGACTTCAGCTTATGGATCTTGCAGATGGAGGAAGCAGCATTAGTAAGGTGGCGGCTATAGAGGAGGAGCTGTACATGGCTCTGGAAGCTCTTGGATACAGCAAGAAGGATATAGAGAAGCTGGTAACAAAGGAAGATATAGCAGGCTATGAGAGTATAGAGGATGCCATAAAGGATGTCCTTAAGAAGATGCAGAAGAAATAAATTATAGAAAAGGTTCCGGGATTGGGGATTTTTTGTTTGGAAGGGGAGCAGAGCTACTCCCCTTTTATCTTGTAATCTGACATCTTAACCTTAAAGTCCCTTCCGTCGATGCTTCCCACAGGTATCCTTAACTTAAACTCCTTGTGGGATCTTCCTGGAATCTTTTTTATAACTTCTGTGGAAACTAAGGAGTATCTTCCGTGGTTAAAGTTGGAATCTCTGAAGTAGAACTCAAGTTCAATCCACTCTAAGTCGGTGGTTCCTCTGTTTTCTATAACTCCCTGGAACTTTCGGTAATCTCCTCTCTTACGGTTTAAGAGACAGTTTTCCAGTTTGATTTTTCCGAAGTTAAAGGAGTAGATATTTTCTGCAGCTAAATGGGAGTTATTTGTTTTTGTAAAGGCAGCTTCTGAAATATTAAAGGTCATTAAAATAAAGATAAAAAGCAAGGTCTTCTTCATAGACTTTTCCTCCTTAGAAGTAAGATGTTTCTATTAAATAGTTTATGAGGAGAACTCATTCTATCCTTTAAAAATAAAAGACCGAAACTTATAGGTTTCGGTCTTTTTTCTATGCTTTTATTATCTTGTCGTTACTTTCCATAAACTCAAGGTACTCATCCTTGGTCATCACTGGTTTAAAGTTAGCCAGGATATCCTTGGCCCTCTTTGCTCCGTCGAAGAGAAGGTCCACCACAGTCATAGCCATTGCCTTGGCAGGGACGATATATGCCAGCTCCTCATCTGTAATCTGGAACTCCCTTGTATGAAGGGATCCCTTTATACCACCGATCATAGGATGCAGGGTGGGCATCAGGTGGGATACATCTCCAAAATCAAAGGATCCTGTGAAGTCTCCTCCCTCTACGATCCTTCCAGCAAGTCCAAGCTCCTCCAGGTTCCCCTTGAAGATCTCATCCATATTTTCATATCTCAGTATAGGAAGGTATCCAGGAATCTCAGTGATCTCGATCTCAGCTCCCACAGCCATAGCTCCAGCTTTAAGAGCTCTGTTAACTTTTGTATTTGAGTCGAGCATCCCCTCTACAGTTCTTGCTCTAACATATGATTCCATCCTTACATCAGCAGGAACTACATTTACAATGTCTCCTCCCTTTGTAATGATCGGGTGAACTCTTACCCTGTCCGAGTCCTTGAAGGTCTCCCTTTGGGCATGGATGTTGTTCATAGCAAGCATTGCAGCGTTTAGGGCATTGATTCCCTCTTCAGGAGCAGAACCTGCATGGGACTCCTTTCCTATAAACTTAATCTTTTTTCCTATGAAACCGTTACTCTCTGGTCCGATAAGGGCCTTGTTCTCTCCGAGGTCCAGTGCATGGAACATCATAGACATATCCACATCGTCGAAGGCACCCTTCTTGATAAGCTCCTGCTTACCTCCAAAGTATGTTATCTTCCCCTCTTTTCTCAGGTTTTCCCTGTATTCCAGCTCGATAAACTCCTCAGCCGGAGTAGCCATGATGTCCACTCTACCATCTAGCTCCTTTAAAACTCCCGACTTAACCAGTCCAAGGGCAGCTCCCAGTAATCCTCCCATCTGGATATTGTGACCACAGGCATGCATATTTCCATTTTCAGCAGCATCTGGATGATCAGCTACTGCTACAGAGTCAAGTTCTCCCAGGATAGCCACCTTAGGTCCCTTTGCCTCCTCATTTAGTCTGGCTCTACATCCTGTAACTGCGATGTTTTCCTCTATTTCCAGTCCAAGATCCTTAAGGAAGTTCACAGCTGTTTTAGTGGACTCCACCTCCTTATACCCCAGCTCAGGGGTAGAGTAGATTTCCCTCCCTGCTCTGATGATAGAATCCCTGTTGGCATCGATAGCCTCTATTATTCTCTTCTTTAACTCCTGCTTATTCATCCTGTATCCCCCTTAATAATATTTTATCCTCTATAAATTAGATCTTACCCTGAATCTTTAATACTGTCTGAGCAATCAGTGCGCATGCGAAGAATATTGTTGTGAATACTACCACTGCAATAATAACGATCTTCCAAGACATCTCCTTAAGCTCTTCTATCTTATCACCAACTGAGATCCCTGCAAAGGCAAGAAGGGGGGTACACATTGGCATAAACTCTACGCTTCCGATACTGGGAGCAAAGAACTTTGAGATAGGAAGAGCCTCAAGGCTCACTATCATGCCTATAATTGTAGACAGGGCATATGCCGGCAGTGGAAACTTAGGAAAGATATCCTTTATAGAGAAAGCCAGCAGAGCCAGAAGGATGATTAAAAGCATCCCGGGAACAGCTCCGATAAACTCTTTTTGCAGACCTACAGCCTGACCAGCTAGGATAATGATCCCTGCTGTGGACATTAGTAGAAAGTAAGTTATATATTTTTTAATATCAATTCTATGCATTTTGAATACCTGCCTCTTTCTTAGTGAATTTTCCTTCTAACTTCTTATAGTACCACTCGGTAAATGGTAGTGAGATAAACACAAGGATGTTAACTCCTGTAATTCCTGAAAGCATGTTACTTGTAGATGCATATGCAAATACCTGGTCAGCATACTGAGGGTCTACAACTGCTGACAGAGCCGATGCAGCAGCAGTCATCATACTTCCACTTCCTACTCCGCAAGCCATTCCAAGAGCCAGTGGGTGGATACCAGTGTATACTGAAAGGGATCCAAGGATACCAAAGTAGATAGTTCCAACAATTGTACCAGCAAGGTATACTCCCAGTACTCCGCTTCCCTCTGGAGAAGCGATTCCGTACTTTTCACCGATAACCCCAAGAGATGCTTCTCTACTGATACTTGAACCTGCTCCTATAGCTTCTCTTCTTAATCCAAGCTTAAGAGCAAGAGGCACTGCAATCAGTGGGGCAAGGATATGTCCGAACTCCTGGGCAATAAATGCAGGTCCAGCCTGAATAATCTGATTGATATTAGGTCCAACAAAGGTACCCAGTTTAATTCCCAACATAAGGAGGATAAGCATAACCATCTCTCCAGCCAGTCCCATCTCCTTGGCTGTAATCTTTTCCTTGAGTTTTGTAATCTTTTTTCCAAGTAGGTCTGGAGTAACTGCCATTCCTATTAATACTGCATAAAGCATTGGGAAGATAGCCACTTTTCCTATTTGTACCATTCCAATCATCTCACAGACTAAAGAGATAATTGAAACGACAGCAAAGGTGTTTAAAATATGTTTCTTCATTGTGATAACTCTCCTTAAAAATTATTTTTGGACATTGTCCGTTTTTATAGTTGAATTTATATCACAATTAATATTTTTCGTCAAACAAAAGAACATTTAATTTTAAAATAGTATATTTAATTCTATTATTATTAAAGATATACAATTTATGGAGCCCTTGATACACTAATAATTACAAGGGTTTTAGAGTTGGGTCACTTTAACAGTACAATTACTTAAAATATACTTAAAAAAGGATAAGAAATGAAAAAGAGGGGACGAATGTCGTGGATATGAAACACTTTGAATGTAAAAATAATAGGTGGAGATAGTAGGATGGATTTATAAAATTTTATATGGACATTCTATGAATAGGTAGGAGAAATAGTGACAGATAAATTGTCCGAAAAAGAATAGAGGACCATGATGGTCCTCTATCTAGAAGGTTATCTTTATGATGTTTTTAGGCCTCCCTTTGGAGACCTTTTCCTCTGTCTCCAGGGAGCCATAGTTATTTTCTATGAGCTTATTAATTATTCTTCTGGCACTTCTTTCGCTGATCTCCAGATATCCCGCAAGTTCCTTGGAGTCCACTCTGAGCTCCTCCTTTCTTTCCAGGAGGGTCATTATCTTGGAGATATAAACAGGGGAAAGTTTGGTTACCTTGCTTATGATCTCTATCTTCTTACTTCTGCTCTCCCCCGAAACCTTTCTTGGGGCAACAGGCCTTCTGAGAGTTCCGCATTCATCTATTACAAATAATCCCCCATCCCTTATAGAGGCTAGGAGAGCATTTCTGGCATTGACATCAGCTTCATAGGCGGTACTTCCATACCCTATCCCAGAGCTTATCTCTACTACAACATTGGAGAGGAGCTTCATAAAGCTTCTTATGCTGTCCTTAAACGATCCCCTGGTTCCCGAGATTACATATTCATCCCCCCCTGAGGTATAGAGAGCTCCCTGGACCTCCCTTACATAGGAGATGATCTCCCTTTGGAGTCTGTTCTGGATATTTAACTCCTCGTAGTAGTTCTTATTGATCTTCTTGGTGACCTTTATTACCTGGACAGCTATCTGGGAGGATTTTAGCTTGGATATCTGAGCCTTGTGAAGGATCTCCCTGTATGCTTCCTTAACCTGGGAGTAGGTGGGGAAGAGCCTGTATACAGGGTATCCCTCCCTCTTTAATCTCGTATAGACATCTCCAAAACCTGTAAGGATAAAGTCTGTCCTTCCCTCTTTAAAGAGTTTGATGTGCCACTTGATATAGTCCTCCTCGCTGCACGTAGAGCAAAAGGGCATGAGCCTGATATCTTTTCCCTGGAGGTTTAACTCCTCCACAGCTTCATCCAAGGCATCTTTAGAAACAACATCTACACTAAATCTGTTCAGATCTTTAAAGCCTTCTCTGGCCTTCCAGAGGGTCGAGACAAGGCTCAGGGTGGTCCGGTGGATATATGTAGAGGGTTTAGTGAGGGGTCTTATCCCTTCGAGGGTAGCATGGACTCCGGCCCCAGTAAGGATTATACCGTCTACCTCATCTTCACATCTATCGATGACCTCCCCTACCTTAGAGATCTTCTCTCGTATATAAAACTTACACTGAATATTTTCATCTACCCGAGACAGCTTCTCAGCAATATTTTCAGCTGAATCTCTGGGTCCTATTATTCCTATCTTCATCTTGAGACACTCCTACACTATTTTTATGTATAGATATTAGCACAGAACATTAAAAAGGTTCAAATTAATGGAGATTAAATGATAAAAGGGGAGCTCCCTACGAGCTCCCGTGTATAACTTCTTATAATAGCTTTGCAGCTATTTCAGCCAGAGCAGACCTCTCTCCCTTGGTTAGGGTTATGTGTCCTGAGATCTCCTCCCCCTTAAGCTTTTCAGCCATGTAGGTAAGTCCATTTGTGTTGGCATCTAAGTAAGGGTTATCGATCTGCTGAGGGTCTCCAGTGAAGATAATCTTTGTATTCTCCCCGGCTCTGGTAACGATAGTTTTTATCTCCAGTGGTGTCAAGTTCTGTGCTTCATCGATTATTATAAATCCAGCAGGGATACTTCTTCCCCTTATATATGTAAGGGCCTCAATCTTTAGCAGACCCATGGATTCCAGTCCTGCTACCACCCTGTCACCGGCCTTCTCCTCCTTGTTTTCCGAGAGAAAGTCTATATTGTCGTGGATAGGCTGCATCCATGGTTTAAGCTTATCCTTCTCAGAGCCAGGAAGGTAACCGATATCCTTACCCATAGGCATTATAGGTCTTGCGATGAGGAGCTTCTTATACAGCCTTCTCTCTACCACCTGCTCCAGTCCTGCAGCTACTGCTAGGAGAGTCTTACCTGTACCGGCCTTTCCCACAAGGGTAACAACCTTTATATTTTCATCCATGAGGAGGTCCACTGCAAACTTCTGCTCGTCATTTTTTGCCCTCACTCCCCAGACATTGGCATCTCCGAATACGAGCCTCTCAATCCTTTTTTTGTTGGCGTTGAACTTTCCGTGGGCTTCCTTTTCGCCGTTTTTTAGTCTTATAAAGGTATTTGCAGGAGGAGATTCTAGACCTGCCTCCTCTAGCTTAAGCCTTCCAGTTTTAACATACTTTTTATATATATCCTCGGGAACCTCAACGGGAAGACTTCCGTCATAGAGTTCTGAGTAGTCAACCATGTCTGTTTCATAGTCCTCTACATGTACCCCCAGGGCATCTCCTTTTATCCTCATATTTATATCCTTTGATACCAGAACCACCTTTTTATCGGAGTTCTCCTTTTGTATTCCCAGGGTAGTAGAAAGGATTCTGTTATCCACTACATCCCTTTTTAGGGAAGGGGGTAGAAGAGATGGGTCGTTTCTTAGCTCAACTCTAAAAAAGATATCATTATCTAAATGAACTCCCTTGGCAAGGCAGCCAATCTGTCTGAAACTGTCTATTGTACGGGAGGCGATCCTGGCCTGAGGTCCTGTAACAGGCTGTTTCTTCAGTTTGTCCACTTCCTCTATTACAAATATGGGAACAACAACTTCGTTGCCCTTAAAATTCAGCATAGCCTTGGGATCGTGTATCAATACATTGGTATCGAGTATGTAAATTTTTCTCATTTGTCTCACTCCCTTACGGTATTTTGTATGTAAGGTTTATTAGAATAAACAATTGCATTTCCTTTTTAAAGTTTCCCTTTAAATTTTGGGCTGGATATATTATAATAAAGTTGGAAAAATATGTTAATTCGGGAGGATGAGATGGCAGGATTATTGACAGTATTATTATTTGTATTCGCACTAGCTCTTATAATATTAGTGCTGATTCAACCAGATAGAAGCCGTGGAATGTCAGGAAGTATGGGTTCAGGAGGAACAAATACTGTATTTGGTGTATCTCAGGACGGGGGACCACTAGCTAAGATTACAGAAGTTGTTGCTGCTCTGTTTATTGTGACGGCGCTATTACTTTACCTAATAAAATAGGTCAGGAGGCGTGTTGTAGTTCAACATGCCTTTTTTTCTACTAGGAAAAAGAATGAAATGGGAAGTTTAAAATTATTGATGTGTAAAAATTGGATGTGAAGCTTATGAGAAGCCTGTTTCAGGGGAACTTTGACAGGATAAGACCCCTTGCCTATCAGATGAGGCCGAAAAATTTAGATGAATATGTGGGACAGGAGGAGGTAATCGGAAGGAGAAGCGTACTTCGTAACCTTATAGATAAGGGAAAGATAGTAAACTCCATCTTCTTTGGACCTCCAGGAACGGGAAAGACCTCTCTGGCTGAACTTATCTCAGGCGAGTTAGACTACACCTTTGAAAAGTTAAATGCCACCACAGCAAGTCTCTCTGATTTCCGTGAGGTAGTTGAACGGGCAAAAAGAAGGGTGGAGATGGAAAACAGAAGAACCCTTCTCTTTCTAGATGAGATTCACAGGTTCAATAAGCTGCAGCAGGATGCCCTTCTTCCCTATACAGAGGATGGCCTTATAGTTTTAATAGGAGCCACCACGGAAAATCCCTACTATACCCTGAACAATGCCCTGCTTTCTAGATGTATGGTATTTGAATTTAAAAAATTAGATACCGTTCATATAGAAAAACTCGTGAAAGCAGGAGTTGAGAGGCTGGGGCTGAAGGAACTCTCCGAGGATATGATGGAGACGATATTAGACCTTGCCAAGGGAGACGCCAGAACAGCCCTGAACTATGTAGAGCTCTACTGTAATACTGCTGACACCCTCTCAGATGAGGAGATAAGGGAGCTCTTTAAGAAGAGGAAGGAAGGGTACCACAAGAAGGAGGATAAGTATAACATTATATCCGCCTTCATTAAAAGTATAAGGGGCTCCGACCCCGATGCTGCTATCTACTGGCTTGCCAGGATGTTAGACGGCGGAGAGGATCCCAGATATATAGCCAGAAGGCTTCTGGTCCATGCCAGCGAGGATATAGGGATGGCCAATCCAGAGGCTCTTCTAATCTGCCATGCAGCTATTACAAGTACTGAAAAGATTGGTATGCCAGAGGTAAGGATAATCCTGGCTCAAGCAACGATATATCTTGCTATATCCAGTAAGAGTAACAGCAGCGAGGCAGCAATAGACGCTGCCCTTGCAGATATAAGAGCAGGAAACCTTCAGGAGGTTCCTGTACATCTGACCAAACAGGGGGAGCACCTGTATAAATACCCCCATGCTTACGCAGGTAACTTTGTGGAGCAGGCCTATATGGAAAGGCCTGGGAAATACTATATTCCCGGGGAAAATAAGAATGAAAAGATGATCCAGCAGAAGCTGGAGAAGCTATGGAAGAAATGATAGAAAGGACGAGGTGATAGGATGAAACTACTGAAAGCAGTGAGAGGTACCAAGGACATCTTCGGAGAAGATGCAGCTAAGTACAACTATATAGTAAATACAGCAAGAGAAGTATTCGAAGCTTATGGATACTCTATGATTAAAACTCCTATTTTTGAGGAGACAAGCCTTTTTAAGAGAGGAATAGGAGAGGGAACAGATGTTGTTTCCAAGGAGATGTATACCTTTACAGACAGGGGAGAGAGAAGTCTTACTCTTAGACCAGAGGGAACTGCAGCAGTTGTAAGATCCTACCTAGAGCACAAGATCTACGGTAAGGAAGACTTTACAAAGTACTACTACATGGGATCTATGTTCAGATATGAGAGACCTCAGGCTGGAAGACAGAGGGAGTTTAACCAGCTTGGAGTAGAAGCCCTTGGAGAGGCATCACCTATTCTAGATGCAGAGGTTATCGCAATGGGATACAAGCTTCTGGAGAAGCTTGGAATTACAGATCTTGAGGTAAATATAAACTCCATCGGTGGAAATGAGTCGAGAACCAAGTACAGGGAGAACCTTATTAACTTCCTAACTCCTGTAAAGGAGGAGCTGTGTGAGGACTGTGCAACAAGATATGAAAACAACCCTCTAAGAGTTCTAGACTGTAAGAACCCTAAGTGTAAGGAGGTAATCGTAGGGGCTCCTAAGATTACAGATGCACTAAATGATGAAGAGAAGGCTCACTTCGAAGAGGTAAAGAGATACCTGGATATCTTCGGAGTAAAGTATGTGGAAAACTCAAACCTTGTAAGGGGACTGGACTACTACTCAAGTACTGTATATGAGATAGTAACAAACAAGCTGGGAGCTCAGGGAACTGTTCTGGGAGGAGGAAGATATGATGGTCTTCTTACTCAGCTAGGAAACAAGGAGATTCCGGCATTTGGATTTGCTGCAGGAATAGAGAGGATCATGATGCTTCTTGAGGACTACCCTTCAAATACTCCAGAGGTACACATCGTGTGGATGGGTGAGGAAGCAGAGGCCTATGCCTTTGGTGTAGCAGATAAGCTGAGAAGTGCAGGAATCAAGACTAACATAGAGTTTGTAAAGAAATCTATGAAGGCCAGCATGAAGAAGGCTGATAAACTTGGGGTAAACTATGCTATTATTATTGGAGATCAGGAGCTGGCAGAGAACAAGGTAGTTCTAAAGAACCTTGCTGAAAGAACCCAGGAAACACTTAGTGTAGATGAGGCAGTAGCTGAGCTTTTAAAGTAATTTAAAGACTACACAGACTTAAAGAAATAAAAAAATTAATAATATAATAATCATAAAGGTGGTAGAAGGATGACGTACAGAACGCATAACCTTGGAGAGCTAAGGAAGGAAGATATAGGTAAGAGGGTAACTCTTTCTGGTTGGGTAGCAACTAAGAGAGACCTAGGAGGGCTTACATTTATCGATCTTAGAGACAGAGAGGGAGTAACTCAGATAGTATTCCCTGACAATGTAAGTGAAGAGGTAGCAAAACTTGCAAATGAAATCAGAACTGAAGGTGTAATAAAGATAACTGGTGAAGTAAAGGAGAGATTCTCTAAGAATGCGAATATGCCTACTGGAGATATCGAAGTATTTGTTGAGGAGATGGAGATCCTGAACAACTGCGACGTGCTTCCATTCCAGGTTACTGGAGATGAGAACTTATCTGAGACTATCAGATTAAAGTACAGATACCTAGATATCAGAAGAAATCAGATGGCAAGAAACCTGAGAGCAAGACATAACATGATGACTGCTATTAGAGAATATATGAATGAAAAAGGATTTATGGACGTAGATACACCTCTACTTACAAAGTCAACTCCAGAGGGAGCAAGAGACTTCCTTGTACCAAGCAGAAGTGGAGAGTTTTATGCATTACCTCAATCACCACAGCTATTTAAGCAGCTGTTAATGGTTGCAGGAATCGAGAGATACTATCAGGTAGCTAAGTGTTTCAGAGACGAGGACCTGAGAGCAGACAGACAGCCTGAATTTACTCAGCTGGATATCGAGATGTCCTTTGTAACTATGGATGATGTAATGAATGAGATCGAAGGACTTGCTAAAAAAGTATTTGCAGGAGTTACAGGTGAGGAAGCTAACTACTCATTTGAAAGAATGCCATATGCTGAAGCTATGGAGAGATTCGGATCGGATAAGCCAGATGTAAGATTTGGTGTAGAGCTTAAGGAGCTTACAGACATCATGGCCGGATGCGGATTCAAGGCGTTCTCAGGTGTTGCAAACTCAGGTGGACTTGTAAAGGCAGTAGTAGCACCAGGATGTGCCGAGTCTTTCTCAAGAAAGGTACTGGGAGACTATGAGAACTATGTAAAGACTTACTTTGGAGCTAAGGGACTGGCTTGGATCAAGGTAACGGAAGAGGGCGTAAACTCTCCAATCGCTAAGTTCTTCTCAGAGGAGGAGATGGCAGCAATCCTTGAAAGAACAGGAGCAGTGGCTGGAGATGTAATCATGATCCTGGCTGACAAGGAGAAGGTAGTATATGACGGTCTTGGAGCTCTTAGACTAGCACTAGGAAAGGATCTAGACCTTATCGATAAGAATGAGTTCAAGTTCCTGTGGATCGTAGACTTCCCTATGTTTGAGTGGAGTGAAGAGGAGGAGAGATACAAGGCTCAGCACCACCCATTCACTTCTATAAAGGAAGAGGATATGGAAGCATTCTTAGCAGGAGAGATGAAATCTGTAAGAACGAACTCATATGATATGGTTCTAAATGGTTCTGAGATCGGTGGAGGATCTATAAGAATTCACAACCAGGATGTACAGGCTAAGGTATTTAAGCAGTTAGGATTATCTGATGAGGAAGCAAGAGAGAAGTTTGGATTCTTTATCGATGCATTTAAATACGGTGCACCACCTCACGGAGGATTAGCATTTGGTATCGACAGATGGCTGATGGTAATGATGAAGGAGGAGTCTATCAGAGACGTAATGCCGTTCCCTAAGACAAACAAGG
The DNA here is from genome assembly GCF_027925155.1 of Propionigenium maris DSM 9537. GTDB lineage: Bacteria > Fusobacteriota > Fusobacteriia > Fusobacteriales > Fusobacteriaceae > Propionigenium > Propionigenium maris. The sequence goes on along the minus strand of NZ_BSDY01000004.1, from coordinate 76,083 downwards.
GGCAGTGTCTAATGACTGAAGCACCTGGTAAGGTAGAGGAAGATCAGCTGGAGGAGCTTTTCCTTAAGAGTACCTTCGTTGAAGAGACGAAATAAGAATACTTTGTACTAAAACCAAAGAAATGTAAAATTAAAAGCCGGAAAATAACCTTAAAAGGCTTGAAAAAATGAATATATAGTGATATACTTTATCTAAGAGAAAGAACTACTGGTCTATTTGCATCTACCTTGATGTTTTGGGCCTAAGGTCGTCACGGGGTTGGCGCTGCTAGCGGTAATCAATAAGGTCACGAGGGTATAACGAGCCCCTACGGACCCTGGTTGCCAGTTAGTATCTGACTACCACTTATAGTACTCGGCGACCAAAACTACACAGGTGGCGGTAGACCGGTTTTCTTTTCTTAGGACTAATCTTTAGTCCTTTTTTTATTGTTTAATTATTCATTTCTTTTAACAGTCAAAAGAAACGAATCAAAGAAAAACTGCCATGGGTTCCAATGTTTTCAAAGTAGAATAATAACCTACGACCTTTGTGAGCTACAGTCCTCGTTTTATGAGACAGGAATAATGCAGGACACTGCGGAACTTAATCTGCATAACGGTCTAGTAAATTTGAAGGTACAAAGTGCCGTCAACTGGAAATCATGTGATAAAATATAAATATAACCTTATAGTCAAGATCTAAGAGCGGTCATTTCAAAAATAGCGTGAATGGAATATGAATTAAAGTTTTATAAAATGCTCGACTGTTTGAGCAAAGGGAGTTTCGACCTTTTCAAAACTTTGAGAATATGGAATAGTTATTTTTGAACAGACCTTGAACTTTTGGTTACTTTTTTTTGCACTGACCAAAGGGAAGAAATGCCCTTGGGGTACAAGAGAAAAGTAACAATACTAAATTTAGAAAGGATAGATGGATGATACTAATAGAAAAGCAGATTGCCGATATATTTAAAAGAACAGTAGACGCTCTTTATGGAGAGCAGGAACTTAGAGCTATCGATATAACTATGGCAACAAATGAAAAGTTTGGAGACTTCCAGACAAACTTTGCCATGGTAAACGCAAAGGTGCTAAAGAGCAACCCTAGAGCCATTGCTGAAAACGTAGTAAATAACCTTGTAGAAAACAACCTTATTGAAAAGGTTGAAATTGCAGGACCTGGATTTATAAATATCTTCCTGAAGGAGGAGTTTTTAGGAGAGGTTGTAAAGACTATCTCCAAGGAGAAGTATGATTTTTCATTCCTAGATACAGAGGGAGACGTAATAATCGACTACTCATCACCTAATATCGCCAAGAGGATGCACATAGGTCACCTGAGATCTACTATCATCGGAGATTCAATAAAGAGAATCTACAACTACCTTGGGTACAACACAGTTTCTGACAACCACATCGGAGACTGGGGAACTCAGTTTGGTAAGCTTATTATCGGATACAGAAAGTGGCTAAACGAGGATGCATACAAGGAAAATGCCATCGAGGAACTTGAGAGAGTATACGTGGAGTTTGCCAAGGCAGCAGATGAGGACCCTAGCCTAGAGGACCTTGCAAGAGAGGAGCTTAAGAAGCTTCAGGACGGAGACGAGGAGAACAACAGACTCTGGAAGGAGTTTATCCAGGTGTCTCTGGATGAGTACAACAAGCTTTACGGAAGAATGGATGTAAAGTTTGATACATACTACGGAGAGTCTCACTACCACGATATGATGCCAGGGGTAGTAGAGGAGCTAAAAGATAAGGGAATAGCTGTAGAGGATCAGGGAGCACAGGTGGTGTTCTTTGATGAGGAGACTAAGCTACACCCTTGTATCGTACAGAAGAAGGACGGAGCTTTCCTATACTCCACTTCAGATATAGCTACTATTAAGTTCAGAAAGGAAAACTACAATATAAACAAGCTTGTTTATGTAACTGATGAGAGACAGCAGGATCACTTCAGACAGTTCTTCAAGATAACTGATATGCTTGGATGGGATGTAAAGAAGGACCACGTTTGGTTTGGAATTATGAGATTTGCTGAGGGAATCTTCTCTACAAGAAAGGGTAACGTAATCAGACTTGAGCAGCTTCTAGATGAAGGGAAGAAGAGAGCTCTAGCTGTAGTAGAGGAAAAGAATCCTGGATTATCTGCTGAAGAGAAGGAAAATATTGCTGAGGTTGTTGGAGTGGGAGCTATTAAGTATGCTGACCTTTCACAGAACAGACAATCTGCTGTAATCTTTGAGTGGGATAAGATCCTTAGCTTCGAAGGAAATACAGCTCCATACCTACAATACTCATATGCTAGAATCCAGTCTATCCTGAGAAAGGGTGAGGAGAATGGCAAGGTAGTAAGGGAGGATACAGCAGTAAACCTTGGAGAGAAGGCAGAGAAGGCACTGGCACTATTCCTTACTCAGCTTCCAAATGTAGCTATGAAAGCATCTGAGACATACAAGCCAAACCTACTTACAGACTACTTATTTGAGCTGGCTAAGAAGTTTAATACCTTCTACAACTCTTGTCCGATCCTTAATCAGGAGGATGAGGTACTTTACTCTAGACTGCTTCTTGCTGAGAGAACAGCTAAGGTACTGAAGGAAGGATTAGATCTTCTAGGAATAAAAACTGTAGACAGAATGTAATTATAAAAGAGCTGACATTGTCAGCTCTTTTTTTAATGTTAAGGAAAGTATAGAATTATAGATTAGTCCCATCATAAAAGTTCATTGTATAGGGTTAAAAGGGGTGGAGCCTCACGCTCCTTTTTAGTTGACTATATCCTCTGTGTGGGAGAAGTAGCTTCTCACTGTATGGAGGTTATCTGAAAGGAGGTAGAGTTCATCTTCCTCCCTTATAAGGGTATTTCCCCTTGGGAGAAGGTTATCTCCCTGACGATTTATAAGGATGAGAAGTATTTCCCTGGGAAGGTTCAGCTCATGGACCCTCCTTCCTGCAAGAATTCCTTCAGAGGAAACCCTTATCTTGACCACCCTCTCCTCGAGGTACTCCATCTTCTCAAGATCTCCCTCCTGGAAGGGGGATTCCTCGTGAGATTCCAATCCTAGGTACCATGACATAAAGGGGAGGGTGACTCCCTGAAAGATCACTGAGATAACTACAACGAAGAATACCAGGTTGAAGATAAGCTCCGAGTTTTCTACACCTTCTATGAGAGGAAAGGTTGCAAAGATAATTGGAACGGCTCCCTTTAATCCTCCCCAGGAGATGAAGAGTTTCTCCCTGTTTTCAACCCTGCTCCCCATAAGGGTGAGGAAGACACTGAGGGGTCTTGCTAAGAATATGAGGACTATGGAAACCAGAACACCTACCCTCCATATCTCCATAAGCTGCATTGGGAAGACCAGAAGCCCGAGCATAACAAACATTCCTACTTCTACAAACCACGAAAGGGAGGAGAAGAAACGATTCATATTTTTCCTGTACCTCAGGGGGCTGTTTCCCAGGGAGAGCCCTAGTATATAGATGGCCATAAATCCATTTCCTCCCACAAGGTTAGTAAGGCCATAGGTTGTAAGAAGAAAACCTACTATGATCAGCTGGTGGAGCTCCTGCATCTTCAACTCAAACCTCTCCAGAACAAGGAGGGCAAGTCTGAAGATGAGGTAACCGCAGAGTATCCCTAGCCCCACCTGGGCAATAAGAAAGAGGACAGCTCTGGGGAAGCTAAACCGCCCCGAGGAGATAACCCCAAGGAGAAGTATGATGAGGACATTGGCCATGGGATCGTTGGTACCAGACTCAAGTTTTAAGATACCTCCTACCTTTTTTCTGATATTAAGACCGCTAAAGCCTATTATGGACATTACAGCAGATGCATCTGTGGAGGAAACAATGGCTCCAAAGAGAAGGGCCTGGAGAAACTCAAAGGGAGTAAAGAAGTATATGGGTACAGCTACAAAGAGAGTATTTAAGAACACCCCTATAACTGCCAGAGCTAAACCCTCCTTTTTGATATCCCTTATCTCACCTATATTGGTGTTGAAGGCTCCAGAGAAGAGGATGATACAGAGTGCCAGGCTACCGATGAACTGGGCCAGGGGAGCGTTATCAAAGGCAATTCCCCCGATCCCCTCTGAACCTGCAAGCATTCCTATCCCCAGATAGATAATGAGGGTGGGAATATTAAATTTTTTTGAAAGTTTAAGGGAAAAGATACTGGAAAGGATCAGTACTCCCAGGATTATACATACTTTTTCTATAGTCATAGGACCTCCGTTATTCGCTAATTTTTTATAAGGGTATCTAAGTTATATCATAATTTTTTAGACTCCTTGGATTAAAAATGAATTAACAGCATTAAGTTTATATTAAAAAACTTGATAAATTCCTTTTAAAGTATTATTATGCCGGATAGACCAGTTGATTAGAGGAGATAATATGTTAAAGTTCAAAGTTTTAGGGGTTTTCCTGGCCCTGATTTATTCATTCCTTCTAAATACGATAAATCACAGGGACGGCTTTTTCCTGAAGGAGATATCCTTCAGGGAAAGTCAGATACGGAAGTTAGAGGAGAAAACCCAGACAGAGACCCTCTTAAGCGGGGGAGCAGCTGAGGAGAGAACCACTACAATATACAGTGAGGGATCCCCGCCCAAAGTTGAAGAAGTTTCCCTGGAACAGCCTAAAAGAGACAGGGTAGAGGTTAATCTAGGGAGTAGTGAGCAATGGTTTTACAGGGGAGTGGCCCTTGAAAGGAACAGGGTGCTTAGAAATTAAAATACCTTCTTAATATTTATAGCTTAAAATATCGAGGAGGAAGAGATGGAAGAAATAAAAAACTTTGAACTTATAGATAGCGGTAGAAAGAATATAAACAGAGCGGTGACGGAGAGGGATATAGATAAAGGAAGTGTACTGGATATGGAGCCCACCAAGTGGGAGACCATCTGGAATGTCTCCCTAATCTTAACAGCTTATGTAGGGATGGGTATCCTCCTGGGAGTGAAACTCATCCTAGAGATAGTTAAATACCTTATGGGGTACTTTTAGGGGGAGGTCTTATTTAGGAGTCCCTTACTGCCCACTGGCTTTATAGCTTTTAAAATAAGTGTTGAAAAAAAACAGGAAAAGAATTAGAATATCTACCTATCAACTATTATTTAGAGGTAAATAAGATGTCAAAGTTCAAAGTTTTAGGAGTTTTTTTAGCTCTGGTCTACTCCTTTTTCTCCTATACGGTAACTCATAGAGATGATTACTCTGTAAGGGAAGGGGTTTTTGCAGAAAGTCAGATACGAAGGTTAGACAGCAAAAGCGAGGATGCATTAATATCTGTCCTCAGGTCATCCTCGGAGCAACAGAGCCTTGTAGAGGGACAGCCCTCCCTGGGAACAGCACCGACACCAGCAGTAGCAGCTTTCAGGAGAAAACCTGAAAGGTTAAGGGTAAAGAGTGAAAAGCAACAAGTTTACAGGAGCCTGGCAATTGAAAGATACCGGGTTCTCAGGAATTAAAGATCCTTCTTAAAAACGATTAGATTAAGATTATTTTGAGGAGGAAGAGATGAAGGATAGATCAAACTTTGAACTTTTAAATAGAGAAGATAGTAGAAGGAAGGCTGAGGAAGAGGTAAAGGCAGTAAGACCGGAGAAAACTTCCCTTGATGTGGAGGCTTCAGAGGGGGAGCTCCTGTGGACCTGCTCCCTTATACTTATAGCTTACGCGGGGATTGGAGTTATCCTTACAGGAAAACTTATTCTGGATACCCTGGACTATTTCGGCTGGACCATATAATAGATAGATTTAGAGCTGCAGATTATCTGCAGCTTTTTTATTATTAAGGGAAGTGTAGGATTTATAAAAAACTACATAAAGTAACTTAAGTTACTACCTTTAGATGAAATTCAAAACATTTGCCACTAATGACACAAATTAGAATGTAAAACAAGTGGGAAGCATTTTCACAAATGATGTCTTTTCGATTTTGTTCAATTGGCTAAAGTGCTTTTATTTAGAAAATTCGTGTAAATTCGTGACTAAAAAACTTTGGTTTTAAGATTTTCTAGCGGTCATTTCTTTAAGTAGCAACTTAGGTTAAAGTAATGAGGAGCCCAGATGATTAACAGGATGCAACGTCACGTTATTTTTTGTTGAAGAAAATGAAGATATAAAGAAGGAGTGGGTAGTGGGGAGGGAGTAAAATAACTATAAGAGACCGAAGTTTGAGATAGGGGGAATAGAGATGGATGAGAGAAAAGAAAATTTGGGAAGGATACCTTTTTCAGTCTGGAAGATAGAGGATAGGAAGCTTGCCATGGAGCTGTGGGGAGATTACAGAGTAGAAGAGTGTGTGGGAGAGAAGATAAAGCTATTGAGGGATGTATGGGACAGAAGGAGCTGCGGTGAGATCTACTATCCGTTTTTCCACACAGAGACAAGGGTGCTGATAGGGGTCTGCGGACTGAGAGCCTATGATGAAAGCAGAGGGATATATGAGGTAGATCTCTATGTAAGGGAGGAGTGGAGGAGCAGGATCTATGAGATCACCAGGTATATGGTCAGGTATGCCATTGAGGGGACCGGAGCAGGAATACTCCTTGCAGGGCGTGAAAGCATAGATGTTTCCCAGAGCTTCTTAAATAAACTTGGATTTAATTATATTCAATGCGGCTCCCTGAGGGGCCGAAGCCTCAGAGAGGTCTACTACCTCAAGGGAAGGGTTTAAGAGGGAAGTGAAATAATTTAAAAAAATATAAAACTACACTACAAAAACACATAAAAAACACAAAGAGGGAGTATTATACACCTGTAGCAAGCAATAAACTCTCTCAAGTTTCATAGAAATATGAAACGCCCCAATTAAAAAGGTGAAGACGCCCTTCTTCACCTTTTTTAATTTTTTGAATTTATTCAAACTTTAAGATATCTTCAGCTGGCCTCAGAGTCAGAGTGGCTCCCTTTTTAGTTATAAATACCAGGGATCCCGGTCCATAGTAGTGAACCTCTTCCACTGCATCCAGCAGAAGGGAGGCATAGTTTGTTTTATTTGTGGTCAGGTGCAGGGACCCTCCCCGTAACTCAACCCCTGTTATATAGATAAGCCTTCTGATACTAAACTCGGTGGAGATCAAGGTGATTTCAACGGGAGTATCTAAGAATCCCTCCTCTATCCTTTTAATGACCTTATCTAAGCTCTTCAATAAATCACCTCCCTAATTTAATTTTTTCTCTGATATAGAAATTTCCTCTTAAATAATTACATACCTTACCAAGGTTCCCTTGAATCCCCCCATTTAATCTGTTAAAATCTAAGTGATTACAAAATACAGGGGGAGATAGATGAAGGGTATAGAGGTAGTGATAGTCACAGGGATGAGTGGAGCCGGAAAAACTGTAGCCCTCAATGCGTTGGAAGATATGGACTACTTTGTGGTGGATAATGTACCTTACCTTGTGGGAAGTAGGCTTCTCAAGTCTGTGAAGAAGAGAGAGTTAAATGAAAAAAAGCTAGCCCTGGGAATGGATATCAGAAGTTTTGAGGATATCAATGAGTTTGATAAGGTTATAGAGAAGATGAAGGAATATGGAGTTACCTATACAGTGATATTTTTGGACGCTGAAGATAATGTGATATTAAACAGATATAACCTGAGCAGAAGAAAACATCCTGTATCGGAAAAAACCCTTCTCAAGAGTATAGAGAGGGAGAGGGAGCTAATAAGCGATATAAGGGCCCAGGCGGATCTTATAATAGATACATCCTATACGAGACCTGTAACCCTTAGAAGGAATATAGAGGAGGTAATATCCCTAGAGGAGGGGAAGGAGATAGTGGTCCACTTTCAGTCCTTTGGATTTAAGTATGGGAGCCCCAGCGATCTGGATATGATGTTTGATGTAAGGTGTCTGCCCAACCCTTACTATATAGAGGAGCTGAGACCTAAAACCGGTAATGATCAGGTGGTGAGGGACTATGTGATGAAACCAGAGGTTTCCAAGGAGTATTACAACAGGATGGTGGATATGCTGGAGTTTCTTATTCCAAACTTTATCATAGAGGGAAAGAACCACCTTTCCATAGGAGTAGGATGTAGCGGCGGAAAGCACAGATCGGTTACATTTATTAACTATCTCTTTGAAAGGTTCAGTAAAAATTCCAGGCTCAAGGTAATAAAGAGCCACAGAGAGGAAGAAAGGGGAAATTGGGATTAGCAGATTAAATGTGAAGGAATTGAATATCCCTCTTGAACCAGGAGTATATCTCATGAAAAAAGGGGATAAGATAATCTATATTGGAAAGGCCAAGAACCTGAGAAGGAGGGTCTACTCCTACTTTAACAAGGAGCACAGAGATGAAAAGACAAGGGAGCTTGTAAAAAATATAGAAGCTATAGAGACCATAGTATGCAACACAGAACTGGATGCACTGGTCCTGGAAAATAACCTCATAAAGAGGTATACTCCCAAGTACAATATAGTTTTAAAGGATGAAAAAACCTATCCCTATATAAGGTTTTCCAAGGAGAAGTTTCCCAAGATAAGTGTCATAAGAACTACAAAGGCACTGAATACAGAGAGCGGGTACTATTTTGGCCCCTATCCTGCAGGGGTCTGGGAACTGAAGAAAGCCCTTATAAAGATATTTAAGATAAGGGACTGTAACAGGGATATGACTAAGACCTATGACAGGCCTTGTCTTAAATATTTTATGGATCTCTGTCCGGGACCCTGTACCTATAAGAATATCGGCGATAGATACAGGGAGCAGGTGGAAAATGCCAAGAAGCTTCTCAAGGGAAGGGGCGGAGAGGTAATTGAAGATATAAGAGTAAGGATGGGAAAAGCTTCTGAGGAGATGAGGTTTGAGGAGGCGATCATCTACAGGAATCACCTGAAGGAGCTGGAAACAGCGATGAAGAATCAGGTTACCGAGTACAGCAAGGCTATAGAGGAGGATATATTTATCTTCTCCCTTGAGGGAGGGAGGCTCTTCCTCTGTGTATTAAATATAATAGAGGGGAAGGTACTGGGGAAGAACTCTTCTACTACAGACCTTCAGGGAAAGATCTATGAAGATCTCTTCCAGGAGATAGTTACCGACTACTACTCCAAGCACGGCATACCAGACAATATAACCTTTCAGGGGGAGTATAAGGAGGAGGAAGAGCTCATCTCCTCATGGCTTAACCTTAAGAGGGAAGGTAAGAGGAAAAAGAGTGTAGAGCTTCACTTTCCCAAGATAAAGAGCCGGAGGCTGGATCTCCTGAATATGGCCCATCTTAACCTGGAGAAGGATATAAGGGATCACTATCTGAAGAAGAGTGTCCTTGAAAAGGGGCTTATGCAGCTCTATGAGGTCCTTGAGCTGAGAAGGGTTCCCAGAAGGATAGAGTGTTTCGATATCTCCAATATCCAGGGAAAGGATGCTGTGGGCTCCATGTCTGTGGCTATAGAGGGAAGACTTGCCAAGAGGGAGTACAGGAAGTTTAAGATACAGACCAAGGATACTCCAGATGACTTCCATATGATGAGGGAGGTCATGATTAGAAGATACTCCAAGCTCAAGGAGCATGAACTTCCAGATCTAATCCTTATAGATGGTGGACTGGGGCAACTGAGTTCTGTAGGAGAAATACTCAAAGGATTGAAAAAGGAAGTTTTTTTGGATATAATAAGTATTGCTAAAAGGGAGGAGGAGATCTTTAAGCTGGGTGAAAATGTGCCATATATTTTTGCAGATAACGATGAAAGTTTGAGGATTCTTCAGAGGCTGAGAGATGAAGCTCACAGATTTGGAGTAACATATCACAGGACCCTTAGAAGCAAGAGGGTTTTAAAGAGTGAACTTGATGATATACTTGGAGTAGGAAAGATACGAAAGGAAAAGTTAATAAAGAGATTTGGGTCGGTAAAAAAAATAAGGGAAGCTACCATAGAGGAGCTGGCAGAAGTTGTTCCTTTAAGTGTAGCTGAAGAAGTGTATAGGGGGCTAAGGAAGAATGTCGAAGAAGAAAGTATTGGTAATAGATGATGAGATGAGCATAAGGTTTCTCCTGCGAGAGGTGATAGAGGACATCGGGTACCACTGTTTAGAAGCAGAGAGTGCCATAGTAGGTCTGGATATGGTGAGTACCATGAAACCGGACCTTATTATACTGGATATCCAGATGCCCCAGATGAATGGCTTAGAGGCAATACAGAAGATAAGAAAGATAGATGCTAATGTTCCAGTATTTATGCTGAGTGCTTTTAGCCATATGGAAAATGTAATTGATAACCTTGGAGTAAAGATTGAGGAGTTTATACCAAAACCCTTTGATATAGATTACTTGAGTGAAAGAATAGTAGAGGTTATATCTTAAGAGAAAGGGATGGATATGAAAAAAATACTTTTAATTGTAGCTATTACGGCAAGTTTAATGGGGTGTAAGAGTTTTATCCCCAGGCAGGATCTTTATGAAAAGGTAGAGTTTAAGGATGAAAAGATAGTGGAGGGAAGAAACAATATAGACCTCTATGAGGTTGAGTTTCCAGAAAACTACTATGAAAGAATAGAGTTTTTCAAGGCCTTTGAGCTGGCAGGAAAGAAGATGCTTCTTGAAAATAAGAGTCTGAACCTCCTTGTATCTCAGGAGCTCTATGCTTCCCTGGAAAAGTTTAAAAGGGGAGAGTTCCTAGATGATGAGGAGCTCTATATAAAGACTGCTTCGGACTTAGATACCTTCCAGAGAGCAGAGATCGACAGTAGTATAGATGTGGCAGTTACTGAAAGGGGCGGAAGTATTCAGTCCTACCTAAATAAGCAGGTGTACTTCTGGCTTACTGTAACCAACAAAGAGGGTGAGTTTGACGGAAATAAGATCTATACTGAGTTGGATAAGCAGAGACTCATGGAGGAAGTAAGAAACGAGAGGAAGGAGTTCTTCCAGGTGCTCAATGCCATGAGGCTCAGCCTTGTGGTGAAGATAGATGATCCCTATGCAGATCACAGCAAGGGAGAGAGATACTGGGCCTCAAAGGAGATAGATCTCTTTAATCCAACTGGAATCTCAAGGGAGCTTCAGAGTATAGAGGAGCCTCTCTACCTTGAAAACCTAGATGAAAAGGATATAAGGGAGTTAGTGGCAGTAAGAGGAGATTTTGCTACCCCTATTCTGATCCTTGAGAGCAGCAGGTTAAAGGGATATACAGTAAGTGACGGGGAATATGTATTCTACCACGGAGGAGATACCCTGAGAGGATACTACAAGGGTTATGATATGAGGATAAGGATAACAGAGACGACCCTTGAAAACCTTGTGATCATAGAGGAGGGAATACTTTTAGAGGATGTTCTTGAAAGAACTCAGGTAAAAGCCCGTGGAATAGAGGAAAAGAAAGAAGTTAAGAAGCAGAGAAGCTTAGATTGGGGGATTCAGTAATGCTATTTGTCTTGGTGACATTTACCTGGATTGTAATTTTAGGAGTAGTGGCAGGAAAGATACATCAGAGATATAACAATGAGATGCTGACTATGCTGAAAAGGCTTAGGGATAAGGAGGAGCTTGAACACGGCTCCGAGGAGGTACAGGAGGAGTATGAATCTACCCTGGATCAGATAAGAAAGCAGGACAGGGAACTGGAAAACTCCATAGATGAGCTGAGGGAGTACAGAAAGGAACTGGATATAACCTATGATACCCTCATAAAAAAATCCACCCAGCTTGAGTACAGTAACCAGATCCTGGAAAAGAGAGTAGCCAACCTCTCCAACCTAAATGCAGTGGCCAGAACAGTTCTTTCAATAATAGAGCTGGAAAGAATAATAGATATAATACTGGATGCTTACTTTGTGCTTACTGGTGCCAAGAAGATATCCCTCTACCTCTGGGAAGAGGGGGAACTGGTAAACAAGAAAACCAAGGGTAATATAATGTTTAAGGGGAACCTGAGCTATCCACAGGAAACCCTTGAGAAGTTTAACAGGGAGGACTACAGAAATATTTATGAGGACCTTTCCAAGGGATTTAAGGTAGATGCAGAGGAGACGGTAATAATCTCCGACTTGAATGTTAAGGGGAAGGAGCTAGGGGTAATCTATATCATTGAGGACAAGCAAAAACTTGTGGATAGCGATGAGGAAACTATCTCTGCTCTGGCTATTCAGGTGGCCAGTGCTATAAATAATGCCCAGATCTATGCTGAGCTCCTTGTAAAGGAAAGACTGTCTCAGGAGCTGGAGGTAGCATCCAGAATCCAGAAGAGAATCCTTCCAAAGGAGATAAATAAGGTGTTTGGTCTAGAGATAGCCAACTACTTTGAGCCGGCCAAGGAGGTCGGAGGAGACTACTACGACTACTGTGTAAGGGATGACAACAGGGTATCCGTTACAATAGCAGATGTCAGCGGTAAGGGTGTACCAGCAGCCTTCCTGATGGCCCTTATAAGGTCGGTACTTAAAACACTGAATATTAAGGATATCTACCCATCGGAGATGCTTACAGATCTGAACGATATTATCTATCCAGATATAACTGAGGATATGTTTGTAACCCTCTTCCACAGTAAGTATGAGTACTCTACGAGAACTCTCTATTACTCCAATGCAGGACACAACCCTCTTATAGTTTATAAGGCTGATGAGGGGCGAGTAGTGGAACACAATGTAAAGGGAGTGGCCATTGGTTTTGTACCTAACTACCAGTATAAGCTGGGAGAGGTAAAACTTTCCAAGGGAGATGTACTTCTCTACTATACAGACGGTATTACAGAGGCTGAAAACTCCAGTCGTGATATGTTTGGTATAGACAGACTTAAAAATGTAATTCTTGAAAATAAGGACAGAAATGCAGAGGAGATAAAGGCAGCTATTCTAGAGGCTGTAAACGTCTTCAGAGGTGACTATGAGCAGGTAGACGATCTGACCTTTGTGGTCCTTAAAAATACTGAATAATTACTTCAAATATTAGAATTAGACATAAAATAACAGATACTTTGGCAAAAATAAATAAAGGCTGAGGATCTGTTATTTTTTTTTGATCCCTCTTCACTACTTCTGTGTTTTCTGTGCTATAAAAGAGTTTTTAAGCTAAAAATAGAACAAATAGGACAGAAGGCATATTGTTTTTTTGGAAGTGTGATAATATATAAAAGGAAAACGTATTTATTGCATATATATATGTAGGTAAGTATTACAAATAGCATTGACTAAATCTTAAGATTTTTATATAATTTAAGATGCAGTCTTGGTAAATGGAGGAGTAAAATGTCTATTAACTGGATTGATTGGTTTGGCTACATGGCTTCAGTAGTCATATTGGTTTCTTTAACTATGAGTTCGATAGTAAAGCTGAGGTGGATTAACTTATTTGGCGGGGCAATGTTCTCTACCTTTGGTTTTATGATAGGATCTCTGCCCACGGGGCTTCTAAACTTGGGAATAGTTTTTATAGATATATATTATCTGTATATTATCTATACCAAGAAGGAAGACTTTGCAATGGTGGAAGCAGAGATGGATTCAAAGTACTTTAAACACTTTATAGATAGCAATATTGAGGAGATAGAGGAATACTACGATATCTCTGAGGATAAGGATAAGGTGGCATATTATTTTCTAAGGAACAATAATATAGCAGGAGTACTAGTGGGGAAAGCAGTAAGTACTGAAGCTTTTTATATAGAGATGGATTATGTTACAAAAGAATATAGAGATTTCAAGATAGCAAGGCATTTCCTAGAAAAGAATAAGACCAGCCTTCTGCTTAAGGGATATAAGGAACTTCATGCAAGGGCTAAAACTAAGGATCACGCTGAATATCTTGAAAAGATGGGGTTTGTAAAAAAACAAGAAAACGAATATGTGAAAACTATTTAATATGGAGGGAATCATGTACGATAAGGTAATGGAAACAGTTAACTATCTTCAAAATAAGGTTGAGTATAGACCAAAGGTTGCTATAATTTTAGGATCTGGACTAGGGGACCTAGTAGATTATATAGAGGAAAGAGTTGAGATCGACTATGAGGAGATCCCTAACTTCCCAGTATCTACAGTTGCTGGTCATGCTGGAAAGCTTGTATTCGGTAAGATCGGTGGAGTAGAGGTACTTGCAATGAAGGGAAGATTCCACTTCTATGAGGGATATGAGATGAAACAGGTAACTTATCCGATCTATGTAATGAAGCAGTTTGGAATAGAGAAGCTTGTAGTAAGTAACGCAGCTGGAGGATCTAACAAGGACTTTGAGCCGGGAACACTTATGCTTATCACAGACCATATTAACTTCTTTGGGACACATCCACTAATTGGAAGAAACGATGACAGATTTGGACCTAGATTCCCAGATATGACAAACACTTATAACAAAGATCTTCAGGAGCTGGCTAAGGCAACAGCTAAGGAGATGGGAATTGAGTATAGAGAGGGAGTATACCTTGGAACGACTGGACCAAGCTACGAGACAGCAGCAGAGGTAAGAGCATTCACCATGCTTGGAGCAGATGCTATAGGAATGTCTACAGTACCAGAAGCTACAGTGGCAAACTACCTTGGAATGGAGATATTAGGAATATCTTGTATTACAAACATGGCTACAGGAATAGCTAAGGAATCTCACTCCCATGAAGCAGTGGTGGAGATAGCTAAGAGAACTGGTAAAAACTTCTGTAACTGGGTGGCTGAAACTGTAAAGAGAATGTCATAGAAACTCAAAAGAAATAAGTGAAACAAGAAATGAAGATAATTAGGAGGATTTCAGGTGAGTGAATATATCTTAGAGATGAAAAACATCAGAAAAACTTTCCTTGGGGGAAAGGTTGTTGCAAATGATGACATCACTTTGAAAATAGAAAAGGGAGAAAAGCACGCCATCGTAGGAGAAAACGGGGCTGGAAAATCTACCCTTATGAAGATACTAAATGGTCTTTATCAGCCAACTTCAGGTGAGGTTTATTACCACGGAAAAAAAGTAGATATCCACGGTCCAGGAGAGGCAGCTAAGCTAGGAATAGGAATGGTTTATCAGCACTTTATGCTGGTACCTACACTAACTGTAGCTGAGAACATGGTACTGGGAGTAGAGCCTAAGAAGGGAATGAGCTTAGACCTAGCTACAGCTAGGGAGGAAGTAAGAAGAGTATCTGAAAAGTATGGATTGGAGATAGATCCAGATGCAACAATCTCTGATCTTTCTGTAGGAATGCAGCAAAGAGTAGAGATCTTAAAGATACTATTTAAGGGTGCAAACCTTCTTGTATTTGATGAGCCTACTGCAGTTCTTATTCCTCAAGAGGTAAAGGAGCTATATAAGATAATGGATAACCTGATTGCAGAGGGGAAAACAATTATCTTTATCTCTCACAAACTTCAAGAGGTACTTGATATATCTGATAACATCACAGTTATCAGAAGAGGAAAGGATGTAGCTAACTTCCCTACAGTAGAAGCAACTAAGGAAAAGATAGCCAATGCCATGGTTGGAAGACCGGTATTATTTACAACTGAAAAGCCTGAAGTGGAAATGGGTAAGGAACTTCTAAATGTAGACAGCCTTCTAGTGAAAAACCACAAGGGTATAATAGCTGTAGATGAGGTAAGCTTCAGCATAAAAGAGGGAGAGGTTCTTGGTATTGCCGGAGTAGAAGGATCTGGTCAGACGGAGCTTATAGAGGCTCTAACAGGTCTTATGAAGGCAGAAGCTGGAACAGTTGTACTAGACGGGGTTCCGCTACTAGGAAAGACACCTAAGCAGATTACCCTTGAGGGAGTAGCACATATTCCAGAGGACAGATTTAAGAGAGCAGCAGTTTCTGAGTTCTCTGTAAGGGATAACTTTGCCTTTGGAGTACACAAGGAAAAGTACTCTAAGAACAAGTTCCTTCTAAACTTTGCTAAGATGGCAGAAGAAGCTAAGAACTTCATGGAAAAATATGATGTAAGACCTAGAGAGATAAATGTAGGATTTGGAAGGTTATCTGGAGGAAACCAGCAGAAGATAATCGTAGCAAGAGAGCTTGAGAAGGAGCACAAGTTCATAATCATAGCTCAGCCTACAAGAGGAGTAGATATCGGGGCAATAGAGTCTATTCACAAGATGATACTAGAGGAAAAGAAAAGTGGAAAGGCAGTACTTGTAGTATCTGCAGAACTTTCTGAAATAATGAACTTATCCGATAGAATTGCAGTTATGTGTGCAGGAAAGGTGACTGGAGTTCTTGATAGAGCCGATGCAACGGAAGAAAAGATTGGAATTCTTATGGCAGGGGGTAAGTTAGATGAAAAATAAAGTAAAAGATATGCTAATACCGGTACTTGCGGTATTTATAGCTCTAATAATTGGAGCAGGGATAATTGGTTACCTGGGAGAAAATCCTTTAAACGCTTACTACTACCTGTTTACAGGAGCTTTTGTAGGGCAGAGAGCAATAGCAAGAACACTGCTAGAAGCTACCCCAATGATATTTACAGGACTTTCAGTACTATTTGCCTTTAAAGCTGGGATGTTCAATATCGGAGGACAGGGACAGGTAATAATGGGAGGACTTATAGCAGCAGCTGTAGGAGCCTTTGTAAAGAATGCAGGTGTAAGTAATGTATTCGTTATTCTTATACTAGCAGGTGCTGCAGGTTTTGCGTGGGCTGCAATTGCAGGATTCCTTAAAGCAAAGCTTGGGGTGCACGAGGTAATCTCAACAATCATGCTTAACTATATAGCTATGAACTTTGAGCAGTACTCTCTTAACTATCCGCTAAAAGCGGGAGGACCGAGTGGACCAAGTCCTCAGACACCGCCAGTATTTGAATCGGCAAGACTTGTTCAACTTATGCCTCACACAAGAGAAGCATTCAATGTAGGGTTTATCGTTGCTATCCTGGCAGTAATTGCTGTATGGTTTATAATGGAAAAGACGATCTTAGGATATGAGATAAAAGCAGTAGGAAACAATCCTACAGCAGCGGAAAATGCCGGAATCAACGTTTCATGGATAACAGCTCTATCCCTTGGAATAGCAGGAACCCTTGCTGCTCTAGGTGGAGCAGAGAGAATCCTTGGTGGTGTAGGTCAGTATACTTACAGACAGGGAATCATGGCATCCTACGGTTTTGACGGTATCGCAGTTGCCCTTCTAGGAAAGAACCATCCAGTTGGAGCAGTTTTAGCTGCAATATTATTTGCCTCTCTTAGAGTTGGTGGAAGAGCAATGCAGTTTAATACTACGGTACCAAGTCAGATAGTAATTATTTTACAGGCTATAATAATCCTGTTAATTGCGGCAGAGAATATGTTTAAGGTAATATTAGAGAGAAAGAAGGTGAGTGAATAGTGCATATGTTAATTAGTTTGTTAATGGCAACGATCAGACAGGCAGCACCTATTCTCATCACTGCTATAGGTGGAATGTTTTCTGAGGTAGCAGGAGTTGTAAATATAGGACTAGAGGGAATGATGCTGATGGGAGCCTTTTCAGCGGCGGTAGTTTCTTATTATACAGGGAACCCATATATCGGTATCTTAGGTGGAATGATAGCTGGAGGATTAATGGCTCTTATCCACGCAGTACTAAGTATTAAGTATAAGGGTAACCAAACTGTATCTGGAGTAGCAATTAACCTGTTTGCTTCAGGGTTTACAGTGTTTATGCTGAGAGTTTTATTTAACCAGTCTGGAAATACTCCTACTGTTCCTAAGGTAGGAACTATAGGAAATATCTCTATAATTGTACTGCTGATCTATGTTGTGGCTTTCTGGTCTCACTACTTCCTTTATAAGACTAAGACAGGTCTTAGAATGAGAGCAGTAGGAGAGCACCCTCTAGCTGCAGATACAGTGGGAATCGATGTAGCTAAGGTAAGATACTTCAGTGTGGTAATGTCTGGAGTACTTGCAGGATTAGGAGGAGCATACCTTTCAATTGGAGCTCTTTCACAGTTTACTAAGGAGATGTCAGCAGGTAGAGGATTCATCGCCCTGGCAGCCCTTGTATTTGGTAAGTGGACACCAAAGGGTGTACTTGCAGCAAGTCTACTATTCGGATTTGCAGATGCTGGACAGACACTTATCCAGCAGTATGTGGACTTCATTCCACCACAGTTTATCCAGATGATACCTTATGTTCTAACTCTTCTAGCTCTAGCTGGAGTAGTAGGTAAGGCAGTGGCACCAAGTGCATCTGGTAAGCCGTATGATTCGACTCACTAAAACTTTATAAAGAATTTATTCATAAGCTTAAAATTATAAGGATTTAAATAAAAAAGAGCTTCCGGAAGATTCCGGAAGCTCTTTTCTGTTGCTTTAGAATAGGATTGCTCCTACTACTCCAAATACTATAAGGGGGATATTGTAGTGGAGGAAGGTAGGAACACAGGTATCCCAAATATGGTTGTGCTGTCCATCGGCATTTAGACCAGAGGTAGGTCCAAGGGTGGAATCTGAAGCAGGGGAACCTGCATCTCCCAAGGCTCCTGCAGCTGCTATAAGGACAATTATTCCAGCTGGGGAGAACCCAAGGCTTGAAGCCAGGGGACAGTAGATAGCTGCCAGGATAGGGATAGTACCAAAGGAGGTACCAATTCCCATTGTAACAAAGAGACCTATGAGAAGCATAAGACCAGCTCCCAAGAGCTTACTTCCTCCAACGATTCCCACTACTCCCTCAACCAATGGTTCAATGGAGTTTGTAGCTCTAAGGACATCACCGAAGCCTGCAGCTACAAGCATAACAAAGGCTATGAATCCCATAATCCCAATTCCGCCTGCAACGATATCATCGAGCTTGTTCCAGTCAAGAACCTTGGTAGCAGTCATAATAGCCAGTGCACAGATGGCTCCCAGGGGTAGAGAGCCTGTTGTAAGCTGAACCACAAAGGCTAGGATAGCAGCTAAGAGGGTGATATAGTGGCTTTTCCCCATCTTGAGATCCTCTATCTCCTCCTCCTTCTCAAACTGAGCTTCAGCGTACTCCCTGTCCCCCCTATAGGATAGGAATACAGCTGTGATCAGCCCCAGGAACATTCCAAACCCAAGGATCCATACACTCTTCCAGATCATATCCAGGGAAACCTCGATACCATTTGCAGTCATCTGATCCCTGATTATCGTGTGGAAGATCAGTCCAAACCCAACAGGAAGAGCTATATAGGGAGCCTTTAATCCAAAGGTAAGGGCACAGGCCACTCCTCTTCTGTCTATCTTCATAAGGTTCATAAGCTTAAGAAGGGGCGGGATAAGTATTGGAATAAAAGCAATGTGCACAGGGATCAGGTTCTGGGAGAAGCAGGCTATAAGCCCTATAATCAAGAGAAGGAAGGATTTTCTTCCTCCAACTATGGATGAGATCTTCTGAGCCAGGATGGTAGCCAGACCAGTTTTATTTACAGCCATTGCAAGGGCTCCAAGGAGTATATAGCTGAGGGCGGTTTCGGAGTTCCCTCCCATTCCGGCAATTAAAATATTCATAGTCTCCGATACAGGAATACCTGCTACCACTCCTGCCACTAGGGCTGAGGCAAGTATTGCCAGGATAACATTTAAGTTAAGTAAGCACAGTACAATCATTGTGAGTACTGATATTAAAACGGGGTTAAAAAACATGATGAATCCTCCTAAAGTATTTTATAGTGATTGTAGCTAGTGTTCAAAAAGAACAGAAATTTCCCTTGGAGGGGCCACCTCCAAGGGAAGATTAATTAAATATATTCCTTTAAACTTCTATCCCCCCTCCCTGTGAAAGCTCCTCCTTTTTTCTGTCTATAGTTCCCTCCCAAAAGATTTCTAAGAGTATACTATATAAAAAATATAAAGCTAATATAAAGGAGATATGTGGAAAATATAGGGGAAATATAGATAAATTCAAGTGAATTAAAAGTTTAAGCAGTTTAAGAACTGAGTAACTCTCTCACTCTCTGCATCCTTAAAGAGGGAGTTGGGGGATCCACTTGCAAGGATTCTTCCCTCCTCCATAAAGAAGACCCTGTCTGAAACCTGTTTGATAAATTCCATCTCGTGGCTCACTATGAGCATAGTGATATCAAGATCTTTCAGAGAGGAGATTACATTCAAGACCTCCTTGACCATCTCTGGATCCAGAGCCGAGGTAGGCTCATCGAAGAGAAGAATCTTGGGATTTTTAGCCAGAGCTCTGGCTATGGCTACCCTCTGCTTCTGGCCTCCAGAAAGCTCTCTGGGGTAGGAGTCTGCCTTGTCTGAAAGTCCAACTACCTCTAATAGTCTAACAGCTTCTCTCTTGGCCTCCTCCCTCTTCCATCCATCTACAGTAATAAGGGGCATAGTTATATTTTCCAGGACAGTCATGTGGGGGAAGAGGTTAAATGACTGGAAGACTATTCCCATCTGAGAGAGGACCTCCCTCCTCTTCTCCCTTGTTATATTGATATCATCCTGAAAGAGGGGGCTGCTATCTGCGGTAACCTTTCCGGAATTTATCTCCTCCAGATCTATAAGGCACCTTAGGAGGGTTGATTTTCCACTTCCTGATGGGCCTATAAAGGAGACAACCTCTCCCCTTTTCACATCAAAGTTAATATCCTTTAAGACCTCTGTATCCCCAAAGGATTTATAGAGTTTTTTTACACTGATCATTAGATTGCCACCCTCCTTTCCATATATTTAAAGATAAGAACTATTCCAGATGAGAGGAGAAGATAAACCAGGGCACAAAGGATAAAGGGCATAATGGTGAAATCCCTTGTAACTATCTCCCTGGAGTTTCTCAGGATCTCCCCTATTCCAATGACTGAGACCAGAGCTGTATCCTTAACAAGAGCTATTGCTTCATTGGAGAGGGCCGGTAGAGAGGTCCTCATAGACTGGGGCAGGATAATCTTAAACATAGTCTGCCAGTAACCAAACCCTAATACCTTAGCAGCCTCATATTGGCCCTTGTCTATTCCGGAGATGCCCCCCCTCAATATCTCACAGTTGTAAGCAGCATAGTTCAGCACAAAGGTAAGGGTAGCTGCAGTAAGGGGTCCTAAGGTGATACCCATAACGGGAAGTCCGTAATACACAAAGAACAACTGAAGAAGGAGGGGGGAACCTCTAAATATCCAGGTATATAGAGTGATACTCCTCTTTAATATCTTATTTTTAGATGTCTGCCCAAGGGCCATGATGACTCCCAGGGGGAGGGAGAGGAGGGCAGTGAAGGCATAAAGCCTTCCTGTAATCCCCAGTCCCTTAACTATATAGATGAGCATATTGTCCATAACTCCTACCTCCCAAACCACTTTGCATAGATTGTGTCAAATGTACCATCTGCCTTCATCTCGTCCATAACTCTGTTTATCTCGGCAACCAAGGTCTGGTCCTCCCTTCTTATACCAATTCCCACATACTCATCAGCAAGGGAATCATCAACAAAGGCAAAGATATCCTTTCCTTCTTTAGTTTCCTTCTTTGTAGCATAGTATCTACCCACCATGGAATCGATGATAACAGCCTCTATCCTTCCAGCTTCAAGATCCAGCAGTGCCTCTACATTGGAGGTGTACTTCTTTACATCCTTAACACTGGAGAATACCGGATTCTTTTCAAGGGCGAAGTAGGATGTACTTCCCATCTGAGTTCCCACCACTTTTCCAGCAAGGTCTGAGATACTCTTTATATCAGAGCCAGCCCTTGTGATAGCAATCTGCTCCCCTGTATAGTAGGTATCGGAGAAGGCAATCTGCTTCTTCCTCTCCTCAGTTATAGTCATTCCATTCCATACCATGTCGATCTTCTTGCTCTTTAACTCGAATATTACACCATCCCAGTCAACAGGCTTAAACTCAGCCTCTACTCCCATCCTTCTGGCAGCTTCCTTGGCAAGGTCTATATCAAAACCTACGATCTCTCCATTTTCATCCCTGAATCCCATGGGAGCAAAGGTGTCGTCCAGTCCCACTACAAATCTTCCCTCTTTTTTTATCTTTTCCAGGGTATCCTTCCCTCCTCCGAAGAATCCAAGAGCGGTAGTTGATAGAACAAGAATTCCCAATAAAAATACAACTAATTTTTTCATAATATTCCCTCCATTAAAGTTATTTTTTAAGCATCAGTATTTCCAGATAACTTTTTTCCTGGCCAGGAAATTTAAAATAAAAAAAGCCATCTAGAAATTATCTAGATGGCTAAGTGAACAAAAGATGTTTTACAGCTACCCATCATAGATAGAGACCCAGGTTTTAAAGTGAAACGCAACATGGGTCTGTATCTATGATGAACCTAAGACACAAACCTTATATATGATGGTGTTGATGGATTGTAGTTGAAATAGCTGAAATTTTTATAAACATCTTTATCCTCCCTTTGTTTGTTTATTTGAGATAATGGTACACCTAATTTAGACAGATGTCAAATTTATTTTTTTTAATAATTAGAAAAAATAATGGTATAGTAAAGAAAAGTAGCCTCCAATGTTAGAAAATACAGGGACTGGTGGATGGATTGAATTTTATAAAAAATCCATAGAAGGTAGGGGAAGTGTAAGTTAGACTTATAGAGTTATGGGAGAGAATTTCAGGGGAAGGGAGGAATCTATGAAAAAAACGGATAATGTGGTATAATTTCCTTACTAAAACTAGTAAAGAATAGGTGATGATATGAGTGAAAAGAAAGTAACAGTGGGGGGACAGGCTGTAATTGAAGGGGTTATGATGAAGGGCCCTGAAGCCTTGGCTACAGCTGTACGTCGTCCCGACGGAAGTATAGTATATAGAAAAAATACACAGAAAAAAAACGGAAGTAAGCTATCCAAGATACCTTTCCTCAGGGGAGCAATTCTTCTATTTAATACAATGATAGAGGGGACCAAGGAGCTTACCTTTTCAGCCAACCAGGCAGAGGATACCGAGGAGGAGCTTTCAGATAAGGAGCTAATCCTTACTGTGGGTGGAGCCCTTCTTCTGGGGATAGGACTATTTATGGTTCTTCCATCTCTTATAGGTGGGTGGCTATTTGCAGATAGTACCGTTAAAGCCAACCTGCTAGAGGCGGTGCTTAGACTGGCGTTCTTTGTGCTCTACATATGGCTTATCTCCTTTTCAAAGGATATAAAGAGGGTGTATCAGTATCACGGGGCGGAGCATAAATCTATCTATACCTTTGAAAATGGTATGGATCTTACTCCTGAAAATGCTAAAAAATATACAACCCTTCATCCCAGATGCGGAACGAGTTTTCTTTTGATTGTAATGTTTTGTTCAATCTTAACATTTACAGCTCTAGACTTCATCCTTCCGACGCCAGTGACACTATTGGGAAAGTTAGGGTTAAGAGTAGTTCTGAGAATCTCATTTATGCCTCTTATAGCTGGAATCTCCTATGAGTTCCAGAGGTACAGCAGTAAAAACCTGGATAAGGGCTGGGTGAAGGCTATTGCAGCCCCTGGGCTTAACCTTCAGAAGATTACCACCAAGGAACCGGATATGGATCAGCTGGAGGTAGCTATAGTAGCTCTTAAGGTGGCTATGGGTCATGAGGTAGACAATGCCGTAGAGGTAAGTTAGGAAAAATGATCTATCTATTAAAATTGACATAGGGTAAAAGGTGTGGTATACTCCTAGCATTAATTTAGAGTGGATATACTTCGACTCTAAATACACTTTTAAGAATATTATGGAGGGATTTACAAATGGTAAACGGAACGGTTAAATGGTTCAACGCAGAAAAAGGATTTGGATTCATCACTTGTGAGGAAGGAAACGATGTATTCGTACACTTCTCTCAGATCAACAAGCCTGGATTCAAGACTCTTGAGGAGAACGAGGAAGTAACTTTCGAGATCACTGAAGGACAAAAAGGACCACAAGCTTCTAACGTAACACCTAGATAAGCTCATTGAGCCTGCCGGCTGGCAGGCTTTTTTTGTTTTTTTTGATTATTCCATAAAGAGAAACTCCCGGTAGTAATCCTTAAGCCCCTCCCTATTTAATATGATTATCTTTTTCCGTTCCTTCCTTATGAGTCCCTTTTTAGTGAATTCTTCTTCTATTTTATAGAGTCTGGCCCTGGTAATATTAAGGGTTTTAGCCACATTTTCATATTTTATATACTTGTATTCATTGTTAATAGAGTATTCTACAAGGCCGTAGGCAAAGAGGGCTCTTGCACCTCCCTGAACTTGTATATGAAGGGCTTGGGCTAATCTTTCGGTAATATAAATCCCTTCCCTTGTAAGGTGCTTATAGGCAGCGAAGTTGTTTAAGAGGTAGTTATCCACAATATCTCTGGGAAATAGGATAATCTCTGCATCTGTGATAGCTATAAACTCCCACCAGCTTTTTTCAACAAAAATGCTTTTAAGCAAACCAACAATATCTCCAGGTCTAAATTTTAATGGAAGAAAGTACTCACGTTTTTCATAGTGGCTTATAGCACCTATGGAACCTTTTTGAATAAAAAAGATACTCCCATCAAGGGAGGGGAGGATGAGCTCTCCCTGAGAAATTTTTTTGATCCTTAGTCTTTCAGAGGCTTCAGGGGGGAGAAAACTTTTTAAAATCTTTAATCGATCTTTCATATCCACCTCCTTAAATATAACTTAAAATCTATTTAATAATCTGCAGCATATATGCAAAAAAATAAATTTAATGGTCAGAAAAATTATACAGGTGATACATAATTTTTCCTTTCCTTGAATGTCAATAAAGTATACAAAAATGATTTTTTATTTGGTATATAATAGGTTTGGAAGAAGATAGCGTTAATTTGTGTGTTTGGGGGAGAAAAAGTGGAAAGAGTTTTGGAGATGAATAAGATCTATAGCAGGTGCAGGACTATCTTCAGTGAGGAGGATGTTGATATAACCTTTAATGAAGCGCTTATCTTAGAGGTTATCTTTAATAAGCCCAGGATGATAAAGGAGCTTCAGGAGATACTGATCAGGGACAGGGGCTATATCTGCAGAACGATGAAAAAGATGATAGAGGCGGGGTTTCTTCTTAAGGTGGAAAAATTTTATACAATAACTTCCAGGGGAAGAAGAATAGTCCTAAGAAATAGAGAGGTATTTAGAGACATAATGGAGGAATTAGAGGGGGACCTATGTTTTCTAGTGAATAACTAATCACATTTAGGGAGCTAGGAAAGAGTGGAGGTTCTATGGAAAAAGTAAAATTTTTAAGGTGAAAGGCACAGAAGACAAGAAAATCCTAGTAAAAGAGGGAATTAACCATAGCTCAAATAAAAATTTCAGGGAAGGTCGACAAAATCAAAGGACTATCCAGCGTAATGTACTCTATCAGAAAGGGAAGGGTAGTCTCCCAGACGAAGCCCAAGGAAGTGAGGATATTTTTAGGTGAAGAAAAGGTAGTAGATTTTAAATAGTATTCAGAGGGAAGGTAAGGGTTCCAAGAAAACCCTACCTTCTTTTTTTAAGAAGAAATTTTAAAATTAAGAGGAAATTATCCCTAACCTTCCTATTATTATATTAAAATCAGCCTGGAAAATAACTGAAATTGGGAGGGAAAGCTTATGGATGTGAGGAGACAGAGTATAAAGATAAGCCACAACGGCAAAACAGGAATATGGGAACTGAGATATGCCAACCATCCAAAGGTAATATCCTATAGCAGTGACTGGGCATTACTGGATGAATGGAGCATTGTGATTATTAGGGAGTACTTTAAGAGCTTGAAGCTGATGACAATAAAGGCAAAAACATGTTCTACACTTATGTAGGTATAATTTCAGGCTGATTTTATAATATGAGAATATAAGAGGGTAGTAAAATCTTTACTAGCTTCTTTTATTTTGCTTAGAAAGTATACTTGACTTATCCTGTAAACTATATATAATGTAGGTGTACTCAGTACAAACTTGTAAGAAGAACTTAAAAAAGGAAGAGGAGTAAATTTCCGTAACTGATATTTAAAGGTTCTTTTAAGGGGGAGATAGAATGAATTTTGAAAATTTAAAGAGGATAGATAAGGAGATATACGATGCAGTAAAGAGGGAGGAGGACAGGCAGGAGTATGGCTTAGAGCTCATTGCCTCTGAAAACTTTGTATCTAAAGCAGTAATGGAGATAACCGGGAGTGTACTGACCAATAAATACGCTGAGGGGTATCCCGATAAAAGGTATTACGGGGGATGTGAGTATGTAGATGTAGCAGAAAAACTTGCTATTGAGAGAACTAAGGAACTCTTTAAGGTGAAGTATGTAAATGTTCAGCCCCACTCAGGTTCCCAGGCAAATATGGCTGTATATAAGGGCCTCATAGAAGTTGGAGATACCATCCTTGGAATGAAGCTGGATCACGGGGGACATCTGACCCACGGTAAGAGTGTGAACTTTTCAGGAAAGGAATACAGGGTGGCATCCTACAGTGTTGAGGAGGAAAGCGGAAGGATAAACTATAAAGAGGTAGAGACCCTGGCTCTCATGCATAAGCCAAAGATTATTATAGCAGGAGCAAGTGCCTACTCAAGAACCATAGATTTTAAAAGATTCAGGGAGATAGCAGATGAAGTGGGAGCTTACCTCATGGTGGATATGGCACACATAGCAGGCCTTGTGGCTGCTGGAGTCCATCCCAGCCCTATTCCCTATGCCCATGTAGTAACCACCACTACCCATAAAACCCTTCGTGGTCCCCGTGGAGGAATGATCATGACCAACGATGAGGAGATAATCAAAAAGATAAACAAGGCAATATTCCCTGGAATACAGGGGGGGCCACTAATGCATACTATAGCTGCAAAAGCTGTAGCTCTTAAGGAAGCTCTCACCCCTGAATATGTAGAGTACCAGAAGCAGGTTATAATAAATGCCAAGGTTCTAGCAGAGGAGCTCCAAAAAGGCGGCCTGGATATAGTGAGTGGCGGTACAGACAACCATATGATGTTGGTGGATCTGAGGAAGAAGGGGATTACAGGAAAGAAACTGGAGGAGGTCCTTGGAAGGGCACACATTACAGTGAATAAAAACGGGATTCCCTATGATACAGAGAGCCCTATGGTTACAAGTGGAATAAGGATAGGAACTCCTGCTCTTACAACAAGAGGGATGAAGGAGGAGGAGATGAGGGAAGTTGCCCAGTATATCCTTGAGGTGGTTAACAATATCGATGATATGGAGATAGTAGAGGATATAGGGGAGAGTGTAAGGGAGCTGGCTAAGAGGTTTCCCCTGTATAAGTAGAGGAAAAGCAGGTAGAAGCTGCCTATAGGGGCAGCTTTTTCTTTGGAGGGGCTTATGGCCTTGCCTTTATGTTTTGTGAGATATTTGGTATAGTTATTATAAGCGATTAAGGTGTTTATAAGGAGTAGGATGTGAAGAAGATATATGAGGTGCCTTGGGATACAGAGGCTAAGTTTATAGACAGGCCAAACAGGTTTGTGGCAAATGTGAGGTTAGAAGACGGAAGGGAGGAGATAGTACACGTACATGATTCAGGGAGGCTGCAGGAGCTTCTCTTTCCTGAGAACAGTGTAAAGATAAGAAGGGCAGAAAACCCCAACAGGAAAACCAAGTGGGATATGATAAGTGCTGAGGCTTCAGATGGGGAGGATATACTTATAAACTCTGCCCATCACAGGTATATCTCTCAAAACCTCCTGAATGACCCGGAAGTGTCTCCCTTTGGAGAAGTGGATTCCCTCAAGGCAGAGGTAAAGTATGGAAAGAGCAGGATCGACTATCTTTTGGAAAAGGATGGTGATAAGATCTGGGTAGAGATAAAGGGAGTATCCCTTTCCATGGACAGGGTTGCAGCTTTCCCAGATGCCCCCAGTGTAAGGGCAGTTAAGCATCTAAATGAGCTCATAGAACTGAAGGAGGCTGGGAACAGGGCAGCTGTAGTTCTTCTTGTTCTCAGAAGTTCCGATTACTTCAGACCAAAGTGGGAAACGGACCCGAAGTTCAGTGATACCTTCTATGAAGCAATAGAGAGGGGAGTGGAGATATATCCCCTGCAGTTTGAACTGGTAGGTAGAGATATAATCTATAAGGGGCTTCTGCCCATTGGAGAGAAGGGGGAGTACTAGAGGGAGCAAAGTTTAAAGTAAACTATATTCGGGATTTATGGTAGAATAGATTGTTACTTTATTTTGACACAGTACCCCAAAGGAGATGATATAGATGGAGAAGAAAGCCGTAAAATCAAGAGTGAGTGAGTTAAGAAAGAAGGAAGGGAAACCAGCATACAGGGATTATGATTCCAATCTTACTAAGGATATAAAGATAAAGGGGCCTCAGCCAGAGGTGGAGTATCTGAGAGATCTGATGAATATAGCATCGGGACCTAAGAAAAGAACGAGACACAGTCTGGTGATAGAGCTTCTGGAAAGATATATAGAGGAAAATGATCTTTTAAAGTAATATAAATAATTGATTTAGAAAAAGCCCTTCAAAGAGAAGGGCTTTTTCTTGTTAAGGAAAGTATAAAATTATAGGTTGATTTTATAAAAAAATAATTACATAAGGTTAGTAAGGGTGGAGTGTCACGCTCCTTTTTGATTTTTTTTCTTGCATATGCTATAAAAATAAGTTAGACTTTGTTGCAGCAAAAAGGAGGTGATCATTATTTTTATGAAAAATAATCTAACGGTCGAGGTATTTGGGAAGTAGAGTTATCGAATTTTTTAAATCACGAAAGGAGGGGTTAAGATGATGAAGCTGAATGTTGGGAATTTTGTCGCATATTTTTTAACCTCACAGAGGCAGATAATCTAGTAGTACGTGGGGTTCAGTAGCTTAAAAGCTTAGGAGGAACCTTGAATTTCTTTATAGTTTTACTTATTATTGTAGTAGTATTATATCTGGCTAGACCCTATGATGAAGTGGATGAGATAATTTCAGAGTATAGGTCTAAGATGGAAGAAAATACGAGACTCCTTTAATGGGAGTCTTTTTTTATTGTTAATGAAAGTATAGAGTTAATAAAATTGAGTAAAGTAATGAGTGCTCCAGCTGATTATTGGGATGCAACGTCATGTTGTTTTTATGAAAAATTTAATTAAATAGTTTAAAAAATCCATTGATACTCTCTGGAGGGGATGATATAATCCACAGTTGAAGAAAACTTGCATTCTAATGAAAAGTATAAAAGAATGGATATTTTGGGTAGTTATAATTTTGATTTAACTCTCTACAGAGGTATATGGACAGAGAGTAGGCAGGAATAAATTTTAGATATTATTTTGGAGGTACAGAATGAAAAGGAAAGGTTTTACTTTAATAGAGTTAATGGTAACTATAGCCATAATAGGTCTTCTGGCGGCAATAGCCCTGCCTAGGTTTACAGGTGTGACTGAGGATGCTAAGGTGGCCAATGTTCAAGGGAATCTAGCAAATCTTAGAACAGCAGCTCAAATGTTTGTGGTGAAGACTGGAAATACAAATGTACATGACATGTTTGATATAAATACTGAAAATGTGAGACCAGAATTTCAAGAGTTTTACTCCAAGGGAAGGGTTCCGAGAATTGTCCCTGGAAAAAATTTAACTTATGAAAAAGTAGGAATAACTTATGGACCTCTAGATAATAGAGACTTTAATCAAGCTAATCAAGACTCTACAACTGTAGCTAAATTTGCTTTTTGGGCTGATTCGACCCCAGATGCAGGGGGCTCAACATCTACTTTGAAAGAGATTTATGCTTACTTACAATCTAATACCTATGATGGAGGTATCGACTGGAAAGAATTTTAAAGGGAGTTGCCTCCCTTTTTTTATATGGAAAAGTATGAGATAATCTAAGAAATAATATATTAGGAGATAGTTATGCATGAGGAACTGAAGAGGAGAAGAAAGGAGTATGACAGGGGAGTAGAGGTAAAGCTTCCCCTAGAGGAGTACTCCAGAGTGCTCAAAAGAGAGATAAACAGGGAAAATAACAGGAAGATAGATGAGTATATAAGAGGGGGAAGCTACGATAAGGCAGTAAACTTTGTGGAGGAAAGCAGAGGAATAGATCTGGAACTCCCCCTTAGAAATATAGTGGCAGGTGAGGTAGAGGGAGAACACAGGGGGATCATAGAGGAGGACAGGCTCATATTAAATGAAAGGCTGAAAAATATGAGTATGCTCAAAAGTATAAAGGAGGAACTGTCCACATGTGATGAGTTTATATTTGTTGTGAGCTTTATAAGATATTCAGGGCTGCAGCTCCTTATATCTAAGTTGAAGGAGTTAGAAAAAAGGGGAGTAAGGGGAAGGGTACTTACCTCGGTGTATATGAATATAACTGAACCCAAAGCTCTGAGAAAGCTCATGGAGTTTAGCAATATAGAGGTTAAGATATACAATGCCCACAGGGATAGCTTCCATACTAAAGCCTATATATTTAAAAGGGATAGCGGACTGGGGACAGCAATAGTTGGTTCCTCCAATATAAGCCACCAGGCACTTCTCTGTGGGGAGGAGTGGAATATAAAGGTTGGGGAGTCCACTGGAGATGTGATGGAGGATTCCTTGAAGCACTTTGAAAAGTTGTGGTGCAGCGAGGAAGCTATAGAGGTAGATGAAGGTATCATAGAAAGGTATGAAAAGTTCAGAGACAGTTTTAAGGAGAGCAGAGACTTCACCTTTGACTTTCTGGAGAGTAGAGGAAGTGGAAATGAGATACATCCCAACTCCATGCAGGGAGAGATCCTGGAAAGACTGGAGGAGATGAGGAAAGGCGGAGTAGTAAGAGCTCTGGCAATTGCGGCTACAGGTACGGGAAAGACCTATCTTTCAGCCTTTGATGTGGCCAACTTTTCTCCTAAGCGACTTCTCTTCCTTGCTCACAGGGAGGAACTATTAAGGGGAGCCATGGCTACCTATGAAAGGTTTTTTCCTAGGGAGGAGATGGGATATCTTACAGGGAATGAAAAATCCTATGACAGTAGGTATGTTTTTGCCACAGTACAGACTCTTTCTAAAAATGAGTCCCTGGAAAGGTACTCCAGGGAGCACTTTGATTATATCGTTGTAGATGAGTTTCACCACTCAGCTGCAGAGAGCTATATGAAGATAATAGACCACTTTAAACCAGAGTTTCTCCTTGGACTTACAGCTACCCCAGAGAGGATGGATGGTAAGGATATACTGGAGATTTGCGACTATAATGTAGCGGGAGAGATCAGGCTCAAGGAAGCCCTTTCAAGGGAGCTGCTGGTTCCCTTCCACTATTTTGGTATAGCTGATGATACTACAGACTATACCGAGATACCCGAGAAAAATGGACATCTTGTGGAGAAGGTTCTGAGCGAAAAACTGAGCATAAATACAAGAGTGGAGTTTATCTTAAGTAAGATAGATGAGTATCTCTACGATGGAAAAGATATGTGTGCTCTGAGTTTTTGTGTGGATAAAAATCATGCAAGATATATGAGTGAGGAGTTCAGGTCCAGGGGAGTAAGGAGTGAGGTTATTCTGGCAGATACCTCTCTGAAGGAGAGAGCCAGAATCCTGAAAGACCTCAGGGAAAACAGGATAGAGATCGTCTTTACAGTGGATATATTCAACGAGGGAATAGACATCCCTCAGGTAAACCTTCTTTTATTTTTAAGACCTACAGAATCTTCCACAATATTTATACAGCAGCTTGGAAGGGGACTTAGAAAGCACGGTAATAAAAGTTATGTAACTATACTGGACTTTATAGGGAACTACAGCAAGTCCTTTGTGGGAGCAACTGCAATTACAAGGGAGCTGGGAGAGAGTCAGGAGGGAATAAGAAAAAATATAGAGGAGGGCTTTGGAGGTCTTCCAGGAAGTAGTTATATAGAGTTTGACAGGATATGTCAGAGAAGGATACTGGATAAGATAGGAAGTATAAAATATACCTCTAAAAACTATCTCAAGGAGAGGTATTTAGAGGTAAGAGCCAAGTATGATAGGCCTCTACAGCCTATGGACTTCCTCTATGAGGGGGATACCTTTGAGAGGCTTGTAGCCTCCTTTGGAAGCTTTTGCCTGGCCAAGAAAGCTGCAGGGGATCTTTCACAAGGGGAGATGGTTGAGGAGAGAAGGGCTCTTGAGCTTTTGGAGAGACTTGATTCTATGATGCCTATAAAGAGACCTCATGAGACTCTTATTCTCAAGGAAGCTTTACTAAAGGGAAGAGAGTGTATAGAAATAGAAGATATTGTGGAAATAATAGGAAGGGGAAGGAGAGGGATTCAGGAACAGAGGATAGAGAGAGCATTCAAAGAACTGGCTGAGGAATATAAGAAGCAGGATTGGTCCTTTGGAAGAGTGGAGGATGGATTTATAGCAGATGAGGAAGTGATGGAGATCCTAGAGGATAAGCAGATCTATAAGATGGTTGAGAACAGGCTAGAGTATGCCCTTCACAGGTATGAGAGGGAGTTTGATCTGCAGGATGGAGGTCTTGAAGTCCACAGGGAATATTCCAGATTGGAGCTTCAAATACTCTTAGATTCTCAGGTACCTAAGGGGTCGTGGCGAGCAGGATATGCTGTAGCTCACGATGAGATATGTCTCTTCATAACCATGGAAAAGGATAGAGATACAGAGGAGCACCTACTATATGACAACTACTTTGACGATCAGGAGATCGTTCAGTGGATCAGTCAGAATAAGACATCCCATTCATCTAAGGTGGGAGAGATGTTTGTAAAGCATAGTGAGCAGGGAAGAAGAGTTCATATCTTTATAAGAAGATCCAGAGAGGGTCAGGGTATTACCAGGAACTTCATCTATCTGGGAGAGGCAGATTACCACACAAGTTATGGTGATAAGCCAATGTATATAAAGTGGAGGTTACACAAAAAAGTTCCCGACAAAATTTTTCTTGATTTAACCAGTTGATGGGAGTATGATAGCTATTATCAAAGGTTAAAAAAGGGAGGAAGTATGGGTAACAACTACAAGTTTGTACAAAACAGCAAGTGTGAATTTTTTCCATGTCATGATATGAAGGATACAGAGAAGTTTAACTGTCTCTTCTGCTACTGTCCCCTATATATGATGGGAGAGGATTGTGGAGGAAACTTTAAATATACAGATCACGGTATAAAGGACTGCTCAGGCTGTCTGCTGCCTCACACTAAGGATGTGGGATATGATCATATTCAAAAGAAGATGATGAGCGTAATAGAGCAGGTACAGGAAGAATACCTAAATAAAAAGAAATAAAGATGAGACCTGCAGATGCAGGTCTCATTTTAAATTACTGGAGCAGCCTCATTAAAAATAGAAATAAACCTCTAATACTCTGTTACTTCCCCTATCTCTGGAACCTTATATTTTAAGCCTTTAATTTTCTTAGCTTTCTTTTCAAACCTGATGAGGGGTTCATCCCATCTATGGAGGGACAGGTCATACTTTCTATTGTGGATGGGAACTATTAAATTACTTCTTAGATCTATCCCTACATCCACTGTTTCCTCTGGCATAAGGTGGACATTGGGCCAGTACTTTGAGTAAGCTCCACACTCTATAAAGGTTATATCAAAGGGACCATATTCCTCTCCTATCCTCTTAAACTCCTTCCAGTAGCCTGTATCCCCTGAAAAGAAAAGGGTTTTACTTCCCTTAACTATCCATGAGCCCCAGAGACTCCTATTTCCATCAAAGAGACCCCGACCGCTAAAGTGTCTTGTTGGTGTGAAGGATATCTCCAATCCATTGAAGGTAGAAGTTTTATCCCATCTAAGCTCCACTATCTTCTCGTTATCTACCCCCTGCTTTATAAGGAGCGTTCCCACTCCAGCAGGAACAAAGTATTTTTCCACCCTACTATCCAGCTTTCTTATGGTGCTATAGTCCAGGTGGTCGTAGTGGTTGTGGGAGATCAATACCCCGTCTATCCTGGAAGGTATATCCTCCACACGATACTTCCTTCTGTACTTGAAGTTCCTTGGACCGATTCCAAGGGGACCAACTCTCCCGTCCCGCAGAACAGGGTCTGTAATGAATATTCTGCCATCTAGTTTAAAGAGTACAGTTGAGTGTCCAAGAAGGATAAAAGCGTTTTCCTTCCTATGAAACTCCTCCATATCCAGCTTCCGATTTTCATATAAGCTGGGATTTTTATTTCTATCCCTTTTAAAGAAGTAATCTATATACATATCAAAAGGTCTTCTATTTTTAGAGGCAACCTTATTCTTACCTTTTCTTTTAAAGTTCATATGACCCCCGATGTTTGCCGTTTTTTATAATCTATTTGAGCTTAATTTTATTCCTTCTAAGTGTTTTTTCTTATGAAATCAGCTGGGAAGTTATTGGCATAACCAAGAGGACTGAACTCCTATTATTGGTTTCTTCTCCCACTAATTCCCTTACTCTATAAATTCAACTTCCCCGGGGAAATCCTCTATTATTTTAAGGGATTTGAAGAAAGAGGTAGTGGGGAAGGGGTGACACCAGATTAATAAAATAATAATGCTCATTAATAAAAAAAGCTGTCCATTTGGACAGCTTTTAGTTATAAACCTATAGAGGAAGAACCACTCTATCGTACTTCTCATTTAATACCTGAGCCATAGCCTCATAAAGAGCAAGGGCTCCACATACCATTCCCTCATATCCAGCAAATGTGTGGATAGCTGCGCTTCCTGTAAACTCGCTTGCAGCAAGAAGGAAGAAGAGAATTGTCAGAGTAAGGAATACTCCCTGTCCAACCTTAGGACCATTTAAAGTACCAAAGAATAGGAAGAGTGTGAAGATTCCCCACATAAGCAGGTACCATCCCATAGATACAGGACTAGCAACCATGAACCCGAAGTTACTCATAACTATAATACCTACAAGAGACCACCAGAAACATCCATATGATGTAAAGGCAAGGGTACCAAAAGTATTTCCCTTCTTGAACTCAAGGATACCAGCAATGATCTGAGCAAATCCTCCGTAGAAGATTCCCATAACAAGGATCATATCGCTCAGCTCTATAAATCCTGCGTTGTGTAGATTAAGTAAGATTGTTGTCATACCAAACCCGGCAAGTCCCAGAGGGGCAGGGTTAGCTAACTTGTTTTTTAATGTGTTTTCCAAGATATTACCTCCTAATTTTTTAACAAGGAGTATTATAGCAAGGGAAATAAAAAAGAACATTAAAAAACTTTTAATTTTTTTTAATTTTTGAATGTGAAAAAATAAGATAAAAAGCAATAAAAAAGGACAGCCTATGGCTGTCCAGATAGATTAGATTAAATCCTTTATATTCTTAGTTGGGTGATTTTCATAGTCGATAACCTTCCCCTCCCAAGTTCTGATCTTAACATAGTCTGTACCTCTAGAGATCATATATTGTGGTGCAATAGGAGTCTTCCCCTGACCCTTAGGTGCATTGATAATATATGTAGGAACAGCCATACCAGAGGTATACCCTCTCAGGTATTCCATGATCTCAATACCATCATCTACAGATGTATTGAAGTGAGTAGTTCCGATTACATGTTTAGCGTGGAAGATGTAGTAAGGTCTTACTCTGATCTTTAGCATCTCATGGTTCATAAGTCTCATTACGAACTTATCGTTGTTGATTCCGTTTAGGAGAACTGCCTGGTTTCCTAGTGGTACACCTGCATTTGCAAGTCTCTCACAAGCTTCCTTAACCTCTGGAGTGATCTCCTTAGGGTGGTTGAAGTGTGTGTTGAGGTAGATTGGGTGATACTTTTTAAGCATCTCTACCAGTTCAGGAGTAACTCTCTGAGGCATAGTTACAGGAGTTCTAGTTCCCAGTCTGATATAGTCAACATGAGGAATAGATCTAAGCTCCTTTAGGATCCACTCAAGTCTTGAATCTGAAAGACATAGAGCATCTCCACCAGTAAGAAGGATGTCTCTTATCTCAGAATTACTTCTAATGTATTCGATGGATTCCATGATAGCTGCATCATTTGTATGAGTATCATTTTCTCCGATATTTCTTCTTCTCTGACAGTGTCTACAGTACATAGCACACTCATTGGTAGTGTTTATAATAAGTCTGTCTGGGTATCTTCTTGTAATAGTACCTGCAGGGTTGGTAAACTCCTCACCCATTGGGTCAGCATCTCCCTCTAGAGCTTGGATCTCTACTCCAGTAGGAACCGAAAGTAATCTGATAGGGTCATACCTATCAGCAGGGTTGATAAGGGAAGCGTAGTATGGAGAGATAGCCCATCTGAAGTTTTTACCAACTTCTTCGATCTGCTTCTTCTCCTCATCTGTAAGGTCGATAATAAGACTAAGAGTCACAACGTCTGAGATTCTGTTAACAAGCTGCCACTTATAGCTCTTCCAATCCTCTTCAGTAGCATTAAAATGCTTCATAAGTATTTCCTTTGATCTATTATATTGCTCCTGTACCTCAGGATCCATCCCCTTGGCAATAGAATCTCTTGCCACAAGGTAATCATCAATTCTAGATTTAAGTTCCTCAGCTCTCTTTAGAGAAATTTCACGTTTTTTATTCAAATTCGCACCTCCTGATTATAATCAAATATAAGTAGTCTATACTCCACAAAAATTATATATAGACGATATACCTTAATATTATATATCAAATATATGATTATGTCAAATGGGATAGCGGATGTATATCTTACGAGGGACTAATATATATGGTCTATATAATAACTAGAAATGGTGTATATAAAATTTTTCATAAATTTTCCTTAAATCCCATTTAATTATTGGAGAAGAAAAAATTTTTCCTTGAAAATTTAAGGAAGGGTCTGCTAGTCTGATTAAAAGCAAGGATGTAAGGAGAAGGGATATATGAAGGATAGAGAAGTAATAGAGAGAGTGGAGAACTACTTAAGGGAAAAGTTTTTAGACAGGGGAGATGCCCACGATTACTGGCACATGATGAGGGTATATAAGCTGGCAAGGGAGATCTGTATGGCTGAGGAGGGAGATCTTCAAATAGTTTCCCTGGCAGCCCTTCTTCACGATGTGGCAGACCATAAGTTTCTTGAACCAGGGGATACCGAGGAGGGAAAGCTGGCAGAGGTATTAGATGAGCTGGAGATCCTTGGTGAAACAAGGGAAAGAATAGAGGAGATAATACTAAACCTTTCATATAAGGGAGGAACCAACAGGTATGAGTTTGATCACCTGGAGGGGAAGATAGTAAGGGATGCAGACAGGCTGGACAGTATAGGAGCCATTGGAGTGGGAAGAGCCTTTGCCTATGGGGGAAGCAGGGACAGACCTATGCATGACCCTCTTGATAAGCCTAAAGAATTCAAGGATCTACAGGAGTACAAAAAAAATAATGGCTCCACTATAAATCATTTCTATGAAAAACTTCTGAAACTTAGGGACGGTTTTTATACTGAAACAGCCCGAAAGAGAGCTGTGAGAAGGCATGAGTTTATGGAGGAGTTTCTCAGGGAGTTTCTTTTGGAGTGGGAAGGTAAAGCTTAGTATTGGCTAAAGGGGACAATTATGTTATAATTTGGGGTAAACTTTAATTTTGGAGTAAGGAGAAAAGAGTGGACGGCATTATAAATGTAGACAAGTCTTCTGGAATGACTTCCTTCGATGTAGTAAGGAAGGTAAAGAAGATACTGAAGATGAGAAAAGTAGGACACACTGGAACCCTGGATCCCCTGGCAACTGGAATTCTTGTAATCTGTACTGGAAGGGCAACAAAGCTGGCCCAGTCCATAGAGGGAGAAGCAAAGACCTATGTGGCAGGCTTCGAGCTGGGATATAAGACTACCACCTATGATATAGAGGGAGAGGTAGTGGACAGATCTGATGTGCTGGTAACAAGGGAGGAAGTAGAAGGAATCCTGGAAAAATTCAGAGGAGAGATCGATCAGGTACCTCCAATGTACTCTGCCCTTAAGGTGGACGGAAAGAGACTCTATGAGCTGGCCCGTGAGGGAGTGGAGATAGAGAGAAAGTCCAGAAGGGTTACTATAGATAAGCTTGAACTGGTGAATTTCGACGGAAGGAAGGGAACCCTTCTCTGTGAGGTATCCAAGGGGACATATATAAGGTCTCTGATCTATGACATAGGTGAGGAGCTTAAAACATTTGGAGTGATGACAAGCCTTCGTAGAACCCAGGTAGGAGGTTACGATCTATCAACTGCTTATACCATCGATGAGATGGAGAGGATGGCAGAAGCTGGAGATATGAGCTTCCACAAGGGAGTAGAGGAGAGCTTCCAGTATCCAGAGATAGAGCTTACTGGAGAGAAAAACATTAAATTATTTAACAATGGTAACACAGTGGTATACAGAAAGGCCGACGGTAAGTACAGGGTTTATTCTGAAGGTAAGTTTTTAGGACTTGCAACCATTGTAAGAAACCGTTTAAAAGGATATAAATATTATAACGTCTAGGAGAGACGAAAAGGAGAAATATGAATATAAAGAACATAGCTATTATAGCTCACGTTGACCACGGAAAGACAACACTAGTCGATGGAATGCTAAAGCAGTCTGGTACATTTGGAGAGCACGAAGCTGTAGATGAAAGAGTGATGGACAGCAACGATCTAGAAAGAGAGAGAGGAATAACTATCTTCTCTAAGAATGCATCCCTTACTTATAAGGATCACAAGATCAACATCGTAGATACACCAGGACACGCGGACTTCGGTGGAGAGGTACAGAGAATACTTAAGATGGTGGACTCGGTACTACTTCTTGTAGATGCCTTTGAGGGAGTAATGCCTCAGACTAAGTACGTACTTAAGCAGGCTCTTGAGCACGGACTAAACCCAATCGTAGTAGTAAACAAGATCGACAGACCAAACTCAACTCCAGAGGAAGTAGTGGACTCTGTATTCGACCTGTTTGTAGAGCTAGGGGCAAACGATACACAGCTGGAATTCCCAGTAGTATACGCTTCAGCGAAAAACGGATTTGCTAAGCACGAGCTAGAGGATGAGGATTTAAACATGATCCCTCTATTTGACACTATCCTAGAGCACGTACCTGCTCCAGACGGTAACCCTGAAGCACCACTTCAGATGCTTGTAACAAACATCGCTCCAGACAACTACCTTGGAAAGCTAGGAACTGGAAGAATCCATAACGGAATCGTAAGAAAGAACGATGAAGTAACTCTTATGAAGAGAGACGGTTCAACAATCAACTATAAGATCACTAGAATCTTTGGTGCAGAGGGACTGAAGAGAGTAGAGATGGAGGAAGCTAAAGCTGGAGATATCGTAACTGTAGCTGGACTTGAAAAGGTAGATATCGGAGAAACTATCGCTTCTAGAGAAAACCCAATGGCACTTCCGCTAATCGACATCGATGAGCCTACTCTTGCGATGACATTCATGGTAAACGACTCTCCATTCGTTGGAAGAGAAGGAAAGTTTGTAACGTCTAGAAATATCTGGGACAGACTACAAAAAGAGCTTGACCACAACGTATCTATGAAAGTAGAGGAAACTGGTTCTGCAGATGCCTTCATCGTAAAGGGAAGGGGAGAACTTCAACTTTCTATCCTTATTGAAAACATGAGAAGAGAGGGATTTGAGATCCAGGTGGCTAAGCCGCAGGTAATCATGAAGGAGATCGACGGAGTACTTTGTGAGCCAATCGAGCTTGCTACAATCGACGTTGCAGATGAGTTTACTGGAGTAGTAATCGAGAAGCTGGGACTTAGAAAAGGTGAGATGATCAACATGATCCAGGGTACAGACGGATACACAAGAATCGAGTTTAAGGTACCAGCTAGAGGACTTATCGGATTCAGAAATGAATTCATGACAGAAACTAGAGGAACTGGAGTACTTAACCACTCATTCTACGACTACGAGCCGCATAGAGGAGAGGTTCCTACAAGAATCAGAGGAGTACTTATCTCAATCGATTCTGGTTCAACTACAGCTTACTCCCTTGCTAACCTACAGGACAGAGGAGTTCTATTCATGGAACCAGGTGTAGAGATCTATGAGGGAATGATCGTAGGAGAGCACAACAGAGAAAACGACCTTACTGTAAACGTAACTAGAGGAAAGCAGCTTACTAACATGAGAACATCAAGTTCAGATGGAATCACAAAGTTAGCACCAGCTAGATTATTTACTCTAGAGCAGGCTCTTGAGTACATCGGAGACGATGAGCTTGTAGAGATTACTCCAGAGAGCATCAGAATGAGAAAGAAACTTCTTAATGAAGGTGAAAGAAAAAGAGCGGCTAGAGCAAGCGCTAAGGGGTAATTGATATGAAGAAGGTGTTTATATTATTTTTA
Source organism: Propionigenium maris DSM 9537 (assembly GCF_027925155.1). Classification (GTDB taxonomy): domain Bacteria; phylum Fusobacteriota; class Fusobacteriia; order Fusobacteriales; family Fusobacteriaceae; genus Propionigenium; species Propionigenium maris. The sequence goes on along the minus strand of NZ_BSDY01000004.1, from coordinate 36,049 downwards.
ACTTTAATCCTAATAGCTTGTAGCAATACAAAAAAGAGTGATAATACTTTAGTAGATAATATAGCAGTAACACCAGAAGATGTTTACACTTCTATTCTCTTAGATGATGTAGATAGTGTAAGGCTTTTCTTAGATAATGGATTCCCTGTGGATACAGTGGATGAAGCAGGGGAAACCCTTGTGATAAAGGCAGTGAAGAGTAACTCCCTAGAGGTACTGGATCTCCTTGTAGAGAGAAAAGCTTCCCTTAACAGGGGAACATATCCATATATTAGAAGAAATACGGATATAGAGGTGGCAGGAAAAACTCCTCTATACTTTGTGAAAAGTCAGGAAGCTCTTGAAATCCTAGTAGATGGAGGAGCTGATATAAACTATGTAAACAGCAAGGGAGAACCCCTTCTCATAGATTATATAAAATATAAGCCTGAACCCTATATAGAAACTCTTATAGACAGGGGTGTTAAGGTGAATGTAGCAGACAGTGAGATGTGGTCTCCCCTTATCTGGGCTTCTGTAAATAATCAGAAGAACGTTGTGGAGAAGCTCATTGGAGCAGGAGCAGACATGAACTTTAGAGATGCCAAGGGAAACTATGCAGTCTATTATGCCTACAATAAAGAGGTGATATCCCTTCTTATAAATGAAAACTATGATCTTACCCATAGAAATACCGATGGTGAAAGGGTCATGGGAGAGGTATATTTGAAGTGTGTAGCCAATGGCTATCTAGATGAGGTAGAAAGGCTTTTGAACATAGGAATAGATGTAAACTACATGTCCTATGGAGATACAGCTGTGACCTTAGCTCGTGAGAATAAGGATGCAGAGATGCTCTACCTACTTGAGAGTAGGGGAGCAGTGGAATAGAGATAGAAAGGCTGCAGCTATAAAGTTGCAGCCTTTTTTATTTTAAAAAAGGTATATTTAAATTATTGTTTAAAAAGTCAAGGAAAGTGAAGGCTGAAAAGCGAAAAGTGTAGTGAAGTTGTACTGTGGAATTTAGGTGAGTGTTCTAAAGTTGACAGAGTGTTAAAAGTATGGTAATATAGTCATGATAAATATAACTAATATGAAGTAAATTGAGTGATTACCTGGCTAGTGAGGTCTGTAATGCCCTTTCGGTAAATTGGAAGTGGTAGTGTAGATTCAAACTTGTCGAAGAAGGGAAAATTCAACTGAAAAATATTTATAGAACTGGGGTTTATTCAGGGTCTCTATTGGAGGCAATGAATTATACTACTATTTGTGGTATAAAGTGAGTCTAGAAGGCGAAACTTAAACACTCTAACTCTATTATCAATTTTTTTTGATAGTAGTGTTGGAGTGTTTTTTTTATAACTTAAAAATGACTAAAGGAGGGATGCTAGATTAACAGTTATAAAGGGATTAGAAAACATAAGTGAAACAAAAGTAATTTTAAGAAAATGAAATCTATAGAGAAGTTGTATAAATTGTGAACTTTTGGCTTTATATTTTAAAGCGAGGAGTGATTGAAATTAATTCTTTAAAATAAAAGAAAGATCCATAAGGGAGGAATAATGAAGAAAAAATTAGAAAAGAATATGGGGATGCTAGATGTATTATCCCTTGCTATAGGCGCCATTATAGGCTGGGGAGCCTTTGTACTACCAGGAGATCTATTTATAAAGGAAACAGGAGTGGTGAATACCTTTATCGGGATGTCTCTTGGAGCGATGATAATGATAATAATAGAAAAAAATTATGGTTTTCTCCTATCTAAGGATGCAGTTGCAGGTGGGGAGTATGCATTTACCTTTAAATCCTTTGGAAGGGGACATGCAATAATCTGTGGATGGTTTTTATCCCTGGCTTATATATGTATCGTACCTCTAAATGCAACAGCTTTGGCTCTTATAGCTAAAACTATGTTCCCGGGACTACTGGAGAAGGGGCTCCTATATTCAATTGCAGGATACAATATCTACTTTGCTGAAGCTATGACAGCTACAGTTGCTCTAGTTGTCTTTGCATGGCTGAATATTAAGGGAGTAAAGATGGCCTCTACATTCCAGACGGTTATGACTCTGGCACTACTGGGGATAATCCTTTATATGGCATCATTTTTTATGACAAGACCAGAATTTAATATGACTCTTATGACAGGACACCTGGATGTGAGTAAGATAAACATTGGAAATATTCTCAGAATAGTGGCAATAGCTCCATGGGCCTATATAGGGTTTGACTGTATTCCTCAGGTAGCAGAGGAGTTTAACTTTGAAGCAAAGAAGGCATCCCATCTGGCAGTGGTATCTATCATAGCTGGACTTGTAATATACACGATACTAAATGTTATTACCTCCTCTGTATTTACCCAGGAGATGCTTCTGACTCAGAAGGTAAATTGGGCTACGGGAGATGCTATAGAACTTTTATTTGGTAGAATAGGTCTTTATTCCTTAGGATTATCCCTTCTTATGGCCATAGTGGCAGGAATAAATGGTTTCTACATGGCTTCCAGCAGACTGATATTTTCCATGGCTAGAGCCAAGGCTATACCAGCGTGGTTTGAGGAGCTGGATGATGAGAGTAAAACACCTAGAAATGCTATAATCTTTGTAATGTTAATGTCCCTTATAGCTCCTTGGATGGGAAGAAGGGTTCTTCTGTGGATAGTTGATATGTCCTCTATAGGAGCTGCTATTGGGTACCTTTATACAAGTCTTTCAGCCTATGTTCAGGCAAAGAAGGAAGGAAATAAAGTTATACAGGCGACGGGAGTATTTGGAGGAGTGGCAGGAGTGATATTTATGATGCTTCTATTACTGCCGATATTTCCAGGATCTATCTCAGCACCATCCTATGTAGTTCTTATAGTCTGGAGTATTCTGGGAGTAGCTCTATATAAGAAGTATGGAGAGGGGTACAGAAGTCTTGATGAAGGGCACTTGAGCTATCTTATATTGGGGAGATAGGGAAATAAAAAAAGCAGCCATAGAGGCTGCTTTTTTTATTGTTAATGAAAGTATAGAATTTATAAAATAGTACGTGAAGTAATGATACTTCCAAATGATTATTCGAATGCAATGTCACGTTGTTTTTTATTTAATGTTTATATCTGAAGGTATTGCTGTCATCTAGGATCTGTATCCTTACAGGGACTACTCCCTCATTTGTATGGGCTATCTTACTAAATGCCTTTGGAGATAGATCTATAACCCTTCCCTTGACATATGGTCCCCTGTCATTTATCTTAACATCTACACTCTTGTTGTTCCTGGTGTTGGTTACTCTGACAATGGTACCAAATGGTAGAGTTTTGTGTGCAGCAGTATACTTTCTCACACTGTACTTTTCTCCGCTGGCAGTTAGCCTTCCGTGGAAGTTCTTTCCATACCAGGAAGCCTTACCTGCTAGGGCATGCCTTCTGGAATACTCGTTGGTTTTCTTGGTGGATGTAGACGAACATCCAGTCAGGATAACCAGGAGTAGTACTATAAAAATAAGGTTTAACCTTCTCATTATTCCTCCAATAATCCTTTTTCCTTTAATATAACTTCATAGGTTTTTCCAGTTTTTTCGCATTCCTTTAAAATCTTGCTGAGCTCGTCATATCCAAGGGTGTCGATGTGTCTTGTGATTGTAGAGAGACTGGATCTCAGCATCCTCTCACAGACATCCTCATTGACTGTAACCCCTGGAATTACCTTGGAAGAAAACATCCTTACTCCATCTCTTAGGAGCTCTAAGTTTTCCAGTAGAGATTCTGCAATTAGAGGAGTGAGGGCGTTTAGCTCCAACTCACCATCGGCTACAGCAGCAGAGATGATGAGGTCGTTCCCCTGTACCTTGTGAAAGATCTGCTTGATGAACTCAGGGCCCACAGGGTTTATCTTCCCTGGCATGATGCTGGACCCCATCTGGATAGCAGGAAGGTTTATCTCACCAATTCCTCCCAGGGGACCACAGGACATGAACCTGAGGTCATTTGCGATTTTATTCAGGGAGGAAGCCATGGTCTTAAGAAGGCCAGACACCTCAACAAATACATCTAGATTCTGGGTAGCATCGATGAGGTTTTCGGCCCTTGCAAGACCGTAACCTGTGATTCTCTTCAGTTCCTCGCTCACATAGTATCTGTATTTGAGGGAAGCTCCTACTCCTGTTCCCACAGCAGTTCCTCCGATGTTTATTCTTCTGAGACGCTCCTCTATCTTATAGAGCCTCCACCTGTCTCTGGAGATAGCTTCCCCAAAGGCACCAAAGGACTGTCCCAGAGTAAGGGGAACAGCGTCCTGTAGCTGAGTTCTTCCCAGCTTATATACGTGGGCAAACTCGTGCTCCTTCTCCTGGAATACCTCCTGGAGCTTCATAGCTTCCTCTACAAGTTCTCTAAGAACTTTTATTGCAGCGATCTTTACCCCGGTAGGATAAACATCGTTGGTAGACTGGCTCATATTTATATCCTCTATAGGGTGGATGAGGGAGTAATCTCCCTTCTCTCCTCCCATGGCTTCTATGGCTATATTTGCTATTACCTCATTGAGGTTCATATTGGTAGAAGTCCCTGCTCCTCCCTGGATAGCAGGAAGAGGGAATTCATCCATAAACTCCCCGTTAAATACCCTTTCACAGGCCTTCTTGATCTCAGTTCCTTTTGCTGAATCCAGCTTCTTCTCCATGGAGTTGGCTCTGGCGGCTGCCAGCTTTACAATGGCAATCCCCTTTATTATCTCAGGATTTACTATCTTGCAGTTGTTGAGGAAGAAGTTATCCAGAGCTCTGGCAGTATGGATACCATAGTAGCTGCTACTAGGGACTCTATACTCCCCGATACCATCCCTCTCGATTCTATAGTTTTTTTCTGTATTACTCATAATCACCCTCCTCGTTCTCCAGCCAGTCGAAGTAAACCTCTGGGAATGGTTTTAGTGCCCTGTCCAATATACCATTTAATGTGGCGATACACAGACCGTAGTTCAGCACGGGAACTCCCCTTTCATTGCTGGCCTCTATCCTTGAGAGCATCTCCTTCCTGTTAAGGGTACACCCTCCACAGTGGATGACAAGGTCATATTCCTCTATATTGTCTGGATAGTCCCTTCCTGCACAGAAATCAAAGTGGATATCCGAGTGGATATTCTGCTTTATCCACCTTGGAATCTTAACCCTACCGATATCATCTGGCTGGGCGTGGTGGGTACATGCCTCTGCAATGAGGACCTTAGCATCCTTCTTGAGGTTCTTAAGGGCCTTGGCCCCCTGTACCAGCTTGAAGAGATCTCCCTTGTATCTGGCAAAGAGGATGGAGAAGGATGTAAGGAGTATATCCTCTGGTGTATCAGCACTTACCTTGGCAAACTCCTGGGAATCTGTTATTACAAGCTTAGGCTTCTCCCTTAGCTTATCAAGGGTCCACCTTAGCTCCCTCTCCTTACAAACGTGGAATACCCCGTCGTTATCAAGGATATCCCTCATAGTCTGTACCTGAGGAAGGATCAGCCTTCCCTTGGGCATACCTGTATCTATTGGGATAACCAGAACAACACTCTCTCCTGGTTTTATAAGGTCTCCCAGGATAGTAGGCTGCTCAAACTCCTTGGGTGAGTTCTTTATGAGGAGCTCCTTCAGTTCCGAGATACCCCTCTTTTCAATGGCAGAGATAAGTACATACTCATAACTTAATCTCTGGAGTTCCTCTAGGAACTCTTCCCTAGGTTCTACTGTATCCACCTTGTTTACAACTACCACAAAGGGAATGGACTTCTCCTCTAATAGAGATATTATATTCCTGTCAAAGTCTGAAAAACCCTCCCCTGTAGTTGTGACTACAGCGATATCGGTTTTTCTGATTACTTCCAGACTCTTCTTTACCCTCAGCTCTCCCAGATCACCTATATCATCAAGGCCGGCAGTATCTATAATTACACAGGGTCCTATGGGAAGGATCTCCATAGCTTTATATACCGGGTCTGTAGTAGTACCTGCATACTCAGATACTATTGCCAGGTTCTGCCCGGTGAGGGCATTTATAAGGGTGGACTTTCCCATATTTCTCTTACCAAATATTCCTATATGAAGCCTGTTTGCACTAGGCGTCTTGTTTAAACTCGACATAAACTCCCCCTTAAAGATCTTAATAACATTTTAAATAATCTACATCAATTATAATATGTATGGGTAAGTTGTGCAATTTATAAATGAGGATGTATCTATTATAAGTTAGGATTTTGATAGTTTTGTGATAGAAGTTGTGAAAGGTGGTTCACAAAATGGACATTCTACCTTATAATTAAGTTAAATTTATAGAATGACTGATGGAGGTAACAATGGAAATAAAGATGTTTTATCTGGGACAGATGATGTCGTGTGCATACCTGGTATGGGGAGAGGATAAGAAGGCTGTACTTTTTGACTGTGGAGGGGAAAACCTTGAGGGTGTAATAGCTTTTATTGAAACTCATAGCCTAAATTTAGAGAAGGTAATCCTGACTCACGGACACTATGATCATATAGCAGGGATAAATAAGATCCTTGAATATAAGAGCGATATAGAGATATACATAGGTGAGGAGGAGAAGGACTTCCTTATTAATGCAGACCTTAGCCTTTCCACTATGCTAAATGGTACTGCCTTTAAGTTTAAGGGGGAAGCTGTTACAGTTAAAGAGGGAGATATGATAGGGGAGTTTAAGGTTATTGATACTCCAGGACACACAAGGGGATCCAAGTGCTTCTATCACGAGGGAGAGAAGGTGATCTTTTCAGGGGATACAATGTTTAGAGGAAGCTATGGAAGATTTGATCTGCCAACAGGTAACTCCAAGGTACTCTTTGAAAGTCTGAAAAAATTATGTGAATATCCAGAGGAAACTAAGGTATATAGTGGTCATACAGAGGTAACTACAATAGCTGCTGAGAAGAGGTTTCTTACTGCCAATGGTCTTATCTAACCTTTAGAATATTTGACAGAATTAGGGGATAGTAGTATAGTATAAGTGGTAGAAAGAAAAAATAGAGGGTGAAGTATGAAGATAGATAGGGCAGTAATGTTATTTAAAATGATGAGTAATCCAATAAGACTAAAGATATTGAAGCACCTTTCAGATGGGGGAGAGCTGTGTGTGAGTAGTTTAGAGGAGGCTGTGGGGTCGTCTCAGTCTAGTACTAGTCAGCACCTGGCACACCTGAGAAACTCAGGGGTATTAAGCTGCGAGAAGAAGGGGAAGAATGTCTGCTATAATATAGCTGATCAGGATATACTGAACTTAATAAATGAATTTGAATTTGAAGATTAATTATACAAAAAGACTGTTGACTCTCTGGGAAGGCAGTCTATTTTATTTCTCATTGTTGGCAGAAAAGGAAGTTCTCTAGGGGACTTAATAGATTAAAACACAGAGTGGAGGAAGTAGATTATGAAAAGAGTATATGACATGGTCATAGTAGGGGGAGGGCCTGCAGGGCTTACAGCAGCCATCTATGCAGGAAGAGCCAATCTGGATGTTCTTGTGATAGAGAAGAGGGAGATCGGAAGCCTGCTAATAGCTCACAGTATAGATAACTATCCGGGATTTCCAGAGGGAATATCTGGAAGGGAGCTCTATGAGCTGAAGAAGAAGCAGGCACTTAAATATGGTGTAGAGATAGTGGAGGGGACCTTCTTAGAGCTAGATATCTTCTCAGATCCCAAAGTGGTAAAAACCGATGTGGAGAACTATCATACCCATACGGTTATCCTTGCCAGCGGCTGGCCTAAAAACAATGAGAAGAAGATAGAGGGGGAAGCTGAGTTTGTAGGAAGGGGAGTATCCTACTGTGCTACCTGCGACGGAGCATTCACAAGAAACCTTACTGTGGGACTCTTTGGACAGGGGGATGAAGTAGCTGAGGAAGCTCTATTCCTTACCCGTTACTCCAAGGAGATATTGGTATTTGCTCCAGAGGGAGAGCTTAAGTGCCACGAGGAGCTGAAGGATGCCCTGGCTAAGCACGATAATGTGAGGATAGTAGCTAACAGTAAGCTTAAGAAGATAGAGGGAAGTAACTATGTGGAAAAAGTTACTGTCAAGGAAAACGGAAGCGAAAGAGTGTATGATCTGGACTACACCTTCCTTTATCTGGGAACCAAGAGTTCAGAGGAACTCTATGCAGGGGTAGCAAACCTGGATTCCAATGGATACCTTATAACCGGTGAGGATATGAAGACTCAGGTAGAGGGAATCTATGCTGCGGGAGATATCAGATCCAAGCTTGTAAGACAGGTGACCACTGCAGTGGCAGACGGAACTGTAGCTTCTATGGAGGCTACTAAGTACATTCTTAAGAAGAAGAAGGAAGCTAAATAAAAAGTAGATAAAAAGAAGAGTCTTTTGGACTCTTCTTTTTAGTTGTATTCAATCTTGTCTCTCAGCTTGTCGATAGCTCTTATCTGTATCTGTCTGATCCTTTCTCTGGTGAGGTTCAGGTTGTTCCCTATCTCCTCCAGGGTAAGAATATTTTTATTGAAGAGTCCGAACCTGTAGATGATGACACTCCTCTCATTGGGGTTGAGAGTCTTAAGGGACTCGATGAGGTTTTCATTTACACTCTTCTTTATGATGCTTTCCTCAAATACCTCCTCGCTGGGAATGATGCTGTGAAGATCGGAATTTTCCCCATAGCTTTCCTCGAGGGAGTTGAGGTTCTGCTCAAAGATATTTAAGTATTTCTCCACATCCTTCACCTTGAACTCCAGCTTTTCAGCAATTACTTCAAGGGTAGGGAGGGTATTGTTTGCAGTCTTATATTCCTGTACAAACTTATTGATCTTAGAGATGTTGTCATAGACATAGGTGGGATACCTTATAACCCCACGATTGGAGGAGATATATCTCAAGATACTCTGCTTAATCCAAAAAGTGGCATAGGTGGAAAACCTTCTCCCCATGGTGGGATCAAATTTACCGACTGCTTTGATAAGACCGATATTTCCCTCCTGGATCAGGTCTAAAACAGGGATGCCTACGTTTATATACTTTTTGGCGATACTTACAACAAGCCTCAGATTGGAGATAACCAGTCTGTCCTTGGCTTCTTCATCGCCATTTTGTGCTCTTATTGCTATATCGATCTCTTCCTCCTTAGAGAGAAGAGGATAATAGCTGATTTCCTTTAAATATTCAGATATATTCATAGATTAAAACAGCCTGACCGGCTCCTCCTTCCACTCAACATTTATTCCTACAGTAATATACTATTCCCCTTGGAAAATCCTTTTTTATAGAATTTTTTTTTGAATTGTGTTAAACTTAAAATTGAGAGGTGAATATACTTGAGAGTGATTGGAATTGACCCGGGGACAGCAATAGTGGGTTATGGAATTATAGATTTTAAAGATAATAGATACGAGGTAGTGGACTATGGGTGTATATATACTCACAAGGATCTACCTATGCCCAAAAGGCTCCTGAAGATAAGTGAGGATATGAGCAGCCTCCTTGAAAAATACAAGCCAGATCACATGGCTGTAGAGGAGCTTTTTTATTTTAAAAACAATAAAACAGTAATAAGTGTAGGTCAGGCAAGGGGAGTAATACTATTAGAGGGAGTAAGGAAGGATATCCCCCTAGCTGACTATACCCCTCTTCAGGTTAAGATGGGTATTACAGGGTATGGAAAGGCTGAAAAGAAACAGGTACAGCTTATGGTACAGAAGGTACTTAAATTGAAGGAGATCCCAAAACCAGATGATGCAGCAGATGCTCTGGCCATAGCAGTAACTCATATAAATGCATTAAATTCCAGCAGCTACAGCCTGCAGAAAGTTGAAAAGATACCGGAGAGTAGTGTAAAAAAAGGAAGACTGTCAGCAAAGGAGTACAGAGAATTACTACAACTAAAATAACTTTTATAGTTTAGGAAGAGAGAGTGGGCTATGTTAAAGGGTGAGCATGAAAAGCTTGACAGAGAATTTCTTGTAAAAAAGTTAAAGGACGATGAAAAGGGGATATCCCATATGCTGGAAGAGCTGGAATCCATGGATAAGATGGTGTCGGTGATCTACAGGGAAAAGAATGAGGAGAGAGCTATCTTCTGTCTTCTGCTCCTTCTTACCACTAAACTGGATCTTGGGTATGTGGAGAGCTACTACTTCAGCTATGACAGCACAGAGAAGAGCCTTACCTACAAGGAGGGCTACTTTGATCTAAGAAGGATAAGCGATTCCAAGCTGGAGAGGATCTATACTCTGGCACAGGAAAGGATGGATATAGAGAGGGTTGGTTTTTTAAATGAGGTGCTTACTACAAACCAGCCAAGGTACAGCATAAAGAAGGGTGAGTTTCATACTCCCTATGAGTTCTTAAACAGGCTGCAAAACTATACTGTAATTCCTATTTGCTATGGGAAGAAGAAATACGGTATAATTATCTTAGCGGGTAACAGAAAGTTCATAAGGTTTGAACGTAAGGAAAAGGAGATAATAGATCTCTTTAAGTATAACCTTTCCATGTATCTCTACAACAGAAAGCTGGAGATAAATGAGATGGAAAATGAGAGACTGAAGACCATAGGGCACTTTGCCAACTCCATAGTTCACGAGTTTAAAACTCCCATATCGGTGATAAAGGGGCTGGCTTCCCTTGCAAAAAATAAGCTTCATGATCCTGCAAAGGTGGGGGAGTATCTGGACAACATCATAAAGGAAGCCAACAGGATAGTGGATATGTCTCAGGAGGTAAGTGAGTATGCCGGCCTGAAGGAGAGAGTTCTGGAAAAAACTACCTTTAATGTTATGGAGATCCTCAGGCAGGAGGTGGAGAAGTTTAGAAGCAACCTGGAACTTCTTCAGATTCAGGTAATCTTTGTAGGAGATGAATCCTGGAGCAAGGAGGGGAACAGGGAGAGGTTTGGACGTCTCATTGGATATATATTAAAAAATGCCATTGAAAATGTAGATTACAGCAAGGAAAATAAGTATATTCTCATAAAGTTGGAAGACAGTGGAGGTAAACTCACTATAGAGGACAATGGCTGCGGCATAAAGGAGAGAAATGTAGAGAAGGTATTTGATCCCTTCTTTACCACAAAGATAAATGGAACGGGCCTAGGCCTCACCATAGTAAAGGAAGCCCTGAAGAAGAATGGCGGAAGTGTTACAGCGGAGTCGGCAGAGGGGCAGTATACGAGAATAATAATAGAAGCTTAGGAGGAAGAGGATGAATATAGTATTATTTAATCCTGAGATACCATATAATACGGGAAATATAGGGAGAAGCTGTGTTCTTACAAATACGCCCCTTCACCTTGTAAAACCACTGGGGTTTTCCCTGGATGAGAAACAGATAAAGAGAGCGGGACTGGACTACTGGGATAAGGTAGAGGTTCATATCTGGGAGAGTTTTGAGGAGCTTGTGGCAGCTTATCCAGAATCAAAGTTCTTTATGGCCACTACAAAAACAAAGCAGAGATATACAGATGTGGAGTATGGAAAGAATGACTTCATCATGTTTGGACCTGAATCCAGAGGGATCCCAGAGGAGATGCTGGAGGCCAATAAGGAGAACTGTATAACTATTCCAATGATAAAGATGGGAAGATCGTTAAACCTTTCTAACTCGGCGGCAATAATATTATATGAGGCTATGAGGCAGAATGACTTTCCCTTTGCAGAGGGTGAGTAATCTATGAGCAGAGTAGCTACCATGTCCATCTTTATAGATGAGAGGGAGAGTATAATAAAGGCAAATGAAATACTCATGGAGTATTCAGATATAATAGTTTCAAGGATGGGAATTCCTTATAGGGAGCGGGGCTTATCGGTTATAGTTCTGATCTTGGATGGTGATACCGACAAGATAGGAGCTCTTTCAGGTAAGATTGGTAACCTAAAGGGAATATCGGTAAAGACAGCAATGAAAAAATAGATACCTGACTGTAAGGGGGAACCTGAGCGGAAGGGAGATTTAAATAGCAGCTACCCCTATTTTAGAGTACCTAAAATTAAAGGGATAACTATTTAAAATCTCCCGTCAGGGAGATTTTTTTATTAAAATTTATAGCTATATATTAAAGTAGGGGGTAGAGGCGATGTTAACTTGGAAGGATGAGGTAGAGGAAAAAAGTTTTATAGATGGGGAGATGACTGAAAAGGTCCTGGAAGCAACGAAGAATCCCAGCAGGGATGAGTTTGACAAGGTTATGGCCAAGGCTGCAGAGCAGAAGGAGCTTTCCCTGGAGGATGTGGCTATACTGCTAAATTCCGAGGAGCAGGAAAGGGTAGAGGAGATATTTAATCTGGCTAGCTCTATAAAGAAGAGGGTCTACGGTAACAGGGTGGTACTATTTGCACCTCTATACCTTGGAAATAAGTGTACAAACTCATGTACCTACTGTGGATTTAAGGTGGATAACCAGATAGGAAGAAAGACTCTGAATATGGAGGAGCTTAGCTGTGAAGTAGAGGCTCTTGTAGATGAGGGACACAAGAGACTTATAATGGTATATGGAACTCACCCAGACTATACTCCAGAGTATATAAGAGATACAGTGAAAAAGGCTTACTCCATAAAGAAGGGGAATGGAGAGATAAGAAGGGTGAATATAAATGCCTCCCCCCTTGCTGAGGAGGAGTACAGAATTGTAAAGGAAGCTGAGATAGGAACCTATCAGATCTTCCAGGAGACATACCACGAGGAAACCTATAAAAGGGTTCATCCAAGGGGAGAGAAATCCAACTTTAAGTGGAGGCTCTTTGGTCTTACAAGGGCTATGAGAGCGGGACTTGATGATGTGGGAATAGGTGCCCTCTTTGGTCTATATAAGTGGAAGTTTGAGGTAATGGGGCTTATGCAGCATGTAAAGCACTTAGAGACCGAGTTTGGAGTGGGGCCTCATACGATCTCCTTCCCTAGACTGAATGAAGCTACAGGAGCAGTGAGAGATCCTGAATACCTGGTAGGAGATATGGAGCTAAAGAGAATTATAGCTATCCTTCGTCTGGCTGTACCATACACAGGGCTAATTCTAACTGCAAGAGAAAATCCAGAGCTTCGTAGGGAGTGTATGGAGCTGGGTGTATCTCAGATAGATGCAGGAACTCAGATCGAACTTCAGGCATACAGTAAGAAGGCCAAGGAGGAGAAGCAGGAGCTTGAGAAGGAGCAGTTTAAGATAGGGGACAGCAGATCCCTAGATGAGGTAATGAGGGAGCTAATGGCCAACGGCTTTACCCCTTCCTTCTGTACAGCCTGTTACAGACTAGGGCGTACTGGAGAGCACTTTATGGAATTCAGTAAGCCTGGATTTATCCACCACTACTGTACTCCAAATGCTGTACTTACCCTGGCTGAGTACCTGGAGGACTATGCAAGCGAGGAAACCAAGGAAGTAGGATATGGTCTCATCCTCAGAGAGGTAGAGTCAAGTGACCTTACGGAAAATGTAAAATCTACCCTTAGAGAGAAGCTGGATAAGATTAGATCTGGAGGGAGGGATCTATATTATTAATTTAATTGTAGCCTACGACGACAACAGACTTATAGGTAATGGGGGAGATCTTCCCTGGAGGATTCCCGAGGATCTGAAAAAGTTTAAGGAGCTTACAAGTGGAAACATTGTAATAATGGGAAGAAAAACCTATGAGAGTATAGGAAAGCCCCTGCCCAACAGGATAAATATGGTGGTGACTAGAAATAAGAGTTATAATGCAGAGGGAGTCTTTATATTTAACAGTATAGAGGATGCTCTAAGAAAGGCCAGCGTATTTCACAAGGAGATCTTCTTTATAGGGGGAGGAGCTATCTACAATGAGGTGCTATCCCTTGTGGATACCATGTATATCTCACATATTAAGGGAAGCTATGAGGGAGATACCTATTTTCCAGAAGTGGACCTGAATAAGTGGAGGACTGAGGTCACTGAAAGCTATGAAAACTTTGACTTTGTTAAGTATGTAAGGGCCTAGTGTCTTGAATAAGAAAAATAAAATTACAGAATTTTCTCACAAGGAAGGAGGGATGTTATCAAACATCCCTTTTTTTGTCTTTTTGAAGGGTGTTATTTTATGGTTATTAATAAACCCTTGTTCAAAAGATGTTTAAAACTATAGTTTATGCTACACTATTTAACTTTATTTTAAGAAAATCTTAAATAGAAGGCAGATTGGACAGAGGAGCTCTAGTATCTAATACCATTGGTATAGATTAGATGGGATCGAAAACAAGGGTTCTCCAACCTTAAATTATTAAAAGTTTTTAATTTTTTTTTAATTTAATTTTAAAAAACAATTGTTATATTACACGGGTGATATTATAAGTGTAATTTTATTTTTTGTACAATAAGGAGATAACTGAGAGAGATGAGTTTGAAAAAGATTAGTTTAGGGGCACTGATGCTTGTGCTTGGTGGAGCAGCATATGGAGCATCGATAGATCATATACAGAACTATACCCCAGAGTATAATGCAAACCCGGCACAGCAAGGGGCGATAAATGCCGGTACATCAGCTTACTATAACCCAGCAGGTCTGATGCATATAGAAAATGGAACTTACTTCCAGGTAGGAGCTCAGGCAGCTATGGGTAAGGAAGAGATGAAGTATGACGGGGAGACATACGATTCAGATCTGATGGATGTAATTCCAAATATTTCAGTCGTTCACAAGAATGATAACAGAGCCTGGTACTGGACCTTTGGAGGGCTAGCTGGTGGTGGAGAGCTAGAGTATAAGGATGGAGTAGCAGGAGTAGCATTAATAGAGGATCAATTAAAGCCTGGAGTAGGGGCAGCAGCTTCAGCAGCAGCAACAGCAAAATTCTATCAAGGTGGATTTAATGCAGCTAAGGATCAGGGAGCTACAGATGCTCAAGCTAATTTAGCAGGGCTTAAGGCTGTTAGTGACAATAAAGCAACAATTGATGCAATTGGAAAAAATGCATCTGATAATACAAATGTAACGGATCAATATGCAGAGGGATCCAATAAGTATATTCAGTCTACACTGGGAAGAGCATGGTTCCTGACGGAAAAGCTATCTATGTCAGCAGCAGGTAGAGTGGTGTACGGATCTAGAGAACTGAAGGGTGACATCAAGGGAGAGCTAGCAGGATCTCCGCTTGAAGCAAATATAGACTCAGAGAGAACAGCCTGGGGATATGGTGGAGTATTTGGTCTGAACTACAGAGCCACAGAGAGACTAAACCTGGGAATGAGATATGACACTAAAATAAATATGAACTTTGAAGCAGATGCAAGTGAGAAGCAGGTAGAGATACCAGTACCTGGACAGGATCCTATGAAGATAGGTTTCTCTAGTATCTATGGTCAGTATGCAGATGGTGTAAAGAGCAGAAGAGATCTTCCAGCTATCCTAGCGCTGGGAGCTTCATATAAAGTTACAGACAGGTGGACAACATTTGCAGGAGGTAACTACTACTTCAACAAGGATGCTAAGATGGACGATGATTATACTCACGGAGAGTACGACAATGGTTGGGAGGTATCCCTTGGATCGGAGTACTGGGTAAGCTCAAAGATAGCTTGGATGCTAGGAGCTAACTATGCTGTAACTGGAGCAGATGAAGAAACATATTCAGATATCGAGTATGCACTGGATTCATTTATGCTGGGAACAGGTATAAAGTACAGACAGGATGAGAATACTGAGTGGGTAGTAGCAGTAAGTCACTACTGGTATGATTCAGCAGACGGAACTCACTATAGCAAGGAATACGGAATGGACAATGCAAGATATGATAAGCAGATAACAGCTGTTGGAGTATCTTTAACAAAGAGATTTAACTAGGAGGGCGAAAGCCTTCCTTTTTTATTGTGATAGAAATACACAGCAAAGGACCAAATAGCCTGAATTATTTAAGGTATTCTCAGTAAATATAATTGAAAACACTCACCTTAATGTTTACTTAAAACCCTAAATATATATTGATAAAATTACAAAAAAGTGATAAGTTACATCGGTATTGTAACATATGTAATTTATTTTAGGTATTAAGGGAGAAAATGAGAAAGATGAAGTTAAAGAGATTAGGGATTGGAGCTCTTATATTGGCACTGGGAAATGTAGGATATGGAGCATCTGTAGATCATATCCAACACTACACGCCAGAGTACACAGCAAATCCTGCACAAAATGGAGCAATTAATCCGGGGACATCGGCATACTACAACCCAGCAGGGCTTATGCAACTGGAAAATGGAAGATATTTCCAGGTAGGGGCACAGGGAGCTTACGGGAAACAGAAACAGAAAAATGATGGGAAGACCTATGAGGCTGATTCCTTTGATGTAATTCCAAATATAATGTTTGTGGATAAAACCGATGAAAGAGCATGGTACTTCACCTTTGGAGGGCTAGCTGGCGGAGCTGAGATGGAGTATAAGAACGGGGTACCTACGATCGGTCAGATACCTGGTCTTATAGAAGGAGCAGGTATTCCAGGTGCAGGAATAACTGTAGGTCCAGACTCGGAAGTAAGGGAAAACTGGGCAGAGGGATCGAACACCTATATCCAGGCTACTCTAGGAAGAGCCTGGTTTGTAACAGAAAAACTATCTCTATCAGCAGCTGGTAGAGTAATCCACGGTCAGAGAAACTTAGATGTAAGAGCAGAAGGAACTATTGATGGAAGAATTCCAAACCCAATTCCTGGAAGGGATGATATTCAAGTAAATGTACCAATATCCGATTGGATGGAGGGGGAGAGACATGCCTGGGGATATGGTGGTCAGTTTGGTCTAAACTATGCTGCCACAGAGAAGTTGAATATTGGAATGAGGTATGATACAAGGGTGAAGATGGACTTTAGAACAGACAGTAAGTCCATGGATAAAGATTGGGGAGCTGGAGGAATCAATGGTGGAATCCTAGAGAATCTGTATCCAGAGTATTTTAATAAATCTAGAAGAGATCTACCAGCTATCCTAGCTGTGGGAACCCAGTATAGGGTAACCGACATGTGGGCTGTGTATACTTCAGCAAACTACTACTTTAATAAAGACGCCGATATGGACAGGGAGTATAAGGGGAACAGAACCTATGACAATGGATGGGAGGTAGCTGTGGGGTCTGAATACTGGCTGAACAACAAGTGGGCTTGGCTAGTGGGAGCTAACTATGCAGATACTGGCGCTAACAGAGATTCCTACAATGATTCTGAGTTTGCATTGAATTCATTTATGCTGGGAACAGGATTCAAGTATATGCAAAATCCTACAACTATGTGGACGGTATCGATAGCTAATTACTGGTACGACTCAGCTAAGGGTGAGGGATCAGCTGCATATGAAAATGTAACTTATAAGAAGGACTACATAACAGGTGGAATTTCACTGACAAAGAAATTTTAAATTTAAGGGAGGCTATAGCCTCCCTTTTGTTATAAAAACAGGTGTATTTAATGTCAGTTGAACATAAAATTAAGGGTTTCCCCCTTGAAAAAAAAATAAAAGGATGTTATATTATAGGTGTAATTTTATTAAAGGGTTAGGAGGTCGAGATGCCTAAAAAAGCCATCTTCACAAGGGAACAAATTATAAATAAAGCATTTGAAATGCTTGAAAAGAAGGGATTAGAGGATATCACAGCGAGAAATCTGGCTAAGGCTTTAAAGTCTTCACCAGCACCTATATATGGTTTCTTCAGCTCCATGGATGAATTAAAGAAGGAGCTTATCGATAGAGCAAAGGATCTTTTCTTAGATTATGTTAAGAGGGAAAAGACGGAACTTCCGTTTTTAAATATCGGGGTAGGTATAGTTACCTTTGCCAGAGAGGAAAAGCAGCTATTCAGATCTATCTTTTTGAGGGAAAATTCCTATGCAGGACTTATCCAGGAGTTTAAGGAGATAATTCAAGAGGAGATCGCTGCAGATGAAAGATTTGATGATCTTCCAGATGAGATAAAGGAAGCACTCTTTATAGACTGCTGGACCTATGCTCACGGACTGGGAACCCTTGTTTGTACAGGATACTTTGAGGGAAGCGATGAGTTTATAAGGGAAAGACTTATGCTTGGAGCGGCTAATATTATCTATAGAAGACTGGATGATATAAAGACTCAGACAGCGGAAATAGTATAGAGTAAAGGTAAAGGGACGGATGTAGATCCGTCCCTTTTGTTGTCTATAAAAATACCGCTATATCCCTTGTGGAGAGTATCTTGTGGTACTTATCTATATTTTTGAAGATCTCCAGCTTCTCCTCTGGTGGAAGTTTCTTGGTATAGAAGGTGAGGTGGGAATCCCATATCTTCAGGAGCTCCTCCTCGGTATAGATGTGAATATTATCTGGAACAAGGAAGTGGTCTACCACCTTGTTGTAATCTTTAAGGTCCAGCTCCTCCCTGGAGATGACAAGAGCCCTTCCCTGAGGCACCTCTACCTCTGGTATGAAGTTGATAAAGATATAACTGTGGTAGCCCTCTATATACTCCGGTGCGATATCTGCAAACTCCCTGTATACAGCTGGAAGCTTCTCCTTGGTTACAATAAGGGTCTTCCTATCCATAAAGGTGTTGAAGAGGGAGATATTTTTTATTATTGTTCCACTTCCCCTTCCTGGGTCTGTTACCAGAAGGGTGTTTCTTTCCTCCTTATATATAGAGGAGAGAACCCTCTTCTGCATATTGTTGTATGGGAGGTCCCCTATGAGGAAGTTCTTTATCTCCTTAAAGACCTCTCCCTTCTTAAAGGCAAGGGTTTCAAAGGTGTTGTTTCTGTGGATCTTAATATGGATATTGAAGTTTTCACTCTTCTCCACCACCCTTTCGATCTCAACCCTGAAGTTAAACTTAAAGGTGTAGTTCAGCTTCTTTATGAGGGAAGCTGTTGCAGGATCTAAGTATCCCAGAACCCTTCTGTCCTGAAGGATATCGACTCCATCAGCATAGTTTAGGTAGATAGGGGAGTCTGAAGGGTGCCTTCTGCTGTAGATAACAGCTTCCATGGGAAAGTGTGTATCGTAGAGATCTATATTCTCCTTGAGGTAGTTTCTCTCGCTGCCACATGGAGCCACATCCTCTATATAGATCTTATTCATATACTTATCCCTGTAGGTTTCCCTCTTAAGCTTAAAGGCGATATCTATCTCCCTGAGGTTTACCAGCTCCTCGAAGTTGTGTCCGCTTCCAAACCACACACAGTTTCTTACCTCATTTCCATCCTTTACCACAGTAAGCATCATGTGGTTCTTATCCTTACCGATAAGTCTCAGATCCTTAAAGAGGCAGTTTTTCATGGAAAATAGTGGTGTAGGATTACCAAATCCAAAGGGCTCTAGAAGGCTCAACTTTTCAAGGAACTCATAGCTTACCTTGTGGAGGGAGATCTCCTTATCTATCTTAACAGGTTTCTGAAAATCCCCCTCATCCAGGTACATCCCAGCATGGGCATTTATCCTCTCTGCAAAGGTGGAGATATTCTCTATGGGGATGGAAAAACCTGCAGCCCCTGCATGTCCTCCATACTTAGTGAAGATCTCGGACATGGTATTTAATCCCTCTATAAGGTTGTAGTTTTCGATACTTCTGCAGGAAGCTACAGCAATACCCTCCTCCCTCTTTATCTCCATTACAATGGTTGGCTTATAGTACTTGTCTACAATCTTGGAAGCCACAATACCAATAACCCCATGGTGGAAGTCCTCACCAGCTACAACTATTACATTCTTAGATGCCAGGTCATTTTTTTCTATGGTATCCTCTACCTTCTCCAGGATACTCTGCTGGATCTCCTTCCTCTCATTGTTCTGACCAATTAGCTTTGCAGATGCCTCCATAGCTTCCTTGTGGGAATCTGTGGTCATAAGCTCAACCCCCTTCTTGGCATCCTCGAGACGACCAGCTGCATTGAATACAGGGGCGATGATAAAGCCTACATCATAGGTGTTGTAGATCTTCTCAGGAGTATCTGGGTAGAGGGCCTTTAGGAGGGTTCTGAGTCCCTCATGCTGGGTTTTCTCAAGGAGCCTCAGACCATACTTGGTAAAGATACGGTTTTCTTTTGTGAGGGGAACGATGTCCGCCACTGTACCAATGGCCACTATATCCAGGTACTTAAAGATCTCCTCCTTCCTTTCCAGGGTAGTATAGAGACCCATAAGGAGCATGAAAGCTGTTCCCACTCCTGCAAAGTATGGGAAGTTATAGGTGTTGTCCTCCCTCTTGGGGTTTATAACTGCATAGGCAGCAGGAAGGTTGTTGTTGATCTCGTGGTGGTCAGTGATGATTACATCAAGACCTATCTCATTGGCGTGATCGATCTCCTCCACAGAGGAGATACCGCAGTCAACGGTGATCACCAGGCTTCCTCCCTGCTCCTTTATATACGTAAGGGCTTCCTTATTCAGACCATATCCCTCATCTCTCAGGGGGATGTAGTACCTTACCTCTACTCCTATCTCACGAAGGGCCAGGTAGCAAAGGGATGTGGATGTAATACCGTCTACATCATAGTCCCCGTAGATCCATATGGTCTCTCCCTTCTCTTTTGCTTCTATTATTCTATCTACACCTCTTCTTACATCTGCTATCTCAAAGGGGTCTGCAATATCCTCAAGGGAGCAGTGGAGAAACTCCTCTATCTCCTCATCCTCTGTAATCCCTCTGTTGTAGAGGATATTCAAGATATCCTTATCTAAGGGAAGGGAGGTCTCTTGAGGTATATAGTCACTTCTATATATCCATTTAGTATTATTCATAGGTCACCGTCCTTTATATCTGCTCTTAAACTTTGTTCTCATGTAATTCTATAACTATCTTATACCATAAGATAGGATAACTCAACTGGAAGAATTACTTTTATGGAAAGGAAGATGTGGAAGTGGACAGAATAAATAGAGGAGAGGAAGTCATGGGAGGTAGGAACAATGTATAGAGGAAAGAGTATCTACACATCGCTGGCTATGAAGAGTATCCTGGAAAATCTAGGAGGAAAAGGGGAGTACAGGGAGGAGTTCAATTCCGAGGAGAAGCTCATGGCACAGAAAGCCTGCTTTGTGAGCCTTCATATGAAAAATGGCGATCTCAGGGGGTGTATAGGAACCCTGGAGCCTTATAGGGAGAACCTCATGGAGGAGATTATAGGAAACGCCAAATCAGCTGCCTTTGGAGATCCAAGATTTCCCCCTCTGACCAGGGAGGAGGTAGAGGAGATAGAGGTATCTGTGGATATACTTGATAAACCTGAAAGAATAGAGAAGAGGAGCCAGCTGGATCCCAAGGTATACGGGGTAATAGTAAAGAAGGGAGTAAGGCGGGGAGTACTTCTCCCAGACCTTCCAGGGGTGACAGATATAGATGAGCAGATTCAGATAGCCATGAGTAAGGCTGGAATAGGAGCTCAGGAGGAAGTTGAGTTATATAGGTTTAAGGTTAAGAGGTACCACTAGGAGGAAGTTATGTATAGAGCTGATTACTATGAAAGGGAAGGCGGGGGAGTGAGGTGTAAACTATGTCCCCATAACTGCCTTATAAATAATGGAAACTATGGTATATGCCATGTGAGAAAAAATATAGATGGTGAGCTTATAAGTATGAACTACGGAATTCTATCAGCGAGAAATCTGGATAGGATAGAGAAGAAGCCCCTCTACCACTTCTACCCTGGAAGAACTATCTTCTCCATTGGAAGTGTAGGGTGCAACCTCAGGTGTAAGTACTGCCAAAACCATACTATAGCCCAGGGAGATTTTTCCCATGTTTTTGAGAGAGCGGGAAAGACCTCACCTAAGACTGTGGTGGAACAGGCTCTGAGATTTATGGATGATGATAATATTGGGATAGCCTATACCTACAATGAGCCCATAATCTGGTATGAGTATATGCGGGATATAGCAGTGGAAGCCAAGAAGGCAGGGCTCAAAAATGTAATGGTGAGTAATGGCTATATAGAGGAAGGACCCCTCAGGGAGCTCATGGAGGTAATAGATGCTTTTAGTATAGATCTCAAGGGATACAGTGAAGAGTTCTACAAGGAGATCACAGGGTCTACCCTTGCTCCTGTAAAGAAAACCCTGGAGATCATAGCTAAGAGCAACCGCCACCTGGAGGTGGAGTATCTGGTTATCCCTGGACACAACGATGATGAGGTGGAGTTTAGAAAACTCATGGAGTGGTACAGAGATAGGGTAGGGGAGGGAGTTCCCCTCCATATAAACAGGTATTTCCCTCAGTATAGGATGACTATCGATCCCACTCCAGTGGAAACCCTTGTAAAACTCTTTGAGATTGCACGGGAGTATGTAAACCATGTATATATAGGAAATGTAGGACTGGAGCTTGGCCGGGACACCATATGTCCAGGCTGTGGAAGCAGGGTAATAGAGAGAAGGTATGAGATAAACTATAGTGGAGCTGTTGGCGGAAGGTGTTACCGATGTGGAAGAGAGCTGGAGGGAGAGGGATATGAGTAGAAGGAAAAATTTTGCCCAGGGTAGCTTCTATCCAGAGTCTGCAAGAAGGATAGAGGAGATATTCCAGGAGAGCCTTAAGGACAGGGAGATAGACTACACTCTGGGAGAGAGAAGAATCATAGGGGGAGTAGCCCCCCATGCAGGGTATATCTACTGTGCCAGGATAGGAGTTCCCCTCTTTGAGATAATAGGGAGAAATGAGGAAGGTTATGATACAGTGGTTCTATTGAATCCCAACCATACAGGGTATGGTCACGGGGTGGAGATAGACAAAAATGAATTCTGGAAGACCCCCTTTGGAGAGGTGGAGATAGATGCCCAGCTGAGAGATGAGATGAGTATAGAGGTGGGGGAGCTTTCACAGAAGTTTGAGCATTCAGCAGAGGTAATCCTTCCATATCTAAAATATTTTATAAAGTCTGAGTTTAAGCTTCTTCCCATCTGTATAATGGATCACAGGTATAGCACAGCAAGGGCTCTTGCTAAGAAGCTCTATGAGGCAGGGGCAGAGAGTGGAAAAAGAATACTTGTAATAGCCTCCTCGGACTTTACCCACTTTAAAACCAGAGAGGTTGGAAGGGAGCTGGATAACTATGCCCTTGAAGCTATAGAAGATCTGGATTCAGAGGAGTTTTCCAAGAGGGTAAGGGAGAGGGATATATCTATCTGTGGTTTTGGGCCTATAATGGTCCTTATGGAGTATCTGAAGCTTGCTGCAAAAAATCCAAGGATGAGAGTAGTGGCCAGGGGGGACTCTGGAGAGATAAACAATGAGGATCAGGTAGTTGACTATGTATCCCTCATAGCTGTAGATGCTTAAAGGAGGCTATAAGCCTCCTTTTTAAATAGTTTATTAAGGGATGGAAGGAGTATCAAAGTCCAGCCAGATATAGTGGCCAGATGGGTAGGTAGCACTGCCGGTAATCTTATACTCCCTTTGGGACAGAAGGCTATGGACGATATTAAAGGAATCCTTTTGAACCTTTAGCTGAAGGCTGTGTTCATCTGTAAAATCATATTTAACCTCATTTGTATCAGGGGTTCTATCTCCATCAATCAGTCTCAGTTCCTTGCATGCCAATAGCTTTTTAAGGTCGACTATAATCTTTTCATTCATACTATCACTCCCTGTAATAAAGATATTTAAGTCTGCCATAAAAATTGCTCAATGGCAAAACAGCATATTGTATAGGGGGATTGTCAGAGCTTAAAAATAAGTGGGGGATTGTTCTTTAAGGTAGTAGGAGGTATACTTATTTAAAAAAATAGATAGCTTTGGAAGATAGGGGGGAACAATGAAGGAAAAAAAGGTATATGATTATCTGAAGAAAGCAGGAGTGGAGATATACTCAAGGTATGAGCATAGGGCGGTATATACCATGGAGGAAGCTAATGAACTGGATATTGACCTTGACGGAAGCGACTGTAAAACCTTATTTTTGAAGTCCAAGAAGGGCAGGAGGTATTTTCTTGTATCCCTTGTGGCTCACAAGAAGGCTGACCTAAAAAGTATCGGTGAGCAGCTTGGAGTAAAGAGGATTACCTTTGGAAGTGAAGCGGAGCTGGAGGAATGTCTTGGGCTTACAAGGGGAGCAGTATCTCCCATGGGGCTAATCAATGATTTAGCCGGAACAGTGGAGTTCTGCATGGACAGGAGTTTTATGGGAAGTCACAGGATCTGCATTCACCCAAATACAAATACTGTAACTATGACCTTAGAGATGGAGGGGTTTATGAGGTATATAGAGTCTCTGGGAAGAGAGGTAAGGTGGATAGAGGTTTAGGGTATTATAGGATTCAGTATATTTTACTAAAAGTGCCCCTCTACCTTCTGGGAATGAGAGGGGCACAGATTAAAACTTTAACCACATATAATAACCAGTAGAGTTGCTTGTAACCTCTACAATATCAAGTTTTGGTTTTGGGTAAAAGAGCACAAAGAAGGTAAGAAGTTCCATGATCTTATTGTGGTCGGACTCCCGATACTTAAGGCGAAGCTTGTTATCGTCGCTAAACTCATACCTAATTTCACTTGCTTTAAAGGAACCATCCTCTTCAATCAATTTAAAGCCCTTGGAGTTAAATTCATCTCTAAGGTTAGAGATAAGCTTTTCCTTCATACTATCACTCCCCTTACATTGTTTATTTAATTATAACCTTCCCCTATGTGGAAATCAATTTTTGGAGGAGAACTCCCAGAGTACCACCATTAATTTACAGGGGATGTTGATTTTTTCCAGTATATGCATTATAGAAGACCTTTACACGCAAAGAAGATTAAAAGCCTATTTTTTGGTGTCAATTTAGATTAATAGAAAGGGAGGAAGTTATATGCATAGTGCTCTAGTTCAATTTTCGGCGACAGATTTTGTCAGAGAAGAATCGGTAAATATCTTTGTTAACCACGCTTTTAACGATCTGGTGACTAACAGTGAGAAAGATAATGAGCAGCTGCCGCAAAAGCTTGTCTATCACTTCTATGCAGATCCAGGGGAGTATGAGCTGAAGATCTGTTATGCAGCTGATGAGATCCGGCCAGTTTCAGTATATGTCAATGGGAACCTAATTACAGATAGGGCTCTGGCAAAAAGTACCAATGGATGGACAAGGATAGAGACCTCTGTGGTGGGGAGCACTCTTCTCAACAGTGGAGTGAACACCCTGGTAATCAGCAGGGAAACTGCGATACCTCACCTTCAACAGATTACATTTACCCCTCAGTGGTAGATAGTAGCCCGGCTGCATAGCAGCCGGGCTTTTTTAATTTAAGGGATTAAAAAAGCTGCTTTAGAAGCAGCTCTGGGAGAGAGAATAATTATTTTTTACGATAAGTTTGACAGTCAACCTGATTTCCAACTACAGACATGTGAATTCCCTTTGCAGTACACTCAAGAGATCTATTGAAGGAACATGAATCTACCTTACATGATCCCACTCCGCCGGAGACATCGTTAAATCCAGCCTTATTAGATCCAGACATAAATGTATCACAACATGGAATATCATCTCCTATATTAATAGCAAGTGTGTGGCACTTCTTATCCTTATTATAAACACAGTTTTCAGCATTACAGTCAAAGATTCTTGTCATTTCCATATCTTACTCTCCTCCATTCTCTCCCAATATCTTAGATATACTCACTTCCCAATTATTTCCTTCAAAACAAGGTTCTATGAAAGAGTGTAAAAGATACTCTTAATTAAATAGAGACTATCAGGGTCACTCTTATTTCTTGTGTATGGAGTTTGGAACCCTGCTAGATGGGATTACCTCACTTGCAGGCTTCACATGGGTATCCTGGTCATCAAAGAAGATGTGGGCATTGAAGGATTTCAGTATCTCTCGTTTCTCCACTCCCCCTAAAAAGAAGATCTCATCTACCTTTACCCCCCATTCACGGAGGGTAAGGATGATCCTCTTATGAGCAGGGCTGTTTCTTGCCGTTACAATGGCAATCTTTATAAGGGAGTTGTCCCTCTCCTTTATCTTGGAAAGGAGCTTCAATAGCTTTCCAAAGGGGCCCTCTGGGAGAACCTTCTCAGCATTTATTCTCTCGTGTTCCAGGAATGCCTCCAGTCCCTCTCGTTGGTAGATCTTTTCAGATTCATCGGAAAAAACCACAGCATCTGCATCAAAAGCGATTCTTATCTGGTCCTTTGCAGGCTGATAGTCCTGGGGGAGGTCGTAGATGAGGGCGGCAGCCCTTCCGCTGTCTAAAGCTCTCTTGACATTTTCCTCATTTTTAGAGAGAAAGAGGTCCACATCGAAGGCCTCAAGGTACTTTGAGGTGTCCTCTCCCCCTGTAAATCCTCCCCTTATTATATCCAGTCCCAGGGCATCTATTGAGTTAAAGATTCTCATTCCCGTTTCAGGAGAGTTTCTGGAAAGGATGATCACCTCCACTATGGGGTTTTCAAATTTTTTATTTAAATCAAGGAGAGCCTTGATGAGGGGGTATCCTGTTCCCTTGGGGATGGGATCTTCTTCGTGTTCCAGCTGATGTTTTATATATTCCTCCAGTCCCCTCTCCTCAAAGATCTGATTTTCATCCTCGAGATCAAAAAGGGCTCTGGAAGAGATGGCGATAACTAATTTATCCTGTAAATCATATGGCATAGGGTCCTCCTTGTGTACCTTCTTAATATAATTATAATTTTAAACCCATGAATTATCTATAAAAACTTTTAATATAATGCCACATAGCTGTCACAAATCACACATACAATCATACATGAACATACCTTCATATAAAAAGAAGAGTTATATGCTAGAGTGATGAATTTATTCTACTATCTCTTTAAGGATATGGGGAAGCTAGAGGACTTTATGAGAAGATTTAAATAGGAGGCAGGGAATGGCAGTGAAACAGGAGGACTCCATAGTGAGGCTCAGTAAGGTAGAGGGGCAGGTAAGGGGGATAAAGAAGCTCATCTTAAATGAGGCAGAGCTTTACAGTATCTTAATTCAGATAAGTGCTGCAAAATCAGCCTTGAGCAGTGTTGGAAGGCTGCTTCTTGAAGGTTATGCAGAGGAGATTAATGTAGGAAGTGATCAGGAGTCTCTGGGAGAGCTAATAAGGATAATAGAGAAGACTTTAAAGTAAAGAGGAGGTGCAGGTGCACCTCCTCTTTATAGGTTAATCGTATAGCCTTTTATACTTATAGTAGTTACTTAAAACGTCCTTGGTATATTCCTTGGTTTCAGGGAATGGGATACCTTCTATATCCAGCTGTCCCTCACCACTCCAACGATCCACATTTCCCATACCTCCATTGTAGGCAGCTATGGTCTTAGTTACATCACCCTTGTACTTGTCTAGGAGGATCTTCAGGTATCTCGTTCCCAGATCGATGTTGATACTGGGAACCATAAGTTCCTCTGGAGTGACGTCCCTCTTCATATCCTTAGCTGTGGGAAGGATTATCTGCATAAGGCCGTAAGCTCCTGAACGGGAGATGATATCGTCGCTGAAGAGGCTCTCCTTCATAATAACTGCATAGATAAGGGCAGAGTCTATATTATATCTTCTTGCAGCCTCCTCTACCAGAGAACTATAGTATCTTGGATAGAGGATATCTAAAAGGTTTGAGTACTGAGATATATGCCTGCTGTATTTTCTGGAGTTTTTCATAGCCTGGTTATAGAAGTAGCCCTCCTCGTAGATCATGGAGATGAGGTATCCCTCAAAGGCCTTGTCATCCTCTGGAAGGTTAAGATTCTCAAAGTTCATCTTTAGCAGTTCGCTGTCTCCCAGTCTGGATAGTTTCTCCAGCTTTGTGATGATACCCTTATACTTCTTTAGCTTTGCCTCTAAGGGGAACTCCTTCAGTTCATAAGCTGTGTTATTTATAGAGAGAGCCACCTCATAGTAGTAGGTATTCATATTGTACTTCTTAATCCATCTGAGGTAGTTTTCATTTTTACTGTTCCTATAGAGGAGGAACCTGTAGTAGGCAGCCTCATCTGTGTAGGGGTAGTTTTTTATATAGTTTAGTGCTGAAGAGGTAAACTCCTCTGTCATATCAAGGGCAAGGTAGGAGTTCAAGAGCAGGGTGTGGGACCTTGCATCTGAGGACCTCCTCAATATCTCTATTGCCTGTCCATACTCCTCTCTCAGGTAGTGAAGTCTGGCAGTATCGTATCTTGCTCTCTTAAAGAAGCTACCATCCTTAACCCGCTTGAAGTCGTTGAGGGCGTAGTCCGTCATGCCCTTCCTTCTGTAGGCGTTTCCCCTGTAGTAGTAGTAAGCGCTGTCGGTATCTTCTCTGAGATACTCTGTGGATACCCTCATAGCATCCTCATACCTCTTTCCCCTGGTGAGGGCTTCCAGAAGCTTCAGACGGATATCCTTGGAATCAGAATCCTTTAGCAGAAGGGTGTAGGCATTGACAGCATTGTCGAAGAGTCCCTTGGAAACAAAGAAGTCTCCAACCATCTTCAGGTCCTCCTCCTTCAGTGAGGGAAGGAGACTTATATTGTTTTCATACTTTATCTTGTAGAGGGTTTCATAGTAGGGCTCATAGAGGGCCAGCTGCTTCAGGGCTTTGGACTCAAAGTCTGAGAGGTTGTGGCTGTAGTAATCCTTTATAAGAAACTTCAGGTGTTTAAGCCCCTCCTCCTCCTCTCCCTGCTTAAGGTAGATCTGAGCGAGGTGGTAGTTTCTCTCATATTCAAAAAAATGATTTCTCTTTACTCTGAAGTATCCGGTTTTGTCATTAAACTCCTTAGGTACATACACAGCCTGCTCCAGGTAGTATCTGGCTTTATTGTAATCCTTGAGTTTATAGTAGTTCATACCGATATAGTAGTTGGCATACTTGTTGACGAATAAAAGAGAATTTGGGAAGTTTCTAAGTAAAAATTCAAATTCGATTTTTGCTTCTCCATAGTTTCCCTCTGTAAAGAGTTCCCTTCCCCTTGCAAAGGATCTGTAGTCCTCTATATCTTCTGCAAAGGTAAGTGAAAGGACAGTGGAAAAAAGAAGAATAAGTAGTATTTTTTTCAAGTTATTCACCCCTTGATTTTTTTCATTCACATTTTATTATTACAAAAAAACTATAAAAGAGCAACCTAGCAATAGAGTAATGCTAATAATGAACTAAGGGACAGGTAAGAGTTGTATAAAATTTAAGGTTTGTAATTTAAAGTATTATGGTATAAAAGAATAATAATAGTTAAAATTGGACCAATGAAAGTTTTCATACGGTGAAAATTCATATGAAATAAAGATGACTTATTCAAGTATTTTATAAAAATACTGTAGAAAATTGAAAAAAAATCTGCTATAATCAGTTGGCAAATAAAGACTGATTTTAGACAGGCAACCGAATTTCAGTTGCCTTTTTATAGTTTTTTAATAAATTAGTTATGTTGGTAGAGTATCTAAAATCAGTTAGGATGTCTCTGCAGCTTAGGGAGGCCATAATGGGAAGGATAAAGATACTTGATGAAACGGTATCCAATATAATAGCAGCAGGAGAAGTGGTAGAAAATCCTGCCAGTATGATAAAGGAGCTTTTGGAAAACTCCCTGGATGCTGGAAGTAGTGCCATCAGGATAGAGGTAAGGAACAGCGGAAGGGATGTAACCATATCGGATAACGGTGTGGGGATGTCTCAGGATGATCTCTTTCTTTCAATAGAGAGGCATGCTACCAGTAAGATCTTCACCAAGGACGATATTTTTAATCTTCATACCTATGGTTTTCGTGGAGAAGCACTGGCTTCTATAGCTTCAGTTTCAAAGGTTAAGCTCTCCTCAAAGAGGGAGGAGGATGAGGGTGGGAACTCCATCACAGTCCTGGGAGGTAAGGTGACCAGCCACAAGGAGAGAAGCATGAACAGGGGAACGGAGATAGAGGTAAGAGAGCTATTCTTCAATACTCCAGCCAGACTGAAGTTTCTCCGAAAGAAGGGAACAGAGTATGCTAAGATTAAGGAGATAGTGTTAAAGGAAGCTCTTGTGAGCCCAGAGGTGGCCTTTACCCTCTACCTGGACGGAAGAGAGGTAATAAAGACCAGTGGAAGAGGTATGCAGAACACTATCCTGGAACTCTTTAATAAAAATACCCTTAAAAATCTTGTGGAATTTCCCCTGGGGTACCTTGGGAACCTAGAACTTACAAGGGCTACAAGGGATCATATCTATACCTATGTAAATGGAAGATATGTAAAATCAGCCCTCCTGGAGAAAGCGGTAATAGACGGGTACTATACCAAGCTCACCAAGGGACGTTATCCCTTTGTGATAATATTTCTTCAGATAGATCCCCACGAGGTAGATGTAAACGTTCACCCCTCCAAGAAGGTGGTAAAGTTTTCAGAGGGAAATACCATCTATGAAGAGGTCCTTGAAAGGATCAAGGAGGTAATGGAGGAGGATGAGGAGATAGTATCCCCCGTTCTCACAACGGAAAGCTCCACCACTATCGACCTTTCAGATTTTGCCGATCTTCTGGGAGAGGGAGAAAAGTCGTCCTCAGAGGAGGCCGATGAAGAAGGGGTGGAGACAGTAGAGGAGACTTCATGGGAGGCATCTCAGCCCGAGGAGGGCTATGAGAAAAGGCCTGAAAAGGCAGAGAGTACTCCAGAAAAACCAGGTCCCTCTGAGGTAATGGAGGAGAGGAAACCCTTTACCTATACTCCAACCTTTAAGGATGAGGTTATAAAGACCGAGGAGATCCCCCTTATAGAGAGGGAGGAGCTTCCCAAGGGAGGCCGTGAGATCTACAGGGATGAGGTCCCTGAGGAGCCCCAGAGTGTAGAGAGGGAGAAACCTGTCTCGGCTACAGAGAAACCTGTGAAGAAAAGGGAGAAGGATTTCAGGGTTATAGGACAGTTTTATAACTCCTATATCCTTGTGGAGAGGGACGGGACTCTGGAGATATATGATCAGCATATAGTCCAGGAGAGAACCCTCTACGAGGAATTAAAGGAAAAGCACTACAACAAAAGTATAGGTAAGCAAAGCATGCTGGTGCCTCTAAAATTTAGCCTTGACTATGAGGAAAAAAGAATCGTAGATGAGCACAGAGAGCTGCTAGATGAGTTCGGCTTTGAAGTAGAGGATTTTGGGGATAGAGAAGTACTTCTCAGAAGTGCTCCGGTATTTGACTTTAGAACAAGCATAGAAAATACCTTCAGGTATATGATAGAGATGCTGAGAGAGGATACTGGTATAGTGGACTTCAGGGAGAAGATACTCATATCCATGTCTTGTAGAAACTCTATAAAAGCAGGGGAACCATTGAACCACAGGGAGATGGAGATACTCATAGAAAAGCTCCATAATATAGGGAAGTATACCTGCCCTCACGGAAGACCCATAATAGTGAAGCTACCCCTGGAGGAGCTGGAAAAAAAATTTAAAAGAAGATAGGAAATCCATGGCTCTCCTTGTAAAGAGAGTGTAAAGAGGTGGATAAAGGAGCAGTAGTGGTAAATATTAACATTATATGCGTAGGGAAGATAAAAGAGAAGTACATCAAGATGGGTATGGAAGAATTTTTGAAGAGAATGAATCTTTACGCTAAGGTGAAAATTGTTGAACTAAAAGAAGATGGTAATGACAGCGACAGAGAGCGTTCTATAGAAAGAGAGTCATCTGAGATAATAAAAATGGCAGAGAAACACAAGGGATTTAACGTCCTTTTGGATATAGGTGGTAAGAAGCTTTCCTCTGAAGAGATGGCTAAGGAGATAGAGAAGATCACTGTAAGAGGAATGAGTACCATAAACTTTATTATTGGCGGATCCTATGGTGTCTCTGATGAAGTAAGAAGAATATCGGGCTTAAGATTAAGCTTTTCAGACATGACTTTCCCTCACCAGCTGATGAGATTGATTCTTTTAGAACAGGTCTATAGGTGGTTTAGTATTTTGGGGAACAGTAAATATCATAAGTAATTAAAAGGAAGAGGTGTCTGATATGTATGCAGTAGGTGAAACGTTTTATCATGAGATATTTGAAGAGGAATATGAACTCCATGTGATAGGAGATCTTATGTCAGGTGGAAAGGAATATATAATAGCAGAGGACTTTGACGGAGAGAAGCATGCCTTTATCTACGATGAAAATGAAGAGGAGCTATCCCATATAGAGGATGAGGATGAGGCTCTGGAAGTAATGGAACGTTGGGAGATGGAGTATAACGGAGCAGCTTCTACCGATATAGGTGACTGGGAAGATGACGAGTATTACGATAGAGAAGACAGCGCAGCAGCAGAGGAGTCTTACGCTGAGGTAGACGGCTTAGAGGAATATGATGAGGATGTAGATTCATTTATAAGCGGACTATTAGGCGGAGAATAGAGCTAGGAGGAAGAATGGAGCTAGTAGTAGAGACAGCAGACAGCTATGGAGAAAAGAGCAGCGAAAGGGTGCAGTGCACAAAGGAAGTAAGTGAAAAGGGAATTAAATATTCCTACAAGAATGAACTTGGGGAGTCCAAGATATTTATTATGGAAGACAGGGTTCAGGTGATGAGGAAGGGTTCAATTACCAGCAACCAGATCTTCAGAGTGGATGAGGACACGAGATTTATCTATAGGACTCCTTACCTTGTAAAAAACTTTATACTGAAGACCGACTACCTCAAGAGAGATGAGAAGGGAGTAGAGCTTCTTTACTCTATCTACGAGGAGCAGGAAAAAATAAATGAGATAAAGCTTGTTATAAGGGAAGTATAGGAATTAAATTTCTTTAAAAGAATAAAAATCTGATATAATAGAGCAAGGAGCTTGCTCTATTTTTATTATGTAAGGGTGGTTGAATGAAGAAAATTATACTTTTAATTGGACTGATCTATGCTTCACTTATAAATCTCACACCGGAAAGGGCCTATTCCATGAGCGGAAAGAGGATGGAGGAGAGGCCTAAAGAGGCAAGCGAGGGCCTGGACAGACTGAGGGAGAAGGAGGCTGCAGAGAAAGAGGCAGAGGAGTATGTGGTAAAACCTCTGGAGCAGCCAGATATTATTGTAAATGAAGAAAATATAGGGGGACTATATAGGGAGCTTTCAGACAGAGATGGCACTGCTCTTGTAAGGAGGTATCCAGAAAGCTATACTGGAGACTACTATGAGGCATATACCGGTGAGATACTGGGGATAAATGCAATGAATCCCGCTAAGGTAAGGCTTATTAAATATCCATACATGTCGGAGAATGAGACTTTTATTAAGGAGAACGTGGTGTTTTTCGAAACGTACTACCAGGGAGACTATCTCATAGAGGTAGAGGATAAATCAGAAAACAAGAGGGTGGTAGAGGTACGGGTTAAACATAAATATAATTTTACTGAGAAACAAAACTATGATATAATATTGAACAGTTACCGTGCTAAGAATATAGAGGTATTTTTACCGGCGAAAGAATTATTTATACTATCCTATCCAAATTCCTTTGCCATAAGGGATATTTATTTTATGGAGGCAGAGCTGTATATAGCCCTTAAGAAGTATGGGAAAGCCAGGGAAAGCATCCACAGGATAAGGGGAGAGTATAAGCTTACAGCAGCTGAAGATGAAAAGCTCATCCTCTTAGAGGAGAAGACCCTTGAAAAGGGAAGCAGGGTATGGAAGAACTATCTCTATAAAAACAGGAAGACAGGGGATCTGAAGAAGAAACTCCTTACCTACCTGCACACAGGTGTAAAGTTGGAGAAGAGAGACTTAGAACTCTTAAAGGGTGAGTATAGAAGGACCCACTCAAAGAAGACAGCACAGATCATAGGAGATTACTACGCAGAGGCAGGAGATAGGGGAGAAGCCCTGAGGTATCTGGCCTATGCTGGGGACTATGAGAAGATATGCAGGATCTATCTGAAAAGCAGGGAGATAGAACTCTTTGATAAAACTCTTTCCAAGGTAGATAGGAGCAGACAAGGTGCCCTTACTGCAGAAAAAAAGAAGATCCTTAAAACCATAGAGGTAGAGAGGGAGCTAGAGCTTGGAAGGATAAGATTTGAATCAAATAACTACCAGGAGGCAATTCTCTTCTTTGACAGAGCCAAGAGGAGAAATCCTGAGATCTCTGAGAAACTTGGAGTGGAGTTAGATCTTGGAATGAGTTACTACAACCTCTTCGATTATGAGAAGGCAGTTGAGCACCTTCTGAGGGTAGAGGAAACAACTAAGGATTCATATAAGGGATTGGAAGCCGACTACTATGTGGCAATGAGTTACTATAGGGGAGAGAATAGGGAGGAAAGCCTGAAATACTTCCAAAAGATAGTAGAAGATTACCCGGAAACGAGCTGGGCTAAAAAATCCATGATATATATAATAAGATTAAGAAAAGAATAGATAAAGGAGAAGTGGAATGGAAAAGTACTTTGACAGAGTAGCAAACGACCACATTATAATGGATAAGTGGGAAAAGGTAAATGAACTGAAGGAAGCAGGAGTAGCACCTTTCGGTGGAAAATTCGACAAAAAGCACATGGTTGGAGACATCTTAAAACACGCTCCTAAATCAGAAGAGGAAACATTAACAGAGGAAACTTTTGTAACTGCTGGAAGAATCATGACATACAGAACTGCAGGAAAGGCAGTTTTTGCTAACCTTGAGGATGAAAGTGGAACAGTTCAGATATATGTAAGAAAGGATGCCATCGGAGATGAGGCGTTTGAGATTCTTAAGAAGACAAGTATCGGAGATATAGTTGGTATAGAGGGAACAGTATTTGTAACTGGTAAGGGAGAGTTTACTCTTAGAGGAACAAAGTTCACATTCCTATCTAAGAACATCAGACCTCTACCGGACAAGCACAAGGGACTTACAGATGTAGAGATCAGATACAGAAAGAGATACCTGGACCTTGTTGTAAACAGAGAGGTAAAGGATACTTTCATCAAGAGAACTAAGATCATCAACGTAATCAGAAACCTTCTTAACAGCAAGGGATTCCTAGAGGTTGAAACTCCAATGATGCACCCAATCGTAGGTGGAGCATCAGCAAGACCATTCATTACTCACCACAACACATTGGATATGGAACTATACCTGAGAATAGCTCCAGAGCTTTACCTGAAGAGACTTATAGTAGGTGGATTTGACAAGGTATATGAGATCAACAGAAACTTCAGAAATGAAGGAATCTCAACTAGACACAACCCTGAGTTCACTATGATGGAGCTTTACCAGGCTTATGCTGACTTCAACGACATGATGGATATTACAGAGGAGATCATAACTACTTCAGCTAAGGAAGTACTTGGAACAACTACTGTAGAGTATAATGGAAAGGAACTGAAGCTAGAGAACTTTGCAAGAGTACACATGGTAGATGCAGTAAAGGAGGCTACAGGAGTGGACTTCTGGCAGGATGTAACTCTAGAGGAAGCAAAGGCACTTGCTAAGGAACACCATGTAGAGATAGCTCCACACATGAAATCTGTAGGACACATAATCAATGAGTTCTTTGAGCAGAAGTGTGAGGAAAGAATAGTTCAGCCTACATTTGTATACGGGCATCCAGTAGAGATCTCTCCACTGGCTAAGAGAAATGCAGAGAACCCAAGATTTACAGACAGATTTGAGTTATTCATCGATGCAAGAGAGTATGCAAATGCATTCTCTGAGCTGAATGACCCAGCTGATCAGAGAGGTAGATTTGAGGCACAGGTAGAGGAGGCTCTAGCTGGAAACGAGGAAGCAAATGCAGTAATCGATGACGATTATGTAGAGGCTCTTGAGTATGGTATGCCACCAGCAGGAGGATTAGGAATCGGAATCGACAGACTAATCATGCTTCTTACTGGATCACCATCTATCAGAGACGTAATCTTATTCCCACAGATGAGAAGAAGAGACTAAATAAAACAAAACACCAGAGGATAACCTCTGGTGTTTTTTATTGTTAAGGAAAGTATAGAATTAAAAACCTAGATTTTTTAGGCTTAGGATTGGAAAAAACTTCAGATATAGTATAAAATAGATCTGATGCATATATTTAAGCATTACAAAATACCGTATTGAGGGATACGGCTTGTAAGGCTATTATGCGCATATTATCATGGAGAGTATTCATTATATTGGATGATGCCATACTTAACATGAAAGATTTCAAGTAAGTGCAGGTGAGAGCTGCACTTACGACAAATTAAAGGATTAATCCCAAAGGCTTTGAAAAAACGTTCAGCCCAGGTAGACTTTGTTTTAAACAACTTTGTCTTCC
>NZ_BSDY01000003.1:95071-279171 GCF_027925155.1 Propionigenium maris DSM 9537 | reverse complement strand
ACAGGACCTATCGTTCTTGTAAATGAGAAGAACCTGGAGAAGGCCACTGCAATACTTGTAGAAGCAGAGTTCATGGCTCAGGAAAAGGTTTCTTGCTAAAAACTTTAGGAGCTGCCACGGCAGCTCCATTTTTTTCCTCAATAAATGGAGCTAGTTGACAAAATCAATATAAACTTATAATCTATATTGGGAGGGAAGATTTTGAAAAAGATATCTATAAATGAAATAGCTAAGGAAGCAGGGGTCTCCAAGAGTACGGTTTCAAGGGTTATAAACAATCATCCCAATGTAAATGATATAACCAGAAGAAATGTACTAGAGGTAATTGAAAGACTCCACTATAAACCCAGTGATATAGCCAGAAATCTTTCTAAAAGTATGAGTAATGATGTGGCAGTGTCTCTTCCAAATATAAAAAATCCATTTTTTTCTACAATAATAACTGAAGTAATGGCCGACGCAATTGCCAGTGATATGAATATACTCCTATATACTACAGATTCCCTGAATGAAGATGTGGTAAAGAAGAAGGAGCAGAAGATCATAGAGATGGCAAACAAAAAAAGAGCAGGGGCTATGCTACTCTACAGTTCATGGTATACAAAGGAGATGGAGGAGGAGCTAAAAAAACTCGGGATACCGGTGATCCTTATCGGTAAGAGGGTTGTGGACACGGATTTCTATCAGATAGTTTATTCAGAGGAAAAGATGGCTTATCTGGGTATGAAGTACCTTCTAAAGCAGGGGTACAGAAAAATCGGATTTATCAAGTGGCACGAGAGTGAGGACTGGAGATACTCCCACAGGATGCAGGGGGTACAGAGGGCTATGGATGAGTATGGGGTGACTCTGGATAAAGACCTTCTATTTAACTGCGGGGACTATAAGATCAGTGATGACCACGCCAAGGCAGCCTATGTAACTGCCAAGAGAGAGATTGTAGACAATGAGGAGGTAGAGGCTGTATTTGCCCTTACCAACACAGCTACCCTTGGACTTATTAAGGCGCTGAAGGAGGCAGACAGAAAGCTTCCAATTATTAGTTTTGATGATGCTCAGATATTTGAGGATCTGGATCTAGGGGTAACCTGTATCGAGAGATCATCTGAGGTAATAGGGGAACTGTGTGTGGAACTTCTGGCCAGGGTATTCCGTGGGGAGCAGCTTGAGGAGAAGGTTGTGGAGTTTGAACCTCAGCTGGTACTGAGAGGCTCGGAAAAGGGAATAAAATTTTAAGAGAGTCTTTTGAAGGCTCTTTTTTTCTTGTATCGACAAGGGAGGTAAAATTAGATATAATTAGGGCAAGAATTCAGTAGATTGAGGGGGAATGAGATGTATCCATTAAAGTTTAAAAAGCATTTTGTGGAAAAGATTTGGGGGGGGAGAGGTTTTGAAGAAGCTCTGGATATGAAACTTCCTACAGCTGATAACTACGGAGAATCATGGGAAGTGAGTTCCCACAAGAACGGAATGTCCTATGTGGAAAACGGATCTTTAGAGGGGAAGAGTCTTCAGGAGCTTGTGGATCAAGATGGAGCAGCCCTTCTGGGAGAGGAAATTTACAATAGATTTAAGGGGAAGTTCCCGGTACTTATAAAATATTTAGATGTAAATGACAGACTTTCTGTGCAGGTACACCCCTCCGATGAGTATGCTCTGAGGGTGGAGAAGGAGTTTGGTAAGTCGGAATCCTGGTATATTATTGAGGCCAGCGAGGATGCAAGACTAATTATGGGATTGAAGGAGGGAATTACCAAGGAGGAGTTTCTGACCAAGGCCAAGGCCAATGACTTTACAGATATGTTTAATATAGTTTCTGTGAAAAGGGGAGACTTTATAAATGTAAATCCAGGCCTTGTACATGCAAGCCTTGAGGGATCTGTGGTAATATGTGAAACCCAGCAGAACTCAGATACAACCTACAGGATCTATGACTTTGACAGGAAGGTAAACGGAGTGGCCAGGGAGCTGCACCTGGATAAAGCATCGGATGTAATAAACTTCAATGAGAAGCCTGAGATAACAACAAATGATTCCAGGGAGAAGATAGCTCTAGAGGGAGCCCAGAAGGAGATCCTTGTAAGGGGAGAGTACTTCAATATAGACAAGCTCATGGTAGAGGGTGTTTTCAGGGATGAGATAAATGAAAACTTCAAGGTATACTCTATCCTAGAGGGAGAGGGAAAGATCCTTCACTCTGGAAAAGAATATGAGATCAGGAAGGGGGATACCTACTTTATCCCGGCTGGTCTTGATGTGAGTGTAGAGGGAAGGGTAGAGATACTTAAGTCCTTTCTTTAAGGGAAAACTCATATAGAATTGGAGAGAATAGATAGAAAAAGACTGACCAGAAGGGTCAGTCTTTTTTATTATTAGGAGAAAGTATAAAATAATAGATTATTACCATCATAACAATCCATTGTATAAGATTAGAAGGGGTGGAGCATCAAACTCCTTTTTATGCTGTAATGTACTTATTTTTTTTCTCCCATATACCTGAGAGGTAGAAGATAACAGCTACCACTCCAATGGCGTTTGTAGCCACAGCTGTGGAATACCAGAGGGATCTGGCCCCTATAAATCTGTCCAGGATAAATACCAGGGGGATCCTCATGAGCCAGAGCCTGATTACCGTGATATACATGGAGATCTTGGTATATCCCGCTCCCTGGTGGACCCCCATGACGATCTGATAGATTCCCCAGGCTACAGCTGTAGGGGTGGTGGCTATGAAGAACTCCCTTGTGAGCTCCACTACTGCCGGGTCTGTGGTAAAGACGGCAAGGATGGGATCTGAAAATCCAATGATGACAGCTGAACCTATAATACCTAGCAGGATGGTTATGACTCCCATCTTTCTCACAGCTTCCCTGACCCTTTGAAGATTTCCCGCTCCAATATTCTGACCTGCAATGGTACTCATGGAAGCACAGAGGCTGGTGCTCAGACTAAAGAGGATACTGTTTACCTTGTTTCCCAGTCCCACAGCAGCAATTACAGCAGCCCCATATCCCACAGCGTGGGAGTTGATAAGCATATTTCCAATGGGAGAGGTGGACTTGGTTATGACTGCCGGGATTCCCAGGGCCATAACCTTTACGAGGTCTTCTTTGGAGATCTTCAGGTGTTCCCTTGAGATCTTCAGACCCCTTCCAGTGTAGAAGAGGTCGTAGATTCCGTAAGCTGCAAGGAAGCCCTTGGAGATAACTGTAGCCACAGCAGCTCCTGTGATTCCCATATTCATCTTAAAGATAAAGAGGGGGTTCAGGAGAAGGTTGAACACCAGGGAAGCTATGTTCATATAGAGGGGCTTCATGGTATCCCCTTCAGCCTGTTTTACCGAGAGGTAGCACACATTCATAAAGGTGAAGAATGTTCCCAGGAGCACTATCCTAAGGTAGGAAGCCCCCTCCTGAAGGAGAGTTCCTGTTACATTGAGGGCTCTCAATATAGGGTGGGAGGCAAAGGTCCCAGTGAGGCCAATTAGAATTGAGAGTACAGAAGCAAGGAAGACCAGGTTTCCGATACTCCTTCTGGCCCCCTCATAGTTTTTGCTCCCTATATTCTGGGATACCATGGAAAGCATGGGAACGGAAAGCCCCATACCTGCAGCCATGACAGCGTTGATAACCGGGTCTACAAAGGCAAGGGCAGCCACCTGAACACTTCCCATCCTTCCCATAAAATACATGTCTGTAAGGGTGTAGGCTCTCTGAATTAGCTCACTGATCATAAGGGGAATGGAGATCTTTAATATAACTTTATAGAGACTCCCATTGACGATGAGGTCCCTGTGCTTCTTATACTTCATCTGTTGCTCCTTTATCAAAAAATTATTCACAAATGGTTATTCTATCATCTTTATGGAGTTTTAACAAGGAGGGGAGTTTGGCTTGGAAAATGACTGGAGGTCGGCTATACTTAGATAAAGGCTTGGAAAGAAGAGTGGGGTGAGGAGATGTATAAGTTAGTTGTATTTGATATAGACGGGACCCTGGCTGTGAGGTGGAATGAAATACCGGAAACTACCCTTGAAACTATCAGAAGGCTAAAGGAGAGGGGGATCCACTGTCTCATGGCTACAGGAAGGGGAAGTGTAGCAGTGGAGGAGATGGTCAGGCTCACAGGGATAGAGGACTATGTGGCCCTCAATGGTCAGTATATTTTCTATGGGGGAAGGGTCACCTATAAATATGTCTATCCCAAGGAGGTAACTAAGAGGATAGCGGAGATATGCAGGGAGGTAGGTTGCTACTATGGATTTATAAATGAGAGGGGTTACTATATCCCAGATTTGGATGAGCTCAGGGGAAAGCACGGGAGCCCTATACTTACAAGTGTAAAGACTATAGATGATCTGGGGGAGGATGAGGAGGTTAACCAGATAGTTGTCTTCTGTGAAAAGGAGAAGTATAGTTACTTTGACGAACTGAAAAA
The DNA here is from genome assembly GCF_027925155.1 of Propionigenium maris DSM 9537. Taxonomy (GTDB): domain Bacteria; phylum Fusobacteriota; class Fusobacteriia; order Fusobacteriales; family Fusobacteriaceae; genus Propionigenium; species Propionigenium maris. The sequence goes on along the minus strand of NZ_BSDY01000003.1, from coordinate 274,734 downwards.
AGATTATATAATGACCTCCTGGCACACTGGGGGATTTGATATGCACATTAATACCAGGTCTAAGGCTGAGGGGGTAAGGGAGATAGCTGAAGACCTGGGCATAGGAAGAGATGAGATCCTCTGTTTTGGAGATGGAGAAAATGATATAGAGCTGCTGGAGTATGCAGGTATGGGAGTGGCCATGGGAAGTGCAGGAGAGAAGGTAAAAAAAGCAGCAGACCTTGTGACGGAAGCGGCAGAGGAGAATGGAATCTATAATATTTGCAGGAAGCTAGGGATGATTTGATATCTCGAAAAAACGATATACATTATCTTTTGAACGTTTTTGAGACTCTAGGTGTTAATAGTCTGGTAATAATCTTTTAATTAAAAAAAGGTAAATTAGTTAATAGAGAGTAGATAATAGCATCAAGGGTAGAAAGGAGGGTTATAAATGAAAAAATTATTATTTTCATTGATACTTTTAATCTTGGCAGCCTGCACCTCCACCGAGGAAAAAAATGTTGAGAGAATGACCAGAGAGGGAGACCCCCAGTGGTGGCAGGAGATAGGAGAGCCAGATAGCGAGTATTGGTGGGTAAATGAATATGAAGATGAACAGTCGGAATAGGGGACCCTTAAAGGGGTCTTTTTTTATTGTTAAGGAAAGTATGAACTTCAAATTAAATCCATGGTAAATTTTATTTCACTCTCTATATGAGAGCGAGGTACTTTCTTACCATGATGCAAGAAAGTACCCAAAGAAGATCTAGGGATTTATAATTGTCTTCTTAAGTAGATTCAGGTTTTTCGTTCCTTTGAAGGGCTCTCTACAGAGTCTAAAGAAGCCTAACGGAACGAAGTAGTTCATTTTGCGAAGTTAGACGACTATAAATCCCACTAAAAACCTTCGTGATAGGACTTAGTAACTAGAGCTGAAAAAGGTGTTAAAGGTTTTAGTTATCAAGATAGCTAGTGACTTATTTATGACTACAAGATGAATTAGAGAAGGGAAGAGTCCTAGATCGGATTATTAAAAAGGTCTCCCTACGTAACCACCCTAAAAGTGTTGCTTATTGTGTTTTATTAACCAACCTTAAAATTGACTTAAGTTCAATTTTTAAACAAAACTAAAAAAATGTTGTCCTTTCTGAATAAAAGTTTAAAAGAGATCAAACGGTTTGTCTTAGATGCTTTTAAAGCCATATATTTTAATAGAGTTTTAAGTACCAATAGAGGGCTATATAAAATATAATAAACGAGCGATATGTATATGTTTATTATTTTAGAAAGACTATGTGTATCTAAATGGAAAAATCTAATATTATTGGATGGAAAGTAAAAGTGTTTTTAAGGGGAGAAAAAGAAATGAAAAAACTATTAACAGGAGCTATGATTTTTGGAACATTTGCAACTGCAGCATACGCAGCTCCAAGAGGAACGGTGGAAGTAGGATTTGAGACGGAGAGAGTAAACTCAAGATATGAGGACTCAAGCTTCATCCTGCCATATGTGAAGACAAAGACATTCTTCAATGAAACAACTTCATACTACATGGAGGCAAACTACTCATTCAGATACCACGATAAAAATAGAGGTGGAACAGATGAGAAGGCCAAGGATAAGAGACAGAGATATGAGCTATACTTTGGCGGATACACTATGACAAATGGAAACTTTGCATTTGCACCTAAGGTGGGAGTAAGACATGAGGAGTTTTCCAACCAGGTAGATGGAAGAGCTGAGAGAAGTGTTTTCAGATTCTATCCAAATATGTCGTATAAGATAGATGAGACCAATGCCCTGTCTCTAGGAGGATTTGTTGCCACTATCTCAGATAAGAGAACTGGTAGCGGAAGAAACGGAGATCAGGATTCATATGACAAGAGACAGTCGGACTACCTACACGAGTTAGAGTTTGCTCACACATATAAATTAAATGAGAGACAGACATTTGTAACCTCTATCTACAATGAGTATGAGAGCAATCAATATCAGGGAACAAATGAGATCTGGGAGTTAAGATTTAAGTTTAACTACGCTCTGGAAAATGGAAAGACTAAGGTGTCTCCATTTGTAAGACTGCCTATCAACAGAGAGAGTAGAGAGGTGCAGAAGGACGGCACAAGAAAGACTGTGGATACAGACAGAACAAGAGTGGGAGTATCTGCAAGCCACAAGGTGAACGAGGACTGGACTATGCTAGGAGAGACTTGGTATCAGACTCAGACTATGGAGGGTGGACCAAGTAAGGACACTGTATTTCTAAAACTGGCTATGAGGTATGCATACTAGGATCTAAAGGATCTTAAACCTTTATGAATTTTTACAGGCGATAGCGGGAGTTATCGTCTTTTTTATTTGGAGAGAGTGAAAGGGTAGGGGTCCTCAGGCTCTGAATAACTGGGGAAAGGAAAAAATATGGATAAATAAAAGGACTTTACATATTCAGACAAATATATTATAATCAATATTGAAATGATTACAATATTGGAGGTTGAGGATGAACTTTTCATTGGAAAATCAAAATGGAGATATGATAAATCTGGCTGACCACAAGGGAAGAAAGGTAGTATTCTTCTATCCTAAGGCAAGTACTGCAGGGTGAGCTAAGGAAGCTAGAGGATTCGGTGAATCCTATGATGCATTTAAAGCTCTTGGAATGGAGATATATGGAGTGAGCAAGGACACTGTAAGAAGGCAGTCGAACTTTGCCAAAAAGCTGGAAACTGAGATCAATCTGCTAAGTGATGCGGAAACTACTGTATGTGAGGATTTTGGTGTATGGCAGCTAAAGAAGATGTGTGGTAAGGAGTATATGGGAATAGTCAGATCTACCTTTATTCTGGATGAGGATGGAACAATCCTTAAGGAGTGGAGAAAGGTCAAGGTAGCAGGACATGTAGAAGAAGTATTGGAGGCCTGTAGGGGTCTATAAATAGCAGAACCATCCTAGAACTGGAAGTAGCCAGTGTTAGGATGGTTCTTTTTTATTGATTTTAATTATTCAGTAGACTGAGCCTTTAAAAGCTCGTCTATTACTTTTTTCCTGTCTATTTCTTCCCCTCTAAACCTCTTCTCCTCTACCTCCCTGTGGATACTCTGGAGCTCTTTACTCTTCAGTCTCTCTCCACTCTGGGCCTTGGGGTTGAAGTTGTATCTCTCCTTCATGAAGGCACAGTAGTTTTCATAGAACTCTTGGTTATTTTTGCTCCTCTTGAGGTTTTTTATGGAGTATATTCTTCCTCTACCTTTCCTAAACCTATCTCTTAGGAGGTATAGGATTACTCCTCCCTGGATAATCACAAGGGAGGCCAGAGCTATAATTATCCAGTTCTTGTGGGTGGACTCTGGAACTGGCTCGGGGATCACAGAGATCTCCACACTTTCTGTAGAGGCAGTGACCTGTGGCAACACGGGAGTTCCTCCCTGGACAACTGCCGGATCTCCGTCCACCTCTATCTCCCTGCTCTCCACTACAAAGTTTTTGTACTTCCTCTCCCTGGTGTCGAAGTAGGGAATGGATATCTCAGGGGTCCTTAACCTTCCTGATTTTTTTGGAATGAAGGCCACCTGGAATACCTTTCTGTTCTGGTAGGTATCCCCCTCTATCCACTCCTCCTGATTCACAATGTTTTCATAGATGCTGAAGTCCGAACTCCTCCCGGAGATTATCTCCTTCAGGCTGGAAAGGTTCCCACTTCCAGAGAGGTCCACTGTAAGGGTAGCTGCTTCTCCCACAGCCACACTGCTCCTATCCAGGGTAGAGGTTCCCTCTAGGGTTCCCACTATATTTTTAAAGTCTGCTGGAGCTCCCTCTGGCAGGGGAAGGATATCGATCCTTCTTTTTTCCCCTGCCAGGTTTTCAGAGTGTCTGGAGAAGAAATCTCTCCCCTCTGCAGAAACCCTCACCACAGAACCCCCTATCTCCCTGGAGCCGCTGGAGCTGGGCTCCAGTATCCCCTGATAGAGAACTATGTTGAGGGCCTCTCTGTCCCCTACCTTGGTCCTGTTCTGAAGGGCTCCGATCCTTCTTCCTGGGTTCACATCTGTAATTGAGATGTCCCCGAAGGATGGTCTCTCCAGGTAATCGATATCCTGGAGGCTCACAGTTGTAACCAGGCTCTCTGTATAGGGGATCTTCTCCCCAAAGTAGTAGTCCTCCCTCTCTGGAGTGATCTGGATGAAGTACTTTCTCTCAGACACAGGTGTGGCACTCTGAGCACCCACCTGGATACTTATGGTATTGGATTTCTCGCCCCCTCCAACTGCCTTCAAGGGGAAGGTCCCCTCCTTGAGGGCCATGGCCTGGTAGGTGTCTGTATAGGAGGAGGAACTTTTTCCGTTTATTATAGATTTGTTGCTGCTGCTGTAGTGGCTGAGAAGTCTAAAGTTTTCTATGTTTTCAATATCATACTTTATCTTCCCCTCCATGGTTACCCTCAGATTCAAGGTTTCCCCCACAGCTATCCTGCTCCTGTCTGCCTCTATAAAGATCTCCCCATAGAGGAGGTTGGTTATGCAGAGGAGGAGGAACAGTATTAACTTTTTACCAGGCTTCATGGGCCTCCTCACCTCCTATCCTTTCAAGTCTTTCATTGTTCTTAAAGGCCTGCTCCTCGCTTCCCTCTAATCTCTCAAGTATTGTAAGGGCTTCCCTTCTCTGAGTTGTCTCCTCTGGAGCCTCACCTCTCTGGAGCTGCCCCTTCTCTGGATCACTATCTGGTTTATTGGAGCTCCCACTGGTGTTTTCTCCCCTATCTTGCTGTCCCTGTTCCTGATTTTGATCTTCCGGTCCTTTATTCTGTTTCTTATTCTCCTGGGAGTTCTCCTGCTTATCCTTGCCGGAATCTCCCTGTTGCTGTTCCTTTTGCTGCTGCTTCTGATCGCTGTTCCTTTTATCCTGCTCCTGCTGATCTTTATTTTGTTTTTGGTCTTGATTTTCTCTATTTTCCTGCTGTTTCTCTTCCCTATTCTTCATATCCTCTAACCTTCTGCTCACAATCTCATAATTTTTTTTGATATTTATGTCCCCTGAGCCCTTCATAGCCTCCCTGTATTCGGTGAGGGCACTCTTATAGTGCTCCTTCATCTTCTTGGGGTTTTGCTCCCCCAGGTAGGCATGGGCATTTCCCCTGAGGAATTTCTCTCCCCTTCCGCTCTCTATGAGCTTCTCATATTCCTCACCGTTGTAGAGGTTGACTCCCCTGTTTCTCTGGGCTGTTTTTGAGGAGTACCTGACAGCTGCCTCCTTAAAGACCTTGTCCGCTTCTATATACTTTTCCTTTAGACTGAGGCTGTTCCCCCTGGATATGAGAAGGGTCTCCCTCATGGACCTATATCCGAGAAGAATTAAGATCAGGGAGAGGAGGAGGAGTCCTATATTAATCTTCCTCTTCATCTGCTATACCTCCCTTAATATTTATCCCCAGAAGGATAAGGAGAAATCCCAGGAGGAGGGGTATCTGGTAGTAGTGTTTATAGATCCTCAATACCTGCTCCTCCCCTTCCTCTCGATTTATAGAGGAAATATCCTCTGTAAAGGTATTTTTCCTGCTGAGATTGTCGATCCTGTAGTAGCCTCCCCCGGTATCTTGAGCCATCTTCTGAAGGAAGGATTCATTGATCCTACTCACAACGGTATTTCCACTGGAGTCGGTGATGAATCCCTTCCTAACACCATTGTCGTAGTTGGGAAGGACGCTTCCCTTGGAGGTCCCCACTCCCATGGAGTAGATCCTGATCTTGTTGGCTTTGGCATATTCCAGGGCTCCCCTCTCCTCCTCTCCCCCGTCGGAGATGATGAGTACAATTTTATTCTGGCTTCCGATCTCCTCGAAGGAGGTGTTGGCCAACCTCAGTCCCTGGAGGATATCCGTTCCTCCCCCGGAGATTAGCCTTGTGTCGATTACGTCGATATAGTTTCCTGCAATATTGTAGTCGTCTGTAAGGGGCATCTGTATATAGGCACTGGAGGAGAAGGGGATGATTCCCACCCTGTCCCCCTGAAGACTGCCTATAACTTCTCTCAGGGTGGTCTTAGCTGCCTCTATCCTGTTGGGATATACATCCTCAGCCAGCATGGACCTGGATATATCCACCAAAATATATATACTGAGTCCCTCGGTCTTTACCCTTCTCTCCCTCTCAAGCTTCTGGGGGGCCAGAAGGGCCAGGAAGATGAGAGCTGTTCCCAGAAGGAGGGATAGAACCCTTCCATATTCTGTAGCCCTTAACCTTCCAATGTCCAGGGCTTCTATAATCTTTTTCTTCTTAATGATTCCCGCTACCAGGGAGATCCCTCCCAGAAGGAGGACAACCCCGTAGGCAGTATCCCTTATATTTCCAAATTCCAAATTTCATCCTCCTAGGGTATTCTTATAAAGAGCAGATATCGACAGATGATTCCCAGAAGGAGGAGGATCATAGAGATTCTTATGAGGGGGATGTAGTGCTCCCTCCTGTCATAGAAGGAGGTATCCTCTATCTTCACCTTTTCCAGGGCATCTATCTCCTTAAATATACTCTCAAACTCCTCCTCATCTGAAGCTCTGTAGTACCTTCCCTGGGTGAGCTCTGCTATCCTCACGAGAAGGTCCTCATCCAGTTCCGTATTCTCAACCTTTCGTCCTCCGAAAAACCCATTAACAATGAGCTCCCTGGCTCCTATTCCCACTGTATATACCTTTATTCCCAGCTCCCTGGCAATGTTGGCTGCAGCCATGGGGCTCATTGCCCCCGAGTTGTTCTCGCCGTCTGTGAGAAGGATAACCACCTTGGAGGTACTCTGGGAGTCCTTTATCCTGTTGATGGCCACGCCCATCCCCATACCTATGGCTGTTCTGTCGCTGCTAGTGATATCTCCTATCTGAAGCTTCTGGATGGTATCTACCAGCATAGGGTGGTCCAGGGTGAGGGGGATCTTGGTGTAGGCCTCTCCACCGAAGATAACAAGGGAGATCCTATCATCGGGTCTTCCCTCTACAAACTTGACAAGAACCCTCTTGGCTACCTCCAGCCTGTTGGGGTTAAAGTCCTCCTGAAGCATGGACCTGGAAAGATCCAGGGACAGTACTATATCTATCCCCTCCCTGTCTATATTTCTCCTTTCCCTCACGCTCTGGGGTCTGGCAAGGGCCAGACACATGATAACCAGGGAGGAGTAGAGGAGGCACTTTCCTATAAGATCCTTCCTGCTCTTCTTGACCCTTTTACGCACCGTCTTTATACTGGCTACCTCTATGGCTCCCCTCCTCTCCCTCCTCAGAAGGAGGTAGATTACAGGGAGTAGTAGGAGAAGGTAGTAGGGTGATTGAAATTTAAACATTGCTCCCCTCCTTTGCTTCTCCTATGTTGCAGGTTTTCTCTATGGACTCTATGAGCTCCCTGGCCCTGTCCTTGAGCTCCTCCCGGTCTCCCTCACTCCTTCTGGCGAACTTTAAACTGTCCAGCTCCCCTAAAAAGTGCAGGAGTTCCTTGGGAGCCCCTTCGCTTTTCTCATACCTTCCCGAGAGGAGGTTGGAGCCCATGAGGTGGTCTGCATACTCCCTTGTGAGGTAGCTGATACGATAAGTATAATCCTCACCGAGATCCTCCAGATTCCCATAGAATTTCTCCCTTGGGCTGAGCTGCTCTTTCTTTTTCCTCCTGCCTATAACTCCTACTAACAGGTACATTAGAGAGCTTAGACCCAGGAGAACTCCCCCTGCAAAGATCCACGGGAACCTGGGTTTAGCCAGGGTTCTGGCGCTGCCATCTGAGAGGTCCGAGTAGATCTCCCTCTCCCCCTCCTCAAGGGAGGATTTAACGTTGAATACCAGTCTCTTGTCCCCTATCTCCACCACCTGCTCCCCGGGATGGTAGCTTCTGAGGGTAACGACACTTCCCTCCTCCGACTCTCTTATATCCTCTATTTCAAAGGCCTGGAAGGCCTCACGAACCTTATCCTCGCTGCTCCCTGAGATCAGCAGGTTTATCCTGTCTCCGATGAGTATATCCCGGCCCAGGGCCAGGTGGGAGACAAGAAGGATCAATAATAATAACTTCTTCATCTCTATCTCCTCATCCTAAAAAATTTAGAGAGCTCTCTCACATAGTCCCCCTCTACATCTATGGTGAGCCCTCCCCTTATGTCTGCTTCCTCTATATTTATATCCCTTTTGAGATTTTCTATAAGGAGCTCCTCACCGGTCTCGCTGTCCACCAGGCTGAAGAGGGCTCCCTTGGGAAGCTTTGCCCTCCTGGAGTTACTGATCCTTATGGGGATGAGGTCGTGCTTCCTTCCCACAAGCTTCATGGACCTCTCATACCCCTCATCCATAAAGTCTGAGATGAGGAAGACGATACTTCTTCTCTTCACCACCTTGTAGAAGAAGTTCAATACCTCCCTGATATCGGTGCTTCTGCTCTCACACCTGTGGAGGAGGTATTTTTCCAGGATGGAGAGGGAGTGCTTCCTCCCCTTCTTCAGGGGGATAAACTCCTCTACCCTGTCTGTGAAGAGGAGGGCTCCCACCCTGTCATTATTCTTGTTTGCAGTAAGGGCCAGGCTTCCCAGGAGCTTGGCCACCAGGAGCTTCTGCTTAGGGAAGGAGTTGGAGGCGGATACATCCACCAGGATATACATGGAGAGCTCCCTCTCCTCTACAAACTCCTTTACATAGGTCTTCCTCTGCCTGGCACTCACCTTCCAGTCTATCTTCTTTACATCGTCCCCCATGGAGTACCTTCTGATATCTGAAAACTCCATACCATTCCCCTTGAAGAATGAGTGGTACTCCCCTGCAAAAACCTCATTGGCAAGGATGTTGGAGCTCAGCTCTATCTCCCTTATCTCCTTGAGTATCTTCTTTTTATCCACAATCTCCTCCTATGGCAGGATAACCCCTTCCAGGATATCCTCTATAATGTCCTCTACCTCCCTGTCCTCGGCGTGGGCGTCGTAGGAGAGGATCAGCCTGTGCCTCAGCACATCGTATACCACCCTCTTGATATCCTCGGGCATCACATACTCCCTTCCCATTATAAAGGCGTTGGCCTTGGATGCCAGAACCAGGGCGATGCTGGCTCTCGGGGAGGCACCGCACTCGATATACTCATTCTCCTCCCTGGTCTTGAAGACTATATCCAGGATGTAGTCCTTGAGCCTCTCATCTATATGGATCTCCCTGACCTCTTTCTTGATCTCGTCTATCTTCTTGGAGTTCAGTATCTTGTCTATCTGGATATCCTCAAAGATGGTTTCCTCTGTAAGGAGGGCAAGGATCCTCTTCTCCTCCTCTCTCGTTGGATACTCCACCTTCACCTTCATGAGGAACCTGTCCTGCTGGGCTTCTGGCAGGGGATAGGTACCGTCCTGCTCTATGGGGTTCTGGGTAGCCAGAACGATGAAGGGGGTGTCCAGGATATGGGTTTCATTAGCTATGGTCACCTGCTTCTCCTGCATGGCCTCCAGCAGGGCAGACTGCACCTTGGCAGGGGCTCTGTTTATCTCATCGGCCAGGATTATGTTTCCGAAGATGGGACCCCTCTTTATGTGAAACTCCCCCGTCTTCTCATTGTAGATCTCTGTACCGATGACATCACTTGGGAGAAGGTCCGGGGTAAACTGTATCCTGGAGAAGTCCAGCCCCAGGGTCTCAGCCATGGTATTTACAGTCAGGGACTTAGCCAGCCCTGGAAGCCCCTCTAAAAGGATGTGGTTTCCCGTAAAGAGACCTATGAGGATCTTGTCCACCATATCGGTCTGTCCCACTATCTTCTTTCCAATCTCCCTCTTTAGGGTTTGAACTAAATTTATATTTTCCACACTAATCCTCCTAAGGTTCTTATAAGTTGTTTCGTGGTTTTGACGCTGCAGCTCCCTGTTTAGTTGAATTTTTAAAATTTTTTAAGAAACTATCCCTTGAAGAAAGGGAAGAGTAAAGGGAGCGCTTTCTCTCCTATAAATTATCCTATCAAAGGGTTGAAATTTCAAGAATTTTAAATTTTTTCATAAATTTTGTTGACACCACCTTTAAAATGTTGTAATATAGTTCTTGTCCATCGGGACAGCCGAGAGATGCGGGAATAGCTCAGTTGGTAGAGCGTCAGCCTTCCAAGCTGAATGTCGCGAGTTCGACCCTCGTTTCCCGCTCCATATGCGTCACTAGCTCAGTTGGTAGAGCACTCGACTTTTAATCGAGTTGTCACAGGTTCGATCCCTGTGTGACGCACCACTCATTTTATAGATGAGCCTGTAGCTCAGCTGGATAGAGCAACGCCCTTCTAAGGCGTGGGTCAGGGGTTCGAATCCCTTCAGGCTCGCCATTTAATCATTCTATGGATTTTTTTGGAAATGAAGTAAATTTATTTTACAAAATCTATGAGTATTGAAAGAAATCAGGATTTCTTTCAGAAAGTGCATTATGCATTTGCCACAGGAAATATCTTTTAAAGGTTTTCCTAAATTGAAATTTTTTCAAGATTGATTTCACATCAATCGCAGAAAACTTTACAATTTACCATGCGGGGGTGGCGGAATTGGCAGACGCGCTAGACTTAGGATCTAGTGTCTTTGACGTGGGAGTTCAAGTCTCCCCCTCCGCACCATTTAATTTAGAAGTAAGGGATTCATCCTTAATTTTTTATAAGTAAAATTAAAATAAAAAACAAACATTCAAGGGCGATTTAATCGGTCTTTTTTTATTTTCTAATTTATAGATGATGTTAGGTTACAAAGTATCTTACTTAAGCAAACCTCTTTTCAACTTTTTATAAGCAAAGCTTAATAAAGATAAAGACACTATGAAGAATAGGAGTGATATTTAATATGGATGAAAGGTGTGAAATTTTAATAGAAAAAATTTACCGGGAATTAGAGGAGGAACTGAGCAGAAGAGGGATCTCCCTGGAGGCTGTGGACGATTATTTTTTTGATTATGAAAGGGATGAGTTGGAGGATATCCTCGAGGATATAACCTTAAACTACCTGAATAGAAAGAAGACATGGGAAAGGAGGATTATAGAGGAGAACCTTGGAGCTGAAGAGGCCTATGATGCTGAAGGTCTTGAAGGTGAATCGGGAAACCCCGATGAAGATAAGGTCTTAAAGGAGAGTAAAACCCCATTCAAGGACCCAAGATATGATGAAGAGGGTTACGATAAGGACGGATACGATGTCCTGGGATGGTCAAAATCCGGCTACCATAAAACAACCCAGACAAAATACAATATAGGCGGATATGACAGAGAGGGCTATAATGCACTGAACTGGTCAAAATCTGGCGACCACAAAATGACCAAGACGAAGTTCGATGAAAATGGCTATGATGAAGAGGGCTACAATGCCTCAGGATGGTCGGAGTCTGGCGACCACAAGGTAACCAAAGGAAAGTTCGATGAGAGTGGCTATAATGAAAGAGGTTATGATATCCATGGGTGGAATAAAGAGGGTTACAGTGAGAAGACCAACTCTCTATATAATGAAGAGGGATACGATAGAAGTGGGAATAAAAGATCCATTTGGGAAAGAGTGAAGTCTTCCCTTTTTCCGACTAAGAATTAGGACTGAAGTAAATTCAGTTCTTTTTTTATTATTTTATACTTTCTTTGCTTGTACCCCAAGGGCATTTCCTCCCTATGCTCACCGCATCCAAAGAAAATACTCAAGAAAGAAGGGGCTCACCGTTACTTCTGTCTTGATACAGAAGTAACCAAGAGATCAAGACCTGTTAAAAATATCTACTCCATATAAAAAGAAGTCTGAAAAAATCGTATCGCTTGCCACATCCTCTTGAGAGTCGACGAACATTTTTCTAGACTTCTTTTCTTATATTCCATCTACGATATTTTCAAATGGTCAATATTATAAAGAGTTTTTCTAAATACCATTCAGAAAATACTAAATTTTCTTTTAGACTAATTAAAAAGTTAACTGTAATGATATTTTGGAATAAAATATTGATTAGATTTTTTAGAGGTGCTAGCTTATATATAATAGCATCATTTTTTAAGCTAGAAACCTTTAAATATAAAGTTTTATATTTCTTAAAGAGTCTGAATTCTTTTTTTATTTTAAGTTCCAAAAGCTGGAAATTAAATCCAGAGAATGGTATAATGCTTTTGAAAAATACTTTTGAAAGTGAGGAATGAAAATGATTATAATGAATTTAGAAATCGATAATTTATATAATTTTGAAGACTTTAAAATTAATTTTTCATACCCTAGAAAAATAAAAGATTCAACTATTGAATATGAACATTTAATTAATAGGCCTAATTTTAGGTTTAAAAGGCTTAATATTTTAATGGGAGCTAACGCTAGTGGGAAAACTACTTTTGGTAAAGCTATGATGAGCATATTTAATTTTATAGGAAAGCTGAATGTAAAAGGTCTTGTTTCTAAAGCTAAAGATATTTCTAAGGATATTTCTTTTAAAATAGACTTAGTATTAGGAAATAATACACTTTATGTAATAGAATGTAAAATCTCTCCTAAAAATGAAATAATTACTTATCTTGAAGTAAAAAGTTCAAAAGTAGGCTTAAAAGATTCTTATAAATCTACTTTGAAAAAATTAGAAATGAGATATCATCATGTAGGAGAGAAATCAATTGAAGATATTAGTGAAGCTTTTAAAGATTTAAAAGGCTACATGGGATGGTATTTTACCTTTGCTGAAATTAACGAAGATACGACGGTCGAGGCTGAAAAGTTTGATTTTAAAATTCTTAATGCTATTTTAAAAACTTTTGATCCTTCTATTAAAGAAGTTAAAGAGAGTTTAGATTCTCCTGAAGACACTTATTATATTGAATTTTTAGATGGTAAGAAAGTTATGGTTCAAAAAGGGGAGGTCGCTAATAAACATTTACTTTCTCGTGGAACTTATGAGGGGTTAAAAATTGCTGAAATTTTTAATTCTATGAAAGGAGCACCGAGACCCTATTATATAGATGAAAAACTGTCATTTGTACAAACAGAACTTGAGCTAGATATTTTAAGTACAATGATTGGTTTTCTGCCTGTAAACTCACAGTTATTTTTTACGACTCATAATGCGGATGTTCTTGAATTAAACATTCCACTGCATAGTTTTACTTTTTTTAAAAAAGAGCAAAAAGTAGAAGTTGTTTATCCTACTGAAATTATGAAAAAGAATGATCGAAGCCTTTTTAGAGCTGTTAAAAATGATATTTTTAAAACCTTACCTAATACAGATTTGATTTATGAGATATCAGAAATTCATGAAGAGTTAAACGATAGACTTAATGAATTTGAAGAGACTATATCAAAAAACTTTAAAAAATGGAATGACCTTTTAAAAGGTTTAGACAGTAACGATCTTAAAGATTTAGATTTAAATTATAAGGATGAACATAAACTAAAAAAATACTTTATAAATGCTAGACTAGTGAATGTCAAAAGAAAAACTGAAATTTTAAAAATTGTAGAAGAAAAAAGTGCGGGAATTCATGAAGATCTAAATTATCTTGAATCAATATGTGAACTGAATAAAACAACTAAAGAAGTAGAGAGATTACTTAATAAAACTCTTAGTGAGTTGGAAGAAGATGATCTCTATGAACTTTAAAGCTTATCCCATAATCTACTATGTAGAGGGAGAAAATGAGGAAAAGTTAGTAAATTCTATAAAAAATAATATGATTGTATCAGGAAGGGTTCAAAAGTTTAATGTTTGTAATAAAATGATTAAGAGCCAAAATTTGATGAAATTAAAGAAAGATACGATTATAATTTTAGTTTTTGATATTGATTTAGTATTACAAAATAAAAAAAATGCTAGGACTAATTTAGAAAAAAATATAGCAATGCTTTCTAAGCATAAAAAGGTTGTTAAGAAGATAATTTTGGTGCCACAAGACGAAAATTTAGAGGATGAATTAATTAGAGCTACTAAATTAAAGAAAATTCAAGAAATGTTTAAAGTGAAAAGTATTGATGAACATAAAGAAAAACTCAATAAATGTAATAACCTTGGGGTTAAGCTTAAAGAAGTAGGTTTTGATATTAAAAATTTATGGAAAAGTGATAAAATAAACCAATTTGATTTGTCTAATGAATCAGAGCTGATAAAACTTTAAATTTACTGTAATCACAATATTTAGTAGAATTTTAAGTTTTCCCTTTAGTAGCATTTAATCAAAATAAAAAAAGACGGGATTTACTTCCGTCTTTTTACTATTTAGGAAAGTATAGCTTTCTAAAAGTTACAATCGATTAAAAGCACTTAAATGGCCGACTGCAGGCCGGCGTCGGGCTTCACAAATTATGCTACGTCGTTTCGTTATACAGGATAGGCTCTATCCAGAGCCCATAAAAGAAACAGAAACTTTGTTATACTTAAGAAGACAATTGCCGGAAGTCTTGATTTTTTAGGTACCTTTTGTATCAAGACAAAAGGTACGAATAGTTTCTGTAAGTAAAGTAACAATTAAAAGCTCAAGGAACTGTCTTTATTTACAAGGCAAATAAAATAACATATTGTTATCAGGTAATAAAAAAGAGTGACATAAAAGCCACTCTTTTATACAGCTATCCTAAATAAGGATGGCGATTTCATTTAAAAGTTATATTTGAATCCTGCGTAGTAGGTTCTCTCAGGAGCCGGATAGTAGTAGTAGTTGTCCCCGGAAGAACTTGAGTAGTAGTAACCGGCATACTCATAGTACTCCTCGGCAAAGATATTATCTATCCCGGCGTAGATCTCCAGACCATTCTGGAAGTCATATGCTGCTTTAATGTCCACAGTTATGTAGTCGTCCATCTTATCAGCCTCATTATTGAAGTCGGAGTTGTAGTAGGATTCACCCACGTAATTTATTGAGGTGTTACCTCTTAACTTGCTGGTAAACTGATAGTCCGCTCCAAGGTTAAAGCTGTACTTTGGTACTCCTGGAACCTCCTTTCCCTCATATGGACCATCCTGCATCTCTGTTTCAATGTATGTAAATGTCTCACTGAGCGTCAGCCTTCCCAGGTACTGCTCTGCAAATAGTTCAACCCCAACCTTTTCACTCTCTCCCTCTAGATTTGTATTTACGTAGTTGACCTTATCATAATAGATCTCATCCTCTGTATAGGCTTTAAAGACACTGGCACTTACAAATGAATCGAAGATAACATCCTTTAATCCAACCTCAAAGTACTCGTGGGTCTGCTCCTTGATATCCTCTGAAGCCCTTGAAAGCTCCCCTGTATTTGGAGTCCTGAATCCATTGGTATAGGAGATATAGGCACTTCCCGTATCGGAGTAGAGGTAGTTTACTGCCAGTTCCACAGCTGTGTTGGAGGAATCCATATCGGTGTATGTTTTCCCAGGCTCCAGGGTCTGATCAGCTTTAAGGTCATAATCTGTCTTCTCATATCTTACTCCCTGGATGAACTGGAATTTTTTCCAGCTGTAGGTATTGAGGGCAAAGACACTGTCCGAAGACTTTTCCAGATCCCTGTCCACAGGGGAACCAAAGTAATCTTTAACTTCAGAGTCACCCTTATAGTAGTCGTATCCAAAAATTACGTGGGATCCCTCCCCATAGGAAAGCTTTAATTTAGGCTTTATCATATACTGGGAGTTATCATAGGCAGTATTTGCTTCCCCCTCATCAACGGAATCGTAGTCGCTCTTCTTGTAGTTACCATCTATCATAAACTCTAAACTGTTATTTATTTTTGTACCGTAGCTTAAAGTGTGGGAATCGGTTATATACTCAGCATGCTTCCTTGGAGATTTAGTCCAGCTTCTCCCCTCGTCCAAATCATCTCCCAGATCATTTTTTTTCAGAGATCCAGGGAGACCGTATGCCTCCTCGTAGTGGCCGTATTTATAGGAAACCGTATCTGTGTCCGAGAGCATATATTTAAGCCCTACCTCAATATTTTCTGTATCATAGTCCCCGTTGTCCCTGTAGCCACTGTTATTTCTATCTGTATAGTTTAACTGCAGAAGAAGGCTGTCTGTTAATTTTTCCCCGAAATTCACCCCGTATCCAAGGAGGCTGTTTTTTCCAGCCTCTGCAAAGATTGATCTGTATCCCTCTGTGGCAGCGGCAGTTCTTGTTACTATGTTTACAACTCCCCCTACTGCTCCGTCACCATAGAGTACCGATCCACCCCCGGGGATGACCTCGATCCTCTCTACATTTGCAATATCAATGTTGTTGACTCTGGCTCCTCCCATATCCACAGGATTTTGCCTGATCCCGTCTACAAGGATGAGGGTATTTGAGTGGTTGGCTGCCCCCTGGCCCCTGAGATCGATACTTCCGAAACCAAAACTATTTTTAGCATTAGCCCCTGGAACTCCCTTCAGTGCTTCGATAACACTCTTGGCCCCCTTCTTTTCAATATCATCCCTTGTAACAATGGTAATATTCTTCGGTGTGTTACGTACATTGGTTTCAAACCTTTCTGTAGTAACTACACTTTCCTCCAGTCTCTGAGTGATGGTGCCCTCCTCAAAGAAAAAATCCTCCTCTGCCCCAATAGCAGACCATGCACATAAAATAAAAGCCCCCAATAACATCTTCTTTTTCATAAAAAAAACTCTCCCCTTTATTTCTACAAGAGAGAGAGATACAAAAACATATTAAAAAATAGCGTTTTTGAATACTCCCCGTCCTCGCAGGTTCATAGTATACAGACTTCATGGCAGGTCTCCTGGCTCAGCGTCGCTCTACTCCCATCCCTTCCCGGATAATCCAGTGGTAAATGATGGTTTCGTCAGCCTCTCAGTGGCGGGACCGCGGAGGTTTCAGACCTCTCTTCCCTTTTAATTGATATTTCAAACCATAAAGTTATATTTAATTTTGACAAGGGTATACTACAAAAGAATTGTGGATTAAGTCAATGCTTTTCTTTCTTGAAATACAAGGTCAAAAACCATATAGCGAGCATTTGCACCTGATTCGGGTTGTGGGCCTTATAGAGGTCCCTATGAAAAAAACAAAAATAAAGATAAATAAAATTACAAAAAGATTTTTGGAAAATTTGACGAAAAGTGCTCCATATTAATGGAGAAAATACTTTCTAAATATACTATAATTGGGTGTATTTTAAATTAAGGAGGAACAGCTATGAGGGATAAGTTTTCAGTAGCGGTAAAGGGGGTTCTCTGCCACGAGGGGAGATACCTGCTGAGAAAAAACCAGAGAGATGAGTTTGAACTGCTGGGGGGGAAGCTTGAAACAACGGACACCTCCATGGAGGAGAGGCTTGTAGAGGAGTTCTTGGAGGAAAGCGGGATTGCCATCCAGGTGGATTCCTCTATGGAGCCCTGGCTCTATACAGTGGGCAGTAAAAATATAATAATTGTGCCCTTTATCTGCTCAGCAGTGAGTATCCCAGAGACCCTCTTCGATGAGGATGGAGGGGAACTCCTGTGGGTCTCTGCAGAGGAAGTGGATAGTTTAAATATGCCATATGGGTATCTGGACACTATCCACAACAGGGTTCCCAGAAAAAGCACTTCCCCCTTTGAGGGAAAGTATCTGAAGATCATACCCAACTATGTGGAGAACACCTATGAGGTGGTAGTCAGGGTGAGGGACGGGGATAACAACCTCATTGTGGATGAGGCCTTGGACAACTTTACAGCTCCCAGGGAACATATAGAGCGGTATGTGGGGGAGATAGAGGTGGTCAGCGAACTCAATATCTTCATAGATTCAAAGCTCTACATAAACTATCTATTAAAATAAAGAGGCTTCTGGAGTATCCCCAGGAGCCTAATAGCCATACTTCTAAATTTAAAATAAGTTTTTAAAACCAATAATTATTCAGCTGAGATACACTCTACCGGACATACTGCTGCACATGCCCCGCAGTCGATACACGCATCAGATATTTCATACTTTCCATCTGGATCCGCCGAAATAGCTGTCACCGGACAGGTCCCTTCACACGCCCCACATGAGATACAAACTCCCTTATCGATTACATACATACAGATACCTCCTTCACAGATAAACTTACAATTATGATATAAGCTATGGGCATATCCCGAGACAGGATGAGTGCTCCTAGCCTGCTCCCAATGCCATCATCTGAAATATCAATGGCCCTATTTAATATTTAACCTCTACACTCTCCATTGTCAAGGGTGAAGCTCGGGAAGCAGCAGTGGCAGAATAAAAAAGGTACCTAAAAAGGTACCTGTGAGTTAATAGAACTTATCTAAAATGTTAAAACCTTCCTTTAACCTTCCTCCCTATGACAGCCAGGTGGCTCTCCCTCCACATGCTGGTCACCCTGTGGATGGTCTGGTTTATGTGGGAGACCTGCTCCTCTGTAAACCTTCCGCTGAGTATCTTGTAGGATCTCACAAACTCCCTTCTGACCTTCCTTCTCAGAGCCCTGTATTCATCGCTGTCCCTTTTCTGAAGGAGGGGTTCTACCTCCCTCAGCATATTAATATACCTTTTAAAGAGGAATACAATATTATCCCTGTTGAAATCCTCCAATACCTCTTCCGTGTAGTCGATCTTAACAATATTTCTGTACATTTTACACCTCCCGGCGAAAGTATACACCATGGGCCCCTGCGTAGGGGAAGTACTTTTCTTATTCCTTTAATTTTAATATAAAAATACTGATCTTTAGTTTTTTTATTTTAAAGAGTGAAGAGAAGAATTATCTGTGTGGGGATGTAAAAGCGAAAAGACCCCTGGGCAAGGGGGTCTCTTCTAGTATTTTTTAGATGAATATGAGATTAAGATATTTTTTGCCCTCTCTTAAATCTCATCTACTATATACTGCAATAGCTATAGAAAACCTTTAACTTTAGAGTCAAAAGATGTAAAAGTAGAAAATTCCTTTCTATCTCTTCTATCTCTCTCTTTCAAAAAAGAACTTATAATCTACTTGAGGTTCACTATCCCAAGGCCACATCCAGGATCATCATTATGGAAAAGCCCGTCATTGTTGCCAGGGTTACCAGATCGATATTTGCATAGTTGCTCTGGGATTCAGGGATGAGCTCCTCCACCACCACAAAGATCATAGCTCCGGCAGCAAAGCAGAGAGCGTAGGGAAGAACATTCTGCATCTTTAAAACAAAGAGTGCTCCCATGACACCTGCAATGGGTTCCACAAGGGCGGAAGCCTGCCCTATGAAGAAGGATTTCCTCCTGCTCATTCCCTCCCTTCTAAGGGGCATGGATACAGCAGTTCCCTCAGGAAAGTTCTGAATACCGATCCCCACAGCCAGGGCCACAGCTCCTCCTATGGTGGCAGAGGGGAGATCAGCTGCCACAGCTCCAAAGGCTACCCCCACAGCCAATCCCTCTGGGATATTGTGAAGGGTTATTGCAAGGACCAGAAGAGTGCTTCGCTGCCATGAGGTCTTTACCCCCTCGGTTTTATCGAAACTTAACCCCGGATGAAGGTGGGGGAGGATCCTGTCGGTGAGCCTCATAAAGATTCCTCCCCCCATAAATCCAATGACTGCAGTTAGCCAGGGGATGTGCCCCAGGTACTCTGCCATCTCCAAGCCCGGCGCCAGGAGGGACCAGAAGCTTGCTGCGATCATTACGCCGGCAGCAAAGCCCAGCATGGAATCCATAATCTTTTGGTTTACACTCTCAGCAAAGAAAACAAGAGCCGCCCCTGCTGCAGTGACACTCCAGGTAAAGAGTGTGGCGAGGAAGGCCTGTACTACCGGGTTCAGGTTCAGGAAAAAGTTCATAGTTTCACCTCCAGACTATGTGGAAAGGTTGAAGACCCACACAGGGTTATTGTTATTAATTGAAGATTCTTCTTACTATAGTAATATAGGGGAACCGGAGAAATTCCTTTTATATTGAGAGATGAAGTAAATTTAGTTTCTTCATTTATTAATTGGATTTAAGCAATATAAAAACCTCCCTAACCAATGGTACACTTCCAGTGGTTGGAGAGGCCGATATTTAAATTGAGTTTAGAAAGCGATCCTCAGGTATTCGGTGTTTCCCCCTTAACCTTCCTCCCCGAAGTGACTCCTCAGCTTTTTATTGTCTAGGATCTCAATATAATTTTTCTTCTTTTTTATGGCCCCATCCCGAGAAAGCTTATTAGTTATCTCATAGAGGCGGGTCTTATTTATATTGAGATATTTGCAGTAATCTAAAAACCTTTCAAAATACACCATGGATTTACATTGTGTAGTATCCAGGATATAGGCAAAGTGCCCAAGAGGTCCGTAGAGGAATGCTGTACCCAGAGCCCTCGTTTCATTGGCCAGGGCTCTATATGATTCATCCATCACCCTCCTTATGAAGCTGGGATTCTTTAAAAGTTTTTCCACGCACTCCCTGGTAAAAAAGATAATCCTGGTATCATCTGAGTCCGCTAAAAAATCCAGTCCCACCCCCTCCAGAGCCCCGTGGAGATAGAGGTTTAAGCCTACAAAGCTTCCTGCCACAAACTTTTCTGAGGAGAGATACTCCTTGTCTAAAGAGTTTTTTAATATCTTAACCTCTCCACTTAATACATACCCCACCCTTATCTTCTCTGTAGAGGTATAGATATATTCTCCCCTGGTAAAGGTAAGAATCTCTGACGCTTTCATTTCATTCTCTGAAAGAAGTTCCCTGATTTCAAATAACATCCTTTTACCACCCTTTCTTGTATAGATTAATGTTTTCCCTGTGAAAGTTTATCTTAAGGAGATTTTATACTTTTTTTTATAATGGATGCAACCCATGGGATAAAATAGTGAAAACTCCATCGCTTTAACCTGTCATATAATTGAAGTAAAGTATATTTAATGGTATTTATATCTTGAACACCTGGGAAGCCCCTTCACTAATGGAAATTTTTTTAATTTTAAGTTTTGATTAAGTTCCCTTACTCCTATTTAATCCTTATAGGAAGAGTTTAAAGGTTTTCGGGCTAGTGTGTGGAGTTCTCTCTCTGGAGTTCCTCCATCTCACTCATGATTGCCAGGGTGTAGTTATTCACTTGTGCATCTGTGAAGAAATCACTCCTGAAATACTTGAGCGCCTTGGAGGTTATATCACCTTCATATTCCTCGATTCTCATTTCATAGATCCTGGCTCTTTCTGTATCCCCCTCGTCCAGTGCTACCTTCCTTGCTTCCTCCAGTAATGTTATCAGCTCTTTGATAGCTTTCTTATATCCCTTTATTGGTTTCTCTGTGGCTGCAAAAATTATTAAGCTCATGGTAAAACATACTGTTAATATGATCTTCTTCACTTCTCCTCCCTAGTAAAAATGGAAGCCTAAGCTCCTCCTTGGTTTATCTATAGTGTGGTGTGACATCTGTTGCACCTATAAAAGCATCTCTTGTTCCTTGACCAAATTTCCAATTAATCCTCCTTCCTGCGCTACCTGTCTTATTATATTAAAATAGGGGCTGTAAAGCCCCTATGGATTACTTATATAAAGCTGTTATTGCTACTACTCCTGTATAAATCCCATCTGTTCCCTCAGGGAACTCCTGTACGATTTGCCCCTCCATTGTGAATTGTCCTTCTCCGTCTGTTATTGGAACTGTATGCTCTCCAGTAGTTTTCTCTTCTATGCTAAGAAGGTATGGTACTTTATTGGATTCCCCATCTGCTATTTCAATCATAGTTTGATATTTTATTTCGACCGTACCATCTCCCCCCTCTAGTGTAAAGTCTACTGTCTGAGTTTGAATTCCTGAACCTTTACCGTTGGTATAATAAAACCCTTCAAAGTCATTAGAGTGAGTTATCTTTACTGACTTATATAGGTTAGCTTTATACTGAACTGTTGTCTCACCCTCATTGCTACCAAATGCGTTCATTGTTAAACCTGTTAATAATAATGCCCCCAAAATTAATCTTTTCACTTATTTCCCTCCTGATATGTTAGATAATAAATACTTTAATTAGTGTAGTTCCTGTATAGTTTCCTATTTCCTCGGTACCATCTAAATTTAGAGTTGAAACTAGTTCAAACTCAGCAGGATCACCTGTTATTGCTGAAACATTCCAAGAGATATCCTCACCACTTATTGTAATAGTCCCATCTTCTCCACTACCTTTCTCCCATCTATTCAGAACTTCTATCTCATCATTATTGTCATTTTTAAGAGTTACATGCAATGGGACTGTAGCAGTAAGTGCCGAACCAGGGCTGGAATGTGTTACTGTTACAGCGGTTCTGGCAGTTGAAGTAGCCCCATCCTCAATCTCGATATCCCCAAAATCTATGGGTCCTGATGTCTCAACCAGGACCGATGAGGCCACTGTCATCCTTACTGGAACACTATACTTCACGCTTCCCAGTTCCGCATAAGATTGTGTTGTCATAATTCCTAAAGCTCCCACTATAGATAATAATTTGATCTTTTTCATTTACACTCTCCTTACAAATTCTCTTTAATAATTTCTTTACCTTTGGAATCCTTAATCACCATTAGTCTTCCCTTGTACTTGGAATCCACCTTAAATGTATCTTGACCTCCTCTTAATATTTTATTTGTTTCTATATGAATGGTGTCATCCTTCTCAGTCAATTCTATTTTTGGTTGGAATGATGTATTTCCAGTGTTAGAAACCGTAACTAGGTAACCGTCTTCTACCTCTTCTATTGTATTAAGTGCAACAGTTTCTATTAGATTCCCTTTTCTAGCATATATGGTTGTCCCAATATCAACATTTACACCGATTGTCGCAGATGTCCCTTCAGACTCAACGTTCATTGTTTTATATACTTGGGAAGTCTTGCTTCTCAACTCTTCGATCATTAGAGTCGTTCTCATCTCACCATCAGTAAATTCCTTAGGAAGATCCTTAACTGACATCTTTATAACTCTTTGTTTACCAGGCCTGACCTCAACCACCTTTGGGAAGAAGTCCACATAAGGTGTGAGATCATATTCCTCGTCAAAAGGTATTAGCTTTAGTGCATACCTTACTGACTGGTCACCTGTATTTCCGATAATAATTTTCTCATACTCCACATCTCCCTTCATCTCTATCTCTGTTATCTGGGGATAAAGTGTTGGGATTGCTTGTGCTGTATGTAAACTTACAAATAAAATTAGTCCCATTAAAATCTTTTTCATCATTAATTCTCCTTACTAAACGATATAATCTCACTTTCTCTCCCCTTCCATGATATACGGCTATCATGGTAAGGGTCACTACCTTCAAGTTTTACTATGTAAACTTCCTCACCGTCGATATCCCCCTTAGATACATAGAGCTTAAATGCATTGTAATCTAAAGCAATACCTTTTAAATCTATATAGTACACTCCATGATCATGAATCATTATACTCTGATCCCCCTTGTAATCCATCCCGATCTGATAATCTCCTGCAGGAACCTCTAGGATATAATATTCATCTTCTAAATCTACTTCATACTTCTCTTTAGTTGCCTTATTAACTGCTACGATTGAACTACTGCCTAACACCTCCATTACTTCGTGATACATAAAGTCTTCAGAGAAGAATATTTCACCAGTTAGTGATTGCATCTCTAGGATGGGAATGTCTATTGTTAATAAGCCGCCTGGCAGTGCCTTGTATTTATAACCTATCGGTGGTGCTAAATATAACCCCAAATCCTCTCCGCCTATGTGTATCTCCCTTTCAACTAAAGATGACAGATTAGTAACAAAATACTCACCATTCTCATTAGTTTTTACCTTTATATCACTTCTAGGAGTATCAAACTCTCTATTGCTTAACACGACTTCACCTTCGTTATAAACCCCGTCAGCATTTGAATCTACAAATACTCTCCCTCTTATAGTTGAGGTCCCGCCATGTTTCCTGTAAGATACTTTGTCTTCACTTGCTAGGTTTACACTTGTTCTTACCGCCATGCTTCCTGAAGTAGAATTCCTATTGTCTGATCTGTAAAGTAATTCACCAAAACCATTAAAGTAGTAACCTACTTCAAATGACAGCTTGTCTTCAGTAAATTTATCATATTGCAAGGAGTAGGTCATCCCGCCACCATTATTGGAGTTCTTGGAAAACCTTAGAGAGCGCTTTACTTCATCTCTTCGAGTATCTTTTTCTATACTTGTTGATATAGACTCGAGGACACTGGAAAACCTTCTGTCTACAAACACTGTATTTGACATGCTATATACTTCATAATCCTCATAGTACCTAGCATATAAGCTAGAGTAGGAATTCCTGTAGCTGTAAGATATTTCAAGTGTATTATTTTTACGCTTCTCCTCATTCGCAGTTATTTCATTATAGCTGTAAGTTAAGATAGTGGGTCCTAGATAGTAAGAGAGCGAAGCATCTAATTCCTCTTCCCCATAATATCCGTAATCTTCAAAACCAGATAATTTAGAGTAAAGGAGTGTGTAGGACCACTTATTGAATTTACTGTCTAAATTGATCTCAAAATCATACCCTTCCTCATTGAAAGTATAATCTAATTTAGCCTGATAGGGGTTTGACCCCTTTCCTACTTTCAAAAGAGATAGATTTGCGAAATCACTGAAATTCCCTTCACTATCTCCTGAATTTAAGAAGTTAGAGCCTAAAGTTAATGTGTCGGATAGGCCGTAGAACATACCCACGTTGTATAATGTCCCATCCTCATTTTCTGCATCTCCTACCTGTAGCTCATAATCAAATTCTCCTTGAGATACAAGGTCGTGCCTGTTTATTCTATTGACATCTACTATCTCTCTTCTGCCATCGGGGTAGTACATTCTCATTGCGTACCTGTCAGACCCTCGCATTTCCACTTCAAACTCATACTCACCATTGGTTGTTGTTAAATAATCCACCAGGACATTATTACGGTATAGTTCTACTATAGTTCCAGGTGCTACATTACCTGTTATTGAGTTTTTAGTTACTCTTGTGCTGTAATCCCAACCACCTCTTCGGGATATTGTCACACCACTCATGCTACCTCCACCAACAGTTGATGAGTTAGATGTTTGATATACATCTCCTAAAACGATCTTTCTATCATCATATAAATCTCTTTCCCATGTCCATCTTGTTAGATCTGTATCTACATTGTCACCATCATCTCTCACCTGGTAATTTAAATTCAAATTACCATAGAGGATGTGATTTGTATATCTCATCCCCAAACTTTGTGTATGGTTATCAAAATCCTTATTATAATTTAAGTCCACCACTCCAGGAGTGAATATCTTCCAATCTTCTTTTATGTAAGTTTCCTCTTCTTCCCACTCCCCTATACTTTCACGTCTTTTAAGCTCCTTAGCCTCGCTTAATTGCACTAATTCGAACCCTAATTCTAGCTTCACCTCTAGGTCGTCATAATTGGATGTTGATATTTTTACTGATCTCAGCTTACTCAGACTTTCCCCCTTCACTAGGAGTCTGCCTTCAGGTGTTGTGATGTGGTCTAAACTCCTCATATCTGCTTTATAGTTCCTAAAGTTATAAGAGCCTTCAATTACACCATTATTGTATTCTAAATCCTTAGCCGCTATAAACTCTATTAAGTCTTCGGGATCTAGGTAGATATCTCTGTTTAGGGTATGTGCAGGAAAGAAGTCATGACTAACTTTACTATTTGCAGTCAGGTTAACTGCTACTGGTGTCAACTCCCCTTCCAAATCATCCTCATAATTGTATTCAGGAGTTATATCTGAATAGTTTTTAGCTTCTCTATCAAATTTAGGGGTCAAATCCCTAACATATGATTTTACAGAGAAGGAGGATCCCCCCTTTTCTGTGACAGGCTCCTCCTTGCCAATCCCCGACTCAACTGCTGGTGTTTCCCCTTTATCCTCCAGGGGCTTCGCGTCGAATACTAATACCGTATCACTTCTATCAGGAAATGCATGCTCAGGCACCTCCTCTAAAGGTAAATCTTTGTATCTATTATTGGATATCTCCTCTACCACCCCGACCTCATGGGTTGGTGGTGGGCTAAACACCTCTGCCCACTTCTCTAACAAAAGTATTAGAGAGAATAAGATTAATAACCGCCTTTTCGAAATCACAACTCCTCCTTACAAGTGAACCACACCTAATTGTACAATTCCGCTATATGACCCTATTTCAAAATGTTCAACTGGGTTCCTCGGACTTACTGTTAAGTTGAGAGGATAGCTATTAGGATACATGCTGTCATTTCTCGTAAAAGTCATCGTTCCTGAGCTATTCCCATCTACATCTACATCTACGTCTATTAGTATCGAACTGTTCCCGCTATTTCCCCCTGTCATAGTAATCTCCCTAGGGAAAGATAACGTGAACCGCTCACCTGCTTGGGCGTTAAAGTCTATAGTTCCTTGAGCGTTCTTCCCTATTAAACTTCCCTCTAGAACACCAAAATCAATGTCTCTGCAGTAGAGGTCCATTGGATAAGTATGTATTATCTCCGTTGAGTTATTGGTCCAGTGGGTATTCGACTTCTTCTCCCAGTAATAAGCCCCCCATGAAAAAGTAACCGGCCTCCGTCTCGCCACAAAATGCATCTTTATGTCCAGTGTCAGCCTGTCGCTAGTAAGGTCTCTATCTCTTTTATAATACTGAACCCCGTCTTTATCTGTGTCATGGCTCCAATTTGCACCATCTTGTGCCGTCGGGGTTATAGAAAGGCCATCTGCAGTTTCCCCCTTTACTGCCGCCTTATCCACACCCCATCTTGCGTATGCATTGTCTCTGTTCTTGGGGTATAGCTCCGCAGTAAATGCATTATCCAGTGTGAAGGTGAAGTTAGGAGAGCTAGTCCAATCATATATGATTATTTTTTTTGGGCCTGTCATCCTCGCGTAATAAGGCTGTCCGCTTTCACCGGTTTTGGCTTCCACAGTGACGATATCTCCGTAACCTATACCATCAAAATATCCCTCACCATAAAAAATTCCGGAAAATAATGAGCTGGAAAATAATAATCCGGCTATCACCAATTCTTTTCTTAGAAACATAACCCCCTCCTATTTCATCTCTGCCTCTCTTCTAAAATTTCTAGCCTCTCTTTTAAGTGTCTATGGAGATCCTCTGAATCCACTTCCGAAAAGTTAATTGCATTAAGTTTAAATCCGAACTTATGGAAACCTCTTTATTCCCCCTGCTTCCCCAAAAGCCAGGCAAATAAATCCGCTAAAATACTACTAAGATATAAGTCTGTTGACCTCCCAGGCTGTGTATTTATAATGATTAACAGATTCTTATTCAGGGGCATTATATTAGATGTAAGTGAAAAAAACTTCCTCTGAGCGGAAACTTGTCTT
The DNA here is from genome assembly GCF_027925155.1 of Propionigenium maris DSM 9537. Classification (GTDB taxonomy): domain Bacteria; phylum Fusobacteriota; class Fusobacteriia; order Fusobacteriales; family Fusobacteriaceae; genus Propionigenium; species Propionigenium maris. Next base: position 247,586 of record NZ_BSDY01000003.1, on the reverse strand, counting down.
TTAAAGACGAACTTAATGTAAATTTAAGGTTGACGCGGTGCATGAGGGAGAGGTCACTGTAAAAGCTAAATTTAATAAAGGGAATCCCTTGAATCAGCATAAAGGTGAGGTATGATACTTAACTGTTTCTGTCTATGCCGGGAGGAAGATCCCGGTCACAGGAAGAGTTTAATCCATAGATGAGGAGGAGATATGATGAACTTTAACTGCAACTACCAGCCCTTTCCATCCAAGAGATACACAACCATAGCCAAAAACGGAATGGTCCTCACCTCCCAGCCCCTGGCAGCAGGTGCCGGCCTGGATATCCTCAAAAAAGGGGGGAACGCAGTAGATGCGGCCATAGCCACCGCAGCCTGCCTAACAGTGGTGGAGCCCACATCCAACGGTATAGGAAGCGACGCCTTTGCCATTGTATGGATAAAAAAGGATGAGAAGCTCTACGGGATAAACGGAAGCGGAAGATCCCCCATGGGGATCTCCATAGAAAAATTAAGAGCAGCTGGTCATGAGGAGATGCCCCAGCTTGGGTGGACCCCGGTGACTGTATCGGGAGCTCCCGGTACCTGGGCAGCACTGAATAAGCGCTTTGGGAAGCTTAGCTTAAGGGAGTGTCTGGAACCGGCTATAAGCTATGCCAGGGAGGGATATCCCGTCTCTCCAACCCTGGGTTACAACTGGAAGAAAGCCTATGAAAGGTACTCTGAGATACTGAAGGGGGAGGAGTACAGGGAGTGGTTCGATACCTTTACCATAGATGGAAGATGCCCTGAGGTAGGGGATGTAATAAAGCTTGAAGATCACGCCAGAACCCTTGAAAGCATTGGGGAGACCAATGGAGAGAGCTTCTACAGGGGGGAGATAGCTGACAAGATAGACAGGGCCTCCAGAAAGTACGGTGGATATATCAGAAGGGAGGACTATGCAGCCTTTGAGCCTCAGTGGGTGGACCCCATAAGGCTCAGCTACAGGGGGTATGAGATCTGCGAGCTCCCCCCCAACGGCCAGGGGATAGTGGCCCTCATGGCCCTGAATATCCTCAGGGGGTATGACCTCTCAGAGAGGGACAGTGTGGATACCCTCCACAAGCAGCTGGAGGCTATGAAGCTGGCCTTTGCCGACGGGAAGAAGTATATAACAGATCCTTTAGAGATGAGGTACAGGGGCAGGGACTTCTTAAAGGAGGAGTATGGGGAGAAGAGAAGGGGGCTCATAGGGGAGAGGGCTGGTGATCCGGAGCCTGGTAAACCTCCCGGGGGAGGGACGGTGTACCTGTGTACAGGGGACAGCGGGGGGAATATGGTCTCCTTTATCCAGAGTAACTACATGGGCTTCGGGTCGGGGATAGTTGTTGAGGGCACCGGGATTGCCCTCCAGAACCGCGGGGCGGACTTCTCCCTGGACCCCCAGGCGGCCAACGCCCTGAAGCCCGGCAAACGCACCTACCACACAATAATTCCAGGCTTTATCCTCAGGGATAATAGAGCGGTGGGGCCCTTTGGAGTCATGGGGGGATATATGCAGCCCCAGGGACACGTCCAGGTGGTGATGAACCTCATAGATTTCGGCCTCAATCCCCAGATGGCCCTGGATGCCCCCAGGTGGAGGTGGGTAGAGGGCAGGAGAGTAGAGGTGGAGAGCCACTTTCCTATCCACCTGGTGGATGCCCTGGAGGCCAGGGGGCATGAGGTGGGAATATCCCCTGCAAGGGGATCCTTTGGTAGGGGACAGATAATCATCCAGAGGGACGGTGTCTACTACGGGGGGACGGAGTCCCGTACCGATGGCTCCGTGGCCTGTTACTGAATTTATTTTTCCAGAGGGTCTGAGGATGCCTCTCCATTTGGATTCTGAGCCCTTATAGAGGGCCACCCCTTGTATTATCACCCTTATTTTCTTAGAATCGGTTTAAGAAGCCTGTTGTATACCTTTAAAATAATAAATTAAAAACCGATCGTTCGAATATTTTAATAAAAGGACCATATAAACCCTTAGTAGGGTTTATACGGTCCTTATTTAGGAGTTTTTTCCATGGAAATCACAGGTAAGGGTACTTTATAGATGATCAGCTTAAAATCAGCTTAAAGTATTTTATTTAGATCTTCTCCTTCCTACTAAAACCCTGGAGCTATACTAAAACAAAACTTAAAGTTCTGAAACGGTATAGAAAACTAAAGAAAAATAGGATATACTCGGTGTATTAAAATTTCACAGTTGAAAGAGGGGGATGTTTAGATGAAGAAGATGGGTTTACTGCCTAAGCTTATCCTGGCGATAATCATAGGTGTATTAATTGGAAAGACTGGTATGGAACTACCGGTGAGGCTGCTGGCAACATTCAGCGGAATTTTTGGAAACTTCCTGGGGTTTGTTATACCCCTGCTTATAATTGGTTTTGTCGCTCCTGGAATCGGGGATCTGGGAAAGGGAGCTGGAAAGCTTCTGGGAATAACTGCAGGGATAGCTTACCTGTCAACGGTATTTGCAGGGACACTGGCCTTTGTGGTTAACTCAGCGGTGCTGCCTAAGCTTATCACAGAGGGAGCTCTGGATCTCAGCGAGGGAGGGGGAAGAACGGCATCGGCCCTCTTTACCATCGATATGCCGCCGGTGATGGGGGTTATGACGGCACTCCTTATTGCTTTTACTATCGGTCTTGGAATGGCAAGTATAGAGGGGAATGCCCTTAAAAATGTAATGAATGAGTTTCTGGCTATCATTGAAAAAGTTGTAAAGGGGATCGTTATCCCGCTTCTGCCCTTCCACATTGCAGGAATCTTTGCAGGAATGGCTTACTCTGGAGAGGCTGAGATGGTTATGAGTACCTTCTTCAAGGTGTTTATCGTGATCCTTCTTCTTCACTTTACAATGCTTACCCTTCAGTACTTTATAGCGGGAGCGTTAACGGGAACAAGCCCTATAAGGCTTATTAAAAATATGGTGCCGGCATACCTGACAGCTATCGGTACCCAGTCCTCGGCAGCAACTATTCCGGTGACTCTTAACCAGACACTGAAGAATGGTGTAAAGCCTGGGATTGCTGAGTTTTCAGTGCCCCTGTGTGCTACAATCCACCTGTCTGGGAGTACAATAACCCTTACAAGCTGTGCCATGGCGGTAATGCTTCTCACAGGAATGGGTTATACCTTTGCAGGAATGTTTGGCTTCATCATGATGCTTGGAGTTACAATGGTTGCAGCTCCTGGGGTACCAGGAGGAGCAGTTGTGGCGGCTCTGGGACTTCTGGCTTCCATGCTGGGATTCAATGAGGCTATGCTGGGACTTATGATGGCTCTCTATATGGCACAGGATTCCCTTGGAACTGCCTGCAACGTAACTGGAGACGGAGCTATAGCTATCCTAGTAAATAAGGTTTCCGGAAACAAGCTAGAGGTTAAAGAGGAAGCTGGAATTATCTAAAGAAAAAGAAGAGATAAAAGGGTTACCTGGATTGGGTAGCCCTTTTTTATTATCCATATAATAGAAGTTATATCCTACCTTTTTGTTGTTTAACTTTTTCCCTCTATGAAAAAATCTGAAAATACTTCTCTGAAAACGCCTCTATATCTTGATCTACGATAAAAAAATATCAATGTTTAAAAAAGTAAATTTTCAAAGTCAATAAAATAAGTGTTTTTAAAAGTAAAAAATAAAAAAAACGAAAAAAAATGATCAATTATTGATTTAAAAAAATTAAGATTGTATATAAATCTTAAAGATCCTGTATATTTAAAATTGATAATTTAACATTTTAGTACTAAAAAAAAGAACGGTGTTTGGCGGATAGGTGGGATTTAAGGAGGCAGTTAAAATAATATATTGGAGGTAAGTATGAAAAATAAGGATGTATTTATTTTTGGCTTGGCCATATTTGCTATGTTTTTTGGAGCGGGGAACCTGATCTTTCCCCCAGAGATAGGAATGGTCTCCGGGGAGGAGTGGCTCAAGGCAGCCATGGGGTTCTTTATGACTGGAATAGCCCTCCCAGTGTGTGGTCTTATGGCTTTCAGCCAGGCTGGAGGTACAGACAACTTTGCAGTGAAGGTGTCGGGAAGGTTTAATACCCTCTACTTCATGCTATTGATCATAGCCATAGGTCCCATGCTGGGAATACCCAGAACGGGGGCCACAGTCTATGAGATGGGAGTGGTGACCAACTTTGGTGAGGTAAATCCCCTGGTAGTATCCAGCCTCTACTTTACTCTGGTACTCCTTCTGGTTATAAGACCCAATAAACTCATAGACACCATAGGAAAGTACCTTACCCCTATAATTCTTGCTATCCTGGCAGCTATCATAGTAAAGGGAGTTGTGTTTAAGATAGGGGTTCCTGGGGAGAAGCTCATAGAGGAGAGTACCTTCTCCTACGGTTTTCTGGGGGGATATCAGACTATGGATGCCATAACCTCTGTTCTTCTGGGAACTATAGTTATCAAGGGTCTCAGAGAGAGCGGGTATATGGATAAGAGGGTTCAGAGATCCATGATCATGAGATCGGGTCTTGTGGCAGGAGTGGGGATGGCTCTTGTATATGGGGGACTTCTCTATCTGGGATCTATGGTAAACGGAAACGCAGGTGCCCTTAGCAGATCGGCCCTAACCATGCACCTTGCTGTGGCTACCCTGGGAGATCTCGGAAAGGTTGCTCTGGGTCTCTGTGTAACAGTTGCCTGTCTTACCACTTCCATAGCCCTGGTTGCCATAACATCGGACTTCTTTTCCAAGGAGTTTAAGCTCTCCTACAGGCTTACAGCCATAGTCATCTGCTCTTTTTCAGCCCTCCTGGCAGCTAATGGAGTGGGATTTATAGTAAGGATAGCTGTTCCCATCCTCACCCTGCTATATCCAGTTACCATAGTGCTAATAACATTGAATATCCTCAGGGTGGAGGAGAGCCCTATCTATAAGGCGTGTGTAGGGACAACCCTTCTTCTGAGCTTAGGTGAGCTCATAAACAGGTATGCCCCGGTGGGGGTATTGGAGGAGATCTTTAAGAATATTCCTCTGAGCTCCTATGGTTTTGCCTGGCTTCTCCCAGCTCTCTCTGCAGCTCTTATCACAAAGGGATTTCTTATTACCTGGAGAAGGGGAGTGGAGGGAAGAAGGAAGCTCTCTGTGAGTGAGAGGAAGGTATAGTATATTTTTTATTCTTAGGGAGGGGCTAGGTTTTGAAAAATTTTAGAAACCATACTACTATAATATATCTTACTTGTTCATTTCTTTTGTCACCCAAAAGAAACGAACCAAAGAAAATGTGCCCCTCTTTATAATTTCTTATGAGTAGAGTTGTTAATCTACGGCCTTTTTAAGCTACAGTCCTCCCTTTTGGTGTAATCTTTGTGGTTTAGAGGTGCGGAACTTATTTTGTTGTACGGCCTAGTTTATGATTAAGCTCAAAGCTAGATCGATATAAAGAGGGAAGAAGATCTATATCTAAAAAAACATAGGGAATGAGCATGTTTTTTAAGCTACATTCCCTGAAATTTTGTAAATAAATACCGATTAAATTTTGGTAATATTTGTAGGTCCACGATTAAAAAATATAATAAAAGTTTGAAGAATTATTTTCAGAGCTGAATTAATTTGTTGTTGAAAGGACCTGTAAAAGTAAAGCCTACCTCTTCTTCAGGTGAAGCTTGAAGATCCTTTTTCTCAGAGCTCCAATCTTCCTTATATTTAGCTTAGGGTTTTTACTGGTAAGGGCCCTGAAGAAAACATAGGTGTAGGTGGTAAAGGGCAGGGGAAAGAAGAACATCACCGAGGGAACTACCCCCTTCTTCTTGATAGGCTGTTCCTTATACTTGTCAGTTCCCAAATATCCCAGCCACAGGTTTTGACAGAGGGCCCCGATACCTCCTACCAGGACGATGGCTATGCTAAGGAATATAATTGAACTTGAAACTATAATATTTACCATAGGGATATCACCGCCTGATCTGAGAGAGATTGAGATGGAGAAGGAGCCTCCAGAGCTGCTTCGGTTATTCACTGATACACCGAGGCAGTTGTCTATAGATATATTTAAGGGGAAGGGTAAAATTCCTTTTATTCTCAGAGGAAAGGTGGATAAATTCAAGGAATGGCTGGGGATATCCTGTATAAGAGGTTCAGGAGGTGTTGTATGAAAGCAAGGATAGTAAGTATAGAGGAGATAAGGGTTGCAGGGAAGCTGGTAGAGGCAGACTCCCAGAAGGGAGAGGTAGATTTTCCAGGAGCCTGGAAGGAGTATTTTGAGGTTCTCAGTAAAACGGGGAATTTAGATTGGGGAAGGGAGTACTTTGGATACTCTAAAAATTATATGGAGAGGGATGGACGAACTACCTTTGATTATCTTATCTCCATGAGGATAGATGATTATAGGGAGATCCCCCACGGATTTATAAGGGAGATTATTCCAGGGGGGAGGTATGCCATCTACACCTACAGGGGAGAACTGAACCCCCAGAGGGTGAGGAGGTTTTACGATGATATCTACTTCAGGTGGCTCAGGGAGGACGGTCTTACCCCCAGCAGAAATGAGTGCTTTGAATACTACGATTCAAGGTTTAAGGAGGGTTCGGAGGAGTCTGAGTATGATGTGTGGGTCCCTGTAATATAGTGCTTAAGATAGGAAAAATATTTAGATACACCAAGAAACCCCCTCCAGCTGGAGGGGGTTACCTTTTTGAGTTTTTTACCGCCTTGAATTTTTAAGCACTTTTATTGAGGTATAGCAGGTAGGCCTTCTTATAACTCTCATAGGTGAGGGAGTCGTAGCATACCAGGTAAACCATCTCCATCCTGTCTCCATACTCCCTGAGGAAGTTATAGATGGTCTCCACAGCTATGTGGGAAGCTTTTTCCAGGGGAAAGTTACGTGTTCCCGTGCTGATAGAGGGAAAAGCAATTGTTGTAGCGTTTAATTCAAGGGCTGTATTCAGGGAGTTCCAGTAGGAAGCTGCCAGAAGCTTCTCCTCATTAAAGAAGCCTCCCCTCCAGATAGGACTGGCAGTGTGAATTATCTGACTGGCTGTCATATTGTAGGCTTTGGTAACCTTTACCTGACCTATGGGACAACCATTGAGTGACCTGCACTCCTCTTCTATCTCCTGCCCGCAAACCTCTCTTATGGCACTATCCACCGCCCCTCCCTCAAGAAGGGTAGTGCTCGATGAGTTCACGATAACCTCTACCTCCTGCTTCACCAGGTCTCCCATGACTATATCTAATTTCTTCTTCATATATACTCCTAAAACTATGTAGTTAAGATACTTCTTCCAATGGATATCTCCTTCAGATATCTCTTATCGTCCTTAATTTAAAGGTTTTAACCAAACATATTCATAAAGAAAGTGATTACACTTGCGTTGGCAAAATCTATGAAGAGGCTTCCTACTAGGGGAAGGATGAAGAATGCTCTCGGTGCAAAGGTATATTTCTCAGAAAGAGCACCCATGTTGGCCATGGCATTTGGTGTAGCTCCCATACCGAATCCACAGTGTCCGCAAGACATTACAGCAGCTTCGTAGTCCTTACCCATAATGTTAAATGTAATGAAGTATGCAAATGCTCCCATTAGAAGTCCCTGAGCCAGAAGCATAACCACAAGAGGTCCAGCAAGGCTAGCAAGCTGCCATAACTTTAATCCCATTAGAGCTAACGACAGGAACAGTGAAAGGGAGATATCTCCGAAGATAGCAATCTCTCTTGATTTTAAGTCGAATAACTTTGCATCAGCAAGGTTTCTCATAATTGCAGCGGCAAACATCGCTCCGATATATACTGGGAATGTCATACCTGTAAGGGTAAGAAGCTTAGAAATAAGAGTTCCTGCCCCCATTGCAATGATGATCTGGAATGCAGCCCAAGTAAGTCTGTCCTCATCCAGAGTCTTTACCTCGTGGATATCCTGAGTTTCCTCCATCTCAACCTCTCTGATACCGTCAAGGGTTTCCATAAGTCCGTTTTTCTTGATAAGAGTCTGTCCGATAGGTCCTCCGATCATAGAACCAAAGATAAGACCGAATGTAGCAGCAGCCATAGCTACAGTTGTAGCTCCAGTAGCTCCAGCCTGCTCAAATAGAGGAGCGAATGCACCAGATGTACCGTGTCCTCCAGTCATAGGTGTAGAACCTGTAGCAAGACCGATCAGCGGGTTAAGTCCAAACACCTTAGCAAGGGATACTCCCACAACATTTTGAAGTACAACAAGGATAAGAGCCAGTAAAAGGAAGATTCCAACCTGCATTCCACCCTTCTTAAGTAGCTTTAAACTAGCTGTAAATCCTACAGTTGTAAAGAACGCCACCATAAGGACTGTTTTAAGTCCAAAATCCATATTTAGCTCGAAAGCCCCACTAACGTATCCAGCCAGAGTAAGGAAGGCAAAAAGTACACCACCAATTACCGGAGCAGGAATACAAAACTTTTCAAGAATATTAACTTTCTGTTTTAAAACTCTCCCAACGATAAGCAGAACAACAGCCAGAGCCAGTGTCTGTAGTAAATTTAATTCAATAATCATAATATCACACCCCTTATTTTAATTTGTTATAAACTCTCTATATGTAATAAGTATAGGGTTCATGTTACAGGAAACTACATAAAGTTACATAAATCAAGTATATATATATTCTATCATAGTATTTATATAATTAATAGTTTTTCTTTGTGCCTTATTTTAAAAGGGATACTTGCGATCTTTAAGGAACCCTGTTTTACGTAAAAAATACTTTTTGTAACAAAAAAGGTCGCAAAAATCAAAAATGATGATGGAGTTTTGAGGGGAAGGGTGGAGTTAAAAATTTAATTTTGAAGGAGGAGAGGATTAATTTTATTTAAGGGCGATCACTCTTGGAATCCTATAATTCCTTCCTCAAAATTATCCCTTTAAAACCCCTGAAGTTTTAAGAAAGGAAAACCCAGGGAAGGGATGAAGATAAAGGGAGGAAGCAGTTGTGAAAGGGCAGGTTTTTCCTAGGATCCAGCTAGTGGAGAGAGGGGGGAATTGGTAGTTCAGATGGGAGGTGTAGGAGCCTATAGAGGTGGGGAAATCGATAAGCTTCCCCTAGGGAAGGAAAAAAGATTAGTGTTGACTTTCTGAAAAAAAAAGATTAATAAATTACATGTAGTACGTCGAATGAGAACTTTTTAGGGAAAAGGAGTAGAAATATGAAAAAAATAATAACTGCAATGGAAGCGGTGGAGCATATTAAAGATGGCTGCAGCATAATGGTAGGAGGATTCCTGGGAGTTGGAACTCCAGAGAAGCTCATAGACGCCATAGTGGAAAAGGGAGTTAAGGACCTAACCATAATTGCCAACGACACAAGTTTTATAGATAAGGGAGTGGGAAGGCTGGTAGCCAATAAGCAGGTGAAGAAGGTAATAACATCCCACATTGGAACCAACCCAGAGACTGGAAACCAGATGAACAGCGGAGAGCTGGATGTGGAACTGGTACCTCAGGGAACCCTTGCTGAGAGAATAAGAGCCAAGGGAGCAGGGCTCGGAGGAGTCCTTACCCCAACTGGAATAGGAACTGTGGTAGCTGAGGGAAAGGAATCTCTCACTATAGATGACAGGGAGTACCTTCTTGAAAAACCCCTTGGGGCAGATGTAGCTCTAATCGGAGGTTATGTAGTGGATACCCATGGAAACACATCATATAAGAGTACCTCAAGAAACTTCAACCCTCTAATGGCAACTGCTGCAGATATTGTAATAGTGGGAGCTGAGGAGATAGTAGAGATAGGAGAACTAAACCCTGAAGAGGTTGTTACACCTAAAATTTTTGTAGACTACATTGTAAAAGAGTAATTGGAGGGATACTGAGATGGATAAGAAACTGATAAGAGAAGTTATAGCTAAGAGAGTTGCCCAGGAACTGAGAGACGGAGACGTTGTAAACCTGGGGATAGGTCTTCCTACCATGGTGGCTAACTATGTGCCCCAGGAGATGGATATAACCTTCCAGTCGGAAAATGGAATGCTTGGAATGGGGTCCCTTGCCGATGAGGAAACCATGGATAAGTACCTTACCAATGCAGGGGGACAGCATATTACAGCTCTTCCTGGAGCTTCCTACTTTGACAGCTCCATGTCCTTTTCCATTATAAGGGGAGGACACGTGGATGCCACAGTTCTTGGAGCTCTTCAGGTAGACTGTAAGGGGAACCTGGCAAACTGGATGATTCCTGGAAAGAAGGTACCTGGAATGGGTGGAGCAATGGACCTTGTTGTTGGAGCAAAAAAGGTGATTGTTGCCATGGAACACACAGCGAAGGGAAACCATAAGATACTGGAGGAGTGTAACCTTCCTCTCACAGCAGCTGGAGAGGTAAATCTCATCATTACTGAAAAGGGAGTACTGGAAGTGACCACTGAGGGATTGGTGCTAAAAGAAGTGAGCGAGTACTCATCCATTGACGATATAGTAGCATCTACAGGATCCAAAGTTATAATACCTGATCATTTTTGTAAGATGTAATTTTTAAATATTTTAAGACAAATCTATTGACAGCGAAAAAAACATACGGTATATATACATAATGTAAGGAATAAAGTTGATGAAAACTGAAAAAATAGAGGTGCATTTATGGAGGTAATCTGAGGATGTCAAGGGAAGGGACTCCCAATGACTCAGATGAAAGACTTAACTGCCGAAAGGAGTGGCTCGGTCCAGATGGGCGCTCCTTGGGGGTCACAGTAAAGCTGTGGCAACTGTCACGGGATATCCCGTGAAGAGCTATTTTCCACTTGAAGCTCGGACAGTTGCGGTTAGGTCGATACATAAGGGCGCCTTTTTTTAATGGAAATTTATAAGGTATAGGAGGATGGATAGATGGAAAACAAAGCTTTAATAAGAATGAGAATGAGCTGCCACGATGCACACTATGGGGGAAATCTGGTGGATGGAGCTAAGATGCTTCAGCTGTTTGGAGATGTGGCTACAGAGCTTCTTATCAGAAACGACGGAGACGAGGGATTATTCAAGGCCTATGACAGCGTAGAGTTTATGGCTCCAGTATATGCGGGAGATTACATAGAGGCTACTGGGGAGATCGTAAAGGTGGGAAACACTTCAAGAAAGATGGTCTTTGAAGCTAGAAAGGTGATAATTCCAAGACCAGATATAAGTGATTCAGCTGCAGAGGTACTTGAGGAGCCGATCATCGTGTGTAAGGCAAGCGGTACCTGCGTAACACCTAAAGACAAGCAGAGATTAGGTTAATTTTTAAGAGGGGGGATTATCTTGGAAAAACTCATTATAACTGCTGCAATATGCGGAGCAGAGGTAACTAAGGAGCACAACCCTGCAATTCCATACACTGTAGAGGAGATTGTAAGGGAAGCAAAGTCAGCCTATGAAGCGGGAGCTAGTATCATCCACCTTCATGTAAGAGAGGATGACGGTACTCCTACTCAGTGTAAGGACAGATTCAAGGTTTGTATAGATGCAATAAAGGCAGAGTGTCCAGATGTAATTGTTCAGCCTTCCACAGGGGGAGCAGCTTGGATGACAGCAGAGGAGAGAGCTCAGCCAGTGGAACTTGCTCCAGAGATGGCAACTCTTGACTGTGGTACTTTAAATTTCGGTGGAAGTGAAATATTTGTCAATACCGAGGATATGATAAAGCAGTTTGGCAGCATGATGATGGAAAAAAATGTAAAACCTGAGCTTGAGTGCTTTGACAAGAGTATGATCGACATGGCTGTAAGATTAAAGAAGAAGGGATTTATAAAGAAACCTGCTCACTTCAGCTTTGTTATGGGAGTTAACGGTGGTATCGGGGGATCTCTCAGAGACTTCCTATTCATGAGAAACAGCCTTCCATCAGATGCAACCTACTCAGTAGCTGGAATAGGAAGACACGAGTTTCCTCTGGCTACAGCAGCAATAATAGACGGAGGTCACGTAAGGGTAGGATTTGAGGATAACATCTACCTGGAAAGAGGAGTTCTGGCTAAGTCAAATGGAGAACTAGTGGAAAAGGTAGTGAGAATAGCCAAGGAGCTGGGAAGAGAGGTAGCAACACCAGCAGAGGCAAGAGAGATACTTGGATTATAGACAGCAAATCTAGATAAGAACAAATTAAAAAATAACTTTTACAAATATAGAGGGGGTAACAACAATGATAAAAGCATGTCCATTTGGAACACACAGAGTAATGGAGCCTAAGGGAACAATGCCTCAGGCGGCACAGAAGATAGACAACACTATGACTATTGCAGACAATGAGCTGTTACTTGACGTAATGACTTTAAATATCGATTCAGCGAGCTTCACTCAGGTAAAATCTGCTTGTAACTCAGACGTTGCTAAGATGGAAGAGATGATCACTGGTATCGTATCTGAGAGAGGAAAGATGCAGAACCCAGTAACTGGATCTGGTGGAATGCTAATCGGAGAGGTTAAGGAGATAGGTCCTAACTTCCCAGACAAGACTCTAAAGGTTGGAGATAAGCTGGCTACTCTAGTATCTCTTTCATTAACACCACTAAAGATAGAAAAGATCAAGAACATCAACCTGTCAAATGACCAGGTAGATATAGATGGTCAGGCAGTACTATTTGAGAGCGGAATCTACTCGGTACTTCCTGCAGACATCCCTGAGAAGCTTGCTCTTGCAGCGCTGGATGTAGCTGGAGCTCCTGCACAGGTTGAAAGACTTGTAAAGAAGGGAGACACTGTATGTATTATCGGTGGAGGAGGTAAGTCGGGAATCCTTTGTGCATACCAGGCAATGGTAAATGCAGGTCCAGATGGAAAGGTTATCGTAATCGAGTACAGCGAGGAGAACGCAAAGAGAATCCTGGATATGAACCTGGCTCACCACGTAATCGTAGCAGACGCTACTAAGCCAGTGGAGATCTATGAGAAGGTAAAGGAGATCACTGGAGAGGACGTATGCGATGTTGTAATCAACAACGTAAACGTGCCTAACACTGAGATGTCTTCTATCCTTATTACAAAGGATGACGGAATAGTTTACTTCTTCTCAATGGCTACATCATTCACTAAGGCTGCTCTAGGAGCTGAGGGAGTAGGTAAGGACGTTCAGATGATCGTCGGTAACGGATATGCGAAAAACCACGCTGATCTGACTCTTGGAATCATAAGAGATTCAGAGGTTATAAGAGAGTTATTTGAAAAGCTATATGTTTAATTAATACTGTCCAGCTGAGGCAGGGGGGAAACGCTTCAGCTGGATCAAAGGGGATCAAGGGGCTTAAAAGAAACAGATAGAGACTATATTAGTAGCATAAATTTAAGGGGGATATAGATAGATGAATTTAAACTATGAAGATAGAAAAAAAGCGATGTTTCCAAATGTAAGCGATGAGCAGTGGAATGACTGGAAGTGGCAGGTAAGAAACAGAATAGAGACACTAGAGGATCTTAAGAAGTATGTAAACCTTTCAGCTGAGGAGGAGGAGGGAGTAAAGACTACTATCTCTACTCTTAGAATGGGAATTACTCCATACTACCTTTCACTGATCGATCCAGCAAACCCAAACTGTCCAGTAAGAAAGCAGGCTATACCTACAGCAGCAGAGCTTCATAAATCAGAGTGCGACCTGCTAGATCCTCTACACGAGGATGAGGATTCACCTGTACCAGGACTTACTCACAGATATCCAGACAGAGTACTTCTACTAGTAACTGACCAGTGCTCTATGTACTGCAGACACTGTACTAGAAGAAGATTTGCAGGACAGACAGACGCAGCAATCGACATGAAAAATATCGACAGAGCTATCGACTATATCGCAGCTACACCTGTAATCAGAGATGTACTTCTATCTGGTGGGGATGCTCTTCTTATTTCAGATGAGAAGCTTGAGTATATCATAAAGAGACTTAGAGAGATTCCTCATGTAGAGGTAGTAAGAATAGGAAGTAGAGTTCCTGTGGTAATGCCTCAGAGAATCACTCCAGAGCTAGTTAACATGCTGAAGAAATACCACCCAGTATGGATCAACACACACTTCAACCACAAGGATGAGATCACAAGTGCATCCAAGGAAGCATGTAACCTAATGGCAAATGCTGGAATCCCACTAGGAAACCAGTCGGTACTACTAAGAGGGGTAAATGACTGTGTACACGTAATGAAGGACCTAGTACATGAGCTGGTAATGATGAGAGTAAGACCTTACTACATCTATCAGTGTGACCTTTCAGTGGGACTAGAGCACTTCAGAACACCAGTATCTAAGGGAATCGAGATCATAGAGGGACTAAGAGGACACACATCTGGTTACGCTGTACCTACATTTGTAGTGGATGCTCCAGGTGGAGGAGGAAAGACTCCTGTAATGCCTCAGTATGTTGTATCTCAGAGCCCTAACAAAGTAGTTCTTAGAAACTTTGAGGGAGTAATAACTACTTACAGTGAGCCAGCTTCCTACAAGGATGAGTGTCAGTGTGAGCACTGTAAGGAAGGACATTCAAATGACGGTGTGTCAAAACTTCTCAGCGGTAAGGAGATGGCACTAGAGCCTAAGAACCTTGCTAGACATGAGAGATCAAATACCCTTGCAAAGCATGAGTTTTCAGAGGGAAATGAAACTGCTTAATCTCTTTGAGGGACATGACACAGTCTCTATTATTGGAATGGAGAAGAATGTAGGGAAGACCACTGTACTCAATGCCATATTAGAGGAGTGCCGGGGAAGAAAGCAGGTAGCCCTCACCTCCATAGGGAGGGACGGCGAGGATACAGACAGGGTAACCTACACACACAAGCCAAAGATATATGTAGAGAGGGGAACTATCCTGGCTACGGCCAAGGAAGCCCTCTTTGGCAGTGATATAACAAGAGAGATCTTGGAAACTACCAATATAACCACCCCCATGGGAGAGGTGATCATAGCCAGAGCCCTAACCGATGGGTATGTGGATCTGGCAGGACCCTCTATCTCCACCCAGATATCCTATGTAAGAAAGAGGATGCTGGAGTATGGACCTGAGCTGGTGGTTATAGACGGAGCACTGGGAAGGATGGGGACCTTCAGGGGGGATAGCGCAGTTATCCTCTCTACGGGGGCCTCCCTTGCTCCAGGTATGGGAGAAGTTGTTGGAAAAACTCTTCATAGAATAGACCTGTTAAAACTTGAGAAGGCTCCAGAGAAGATACTGGACCTCTACAGGAAGAACTCCTCTGGGGAGAGGATAGTATTCATAGGAGAAACAGGTGGGGTGAAGAAGGTAGAGTTAGAGAGTGTACTAGAGGCAGATAAGCTTATTGTAGATGAGCTGGAGGAAGGATTTGACTATATCTTTATAAGGGGAGCTGTGGTGCCTGCACTGATAGAGAGACTTATAAAGAACAGACATAAATTTGAGAAGCTCAATATAGTAGCTGAGGACGGGATAAAGTTATTTATAGATCCTGCTCTCAGGAGAAAGGCCAACCTGTGCGGGATAAAGTTTAAGGTGTGTCAGAATATAAATTTGGTCGGACTCACCTGCAACCCAGTATCCCCCTTTGGATATAAGTTTGATTCAGAGGAGTTTCACAGCAGGCTGAAAGGTGCTGTAGATCTGCCGGTAATAGATGTAGTAGGGGGGAGAAGATGAGATATCTGGACAAGGAGCAGCGAAAAAAAATTGGATATGAATACATAGTAGAGAAGCTCCAGATACAGTCTCCCTATGGAAGAAGAAAGCTTCAGAATCTAAAACCCTATCTAAAGGGACAGGAGGATCTTCTGGCCCTTGAACATAGGAGGATAGAGAGGGTAAGGAAGATAGTGGATGACAGGACGCTCTACACCAAGGTGGAGATGCTCCTGATGAGGGTAAAGGATGTGGAAAATACCTGTATCTCCTGTGAAAAGGGGAAGGTACTGGATGAGGTGGAGCTCTATGAGCTCAAGGTTCAGAGTATGGTAATAGAGGAGATGAGGGGTCTCCTTTCAGACTTTGAGATAGAGGGAGTGAAGTTTACCTCTCAGGAGGAGATAACAGCCCTTCTGGATCCAAACAGGGATGGACTACCAACCTATCACATCTACAGCTCCTACTCGGAGAGGTTAAGGGAAATAAGGGATAAAAAAAGGGAATTGGAGAAGAGGATTATGGCCGGTGACCTTGATTCTGTAGAGGAACTCAGGGAGCAGAGGCTGGAAGTGGTTGTAGAAGAGGGAGCAGAGGAGCTTGTTATAAGAAAAGATCTCTCTAAGAAGTTAGAACCTCTCATGGAGGGGATGCTGGAAAATATAGCAGCCCTGGGAAGGCTGGATCTACTCCTAGCCAAGGGAAGGTTCTGTAACCACTTTAACCTGGTATCTCCCAAAATCAATAGTGAAAGTAAGATTTCAGCCAAGAACCTCATAAATCTCCAGATAAAGGAGATGGTAGAGGGGCAGGGGCAGGAGTATACTCCTATAGATGTAGAGCTGTCCAAGGGGACCACTGTAATTACAGGGGCCAACATGGGTGGAAAAACTGTGGCGCTCAAGACGATTACACTAAATGTCTTCCTCTTTCAGATGGGGTTCTATCCCATGGGAGAGGGTGTATCGATGCCGTTATTTGACTTTATAGACTTCATCTCAGATGATATGCAGGATATAAGCAAGGGTCTCAGTACCTTCGGAGCAGAGATGATGAAGTTGAAGGAGATAATGATATTCCTACACAGGGGTCAGGGCTTTGTAGCCCTGGATGAATTTGCCCGGGGGACCAACCCCTATGAGGGGCAGAAGATAGCCAAGAGTCTGGGAGAGTACTTAAATGACTTTGGGACTATAAGCCTTATGGCAACCCACTACGACGGGGTGGTCAACGAGGACATAGTTCACTATCAGGTAGTGGGCTTGAGGGATGTAGATTTTGAGAAGCTCAAGAGAAAGATCGACTTAAATAAGAGGGGCTCCATAGGGATCCTTCAAAAATATATGGATTACAGACTGGAGAGGTGTGAGGGATACGAGGCTCCCAAGGATGCACTGAATATAACCATGCTACTTGGGATACATGAGGATTTTACCCATCATATCTTGAAAAATTACAAGGGGGAAAGTTAGGATGCAAGGAAAATTAAATCTAAACTGGGACAGAGTGGCGAAAGCCCGTGAATCAGCAAAAAATATAGCTGTGGATGCACAGAACTTTATAGACCTGCACACAACAGTATCAGTGGAAAGAACTATCTGTAGACTGCTTGGAATAGACGGAATAGATGAGTTTGAGGTACCACTACCAAACGTAGTTGTGGACCACATAAGTGAAAAGGGAAATATCGGTCTGGGAGCAGCTCAGTATATAGGTAATGCCATGGTAGAGACTGGAATGTCTCCTCAGGAGGTAGCTGAGGCAGTGGCAAAGAAGGAGCTTGACCTAACTAAGATCAACTGGCACGATGCCTTTGAGATCAAGCTTGCTATAGACAAGGTTGCTGTGGAAAATGTAGAGAAGATAAGAGTAAACAGAGAGAAGAGGGAGTCATTCCTGGATACTCACGGAGATAAATCAGGACCATACCTATATGTTATCGTAGCTACTGGAAACATCTATGAGGATGTAACTCAGGCAGTGGCTGCAGCAAAGCAGGGAGCAGACGTAATCGCAGTAATCAGAACTACAGGTCAGTCCCTTCTTGACTTTGTACCATATGGTGCTACTACAGAGGGATTCGGTGGAACTATGGCCACTCAGGAGAACTTCAAGATAATGAGGGAAGCTCTGGACAAGGTAGGAGAAGAGGAAGGAAGATATATAAGACTGTGTAACTACTGTTCTGGACTATGTATGCCAGAGATCGCAGCTATGGGAGCCTTCGAAAGACTGGATGTAATGCTAAACGACGCTCTCTACGGAATCCTATTTAGAGATATCAATATGAAGAGAACTATGGTAGACCAGTACTTCTCAAGAATCATCAATGGATTTGCTGGTGTAATTATAAATACAGGTGAGGATAACTACCTGACAACTGCAGATGCTGTAGAGGAAGCTCACACAGTACTTGCATCTCAGTTTATCAATGAGCAGTTTGCACTATTTGCAGGACTTCCAGAGGAGCAGATGGGACTAGGACACGCATTTGAGATCGATCCAAATGTAGAAAACGGATTCCTGTTAGAGCTTTCTCAGGCTCAGATGGCAAGGGAGATCTTCCCTAAGGCGCCACTTAAGTATATGCCGCCTACAAAGTTCATGACTGGAAATATATTTAAGGGACATGTACAGGATGCCCTATTTAACATGGTAACTATCATGACTGGTCAGAAGCTTCACCTGCTGGGAATGATGACCGAGGCGATCCATACACCGCTTATGTCTGACAGAGCCCTTTCAATTGAAAATGCAAGATATATCTTCAACAATATGAAGGATCTGGGAGATGAGATTACATACAAGCCAAATGGAATCATCACAAACAGAGCTGAGGAAGTACTAAATAAAGCAACGGATCTTCTTGAGGTTATCGAGGGAGAGGGAATCTTCACTACCCTTGAAAAGGGAATCTTTGCAGGTATCAAGAGACCTGCAGATGGAGGAAAAGGACTTTCTGGAGTATTTAAGAAGGAAGAGGCTTACTTCAATCCATTTATCAAGTTAATGCACGGAGGTATGAACTAATGTCTGGAGGATTATATTCTACTGAATCTAAGGATTTCGATAAAACACTGGATCTCACTAAGCTGAGACCATATGGAGATACAATGAATGACGGTAAGGTGCAGGTGAGTCTTACTCTTCCTGTAAAGGCTTGTGAGAGGGGAGCAGAGGCTGCTATCCAGCTTGCAAAGCAGATGGGACTTAATAATCCCGCTGTATCCCACTATGAGGCTCTGGATAAGGAGTTTTCATTCTATGTAGTATATGGAAACCTGTTACACCATGTAAACTATGAGGATATCCACGTGGAAACAGTGGATGTGGAAACTATGGATATGCATGGGGTAGAGGAGTTCATCGATGAAAATATCAAGAGAGATGTAGTAATCGTTGGAGCAAGTACTGGTACAGATGCTCACACTGTTGGTATAGATGCTGTAATGAATATGAAGGGATACGCTGGTCACTACGGACTTGAGAGATACAAGGGAGTAGAGGCATACAACCTGGGATCTCAGGTTGCCAACGAGGAGTTTGTAAAGAAGGCAATAGAGCTAAAGGCCGATGCACTTCTGGTATCTCAGACTGTAACTCAGAAGGATGTACACATCCAAAACCTTACTCACCTGGTAGAGCTTCTTGAGGCTGAGGGAATCAGAGACAAGGTAATACTAATTGCAGGGGGAGCAAGAATCACCCATGAACTGGCTAAGGAGCTAGGATATGATGCAGGATTCGGACCTGGAAAGTATGCAGATGATGTGGCTACCTTTGTAGTGGAAGAGATGGTAAAGAGAGGGGTTAAGTAAATAGAGAAACCTCAGGGCACCGGAGCAATCCGGTGCTTTTTTATTATTAAGGAAAGTATAGAATTATAAGTTATTGACCTTGATAAAAAACAGTTACATGAGGTTAGAAAGGGTGGAGCGTCACGCTCCTTTTTATTGCTCTCCATGAAGGTAATAGATACCATGAAAAAGTTGAATTTCGTCACCATCTGTGGTATCTTCTATAAAATCAGGGGGGAGAGTCTATGAATACAGAGTATAGAAGTGTATTTGATGAGGAAAAGCAGAACAGGATGAGAGGGTTCTTTTTGAGGGAGGTGGGACCCACAGGAAAGGTAGAGACCTATAAGAGGGGGAGGGTAAATATATCCCTCAATGATTCAGGGGGAGAGGAGCAGCTCATATACAACCTTTCTCCAGGGGAGATCCTGGGAGAATTTGAGATCCTTTCGGGAGTAGGGCAGAACTATCTGCTACATTTTTTAGAGGAAACGGAGCTTTGGAGGATACCTAAGAGGAGGGTAGAAAGGATCCTGGAAAAGAACAGCAGTATCTACTCCCATTTTATCCACAGTATGACAAGGAAGTACAATATCGCCCTCTATCAGGTGACCTACAACAGGTTTTATTCCAGCGAGGAGAGGATAGTGGAGTTTCTTCTGAGGCTTGCAAGGTCCAGGTATCCAGAGAGGGAGAGAAACGTGGAAGTAGAGGGGTATACCCACGGGGATATAGGAAACAATATAAATGTATCCAGGGTGGGGGTAACCAACCTCCTAAAAAAGTTGAAGGCTCTGGGGCTTATAGAGGTGAGGAGAAGGTCCATAGTTATAGTATCCATGGAAAAGCTCTTTGAGTATAGGGAGGAGATCAGGAAAAGTTAGAGGGTTCTATTTTCAACTTTTAGAATAAAAAAAGAAGGAGCAGCATGCTCCTTTTTTTTTATTTGATACTATAACTATGCAGGCTCAAAGTCCTTGGAAGCTGTATAGATAATGAAGCCAGTTAGGGAGAAGAGGATGTAGAAGATCAGTACCGGCAGATTTGTTTTTGCGTAGGCTGCAAACAAACCGTAGCCTCCAAAGATAGTTCCTGCTATCGCTATGGCAGACAGAAGCTTTACCATAGGTGCTCTAAACTCCCTTACTGCCTCTGGTTCAGTTCTTCTGAGCTTCAGTACCCCTAGAATAGTTATGGAGTAGTATACGTAGAAGATCAATATCGTAATATCAGCCAGCATTCCTAAAACCCCCTCTATTCCCTCTACTCCCCCGATAACCACTCCCCCTCCCATATAGAGGAGAGAGATGATGAGAGCAGTAAACCCGGAAAATATAGGGGTGTCTGTTTTTATATCAACTTTTCTAAGTTTTTCAGCCATGGGGAAATCCCTTCTCTCTGCCAGAGCATAGGGAGCTCTCACATATGCCAGGGTAAAGGAGTTAAGCACTCCCAGGGCAGATATGAGGATGGCTATATTTAATAGTCTTCCTGCACTTGAGCCAAATAACCTTACTACAATACTGGCGCTGTCTGCTCCTCCAGACCCCAGGGCCTCTGCTGTGGCCACTTTGAATACCCCAAAGGTAAAGAGAAGGTAGAAGAGTGCCACAAGAATCAGTCCCCCAGCTATGGCTCTGGGAACATTTTTCTCTGGGTTTTTAACCTCCTTTGAAACAATTCCAAGGAAGATCCAACCCTCCAGAGCAAAGAGTGCCGGTGCCAGGGCTGCTGCCACCTTTGTGATAAAATCCTGTCCAGAAGCTTCTGTTACAGCTGCCATATTTCCACCTACACTTGTAATGGGGTCTCCTGAAAATATAATTCCAAAGATTCCCACAAGCAGTAGGGGAATGATCTTGATAAAGGTTGATCCCACCTGGATGGCCCCTCCAAGCTTTGGCTGGTAGATATTTATTAAGAAGCTAGTGGTTACCAGTACAACTGCCAGGATAATCTGCTCTATACCGCTTCCTCCCCTTCCAAGAAGGGCCACATAAAACTGTCCTGCAACAAACCAGGAGATCAGTGCCAGGTTTGCAGGGAGGTAGAGGAAGGTCTGGGTAAATCCAGCTCCGAACCCGATCCTTTTGCTCCAGCTCCTCTCTAGAAAGGACTGTACCCCCCCGGTGTCTGTATCCATAGAGGATATTTCAGCTATTACTATTGCAGCTGCTACAACCATTAAAATTCCTACTACCCATGCTGTTAAAACTGCATTAAAGTCTCCTCCAGTAAGGGCTGTCATGGCTGGAGCCCTGAAAAAAATCCCCACTCCGATAACTGTACCCATAACCAGTGCAAATGCTGTTACAATACCATATTTAGCCTTTATATTCTCCTTCATCTCTGCTCCCTTCCCACTTCAAGATATCAATTTAATTCCTAATATACCAATAAGATCACTAATATTAGTATACTTTAAATGGGATAATATTCTTTTTTTTTGGTATAGCAATAAAGGACCCTCTGTGAAAGGGCCCTTTAAATGAAAGGTTTTTATATTGGTTTAAATTATTCATAGGATCTTGTTGATAGATATTTTGTATTTAATCGATTTTTCCTAGGAATACTCCTTCTTTCAGGGATCTCTAGCTGATAAACTGGTAGTTGTATTCTGGTCTTCCCACATTTCCGTGGGTAGTGGTAACCCTTACCCTCTTCATCTCCTCCAAGTAATCCATGTATTTTTTAATTGTAACGTTACTTACACTGAGTTCCCTTGAGATCTCTCTGAGCGTCCACACCCTTCCGACTTCTCTGGAGATAAGCTCGATTACTCTTTTCAGAGTCTTCTCATGAAGTCCCTTGGGCAGGTCTTCTCCTTCACTTTGAAGATCCCTGTAATAGGTGTCCAGCTCCCTCTGGCTGATGTTATTTTCTTTAAGAATTTCATGCTTCATCCTATACTTATTTAGAGCTTCTTTAAATCTCGCTGCTTCAAAGGGCTTTACCAGATAATCCACAACCCCGTAAGCCATTGCCTTCTTTACATCCTCTATGGTATTGGCTGCTGTTACCATTATCACGTCAACGAGGTATCCCCTCTCCCTTATATTTCTGAGGATTGTTAAACCATCCCCCTCTGGAAGGAAGACATCCAGTATGATGAGATCTATATCTTCTTTTTTTAGTGCCTCAAGAACTTCCTGCTGGTTTACAGCAGTTGACACAACCTGAAATCCCTCTACCATCTCCACATAACTTCTATTTATCATAGCTACCATAGGATCATCTTCAACTATCAATACCCTTTTAATCATTCCTGTCTCCCTTCAAAAGCCCTACACAAAATCTTTTTCCCTCAGATGTTTCCTCTATATCTATGCTTCCTTTATATAACTCCACCCTGTTCATTACCAGGTATAGACCAGTTCCCCTTCCCTCTCCCTTAGAGGATATCCCTCTCTTAAAGATATCTTCCCTGATCTCAGGGGGAATTTGCTGAGCGTTATCAAATAAGGAGATACTGATCCGCTTATCATCTTCCACTACATGTAGTTCTACAACTTTTCCCTGCTGACCACTGTGGGAAAAAGCCTCAAATGCATTTTCAATGAGGTTTCCTATAATAGTGATTAGGTCATTATAGGATATGATACCATGTTTTTCTCTGAGAAGGGACCCTTCCTTTATTCTGAAGTTTATCCTCTGCTCCTTGGCGATCCCGGCTTTTCCCATGAGCATTCCACGTATATAGTAGTCCTCTATTCCCCTGAACTTCTTGTCGTCACCAGCTTCCGTATCTTTTACCTCTATAAGGTACTTCTTTGCCATGTCGTACCTCTCAAGCTCCATCAGTCCAAGTATTACATGGAGTCTGTTTTTAAACTCATGTATATTGGCCCTCATTCCCTGTATTATCTGGTGAACCCCTGTAATCTCCTCTGCCACCTCGTCTATCTGATCACTGCTGTTGAGAGTTATAACAGAACCCAGGTAGACACTCTCCTTCACCAGGGGATGGATGCTTACAAAAACTCTCCTTCCTGCAACAATCATCTCCTTCATGGGAATAACCTCTCTCTTAGTGATGTGAGTTTTTACATAATTGATGAAATCTTCTGGAGGGAGGCCTGAAAATAATTTATTGTATGCAGCATTTACCTCTCTGATTCCTCCCAGATCATCTAAAGCGATTATTCCCTCACTAATATTATTCAGTATAACCAGCTTTTCACGATAGAGTCTGGCTATCTCCTCTGGTTCGAGACCCAGCATCTTTGTCTTAACCCCCTTTGCAAAGATTCCAGCCAGCAGCCAGGTAATTAAAAGTACCCCAGTAAATAGAAGGAGATATATAGCTGTTGTCCTCTTATTTAGGAGCTTCAGCTCGCTGTAATACTTACCTATCATAACAAAACCAACCTGTTTGCCATCCAGGTAGATGGGTTCAAATCTCCTTGTAGTAACTCCCTGAGACCCCTTAAATGTTGAGTAATAGGCTTTTCCCTCCCTTAAGACAGGCCACTTATCTTCATTGACAAAGACATCTCCTATCTGCTCCTCATCCAGATGGGAGTATTTTACCCCTCTCATATCGGCTACTACTATTATATCCACATCATCCAGCTGCTCCACAAGGCTGCCTGCATACTCCTGTATCTCCCCTCCTATCCTACCCTCACTTAGTTTTTTCTGAATGAAGGGAGTTTTACTGACATTTACCGCCATCCTGTAGAGGGTCTGCTTGATTCTCTCATCTGTTGAACTGATCTTGTCATATATAAAGATCCCATAGGACAGTAATAGTGGTATGAAGGCAGTAAGCATCGCCCATATTATTACTTTCTTCTCAAACTTTCCCCTCACCTTGGATCATCTCCTTTAATAACCACATAGATTAATCTCTTTTATTCTCTAATCTCTTTATAAAATAAAAGCTGCTGAATTTTCAGCAGCCTTATCTATTAAAGTTCGTTTTCACTTCTACCATTTATAAGGATATCATTTAGATTATCATACGATATTTCTACCATATTTACAAGAGCTTCATCTGTATATGAACCGATGTGAGGAGTAATTATTACCTTGGGAAACATCTTTACAAGTTTTTCGATATTTTTATCTTCCAGCTCCTGGTCTCTCAGGTCCTTAAAGAATACCTTCTGCTCTCCCTCCAGTACGTCGGTACCGAATCCTCCAATCTTTCCTGACTCCAGTCCTCTTATTATAGCCTCTACATCATGGAGCTCTCCCCTTGCTGTATTTATAAGGATAGCACCTGGCTTCATCTTAGCTATGAAATCATCATCTATCATATAGTGGTTTGAATCCTTGAAGTATGGGCAGTGTATAGATAATACATCGGACTGGGCTATAACCTCATCCAGTGACATATACTCTACAACCTGAGCTCCCTCCTCACTTGGATAGAGATCGTAAGCGATCACTCTTGCTCCTAGCCCCTTAAATAGCCTGGCAGCAGTTAATCCAATCTTTCCCGTTCCAACTATTCCCACTGTACACCTTCTGATTTCAGGACTGAACATCTGTGCATCAGCTGTAAAGTCCTGCCTCCTTGTTTTATGCACAGTATATGCTGTGTTTCTAAGGAGCATCATAGCCAGGGTAAGAGCCAGTTCAGCAATTGCATTGGGAGAGTATCCAGGTACTCTGGCTACCTTCATACCGTGCTTCTTTGCTGCCTCCAGATCGATGTGGTTGTATCCCACAGTTCTCGTAAGGAGGTATTTTACACCGTAGTCTGCCATTACCCTTATATTTTCCTCGTTAGCAGGGCAGTTTCCTCTAAGCATCACTGCCTCATTTCCCTCTATCATATGAAGGTTTTCAGTGGTTAAAAGGTCCTTTACATATGTAGTTTTAAAATCATATTTATTTAACCTGTTGAAGTACTCTGTTTCTACATCTCTTACACCATAACATACTAAGTTTACTGACATCTCAAACTCCTCCTAATCCTATGCAAATATATTCAATGATTTTATTACTTCCAATACTATTATCCAGAAAGGCATACATACAACACATAGCACCGTTGATAGTAGTGATCCATTTGAAGTAAGCAGTGCTTCCCTGTCAAACTTGATAGCATATGCAGCTGCAACAGTTGCTGTAGGAGTAGCCATCATGATCACTACAGTAGCAAGGGCTACAAAGGAAATAGGAAGTATTCCGCTTACTGTAAGCAGGTATAGAGCTACTATATTAACTAGTGGAACAAATATAACCTTTACCAGGCTGTAGAACCATGAATCTACTGAAGTAAAAGCTTCCTTTAACGATATATCAGCAAGCTTAGCACCTATAGAGATCCATGCCAGCGGTGAGCAGAGAGCTCCCAGGTAGGTCATAGGCTTATATAGCCAGTAAGCTGTTTTATCCAGTCTCAGGAATGCATAGGCTTTGTCTCCAACTATAACCTGTGGTAGTGATCCCTGGAATACCCAGATAAACATACCGAAAAATGTAGCCAGTACTATAGGGTTTAGGATCATCTTTTTAACATTTTCCTTATCCATCTTAAGTCCTGCCATCTTTACGTAACCATATGAATACAGGAATACTCTGTAAGCAATGTTAAAGATAGAAGCATACATAACTCCCTCTGTACCATATACTGCTGCAATGATAGGTATACCAAAGAATGTAGTTGAACCAAATACCGTCAGCACCCTAAGTACAGACTGCTTGTCCCCCTCATATTTTACATAGATTATCTTCGTTATCAGAATCAGTATTATATAGATTGCAAAACCCCAGATTAGAAGGTTTATTCCCTGTGCCAGACTTTCCTGATTGATATCCTGCATAAATGCTTTAAATGCCAGTGCCGGTAGTGATACCGATAAAATAACAGTTGAAAGCATCTTTGATGTTTCCTTTGTCAGTACCTCTCTCTTTCTTAAGTAGTAACCAAATAAGATGATTAAAATCGATGAAGCAATTGCCCCTGTAATCTTGTCATTGCTTAATATACCCTGTAAAATCTCTCCTAAGCTCATTCGCCCTATTCCTCCATTTTAAATTATTGTTTTCACTAGAATCTTCCGTAAGATTCCAGGCTTTTATCTATAGAAAGATTATATAAAATATTTTTTTCTTTTGATATTTAGTGAAATATTTAAATTAGTTATTTAAATAAATTAATCACTATCTAAGTTATATACCGGTTCCTCACTTAAATAACTTAAATAATTACTTTTCTATTTAAATTAGAGCAAACAAAAAGTAAACTATATCAAAACTGAGTTCCGATTATAAATTTAAAATATTTTTTTGGGACACATAATTGGAATTTTTAGATTGAAAATTGACAGGAAATTTCATAGTGAAATTCTTAAAAGCTGTGATAAAAACACTTATAAGATAGAAAGATGAGAATTTTTTATTTAAATTGGAAAGTCCTAGTATTTTTGAAAAAATAATATTTCACAAATTCGAAATTATTGATAAAAGTGCCTGTAGTGTAGACAGCTTATCTAAAGGCAAAATATTTTTTATAGAGTATAATTTTATTAAAGGAATTTATCTATAAGGGAGGGATTACTATGAGGTATATAATGTGGATGGCGAGAATTGCTCTGTTTTACTATATAGGTAACCTTTACTTGGTAGCTCCCTACAAGAATTCCTTTGATTTTGTTTTGTCTGTGGTCACAGTATACTTTATTCCTAATTTTATCTACCTCTTCTATAGAAGTGTGATCCAGCAATACAACGAGCTCAACTCCAATTGATTATCGGTATGTAGATCTATATAGAGGCTTTTAAACTTTAAACAGACTTCAATACCTAGTTTTTATTACTTCCCAGTAATTAGCAAGCTGTCATTAAAAAATATTATTAGAGCTCTTTCCATATAAAAAACTCCAGATCAATGTAGTTCGATTCTACATTAATCTGGAGTATTATAAAGGGGTTAAGATTGGCTTATTTCCTCTCTCTATAAAGGGTTGTATATAGTTTAATAGTTCCTAAGCACAATAATATTCCCAAGATACCTGCAAACATTGTTGAAGTAGCCTCTGTTTTAATAGGAGAAAAAGTATAATCTGTTAACAGGGACTTACTCTCTACTCCTTTGTGGATAAATCCCAGCTGCTCAGCAATAAATTCCAATCCGTCTGGCTTACCAGAGGCAAATAAAGAAGCAAGTAATACAATAATTAGCACCAATAATAGAAATGCATAAGCTCCTTTTTTCATGGCTTACTCCTCCTCGTGCAAAAGCTTTTTAGTTATAGTAATCAGAAGCACTGTTATAACTGCTTCTCCTATTCCGATAATCATATGTACTTTAGACATCTGTAGTAATACTTCTCCTATATTAAATGTTTCAGATAATCCCATCTCCAGCGCACAGGCAAAAGAAGCTGCAACAACTGACAGCCATGCAACAAACATAATCGTGAAATTTTCTGGAACCCACTTGTTTAAGTATCTATAAAGAAAGTACCCTCCAATAGATGCAACTATTGCCATATTAACAATATTTGCTCCCAATACTGCCAGGCCACCATCAGCATAAAAAACAGCTTGAATTAACAGAACTAACGTAATAGCTATGGAGCCGCCCCATGGACCTAATATGACCGCTGCATAAAATCCTCCAATCAAGTGTCCAGATGTTCCAGAGCTTATTGGGAAATTAAACATTTGAGCTGCAAATATCATGGAAGTAACTAAGCCCAGTTTTGACATATAATTTCTGCCATACTGACTTAACACTCTTCTAACTTTTCCTGAAATATTAACAACCCCATTTCCTAGTGCAGCTAAAACCGGAACCTGTTCCAATTTAGTTACTGCCTGATGAACTTTTTCTACTGCATAAGCTAGTACTGTTGCTGCAAAAACTCCAAGCCCTGCAGCTATTTTGGGATCAACAAAACCATCTGGTAAATGCATATTTTCCTCCTTAAGTTAATTTATATATTTACCTGTAGAAGCTACAGTTAAGGCAGAATATTTCTTTTATAGCCTTCAATCTTAAGTTTTATCCTCTTAAACAACCTTTAAAACCTTCTCTTTAAACTATGGTATAGTTTTATCTCCTCTAAAGACACAAGTTCTGGCGTAGACAATATCTTCCTTATCAATTCATCAAATGTTTTTCTGTCGTTTTTTATATCTGAAAAGCCTTTGTGAAGTTTTCCATTAATCCTCTCCATCATCCCTTTAATGTCATCTGCCACATCCAATAATTCAGGGAGGGGACTGCCGTAAAGTTCCTCTACGCGAGTGTTTAAACCGACTAAATCATTCTCCAGCTTCTTAATATCTCTTAATATCTTCTCAATAGCCATTAAACTATTCCCTCCCTATCTGTTGTATAACTGTCATTAATATTGATTAAAATATACCTGAAAATCTTCTAGCTAGCTATCTAAAGTTAAGTTAATCTCAGGACTTCAGAGGCCACTCCTAGAGATTATATTTTAGGTTACTTAACTACTACAGAAACCCCGTCAGGTATCACTGTCATAGTATAGTCGTCCCCTGTAATCTTCCTTGCCTTTTCCAGTGCTTCCTCAAATGTACTTGCATGCTGCATGTGCATATCCTCTATCATCTTGGGATCACAGAGATCTGTCACTATTATTACATGAAACTTAGATAGTATCCTTGCAAGGATATGAAACTCCCACTGGTCCGGCAGAGTATCCTCCATGGGTATCTGCATCACCTTTTCTAATATCTCATTGGCATCCCTTGCTTCAGATACATATCTGTAAAACCCCTCTCCTCCATGTCCATCTGAACAGGAGGATATAGTAATAAGCACTCCTCCCTCCTTTGCTGATGCCTCTGCTGCAGTAAGTCCCTTAACAGTTTGGTATATATTTTGATCTAGAGGATATCCCCCATTTGAAGTCACTGTAATATCTGCCGGCTTCTTTTCTACAGAAACAAGCTCCTCTACAAACTTACATCCTTCAAGATGGGCATCGATTATATCTCCTGTAAAGCAGCCAATAATCTCCTTCTCACTATTTATGACAGTGTTTAGGATAAAAGCACACTTTGATGCTCTAGCTGCATAGATCATATCTTGGTGTATGGGATTATTCTCTAACTTACCTGTTCTGGCATTCTTGCTGTTTATGAATTTTGAGTTGTGGTTATACATGATAGTTTTTGCAGATGCTATCCCAGGAAGAATGCTCTTTCTTCCCCCGGAAAATCCTGCAAAGAAGTGGGATTCAATAAAGCCCTCTGCAATAAGAAGGTCAGCTTCCATAGCCAATTTATTTAAGTATAGATCACCTCCAGAAGGTAATTTTCCTACGTAAACCTGATCATCATCATTAGTTGATATGTGGTTTACTATTTTTTCATTATTTACAACCTCTTCCCCCATCTTATAGATCAACTCTTCCCTGGTAGTTGGTCTATGAAAACCTGTTGAGATAAGGATGGTTATGTCTGCCTCTGGATTATATCTTCTAATTTCCTCTAAGATAATGGGTACTGTTACCCTGCTTGGAAGGGGTCTTGTGTGATCACTTGTTATAAAGACTACCTTTTTTTTCCCCCTTGCCAGGTCACATAACTTTTTCGTCCCTATTGGACTAGCCAGTGAATTTAGCACAATTTTTTCTTGGGTCATCTTAGGATCATACTCATCTGTTCTAGGAGCTAGAATACCGTTTAATTTTTCTGTCTCTACTTCAATATCCATATGTGTCTTATGATATGGCATCTTGATTATGGTTTTCGCTGTCATATAATCACCTTCCCATTGGCATTTTGCCTAAATCTAAAGTCGTTAAAAAAGGCCGCAATGTTACTCTTCTCTTAATTCTTCATATTTCCGAATAAATTAATAGGTTTAATAAGGTCCTTCGAGACCAAGCTCCAGATGAATACTTTTAAAAAATTCATTATTTTAGTAAATTTAAATTTATTTTAGCTCCACCTTCACTTTTTTATTTAAAAAGTAGAACTCTTCCACTTCTGCCTGTTCATAACTTTTTTTAGAGATGCTTTCTTATCCTCAAAAAAATCACCTGAGATTAAATCCACCCCAGTATTTCCAGTGGATCTCAGATTATTTTTTTGCACTTTCTTTAGAATTTCTACTACTTTTAAGTCTTATTTTTTCCCCTTTAAAAACCATTAAATTTAACAGTTATTTTTAATTTAATCATAATTATACCACAACTTTTCGAAAACGATACATTTTTTTCGTTAAAACATCAGGAATGAGAGAGGGCTTTAGTGTTTTCACCCTAAAAATTTTGATGATTACTTTTATTGATTGAAGTTTAATACTCCTTGTTTTTTCTGGGAAAACATAGGTATTAAACAAATCTTTAAAAAATATTTTCCTCCTCTGATGACCCTGGAGATTAAACTATAATTTTATTTTAAATTTTTTTATTTTTAATAAAAGCCCATGTTTGTAGATAAAGCATAAAATAACATAATCAGAACACAAAATTTTGAAAATAGTAAATTTTATTTCGAAAAATATAAAGATAAGGCTATAATTCATACTAGAGTTTATTAAAAGTAATTTTATAGGGAGCTCAGGAGGTGATAGTTTGAAGGAAAAATTGCTGAAGATAAGGGAACAGATAAACAAGTATAATAGGGTAGCTGTTGCATTTTCTGGTGGAGTGGATAGTACTCTCCTGTCAAAGATATCCTATGATCTATTGAAGAAGAATGCTGTGGCTATTACCATAGTTGGGGATATGCATTCAAAGGCAGAGATCCAGGAGGGCAGAGAACTGGCAAAAGGTATTGGCATTCCCCATGTGGAAATAGATATAAGGGGAAGCGAGATCTCTGGTTTTACTGAGAATCAAAAAGATAGATGCTACCACTGTAAAAAACATCTCTTTACCCTGATTCAGGGGAAAGCCAGGGAACTTGGAGTAGAGGCTATATTTGACGGGTCAAACATAGATGACCTTTCAGATTACCGGCCTGGTATGAGGGCATTAAAGGAGTTAAACATCATAAGCCCTCTGAAGGATGCCGGATTTACAAAGGAGGATATCAGGGAAGTTTCAAGGGAACTTGATCTCCCCACCTGGGACAAGCCAGCCTTTGCCTGCTTAGCGTCAAGGATACCCTATGGTATAAAAATTACCAGAGAAAAGCTGGATATGGTGGAGAGGGGAGAGGCCTGCCTGAAAGAGATAGGAATCAATCAATACAGAGTCAGGCACCACGGAGAGGTTGCCAGAATCGAGGTGGAAGATAAAGAGCTGGAAAAGGTATTGGACAGAGAAGTATTTTCAATGATTGCTGAGAGGTTTAGGGAGATTGGATTTAAGTATACTGCCCTTGATCTAGCTGGATATAAGCAGGGAAGTATGAATTTATAGGGAGATAAGATGACTGAAAAGATATTAGTAGATCTATTGGAAAGATATAAGAACAATGATATTAACCGGGATGATGCCATTAGGGAATTAAAGGATCTTCCCTTTGAAAGGTATGAGCATGCTGTTATCGATCATCACAGAGCTTTAAGGCAGGGTGTCCCTGAAGTCATATATTGTGAGGGTAAAACCTCAGAGCAAATATTAGAAATTAGCAGAAGACTGCTACACAAGGGAAATAATAATATCCTGCTCACCAGATTGGATCAAACCTCATATGACAAGTTACTGCAACTGGAAGTTGAGATAGACTACAATCCTCTGGGAAGGACTGCAATACTAAAACCTGAATTTAACCCTATGAAGTATGGAAAGATTCTAATAGTGAGCGGAGGAACATCTGATATTCCAGTAGCTGAGGAGGCCTCTGAAACATTAAAAGCTCTAGGCTGCAACTGTAAAAAGATATATGACGTTGGAGTAGCTGGTATCCATAGACTTTTTGCTGTAAAGGATGAACTTGACTCTGCAGATATAATAATCGCAATAGCCGGAATGGAGGGAGCTCTGCCTAGTGTGGTTGGTGGTTTGGTTGAAGTTCCTGTAATTGCTGTACCCACCAGTGTTGGATATGGAGCCAACCTCAATGGAATGACCCCTCTTCTGGCTATGTTGAACAGTTGTGCCAGCGGTATTGGGGTTGTTAATATAGACAATGGTTTTGGAGCAGCATTTTTAGCTTCAAGTATGATCAGAAGGATGAATAAATTTATAGAAAAAAGAGAGGTATTATAGACATGGATGAGAAGATCTTATATTTTGACTGTTTTTCAGGTATTAGCGGGGATATGACTATAGGAGCTCTTTTAGACTTAGGAGTATCTGAGAAAAGGTTGGTAGAGGAGATTGGAAAGTTAGGTATCGACGGCTATGATATATCTGTAAAAAAGGATATAAAGAATGGAATTACCGGAAGTAAGTTTGATGTCATCCTGAGAGATGGAAAT
The DNA here is from genome assembly GCF_027925155.1 of Propionigenium maris DSM 9537. Classification (GTDB taxonomy): domain Bacteria; phylum Fusobacteriota; class Fusobacteriia; order Fusobacteriales; family Fusobacteriaceae; genus Propionigenium; species Propionigenium maris. The sequence goes on along the minus strand of NZ_BSDY01000003.1, from coordinate 214,936 downwards.
AGTCTAAACGCTGACGGGAGCGAACACCACCACAGAACCTATAGGGATATAAAAAAGATAATTGCAGACAGCGCCCTTTCAGATAAGGTCAAGGAGAATAGTATCAGGATATTTGAATATATTGCACTCTCCGAGGGAAGGATCCATGGGAAATCAATTGACGAGGTTCACTTTCATGAGGTGGGAGCTATTGACTCAATAATCGACGCTGTGGGAGCAGCTATATGTATCGAGGAGCTAAATGTTACCAGTATTCTCTGTTCCCCAATAAATGTAGGTAGTGGTTTTGTAAGGTGTGCTCACGGAGTGTTTCCAGTACCAGCTCCAGCTACCCTGGATATACTAAAGGGAATCCCTATCTACTCTAAGGGGGTACAAAAAGAACTAACAACCCCTACTGGAGCAGGGATTGCAAAGGCACTTTCAGAGGAGTTTGGAGAGATGCCTGATATGGTTCCTGAAAGGATAGGTTATGGTCTGGGAACCAAGACATTTAAGGACTATCCAAATGTATTAAGGGTTGTTCTGGGTAAAAAAAAACATCTCTTTGGATGTTAGAGACCAATATAGATGATATGTCCCAGGAGATATACTCCTATATCCTCCCAAAGCTTTTTGATATGGGGGTCTTGGATGCATTTTTAACCAACATCATTATGAAAAAGGGTAGGCCGGCTATCAAACTGTCTATCCTACTCCCTTCAAACCTTCTGGAGAGAGTTGAAAGTTTTATCTTCCATGAAACTACAACTCTGGGAGTGAGAAAGTACAGGGTGGAAAGGGAGATTTTAGAGAGACACTTTACCACTCTTAAAACAGATATTGGAGAAGTAAGTGTTAAGGAGGGCTACTATAGGGGGAAGTGTGTAAACTTTAAGGCAGAGTATGATCAGTGCCAAAGACTGGCTGAGAGGAACAATATCAGTCTTAAGGAAGTTTATAATAGGATCCACTACTTTAAGGAATTAAATGAGGAATAAAAGTTTGAAACTCCATAGTAACTTCAAAGATTTAAACCTTTGAATCTGCCAACTCCCTGACTGTACAGTCAGGGAGTATTTATTTGGAGAAATCCTAAGGAGCTTTCTCATCAACCTCAAAAAGATGTTAAGATAAAGCAGGGGATTTAATTCTTGTTATTATCTTTTTATTGGATTATAATTTAAGGGAATTTCACTTTAATTTAAGCAGTTCAAAATTTTTAACAGCTGGGAGATTGAATGGATGAAAAGTAAAGACAGAAAGTATAATATTGTAATAGACCACATAAAGGAGATGCTAAAAAGAAAGGAGCTTGGGATAGGAGATAAGTTACCTCCAGAGAGGATACTAGCTCAAAACTTAGAAGTAAGCCGGGCAACTGTAAGTGAGGCAATAAAGATTATGGAGATTATAGGGCTTATAAAGTGCACCCAGGGAGGGGGAAACTATATCCACCAAAACCTTGAAAAGATCTTTAACAATCCCCTTTCCTCCATATACCTCATGAGCGACACCTTTGAAATGGAGATATTGGAGTTCAGAAGGATGATAGAGGTACAGGCTATCGAGGTTTGCATTGAAAAGATTACCCATGAGGAGATCATGGAGTTGGAGGGAGTTCACAGAAGACTTCAGGAGAGCCAGGATGAGGAGGAATTGGCTAAATTAGATAAAAAATTTCACTATCTCATTGCAAAGTCATCTAAAAATCCATTTGTTGTAGCTATCTTTAATTCCATTTCCAACCTGTTGGAGGACTCTATAAAGACCTCCAGAAAGAAGGTTGTAAATAAATATGGAAAATCTACAATTGAAGTTAAACACCAGGAAATCCTAGATGCAATAAAAGCTAAGGACAAATCCAGAGCTAAACAGGCTATCTCAGACCACCTTATGGATGTGGAGGCCAGCATAAAATAATTATAATAACTTTTACACGTGAAAAAGTTATTTATTGTTGCATTTTGTTTTAAAACGGTATATAAAAGATTAAGAAACTTATGAGAAGTTATGTTTTATGACTTCTCTTCTATTTTAAAGTCAGAATTGGCTGGTCCAATCTGACATTATTTATGAGACTATAATTGGACTAGCCAATTAAAAAGTTGAAATAATATATCCGGAAGTATCCGGTTAAGGAGGTTGGTATGAAGATAGCAGTGTGTGTTAAACAGGTTCCAGGTAGTTCAGCCGTGCAAGTAGACCCTGAAACTGGTGTACTTTTAAGGGATGGTGTAGATACTAAGGTGAACCCCTATGATCTATATGCTCTTGAGACTTGCTTACAAATTAAAAAACTTAAGGGTGAAGCTAATATTGGAGTGGTTTCCATGGGACCGCCACAGGCAAAAGAGGTAATAAAGGAGTCTTTCATGATGGGAGCAGATGAGGGAATACTCTTATCCGATAGAAAGTTTGCCGGAGCAGATGTCTTGGCAACAGCTTATACTCTGGCTCAGGGAATAAATGCTCTGGGAGAAATCGATCTAATAGTCTGCGGAAAGCAGACTACCGACGGGGATACAGCTCAGGTAGGGCCAGAGATGGCAGAGTATCTTGGGATCCCTCATATAGCAAATGTCAGCAAGATCTTAGAAGTTGGGGAAAAGAATATCACAGTAGAGGCTGATATGGGAGACACAATAGAGATTCAGGAGATCCCATTTCCTTGTCTCATAACAGTTGAAAAGGGAATATACACTCCTAGGCTGCCGTCATACAAGAGAAAGTTAGAAACTCAGAAAAGAGAAATAAAGATTATCTCACTCAAGGATTTTGAGGATCAGGATGAAACAAAATATGGATTAAAGGGATCCCCTACCCAGGTAGAAAGAATCTTTAATCCAGAGGAAAACAGCGACAGAGAGATGATCAGCGGTGAGGATTGTGCAGAAAAACTTTATGAAAAGTTAAATCAGTTGAAATTTATATAGGAGGCTAGAATGGCTGAATTAGTTGTTAATCAAGATAAAGTAACTCATAAGATATTAATGGAATTAATAGATCTATGTCCCTTTAATGCTATAGAGGATCATAGCGGAGATCTTTATATTAACTCAGGATGTAAGATGTGTCGGCTATGCGTAAAAAATGGCCAGGGAGTAATTGAGTTAAAGGAAGAGGAGAACAAGCCTCAGGTTGATAAAGGTCTCTGGAATGGAATTACAGTTTATGTAGATCACTTTGGAGGAGAGATACACCCTGTTTCATTTGAATTAATAGGAAAAGCCAGGGAACTGGCTGAGGTTACAAACCATCCAGTTCAGGCTTTAATTATGGGAGATGATATCAAAGAATTAGCTGAAGAGCTTCAACACTATGGTGTGGATCAGATACACCTCTATGAAGATGAAAAGCTAAAGGATTTCAAGGTAGAAAACCATACTGCTGTCTTTGAAGACTATATCAATAAGGTAAAACCATCATCTATCTTAGTAGGCGCTACTACTCTGGGAAGATCCCTTGCTCCAAGAGTTGCCGCCAGATTTAAAACTGGACTTACAGCAGACTGTACTATTCTTAAGATGAAGGAAAATACCGACCTAGTCCAGATACGTCCGGCATTTGGTGGAAACATCATGGCTCAGATTGTAACTGAAAACCACAGGCCACAATTTTGCACTGCAAGATATAAGGTGTTTGATGCTCCAGAAAGAGGAGAAAAGTTTGGGGAGATAATCACTCAAAACATAGATTCAGAGCTGCTGAATTCTAAGATTAACGTCTTAAATGTAATTAAGAAGGAGAAGGAGGAATCTATCTCAGATGCTGAAGTTATAGTGGCTATAGGTAGGGGAGTTCAAAAGGAAGAGGACCTTAAAGCTGTAAATGAATTAGCTGACCTGGTTGGTGGTCAGGTTGCAGTAACGAGACCTCTCATTGAGAATGGATGGTTTAATGCTAAGAAGCAGGTTGGACTTAGTGGAAGAACTGTAAAGCCTAAACTAATCTTTGCTATTGGTATCCACGGAGCAGTTCAGTTTACTGCTGGTATGGAAAATTCTGAAACTATCATAGCTATAAATAAAGATGAAAATGCTCCTATATTCAACTGCGCACACATAGGTGTAGTGGGAGACCTTTACAAGGTAATACCTGAGCTTATTGAAAAAATTAAAGGGGGAGAATTAAATGTATAAAGCATGTACTCAAGGTGATCTTGATTATATAAAATCCATAGTAGCAGAACCTTTAAATGTTTATTGGAAGGAAGAAATTAGTGAAGATTACTCTCACGATGAACTTGGAGGAATTTCAAACTATCCTGATATCTTAGTTAAAGTTACAACTACTGAAGAGATCTCACAGATAGTTAAATACGCTTATGAGCATACCATCGCAGTTGTAGCCAGAGGATCTGGAACAGGTCTTGTTGGGGCATCGGTTCCACTTCATAATGGAATTATGTTGGATACTACATCCATGAATAAAATAATAGAGCTAGATGAGGAGAACCTTACTCTTACTGTGGAACCTGGTGTTATGCTAATGGAGATAGGTAAGTATGTAGAGGAGAAGAACTTCTTCTATCCTCCAGATCCAGGTGAGAAGAGTGCTACAATCGGTGGTAATATAAGTACCAATGCCGGTGGAATGAGAGCTGTTAAGTATGGAGTTACCAGAGACTATGTGAGAGCTCTAGAGGTTGTTTTACCAAATGGAGATATTGCAGAGTTTGGTGGAAAGGTTGTTAAAAACTCTTCAGGCTACAGCTTAAAGGATCTTATTATTGGGTCCGAAGGAACCCTTGGAATAATAACAAAAGCAACATTAAAACTACTGCCTCTTCCTAAATTTTCTATAAGTCTTTTGATCCCATTTGAGGATATCGATGGTGCTATAGAAGCTGTACCTCAAATTATAAAATCAAGAGTTATTCCTACAGCTATCGAATTTATGCAGAGAGAGGTTATCCTTTCATCTGAAGAATTTTTAGGTAAGACATTCCCAGATTCCTCAAGTGAAGCCTATCTTCTTCTGACTTTTGACGGAAATACAAGGGAGCAGGTAGAACACGACTATGCAATAGTAGCTGACCTATGTATAGACTTAGGAGCCCTTGATGCATATATTGTAGATACAGAGGAAAGAATGGAAAGCGTTTGGTCTGCAAGGGGAGCCTTCCTTGAGGCTATCCATGCTTCTACAGATGAGATGGATGAGTGTGACGTTGTTGTTCCTAGGCACAGGATCGCTGACTTCATCAAGTACACTAAGGAACTTCAGGAAGAGTACAGCATAAGAATACCAAGTTTTGGTCACGCTGGAGACGGAAACCTTCACATCTATATCTGTAGAGACGGATTAGACCAAGAGACTTGGGATAAAAAGCTTAAAGAGATCTTTGACAAGATGTATAAAAGAGCTGATGAGTACGGCGGAATGGTATCTGGAGAGCATGGTATTGGTTATGCTAAGAAGGAGTATCTATTTGATCAGCTTTGCGATAACAATATTAACATCATGAAGGGAATCAAGCAGGTATTTGACCCTAAAAATATTCTTAACCCTGGTAAAGTCTGCCAATAAATAAAATCATACTTATAGGAACCTTTTAGGAGCTTTCACTTTGAAATTTTAATACTCCCGTCGCCATTTTAAGATGGGGGTATTTTTTTATAGCAATTTATTATAAAAAGGAGGAAAATATGTTACTATTTACATCCTTAATTGCAGTTGTCTTTCCCCTGCTCTTTCTCGTTGTTTTAAAGATGCCTGCTAAGAAGGGAATGATACTAAGTTTCTTAATCTTATTTGTTGGGGCATTTTTTATTTGGGATATGGATCTAATGGTTTTAATGGCATCTTCCCTTCAGGGAATTCATAAGGCACTGACTATACTGCTTATTTTATTGGGAGCTATGGTTCTTTTAAATATGCTTAAAAATACAGGAGCAATAACCAGGTTAAACAAGGGGTTTAAAGCATTATCTAAGGATATGAGGATACTCGCTGTAATCCTGGCCTTTCTTTTTGGAGGTTTATTAGAAGGAGTTTCAGGTTTTGGCGCCCCTGTTGCAGTTGTTGGTGCTTTAATGGTAGCTCTAAACTTTCAGCCATTAACAGCTGCCATATTGGTGTTAATTGCCAATAGTACTCCGGTTCCCTTTGGAGCGGTGGGGACTCCTATCTTTGTTGGGCTTAGTAACCTTTCTGAGCTGAGTTCAGAGGAGCTGGGTAATGTTGCCATACTGGTGACTAAGCTGGATCTGTTTGTTGGAACTTTTATGCCCCTGCTTCTTGTTGCTGTTTTGGTTCTCTCCTTTGGCAAAAAGGATAAGATTAAGTCTATAATAGAGGTAGCTCCATGGTCTCTTATGATTGGTTTAGTCTATACTCTGTCAGCATACCTATATGCCACCTTAGTTGGTCCTGAGTTTGTTTCAATCTTGGCTCCAATAACTGGACTCTTGATAGCGACTATTACCTGTAAATTTAACTTCTTAATCCCCAAGCATGTGTGGCTGGATGCAGAGGATGAGAGTGGGAAGAAGGAGGAGCCACAAGGTGCAGAGATGTCACTCTTCAGGGCCTGGGTACCATATATTCTGGTTGTAGTAACTCTACTTTGTACAAGGATCTTCCCCAGCATAAAAAAGTTTACCCTGACTTCAATAGACCTGTCGTGGAAGCACATACTTGGTTTTGAAAGTATCTCTGGTAAATGGCCTCTACTACATTCACCAGGTACTGTATTAATCTTAGTAGCCTTTTTAACTATCTTTATTCAAAATTCAAACTTTGATTCATTTAAAAGTTCCTGCTCTACTTCCTTTGGTCAGGTTAAGAATACTACCTTAATACTATTTCCGACTTTAGCTTTAGTTCAAATATTTTCAAACTCTTGGATGAATGGGTCAGGATACGTGTCCATGCCACAATTTATCGCTACAACTATGAGTTCATCATTTTCTGAATCCTGGATCTTTATAGCTCCATTTATTGGAATGTTGGGGACTTTTATCTCTGGAAGCGGTACTGTATCAAATTTAACATTTGCAGCAATTCAAAATGATGTAGCGAATATTATTAGTTTGAACCCTACTTTGATACTAGCTGAACAAACTCTTGGAGCAGGTGTAGGACATATTGTATGTGTAAATGTAGTGGTATCTGCATGTACAGTTGTTGGTCTCTCTGGCAAGGAGGGGATTGTTATTAGAAAGGTCTTAGTTCCTAGTCTACTCTACTCTCTGGGAATAGGTGTTGTTGCCTTTAGCGTATACAGTTAATAGAATTAATATGGTTTTAGACATTTTGACCCTTTGAGATTTGATAGTAGGGTATCTAAAACTAACATGAATTTGCTTTTCCTTAACTTCCTTTATATAGAGGGGGGAGTCGCTTTAATAGTCAAACTTCCCCTCGTTCATCATATCTTTAATTACTTGTTTACTTGAGGTTTTATAGTTTTGATTTTAAGAACCCTAAACTTATAAATACAAAAGGCCTCTTTTGAGAGGCCTTTAAATTCTAAATAAGAGGATCGTTTTTGAGTTTTCTCTGCTACACCCTTATCCTGCTTCCTGTGTAGCTATAATAAACCTTCTCTTCCATTGCAGTTTTCAACCTCATAAAGCCATCTATCCCTGTACAGTGGTTGGTATAGATCCTTTCTATATCTATCTTCTTCATCTCCTGGATGGTTCTTAACAGCCTATCATCGTTTTCCTCCCTAAGATCTTTATCCTGGATCTTCATCCCGCTCAGATGCATCCCTCCCAGGAGGAGGTTTATCCTTTCTATGCCGGTTTTATCCATGGCAGACCTGAGAATATTTATGATTCCCCTGTGGGAGCACCCTGTGATTATATTTAATTTATCATCCTTTTCAACAATTAAAAAGAGTTCATCGGAGAATCTGTCCCTTACATACTTATCTTCTTCCTTGACAAAGAGCCCCTCCTGGGTCCCTTCAAAATCTGAATACTTCCCTATATCACCTACAACTCTGATCCCATCCCTTAAGTTATAGTCCCCATCCAGGAGGATAAATTCATTGGGGTACTCCCTGTATCTCCCTCTCAGCTTAAAACCAATTTCCTTCATACTTCCACTGGAATTGGAGTACTTTTCCTCTAGTATACTCCTCTTCATAATAATCCTTGCATTTTTGTTGATCTCCAAAACCTTCTCCAGTCCCCCGGTATGGTCGTAGTGGCTGTGGCTTAATATAATGAAATCCACATCCTTCAAATCTTCTCCCAGAGCCCTTGCATTATCTAAAAGCGCTCTACTCTGACCTGCATCAAAGAGTATCTTATGTTCCCTGGTTTTAATTAAAAATGACAGACCGTGTTCACCCTTCAAGCCTCCCTTGTAGACTAAATTTTCAATTAAAGTCACTACCTCCATGGCGATTCCTCCCTTTCCTGCACACTTGTTTAGCCATTAAATTCCTTACCTTCAGTTGCTTAAAGCAGCTTGGATATCTCTCTATTAAGTATATCATATCCTCTGGATGAAAGGTGGATACCATCTGTGGAGTACTCCTTCTTTAGATTGAGCTCCTCGTCACAGAAAAGGGGATGTATGTCCAGGTAATTCACCTTGCTCCCTGCAGCTATCTCCTGGATGTGTTCATTTAGCCTTCTCACCTTCATATTTATTCTCCTCCGGTCCTCTATGGGAAGCACAGAGAGAAGAGAGACCTCCTGAAAGTTTCTCTGGAGCACCTCAACAATTTTACTGTAGAGCTCACAGCTTTTTTCCAGGGAGAACTTATTTAAAATATCATTTATTCCCGCACTAAAAATTACTCTCTGGCACCTGGATCCCTCTACCTTTTTGATTCGCAGGAGGATATCCTCAGTGGTGTTCCCTGCAATACCTAGATTTAGTATTTCATCGTGTTTCAGTGGATTCCACTGGGTTATGCTGTCCCCCAGTAAAATTGTTCCCTTCATAATTTCTCCTCCTAACCTGTGAAAGATAAACTTCACATCTCACTAAGCTTATCTCTCTGACCTGTCCTCTAAGTACCTCACTATCTCCTGGGTGATTTCCTCTGAAGGCAAACCAGAACTTTTCAAAGCCTCCTTTAAACTTACCTTTTCAGCAAAAGGACACCCCCTGCACTTCAAACCATAATTACCAAAGATCTCAAGGATAAAGGGATACTTTTTAAAAATTTTCTGAACATTCATCTCTAAAAGAAGATTTTCATCTATCATAATCCTTACTCCCTCTTAAGCTTCTCTACAAACCCAAAGAATCCAATTTCATTAAAAAGATCTCTCCGATCCAGGGATGGAATCTTTTTTCTTGTTATGGACTCCACTATCTCCTTTTTGAATGGGATCTTCAGAGCCATATCAATTCCCTCCTCCCTGCAATACCTCTCTATCTCTTCAGTGTGTTCCACCGAGATATCATACTTATTGATGACCACATAGGCTTTTAATCTGAACTTTTTTGTCAGCTCATATACCCTCTTTAGGTCATGAATTCCCGAAAAGGTGGGTTCAGTTACTATAACTACTTTTTTTGACCCTGTTATGGAACTTATTACATTGCAGGCGACTCCCGGGGAACCATCGATCAATATATTTTTCTTCCCCTCCCTTTCAGCTATTCTCTTGGCTGTCCTTCTTACTTCAGCTACTAGTTTTCCTGAAGCTTCCTCTCCCGGTATGAGTCTGGCGTGTACCATCTCCCCAAAGGATGTTTCCGAAACATAGAGCTTACCTATAGTGGCATCTCCCATGGTAATAGCTGATGCCGGGCATATATATTCACACAAGCCGCAACCTTCGCACCTTCCTAACCTTATCTCTATATTAGCTGAAATGGCATTAAACTTACAAAGCTCATAACACTTTCCACAATTAATACAACTGCCTTTATCCAGAAAGGCTTTCTGTAAACCTACAAAATTTCTCTGGGATCTCAACTGAGTATCAAAAAGTATATTTAAATCGGGAGCATCTACATCACAGTCCCCTACTACACTTTCTTCAAAATATGGTATGAGGGAAGCTGTAAGGGTTGTTTTACCTGTTCCTCCCTTTCCGGAGATTACAACGATCTCATCTATCACTGTCCTTCCTCCCTTCAAACTCTGTGATCTTCCTATACAGGTCAAGGAACCTTTTGTTATAGCCCTGGATTTTTTCACTGAAGAGAACTCCCCGGGCATAGAGCTCAGCAATTTTTCGGTTGTAGGGTATCTCCTCCAGTATCTGGATTCCTTCTACCTCACAGTATTCATATATCTCCTTGTCTCCAAGTCCTGCTTTATTTACAACTACTCCAAAGGGAATTTCCAGGTTTCTCAGCATCTCCACAACCATCTTCATATCGCTGACACCAAAGGGGGTAGGTTCCGATACTACAAGAGCGTAGTCCACATTCTCAACTGCAGCAACTGTTGCACAGGATGTCCCAGGGGGAGAATCTATAATCACTAGTTCCTCATCTTCTACAGAGTTCTTCATCTGCCCGATTATTTTCACCCCGGACATCTCACCCACATTCAGCTCCCCGTATTTCACAGGTATTCCTGAACCTGAGCTGCCAGTGGAGATCCTGCCTATCTCCCTTTTTTTATATTCAATTGCTCCTGACGGACAGACAACCTTACATCCTCCACAGTCGTGACAGCTCTCCTTGAAGACAAGTACCTGATTCTTGGCAGGGATTATTGCGTTGTACCTGCAAAAGTCCCCACACCTTCCGCAGAGAATACACTTTTCAGCATCCACCACAGGGTACTCTGTCTCTACCCCCTCCTGGATGTTGATCTCGGGACTTAAAAAGATATGTAGATTTGGCTCCTCCACATCTGTGTCTACAGCAATACAGCCAGGAAGATTAACAGCCAAATTGGCAGTTACAGTTGTTTTTCCAGTACCGCCCTTTCCGCTTAAAACAGCTATCTTCATCCTTCCTCCTATGCTCTTCTGAGCCCTGAATGCTCCTCTACTGTTGCAATCTTCATCTCCTCTAACCTTCCCTCCTGATATCCCTTTACAGCATCCTCCACAACTTCAAAACCGACTCTCTTATATACCTTCATCTCAAAGGCTTTTACCGCTGTAATGGCTTTTGGACCAAGCTCTGGGGCAACGATAACCTCCACCCCTTCATTTGCAAGGGCTCTCACAGCCCTCCCACCTGCACCGGTGGACTCGTTTTTGGCTGTGTTTTCAATTGTTCTTTCACTCATATCTTTTAAATCCACTATTACAAAATAATCTGCTCTTCCAAACCTGTCATCTATTTTTGCTTTTAATCCCTCACCCTTAGAGGCAACTGCTATCTTCATAAAAACCCTCCCTTAAATTAGCTTACTATGGAAGAAGGTGCTCAATTTCCGGGCCTTCCCTCCTTCTTTTTAGCTTCTTATATTATTTGATAATCCAACTTTATTTTACAGATAAAAACCGGATACCCGGTTTCTATCTTAGTGACTGCAGGCGTGATCTCCGTGGTCGTGGGAGCAGGCAGATCCCTTGGAGTAGAGTGCTCCACCCATATACTCCTTTAGGTTCCCTTCGATACCTCCTGTAGCCCCAAGGATTACCTCTATATCCTGAGCCTTGAAGAAGTCTATAGCTCTCTGTCCCATTCCTCCGGTAATTATGGTGTTTGCCTTGAGTTCCCCTAAGAATCTAGGAAGAAGTCCTGGCTGGTGTGGAGGAGCATCAACGATCTCCCTATTCACTATCTCCTGTCCCTTTACAGTGTAGATTGCAAACCTCTTGCAGTGTCCAAAGTGGGTTTCAACTGTCTCACCGTTATTTGTTGGAAAAGCTATCCTGATACCATCTGAATTTTTCATATCCTCACTACCTCCCTCTACTTTATCTATAATCTTTTCTACCACTGAGTTTAAAGCGCTGTATGCCACTCCCTCTCTTCTGGAGAATATATAAGGTTTACCCTCATCCCCTGCCTGAACCATCTCAGGAGTCATAGGAATCTTACCTAGAAGATCTACCTCCATCTCCTCTGCTGCCCTTTCGCCTCCCCCGCTCTTGAATATGTCTATCCTCTCATCGCAGTGAGGGCACACAAAACCACTCATATTTTCAACTATTCCCAGGATTGGCATACCTACCATCTGGGAGAATTTTACAGATTTTCTGGAATCCAGGATGGAAACTTCCTGAGGAGTTGTCACTATGACACTTCCATCTGTATCTCCAAGGGTCTGGGCAACTGTAAGGGGTTCATCTCCCGTTCCCGGAGGAAGGTCCACTACAAGGTAATCGATCTCTCCCCAGTTTACATCCCCAAGAAGCTGTCTTATGGCACCTATCTTTGCCGGTCCCCTCCAGATAATTGGATCGTCGGGTTTTTCTAAATAAAAACTCAGTGAAACCACCTTTAAATTATCGCTCAGCTTTAAAGGTTCGTCCAGAGAGGTCAGCTTCATTCCCTCTACTCCCAGCATAAGAGGGATATTTGGACCGTGAAGATCTGCATCCAGTAGTCCCACCTTTTTTCCAGCCAGCGCCAGACCATAAGCTATATTTGTAGAGAGTGTAGATTTACCTACTCCCCCCTTTCCGCTCATAACAACTATCTTATGCTTTACCTTACCCATTGTTTCCCTGATCTTAACTTCCTGATCATAAAAATTATTGCTACCCTGGCAACTCATGTGACCCATCCTCCTTTAATTAATAAATTTATTTTAAGCCAGTGGGCTTAATGATCCTTTCCTAAAACTATACTCTGTCAATTAATGTGCATATGCACACTTAAACTATACTCCTATCCTACACCTTTGTCAACAAAAAATAAATTTTTAAAAGTTATGTATCCCCTTTTTTTATTGACAAAAACAATAAATACATGTAAATTTAATTCGTGCATATGCACGGATTATGAGGTGTATTCTCATAAAAAAATTAAAAATAAAATCAGGAGGAAGTAGATGAAGGATAGAGCGCTAAATAACTATAAGAATGGGTGTAACTGTGCCCAGGCAATATTAAAAACATTTTCCCAACAGCTGGAGATCGATGATGAAACTGCAATGAAGCTGGCCTCAGGCCTTGGGGTGGGGATGTATTCCGGGGAGACATGTGGAGCTGTAAGCGCTGCATTTATTGCCCTGGGATTGAAGTATGGTGGAAGTGACAAGGGCAAAGCTAAGGAGGTTTTTAAAAGGGTAAAGGAGTATGAGAACCTTTTTAAGGAAAAAAATATTTCCATGAACTGTAAGGAGCTTAAAAGTGTCCATAAGAGAGACTGCAGGGAGCTTGTACAGGATTCAGCAGGGATACTGGAGGAACTCCTCTAGGCTTTGGATAATCTTGCAACTATATAAAAAGGAGCCCTCTGATAAAGGGCTCCCATGGCTTGCTAAGGTTTAATTTATAGTAACTGTTGTCTTAAGTATAGTTGAATACATTCCGTGAATCTTCTCCTGGGTATTTTCCTCAGGGAGGGTAATATTCAGCCTCTGCCTGTAGATATTTGGTTCCTCACCACTAACCAATCCTACCCTGTCAAATACCACCTCTATAGATTCCTCAGCCACCTCCTCGTGAACCATATTAAAGGTATCACTTCCAACCCCATCTAAGTTCTGACCATCTACCTCATATTCGATGTGGGCTTTGTTTATCACATCGTGGCTGTTGGATTTAACTACCAGATCAAAATTATTTTCCCCCGTCTTGATATTCTTACTAAGAATTACCTCATCTTGACCACTCTCTGCAAACTTTACCTCCAAGACTTCTGGGACCTGATGATATACCTCAAGTTCAGCTTCTGCTCCATAGGAACACACCGCAGCCAGTGTCATCAATCCCACCAAGATCTTCCTCATAATTAATACCCTCCTTAAGTTTATTATCTATTATTCCACCAATAGATTTTATGTTACTCAGCCTTAACAGCTGTTATAACCTTTACTGAATAGTTACAGTTGCCTCTATGATACTGGCATATACTCCTGAGGTAGCTCCCTCTGTGGATTCCTCATCCACTTGAAAGCTCAGTTTTTGCTGATAGAAATCATCCTTATTTCTGACCTCCTCTACCTCCTCCCCTTCCATTGTTGCTGTAATTACCTTCTGGGCATCTCCCACCAAAAAGAGGGGAAGGCTCCCATTAAAACCATTCTCACCTGAATCTACATTGAAATTTCCACTCCCTGTATAATCTATCTTTATGCTGTCCCTATCACCACTAAACTCTATCTCAAGATCTGCCTTCTTTACCTCACCACTTAGAAGGACGATCTCGTTTAGCTCATTGCCCTGTCCCGTACCGGCCTTTCCCTCCCTTACAAACCTTACTCCAACGCTCTCCTGAACCTCATATACCAGCCTTAGTTCAGCTGTATTATCTCCCCCTGCGTAGATGAGGGAACAAAGAATAAGAAGGCCACAGATTATTTTTTTCATAGCTCCTCCCCTTAATTAAAATTTAGGTACCTCTCGCTTCTCCTACTAAAGACCTTGGAATCCTTAGAGATGATTTCAGCTGAAGCACTTCCTCCCCTAGGAACAAAGAGTTCAGATTTTTCCTCACCATTTTCCACAATAAGCCTGAGGGAGCTGTTTCCGGTGTTTATAATCTCTCCCCCCTGCATCCTATACTCCTCGGTAACCCTTCCCTTGAGGGCATATACAGAGGTTCTCATATTCATGAGGAACTGTATTCCCTTCTGTCCGGGCTTTTCCAGTTCTTCAAAGGAGATATAAGCTCTATACTCCCCCTCTGAATATCTCTCTGAATCCTCGATGAGGATCCTCACCTTCTTAGATTCACCAGGCTGGATGGAGAGAAACTTGGGGAAGACCTTCATAGTCTTACCCAGGTAGTATGCCTCCTCCATAATATTTTCAGGTTTAACCACATTTACCTCATACCTCTTTACCACAGCAGAATCATTTATAATAGTTACCTCCTTGAATATCTCCCTTCCCTCAAACCTTCCCTCAACCACAGGGGGAGACAGCTTTATTGAAAATGAGATACTGTAGATAAGGAAAAATATCAATCCAGCTCTTTCTAGCATAATCAACTCTCCTTTCTAATTCCTTTTTAACAATATATTTTTTATTAAATCTTATCTCTGAAGCTCTTTCCGCTTTCTGAAAGTATTCCTACCTGAAGGTCACTTCTATGACTTCAATATGTTCATACCTTCCAGGCTTTTTAGGAGCCTTTCCAGAGTGACTGAAGTATAGGGCTAACTCCCTTCCCTCCTGTACAAGTTCATAGGATAGATCCACCTCTCCAAAGGATTCTCCACCCTCTCCCTTGGGATTGATCCTCCTTTCCCCATAGGTCCTCTCCACATTAAATTTCAGCTCCCTGCCCTCCCTCTGCCTTCCCTTTATGGAGATATTCACCATCTTTTTCAGATGGCTGTATCTTCCGATATTTTCAATGGTCAATATCTTGATATCATCCATGGCAAAGCTTTCTTCGGGAGCCAGGTTGGTCAGGATATCCAGATTTTTATTCTCCCACCTGAGCTCTACGGGATCCTCTGGTTTATAGAGAAAGTAGCCCTTTAACCTTTGGGGAACTCCATCTGTTATAAAGGGGTAGCTCACCTCAAAAACAAAGCCCCTATTGAAACTTTCAATGTCCACCTCTTCCTTTAAAAGGGCTTCGATCTCCCCCTTGGAGATAAAGGTTTTTATTATGTAGCTCCTTCCATCCCCCTCTATCCTTGTATTTTCCTTCAAAAGATCTCTCCTTCCCCTGGAGGTGATGAGCTTGATATCCCCCTTAGAATCAAGGGCTCCTAGTTTATCTAGGTGAAATCTTGTCTCTGCGATTACTCCCCTTCCCGCCACTGCCTTTAAGCTTCCCCTTTCTCTTATCTCCTCCCTTGAGAACCCCTTCACACTAAATACCATAAGCATCAGAAGTATTACTCTCTTCACTCTTCTCCTCCCTCAATCTAAGAAATTCTCCCCTCTCCATCTCCTCTACTCCATACTCAGCCTCTAGGCCTCCTCCCTTGATGATATAGTTCCCATAGGGGAGATTTTCCAGGATAAAGAATCCGTCTGCTTCGCTCTCCTGCTCCCTTATAAGGAGAGCTCCCTGGTATACCCTTATGGTGGATTGTCCCCCTTCCAGGGTCCCGGCAATATCTCCCCTTCTGGTGAGGGGGATGTCTATCCTCTGACCTGTTCCGGCCCTTCCCTCTACATAGATGTAGTCGGATTCAGCCTTCCACTCAGGGAGAACTCTGAATCTGGAGATGTTAATTTCATTTATATGTTCGCTGCTTACCTCACCTATAAAGTACTCTCCCTCTCTTACGTCGAACTCCTCATCCCTGAAGAGGATGGTCCCCTCTGCCAACTTTTCTCCACTATCATAGATTCCATTGAGGTTTTCATCGTAGTAGATCCTTCCATATATCCAGCTGTCATCTAGGGCATCGCTCACCACAGCCATCCTGTCTAGAATAATTGTTTTTTCTGCTCTCACACCAAATCTTCCGTGGGAATCGGAGTAGTTGAAAATACCAGTTAACCCCTCTACTAGGTCGTAGCTCAACTCCAATCCTCCCCTGACCTCCTCGGTGTCCTTTCTTACAAAAATGGCATACTCCAGGGGACTTTTTTGGGTATAGTTTTGTAATCTCACCTCATACTCAATCTCTGTTCCCTCATCCTCATCGATGATGTCCATCTCTGCAATTCCTCTGGCACCACCTTTAAGGGGGGCAGAGATCCTTCCCCTATAGATGTGAGACCTCCCTTCATCCTCCTCAATCCTATGAATATAACCTGTTTCAAAGGAGATATTGGTGTAGTAGTAGGAGAGGTCCACCTCATACTCCCTCTTCTCATCCTCCTCTGTATAGGTCAGATCGTAGTAAAAATTCTCATGCTTGCTTCCTGCAGAGAGACTCCTCTTACTCTCGAAGTCATAGATATCTGATTCAGCCTCTATAAACTCATAGTCTATATCGTAGTTTAGTACCTCCAGATAGATGTTTCCCATAATATCCGCTTCCCTGCCGTTGCTTTGGGAGGAAAATCGGTAGGTAAGGGGAAGGTAGTCTGATTTGTGTATTATGCTTCCCTGACCAAAATCTTCAGCATACTCATCCTCAAGGGAGAGATACCCTCCTCCAAGGGTTGTATCTTCAGTGATACCATAAAAGACCTCACCAGCTCTGAGCTCCTCCTCCTCTTCAGTCTCTCCTAAAAAGAGGTTGTAGTCGTAGCCACCCTTTTCCTGGAGGTTTCTGGATGACTTGAGGTCTATCTCCTCCTCGGTGTAGTTGGAGCTTTCATCATAGATCCTCACTGTAAACTCCGTTGTGGAGTTGACCCTCACATCCTCAAAGGAGTAACGGCCATTTTTAACGGTCTGGTAGTCATAGAGGCTACCGTTTTTATAGAGCTCCACCACACTTCCTGTGGCAGCAAAGCCGTCTATGGTGGATCTACCAAACTCTTTGGTGTAGCTGTCGGATTTTATAGCTATTCCCTTAAAGCTTGAGTTGGGGAAGTAGGCAAGGTTGGAGTTTGTTTCCCCTACTACAATATCCTTATCCTCCAGTATCTGGTCATAGGTATGGTTCCAGTAGGAGACCTTTCCGTCGACTGTGTCTATAGAGGTGGCAAACTGCCCTCCTAAGATCCTGCTGGTATAATCCAGGTCAAACCTGTGTTCCCCAGTTTCAAGGTCTGTGTTGGAGTATGTCCCCTTTACCTTTCCCAGGCTAAACAATCTATTTTCCACCCTCCTTACACTCCTCTCCTCCTTCCTCTCCTCAGCTTTTTTCAGGCTGTCAAAGATAACTCTCTCATCCCTTACATCCCCTTCAAACTCATATCTTAGCTTAAAGTCAGGTTTAAACTCCAGGAGGAGATCGTTTTTATTGTAGTGCACTTCACCCAGTCTTCTTAAAAGCTCTATAGATATATAGAGCTCCTCATCTACTGCCATGAGGTCCTCATCCTTAACCTTTATCATCTCCTCTTTAAAGGTGAGGGTTTTTCTCTCTGGATCTATCCTCATGGAGGTAACAGGGGAGAGCTCCACCAGGAGGTCGCTCCCTGTATCCGTTATCCTTCCCTCGATAACCTCGACAAAATCTTCCAGGCCGATATATCTTTTCTCCTCCTCTATGACCCTGAAAAAGCCATGGTTGTATTTTTTCACTGTAAACAATACATAGTTATCTTCCGATCTAGCCTCCATAGTTGTTGCTATAAATATCAAGATTCTTAAAAACTTTATATTTTTTGCAAACTTATTCATAAATCATTGTCCTGTTTTACACCCCAAAAGTACTTATTAATTTGATAGTTTACTATATCAATGATATTAAAAATGTTGCATATGCCACACTTTTTCATTTTTTTCAGTATTTTACACATTTTTTATAGTAAAGTTGAATAGTTATAAGGGGCAGATTAAAAGTTATCTCTGTAGCATAGTAGATCAAAGTAAAGGGAGCCCCAATTGGAGCTCCCTTTTAACCCTAAAATTCCTTTTTCAAAAGAGTCAGATTTTTATTTAACCACTACAACTTTAAATGAGTTGCTAGTTCCTGTCTTAAAAACTTCATCTCCACAAGTGGCTACTATAATGTCCCCACTTCCAACTAGACCCATCTCCCTTGCTCTTACCTCTGCAACTTTGTGAAACTCCTCCAAATTAGTTATATTCTTTTCAACTGATGTGATTACCCCCCTGGAAAGAGTCAGCTGGCTTGCAGCCTTCTCATTGTTTGTGATGGCCAGAATAGGAGCTGTAGGGAAATACTTTCTTAGGGCTCTTGCTGCTCTACCAGACTGAGTTCCTACAACTATGAGCTCTGCTTCCAGAGTCTCAGCTGCTTCAACTGTTCCCTTAGCCACTGCCTCAGTGATTGAGATCTCCCCCTCAAATTCCATATCGAAGGCAGGAACCATAGAGTCTGTCTTGTGAGCGATCTGAGCCATGATAGCTACTGCCTCTACAGGGTACCTTCCCTTTGCAGTTTCTCCCGAAAGCATTACAGCATCGGTGCCGTCGATGATGGCGTTTGCCACGTCTCCAGCCTCTGCTCTTGTAGGTCTGGGGTTCTTGATCATAGAGTCAAGCATTTGAGTTGCAGTGATTACCATCTTCCCCGCTTCATTACACTTCTCGATCATCATCTTTTGGGCAAAGGGAACCTCTTCAACTGGTATCTCCACTCCAAGGTCTCCCCTTGCTACCATGATTCCGTCGGAAAGATCTAGGATCTCATCAAAATTATCTACCCCCTCCTGGTTTTCTATCTTGGAGATGATCATGATCTCCCTTCCGTCATTCTCATCCAGAACCCTTCTTACTTCCTTTACGTCCTCGGCTTTTCTGATAAATGATGCAGCTACGAAGTCAACTCCCTGCTCACATCCGAACTTAAGGTCGTTGATATCCTTCTCTGCAAGAGCCGGAAGGTTTACAGATACTCCTGGAAGGTTTACTCCCTTATTCTCTCCGAGTTCCCCGGTATTGTTTACAATACACTTAACTTCATCTCCTGCTACCTCTTTAACTGTAAGATCAATAAGTCCGTCGTCTATAAGGATTGTGTCTCCCTCATTAAGGTCTGCTGTAAGTCCCTCATAGGTAACTGCTACGATATTCTTGTTTCCTACTACAGTTTTATCAGTAGTAACTGTGAAGTCCTGATCAGCCTCAAGAACTACGTCCCTTCCTCCCTCTAGCTTGATTGTTCTGATCTCAGGACCCTTAGTATCCAGAAGGATGGCAGCCCTCCTGCCGTTTGCTGCCATAACTTCCCTCATATTTTTGATTCTTTCCCCGTGCTCCTCATAGTCACCGTGGGAAAAGTTAAGCCTCATAACATTTAATCCGGCACTAACTAGCTTAGTAAGCATCTCCTTACTACCAGTATCAGGTCCTATAGTACATACAATCTTAGTTTTTTTCACTAATCCTCCTCCACATCTATTTTAATAAGTTGAATTATATACTCTAAAGATTTTGATTATCGACTTAAGAGATCGAATTAAGGTCCAGAAAATAACTTATCTGGACCCTAAAAATTATCTACCACTCTTTTAGAGATTATTCGTTCTCTTTTTTAGGCAAATTAAAAAGCTTGTCTGAATCCTACTTTATAGAACATCTTATTTTCATCGCTCTCCCTGTTTCCAGAGGAATCCTCTACTCTTCCAGTCTGATAATATACCTCCCCCAGTAAAGTAAAGTCTTCAGATACCTTATGAGAGGTCTTGAGTCCGAATCTATGTCTCAGCCTATCCTTTTCTAGATCCGAACCATCCTTATACCTCTGCTCACGCTCTAGTCCTATTCTGGCAAAAGGTGTTAAGGTAGTTTTTCCATTCTTCAGTTTGTGATCATAAACAATTCTAAACTGATACTCCTCTGTACTGGAAGCATAGACCTCCCTCTTATATTCACTGTATAGAGATAAGCTTAATTTTTGTCCATTTGGTAATTTAAACTTTAATCCTGAATCAAGTTCGTGTCTATAATCAGAGCCATACTCCTTCCCCTCTACCCCATCGCCACCTCTTGTTTTGGTGTCATTTAATTTAGAGGTTGTTGGCGCTAAGAATCCTTCAAAGAACCATTCAACGCTATCATTTATTGTATATGACATATTTGGATAAATTCTGTATTGAATAATTTCATCATAGGTTGCTTCTCTTGCGGAATCTCCAGTCTCACTGCTGGCATAGTTCTCATACCTTATCCCCGCTTTAGGAGTAAACTTAAACCTTCCCATCTCCCATGCATAACCTAAATAGAGCTCCGTTCTCTTTCTTCTGTCCCCTTCATGTTCCTTATCATCCTCGTGAAGCCTGTATGAATACTTTGCCTCTATAAAGAATGGTGAATTGTTATAAGGGGACAATTTTCCCTTTATATATGGTAATACAAAATCTTTTTCTTCATAGGAGCTTGTGAAGTCTTCAATCTCCGTTCCAGCTTCAAAATACCCACTTGCTCCCATTGCTGACAATCCCATAACTCCGTACAGAAACCCTGCTGCTATTCTTTTTTTCATTTTCTCCCCCTAGTATAGTCTTAGCTTGCCTTTCTCTTAATATCTTCAACAATATCTCTTAAAAACTTAATATTTTCCTCCACTGTCTTCTCAGGTGCTTCAGGATAGTAGCCCTCAATGGTTATATATCCATTGAATTTACTTCTATAAACTTCCTCCAGAATCTCCCTGAAGTTTATCTCCCCCTCTCCCATCTTCATATGGGTCTTGCTTCCATAGCCCAAATTATCACTTATGTGTATGTGCACTACATCCTCCATGATCTCTCTGTAAAATCCGACTATATCATCGGTAATTGTGTAGGCATGGGCTATATCAAAGGTAAACTTTAAGTTATCCGAGTTTATCCTGTTTTTAACCTCTATCATATCCTTTGGAGTAAGGATGTACTCACCCTTTCTCCTTTCCATATTTTCCATGGCAAGGATAATACCCTCCTCCTCTGCTACCCTTACAATTGCAGAGAGACTCTCATAAAAACATTCCTCTGTCATTGAGAAGGGATCTTTTTGAGAGGTGTTTCTTCCAGGGTGAATAATCACCACAGGAGAACCTATCTTCCTTGCAAATCGTATAGAATCAGAGATTTGCCTCACTGCTTCTCTTCTGTTTCCGTAGTTTAGGGATGACAGGTTGAGATCCCTTATTGGGGCATGAACAGATACCTCAAGCTGCAGATTATCTAATTCATTCCTTATCTCTAGAATCTCCTCTTCAGTGGCAAGATCCAGAGAAAGTCTTGGATACTCTACCCACAGCTCCACCTCATCATATCCAACTTTTTTCAGGTATCTCAAAGCCTCTAAATTTTCCATATTCCAAATTGCTCTTGTTGATGTACCTAGTTTCATCATGTTCCTCCTAAATTAAATTAAAATGTTAACCCTACAACCTTCCAATAGGTCATGGCAGTTAAAACAAATACTATTATTCCGATTAAACTTATATAGGTTCCCGACTTTACCATATCCTCCATGTGAATGTGTCCAGTACCAAAGTAGATAAGGTTGGATTTTGCATTAAATGGGAATACAAAGTGGTGTGCATTCAACATTACTACCGGCATTATCAGGAATAGTGGATTAATCTCCAGTGTCTGTGCAAAACCTATTAAGATAGGTACCAGCATAGTTATTCTTCCGGTTTTACTGCTTGTAAGAACAATGATCAGCATTGTAATTGCGAGGATTACTCCCAGTACCATATATGGGCTCATATTATGAAGGTTAAGCTTGTCAAATATTCCATCGATAACCCAGTTAGTTGCCTTGGTTTTACCTAGGGCTGCTCCAGAGGCAATTGCTGCTGCATTAAAAACAATCAGTCCCCAGTTTATCTTTTTATTTGTCTCCTTCCAGTTAAGAACTCCAACCTTTGGAACAAATAGCAGGGAAGCACTTAGAAGAGCCACTGCTGCTGCATTTAAACCAGTCCAACGATCACACATCCAAAGGATTACAGTGCCTCCGAATATTGCTAAAACTCTCAGTTCATCTTTAGAGAGGGATCCCATCTCCTTGAGGTCTGTCTGAAAGGAGCTGATATCCATACTCTTATTTTTAGAGGGGAACATCCTTTTAATCATTACCCACCATATAAGGGCTAACATAATGTTAGGAACTAATCCCCATAGAAGCCAGTCCGAGTAGTATACCGTTGTTCCAGTTGCCTGCTTTACCATTTCAATAGCTAGAATATTTGATCCTGTAGCTGTAAGGATTGAGCTGGTAGCAAAGTGATCTGCTGCAGGAACTGTCAGGGTAACCTGTTTTGCAATATTGCTTTTCTCTCCCTCCTTTACCCCTAAAGCAGCAATAACAGCTAAAGCTATAGGTAGCAGCAATGTACTTCTGGCTGTTCCCGAAGGCATTAAAAATGCTATTGCAAAGTTTACTGCCATAAGGCTTAAAAGGAGCATAGAGCTGTTTTTTCCGAACTTAGTAATGATTGTAAGGGCCATTCTCTTAGCCAGATTCGTCTTAGCCATGGCTACGGAGATGATTAGTCCGGAGAGGACTAAGAAGTTTGTATCGGATCCCAGAGCTCCAAAGACGTCTTTTTGCTTGGTTACTTGAAATATAATTAAAAATGCTAAGATTAACAGGGAGCTTGCTGCTTCTGCAAAGGGTCTAAAGAGCCACACAATAAGTGCAAAAACAAATACTGCTATTGAATTTTTTCCAGCACTGGTTAATCCCTCTGGAAGGGGAGCCAGCATAATGGCAAACATTAATATTAAAGCGATTAAAAATGAATTTTTTTTCATGAATCCCTCTTTTGGGGAACTCGTACCTGATGATAGTGCTTCAGCGTTCATTACTTTCCTCCTAATTTTAATGATAAAGTTGATTTTTTGGTAAAATAAAAAGCACCCCCTTAATTTCTGATCGATCCAAAAAATTGAGTGCTCTATATAAAAACTTAGCTAAGTTTAAAACAGGTTTAATATCTCCTCTAACTTACCAGTCATCTGGTACATCTCATCCCTTCTCTTCTTCAGCAGACCAAGAGTAATAGCGTGGCAAAGGACCATAGGAAGAGAAAGAGAGTTAAGAGTCTCTATATCTCCCCTCTTTGCCGGGATGACGTATTGGGCGTGTTCCGCCAGTGGCGAGGTGTAATCATTGGTCATGGCAAGGGTTGTGGCTCCTATATTTCTGCCATATTTCAGGGCAACTGTAAGTTCCTTTGCCGGATTATGGAATCCGAATACAAAAATGAGATCCTCCTTTTTTAGAGACATTAATTCACTTGCAAAGTACTTCCCTGATTTATTGATTACCTTTACTTCCTTTCCGAAACGTTCCAGCCTGAACTTCATAAAGATAACCAGAGCTTCTGAAACCCCATAACCAATTAAATATATTTTATTGGCGTTGTTTAGAGAGGCAGTAACCTTCTCCATTAAGTTGTTGCTCCATGTTTCCCTAAATTCTAAAAGTCTATTTAAATCCTCCTGGATTATACTTAAATAAGGATCACTATCTATTCTGTCCATAGTATTTATGATCTTTTTATTGGTAGTTAACTTTTCTGAAAAGCAAGATGTAGCTTCCCTTCTAAAGTCCAAATATCCCTTGAAGCCTATTTTTTTTGTAGTCCTCACTACAGTTGCCTTACTCACATTTAGCCTCTCTGAGATTTGATCAACTGTATAGATAGAAATACTCTCAAGCTCCTCCAAGAAAAATTTTGCTACCTGTTTTTCCTTTTCAGTCATCTTACTTAAACTGCTTGCAATCTTTTTATTTAACTCTTCTCTCATATCCACCACCATATTAGCAACTTTTTTTTCTTAAGTCAACCGTTTTTGAAACTTTTTTTTCAGAAAAAGGTTCAAAAGTTATTTTTATAAAATAATAGTAACAAAATTTTCGGGACTTTGAAACTATTTTTTCAATAAAAACTAAGGGAATGGTATGATCTGTTGATGAAACTTTAGTTTCATACTTCTGATTACTTTATAAAAAAGTTTCAATTGAAGTTGAAGACCTATTAAGAGTTACTTTAATAATGGGGATTAATTACATATTTCACTGGCCTCCTCTAGGTTTATCGAATAGAGGTGGCACCACCTAGCCTCCCTGTAACTGCATCTGCAGCACTTATTCTCCATATCCTCACCTCCTCATAGGGTATTAAAACAATCTTTATCCCTTTAGAATACCAGCTCCATCGAATAAAAACTGTGGCTTATGCATCACTTAATTTACGTATTTTTCAAGGTCGTAAAAGTATCCTGGATGGAGACTCAAATATTAAAAATAAAAAAACTCTCCTCTTCAGGAAGTTCTGAAGAGAAGAGATCTTTTATCTATGATTCATGACTGCCTTTACCTATAGAAAGCTTAGGTAGCAATCAGTGAAATACTCATCTTCTTTTTATTAAATCCTATTCAGCTATAGGTAACATTTTAATAGTTGTTCCACCTAAAACTCTGCTAATCCTTCTACCTATCAAACCTTTTCTTATACTCCTCCAGCTTAACCTGGTCTACTATTCGTATCTTTCCCTGAACTTTTTCTATGATCTCCTGATCCTGAAGCTTCTTTATAAACCTCTGGATGCTTCTTACCTTTATATTTAACAGCTCAGATAATTCTTTGGTTCTTCCTGTATTAATGGTTTTATTCTTTTCCAGGTAATTTATAAAGAACTCTTCATCTGAGAATACATTTTTAAGGATTAGATACTTTGCTTTTTCAAAGTACTCCTCTACACTCATCATTATAAGTTTTTCAAGAACTCTACTCTTTCCATTAAATTGAAGGTCCATAATCTTCTCCAGGGGTAGGTAGGCAATCTTGGAGTCCTCCTTTGCTACTACATCCATATCAAAGACCTCCCCGCTACGTCCTAACCTTTTGGAAAAGGAGTAGTTGGCTCCTGAGATCTCTCCTTCAAAGAGGTCCATATAGAACTCACCCCCCTCAGGAGTATATATTATACGCTGGATATGTCCCTCCATCAGATAGCATGCATTGAAGCTTCGTACATTTTCGTGAAAGTTAAATTCTCCCTTCTTCATCTGGGAGACAGTAATCATATCCTCAAAGGGAGTTCCTATGAGCTCCTTTAAATTTACTTCATACAATATTTCTGCTTTAGTCATCCTTCTATCTCACCCTTCATCTCTTGAAAATAATCTATAAAAACCCTACTACAATAAGTTGGTAAACCAACTAAAAAAATAAAAAATATCTTGCGAAAGGTTCCGCAAGATATCTCAAATAATGAATACCTTCTTTACCTATTTAACTGCTAATCCTCAGTGATTGTATTCCTTACCTTCTCTAAAAAGGATAGGAACTGTTCCTTTTCATTCTGAGTAAAGGCTTTATCCAGCTTAGCTTCTATTTCTCCCAGATATTCCACTACTTTTGGGTATACCTCCTCACCCTTGGGGGTAAGATAGAGCTTATAGACCCTCTTATCGATCTCGCCTCTTCTTCTTTCAATATATCCAGCACTTTCCATTCGTTTAATGGCTTTAGCTATAGTTGTCTTATCCTTCTTTAGTTTCTCCGCGAGATCTTTTTGGCTGATCCCCCTCTCCTCCCTTATAGTTACTAAGAGAGGCATCTGTCCGCTTCCTGAAAGCTCGGAAATTGTATTTTTTTCCATATACCATTTAAGCTCCTTGGCGGTGTATAGTAAACTCGTTCCAATTAGATCTGTTAATTTCATAAAATCACCCTTTTAAAATAGTTGGTAGATCAACTAAATTATAACAGGGATAGCTTGTCATGTCAAATTCCACAAAATTAAAGGGAGCTCTAAAATTGGGATGAGCTACTCCTTCCTTCCCTTAACCCTTCCATAGGAAAGGGTATCCCTTTTAGGGCAGGCAGTTATACACTCAAAGCAGTTGATGCACTGGGCATTTCTCACACTATCTACATGGGAGATGGAGATATTCATGGGACATGCTCCATTGCACCTCTTGCAGTTTATACAGCTATCTTTCCTTCTTTTGATGGTAAAAACTCTGGTAAGGCTTGCAATACCATACTTGGTTGCTTCTATACACAGGTAGTTACAGAAGGGCCTTTCAAATAACATGGAGATAAATAGAAAACCTATCATGACAACCACAGAGAGAGAAACCACTATAGTGGAGAGATCGGTTCCTGCAGTCATAAATACCTTATAGCTGTTAACATCTTCTAAAAATATCGTACCTAAGCCTGCGAGAGCAAGGATCGCAAGGATATACCTGGAATATTGAAGGTAATTTTGAATATCTTCCGGCATTCTATACTTCCTTTTAAAAATCCTCTTCCCCAGAGCTCCGAAAAACTCCTGGGCGGCTCCGTAGGGGCACAGCCATCCACAGAAAAAGTTTCCTGTCAGAAGGGAGAGGGGGAGTAGCGCAATAAAAACTACCTTGAACTTCATGTATAGCCCCAACAACAATAAACCCAAAAATATAAGTTGAAGAGTATTTCTGATTACTTGTATCCTTCTACTCAAATTATTACCTCCACATATCTATTATTTTAGTTATATATAATTCCTATTGAACTGAATAATTATTCCTCATATATCTAACAGTTCTCCTAGCCTTGATTATTAAGTTATGCCTCTTTTCAATAAAGTTAAAGGGTGCAAGAAGCTCTATTACCTTTTCGTAAAAGAAAACATCTCCGTCAAGTTAGTTGGCCTACCATCAATATTATACACGGTATTAGTTGGTAGGTCAACTTTTTCAAAAAGATTTTTCGACCTGAGAAGGATCGGCTAAATAACTAACTTCTGGACCATTATTATTCCGGGTTTATAGAGCAGAGAGAGTAAAGGGAAAAGCTGCAAAGGATTTATTTTAAGATATCCCTCCATTAGGAATATCTTCCTCCGACCTTAATTCTCTCTCTTTTTATTTTTGTAAAGTAAGATTCCTCTTGAGAATCTCTGAGACTTAATCATGGGGTGATTTCAGTGGTGGATAAAATTACAATTTTGTGATAGATTATTTAATGTAAAGAGATAGTAAGGAGGATAGAATTTTGAATAGTTTATGCAGCATCTTGCAAGAGAATATCAAAAAATATCATAACAGAACATATATAAAAACTTCCAAGGGGGTTATGACCTATGAGGAGTTTGGAAGGGGGGTAGTTTCCTGGCAGAAGCACCTCCTGGAACTTGGAATAAAGAGGGGGGACAGGGTGGGGATCATCTCGGAAAAATCTCCCGAGCAGCTAAAGGCCTTCTATGCCATCTGGTCCCTGGGAGGGGTTGCCCTTCCAGTAAATGAGTCTTTGGGAAGGGAGGAGACGGATTTTATCATAAAAGACAGCTCCCCTGCTCTCATACTTACCAGCAGAAAGTTTCGGTCCAAGGTAGCGGAGATATTTTCAGAGGTTCTCATATTTGATGAGATAGGAGGGGGCCCTGTAGAGGAAGACCTTCGTGCGGAGGAGATCTCTCCAGATGATCTGGCGGCCCTCATCTATACCAGTGGTTCCACGGGAAATCCCAAGGGGGTTATGCTCACCCATAAAAACCTGGCTGTAAACAGCAGAAGTGCCATAGATTTTGTGGGAATTAACAAAGAGGACAGTTTCTACTCCCTTCTTCCTTTCTGGCATGCCTTTGCCCTTACAGTGGAGGTGATTATTCCCATGGAGACCGGAGCTTCCGTATGCTTTGCCGGAGGTCAGAGAGATTTTGTAAGGAATATTCCAAGCTTTGAGCCCTCTATTATTCTGGTTGTACCGAGGATTCTGGAGATAATGAAGGGTGGAATTACAAAGAAGGTTTCCGGTGCAGGAAGTAGGGCTCGTTCCCTCTTTGAAGGAGCCCACAGAGTGGCCTCCTCTGTAGAGGATTCCATAAAGCCTATTAGGATTCCTATAGGGAAGGTCCTTCAGAAAACAATCTTTGGAAGGGTCAGAGAGACCTTTGGAGGGAACTTCCGTTTCTTCATTTCAGGGGGAGCTCCCCTGGACAGAGAACTGCAGGCCTTCTTTAACAATATGGGAATGCCTGTGCTTCAGGGATATGGACTTTCCGAGAGCTCCCCTATAATAAGTGTGGATCACCCAGATAGGATCACTCTAGGAAGTGTAGGGCCTATGCTGGACTGGATGACCCCTCAAGGGGGAGGAGACTTTACCTTCCTTTCAGATGAGGGGAAGGTATCCAAGGATATAGAGGGAGAGCTCCTTGTAAAGGGAGACTGTGTTATGGCTGGATACTGGAACTTTCAGGATGGTACAGCCAAGGAGATAGAGAATGGATGGCTTCACACTGGAGACGTGGGATACCTGGATGAAGACGGAAAACTCCATATAAAGGGACGTAGAAGCAATATGATCGTTCTTGCTGGAGGGGAGAAGATCCACCCGGAGCATATAGAGGATATCCTAAAAAAATCCCACTACATCGATGATGTGATGATCATGGGGGAGAAGTGTAAAAACCTCTATGCCTGCGTAACAGTTCCCGAGGAGTATACAGATCACTGTCCTGCCACTCTAAAGGAAGATATATGGCGGGAGATCAAGGAGCACACCCTTCACCTGGCCCCATACCAGAAACCCAAGGATTTCATCATTCTTCCCAACTTTAACCCTGAAAACGGAACCTATACAGGAACCATGAAGATCAGGAGACATACCATAAAGGAGCTTCACAGAAAGGAGATAAGATCCCTCCTGAAGTCTGTGGGGGAGGAGAGGGAAACAGCGTAGAAAACTTTCCAGGTGTCATTTGTCATATTCGGATTTAGATACTTCCTGTAGAATTATCTCTAGGGATAGCTGTAATTGGTAAAAATTAAAGGAAGAGGTTTAATCTATTTCTCTTTGAGATCTGTATTGACTTTCAAGGACATTAGGAGTAAACTGATGAAAGTGAAGTGGAGATGAAGCTCTCCAAAAGCAAATAGTGCTTTAAACTGTCTTGTGACTAATGGCTTCTACAAAATATGCTTATTTTTAAGTATATTTTGTAGGAGCCTTTTTGTTTTGGCGTAATCTTTATCTAGGAGGATTTGAATAGATGATTAATTTTAAGAGTGAAAAGATATTTTTGAAGTACCTTGTGAAGTGGTTGTTCATAGCAGGCTTGGTTGGCATATTTTCTGGAACAGCATCTGCATTTTTTCTCACACTGCTGGAAAGAGCAACAGAGGTAAGGCAGGCTAACAGAGTGCTGATCTACTTTCTTCCCCTGGGAGGGTTTGCAGTGGCTATCCTATACCACTTCTGGGGTAGATCCGTTGAAGCTGGAAACAATTTAATATTGGAGCAGATTCATACCCCTAAGAAGATCCTGCAGCTGAGGATGGCTCCCATGGTCTTATTTGGAACCGTCATAACCCACCTCTTTGGAGGGTCAGCAGGTAGAGAGGGGAGTGCCCTTCAGATGGGAGCTTCCCTGGCCGATCAGCTCACAAAAATATTTAAGTTCACCTCCAAGGACAGAAAGATAATACTCATAGCAGGTATGGCAGCTGGATTTGGCTCTGTTTTCGGAACTCCCCTGGCAGGAGCAATCTTCGGGATAGAGGTATATGTCATGGGAAAACTAAGTTATGAAGCTCTCCTTCCAGCCTTTGTAGCATCCATTATTGCAGATGAAGTTACCCAGAAGTGGTGGGGAGTTCACCACTCAGTTTACAGTATTGTAGATGTTCCAGAAGCTACCCTGCTGAACATCTTCTATGCCAGTGTGGCCGGGATACTATTTGGAATTACCGGAAAGGTATTCTCCCTCAGTATCTCAAAGGTAAAGAGACTTATAGGCAAGGTTACAACTTTTAAGCCCCTTCATGCAGTAATAGGTGGTATTGCAATAGTTTTACTGACTGAAATAATAGGGACCACGAGATACAATGGTCTGGGGCTTGATGTGATCTCAGAAACATTTGTTGTTCATGTGAACCCCTATGACTTTGCTCTGAAAATATTATTTACCGCCATCACCCTTGGTGCAGGTTATAAGGGAGGGGAGGTTACCTGTCTATTCTTTATAGGAGCCACTCTGGGAAATGCCCTTTCTCTCATTATTCCTCTGCCCATGGCAGTATTAGCTGGTATGGGGTTTGTGGCTGTTTTTGGAGCTGCCTCCAACACTCCCCTTGCCTGTACAATCATGGGGATAGAACTCTTTGGGACAGGGGTAGAACTTTTCGTGGGAATAGCCTGTGTCACAGCCTATCTGTTTTCAGGTCATTCCAGCATCTATTCTAAGCAGCTCATAGGAAGGAGCAAGGGAGAAACCTTTCATGAGCATGAGGGAAAGAAGATACATGAGATAGATGACTAGTCACATTTGGAAAGACCCCAAAAAACTTATCTGTAAATAAAAGAGTAGCTGCCCGCGGGCAGCTACTCTTTATTTAGTTTTTACTATTGAAGGTTTGAGAAGCTCATGCTCTCCTCATTCTAATATCTTTTAGCAGATGTCCGGCTCTTTGGTGTTTATATCGCACCTCATACACCTGTCACACTCTCTCAGGAGGGAGTCCCTTTCCATGGTTTTGGATATGAGCTTAAACTTATCCCTTCTTTCCTGGACAGAGAGTTCCTCTTCCTCCTCCCTTAGGATCTTCCATATATCCCAGTTTAGAGGTTTTTCATCTCCAAGGTCGATCTTCCTTCCCTTATAGAGTCCCTCTCCTCCCAGATATCTGTCCAAAGATTGGGCTGCCTTCTTTCCTTCAGCCACTGCCTTAACTGCTATTCCAGGCTTATAGGCATCTCCGCAGACAAAGACCTTTGGGTCGGTTGTAGCGAGATCTGTCCCAGCAACTACAAAGCCTCTTCTGTCGGTTTCAATACCCTCAAGGTATCCAGAGTCTGGGGATTGTCCAATGGCGAAGATTAAGGTGTCACACTCCACCTCCATAGTTTCATCTGTTACCTCTATACTAAACCTTCCAAATCTGTCGAAAACCTGGGATACCTTTTCAAAGACTATTTTTGAAACTCTGTCACCCTCCCTGATAAACTCCTTCGATCTCCAGCCGTTTCTAAGGATTACTCCCTCTTCCACTCCTCCCTGAATCTCCTCTTTGGATGCTGGCATCTCGTTATAGTTTCTTTCCAGGGTGATGACTTCTACCTCCGATCCAAGCCTCCTGGAGGTTCTGGCTGCATCCAGGGCCACGTCTCCGCCACCGATGACCACAACCCTGCCCAGAGATAATTTTTTCTGCAGGTACTTTACATCTCTCAGGATCTCCACAGAGGTAAATACATTAACTGCATCTGGCCCTATCTTATTTCCCACTACAGTACCTGTATTCAGTACTATCCCGTCATATTTATCCGCGAGTTCCAGGTACTTTTCCCTTGTCACCTGAAAATTATATGTGATATTCACCCCCACATCTGTAAGGTGGCTTACCTCCCTGTGGATTACCTCCTGAGGGAGTCTGTATTCAGGAATACCTGTAGCCAGATAACCTCCAGGGCGGTCGTTTTTCTCATAGAGGTGAACATCATAGCCGGTCTTACCCAGATAGTAGGCTGCTGTAAGCCCTGCGGGTCCCGCGCCGATGACAGCAACTTTTTTCCCCTTTGGCTCCAGTCTGTCTTCCACCACTACCTCGTTATACTTATCAGCAAGGTATCTCTTTACTTCCCTTATTGCCACTGGGCTGTCCAGCTCTCCCCTCATACACATTGTTTCACAAGGTCTTGCACAGATAACCCCACAGATGAAGGGGAGAGGATTCTCTCTTCTCATGAGCTGGTATGCTTCCAGCTCCCTATTGTTTCTTATGAGGTGGATGTAACCTGGTACATTTACATGGGCAGGACAGGTGGACATACACCTGGCATCAAAGGTCCTTCTGCAGATGAGATTTCTGCAGAACCCCTCCCTAATGTGTTCCTCAAACTCATCCTTGAATAGCTTGTAGAGCTCCTCAATGAGAACTCCTAATTTTTTAAGGGGTTTCTCCTGGTGGCCCCTGAGTTCCTCCAGATATTTAAAGAAGTCCTCTACCATATAATCCCTTACAACCTCTTTGGAGGTGAACTTTTCAAAGAGCTCCTCCAATTTAAGGATTACAGGAGGCTTTAAACCCATCTCCCTTTTTACATATCTCACAAGAAACCTTGTAAAATTTACAGGACATGACCGATCCGACATAAACATAAGCAGGGAATGCTTCTCACCTGCCAAGGAAACCTCTTCTACCATCCCTTCCAGGGGAAGGACCCTCCCAAGGGGACCCCCCACCTGTACAAACTTAGGAGTTCTCCCCCTTGAAGGTCCCCCGCATCTTTCCAGAAGATCAAAATAAGTCACTCCAGAATCCAATTTATACCTGCCGGGATTTTTAATATCTCCAAAAACATCTATATTCATAAACACTCACCTAATCCTCTAAATTCATTTGATTATACTGGTAGTACGATGGCACAATATTTTTTTGGATCTTTTCATATCCAAAGACCGAGAAGGGACAGTTTTTCTGACAGATACCGCAATCCTCATGTTTTTCAAACATGGGCAGACACCTCTTTTGATTTATCTTTCTTCTTCTTATTCCCTTCCACATGGTGGATTCCCATGGAACCGCCTTTGAGGGACATACCTTGTGACACATCCTGCAGTATCCGCAGAACTGCTCGATATTGTAATCCCTAGGTTTATCAAGGGGAAGGTCTGCGTTAACAGCAACTGCAGAGAACCTGGCTCTCATCCCCGCCTGAGGAGTTATGAGTACAGCGTGGGATCCAAAGGATCCCATGCCGGCATTTGCTGCATGGGGTGGATATTTAATAACGCCGTCAAGTCCTACATATGCAACAGCCTCATACCCCCTGCCCCTTATAAAGTCAGCTATAAGGTGTGCCCTGCTCCCAGCCTGTTCATAGGCCTTGAAGATGGCGTGTTCCCTTGTTTTATGCCCAGGTTCAGGGAGTTCCATGGTCTGTTCATAGTCCATCTCATTGGCAATCATAATTAAAGTGTCGTAGGGCACCAGCTCATCGGATTCCTCTGCAATGGATCTTCTGTCTACTTTTGTAATCCCTATGGCAGCTGCTCCTACCCCTTCTCCATACTTTTTTATTTCACAAGCCAGTCTACTTAAATCCCTCTCCCTGTCTTCTGCTACCTGAGGACTCTTCCTTCCCCTGGGCCACTCTGTATTCATCCTGTTTAACCCCTTTAAAAGTTTTGGATAGGGTATGGCCCTTCCAGTGGCACGGGTCAGCGTTGGATAAAATACGTCACCTATATAGTGCATGTCCTCCGACCATAGAGGTGCAGGCATCAGACCAGGAGGATAAGTTTCACTGTAGAGATCAAAATCATCTACATCGATGCCGTAATAGGGATTGGTGTCGGTTATCTCCTTCCCGTAGTTCTCAGGGGAAAACTTACTTCTTCCGTAGTCTTCCCAGTCCCACCTGTATATCTTATTCCCCTTTTCCAATTCCCACATATATGAAAATTCAGGAGGTTCATAGCCCCTTATCTTGTATTTAATACAGTTTTTTATAAGCCTTGGAGCAAAAGGTAAAAAATGTCTGTATTTCTTCTTTATAATACCCATGATAGTGTCACCTCTCTTTTTTATAAAATACTATCACCCCCTCAAGGGAGGGAGCTGTGACAGCTGTCATAGAAGTGGCGGATATATTTCAAATAAAAAGGCAGGGTGATCTTGTCTCCCAATAGGTATAATCAAGTTTTATATATTAACTCAAGTTGCTACCTTTAGGTGAAATTCAAAACATTTGCCACTAATGACACAAATTAGAATGTAAAACAAGTGGGAAGCATTTTCACAAATGAGGTCTTTTTAATTTTGCTCAATTGTTTAAAGTCCTTTTATTTAGAAATTCGTGTAAATTCGTGGCTAAAAAAGATTTTGGTTTTAAGATTTTTCAGTAGTGATTTCTTAAGTAGCAACTTAGGTTAAATCATTTAATAATTTTTTAATTTTCCAGGCAATAAAAAAAGGCACCCTGGGTGCCTGTATCGGTTTAAGCTGCTGTCAATTTTCTAAAGCCTCTCCTTGAGATAGTTATTAAACCTATCTACATCGGAAACATATATCCTGTTTTTCTCCTTAACGATGATCTGGTTGTCTACGAGCTTTGCTACTACCCTCAGGAAGTTTCTGTAATCTAAGTTCATACAGTAGGAGAGGTCTGTAAGGGACCTGAATTCTACCTCATAATCCTTTTCCTTGAGGTAGAGGAGGAAGTAGTTTTCATGGGATATGGCTGTGGATTTTATAAAAGTTCTTCTTGCAAGATCTACCAGCTTTCGGACAACATCCATATACATAGACTTCCAGAAGAAATAGTTTTTGTCCAGAGTTAATACGATTGATTTTTCCACTCCCAGGAGCTCGACCTCTGTTTTTGCAACCATATTTACTTCCCACTGATCAAAATAGAAGTCCGCCGACCCCAGCAGATCCCCTTTTTTAGCAGTTACAAGGTGCATCACATTTCCATTTTCAGATGTGAAGTTGATGTCAACCTCCCCCTCCAATACCAGGTAGATCCCTTCCAGCTCTTCCTTGGAAAATGCAATCTCCTCATTTTTTTGATATCTATACTCCCTTACTCCAGGTGTAGTTAGAAAACTCTCCTTCAGCATATTGAAATCTTCCATAGCTCCCCCTTTCTCTGCCTAAAGAACTCTCTCTAGGATCCCTACTATAAGTATATCACAAATGTTCCTTAAGAAGTTTTGCAAGTTTAATGGTCTAAAAAAAATTAAACTCAGTCCTATTATGACCGCTGTCATAACATTTTTTTTCAATAGGTAATATAGTTATTATAAGTGAATCTTGAGTTCTGCAATATTTTTCTTAGATTAAATAATTATAGCTATACGGAATAAGAAACAAAGGAGTAACTATGACCATCGAAAAACTATCTAAATTATTACCTGAACTGAGTTCTAAAGACTTGAATATAATTTTTTCTAAATCCCTCAATGAACTGTTTGTTCTTCGGCAGCTTTCTGAAGATGAGATCTTTACACCTAAGAATGACTGTCTCTATATCGTTAAAAGCGGTAAGGTCATATCAACTGTATTTATTGAGGAGCGTCTGGAGTTTAATATGGAGTTCAAGGAGGGGGAGTGTCTCGGGCATGTAGATCTCTTTCTAGATGAAGCTATGGACTTGATATTAAAGGGGATGCCCACCGCTACCCTTCTAGAGCTTCCAATAATGAAGCTTATCAACAATACAGACATACAATTTTTGTTGAATCTATATAATATCATGATTAAAAATCTGCTGCTTAATACTTTAAAGCTTATCAAGACCCATGCTGCCAAGCTGAGCCTTTCCAATGAACAGTACCTTGTTGATTTTCTTATATCCAGTGGAGGTACCTTCACCTATACCTCGACCAGCGAGCTTGCCCAGCTGCTTAATATGGATATCCGTACAATGCAGAGGGCATTGAAAAGACTTATTGAAAATAAGACCCTTGAAAAAAGTAGAAAAATACTGAAAATAATTCATATGGATTCTGCCAGAGAGATCCTTGAGACCTCATAAAATCCAGCTTACCAAAAAAGGAGTAACTGTAATTACAGTTACTCCTTTTTCTAACTCTTCTTTCTGTTGCTCTTTACAAAGATGTTGTTTTCATCTGAGAACTTCTCAAACCTCTTGAGGTACTTCTCCGTCTTCTCCTTATCCTTGTGGGAGAGAGAAAATACCAGGGCATTGATGAGGCACATCACTGCAGAGAGGTGGTCCACGAAAAATGCCTTCCTCACGGGAATGATAAAGAGGTAATCTGCCAGCTCGGCCAGAGGTGAAACCACACTGTCTGTAATAACTATAAGGGTTCCTCCCCTCTCCTTGAGTATCTCAGCTATTGTCACTACATTTTGAGGATACCTTGGAAACCCAAAAAGGATGGCAGCTGTATTCTCGTTGAGGTCATTCAGGTAGTTAAACCACCTCTCATTCCATTCATCTATAATCTGCACTTTGGGATGGATCTTGCTGAGGTTGTATCCTGCATAGCTGGAAAGGCAGTAGGACCCCTTAAACCCCACAGTGAGGATACTCTCCTTTTCATTGAGGGACTCCACAGCACTGTTAAATGTTTCAGTGGAGAGTTCCTTCAGAGTTCTGTTGATTATCTCAACCTCAGACTCAAAGATATCCTGATAGGCATTTGTTGTATCCTCCACCTTCTCTATGGAAAACTTATCCAGAGCCGAGAGCTCATTCTTCAGAGATTCCCTCAGCTCCCACTGAAATTCGGGATAACCCTTGTATCCCATATAGGAAGCAAATCTTATTACCGTGGACTCACTTACCCCTGCAGCTACTCCTAAAGCTGTAGAGGTCATGAAGGCGCACTGCTTCTGATTCTTCAAAATATATCCCGCCAACTTTCGCTGTTTTGGGGGAAGCTCCGACACCATACTTTGAATTTTATGTGCTAAACTAAACTCATCCTTCTTCATGTATCCTCCTTTATCACCAATAAAATAAGGACTTAACCCAATAAGGCCTTTGATTATTTACATTCATTTTAGGATATAACCTTTCCCACCATTTGTCAAGGATTCCCCTCTGAGGGCCACCATATAGCCCTTTCTCTATCCAATTATACCCTCAATTTGAAGATTTGAAGAATTTAATTCTTCAAATTTAAAAAAAAGAAGAAATTCCTTCAAAAATTCATTGACATTATCCAATAGATCTTATAATATACAAGCATTAATAATTCACTGTGTTAGTTTTTGTCACAAAACCGACGTTTTTAGTTGTTAGATAATTATTTATAAATATATCGGATTTGAACTCAACAAGGAGGAAGAAGTAATGAGCGTCTATGAAAAGGCATTGGAGCTGCATGAAAGCAGAAGGGGTAAGATAGAGGTTGTATCTAAGGTAAAGGTTACCAACAGGGAGGAGCTGTCCCTGGCTTACTCTCCAGGGGTAGCAGAGCCCTGCAGAAGGATAGCAGAGAATAAAAATGATGTCTATAGATATACTTCCAAGGGAAATCTTGTAGCAGTGGTTACAGATGGTTCTGCTGTATTGGGCCTTGGAAATATCGGGCCAGAAGCAGCTCTTCCTGTTATGGAGGGAAAGGCTATCCTCTTTAAGGAGTTTGCTGGAGTAGACGCTATACCTATCTGCCTGGATACACAGGATGTAGATGAGATCGTGAAAACCTGTAAGCTTCTGGCACCGGGCCTTGGAGGAATAAACCTAGAGGATATCTCAGCACCTAGGTGTGTGGAGATAGAGACAAGGCTAAAGGAGGAGCTGGATATTCCAGTGTTCCACGATGACCAGCACGGAACAGCTATAGTTGTAACTGCAGGGCTTATAAATGCCTACAAGCTTATGGAGAGGGACCTGAAGGATGCCAAGGTTGTCGTATGCGGAGCCGGAGCAGCGGGATCATCCATTATAAAGATGGTAAGGGACCTGGGAGTTAAGGACATTGTGGCTCTGGACATCCACGGGATCATCTCCAGGGGAGATGAGAGCAGAGAGTATGATCCTCTGACTAAGGAACTTTCTGAAATTACAAACACTGACAATATCACTGGAGGACTTGCAGAAGCAGTAAGGGGAACAGATATCTTCATAGGGGTTTCAGCTGGTGGAATCCTGAAAAAAGAAATGGTGGAAACTATGAACAAAGACGCTGTAATCTTTGCCATGGCAAACCCTACACCAGAGATCATGCCAGAGGAGGCTCTAGAGGCTGGAGCTAGAATAGTAGGAACTGGAAGATCGGACTACCCAAACCAGGTAAACAATGTGCTTGCCTTCCCGGGACTATTTAAGGGAGCTCTGGAAGTGGGAGCCACTAAGATTACCGAGGAGATGAAGATGGCCGCTGCCAAGGGAAT
Source organism: Propionigenium maris DSM 9537 (assembly GCF_027925155.1). GTDB lineage: Bacteria > Fusobacteriota > Fusobacteriia > Fusobacteriales > Fusobacteriaceae > Propionigenium > Propionigenium maris. The sequence goes on along the minus strand of NZ_BSDY01000003.1, from coordinate 176,647 downwards.
AGCCTCTGTTGTAGAGGGTGAGCTGAGGGATGACTACATCCTTCCAGATGCCTTTGATGAAAGGGTTGCAAGGGTTGTAGCAGATTCAGTAAAGAAAATTGCCGTAGAAAAAAACTTAATTAGAAAATAGGAGTGATTAAAATGAATAGATATAGAATAGAATCAGATTCACTGGGAGCAGTGGAAGTACCAAAGGAAGCATACTACGGAGCACAGACCCTTAGAGGTAAGATGAACTTCCCTATTACAGGGCACAAAATATCTGAGGACTTCATTAGAGCAATGGCTACTGTTAAGAAGGCTGCAGCTATTGCTAACTTCAAGGCTGGGATGATCTCCAAGGAGATAGCAGATGCCATGGTAGAGGCCTGTGATGAGATACTAGAGGGAAAATTTTTCGACGAGTTCATAACTGATTCCATCCAGGGGGGAGCAGGAACATCTATGAACATGAATATAAATGAGGTAATCGCCAACAGAGCAGGTGAGATCCTTGGGGGAGAGAAGGGAGCCTACGATAGGGTTCACCCAAACGACCACGCTAACTATGGTCAGTCTACCAACGATGTAATCCCAACATCTGGAAAGCTTACTGTACTGATGAAGAGTGGTAAACTTCTAGAGGCTCTTGAAGAGCTCCACAATGCCCTTCTGGAAAAATCCAAGGAGTTTGACGATGTAATTAAGATGGGGAGAACTCACCTGCAGGACGCTATCCCTATCAGACTGGGACAGGAGTTCAAGGCATATGCTCTTCCTATTGCTAGAGATATAAAGAGAATTAAGTATGTATTGGAGGACTTTAAGTTCGTAAATATGGGAGCTACTGCTGTGGGAACTGGTCTTAATGCAGATGTTGAGTATGTAAACAGCATCGTTGGAACCCTAGCAGAGGTAAGTGGTTACGATATCCACCAGGTAGAGGATCTTGTAGACGGTACAAGAAACCTGGATTCCTTTGTATGGCTGTCATCAGCTCTTAAGATAGCAGCAGTAAACCTGTCTAAGATGTCCAACGACCTGAGACTAATGTCATCAGGACCAAAGGCGGGAATCAACGAGATCAACCTGCCTCAGAGACAGCCTGGATCATCTATCATGCCAGGAAAGGTAAACCCTGTAATCCCAGAGGTTATGAACCAGGTTTCCTTCCAGGTATTTGGTAACGACCAGACTATCACAAAGGCTGCAGAAGCTGGACAGCTTGAGCTAAATGTATTTGAGCCGGTATTATTCTTCAACCTATTCCAGTCTATAGAGGTACTTACAAATGGAGTTAAGACTCTTACTACTAACTGTATAGAAGGTATCACAGCCAACAGAGAGGTGTGTAAGGATATGGTAGATGGAAGTATTGGAATAATTACAGCCCTTGCACCACACATTGGATACAAGAACTCATCGGATATAGCTAAGGAAGCACTGAAGACTGGTATCCCAGTGGCAAAACTTACTGTGGAGAAGGGACTTCTGACACAGGCAGAGGTTGAAACTATCCTGAATCCATTTGAGATGACAAGGCCTGGTATCCCAGGGAAGGTTCTTCTCAGAAGATAGTATTTAGACGATTAAAAAAAGAAAAGTTTTATTATATAGTTTATTCCTTTACCATCTATTTAAAGGGTAAAGGAATAAACTTTTCGTGATATGAATTATCGACAAAAGAATTTACTAATAATTTATTCAATGACTATAAAAACAGGAGGTTGTTTTTTTGAGTAAGCTTAAGATAATGGAAACGGCACTGAGAGACGGACACCAGTCTCTCATAGCTACCAGACTTAAAACTGAAGAGATCCTGCCAATCTTAGAGAAGATGGATCAGGCTGGATACCACGCCATGGAGGTATGGGGAGGAGCTACCTTTGATGCCTGCATCAGATTCCTCAACGAGGATCCGTGGGAGAGGCTCCGTGAGATAAGGAAGAGGGTAAAGAATACCAAGCTTCAGATGCTCCTTAGAGGTCAGAACCTTCTTGGGTACAGACACTACGGAGATGATGTGGTGGAGAAGTTTGTAGAGAAGTCCATAGAAAACGGTATCGACATAATAAGGATCTTCGATGCCCTAAACGACTACAGAAATGTAAGAACCTCTGTGGAAGCTACAAAGAAGTATGGGGGACACGCTCAGGTGTGTATCGCTTATACCACAAGTGAGGTTCACACAGTGGACTACTATGTGGAGAAGGTAAGGGAGATAGGAGCCATGGGTGCAGATTCCATCTGTATCAAGGATATGGCGGGAATCCTCCTTCCCAATGTAGCCTATGAGCTCATAAGAAGGATCAAGGAGGTATCGGACCTTCCTGTACAGCTTCACACACACTGTACCTCGGGAATTGCGTCTATGCTCTATATGAAGGCAGTGGAAGCTGGAGTGGATATTATAGATACGGGAATATCTCCATTTTCTGGAGGAACAGCCCAGCCATCTACAGAGGTGTTTGCCCAGGTATTCAAGGGGCATGAGAGGGATCCTAAGCTGGACTTAGATATTCTCGCTGAGATAGCCGACTACTTCAAGCCAATCAAGGAGAAGTATAGAGCAGAAGGAATACTTAATCCCAAGGTGATGGACACGGAGCCTAAGACCCTGAAGTATCAGGTGCCAGGAGGAATGCTGTCAAACCTTCTTTCCCAGCTGGAGGGACAGGGAGCAGCAGACAAGTATGAGGATGTACTCAATGAGATCCCCAGGGTAAGAAGGGACCTTGGTTATCCACCACTGGTAACTCCACTGTCTCAGATGGTGGGAACCCAGTCGGTATTCAATGTCCTTACCGGGTCCAGATACAAGGTAGTACCTAAGGAGATCAGGGACTATGTAATGGGAATGTATGGTCAATCCCCGGCACCGGTGGACGAGGAGATAAAAAAGATAATAATCGGAGATGAAACTCCCATCGACCACAGACCTGCAGATGATATCGAGCCAGAGTTTGAAAAGATCACAGGAGAGATAGGGGAGCTGGCTAAATCTGAGGAGGATGTACTCATGTATGCCCTCTTCCCGGAGAATGCCAAGAAGTTCCTGGATAACAGAGGAAAGCCTCAGGTAGAGGAGTACCATATCAATCTTGTAATTTAATAATTTAGTTCATTCTTTGCTTCTCCAAAGAACGAACCAAGAAAAGAGATCCTTTAACAATGTCTTAATGGCTAAATATTAATTTTATCGCCTTTATGAGCTACAGTCTTTCCTTCGGTCAGAAACTTAAATTGTTTAACGGCTGAGAAAACGCTCTTGATCAAAGTACCGTCGACTGTTAAAGGCAGATAAAAATCTCAAATAGACATTAGTGTGACATTGTAAGAAGAAGAAAAAGGAGGAAATAACTTGATATTTCAAGAGCAAATGACCTTTGCAGAGGGTCTACAGCTTACAGCAATAGCCATGGGTATAGTATTTATACTGCTCTTTGCCATATCGGTAACCTTAGAGCTGTTCAGACACATTCCCCATGGGGAGAAGAAATCAGATACAAAGCCGGCAGCTCCAGTGCAAAAAGTACCAGCAGTGGAGACGGCAGGAGTGGACTGGGCCGAGCTGGAAGCCGATGAGGATATGATGGTAGCAGCCCTTGTGGCATCCATGGAAGCAGCAGGAGAGAATAAGGATACAAACTATAGGATAACAAGAATAACGAAGCTTTAACGGAGGATTATAAGAGATGAAGAAGATCTATAAGATAAAGGTAAATGGAAAGGCATATGAGGTGGAGTTACAGGAGGTAACTACTGTAGAGGGGACTGTGGAAGCTCCTGCAACCCTAGGAGAAACGACACCGGCACCAGCTACTCCAAAGAAATCTATGGTAGGGGGAGAGACTGTAACAGCTCCAATGCCTGGAACTATTGTGGACATTAAGGTAAGAGTAGGGGACTCTGTAGCTAAGGGACAGCTTGTGGCAGTACTGGAAGCTATGAAGATGGAGACTGAGATCCTGGCTCCAGATGCGGGAACTGTAACTGAGATCCACGTAGGAAAGGGAGCAGCAGTAAACTTAGGAGATGCAATAGTATCTTTAGGATAGGAGGAAAGCAATGTTAGAGATTATAGCTCAGTTTATGAGCAGTACAGGATTTTCCCTTTTATCCATTCAGCAGGTAATCATGATGCTTATTGCATGCGGGTTCCTGTACCTAGCAGTAAAAAAGGGATATGAGCCATACCTGTTGATCCCAATTGCCTTTGGAATGTTACTGGTTAACCTTCCTGGGGGAGGATTGATGGAAAAGGGCGGACTATTTTATTATCTGTATCAGGGAACTAAGTATGGAGTATATCCTCCTCTTATCTTCCTTTGTGTGGGAGCAAGTACAGACTTCGGACCACTTATAGCAAACCCTAAGAGTATCTTACTTGGAGCAGCAGCACAGTTTGGAATCTTCTTTGCATTCCTTGGAGCTATCGCAATGGGATTCCTAGGACCGGAAGCAGCTTCCATCGGTATCATCGGAGGAGCAGACGGACCTACAGCTATCTACCTGACTTCACAGCTAGCGCCGCAGCTACTGGGACCAATAGCTCTGGCAGCCTACTCATATATGGCCCTGGTACCAATTATCCAGCCGCCGATCATCAAGGCTCTTACCACTAAGGAGGAGAGAGAGATCAAGATGGAGCAGGCAAGGCACGTGAGTAAGAATGAGAAGATAGCCTTTCCTATTATTGTAACTATCCTAGTGGTAATGCTACTACCTACAGCGGCACCGCTTGTTGGAATGCTTATGTTTGGTAACCTGATCAAGGAATCTGGAATGGTACCAAAGCTTGTGGATGCAGCAACAAATTCGCTTATGTATATAGTAACTATTCTACTGGGGATTACAGTTGGAGCTACAGCTAACGCTGAATCCTTCCTGAATCCACAGACGATGAAGATAACAGCTCTTGGACTTGCAGCCTTCTCTATAGGAACAGCCAGCGGGGTGTTGTTTGGTAAGGTAATGTGTAAAGCGACTGGAGGAAAGATCAACCCTATGATTGGAGCAGCGGGAGTGTCAGCAGTACCTATGGCAGCCAGAGTAGTACAGAAGGTGGGACAGGATGAGAATCCTCACAACTTCCTTCTTATGCACGCAATGGGACCAAATGTAGCAGGGGTAATCGGATCTGCAGTGGCAGCCGGTGTACTTCTAAATGTATTCTAAGAGTTTTTTAAAGTAAGTTGATTTTAAAGGGAGTGGGGTTAAACAGATATTTCTAAATCAATATCTGTTTATTCTTCAACTCTGTAGAGATATAAAGTAAAGCATTACAAAAAATAAAATTAAAATGGAGGGTTTACCATGTCTGAATTAACAATACCTAAAAGTGAGAAACACCTTTTTGCCCCAGGGCCAACAAATGTACCTGAGGATATCAGAAGAGAGGTAGCGAGAGATCTTATCCACCACGTAACTCCAGAGTACGCTGAGCTACTGTGGGGAGTTACAGACAAGTTGAAGAAGGTATTTAAAACTGAAAAGTATGTACTATCTACAACTGCAACTGGAAGTGCAGGGATGGAGACATCTGTAATAAACTTCTTCTCAAGGGGAGATAAGGTAATAGTACTTAATACTGGAAACTTTGGAAACAGATATGTACAGATATGTAATGCTTACGGGCTGGATGTAGTGGAGCTAAAGTATGAGTGGGGACAGGCATATAAGCTAGAGGATGTAAAGAAGGCACTAGCTGAAAACAGCGATGTAAGGGGAATTATCGTAAACCACTCGGAAACATCTACTGGGGTACTTAACGATGTAAGACCTCTAGGAGAGCTTACAAGAGATACAGATATGCTTCTTATTGTAGATGCAATAAGCGGACTTATTGTAAATGAGTTTAAGTTTGATGAGTGGGGGATCGACTGTGCAGTGGCTGCCAGCCAGAAGGGATTCCTACTTCCTCCTGGACTTATCTACTTTGCCCTGTCTGAGAAGGCTAAGAAGGCTATGGAGACATCTGATCTTCCTAAGTTCTACTTTGACTTTCAGAGATACTTTGATTTCCTGGAGCAGGGAAGACACCCACAGACACCAGCAGTTAACCTTGTAATAGCAACGGACTATGCATGTGACTACCTGTTAGGGAAGACTATAGAGGGGATGACAGCTCACCACAAGATGCTGAGAGAGTATATAGAGTCTGAGCTTATAAACCTTGGATTCAGATTATTTGTTGAGGATGAGGATACAAGATCCAATACAGTGGTGCCAGTATGGGGAATCGAGGGAATTCCTTGTAACGACCTGAGAAAGAAGCTTTCAGAGGAGCACAACATTACAATTGCAGGAGGATATGGACACCTTCAGCCGCATATGCTGAGAGTAGGAAATATAGGAAAGTATGAGAAGAGCGATATCGACTTCCTTATCTCTAAGATGAAGATAGTAATCGATGAGATGAAGGCTGAGATGAAATAGAAGGATGAACAACTTAGGAGGAGAGATGTTAGATAAGGTTCTTATAATAAATACAGGTGGAACAATTGGAATGGTTAACAGTGAGGCGGGAAATCCCCTGAGCCCACTTAGACCAGCTGAAAACTGGCATGAGATAGCCAAGGAGCATCCCATATTAAATAAGTTTTCTACAGACTACTACCAGTTTACTCCCCTAATAGATTCCTCGGATATGCATCCTGAGAGCTGGGGAAGGATAGCTGAGGTAATAGCTGAAAACTATGATACCTATAGGGGCTTTGTAGTGCTCCACGGGACGGATACCATGGCATTTACCTCTTCGGCTCTCTCCTTTATGTTGAAGAATCTAGATAAACCTGTGGTCCTTACAGGATCACAGGTACCTCTTCAGAGTCCAAGGAGTGATGCCCTTCAAAACCTTGTTACGGCTATACAGATAGCTGGAAATGAACTCTACGGTGCCCGTGTGGTGCCGGAGGTTTGTATCTTCTTCAGGGATACTCTTTTAAGGGGAAACAGGGTCAGGAAGATGGATGCCACCAACTACTTTGGCTTTTCCTCGCCCAACTATCCAAGTCTGGGGGAAGCAGGGGGAGACCTGAAAATCAGGAAGAACAGGATTCTTGCTCCGAGCAGCGAAGGCTTTCATATAGACACCTCTTTAGAGGACAGGGTGGTTGTCATAGAGATCTTCCCTGGCTTAAAGCCAAATTATATTAAGAAGATCTTTGAAAATAATGAGGATATAAGGGGAGTAATCCTGAAGACCTATGGAAATGGAAATGCCCCTACAAGCGATGAGTTTATCGAGGTCATTGAATATATCACCTCCAAGGGTATAGTGGTATTGAATATTACCCAGTGTACCACAGGAAGGGTGAAGATGGGGCTCTATGAGGCCAGCGCCAGACTTCTAGATGCAGGGGTTGTAAGCGGACTGGATCTCACTCCTGAAGCGGCTATAGCCAAGCTTATGCATCTTCTGGGGAAGACTCAGGATGTAGAGGAGGTAAAGAGGCAGCTTCAGATAGATATCTGTGGAGAGCAGACTCTGAACCATTATAAGTTTGAGCACAGTCATACCCAGAGGGAGGAGGAGTGTTCCTTTACCTTTGATATCCCCAAGAGCATTGTAGGGGATGATCTGGTAGAGGCTTCCATAAGGGTCAAGGGAATAGTACCTCTGGAGGAGGAGGTTACCGACGTAAGACTCACTATAGAGCTGGAAGGGGATATCCCAGTGGAAAACCTGAGAAACTTCAGATCTCACAAGGAGATAAGAAGGACGAGGGATAATCTGGGAGATGACATTCTCGTGAGCTTCAATCACTGTACCAAGAAGCTTGTGGACAACTGTGAGGCCATAAGAGTAAGATTAAAGGCAGACAGGAAGATAGAGTGGGGATCTATAACATTCTCCATCTACTCTGAAAATTAATAGTAACAACTAAAAAAAGGTCCTAGAAAGGACCCTTTTTTAGTATGAAGATAAACTATTTAATGGTGTTACTTTCTTATCATGATGTAAGAAAGTAACCAAAGAAAATCTAGTCCTACGTAATGTCTAATAAGCAGGATATTAATATACGACCTTTGAGAGCTCTAATCTTTCTTATTAAGAGTTACAAGATATTGGTAAATTAAGAAAACTCAGAGCTTCTGAAGAAGTCTGAGTACTGACAATCATAATCAGATAAATCTTCATTGATTTTCAGCAACTTAGTCTGTTGGACGGTTTAGTTAAGATTTGAAGTAAAAAGTCATAGCAGCTACTTCGGACACTTTTAAATATAAATTAAAGGATCAGGATTCTTCAACAGCTTTAACTATCTTTAAAATAACCTCCTCGGTGCTCTCTATTATCTCCCTATTGGAAAACCTCATAGTTCTGATACCCAGCTCCTCTAAATACTCTCCCCTTTCCCTGTCATGCTTAAGTCCCCTTTCAGTGTAGTGCTGCCTGCCATCTGCCTCTACCACAATTCTGGGAGTTGGTAGATAAAAATCCGCTATATAGGGACCTATGGGAGACTGCTTGATGACCTCTCCCTCCCCCAAGACCTTCCTCAACTCCCTCTCCAGAAGTCTCTCTGCAGAGGTTTCCCTCTTGACCCTTCTTCTTATGCCCTTCTGAAAATTCCTCATAGCCCTCCCTCCCCTGTTTCCTTTAAATATAATATTGGAAGTGTAGAGAAAAAACCTTTAAAGTTATCGATCTCTCAATAAAATTTCCCCTCGGATTATAAAGCCATATGGGAGGAGGTAAAAAATAATCGGTGGAGACTATATCTCAATCAGGAGGATTACCATACTATTATTTTAATAACTTTATATCAATATATTTAGGAAATTTTCCCTATCTATAGTATATTCTAAATGAGATAAGGTCTGAAGGAGGGAGAGTATTATGCGAAGAGTGGCAGTACTCCTAGTATTTAATATTATTTTTTTATTTTCCTTTGCCCAGGTGAAGGATGAACAGGCACAGCTGGAGGCAGTTGATCTGCGTATAGAAAAGCTGGAAGGTGAGCTGCAGGAGCTGAGGCTCCTGAGAGAGGAGATAAGCAGCAGCATTAGGCTGAATAAAAGCCGGCCTAAGATAGGACTGGTACTGAGCGGCGGGGGAGCAAAGGGAGCTGCCCATGTGGGAGTAATAAGGGTACTGGAGGAGTATGGGATCCCCATAGATTATATAACTGGAACCAGTTTTGGAAGTATAGTTGGAGCCTTGTATACATCTGGATATACCCCCGATGAGATGGAGGAGATAATCCTCACCATGGACTGGGATTCCTTCAAGGGGGATCAGCTGGCCAGGGAGCACTCCTCAATAGTTGCCAAGGGACAGCATGAGAAGTACTTTCTTTCCATGGGGATAGATGAAGATTTTAACCTGAAGTTTCCCAAGGGGGTTTTTACCGGAACGGATTTCTACCTGAAGCTTAAATCCCTTCTCTGGCGTACCGAGGGTATAACTGATTTTGATGATCTGCCAATTCCATACAGGGCTGTGGCCACCAACCTGAATACAGGAGAAAGGTATGTTGTGGGAGAGGGAGATCTGGCAAAGGCAGCCTTTATGAGTATGGCTATCCCTACCATCCTCGATCCTGTAGAGGAGGGAGGAGAGTTCTATGTGGACGGTGGACTTGTACAGAACCTCCCTGTTCAGGAGGTCATAGAGATGGGTGCGGATATAGTCATTGCCGTGGATATAACTGCAGATGCCACTGTGATTACAGATGACTCCACCCTCCTTGAGGTAATAGACAAGATGACTACCTACAGGAGTGAGGAGCAGTTTAAGCTGGCCAGCGAGCTGGCTGATATACTCATCGTTCCCGACGTAAAGGATCACTCTACAGCAGACTTTACAGGTCTGGAGGAACTAATAAGGAAGGGAGAGGCAGAGGCCAGAAAGTATGAGGAGGAGCTCACGAAGCTAGGAGGTAAGCAAGGCAGGAGAAGTGAGCTTCCAGAGAGGAAGAGTATAGAGATAGATGAGGTAGTCCTCACAGGGAACAAGGTCTTTACAGAGGAGAAGGCACTGGCCTTCTCTGGAAAGGAAGTTCCTGGAGAATACTCCCAGGAGGAGATAAAGCTCTGGATGGATAAGCTCAAGGCTCAGCTCATAATCAGCAGATTTTTTTACACCATAGAGGATAACAAGCTTATGCTTGAGGTACAGGAGAGGGAGGCCAGGCACGTGAGGGCAGGGCTTAACTACAGCTCCGATTTTGGTGCAGCCCTGGGAGTTGCTGCTGACCGTACCAGGTACGGAGTCTTTGATACGGACTACACTGTTAGAGGTGAAGCCTCCAAGTATCCAAAGCTGGAGTTTAGAAGCTATACGGGATATAGGCTGAGGGAAACCCAGTACCTGGGATCCCTCGGATTGGGATTTACAACCAACCCCCTCTTTATCTACGATAAGAGCGATCAGATAGGGGAGTACAACAACTACAACCTCTATATCGACGGAACACTGGGAAGTGTTCTCTTCAGCTCCTATGTAATCGGAGCTCAGGTCGGGTACAACAAGGTAAACAATAAGTATGAGAGCGGTAGTAAGGCCTTTGAGCCAGAATCCAAGTGGGACTACTACAAGAGTAAGGTCTTCATAGTCTCCGACAGCAGGGACAGCTCATACTTCCCCAACAGCGGAGTGAAAAATCGTCTTGAATACTTCAAGGGGGGAGGAGATGAAGCCGACTTCTACGGTCCGGTATTTGAGCTTCAGAGGTATCTGGGAGTGGGAGAGAAGTTAAACTTTGAGATCTTTGCCTCTGGAGGGAAGATCTCTGGGGACACTGTTCCAGAGAATGAATATTTAAAGGTAGGTGGAGTGAGAAGTAACTGGAAGATAAATCAGTTCTCCTTCTACGGAATGAACGCCATGAGAAAGTATACAGATGAGTTCTATATGGCAGGAATCAACGGAAGATATAGGCTGGCTACTAGCCTATACCTCAACCTGAGATACAATGTTGTAACCTATGACAGCAATCAGCTCTCTACCTCTGAGGAGGATGTAGATGTGTGGGATGACAGGAAGCACGGAGTAGGGGTAGGTATCGGATGGGATACCGCTGTAGGTCCCATGGAGTTTATCCTCTCCAATGATGTGGATACTGGAGGAGTCCTCTTCCTGGTATTTATGGGATATGATTTTTAATGGGTGGGCAGCAGGTGATCCAATAGAGATGGTAGATGAAAGATAGATTATTTTCAAATATCTTTCAGACCGCTCCTGTGATATAATGTTCTGTGCAGAAAATTCTTCAGGAGGTTTTTTATGAACTTTACATCACTATTTTTCATATCTGTGGGACTGGCTATGGATGCCTTTGCTGTTTCCCTCAGTGAAGGTCTTGCCCTTAAGAGGATCCATGTGAAGCATATATTGAGGGTGGCCCTGATCTTTGGATTCTTCCAAGGAATTATGCCCCTTATTGGCTGGGGAGTGGGAGGATTGTTCTACGATAAGATCGCTAGATATGATCACTGGATAGCCTTTGGACTCCTGACATTTATAGGTGGGAAGATGCTCTGGGAAGCCAGAGAGTCTCAGAAGTGTGAGACAGAGGGAAAGTGTGACATAGCATCAAATATTATTGTTCTTGGAATAGCTACAAGTATCGATGCTCTGGCTGTGGGATTCTCCTTTTCACTGCTGCCAGGACTAAATATATATTCAGCTGTAACTGTAATAGGAGTTATTACCTTTATCATCTCCTCTCTGGGGGTATATATAGGAAATAAAGCAGGTGAACTCCTGGGCTACAGAGCTGAATATGCTGGAGGAATAATCCTTATAGGGATGGGAGTCAGGATCCTTTCCTCACATATAGCATAGGTGGAAGCAGATCGTTGGATCTGCTTCTTTTTTTTTCTTTACTTCTAAAGGTTTTTTAATCACACTGGATTTATTAAAAATATCTAGTGTGGAGGATTATTCCCGTCTATTGCGAAAAAAGATATATTAAGGGATAGGGAGGATTATATGAAAGTCATTATATTTCTATTTATATGTGTTATTAGAGTTACATTGGGGGAAGTTCTTCCCATACCTCCACTGCTGGAAAGGGAGGAGGGAGTATTTCACCTGAAGGTTGTAGAGGGAAAACACGAATTTTTTCAGGGGATAGAGGAGGAAACCCTGGGATACAATGGTGATATTCTGGGACCCACCCTGAGGGTCAGAAAGGGAGATGAGGTAGAGATCCATGTAAAGAATACCCTTGAGGATGAAACTACAGTTCACTGGCACGGGCTGAGGGTTATAAGTGCAATGGATGGGGGCCCCCACCAGGTTATCCCTCCTGGCGCCACCTGGAAGGTGAGGTTTCCCATAGAACAGGGAGCAGCCACCCTATGGTATCATCCCCACCTCCTTCATAGAACGGGACCCCAGGTATATAGAGGACTGGCAGGTCTCCTTATAATTGAGGATGAGAGGTCGGAGGCTCTAAAACTTCCCAGGGATTACGGGGTAGATGATATTCCCCTTATTATTCAGGACAGGAGGTTCAACTCTAAAGGGAGGCTGGAGTATCTTACAAGACCTGAAGATATTATAGATGGTATGCTTGGAGATACAGGAGTGGTCAATGGGGTTCTAGCTCCCACATTTAGCCCGCGACTGGGAGTTACCAGGTTCAGAATATTAAACGGAGCAAATGCAAGAACTTTTTATCTGAGGTTCAGCGACAACAGAACCTTTTATCAGATAGCTACAGATGGAGGTTTTTTGGAAAAACCAGTGGGCAGAAGGGAGCTCATCCTCTCCCCTGGAGAGAGGGCGGAGATTATAGTTAACTTTACCTCCTCCGATAAGGACCTCCAACTTAGAGACGGGGATTATACTCTTCTTACCTTTATGCCGGGCAGGGAGCCGGGAGAAGTCGAAAAGCTTCCAAAAGAACTGGTCAAAGGGGCTGAATCGATAGACACCTCTAAGTTGAAGAGAAGGTACTTTGTTATGCAGGGAACGGGGAGGAGCGTCAATATAAACGGAAAGCAGATGGATATGAGGAGAATAGATGAGTATGTTAAATTAGGTGAAACGGAGGTGTGGGTGGTCACCAACTCCTCCCACCATATGGGAATGGGTATGATGATGGGAGGACAGATGGGGATGATGGGGAATATACCCCATCCCTTTCATATCCACAACACCCAGTTTAGAATCCTCAGTCGTAATGGGTTACCTCCCTCTAGGTGGGAGAGGGGTGACAAGGATACCGTGTTGGTTTCTCCAGGAGAAAGCATAGAGCTCCTTGTGGAGTTCAGACATGTAGGTCTATATATGTATCACTGCCACATCCTTGAACACGAGGATATGGGCATGATGGGTCAGTTTAATGTGAGCAGATAGGAGGTGGAGTATGTATCCGGAATTTTTTCATGGAGGTTACATCTGGTGGTTTATGCCCCTGATGCATATGGCAGGGGGGATTATATTTATTGTTATCGTCTGCCTTATTATCAGGAGTGTTTTCGGGGGCAGAGGGGTTTGCCACAGAGAGCATGAAACTTCCCTGGAGATACTGAAGAAAAGGTATGCCAGAGGGGAGATAACAAGAGATGAGTTTCAGAGGATGAAGGAGGATTTGGACAGATAGCCTGGCTAATTCCCCCCTTTAAGTTGAAGAAGTTTTTCCTCTCCAAGCTCCCCTTCATGCTGAGTTCTTCTTTTATTTTTTTTAAAACTTTTATTTAATCGATACTTTGTCACAAAACTGACACAATGGGAGGGTATACCATAAATAGAGGTTCTTTAAAAAATTTATTTAATGAAAGGAGAGAAAGGATGAAGAAGAGTGCATTACTGTTGGGAGCTTTTATTGTTATCTCTGCAACAACTCTTGCCTGGGGAGGTTACGGACAGGGGAGAGGTTATGGATATGGTAGAGGCTGTGGTTTTTGGGGAAGATCGAGCGGTGGATGGCATATGGGAGGAAGGGGATATAATGCCTCTGTTAGAACTCCAGAGGATGAGAAGGCGTATCTGGAAGCCAGGGAAAGATCTGTAGAAATCTATAACAAGTACGGGGTTCAGATAGAGCAGAAGCAATTAGAGGTAGAGAGAGAATTATTGAATGAAAAACCAAACTGGAATAAGGTAGAAAAACTCAACGAGGAGATCGCAAAGTTGGAAGCTAAGGCGAGAACTGAGATGCAGAGGAGTAATTACTAGTAGTTTATTTTTCTATAGTTATTAAAAAAGGTCTAAGTTGTACTTAGACCTTTTATCTTTTCGGGGGTGATTCTTGAACTGTTGAGTCCTCTACATCCCCTTTTTATTGGGTATTTTTTAGAGACTATCTATCCCATCATTCCGCACTTCTTACCGCCACCCATCTGGATACCGAACTTCTCCTTCATATCAAGTCTGAAGTTAAGCATATCCTTCTGGTGCTGAGCCTTTAACTTTGCTCTTTGGTCGATTAACTTATCGATATTTTTCTGATTAGGGATATCTGCTGTCATCTCTCTCTGGATCTTAAGGTTGATCTCCTTGATATCCAGCATGGACTTCTGCTTTACCCTCATCTGCTCTGCATGCAGGGCATTGAACTCAGCCTGCTCCTCTGGTGTAAGGTTGTTCATCTGCTGCATCATTCCACCGTGATTCATCTGTCCCGACCTATCCATATTTCTGTGGGCTGAGTGATCCATCGTCTGTGCAAAAGCTCCTGCTGATACTACTACTACTGCTAAAATTGCTACTATTTTCTTCATTGTTATCCTCCTGATTTATTGTTGCTCTTTTTTATTTACAGTGTCATTGTATTCATTTTATGTGTCAGATTTGTGACAGGGATATGAAAAAAGAAGTTCCGTCTTTTTCTTTCTATTTTCACACTTCTGCCACAAAGAATATCTATAATTAAGTACATAAAAAATTTAGGAGGCAGAAAGATGAAGAGGAAGTTAATATTAAGTTTATTTTTGTTGGGGGTGTCCCTTCTTCTTAAAGATATAGTACTGGCAGACCATGAGACCAACTCTCCAGCTATAAAGAGGTATCAGGGGATATCTCTGGTGGAAACGGAGAGGGCAACTCTTTCCTGGATAGAGGAGGAGCAGGGGAATATCTCAGAGCTTCTTAAGATAGCTTATGGAAGTGGGAGGCTGAAGGTCCTTTCAGAGGCTGAGGAGCTTGGAGTTACCCTTATGGATGACCTTTCTGGAAATAATATTGTTATGGTTCAGGGAAGGGGAGAGGTGCTACTACTTACATATTCCAAAAAAGGTGTTGAGAAACCCTACAACCTTCTGGAGTTCAAGGTAGAGGATGCGGTTGTCTCCATGGAGCAGTTCAACTATATAAAGTCCTTGATCACTATAAGGATTTAAGATATTTTATTTTGAGAAGATATAAGGAGGTAAAGTATGCATCATATGTATTATAGCAGTGGGATCTTTGGATGGATCATGGGAGTAATCCACCTCGTCTTTCCATTAATGGTTATATTAATTCTTTTTAGGTTTTTCACCGGTAGAGGGAACTCCCTACTTCCTGTTCAGAGCTATAGAAGTGAGAGGGATCCCTTAGAGATACTGAAGGAGAGGTATGTCGGGGGAGAGATCTCTAGGGAGGAGTTTCAGAGGATGAAGGAGGAGATTAGAGGTTAATCTATACTTTCCGTAATAATTAAAAGGACCTCCCTTGGGAGGTCCTTTTAAAATCTTTATTCTACCTCTATATTTAGAATAGAAGCTATCAGAGAAAGAAGAGGGAAACTCCCCCTACTGAGATAACTGCTCCTGCTACTTCAGCAGGGGATACCCGGTCCTTAAAGATCATGACCGAGAAGGGGATCACAAGAACCGGACTTGTAGAGGAGATAGTGGAGACTATCCCTGCACTGGCATTTTTAAGGGCTATTAGCATAGCCGTCACCCCCAGAAAGGGACCGAAGAAGGAGCCAACCCCTATCCACTTCATAGCGCCTCTATTCTTCAGACCATCTGCGACCTCTCCCCACCTTCTCCTAAAGGTAATAAGGAGGATAAAGGCTACTATGGCCACCACTATTCTTATCTGGGTAGCTGCTATGGGATCATAGCTCTCAACACCCATCTTACTGAACACCATCCCCAGAGCCTGTCCCAATACTCCCCCAGCTGCACAGAGGATTCCCCTCAGAGGAAAGCTTTTCTCCCTTCCCCCTCCACTTCCCTTTGTATACATCACAAGAAATATCCCTCCCACTGTGAGAAGGACCGCCAGGATCTCCCGGGGAGAAAGGGTCTCCCCCAGGATAAGCCATGCAGAGAGTGCCGTTACCACAGGGACCAGGGTCATTATGAGGGTGGTAATCCTTGCCCCCAGCACAACGAAGGCTTCAAACATAAAGAGGTCCCCCAGAAACATTCCTATGAACCCCGATATCCCCAGAAAGGTATAGGACCTCATGGAGGCATCAAGGGGCAGCGGCATCCCCCTGGTATAGAGGGCGGTTATACTTAAAAATCCAAACCCCATCAACAGTCTCATTATATTCACCGTAAGCGATCCCACCTTTTTCCCAGCTGCTTCAAAGGATATGGAGCAGACCACCATTCCCAGAGCTGCCCCCAGTGCAGCTACTTCTCCCAAATAATTAATCTTAATCCCCTCCCTAATAAATTTATCACTATCACTCTATATTATCCCTCCATAGCTTATTAAGTCAAGGTAGTAAAAAGAGGTTATTCCCAACACCCATAAAGTGATCTTTATCCTTTTTTTAACAGATAGATACCTTGTGGTTTCGACTCCTTTGTGGACAGGGGCGTCAGCCTGTTTTTTTATTCTATTCCCCCCTGGCAGATAACACTTCCTTGGTTTTCTCAAAATATCTGTGGTATCATATGAAAAAAGAACAGGAGGACATATGATGACATTTACACGGGCAATGGATCTATACCTTGGAACTATAACCACCATTACATCGCCAATTTCATATATTTTTATTGTAATAGCTCTTTATTTCTTACTCAAAAGGAGGGAGGAAGCCATGGATCTTTTGTTGGTTCTTGTGGTTTCTCTGGCACTGAACCATCTTCTGAAAAATCTCTTTCAGGCTCCCAGACCCTTTGTTGTGGATGAAAGTCTTTCAAACAGGTTCACTGAGAAGACAGGGGGATATTCCTTCCCCAGCGGCCATTCCCAGCTAATAGGGGCTTTTTGCAGCTACTATATCCTCAAGTATAGAAACCGTCTCTCGTGGATCCTGGGAGGCCTCATGGTAGTCTCAGTGGCCTATTCCAGGGTCTACTTTCACCTTCACTATTTCAGGGATGTGGCGGCAGGACTCATACTGGGAGGAGGAGTTAGCTGGCTCTACCTTCGCTATAGAAAGGTATGACATGAAAAAAGGAGATGTTGCCACGAATTTACACTAATATTCACTAATTTATAAGGTTTTTATTAGTAAGTATACTTTCCCAGAGCGGGCTTAGTAGTTTGTGTAATTTGGTAAAATTAAATAAAGGGGATGAGCGCTACTTAAAGACTGTCTGTAACGGGTTATTTAAACCTTACCTTAGTCATGAATTTCACAAGTTCCAGGGAAGAAATCTAACCAGAAAATAGATAAACTCCGATTTTTCAGTTGTCCAAAAAAATAATCCTCTCTTATTTGGAATTTAAGCCTTACCCAGAAGGGTGCCCTTGTGTTTATACCCTTACAACCCTTAAAATGGATATGAAGACTTCGTTTATACCTTTGAAATTAATAACTTAAAACTGTTCGGTTGAATTTTATATTAAAGGGTTTATAGAACCCTTTGGGCCCACCATCTGTACCTTTAAAAAACAACTTTAGGTCATATAGTGCTTTATTTTTAAACAGGATTATAGGGAGAAAGTAGGTAAAATAGGGGAAAAGCAGAAAAAATGGAGCTATTCTGTATGAAGAAGTGAAGCAGGGATAATAAGTGAAGCATGACGATGATCTGCAGTTAGATACCTTAAATTCTATACTTTTTATTAAAAAAAGCAGGCTTTTCAGCCTGCTTTTATAGGGATCCCCCTCTGATTATCTCGATCATATAACCATCTGGATCGGTAACAAAGTAGTACATAGGCTTCTCTCCAGGAAGTCCCTTAAGGTCTGTTACAGTGTATCCAGCTTCCTTGTGAGCAGAGTGAGAACCCTCTAGATCTACCACTGTAAGGGCAAAGTGACTGAATCCATTCCCCAGCTCATATGGCTTCTCAGGATCATAGTTATATGTCAGCTCTATCTCAAAGTTTCTGTCTTCATCGCTGAGATACACAAGGGTAAACTTCCACTCTGGAAAATCCTTTCTTCTTACTTCCTCAAGTCCAAGGGCTCCCCTGTAAAACTCAAGTGATTTTTCCAGGTCCATTACCCTGATACATGCGTGCTCTAACTTATACTTCATATATATCCTCCTAGTTGCAGCTTTTTAAATTGCGCATTCCTTCATTGGTGAAGGGCTTGCAATCTTACTAAAGATAATATCACCTTTCGGAAGGGAGTGTCAATTTTAATGAGAGTCTTCCCAGTAAGGTTTAGAGATAAAGCTTAACCATGAGAATACTTTATAATTTCTACTAATTTTTAATTCTTAAGCATGTAAAACAATGTTTCTTTTAATTTAACCTTTGATTTGATAGAATTAAAAGAAAAAAGGAGCTTATTATGGAAAATACTTCTGTTTTTACAGGTCAAAAACAACCGATACTCCCTAAGCTTCAACACTGTATAGAAAAAGCTAGGAAGATATATTTTGTAGTTTCCTTTATCAGGGATAGTGGGGCAAAACTTCTCACAAAATCCCTTGAAAAAGCTGTAGAGGAGGGAAAGGAAGTTAAGGTCATCACCAGTGATTATCTTAATGTCACCGAGCCCAATGCTCTCTACAGGTTATCTCAGGCAGTGCAGGATATAAAGATCTTTGATAACGATAAAAATAATTCTATTTCCTTCCATCCTAAAACTTATATCTTTGAGTATGAGAATGGAGAGGGGGAGGTTCTGATTGGTTCCTCAAACCTATCATATTCAGCTCTATTAAAGGGAGTAGAGTGGAACTTTGCCTTTAAGAAAAGTCAAAACCAGGATGAGTTTCAAAAGTTTTTAGATGAATTTAACGACCTCTATGAAAATAACAGCTTTGATATGAGTATAGAATGGCTAAGAAAGTATGAAAAATCATATAAAAGAAATCCTGATATTATAGATGCTGTTCCTGAAGAAAAGATAGTTTCTCCCATAAAATTTCAGGTGCCGGCTCTCTATGAACTTTCCAAAACGAGGGAGGAGGGGTATGATAGAGCTATGGTTATAGTAGCTACAGGACTTGGAAAAACCTACCTCTCAGCTTTTGACACTCTCAAATACAATAAGATACTGTTTGTAGCCCATAGGGAGGAGATTCTAAAGCAGGCTATGAAGACCTTTAAAACTATCCATAGGGATAAAACTCTTGGGCTTTTCAATGCCGATTCCAAGTGTATCGATAATGATATTACCTTTGCCAGCATTCAGACTCTAGGAAAGAAGGAGTATCTTAACGATAAATACTTTCCCAAGGATCACTTTGACTATATTGTGGTGGATGAGTTCCACCATGCAGGAGCTAAATCCTATGAGAAACTTATGGAGTATTTTGAGCCTGGTTTTCTTCTGGGACTTACTGCAACCCCAGACAGGATGGATAATAAGGATATCTACAAATGGTGCAACTACAATATAGCCTATGAGTGTAACTTCAAAACAGGTATAAATAATGGATGGCTGGTTCCCTTTGACTACTACGGAATATATGATGAGGTAGACTATGAGGCTATCCCGTGGAGAAGCGGAAAGTATGATATGGAAGAACTAGAAAATAAACTTATGGTTCAAGAGAGAACAGCTCAGATTATAAGTAAGTTTAAGATCTATGGGAGAAAAAAGACAGTTGCTTTTTGTGCCAGTGTCAAGCATGCTGAATACATGACCGCTGCCTTTAATAAGGCTAAGATAAAAGCTAAATCAATTACCTCTAATACCAGTGGCAGAAGCAGTGTGATAGATGAATTTGAAAAGGGAGATCTGCAGGTCATCTTCACAGTAGATATATTTAATGAGGGAGTTGATATACCTGGAATAGATACTGTTTTATTTTTAAGGCCTACTAATTCATATACTATCTTCATCCAGCAGCTGGGAAGGGGGTTGAGGACCAGCTTAGGCAAGGAAAAGCTCACAGTTATAGATATGGTTGGTAACTATAAGGGTGCTGAATTAAAACCACTGTTTCTGAGCGGAGGATATAACCCTAAAAATGCTAAACAGGTTTTATCTCTTCCAACGGAGATGAAGTTTCCCGTTGGATGCAATGCAAGTTTTGATCTTAGGATAATAGACTATCTGGCTAAAACAATTCATACAAGGATTCATTTAAAGGAGAGGCTGAAGAAGGAGTACCTGGAGATCAAGAGAGATTTTGGAAGAGTTCCCACACTCACTGAAGTTTTTGAGTCTTCCAACTACGGGTTGAGTACATACATAAGGGAGTTCAAGGGATGGCTGCATTTTCTAAGCCTAATGGATGACCTCTCTCCTCAGCAAAAGGAATATTTAAATACCCCTGCTGGAGAGTTTCTCTATGAGCTGGAAAAAACTTCCATGACAAAATCCTACAAGATTCCTGCGATACTTTCCCTTCTCACTGGAGAAGGAATTAAAAAAGATACTTCAGGCGGTTTAATAGGGAAGGTTTTCAAGGAGTTTTATTCAGATGAACTTCATGGAAAGGATCTTAACAATAAAAGGCATAAAAACTGGAGGGAGTGGCAGGCCGGCGACTTTGAGAAACTGGCACTTGATAACCCTGTAAAATATCTTAGCAGGGGAAAATTCTTTGAGTATGATAAAGCTAGTAAAATATTCAGTATAGCTGAACCTTACCTTAATGAGATAATAAAGTACGAGCTTGCAGGCGAGATAAGAGAAAGACTTAATTATAGAAACATAAATTATTTTAATAGGAAATACGGAGAGGAGGAGTAATGTCAGTTGAATTTTACAATAAAAATGCTGAGGAATTTTATAAGGGCACTGTAGAGGCAGATATGTCTGAGACATATGAAAAATTTCAAGAGTATCTGAAAAAAGATTCCCATATCCTGGATCTGGGATGTGGAAGTGGAAGAGACAGCAGATATTTTATAGATAATGGCTATAGGGTTACATCGGCGGACTATTCCGAGGAGATGGTCAAGAGAGCTTCAGAGCTTACCAAACAGCAGGTAATTCATCTGGATATGACAGAAATGGATTTCAAGGATGAGTTTGACGCAATCTGGGCCTGTGCTTCAGTACTTCATATCCCTATGAAGATGATACCAAAGGTTCTCACAAATTGTTATACTGCCCTTAAAGCCAACGGAGTTCTTTACCTAAGCTTTAAATATGGTGAGGGGGAAATTCAGAGAAAGGGAAGACATTTTTCCAACTTTACAGAGGCTTCATTTTCACAATTGTTGAAAGACTTGGATCTTTTTAATGTAGAAAAGTTCTGGAAGACTTCAGATGTGAGACCAGGAAGAGAAGATGAGTTCTGGCTCAATGTAGTTTTGAAAAAATAAAGTTTCTTTAAAGAGTAAGAAAGACCTGAGATAATCTCAGGTCTTTTTTATCTTTTGCTCAGTTTTTCTTCCAGTATATTCAGAAGATCCTTCCCCTTTACCATATCAAACTTGGAGCTGATCTCCCCTACCATAAGCTTCCCTGCAAGTTCCTCTAAGAACTCCAGGTCCCACTGAGGCAGAAGCTTTTCCTCTGCAGCTGCAGCAAGGAGCTCCTCCCACCTTTCTTTTTCAAGGGTGTAGAGCTTATAGCCGTTGTTTACGGCCTTTCTCAGGCACTGCTCTCCCTCTGAGAGAACGGACATCTTCACTGTAAGCCCCATCTCCAGCTTACTGTAGATATTACCTATCCTCTGCTTATCCATGGGAGAGAAGAGACCATACTCCCTGTCAAACTCAAGGAGCTGATCCCAGTCCTCTATACTCCACTCCTGAAGGTGCTTCAGCCTCCTCCTCTTTACGGGTCTTCCCTTAACTTCTTCTGGTTGGATGTTTTCCCCACTCTCTGTATTTTCAGATTTTTTCAGAGCACTCTCCAGCTCCTCTATCTTTTGGACACTGCTTGAAAGCTCTGCTCTCAGAAGCCCTACCTCCCTGGCTGCCCTTTTCTCCCTCTCTCTATTCTCCTGCTCGTCCCTCTTTTCCGAACTGTATTTCTTTCTATAAAGTAGCATACCCTCTCCTCTATTTGTTTACTCTGTCAATTTAATTAAAATTTTAACATAATTTTAATTTCTTTTACAAGAAAAAAGACCGGTTTTTACACCGATCCTTCTATTAAAAGTATTCATGTACGTAGATATGCTCTCTTATGGGCCTCTCGATACCATCATCTCTGGTCTCATACTCCACCACCGCTACGAGATCACCGTTTTTATTGTACTTATTTTCCAGCCTCTTAATATACCAGATGCCTTCCTCGCCCTTCTTCCATCTCTCCTCGGTCTTATCTCCCCTCTCATTGTACTTATAGAGGGTCACTGTGGTGCACTCTGGACCTCTGAAACCCTCGGGTCTGTAGTCCACTACCTTTTCCACGTAGTCCGAGGAGTTGTATTCATACTCCCTCTTGTAGACAAGCTTGTCATCTATCTCACACCTGTCCCTCTTCATCCTGCCGGCACTGTCATAGGAGTAGTAGTTTTTTACCACGCCGTCGGTGGACATGACCACCCTACCCTTATCGTCGTAGATGTATCCCACCATCTCTCCCCTCTTGTTTTCAATTCTTGCCAGGTTGCCCTTGGGGTTAAAGATGTTTGTCTCCTCATCCACAAGTTTTCCGTCCTTATAGATGCTCTTTCCAGTGAGATTATCCCCCTTGTAGTGGTATACCTCCCTTCTCTTGCTGCCGGTAGCTTCATTTAGTATGAACACCTCGGTTAGTCTATTCTTCTCATCAAAGGTATACCTGATCTTCTCATCGATGGTTCCATAGTACTTTCTGTTTTCCTCCAGGGGGTTTCCATTGAGGTCATAGACCCTGCTGCCCATCTGGAGCATCTCTCCAAACCTTCCCTCCTCCTCTATATAGTCCTGACAGAAGTAATCACTTCTCCTTATCTTCTTCTCACTAGGAGGGCCCTCTGAAAAAATGCTTGTGAAGATCACTAAAAAAAGAAATAGATTTTTCATTTTTTCCTCCTACTCACTTATCTATTCTACATAAGCTGCTGCTCTGTGGAACTCCTACTTCTCCCCAACCATAAAGGATCCTATTGGAGTCCATCGTTGGGTAGAAGTTAGCCTAAAGATCCACATGTTAGTTATACTATTCCAAGCTTTAATAATTCACAAATTTCAATTAAAATATCTTTAAAATATCAAAATTTTATTTTAACATTCCACTTTAATGAAAAAATCCACCTTTCTTTTTTAATGGATAAAGAAATTTCAAAATTCTGAAGGATAAAAAAATCATTTCTTATCACGATATACCGTTCTTCTAAAGCAAACTAAATAATCCAAAAGAGGAACCACGAATTACACCAATGACCATGAATATAAAAATAAGAGAGCTATGGGATTTTCTTTACTTTAAATATCTTTAATTTATTAGAGAGTTCGTGTAAATAAACCCAATAATTCTCCATTCATAAATCTGTGATAATTCGTGGCAAGGGTTTTAAGTTTTATGAGATCTTGGTCGGATTACCAGCACAGCTACAATCTCCCTTTTGAGAAAAACAACATAATGTATAGCAGTCGATAAACTTAACATGTATAACGGCCTAGTGAGTTTGGGAGTACAAAGTAATATCGACTACTTCGGACGCTTTTGAACTTGGGAAAAAATTCGTGATAATTAGTGTAATTCGTGGCAAAGGTTTAAATCAGATTTTTCATTGCTCTCATGGACTCTCTACAGAGCCTAAAGGAGCTCTACGCAATGAAGTGGACTGTTAATGTGAAGTAGGACGACAGCCTTCAGACAACCATTTTCTAAATACTTAATTAGTGTGAGTTAAGAAGAATTTGTGGAAATATACTTCTTAATAAATCTACATTCATAATCTGTGATAATTCGTGGCAAAATATGATTCTCAGTAAAAAAAAGAGGCCTGAATCCTCCTGCGGGATTCAGACCTCTCATATTGGGGTTATATAGTGTCACTCCCACAAGGTGGGAAATTGGGGGTTACGCTTTTGCTCCCTGTGCTGCAGAAGCCTCTCTTGCCTTCTTAAGGAATAGTCCCATAGATACTACAGCAGCTATGATACCAGCTGGGTATCCTATAGCAGTAGACATCTTAAGTCCCTCTGGGGCAATGATAATATATGTAGTAACTACAGCTGTCATAAATGTAGCCGGGATAGAAGCTATCCAGTGCAGCTTAGCATTTTGTGCAAGGTATACAGCACCAGCCCATAGAGCTATTGTAGCAAGAGTCTGGTTTGACCAAGCAAAGTATCTCCAGATGATACCAAAGTCGATGAAACAAAGTCCGATACCTACAGCGAATAGAGGTATAGCAACAATAAGTCTGTTCTTAATAGGTCCCTGGTTGAACTTAGCAGCGTCAGCAAGAGCAAGTCTAGCTGATCTGAATGCAGTGTCTCCAGAAGTGATAGGACAAGCAACAACTCCAAGAAGTGCAAGGAATCCTCCTACTTTACCTAGCATAGAGCTTGAGATAGTGTTTACAACAACTCCTGCAGGTCCTGCAACAGCAAGTCCCTCTACTCCACCATCGAAGAATGTCATAGCAGCAGCAGCCCAGATAAGAGCGATGATACCCTCTGCGATCATAGAACCGTAGAATACTCTTCTACCTTCCTTCTCATTTTTAAGACATCTTGCCATAAGCGGTGCCTGAGTTGCGTGGAATCCACTGATTGCTCCACATGCAATTGTAATGAATAGGAATGGGTAGATAGCAGTTCCCTTAGGGTGAATATTAGAGAAAGTAAGCTCAGGAATATCTGCTGCGTATCCCTTTACAAACATCATAATAGCAATTCCGATACCCATGAAGATAAGAGCTGCTCCAAATAGAGGATAGATCTTACCGATTAATTTATCAACTGGAACAAGTGTAGCTACAATGTAGTATGCCATGATTATAGCAACCCACTTTAGAGTAGAAACAGTAGGTACTAAGCTGTTTAAGATTCCAGCAGGTCCGTTAACGAATACAACACCAACCAGGATAAGAAGTACTACCGAGAATACGATCATAATCTTTCTAGCACCCTCTCCAAGATACTCTCCAACTACCTCTGCAATAGTAGCTCCATCGTGTCTAACTGAAAGCATACCAGCCAGGTAATCGTGGGTAGCTCCTGCAAAGATACATCCAAATACGATCCACATAAATGCAGCTGGTCCCCAAAGGGCTCCTGCTACTGCTCCGAAGATAGGTCCAAGACCTGCAATGTTAAGAAACTGAATCAGGAAGGCCTGCTTCCAATCCATCTCCACGTAGTCAACTCCATCAGCAAGTCTCTTTGCTGGAGTTTCATTGGCGTCACTTACACCAAAAATTCTTTCTACTATTGTACCGTAAACAAAATATCCACCTATAAGTGCCAACAGTGAAACTATAAAGGTAATCATAAGTTGTTTCCTCCTTTTTTTTATTTAAATTTTTAAAATTATTGTATGGGATGATTATACCCTGATAACTATAGAATGTAATCCAGAGACTTCTTCAAGAGATATTATCCCAACATCAAATGCGTATTATCGACATTAAATGCAATTCCTAATTAATAAGCCTTGCGGAAAGTGTCTTTGTAGCAATTTATTAGTTCTTTAAGTACTGATTTTAAACACAAAACGCATTTTAATAATGTGAAAACATTATTTTGTATTTTGTGGTGATTGTCTTTTTATCACATTCCCTCCTATTAGAAAACAATAATGAAAAAAAAACTCTTTTAAACCACTGTTTTTATTGGGATAAATATATTGGACGGTGGAAAAAAGGATCTTATCAAGAAAATAGTGAAAAAATTACTCAATCTAGGGAGAATTTGAAATTTTTTTTAGTGAAGGAAGTGAGAATCCTTTTAAAATCTAGGCTAATTGAATAAGTGAAAAAAATATTTTTTATTGCAATTTTGAGTTTATAGAAATATTATCGTCTTGAAAGAGGAGGGGCTTTTAGGAGAAGGTCTCTCTCACAAAAGGTGTTTAAGAAAAGTATGAGTGATAGATTTAGAAAATAAGAAGTTCGAGGGGAAGAGATGAATATTAAAGACGAGATTTTAAGGTTGAAAGAGGAAAAAGATGCAGTGATACTGGCCCACTACTATCAGAGAGCTGATGTACAGGAGATAGCCGACTATGTGGGGGACTCCTTCTACCTGGCCCAGATAGCCAGGGATGTAGAGGCAGAGACCATTGTATTCTGCGGAGTTAGATTTATGGCTGAGAGTGCCAAGATACTGGCTCCCAACAAGAGGGTGCTGTTCCCAGTATATACAGAGGCTCCTTGCTGCATGGAGTATATGGCCACCCCAGAGGGGATACTTCAGGAGAAGGCCAAATATGAGGATGTCAAGGTGGTAACCTATGTAAACTCCTCCAGCGCAGTAAAGGCTGTGAGCGATGTGTGCTGTACCTCCTCCAGTGTGGAAAGGATAGTCAACAACCTCCAGTGTAAGAATATCCTCTTTGTCCCAGACAGAAACCTGGGATCCTATGTGGCGGAGCAGATAAACGATAAAAATATAATTCCCTGGGACGGGTGCTGTAATATCCATGACGTGGTAAAGCCTTCGGATATAGAGGGTGCTCTGGAGGAGCACGGAAGGGATCTTCTCATAGCTGCCCACCCTGAATGCACCAAAGAGGTAAGGGATATGGCAGACTACGTGGGAAGTACTAGCGGGATACTGAAGTTTGTAAGGGAGAGTTCCCAGAAGAGATTCCTCATAGTAACTGAAGCAGGGATAAAGTATCAGATGAAGATAGAGAACCCGGAGAAGGAGCTTATCTTCCTTCCTATGATATGCAAGGCCATGAAGAAGGTGTTCCCAGAAACCATTCTGGAGTCCCTTGCCGAGGGAAGGGGAGAGGTATTTGTAGATGAGGAGGTAATGGCTGGAGCCAAGAGAGCTCTGGACAATATGCTTGATATATCGAGAAAGGGGTAGCTATGGAAACAGATGTGCTCATAGTAGGAAGTGGATTAGCGGGGCTCCATACAGCTCTTAGCCTCAGCAGTGAATGTGAGATAGTGGTGATAACCAACTCTAAGATAAGGGACTGCAACTCCTACCTTGCCCAGGGGGGAATAACCACCGTGAGGGAGGAGGACCGGGAGCTCTTTACCAGGGATACCATGGAAGCCGGTGGAGGAGAGAGCAGCCTGGAAGCTATTGGTGTGGTGGGAGATGAGTCCATGAAGTATCTTGCCAGACTCCTTGAGATGGGAGTGGAGTTTGAAAAGGATGGTGAGGGGAATCTGAAGTTCACCAGGGAAGCAGCCCACAGCATAAACAGGATAGCCTACAGGGGATCGGAAACCGGTAAGGCTATAATGGAAACATTAATAGAGCAGGTTGGCAGCAGGGGGAATATCAAATTAATAGAGGAGTGCCACCTTCTGGACCTGGCAGTGACAGATAATAGTGTAGAGGGAGCCCTGGTGGAGATCCAGGGAAGGGTAGAGGAGATCTCCTGCAGAAGGGTTGTTCTGGCCACAGGGGGAATAGGGGGACTATTTGCAACTACCACAAACAACAAAAATATAGATGGAATAGCCCTGGCTTTGGCCAAGAGGTATTCCATAGAGACCAGGGACCTGGGATATATCCAGTTTCACCCTACAGCCCTTCACTCAGAAGGGGAGGGAAAGATGTTTCTTCTCTCGGAAGCCCTCAGAGGAGAGGGGGCTCTTCTCATAGATCACAGGGGAGAAAGATTTGTAGATGAACTCCAGCCAAGAGATGTGGTGGCCAGGGCAATAATGGAGAAACTGAAGGAAGGTAGGGTCTACCTGGATGCCACTGGGTTAGAAAAAGAGTATTTAAAGGAAAGATTCAGGGGAATATATGAGGAGTGCCTTAAGAGGGGGCACGATATAACCAGGGAGCCTCTCCCTGTGAGGCCGGCTCAGCACTACTATATGGGGGGGCTGGCAGTGGATTCCCGGGGAAGGACAAGCTGTGACAACCTCTATGCAGTGGGAGAAGTGAGCTGTACGGGCCTCCACGGACGAAACAGGCTGGCAAGCAACTCCCTCCTGGAAGCTCTGGTATACAGCGGAAGAGCAGCAGAGGATATAGAGGAGCAGCTTGAAGGGGAAGCAGAGAGAAAGAGGTATGAGGGAACTTATACTGGAAGGCTGATAAGGAATTATACCCCCTGGGCCCACAGGGGAGAGGCCAGAGAGATAATATTAAGGGAAAGGGAGGACTTAAGGGATGAACTATCTGTTAGTTGACAGGATTATAAAAAACGCTCTGGAAGAGGACAGGGTATATGAGGATATAACCACCCTCAGTATAGTGAAGAGGGGAAGCAGGGCTCAAGTGGAGCTCATAGCCAAGGAGGAGGGGGTTCTCTGCGGACTGGATATATTCACCAGAACCTTTGAGATCCTTGGAGATGTAAGGGTTGTAAAGCATAAGGAGGAGGGAGAGGAGGTAAAGCCTGGAGAGATTGTAGCCCTCATAGAGGGAGATACAAGGGTGCTCCTTACAGGGGAGAGGGTTGCACTGAACTTCCTTCAGAGGATGTCCGGGGTGGCTACCCTGGCAAACAGGGCAGCGGTAAAACTCAGAGACTACGGAATTAAGGTGATGGACACAAGAAAGACAACCCCGGGACTGAGATATCTAGAGAAGTATGCTGTATCTGTAGGGGGAGGAAACAACCACAGATTTGATCTTTCAGATATGTCCATGATAAAGGACAACCACATCCTTGCAGCTGGAGGTATAGGAAAAGCCATTGAAGCTGTGAGGAAGAGATATCCCTTTATAAAGAAGATAGAGGTAGAGGTGGAGGACCTTCAGGGCTTAGAGGAAGCACTGGAGGGAAGAGCCGACATCATAATGCTTGATAATATGGATACAGACACCATAAGAAGGGCAGTGGAGATAATAGGTGGCAGGGCTATTGTGGAGGTCTCTGGAAATATGACTCTGGAGAGGCTGGAGGAGCTCAGAGGAATAAAGATAGACTATGTTTCCATGGGGAAGCTGACCCATTCAGCCAGAGCTCTGGATCTCAGCATGAAAAATTTAAGGATAGTAGAGTAGGTAGCGGGTCCCTCTGAATTTAGAGGGACCTTTTATTGTTAAGGAAGGTATAGAAGTGTTAAAAGTTTTACATGAAATAATTGGTGCTCCAATTGATTATCAGGATGCAACGTCACGTTGCTTTTTATAGTTGGCAGAGGGAGAGGGATTGGATAAAAGGATGAAAATATACCTAAAATAAGGTCTTTTTAATTAGAATGATACTGAGGATGTGCTATAATTAAAGAAAATCTGAAAGGAGTCTTTCAACTATGAAGAAAAATTTTCACTCTCATACCCTCTACTGCAACCACTCGGATCTCTCGGTGGAAGAGAGCATCAGGCTGCATAGGGAAGCTGGTTATACTGTACTGGGAATCAGTGAACACGCTCCAATACCGGGATATACAGACAGCTACAGGCTGCAGGAGGATCAGGTAGATGAATATATAGATGAGGTCAGGGAAGCGGCTAAAAGGGCAGAGGGGATAGAGGTTCTCTGCGGAGTAGAAGCTGAGTATATAGTGGGGGACGGGGAGCACCTGGAGTACCTCAGAGAGCTGAGGAAAAGAACGGACTACCTTGTTATGGCTAACCATATTGTAGGGGATCTCAAGGGGGGAGAGTTTGTACACTTCTCCAGAAACAATCCCGAGCCAAAGCACCTGAAGATGAATACAGAGCTTATAATGGAGGGGTGGAATACAGGCCTCTTTGCCTTTATAGCCCACCCAGACTCTATACTTAAGAGGTACAGATGGGACAAATATGCTGAGGAGATGGCCCACGAGATAGGAAGGTTTGCCCAGGAGAGTGGAGCTATCCTTGAGATAAATGCCAACGGTATCAGGTATGGAAGTAACAGAAGCGAGGATGAGGGGACCCATGCCTATACAAACCTTAACTTCTGGAGGATAGTAGGGGAGTACAGGGTCAATGTAATTGTCTCGGGAGATACACACTTTAAAAGGGATATTACAGACCCCTGTGTAGATGAGGCTGTGGAGCTGGCTAAGGCCATGGGCCTCAACATAGTGGAGGATTTTAGGGATATATAAACTTTGATGTCACAATGCTTTCGTTGATTTTTCTCACCAATACAGAGCCGATGAGGTCATAGAACTAAATAAAAACCCCATTACAAGTCACGAATTACACGAATTTTCCTGAATAAAGTTCTTGAAATTAATAGGCGTCTGCAGGCTGTCGTCTAGCTTCACATTGCGCAACCTGCTTCATTGCGTAGAGCTCCTTTAGGCTCTGTAGAGAGCCCAGGAGAGCAATGAAAAAGTTGTATTACTAATAAAGACAATTGCCGGAGGACTTGATTTTTTGGATACATTTGCATCAAGGCAAAAGTATCGAATTTTTTATTAATAACTGAAGGAACAGCTATCTAAATAGCTGTTTTTTTCATGTTAAAGGAGCAGAAGAATTTTCCCTTTATAAAAACAGAAAATTTGATATAATATTGGGAAGGTTTTTTTAGAATGGAAAATTCCTATCCTCCTATAGGAGGAAGGAATTAAAATAGATGTGAGTGAGAGAATTAGGAGGATAGCAGGATGGCAGTTAACTTAGTCTGTTACGGAGTGAGAGATGTAGAAACTGAATACTTTAACAGTTTAAATAAATATGGGTACAGGACAACATATGTGGGGGATCTGCTGAATACCGACAACCTTCACCTTATAGAGGGGAATGAAGCGGTGATGCTCAGGGGAAATTGTCCGGCAGATGCAAAAAATATAGAGAAGATGGCAGGTTACGGGGTAAAGTACCTCCTTACAAGAACTGTGGGATACAATCATATAGATGTAGAGGCAGCTAAAAAACATGGTATGAAAGTGGCAAGGGTACCGGGGTACTCCCCCAATGCCATAGCGGAGCTGGCCCTGACCCTGGCTATGATGCTTCTCAGAAATACAGCCTATACTGTGCACAGGACAAGGAAGAAGGACTTCAGGGCTGATGCCCAGATGTTCAGCCCTGAGATCAGAAGGTGTACAGTGGGAATTGTCGGCACGGGAAGGATAGGCCTCACCGCTGCAAAGCTCTTTAAGGGCCTTGGAGCCAGGGTTATAGCCTATGACCTCTATCCAAGTAAGGCAGCAGCAGATGTGGTGGAATACCTCCCTATGGAGGAGGTAGTGGCCCAGTCGGATATTATCTCCCTTCACTGCCCCTACATCAAGGACTCCAACCACTATCTGGTGGATGATGAGTTTATAGGTAGGATGAAGACGGGGGCCATCCTCATCAATACTGCCAGGGGTGAACTCCAGGATATAGAGGCGGTAATAAGGGGACTGGAATCTGGTAAGCTTGGAGGATTTGGAACAGATGTACTTGAGGGGGAATCTGAGGTATTCTTCAGGGATCTGAGGGATCAGGAGCTTACAGACAGAAATATTGAAAAGCTCACCAAGATGTTTCCCAAGGTAATAATAACTCCCCACATTGGCTCATATACAGATGAAGCCCTGACAAATATGGTGGAGATATCCTATGATAATCTGAATGACCTCCTTACCAGGGGAAGAAGTGAAAATGAATTATAGGTTTAAATAATTTAAATAACTTAAGTTGCTACCTTTAGGTGAAATTCAAAACATTTGCCACTAATGACACAAATTAGAATGTAAAGCAAGTGGGAAGCATTTTCACAAATGGGGTCTTTTTAATTTTGTTCAATTGGATAACGTACTTTTATTTAGAAAATTCGTGTAAATTCGTGGCTAAAAAAGAATTTTGTTTTAAGAATTTTTAGTGGTTATTTCTTAAGCAGCAACTTATATTAAATATAGTATTTAATATTTTAATCTGCACAAATTATGATTGAGAAGTTATTTGTACGAATTAAAAAAACGGAGTTCACAGTCGTCAGGCTTCACAATAAAAAGTGCTTAGTTCCGTTTACTACTTTAGGCTCTGTAGAGAGTCCAACAAAGGAACGAGAAATATGTAGTCGCTTAAAAAGGCAATTGTGGACTCCTAGATCTTCTTTGGGTACTTTCTTGCATTATGGTAAGAAAGTACCTCGCTCTCTTTGGAGAGTGAAATAGGAATTATGATACTTTGGAAATTTAGAATTTCCTTAATAAAAAAGAAGCTGGCACCTGCCAGCTTCTTTTTTTTGACAGGATTACATTTCTGGGGGAAAAGTTTCCTGTCCTAGGGAATGAATTAATCTTACCTAGTATTAAAAGGATTGGATGCTATATACATTGGCAGAATAGGAGAATTTCCTTTTTTTATTTAAAATAAAAAAAAATAAAATTTCATTATTAAGAAGTATCCAGAGTTTTACTTTAAAACTTCCTCCTTTAAGGGAAGTTTAAACTTGCAATAATGATTTTTTGAGATTAGATTTATATAGAAGAAAACTATAGACAGGGGGGAGTGTAATGGAAAAAGTGAAGTTAAATAACGGTGTGGAGATTCCCATTGTGGGACTGGGAACCTTTAAAGCTAAGGGTGAAGAGGTGTATAACTCTGTGAGAGTTGCTCTTAGGGAGGGGTACAGACATATAGATACAGCAGCTGCATATAAAAATGAGGAGGAGGTTGGAAGGGCCATAAGGGACAGCGGAATTCCCAGGGAGGAGATCTTTATTACCACCAAGCTCTGGAACTCCGACCAGGGGTATGAGTCAACCAAGAAAGCCCTGGAAGTTTCCCTGAAAAATCTGGGGATAAGCTATGTGGACCTTTATCTCATCCACTGGCATAAGGGAGTGGAGAGGGCCAGGGAATCGTGGAGGGCCATGGAGGAAGCATACCATGAGGGAAAGATCAGGGCTATAGGGGTATCCAACTTTACCATGTATCATATAGAGAAACTTCTAGAGACAGCCGAGGTGGTTCCGGTTATAAATCAGGTGGAGACCCATGTGGGACTTCCCCAGTATGATATGCAGAACTACTGTGAATCAAAGGGGATAAAGCTCACTGCCTATGCTCCCATGCAGGCAGGAAAGATCTTTGATAACGAGGAGATGGCTAGGATAGCTCAAAAGCACAAGAAAACAGTTGCCAATATTGCTCTTAGGTTTCTTGTGGAAAGGGGTATCATCGTCATACCTAAGTCTGTACATGAGGAGAGGATAATTGCCAATAAGGAGATCTTTGATTTTACCCTGGACGATGAGGACAGGGAGGCCATGAGAGGCCTTTGGGACGGAAGGAGACTCTTCCCCGATCCAGACAACTGCTACTTCTAAAAGATAGGGTGTTTGAGGTGGGGCTATACCAGAGAATTGTTGACAAAACAGGTAAAAAGACTTATAATGACACTTGTTCAAAATTAAGGTTAAAAGATCCCATATAATCCCCTTAATATGCAGGGGGAGTCTCTACCAGGGGAGCAAAAATCCACTGATTATGGGTGTATCTTCAGGATAGGTGTTAGATCAGCCTCATTTTGTGATGCACTCATGGAGTCATGCAAGATGGGGCTTTTATAATTGAATAGTTCCCATATAATCCCTCTAATATGCAGGGGGAGTCTCTACCAGAGGAGCAAAAATCCTCTGATTATGGGTGTATTTTCAGGATAGGTGTTAGATCAGCCTCATTTTGTTGTGCACTCATAGAGTCATACAAGGTGGGGTTTTTGTAATTATGATTTCTAGGAGGAAATATGAAAAAATTGTTATTAGTATTAGTGGTTGTTTTATCGTTTTTAGGATGTGGAAAGGACAAGGTATCCCAGGAAGCTGCTGAAAAGATAGGTCTTGTATTCTCTGTAGGGGGACTTGGGGATAAATCCTTCAACGATTCAGCCTATGAGGGAGTGAAGAGGGTCAAGGAGAAGCAGGGGATCGACATAAAGTATGTGGAGCCTGAGTCTGTAGCGGTAATGAAGGACTACCTTCAGAGCTTCGCTGATGAAGGATACGATCTTGTTATTACAGTTGGATTCTACTTTGTAGACCCTCTAACAGAGGTTGCCACAAACTACCCTGATACTAAGTTCGTAATTATAGATGGGGTAGTGGATCTTCCCAATGTAAAGTCGGTAGTATTTGATGAGTACCAGAGGGGAATTCTTGCTGGAGCAAGTGCTGCCCTTAAATCTGAAAACGGTGTAACGGGAATAGTAGGGGGACTGGAGATACCTATTATTACAACTTACATCGACGGATACAGAGCTGGAGCTAAGATGGTAAACAACGATATAGAGGTCCTTGTTAACTATGCAGGATCATTTTCAGACCCGGTAAAGGGTAAGGAGATAGCTGTAATGATGAACCAGGGAGGAGCAGATGTGATAAGTCACGTAGCTGGCGGAACTGGTGTGGGAGTTATGGAAGCTGCTAAGGAGAAGAACTTCTATGCAATAGGTGTAGATTCAGACCAGAAGTACCTGGCGCCAGAGCAGGTAGTTACCTCTGTACTTAAGAATATAGACAATGTTGTGGAAGGGGTAGTAGAGGAGTACACAGCTGGAAACTTTAAGGGAGGAGTTGAAACCCTTGGACTGAAGGAGAAGGGAATAGCCCTCACAGAGAAGGTTGAGGGGATAGAGGAGATCGAAGCGATAATAGAGGGAAAGGTTCAGTAGGGGATCTTTTTCATAGAGAGTTAAGTTGTTTTGGGGATGGTATATTGTATTGGAGATACAGATTCTAAATCTGTTGAAGAGAGGAAAACAAATGACAAATATCTTTAGTCTGGAAGAACACAGAACCGATGTAAAAAAGGAAGTAATAGGGGGAATGACCACCTTTATTACCATGGCATATATTATTTTTGTAAATCCCAACATACTGGGGGCAACTGGAATGGATAGGGGAGCTCTTATTACGGTAACCTGTCTTGCCTCATTTATAGGGACGGTTATTGCAGCTCTCTGGGTAAATGTTCCCTTTGCTATGGCTCCGGGAATGGGCCTAAATGCTTTCTTTACCTATACCCTTGTAATAGGAAGGGGACTTACCTGGGAACAGGCTCTTGGAGTAACCTTCCTTTCAGGAGTGGTATTCCTGATATTTGCCTTTCTGGGAGTAAGGGAGAAGGTGGTAGATGCCATCCCTATAACCCTCAGACTTTCCATGTCTGCGGGAATAGGGCTCTTTATTACATTTATAGGGCTTCAGAACCTGGGACTGGTGGTACCCAACCCAGCTACAATGATAGGTCTTGGACCTATGAGTACACAGATTGTATTGGGGCTTACAGGGCTCTTTATAATCACAGTACTTGAGATCAAGAAGATAAAGGGATCTATGCTTGTGGGGATCTTAGCTACTACAACCCTTGGAATGTTTGTGGGAGTTGTGGATATTCCTGAGAGCATTATCTCCATGCCTCCAAGCATTGCCCCTATAGCCTTTAAGCTTGATATAATGGGAGCCCTTCAGGTGGCCTCCATAGGACCTATATTTTCCCTTATGTTTGTGGACCTCTTTGAATCTATCGGAACTATAATGGCCTGCGCCATAGAAGCTGATATGGTGGATAAGAAGGGAAGGATAAATAAGATTGGTAGGCTCCTAGAAGCAGATGCAGCAGCAACAACTGTGGGAGCCCTTCTGGGAACCTCTACAACTACATGTTATATAGAGGCGGCATCTGGAATCTCCAGCGGAGCTAGAACGGGACTTGCCTCCCTGGTAACTGGAGGACTCTTCTTTCTGGCAATGTTTTTTACTCCTGTAATAGGAATAGTTCCGGCTTTTGCCACAGCACCGGCTCTTATTGTAGTAGGGGTATACATGTTTAAAAACATTAAGGATATAGACTTCCACGACTTTGAGGTAGCCATCCCTGCATTTATTACCATTGTGCTTATGCCCCTTACATACAGCATGAGTACGGGACTTTGCTTTGGATTTATCTCATATATCATAATAACAACTATAGCCGGAGACAGAAGGAAGATAAAGCCTACCATGTGGGTAATAGGAATCCTGTCTGTAGTCAGCCTCATGGCACACTAAGAGATATAAAAAAGGGAAAGCATTAAGCTTTCCCTTTTTTTTAATCTACTACTCTTATCTCATCTCCAGGAGCTACCCATCCGTTTACTATAACCTTGGTGAAGATCCCCTCTCTTGGCATAACACAGTCCCCTACAGTCTGCTTTATAGCGCATCCTGTGTGACACTCCTTACCAATCTGAGTTACCTCCTGTATACTTTCCCCTATCTGGAGCCTTGTACCTACAGGGAGGGTGTAGAGCTCTATTCCCTCAGTTGTAATATTTTCAGCAAATCTTCCGTCTGTTATATCAAGACCTGCAGCTCTTACCTTATCAGCACTCTCAGAAGCCAGAAGGCTCACCTGTCTGTGCCAGTTTCCAGCATGGGCATCTCCCTCAAGGCCGTGATCTACCTTGAAGTACCCTCTTTCAATGGGATTTTTTACAACTCCCTTTGTAGCGCTGATATTGATAGCTTTTACCCTACCTATAATCTGATCTTTTACCACTATACTTCACTCTCCATAGGGGACAAGATAATAGATCTGTCCCTATACAATTATTTTTCAGGAATAAAAAGAGGCATTCCAAAATCCTTCTTACCATACTCTCCAATTATACTCTTTGTTTTGTCTGAAGTAAACCACTCCATAAGTTTGTAAGCTCCCTCAGCATTTATATGCTGGTTTTTAGCCGGATCTATAGTTATAACACTGTAGAGGTTAAGAAGCTCTGAATCCTCTCCTACCTTGATCTCAAGGTCAAGATCCTTCTTTAGGTTAAGGAATGTAGCTATATCTGAAAGGGTATAGGCATTTAGTTCATTGGCAATCTTAAGAGTTGCAGCCATACCGCTACCAGAACTGATATACCATTTCCCTTCAGGAGTAATGTTATTTTCCTTCCAAAGAGCCAGTTCCTTCTTGTTGGTACCAGAATCGTCTCCCCTTGAAACGAATTCAAGCTTTTCTCCTTCGATTGTAGTAAGAGCTTCCTTTACTGAACTCATCTTCTGGTTGTTTTCAGGACCTACAAGTACAAAGAAGTTGTGAGCCAGCTCCCTTCTCTCCTTTCCGTGCCCCTCCTTCATAAACTTCATCTCAGAGGCCTTTGCATGGACAAGAAGAAGGTCGGCTTCCCCGTCTCTTCCCATCTGAAGGGCTTTACCAGTTCCCACAGCAATAAGGTTTACCTTGTATCCGCTCTCCTTTTCAAACTTTGGAAGAAGGTAATCCATAAGCCCTGAATCCCTTACACTGGTTGTAGTAGCCAGAAGTATCTCCTTGCTCTGCTCAGCAAGTGCGCTTACTCCCATGGTGAATAACATTAGCATAGTAACAAGTAACTTTTTAATCATCTGAATCTCTCCCTTTATTTAAAATTATGTTGTAAACTCATCTTGGTGTTTCGAAAGCTATCTACTTCCCTGCAAGCTCCTCAAACTTCTTCTTAAACTGAAGGGGAGTCAGGGAATACTTCTTCTTAAAGTGTGAGGAAAATTTGCTGGCACTGGAAAAGTTAAACTTAAAGGCTACATCGGTGACGGAAAGGTCCGTTTCCAGAAGGTAGCTTGAAGCCCTCTCCAGCTTCTTGTTTATGATGTATTTGGAAGCTGACATATCGAAGTTGGTGTTAAAGAGGCTGGAAAGGATATTCTTGTTTAGTCCAAACTCTCCCTGTATCTGGGAAACGGTAATATTGTTTTCCAGGTTGTGGTCTATATACTCTATAACCTTAGTCAGATTTTTATCTGTAACCCTTTGAAAGTTCAGCCTCTTCTCCTCATCCACAAGGCTCAGAATAACTCCGCTTATAAAGTTGAGGAGCATTATCTTGGGATTCTTACAGGTATCCAGGTTATCCAGCATGGAAAGGGTAGCTGGATCCAAACGCCATGGAAGCTTCTTTAAGGCATAGTTGGGAAACTCTATCTGAAATGCTTTGAAAAATTCATCTTTGATATGAAGGGTTACATAGGAGATCTCCTTTGTAAGGACCTTGTAGTCTCCCAGGGGAATTCCCCTGGATATGAGAGCCTCCTTCTCATTTAGGAGGGTAGCATCCTTTTCAAACCCTATCTGACCAGTTTCACAGAATCTGATTATCAGCCCGTCCCTGGAAAAAAATGAGGGGTTGAGGCTGGAGAAAAAATTCTTTCTTATGATGATCACATCACAGTAGGAATCCGAGTAGATCTTGTAAAACTCTTTTTCAGAGGGAAGGTTTTCCAGCTTGTCCCTAAACCTCTGCTCATTGAAGTTGAAAACCTCCTCTAGGGTTCTGGCGTTCATGCGAAGAAACTCAAGAAGGGAGGTTGGATAGATCCTGTTATTCCTTTCAATGAGTTCGATACTCTGGGTATTGGTAAGACCCAGGACACTTCTGTTCCTGAAGTATTCCAGAGCCATCCTGAAGTTTCTTTCCCTGAACTTGTCTCCCTTAAAGATAAAACTCTCATTGAGGTCTAAGGGGGAGTAGATATTTTCAAGCTTACCCAGAATATGCTCATAAAAAAAGGAGAGGATCTCCAGCTGGTCTTCAGGAGTAAACTCCTGTATATTTCCAATAAAGTATCTGTAGATGTGAAGTACCCTCAAATACTCATAGTAGATATCCTTATTGGAGCTTTTTATTAAGTTTTCTAACTTTAAAATGAAGCTGCTATTCATCTATATACCCCATAAAATCATAAAATTAAATAGAAAATGTATCGTTTCATCATTCTATCAGGAAAAAAAATAAAAATAAAGTAACTTTTAACAATAAAATAGAGGAAAAAAGGTATAAAATTAAAAAATGTAAATTCTTAAACAACCTTAAAATACCCTTAAAAATTCTGAAACAAATCAAAAAGTAAAAAAACAGTAAAAATACCGGGGCGAAACAGGATGAAAAAAAGTGTTAAATTGAAATTTTTATTTTTCATAGGAGTAACTATAATTAGTAGGTTGATAAAATTTAATGAGGAGGATCCTAGTGAATATAGTAGTTAATGGAAAAAACTATGAAGTTTCCAAAGGAAGAAAGCTTCTCACAGCCCTGGAGGAGATAGGTATTCAGGTACCTAACTTCTGTTATGATTCCAGAATCATCCAAAAAGATGAGAACTGCGGAATCTGTGTTGTGGAAGTGGATGGCTGTAAGAAGAAGGCCTGCGAGATAGATCTTGTGGAAGGCATGGTAGTAAGAACACATACAGATGAGGTAGTAGAGGAGAGAAGGGAGATCTTAGAGGAGATCATCTCGGAACATCCCCTAGACTGTCTGGGATGTGAAAAATCAGGAGAGTGCAAACTGCAGGAGTACTGTTATGAGTATGATGTACATCAGACTGCAAATAACTGCCCTGAGACTTTGGAGATAGATGACTCAAATCCATTCTATACAATCAATCCCAATAAGTGTATAGCCTGCGGAAAGTGTGTGGCTATGTGTAGGGAGCAGCAGTGCAGCAACGGACTACAGTTGTCTGAGGAGAATGGAAGAAGAGCAGTAAGAGCCAAGGGAGCTTCTAAGATAGATTATACAGCCTGCATGTCTTGCGGTAACTGTGTAAGTGTATGTCCAGTGGGAGCCCTTCTACCTAAGGCAAAGACCTCTTACAGACAGTGGGAAACTGAGGTAGTAAGAACTACATGTTCATACTGTGGTGTGGGATGTCAGATAGACTTCAGTGTAAAGGACAACAGGATAGTAGAGGCAAACCCAGCTAAGATGGATCCCAACGACGGATTACTCTGTGTAAAGGGTAAGTTTGGATATAAATTTGTAGATCATCCAGACAGACTTACAAAGCCCCTTATAAGAAAAGATGGAAGGTTAGAGGAAGCAAGCTGGGAGGAGACGATAGAGTTCCTTTCAACTAAGATGCTTGATATAAAGAATAGATTTGGATCGGATGCCTTTGCAGGACTTACATCAGCAAGATGTACCAATGAGGATAACTTTATATTTCAGAAGTTATTCAGAGCAGTAATTGGTACAAATAATGTAGATCACTGCGCCCGTCTCTGACACAGTTCAACAGTTGCCGGGTTAGCAACTACACTAGGAAGCGGAGCTATGACTAACAGCATTAGCGAAGTTGAAGATTCAAAGGTTATCTTTGTGATTGGGTCCAATCCAAGGGAAAACCATCCAGTTATTGGAGCTAAGATAAAGAGAGCTAAGTTAAAGGGTGCAAAAGTGATTGTAGCCGATCCAAGAAGGATAGACCTAGCTGATGATGCAGATATATTCCTTCAGCTGAAGGTGGGAAGTAATATTGCCCTTATAAACTCCATGATGAATGTGATCATCAGCGAGAACCTATACGCCAAGGAATATGTAGCTAAAAATACAGAGGGATTTGAGGAGTTAAGGGAGCTGGTAGCTAAGTATACCCCTGAATATGCAAGTGAGATCTGCGGAGTGTCGCCGGAACTTATTGCAGAAGCAGCGAGAATATACGCAAGCGATGTAGCCTCTATCTTCTATGCTATGGGTATTACCCAGCACAAATCTGGAACCAATGGAGTAATGTCCCTTTCCAACCTTTCCCTTCTATGTGGAAATATTGGTAAAAAGTTCGGAGGAATAAACCCTTTGAGGGGACAGAATAACGTACAGGGAGCCTGCGATATGGGAGGACTTCCAAATGTGTTCCCTGGATACCAGAAGATAGCAGATGACGAGATCCGTAGAAAGTTTGAAAACGAGTGGGGAGTGGAGCTGAACTCCAAGACAGGTTATACCCTGCCGGAGATAATGCACAGAGCCTCCCATGGAGAGATGAAGTGTCTCTATATTATGGGAGAAAACCCAATGG
Source organism: Propionigenium maris DSM 9537 (assembly GCF_027925155.1). Taxonomy (GTDB): domain Bacteria; phylum Fusobacteriota; class Fusobacteriia; order Fusobacteriales; family Fusobacteriaceae; genus Propionigenium; species Propionigenium maris. Next base: position 135,709 of record NZ_BSDY01000003.1, on the reverse strand, counting down.
TATCTGACCCAGATATAAACCATATAAAACACGCCTTAGAGGAGCTGGATCTACTTATCGTTCAGGATATATTCCTTACAGAAACAGCTGAACTGGCAGATGTTGTTCTTCCAGCCCTTTCCTTTGCAGAGAAGGAGGGGACATTTACCAACACCGAGAGAAGGGTGCAGAGAGTAAGAAGAGCTGTAACCAGAGAGGGTGTAATGGAGGACTGGCAGGTTATCGACAAGGTAATGGGTGCTCTGGGATGGAAGGAAAGCTATACTTCATCAGAGGAGATAATGGCTGAGATAGCAAGGCTTACACCTCAATACTCTGGAATCACCTACGACCTCATCGAGGATGAGGGAGTGGCATGGCCAGTAAGCTCTGAAAAGCCAGAGGGAACTCCTATACTACACCTTGATTCTCCAATGAGAGGTAAGGGTAAGTTTGTTGCAGCGGAGTATGAGCTCAGTGGAGAGATGCAGTCGTCGGAGTATCCATACCTAATGACAAATGGAAGAAACCTATACCACTACCACACCAGAACAATGACTGGAAGGGTAGAGGGGCTTAACATAAAGTCGCCGGTATCATACATAGAGATGCATCCAGAGACTATGAAGAAGCTTGAGATAGGCAAGGATGAGATGATAAGGGTAATCTCCAGAAGAGGAGAGATAGAAACCTCTGTAGTGGCAAATGATGGAATATTAGAGGACCTGTTCTTCATGCCGTTCCACTTTGCAAATGGTGCGTGTAACGTACTTACAGGTGCAGACCACCTGGATCCACAGTGTGGAATCCCGGAGCTTAAGGTTACTGCTGTAAGAATAGAAAAGATTGCTTAGTGTGGAGGAAAGATGAGAATAGAAATAGATGGAGTAATTGTAGAAACTACAACCGATAAGACTCTGCTGGAGAACTGCGAGGAGCTTGGGATAAATATCCCGACTCTTTGCTACCACAAGGACCTTGGAAGCCAGAAGGTCTGCGGTATCTGTGTGGTAGAGGCAGATGGAGAACTGGTAAAGTCCTGTGAGACAGCAGGTAGAGAGGGAATGGTTGTAAGAACCTATACAGACGAGATAATAGAAAAAAGAAAAGAGATCCTTAACAAGATAATGGAGAACCATCCCAACGACTGCCTTACCTGTGAGAAGGCAAAGGGAGACTGCGACCTTCAGAATGCCTGCTACGAGTATGGAGTGGTAAACAGGGATGTGGACCTGGAATACACCTATGAGATAGACAGAAGCTCATCTGGAATGGTAAGGGATATGAATAAGTGTATCCTCTGTGAGAAGTGTGTAGCTGTGTGCAGAGATACACAGGAGATAGAGGTATATGAGGTAGTGGAGAAAGATGGTAAGAGGGAGATCGTCCTCAAGGAGGGAGACAACCTTTCTGCGAGTAAGTGTATAACCTGTGGTCAGTGTGTTAAGGTATGTCCAGTGGGAGCCCTAACTGAGAAAAATCATGTGGTTGAACTTAATCAGATGCTAAAGAAGAGGGAGAAGCACTTCATCGTACAGATGGCCCCTGCAATAAAGCATACAATCGGAGAGGAGTTCTTCATTGCTCCTGGTACAGATGCAACATCTAAGATGGTACTTGCCCTTAAAAAGTTAGGGTTTGACAGGGTATTTAGTACGGATTACTCTGCAGATGTAACAATTATGGAGGAGGGAACTGAGCTTCTTCAGAGACTCACAGAGGGTAAGGGTAAGCTTCCTATGTTTACATCGTGCTGTCCAGGATGGGTAAACTATATGGAGCAGAACTATCCTCAGTTTATAGATAACCTTTCAAGCTGTAAGTCACCTCAGCAGATCTTCGGTGCTCTTGCAAAGAGCTACTACTCAAAGGAGATGAATATTCCTGTGGAGGATATATTTGTTGTTTCCATCATGCCTTGTACTGCAAAGAAGGGAGAGGCAGAGAGGGAGCAGATGCCTGAAGATGTGGATATGGTAATAACTACCAGAGAGTTTGCTAAGCTTGTAAGGATGAACAGGATCGACTTTGCATACCTGGGAGATGACGCAGACTACGATTCCTTCATGGGTAAGGGATCCAGTGCCGGAAGGATATTCGGAACATCTGGAGGTGTAATGGAGGCAGCTCTTAGAACTGTGTCCCACGTCCTTACTGGGGGTCAGTTTGAGAAGCTTGAATTCAACGAGATAAGAGGTTTTGACAATGTGAAGGAGACCTCTGTAGAGGTGGGAGAGCACAAGATAAAGCTGGCTGTAGTAAATGGAATCTCTTCAGCTAAGGTGGTACTGGATGCCATTGAAAGGGGAGAGGCAGACTACGACTTTATAGAGGTTATGGCTTGTCACGGAGGGTGTATAAGCGGAGGCGGAGCACCTATTCCAGACAACTACGATGTGAGAAGAAGAAGGATGGAGGGGATGTATAGGTTTGATACTGAAAGTGACCTCAGAAAGTCCCATGAGAACTCGGAAGTGAAGGCTCTCTACGAGAACTATCTGAAGGATCCTTGCGGTCACAAGAGTCACCACCTTCTTCATACAACATACAGCGACAAGAGCTAGATGAAAAGATACAGGAAAACAGTGGTGATCCTGGCCGGGGGTCAGGGATCCAGGATGGGCTACAGGGATAAAGCTTTTCTGAGATATGGAGGAACTCCCTTTATCGAACACCTTCTGAAGAAGGTAGAAGCTTTTGCAGAGGTGATAGTGGTATCCAATAATCCCGGTGAATACAGGAACTATCCTGTGAAGGTTGTGGAGGATAAAGTTAAGGGTATAGGTCCCCTGGGAGGGATCTATACAGGGCTCCTTCACAGCACCCATGAGGAGATCCTGGTGATCTCCTGTGATACCCCCTTCCAGAGGGAAGAATTTCTTGAGTATATGGGAGGGCTCTCTGGGAGCTACGATGCAGCCATTCCAAAGCACAGAGAGGGGAGGGAACCCCTCTGTGCCCTCTACAGGAGGAGCCTCCTGAGAGGTATAGAGGAACTTATAGAGGAGAAGAGATATAAGATAGCCCTTCTCTTTGAGAAAAATAGGGTAGAGTGGGTAGATATAGAGTCTATGACTAAAGGTATAGAGATAGTGAAGGGGTTTAAAAATATAAACACTCCAGAGGAACTGAGAGAGGTAGGGGGAGAGTATGAGAAGTAAGATAAATATATTTACAGAGGAAGCGGTGGATCTTCTTGTAAATGGCAGAAAGTTAATAACATTCATGTGTACCCCAGACAACCTCTCGGAGTTGGCTCTGGGGTACCTATATTCCAGAGGTCTTATAGGTCACAAGGGGGAATTTATAGGGGCCTCTCCCTGCAGTAGCGGGAGAAGGATCTTTTCTCTGGTGGACAGGAAGCTGGAGGAGGAAGTGTACACAATAAAAAATGTGGTCCTCAGCGGATGTGGAAGCGGTGAACTTCCCAAAGGGGAGGCATTTAAAAGAAGAGGAACTCTGGGAGAGTACTCTGAGAGCCTGGAGAGGATCAGGGAGATCTTCAGAGAGATGCTGGATTCAGCCAGACTCCATAAGACTACCGGCGGAACCCATTGTGCAGCCATAGGAGACCTCAGCGGCAGGGTGCTGGTGAGGGAGGATATAGGGAGGCACAATGCAGTGGACAAGGTGATAGGAGCTGCTCTGGATGAGGGTATGGACCTGGAACACTCCACTATTATAATAACAGGAAGGGTGTCCTCAGATATGGTTATAAAGGCAGCAGGGGCAGGAGTTCCTGTGGTGGCTTCTATGAGGATAACCAGTAACCTGGCACTGGATATAGCCAGGGAGTATGGGGTGAGCCTTATAGGGAGAATAGGAAGCCCTGAGCCTATTATATATAATGAGATAGAGGGTATTCAGATAGAGGTGGATTAATTAGGGAGGTATAGCTATGTATTTTGTACAGTATATCTATGAAGTTATTGGGGATTATAGCGTTTCAGAGGAAGTGGGGACAATAATGCTGGAGGATATAAGCGGTGGAATGGAGAAGGTTATCTCTGAAGTAGCAGAAAGAACAAATCACTCAGTACTTTCCATAAGGGAGATCCTTCCCCTGAAGGCAGGTTAGTGCAGAATAATTCTTTCATTTCTCTACTCTAGATGCTAAACTCTGGTTAAAGGAAAAGATAGGCAGTAAGAGAGGTGGAAGGATGATACTATTGGGAGACAGTATAACGGCATGGAATCCTGTAAGGGGAGTGGTGAACCTGGGGGTTCCCGGAGATACCACAAGGGACCTACTCTGGAGGTTAGAGGAGATAGAGGAAGGTAGGGAAGGTGAGATCTACCTCATGGCTGGGGTAAATGACGTGATCATGGGATTTCCAGATGAGAAGATTCTAGGGAATTACACCCTACTCATAAATGAGCTGAAGAAGAAATTTAGAAGTCTCACTGTAATATCCATACTTCCAGTGGATAATATGGACAGAAACAAAAAGATAGAATCTCTCAATGGAAGGATAGAGGAGATAGCCACTAAAGCACAGGCAGGTTATCTGGATATCTACTCTGAATTCCTGGGAAGAGATGGTGGGATAGATTCTAGGTATACAACAGACGGGATTCATCTTTCTACCAGGGGATATGAACTTCTCAACAGCAAATTAAACCTCCCTCGTTAGAGGGAGGTTTTTTGATTATAAGGTATTTAATTAAAATCGATGGCTTCCCTGTCTTCCTTTAAAAGTTCGATCATGTGAATAGCCTTTGGAATATCACTTTCACTCATAACAAATAGTTTTCCAAATTTTCCTTTTAAATGACCGTGTTCGATGCAGGGGTTGGTACACCCGCAGATTAAAAGCCACAGATCGGCCTCACAGCTGTCCTCAGCAGTGATAAAGGTATCTTCCCTAAAGTGCCCCCTTATAGCTGAAAAAGCTTTATGTACATCTGTATGGATATTCTTACATTCAGTGCAGAAGATAGATCCGATTCTCATAGTTACTCCCCCCAAAACATTAAGACTAGGTAATAACTAGATACTGTAAACTATTTCCATTTCCTTTAAATAAAAAAAGAGAAAGTTTCCTTTCTCTTTTTTTATTGTTTATTATTCAAATAAATTAAAATCTGTTCTTTAGAGCATCAAGCTCTCTCTTAGCGTCCTCGATAAGGTCTAAGATGATCTCAGAGCAGCTCTCTCTCTTAGAAACCATAGAAGCAACCTGTCCGGCCATAACGCTTCCATTAACGATGTCTCCATCCTTTACTGCAAGTCTAAGCTTACCTCTACCCATATCTTCAAGGGCCTCAGAAGTAGCTCCATCCTTTTCCATCTGCAGCATCTCCTTAGCCAGCTTGTTATTTATAACTCTTACTGGGTGTCCAGTGTGGTTACCAGTGGATACAGTAGATCTGTCCTTAGCTTTTATGATAGACTCCTTGTAGTTTTCGTGTACATTACACTCATGAGCTACGATGAATCTTGTACCTACCTGTACTCCATCTGCTCCAAGGGCAAGGGTAGCAGCAAACTGCTTACCATTAGCTATTCCACCAGCAGCGATAACAGGAATATTAACAGCTTCCTTTACCTGTGGTACAAGGGAAAGGGTAGTGATCTGACCGATGTGTCCTCCCGCTTCAGTTCCCTCTGCGATTACAGCATCTGCTCCCACTCTCTCCATTCTCTTGGCTAGAGCTACAGAAGGTACTACAGGAATAACCTTTATTCCAGCTCCCTTTAACTTCTCCATATAAGGTCCAGGATTTCCTGCTCCAGTTGTAACTACAGGAACTCCCTCCTCTATACAGACATCTATCTGCTCCTCTACCTCAGCCATCATAAGCATAAGGTTTACAGCAAAGGGCTTGTCTGTAATAGATTTAACTACTCTGATCTCCTCTCTAAGAAGCTCAGAGGGCATTCCACCTCCGGCAATTATTCCTAAACCTCCTGCTTTTGATACGTGTCCAGCAAGAGTTCCATCGGCGATCCATGCCATAGCTCCCTGAAAAATAGGGTACTCTATATTAAGTAGTTCACAAATGTCAGTTTTTATCATGTAATTCCTCCTAAATCATTAGATAACCAGTAGATTATATGGTAATTTTAACAAAAAGTAAAGTTTTAAGAGAAGGTCTTACTTAAAAACGGTCCTGAATCTGTCCATAACTTCCTTTACAGTAAGTATCTCATTTATCTTCCATACATCCTTTCCAGCAAAGAAAATTCCTTCCTCGTGGTCACCCTCATGTCCCATAACAAGTCTTTCATTTACACAGAATGTTCTCGTACACTTTTTCAGACAGTTGTGGCATGAAGTTGGCTTTTTAGTTGCAGCCTCCAATACTTTATTCACGTATGGAGAAACTATAGCGTTTGCTGGCAGTCCTGCAGAACTTGCTATCTCAACTACGTCGCCCTTCTTGGCATTTACATACATATTTTTAAACTCATCGCTAACCTCGCACTCCACTGTAGCGATAAACCTAGTTCCCATCTGTACTCCATCGGCTCCTAGGTCAAGCATTCTCTGAGCATCTGCAGGCTCGATAACTCCTCCAGCACCAAATACAGGGATAGAGATGTTAGCAGCGATCTCACCGATAATATCCCAAGAATCCTTTTCAGTTCCCAGGTGTCCACCTGCGTTTCCTCCCTCTACTACTATTGCATCTGCTCCAAGTCTTTGAGAGATCTTAGCAAGCTTTAAAGATGAAACGATAGGAACGATAGCTACTCCAGATTCCTTACCTACCTCGAAGATATCTCTTGAGAATCCAGCACCACACACGATCATATCTACTCCGGCCTCGATGGAAGCCTTAGCAAGCTCCATAAAGTTTGAAGCAGCTACCATGATGTTAACACCCAGAGCTCCTCCCTTGTTTACGATTTTATTCTTAGCATCAATTATCTCTTCCTTAAGCTCAGCAGGTGTAAGACCAGTTCCCGCAATAAGTCCTACTCCACCTTCATTGGCAACAGCAGAAGCAAGTCTTCCCATAGATGCCTTTATAGCCATTCCCCCTTGAATAATAGGTAGATCTATCTCTAAGTTTCCAATTTGAATTGACATAATATATTACCTCCTAAATAGTTTACACTATATATTATAACGTATGTAATTTAATCCTATATATATTATGACATATGTAATTTTAAAAGTAAAGAGTTTTTTATTCCTCTCCCTTTAAAAATAAACTTAAAACCGTTAAAGTCATCTGATGAGGTGAAGAATTGTAGAAAATTTAAGGTTTTTAAACTGTTGACTGTGACAATAATTGGGCTTAATATTTTAATATAGAAGCGGTGATATTTAATGTATAGGTGTTTTTTTATTTCATTTAAGATCTAGGGGAGGAGAAAGGTGAGAAAGTGTAATCTGTGGCCTAAGAATGCAATGGAGTTTAAAAAAAAGTTTCAGGAGATGCCCTATGAAGTTTGCTGTCTCATGTCCCAGCTGTGTGACAAGAGAGCTCTGGGAATCGATTTCCAGCAGGGGATACTCTACCTGGAAAAGAGTGATGATCTGCCCATCTTAAAGGAACTCTTGAGGGATAGGATAATATTACCCCTGCCCAGGGAGGAGAGGTGGGGGACCGAGCTCCGGGGTAAGGAGTGCTTCAGATACCTCATAAACCCCTATATGTTTCAAATAAAAACCGACCTGGAATCTACAGATTAATCTATGAATTTAAAACCCTTTTTCAGAGGAATGGCCTCCTCTCTAAGAGGGTTTTTATAGTTTTGCCTCCCTCAATGGTCTTTAAATAAGTCCTTTCCTAAAAATATTGCCTGGAGGAAAAGAGGAAAGGGAGGAAAAGAAGATATAAAAATATTAAAATACTAAATACAGTTGAAGGGATGAATTATGAGAGTTCAGGAATATTATGAGAGGATAAAAGATAAGATAGAAAGAGTGTTTACACTGCTGAAGCTAGAAGGGAGCTGTAACCTCTCTCTTTTAACCATCGATGGCGAGAGGAGGGAGGTAGAGGTCTACAGCAATACCTATAATAAAAAGGATTTTGAAAACTTTTTTTCCATGACGGAAACCTATCAAAACCTAAATAAACTTATGGAGCAGATGGATACCTATAACTTTGTTCTGGAAAATACCATTAGGAAGATTAGTCCGGAGAAGACTCACTTCTTTATAAGTCCGGAGATTGGAGTGGAAGAGAAGCTCTACTACCTAATGCTGGATATAAGCAGCAAGGACTATAACAAGTGTATCCACAATAAGCTCCGGTTAAATTATATAGAGGGGCTTTTAGAGAAGGTATTTAAGGATTTCAGGAGTACCCTGGAGTCCTTTTTGGCTGGAGAGGAGGTCCACCACCTGGAAGCGGAGGAACTCATTAACTTTTCCACCAAGGAGTTCTTTAAGGGGCTAAGGACGGAGCACGCATCGGAGACCCACAATATCTTTGAGGTCTTCAATAAGATATCCAACCTGAAGTATGAGAGCAGTCAGGCTAGGGGAGAGATAGTGATCGGAAGCCTGGACAGCGTGGTGATAAACAACCTCATAAAGTTTCAAAAGGATATAAGGATGGATGAGTACAGGAAGATAAGAAAGCTCCTAGAGGGAACCAGGGGGGGATACTCCCTCTTCACCGACCTAGACAGAGTATATGGTTTTATAGGAAAGAACCTTGCCAGGACACTGAAGAACACCTTTAAGCTGAAGATAATATCGGGATATCACTGGGAGCTCTTCTATGAGGATGAGAGGGTTCTTAAGATCGTAGAGGGAATACCCCACTTTGAAAATATTATCTCGGAAAAGAAGGTCTTTATAGATAAGGTAGAGAGAGTTTTTCCGGAACTTTTAAACTGGGAGAAGCAAAAACTCTGGACCCTTATAGAGGCAACCATTGAAAAGAACAGGGGGGCCCTCCTTGTTATTACAGAGGGGTGTATGGAGGAAACTGAGAGGCTGGCTATCCAGGCTACAACCTTTAAACCCTTTGAGATAACAGGGGAGCTTATCTCGAACTTCTCTAAGATAGACGGGGCTGTACTTATGTCTCCAAGGAGGATGTGCTGTGCCATAGGGGTTATCCTGGACGGTCTTATAACTGAAAAGGGAGACTCCTCCAGGGGTGCCAGGTATAACTCTGCCATAAAATACTATGAGACCATGAAATCTAAGTATAGGATGGTAGTTGTGGTAATATCCGAGGACGGTTCCATAGATATCATGGGGTAGAATTAAGTATTAAAGAATATTGAAGAAAAGTAAGTAAAAGAATAAAAAGAGTAGCGGAGATTTTTCTCCGCTACTCTTTATTTAAACTTCATATCCAGCTCTCTTGGGTTTAAGCCCTCGGTTCCAACTTCACCCTTTAACTTCTTTATAAACATCCCCATCTCATCGGCACTTCCGACTATTCTGTTGAAGATAGCAAGGTACTCAGTGAGGACGGGATTATCTACATCATAGGGATACCTTATTATATGATCGATCTCGCTCCAGGCCTCCTCAAATACTGTTCTTACCTGGATCTCTACGAGAACCTCTTCATCCTTTGAGAGGGGAACTCCCACCAGGTAGTGGACGGATCTGTAACCGTGCTCCCTTAGGATAATGTCGCAGTTGAGGTCCTTGATGTTTTCTCTCAGGGTCTCTAAGTTGTAGTCTCCCCTTCTGATATTTACCTGGGGAGTCTCCTTGGTTTCCCAGAGACGGGTAATCTCCTTGTGGATCTCCTGCCAGTCATCCTTAAAGAGGTGAAGTACCCTTATACCGATAAGGTCTGTAACGATACTTTTGTAGTTTTCCACATTGATACCCTGTTCAGAGTACTTTTTACCCTTACGGATAATCTTTTCAATGAGGTGTCTGGGTTTCTTTACCCTTCTTCTCACCGAGTGGACATTGGGAACGTCTCTGAGCTTAGAGAAGATATGCTCCGCTTCCTTTTCAAGGTAGGAAATTAAACTGCTGTAATTTAAATATATATCCTGAAGTTCCTTCCATTTAAGGCCGGTTTCATTAAAATAATCCTCTGAGATGGAGAATTCATTGAAGAACTCCTCTTTATCAAGGGGTTTGAACTTTTGCATGCTATCACCTCGCCATTTTTCTAATTGTATAATACTTTAAAGCTGTTAAAAAATCAATAAATTTAGAGGTCAATGCATAAAAGGGGCGTAAGTTTAACTATAAGAAAAGTATAGAGAAAGGGGGAGAAAGGAATGAAAAAAAACACCGAGATCATAGATATAAGCAACATGAAGTTAGTATGCTACCTCTATGGAATATTTAACTGGATAGCCCCCTTCTTAATTCAGCCTGAGATAGTAAATACCATATACAGTGTAGCCATATCCTTTGTATCTACCTGTCTATTTATCTATATAATGCTGAAGTTTAAGGGGGCTTTAAATATTATTCTACACAGTGTGAAGATGGATAAGGTGATAGGTTACCTGATCTACTTCTCCCTCATAGGGTATGCCCTGAATATCCTGGCCTTGAGAGATCCCGAGGGGATCCTCCCCTACCAGGCAATCCTGGGAATAGGTGTGGTAATCCTCTATATCGTATATGGATTTTTCCTTAAAAATCTGGATGCTCCCCTTGAAAAACTCAAGAAGGTGAAGAGTATTAACATCTATGCCAACTGTGTCCTCATATCTGTAGTTATGGCCTTTACGATTATAGGGGTTATATTCTTTATAATCCTTATGGGAGTGAGCTACTTCATCCTGGGGAACATATTTGTAGAGCTTCAGGAGCTTGAGCTGGAGGAGAGGGAATAAACTCCTTGCACTGAAGGGAAAAGACCTATAAAATTATAGTGGTGATGATAAGATGAGAAGAATAATAGAGGGTAATACTGCAAGCGGAAAAACAACAGACGCCATAAGCAGATACAACAGAATGCTTTCAGATAAAATAAGCTCCAATGAGATACTGGTTTTAGTAGCCAACAGATGGGAGAAGCTCAGGTGGCAGAGGGAGGTTAAGTACAGAAGGGCTGGAAGCCTGAATATCTACTCCTACTTTGGGTTTGTCCAAAAAGAGATAAGGGTCTATTGGCCCATGATACTGGAGAAGTGTGATCTTATAAAGAAGAAGTCTCTTCTCCCGGTGATCATGCACTATGAAGCCTCCCAGAGTCTCATGTACAAGACTGTGGAGTACTACAGAAGGAAGGGTTATCTCGATGGAATAATAGGTGAGGATGAGGGGATAGCCAGAAAGCTTCTCTCCAATATAGTGAGTGCAGCCCTCTCCAATACAAACTATCGTAGGATGGGGGAGAGAATATATGCCAGTAAACCAGAGGAGGGAAGGTTTAGTAAAAAGTTTTATGATGAGATGAATGAGATAGTAAACAGATATATTGAGAGGACCCTAGAGGAGGGGATAATCGATCAAGCAGCAGCTATCTACCTCTACTCCAACTACCTCATGAAGGATGAGAGGTATATCTCCCATCTGAAGAACAGGTATAAGTTCCTCATGGTGGATGACCTGGAGCTCTCCTCCATATCCCAGACGGATTTTATCCTGAATCTTTGTCAGTGGATGAGGGGAGTGATCCTCTATAAAAATACAGATGGCCCCCACGGGATCTATCAGTTTTCTAAAAACTACCTGGAGGAAAACCTGGTTCCTCTCTTTCAGAAGGAGAAGTTAGTTAATCAGTGTGAAGGAGCTTTTGACAAATTTTTAGAGGACTTCAGGGAGGGGCTCTTCCTGGAAAGGGGAGAGGCCAAGGGGTACTCCAATATCCATCTGGATATAGACAATGAGTATAAGAGTAAGACCGACAGAAAGATACTTAGACTTGTAAAAAATCTCCTGGAGGAGGGGGTGGATCCCAGGGAGATATCGGTGGTTGTTCCAAGGTATGATGTTACCCTGGATTTTGGTCTGGGAAGGATAGCCAGAGACCACAATATAAGATATCTCTATACCTCTAAAAATGACAAGATTACAGACAATCCAAGGGTATTTTCCCTCATAGTTTTATCCGTTCTCTTCTACAGGTTTAAGAATATCCACTTAAACTACGATGAGATCAAGAGCTTCCTTGCCCAGGTGCTGGGGATAAATATGATCTCAGCCTCAATCCTTACAGACTACCTTTCCGAAAGAAACTACACCATAAAGAGGATAGAGAGGAAGGGTGAGGTAAGGGGAGTAGCCCAGGAGATTATAGAAGGGTTAAATAAGGTGGCAGACTTTATAGAAACCACCCCAAAGGATATTCCCATAGACAAATTCTTCCTGGGAGTATATATGGAGTTTCTCCTTGCAGAGGAGGACAATTCAGAGGATATAAAGGCATGTAAGAGCCTTATAGATTCTGCCAGAAGCTTCCTGGAGGTTATGGAGAACTTTGGAATGATAAGTGACGCCAACTATGAGTTTGTAAAGTTTATAAGGGACGGTGCCAAGACAACGGAGACCCTGGATGATATAGGGGAGAAGCTGGAGGGGAACTTTCTTTCACTCTCTACTCCAAATAGCTTTATAGGAACCAAGAGGAGGAGCAGATACCTCATCATGGGGGAGATAAGAAATCCCCTCTATACCCTTAAAACCTACAATGAGTTTCAGAACCTCTGGGCCCTCAATAAGGACTGGAGGGGTGAAGTGCTCACTGGAGAGATGGAGGTACAGAAGGAGAGGGAGGAGCTCTTCTCTGTGGTTTCCAGGCTTCTGAGAAGCTGTGAGGAGGTATATATCTACGGGACCCTCTTCTCCAATAAGGGGTTTGAACAGTGGAGTCTCCTCTCAGGAGCAATAGACAGAATAGTAGCAGATAACTGATATCCCAGGGAAACCTGGGATTTTTTATTTGTTAAGGAAAGTATAGAATTTATAAAAAAATTACATAAAGTAACTTAGGTCACTATCTTTAGGTGAAATTCAAAACATTTGCCACTAATGACACAAATTAGAATGTAGAAGAAGTGGGAAGCGTCTTCACAAATGAGGTCTTTTGATTTTGTTCAATTTGGTTAAAGTACTTTTATTAAGAAAATTCGTGTAAATTCGTGGCTAAAAACTTTGATTTTAAAATTTTCTAGTAGTTATTTCTTAAGTAACAACTTATGTTAAAGTAATGAGTATCCTAACTGATTATCAGGATGCAACGTCACGTTGCTTTTTATTGGATGTATTTATAGTCAACGAATGAATTATTGGGAAATTCCTTTGTATATATAATTCAAATTAATGCAGTATGGTTTATTCATCCTGTTGATTATTAAAGGATAAACTATATTTTTTGAATGGAGCTTTTATGAAGTATACTTGTAGAAGAAATCAACTTTTGGGAGGAAGGGAATTGATAGGGGGAAAGAACAGTAGGAGATTATTTATAGTAGTGGGAGTAGTGTTTCTTCTCTTTACCTTCTTGGAGTTCAGGAGGGGGAGCGGAGGGAAACCTGTAAAGTTTGCTTATATTACCAGAAGCAGAGATGGAAAGAGCTACAATGATATATACAATGAGGAGCTCATAAGGTACTTCTCCAGGTATGCTGGCAGAAGGGTAGAGGTGGTAAAGGGAAGCTACAGCGAACTAAAATGGATGAAGGATATCGACGTTTTTATAGATTTCCCAGGGAGAAGGAAGGATGTAAAGAGGATAGAGGAGGCCAAAAAGATGGAGTACGTCCTCTATGTCAATGAGGTTCTTCCTGTGCAGGAGTATGAAGCGGATAAGAGGATAGCTCTCTTTAAGGGGGACAACATCTTCTTCAGGAATATAGCTAAGAAGTACTATACCAATGAGTATTACTATGTGGACAGTGTAGAGGAGGGGTTTAGCCTTCTGAGGGATGGGGAGGTGGACGGATTCCTCTCTCTGGAAGACCCCATCTATATGAGGAACCCCCAGAGGCAGCAGATCTCCAAGATAAATGTTCTGGGAAACTACAGCTACGATAAGACCCTCTACCTTTTGAATCCAAAGGTAGAGGCAAGTGTGGAGAAGTTTTTAAAGAGGCTAAAGGCAGAGGATAAGAAGTTTATAGAGAGGAGTACCAAGACGAAGCTCATATGGTCTCAGATAAACCTCAGCCAGGAGGAGGTTCAGTATCTGAGGAATAAACGAACCATAAGGGTAGGAGCCGACTTTGACAGGATAGCTCCCCTGGCATACTATGAGAATAAAAGGATGAAGGGGAGTATAAGTGAATATATGAACCTTTTAAGGGCAGGAGCAGGGGTACAGATAGAGTATGTGAATAGAGACAGCGGTGAGGAGATTTTAGAGAGCCTCAGGGACAACACCATAGATCTGGATGCAACCCACACCTCTGGAAGGGATGGAGAGGGGATAGTGGAAACAACCCCATACTTTTCCAGTGTAGTGGGGATATTCAGCCTCAAGGAGCGTGTAGGGGAGAATATCGAGAAGGTGTTTAAGGAATCTGGAGAGGAGGTAGGAGCAGTAGGGATAAAGCTCAGCGGGACCAGAGGGGGATATGAGCTGATAAGGGACCAGGAGATAGACGGTCTCTACAAACTTCTGAGGGATGGGGAGATCGACTACTTCACCCACAGCTACACCCTCCTAAAGCATCCCCACAACCTTCAGGGGATAAAGGACCTCAGGCTCTTTGGGGTGCTGGACAAGAAGATTGCCTTTACCATGGCAGCAACTGAGGAAAATAAGATAATTATTAATATCCTGGACAGGATGTTTAGGTATTTGGACCACGATGAGATAAGGTACAGGTGGGAGATGGATACCTCCAGTATAGAGAGGAGAAATACCTATAAGAAGTTTGTGTTTCTCTTTGGGGTAGCCCTTGTTCTCCTCCTGCCATATATCTTCATCCTTAAGATAGAGATGGAGAAGATAAAGAAGATCGAGAGGGAGCTCCAGGATACCAAGGAAAACCTGGAAAATGCCCTCAATATAAAGAGTGCCTTTCTGGCTAATATGAGTCATGAGATGAGGACACCTTTAACTGCAATACTGGGATTCAATAAACTACTCATAAGAAAGGAGGAGGATGTAAAGAAGAGACATCTCATGGAGAATATAGAGGTGTCCGCTGAAACCCTTCTGGACTTCATAAACAATGTGCTGGACCTGTCCAAGCTGGAATCTGGAAGGATAGAGCTTAAGAACAAGAGGATAAACCTGTATCAGATGGCAGATGATCTGGAGAGAATATCTCTGGGGCTAAAGAGGTCCGATGATGTGGAGTTCTGCTTTATAATAACTGAGGATGCCCCGAGATACTTTATGGGGGACGAGGTATGGCTCAAGGAGATAATACTGAATCTTCTGGGGAATGCCTTTAAATTCACTGAGAAGGGAAGCGTACAGCTGCGTCTGAGCCGTGACAAGGAGGAGCTTGTTATCGAGGTTAGGGACACAGGGATAGGGATGAAGAATTTTGAGCAGGAGGGCGAAAAGATCTTTAAAAGATATGAACAGCTTGATCTCAATGAAAACAGGGATAAAAAGGGCTCTGGTCTGGGCCTTGCCATTGTAAGGGAGGTAGTGGAACTTATGGAGGGAAGGATAGAGGTAGAGAGCGTATATAAGCAGGGAACGACCTTTAGGATAAGCCTGCCGATCAAGAAGAAGCTGGAGATCCATGGAGCTATCAGAGGAGTGAAGGTTCAGGGAGGTAGCAATGAGAGAGAGGGAGCTTAAGGGGTATCTATGTGTTTTACTGGCGGCCCTCTTCTGGGGCCTCCTGGGAATTATGGCAAACTTTGCTAGGAGCTATGGCTTAGGGGCCTATGAGACCTCTTTTATGAGGTTGTTTTTTGGCATGATCCTCCTAGGGGGAGGAATGCTCATAGGAAAGCCCCAGACCTTCAGAGTAAGCAGAAGGGGTCTCCTCTTCTGCGGGATAATAGGGATTATAAGCCAGGGATTATTTAATATATTTTACTTTACATCTATCATAGAACTTGGAATTACAGCAGGGGTAATTATGCTATACACATCCCCTGCTTTTACATTAATCTTTTCCAGAATATTTCAGGGAGCTCCCCTGACCAGGAAAAAGCTTCTTGCCATAGGAGTGACCTTTACAGGATCTATTCTCACTGTTTCAGGGGGAAGCTTTGATATGAACTACAGTCTCATAGGGATCACAGCGGGATTTCTGGCAGGTGCAACCTACGGGATCCTTCCGGTATTTAACAAGATGATCTCATCCAAGGTGGAAGTCGTAACTGTTATGTACTACAGCTTCCTGGCAGGACTAATGGTAGTAACCCCCCTTGCAGATGTAGGTAGGATCTACACCTCCCTCCTTTCAGACTATAGGGTGTTAGTTTTAGGAGTAGCTCTGGGGTTCTTACCTACAGTGGCCTCCCACTTTGCTTTCTTAGAGGCCTCCAAGAGGCTTGGAAGCTTTGAGATAAGCATACTGGCGAACTTTGAGGTGGTGGTAGCTGCTACAACGGCATATTTAATCTACAATGAACCATTGGGAGGAGTAAGAGTAGCAGGGATCGTCCTTGTGATCGCGGGAACCCTTATTCCTAGGGTATATAAAAAAAATCTAAAAAGAGCAAAAAAAGCTTGAATAAAGGAATAAAAAGGTGTATGATAAACAAAAGTTTAAAAGCCTAAACTTAAGATTAGGAGGTAGGGAGTGACTGATAGAGAGAGGGAAGTATATGATCTGATAAGTCAAAATCCCATGATATCTCAAGAGGAAATATCTGAAAAGTTGAAGATAGCGAGATCCTCGGTGGGGGTACATATAAGTAATCTCATGAAGAAGGGATATGTATTGGGTAAGGGGTATGTACTTAAGGAATCACCATATATCCTGGTGATTGGGGGAGCCAATATCGATATAGAGGGCTACCCGACAGGGAAGTTTCAGATGAAGGATTCCAATCCCGGAGTGGTAAAGAGAAGCTTCGGAGGAGTAGGAAGAAATATTGCGGAAAATCTGGCTATGCTGGATCTGGACACAAAGTTGATCAGTCTTGTGGGAGATGATTCCAGTGGAAGGGATCTGCTGGACTACTGCAAGAGAAGGGGAATAGATGTAAGCAATGTAGAGGTTGTAGAGGGGAAGAGTACCTCAACCTACCTATCCATCCTGGGAGCAGAGATGGATATGGAGGTGGCTATCTCCCACATGGACATAATGGACGGAATGGATGAGAGACTTATCATGAAGAAGCAAAACCTCATCAGAGGAGCAAAGCTCTGTGTGCTGGACACCAACCTTCCCAAGGGAGTAATAGAGTTCCTGCTAAACAACTTCGACGTTCCCTTTGTGGTGGACACCGTATCCCTGGAAAAATCCAGGAAGATAGAGGGGCTCTACCATAGGATAGATGTACTTAAGCCAAACCTTATAGAGGCAGAGTATATAAGCGGAGTTAAGATAGAAGGCGAAGAGGATGTAGTGGCAGCGGGAGAAAGGATCCATGAACTGGGGATAAAGAATATCTTTATATCCCTGGGGAAGGATGGAGTCTACTATAAAAATCAGGCAGAGAGCGGATTTATAAGGCCACCCAAAACAGAGGTTGTAGGATCTACTGGAGCAGGAGATGCATTCCTTTCAGGAGTAGTTCTCGGAAGGGTCCTGGAGAGGTCCATAGAGGAGCAGGCCATGTATGGGGTAGCAAACAGCATATGCTCCCTGGAGAGTAAGAGTAATATACCAGAGGATTTAAGCAGAAAAAAAATAGAGGAAAAATTAGAGGAGGTAAAAAGATGCAATTTTACGAAAAGTATTTAGATATAGCCCCAGAGGTTAAGGAGGCTTTAGTTAACAATCAACCAGTGGTGGCCCTTGAGTCTACAATTATATCCCACGGGATGCCATACCCTCAGAATGTAGAGACAGCTGCCAAGGTAGAGGAGATCATCAGAGCAAATGGTGCAGTACCTGCAACTATCGCTATATTAAATGGTAGACTGAAGGTAGGACTTAACAAGGAGGAGCTAGACTATCTTGGAAAGGCCGGAACTAAGGTAGTAAAAACAAGTAGAAGAGATATTCCGTTTATCATCTCAAAGAAGATGGACGGAGCTACTACAGTGGCATCTACTATGATTATTGCATCCTTTGCAGGAATCAAGGTATTTGCAACTGGTGGAATCGGAGGAGTACACAGGGGAGCTCAGGATACATTTGATATCTCAGCGGACCTGGAGGAGCTGTCAAATACCGATGTAGCTGTTGTATGTGCAGGAGCTAAATCTATCTTGGATATCGGTCTGACTCTTGAATACCTTGAGACAAACGGAGTTCCTGTAGTGGGATACCAGACAGATGAGCTACCGGCTTTCTATACAAGAAGAAGCGGGTTTGGTGTGGATTACAGACTGGATAGGCCTGTGGAGATAGCTGAAGCACTGATAGCTAAGTGGGACCTTGGATTAAAGGGTGGAGTAGTAGTGGCTAATCCTATTCCAGAGGAGTACTCGATGGACTATGATGTGATCACTAAAGCTATCGAGGATGCTGTTAAGGAAGCTGAGGAGAAGGGAATAAAGGGGAAGGCTTCAACTCCATTCCTTCTAGGAAAGATAAAGGAGATAACTGGAGGAAGTTCTCTGGACTCCAATATTCAGCTTGTATTCAACAATGCCAGATTAGCTGCTGAGATTGCTAAGGAGTACTGCAACAAGAAGTAAAGCTAAAGAGCACCCCCTAGGGTGCTCTTTTTTATTGCTAAGGAAAGTATAGAATCTATAAAAAATTTATGGGAAGTAATAAGTATTCCAATTGACTATCAGGATGCAACGTCACCTTGCTTTTTATTGTAAACTTTTTTAACTAAAAGAAGTTTTTTAAAAAAATATCCCCAATAAAATGATTATTTTATTAGTATATGGTAAAATATGTTTATATATATAAATTTAATCTACAATTAAATTTGACAAAACCAATTTTAGATAATACATTATGTGTATATATGAAACAATGGAGGGAGAAAGTGGAAAAGAAACTAATGCAAAAAAGAGCAGTGGGAGTTGAGGGATTTGCCTGTATAGCTCTGATGGGGACATTTTTCTGGTATATGACCAGCAGGATGGGAGCTATCAACCTGATAAATACCTTTATGAACACAGCTCACGATCTACTATTAAATACCGTATTCTTTATAATGGGAATAGCAGTACTTGCAGGGGCCTTTGCCTCGATACTGTCTGAATTTGGAGTGGTAGCCATCATCAACAAGATACTTTCACCATTTATGAAGCCGCTCTATGGACTTCCAGGAGCTTCAGCCCTTGGTATAGTCACTACCTATCTATCGGACAATCCGGCAGTTATTACCCTTGCCAATGATGAGGGGTTTAAGAAATACTTTAAGAGGTATCAGCTTCCGGCTCTGACTAACCTGGGAACCTCCTTTGGAATGGGGCTTGTAGTTTCAGCCTTTATGATAGCCCAGAGCAGTGTGGCAGGGGAAAGTCTTATCCTGCCTACGGTAATAGGGAATATAGGGGCTTTTATAGGAAGTATTGTAAGTGTGAATATAATGATAAGGTTTACCAAAAAAACTCATATGCTTCCAGAGGAGGAGGAACTCTTTGAGAAGGCCGCAGGTAAAAAAGAGGTTGAGATGCGTGAGGTAAGGGAGGGAAGTGTAAGCGGAAGACTTCTAGAGGCATCCCTTGAGGGTGGAAAATCTGGAGTTAAGCTTGGCCTGGATATAATTCCGGGAGTACTTATTATATGCACCCTGGTAATGATGCTAACCAACGGTGCAACTAATGGGGAGTACACAGGTGCAGCCTACGAAGGTGTAGGGCTTCTTCCATTCCTGGGAGATAAGATCTCTTTTATCTTGAGACCCCTCTTTGGGTTTAAAAATTCAGCAGCCCTGGCATTTCCTATAACTTCTTTGGGAGCAGTGGGAGCGGCTATTAGCCTTGTACCTCAGCTACTAAAGGAGGGTATCATAGGGAGAAATGAGATAGCTGTATTTACAGCTATGGGGATGTGCTGGAGTGGTTACCTGAGTACCCACGTGGCTATGATGGACAGCCTTAGATTCAGGGAGCTCACTGGAAAGGCTATATTTAGTCATACCATAGGAGGAATTGTTGCTGGAGTCTCAGCAAACCTATTATTTTCTCTTCTGGGTTAAAATTCAGTTAATAGAAGTTCGGATATAAATAGAGACCACTTAATTTCGATTAAGTGGTTTTTATATTGTTTAAAGTTTATAGGCTAGAAATTTATGGAAAAATTCTCTTTAAAAAAGGATATGGAAGTTTAGGGGTTATAGGTATCTTAGGAGGGTTTTTTACCACTGATTTACTTTGATATGAGTATAAGTTGAAGTATAATCATAGAAATACTTTTTTTAAGTAGGGAGCGAGCTACTGAAATTTATTTATACAAAATTGGGGGGATTTCATGGAACTAAAAAAGGAACTGGGATTTTTAGATGTGTTTAGTATCTCTTCTGGAGCAATGATTAGTTCTGGAATATTCATACTTCCAGGTTTGGCTTTTAGTAAGGCGGGACCAGCAATGATATTATCTTATTTTTTAGGGGGAATCATTGCCTTTCTGGGGATACTCTCCGTAATAGAGCTGACAACAGCTATGCCCAAGGCAGGGGGAGACTATTTTTTTATAAAGAGAGCCATGGGCCCCCTTACAGGTACTGTGTCGGGGATGCTCAGCTGGTTTGCCATATCTCTGAAGACAGCCTTTGCCATCTTCGGTATTGCCGGAGTAATAACTACAGCTCTCTATGGAGACGGGGTTACATCCTTAAATATGATGATAGCCTCCTTCTTGGTTACAGTCTTCTTTGTGATCTTGAATATAGTAGGGGTGGATCTTGCCAGTAAGTTTGAGGTGGCCCTGGTTGTGGTTCTTCTCACGATAATGACTGTATATATAGGGCAGGGAATAGGGAACCTCGATGGGAACTCCTATGCTCCCTTTATCCAGACATTTAAAAAGGTAGGACCGGATTTTGTAGAGGGAGAGGCATACAAGATCTTTTCCGTAAAGGGCATGGGAACCCTTCTTTCAACAACAGCATTCATCTTTGTATCCTTTGGTGGACTTCTCAAGGCTGCCAGTATATCTGAGGAGGTAAAGGATCCTGGGAAAAATATAGTTTTGGGACTCATTGGATCTATCGGTGTAATTACAATATACTATACTCTTATGCTTATAGTAACTGTGGGAAGGATAGACGATATCACCCTTGCCAACTCCCTTACCCCTATCGCTGATGCTGCTCATATATTCAGTGGAAGTATAGGGTACTACTCTATTATTACAGCTTCTATGCTGGCCTTTGTCTCCACAGCTAATGCAGGTATAATGGCTGCATCGAGATATCCCCTTGCTATGGCCAGGGATAACCTTATTCCAGACAGGTTCAGCAGGATAAATGAGAGGACTAAGACTCCGGCATTCTCAATAATTGTTACCGGTATCTTCATCTGTACGTCTCTGATGCTTCCTTTGGAGTATCTGGCTAAGACAGCGTCGTCGGTGATACTTTTAGCTTATATACTTACAAATCTCTGTGTACTTATATTAAGAGAAAGCAATATTAAGAACTATCGTCCAACATTTAAGGTGAAGTTTTATCCCTGGGTTCAGTGTGGTGTAATAGTTACCTTTTCCTACTTTATTTTGAGTCTTGGATTTATGCCTATATTCCTGTGCTTTATTCTGGCAGTGGGAAGTCTCTTTATGTATATCTTCTATGGGAGCAAGAAGTACAGCGGAGAGTATGCCCTTCTTCACCTTCTTCTCAGGGTAACTAAGAATATTAATGTAGAGCACCACCTAGAGGAGGAGCTGAGGGATATTATCCATGAGAGGGAGGATGTTAAGTTAGATCACTTCGATCTTCTTATAAAGGAGAGTAACTTCATAGATGTGAACAGGCTACTAAGTCTGGAGGAGCTCTTTAAGATAGAGGCAGAGTATCTGACAGAGGATCTCAAGATCTCCAAGGATGAGCTTATAGATCTCTTTAGAAAGCGTGAGGAGCAATCCTGTACAGCTATAAACCACTTTACAGCCATTCCCCATGTGGTGATAGACAGGGAGGATATCTTTAAGATGGTTGTTATCAGGTGTAGTGAGGGGGTAAACTTCGGTGTGGGAAGTGAAAGGGTAAAGGCGGTATTTCTCTTTGTCAGTGGAAGAAACCTTTCGAGACAGCATCTTCAGACCCTGGCCTCCATTGCCTCTATAGTAAAGAATGAGGACTTTGAGGAGAAGTGGCTGGAAGCTGAAAATGAAAACTACCTCAAGGATCTGATTCTTCTCAGTGAAAGAAAGAGATTTGATAAAAGATAGAAAGTATTAAAAAAGGGAAGGCATCTGCCTTCCCTTTTTCTGTAATTCTTATATACTCTCAACTATTTCCTTCATGGCATTAACTGCGTAGTTGATCTCCTCTAACGTATTAAAGTAGCCAAAAGAAAATCTAACAGCACCTGTTTCATAGGTCCCTATGGATCTGTGGGCCAGGGGTGCACAGTGCATTCCCGGTCTTGTGGCGATGTTATACTCCTCATCCAGAAGCTGACTTACCTCTGCCGGGTCGGCTCCCTCTATATTCAGAGTGACTACAGGGGTTCTTTTCTCCTTAGTCCTTCCATAGATCTCTATATGGGGGAGGTCAGCTATTCCTTTCATAAAGGTCTTAACAAGCTCCTCCTCGTGGGATCTGATCTTTTCCAGTCCTATCTCTGTAATAAAGTCGATCCCTGCCCCCAGAGCTCCTATAGCCGGGGCATTTAGGGTACCATACTCAAGAAGATCAGGCATCTCACGAGGGTGTCTCTTGAGCTTTGAGTGGGATCCAGACCCTCCCTCCATAAGGGGAGAGAGCTCTATTCCATCCTTTATATATATTCCTCCCGTTCCCTGGGGACCGTAGAGGGACTTGTGCCCAGTGAAGCAGAGGATATCGATATTCATATCCTCTACATCAATATCAAGGTATCCGGCGCTCTGGGACGCATCCACAATAAGGGTGATCCCCCTCTCACTACATACTCTACCTATCTCTCCTACAGGAAGGATGGTTCCAGTAAGGTTGGAAGCGTGGGTCATAACCACCGCCTTGGTGTCCTCCCTTATAGCTGAAAGGATAGTTTCGGTGTCGATAGAACCGTTCCTATCGGCCTCCACTATAGTAAGCTCCAGACCACAATCCTCCTCCAGGGAGTAGAGGGGTCTGAGCACTGAGTTGTGTTCTAGGGATGTGGTTACCACATGGTCCCCCTTCCTTAAATATCCCTTAATTGCCATATTCAGACTGTGGGTAGCATTGTGGGTAAAAGCTATATTCAGGGGATTCTCTATATTGAATAGCTTAGCAAGTTTACACCTGGTATCGTAGATCACCCTGGAAGCATTTAGTGCCATTGTGTGGCTTCCCCTTCCTGGGTTAGCCCCCCTTGTTTTCATTATATCTATAAGCTCCTCATACACCCCTTCTGGTTTTGGGTAGGATGTGGCAGCATTGTCAAAGTAGTACATAATTATCACCTCAATATGAAGTATAGTCTATTTTTTAACTTGTGTCCATACTACGAATGAAAGATAATAAAACTTAACATAGGATATCTACAGTAAAGCAGTAAAGAACCCCATTCAGGAAGCTTTACTTAACATATTTTAATTTAAATTTAACAAAAAACATACGATATTAAAACGAAAAGAAAATTATTGACACACATCTATATATTATGATATTCTAATGCGTGTTAAGGGAGTTGTAATAACTTTAAAAAAATTATGTGAGGTGTTTTATGTTAGTTTTAATCAACGTAGTAGCTATGTTAGCTATGGTGGCAGTACTTTACAACATGCAAAAAAAATATGTAAAGTTTACTAAGAGAGTTTTTGTAGCCTTGGGGATGGGTGTTGTTTTCGGAGGAATTCTGCAGATGATCTATGGAGCAGGTTCCGATGTAGTAACTGAGTCAATTCACTGGTTTGACGTTATCGGAAGAGGATACGTAAATCTTCTTCAGATGATCGTAATGCCGTTAATCATGGTATCTATTACTTCAGCTATAATCAACTTAAAGCAAGGAGATTCCCTTGGTAAGATGGGTGGAACAATTATCGCACTTCTTGTGGGAACTACAGCAGTGGCAGCGCTATTCGGTGTACTTGCTTCCCTTGGATTTGGTCTTTCAGCAGAGGGGCTTGCATCTGGAGCAGCAGAGGCAGCTAGAACAGCTAAGCTTCAGGATATGGCAGCTTCAAAGCAGCACATTACCTCTACTATAGTAAGTGTAATTCCTAGAAACCCATTCTATGCAATTACTGGTCAGGGTTCAAACTCTACTCTATCTGTAGTATTATTCTCAGCGTTCATTGGTATCTCTACTCTTGGAATCAAGAAGAAGAAGCCACAGGCATTTGAACTGTTTAAAGATATGGTAAATGCAGCTCACGATGTAGTAATGAGAATGGTAACTCTAGTTCTTAGACTTACTCCATTTGGTGTACTTGCTCTAATGACTAAGGTAGTAGCTGGAAGTAATGTAGACGATATCCTAAACCTTATAAAGTTTGTAGGAGCTTCATATGCAGCACTATTTGCAGTATTCGTGATGCACATGGTTCTTGTTATGATAGTTGGACTTAACCCTGCAACATTTATAAAGAAGTCTCTTCCGGTACTTACATTTGCATTCTCATCGAGATCATCAGCGGGAACTATCCCTCTGAATGTACAGACTCAGAGAGAGAAGCTTGGAGTATCTGAGGGAGTAGCGAACCTTTCAGCTTCACTGGGAGCTACAATCGGTCAGAACGGATGTGCTGGAATCTATCCTGCAATGCTTGCTATCATGATCGCAGCAACTCCAGGATCTGGAATTGAGATCAACTTCTCCTTCATCGTAACACTTGTAGTAGTAACAGCTGTATCGTCATTTGGAGTAGCTGGAGTAGGTGGAGGAGCAACATTTGCAGCTCTAATCGTACTATCATCTCTAGGTCTTCCAGTAGGACTAGTTGGACTTCTTATCTCTATCGAGCCGCTAATCGACATGGGAAGAACTGCAATCAACGTATCTGGTGCTATGACAACTGGAGTAGTAACTGGTAAGCTTCTAGGACAGATGGATGTAGAGGCTTATAACTCAGACAATGACCTTGCAATGGATGAAGCATAATTGACAGGTAACTAAAAAACTATTGAAAAGATTTGTTAATAGGGGGACCTTGTGAAAACTTGGTCCCCTTTAAATAGACTTAAGTAAAAAAATAAGTTAAAATTATTAAAAATAAAAATAGCTTAAAACAGGAGGAACAGCAATGAGAGTAATCATCGTTGGTGGAGTAGCAGCTGGAATGAGTGCTGCTGCCAAAGCAAACAGAATGTTAAAGGACGCCCAGGTAGTGGTATATGAGATGGGAGATACAGTATCGTGGGGAGCATGCGGACTTCCATACTTTGTGGGAGGTTTCTTTGATGAGGCTTCTAATATGATCGCAAGACCAGTGGAGAAGTTCAGAGAAACTGGTGTAGACGTTCAGATCCTACACGAGGTAACTGGTGTAGATGCTGAAAGGAAGACATTAACTGTAAAGAACCTTGAAACTGGAGAAACATTTGAAGACAACTACGACAAGCTTATGATAGCAAGTGGAGCGTCGGCAATTATTCCTCCAATTAAGAATGTAAAGCAGGAGAATGTATTTACCCTGAAGTCCCTGGAAGACGGAATCAGAGTAAAGGAAGCTATAAACAAGGATGAGGTAGAGGAGATAGTGGTAATCGGTGCAGGGTACATCGGTGTAGAGACTGTAGAGGCTGCTCACCACCTTGGAAAGAAGGTAAGACTTATTCAGTTAGACGCTAGAGTGCTTCCAGATTCATTTGACAAGGAGATTACAGATGTAATGGAGGAGGAGCTTAGAAGCTATGATGGCGTAGAGCTTCACCTTGAGGAGATGGTAACAGAGCTTACTGGAGAAGGAAGAGTAACTGGAGTAAAGACAAACAAGGGCGAATACAAGGCTGATATGGTGGTAATTTCCACTGGAGTAAAGCCAAATACATCCTTCCTTGCTGGTACTGGAATCGAGATGATAGGAAACGGAGCTATCATCATTGATGAGATGGGTAAGACAAACATAGAGGATATCTACTCAGCTGGAGACTGTGCAACAGTACCTCACAGACTGAAGGATAAGCCTGCATATATTCCTCTTGCAACTACTGCAAATAAGATCGGAAGAATCGTAGGAGAGAACCTTGCTGGAGCAGAGAATAAGTTCCCTGGTACTCTAGGATCAGCTTGTGTAAAGGTAATGTCTATGGAGGCTGGTAGAACTGGTCTTTCTGAGGCTGAGGCTGAGAAGATGGGTATCAACTACAAGACAAAGACTATTAAGGACAAGAACCAGACTAACTACTACCCTGGACAGGAGGATATTTGGGTAAAGCTTATCTATGATGCAGATACTAAGGTAATCCTTGGGGGACAGATGATAGGTAAGAATGGTGCTGTATTAAGAGTAGACACTATTGCTACAGCTATCCACACTGGTATGAAGACCAACGAGCTTGGGATGCTTGACCTTTGCTATGCTCCGCCATTTGCAAGAACTTGGGACGTGCTAAATGTAGCTGGTAACGTTTCTAAGTAATATAAGTTTATAAAGGATTTGCATATAGGGGTGGACACGGGTTCGATTCCCGTCCCTTCCACCAAAGAGTTCACGACTATAAATTTAACAGTAATAACAGAAAAGAAGAGATTTTCAGTCTCTTCTTTTTTAGTATAATCTTTATTCTCACTTTCTTAATTAAAACTCCTTAATTCTTGTGGGCAGAGACTGAAAGATAGTCTTTGTGTACATCTTTCCAGAGAGAAGCTTGTTATCCAGCAAAAATACCGATCCTGAGTCATCTACAGTCCTTATGAGTCTTCCTATTCCCTGCCTTAAAGTATTTATCATCTTGGGTACAGAGTAATCCATAAACGGGTTTTTCCCTATATTCTTTAGATACTCCTCTACCTTTGTATTCTCCCAGGTTAGTGCATCAAAGGGGAGACCTGCTATCACCAGATACTTTAACTTGTCCCCCTTAATATCCATTCCTGTCCAGCAGCTCTTTACTCCAAGGAGGATGCCCTCTCTATCCTTTAAGAAGTCCTCCTTGAAGTTGGGATTTTTCTTATGCTGCCTGTGGACTCTGTATTCTGTTAGCTGCTCAGCGACGCTATTCATAATTTTAACAGAGGTAAATAGTACTACTATCCCCTCCCCAGTCTTTCTTTTAGAATCCAGCCTCTTTATGACTTTAGTTACCTTATCTGGATAGTCCACAGCGTTCTTATCATAATCCTGAGAGCACCAGAGCTTCATCTGTCTGTTAAAGTCAAATACAGTCCCCACATCTAAGGTTCTGTGTATAGGAAATCCCTTTCCGATGAAGTTTCTAAAGTACTTAAGGTCTTCCTTTCCCTCAAAGATAGTAGCAGAAGTGAAGATTATACTCTTGAAGGCGCTATCCAGCTTCATGAAAAATTTGGCCACATCTATCTGCTTTATATTTAGAGAGGTTTTACTGAAGGAGTAGTATTCCTTAATACTGCCTCCCTTTTTAGCTCCCTCTATTGCCTTATTATAGCTCTCTATTTGCTTATTCAGGGATTTACAGGCCTTTTCTATCTTTTCATCAGCTTTTAACACAGGAACGGTCTTGATGTAGCCAAATTTTTCTGCTATCTCCTCAGTTAACTCCATATCCTCCTCTATATCCTTGGATACTTCCTCCAATACTTCCTTGAACTTATTTATAGACATCCGAAGCTTCTCCTCTGTTATGTTTCCTTCATCTGCTGTCTGCTTCATCCCTCTCGGGGTTACCTGAGAGGAGAGTGTCCTTCTTACATCATCTGATAACTCATGAGCCTCATCAAAGACTGCGTATTCAAACTCTCCCATAATTATCCCATCAAGCTCTATATTTAATACTGTGAGGGTATTATTAGCTATTATTATATCTGCATCAAGAGCCTCTAGCCTCTTCCTCCTGGGGATACACTCATCATAGAAGGTGCAAGACCTCCCCTTGCATAATTCGCTTTCTGTAAAAAATTCACTGCTTACATAGGGAGCTACTAATTCTAAGTTATCATTTACGCATTCCCTGATTTCATATCCGTTTTTATCTAATTTTTCCAAGCAGGGATAGGAAGTTCTCCCCTTTATCATAGCTATCTCTAATTCAAACATCTTTTCTATTATATGTCTGTCATTCCATAACTGGCTTTGGAGGTTTTTAGTCCCTACACTGACTAATCCTCTTATCTTTTTTTTGCTTCTTTTTAGCTGGAAGGCCAGGGGGATGAGATATCCTAAGGATTTTCCGACTCCTGTTCCCGCCTCTACCACAAGGTTTTCACTGGATTTAAGGGTATCGAATATCTCTCTGGCCATCTTTATCTGCTGTTTTCTTGGTTTATAGCTTATCCCATATTCATTATTTAGTTCTCCGCCAATTTCATAATATCTACCGATCATCTTATGCACCTGTCCCTATTGCTTCTTTTATTCCTCTATTATACCAATTAATTCCCTTATAAAAAACCATTACATGAGGTTAGAGAGGGGAGAGCGTTTAGCTTCTTTTTATTAAATCATGCCATAAAAAGATATCTCTTGAAGATGCAGCTTAAAGAACTTTGAAAAAAGACGGTATAATAAGAAAAATAGACTGAGGGGCACTAGAGGTAGGAGGTAACGAGTCCAAATAAATAAGGGTATAGACTTATTTAAGTGTAAAAAAATTCTCTAAGTGATAATAAAAGGGAATAAAAGTTTAAAAGGCTGGAGGGGTGCCTCCAGCCTTTTTTATTATTAAGAAAAGTATAGAATTATAAGTTATTGACCTTGATAAAAAACAGTTATATGAGGTTAGAAAGGGTGGAGGGGCACGCTCCTTTTTATATAATTTTAGATACCTGATATATTATCTTTCGGTTAACTCTGTTAAAAAAATTAACTTTAGTAAAAAATTTATACCTCCTCTTTTTTCAATTACTTGCCTTTAGATTTTTCAATCATACCTAGAATTCCTCTTCTCTTCTCCTCCGATGGCAGACTAAGAGCCCATTCCTCAATATCTTCAGAATGCCACCTTATGTGTTTTTTTCTTTTTAATATCAAATCATTTATCTCATTTAGCTCCTTAGATGTATTCATATTCAGTACTTCCTTTGCAATATACTCCAGCATTGTAAATATAAACTTATCTTCCTCTCTTCTGCTTAAAGTATTTTCTAAGGTCACTTCCAAAGACTCTTTAAATCTATTTGTAATTATTAGAATTTCTTTAAGATTTAAGATGGAATCTATATCTGGATGAAGCTCAATTGATTTTTTATAACACTGGATTGCGTCCTCATACCTGCCTACCTCAAAGTAAGCAAACCCTAGATCAATATGCGCCAAATGGTTTTCAGGATTTATTTCAACAGCTTTTTTGTATGATTTAATAAGGGCATTTTCCTCATATTGCTCTGTACTCGCAGAAGAAGGATTATGATCTGTAAGGTCATCCTCTGTTTTTATTTCTTCAAAATCCTTTAAGCTGTCCGATAAAAATTCTAAATTAAGCCCCTTTGATACCTCTATCAAATTTAAAATTTCTACTCTTTTTTCTTCTGCTGGTAACTTTGAAATCCACTCTTCAATATCTTCAGAATGCCACCTTATATGTTTTTTTCTTTTTGATATTAAACTATTTATCTCATCCAGCTCCTTAGATGTATCCATATCCAATACTTTTTTTGAAATGTACTCCAGCATCATAAATATAAATTTATCTTCCTCCCTTCTGCTTAAAGAATTTTCTAAAGTTACCTCCAGGGACTCTTGAAGTTTATTTGTAATTATTAGAGCTTCCTTAAGATTTAAGATGGAATCTGCACCTGGATGGAGCTTAATGGATCTTCTATAACACTCAATAGCTTCCTCATGCCTGCCCATTTCAAAGTAAGTAACCCCCAGATCAATATATGCCAAATGATCTTCAGGATTTGCTTCCACAGCTTTTTTATATGACCTAATAAGAACCTCATCCTCGTCTTCCTCTACCCTTTCAGAGAAAAGTCGATGGTCTGTGGAGTCACTATCTGTTTTTATTCTTTCAGGCACCTCTTCTGATTCCATGGATTCTCTAACTTTATCTGAAGAGGCTGGTACCACTTCTAAATTAGTACTTTGAGAATTATTGGCGGAATCTACTTCAGCAGACTTTTTGCTTGCTTTGCCGGATTCTTTATGGGGTTTTTTAAATGATACAATAGCTTCCTGGTATTTCTTCAAACTGTCATAAACAGCCTCTAAGTTACTGTATGCCATATTGTTATCTGGGTTTAATTCTATAGATTTTTTACATGCCTCTATGGCGTCATTAAATTTATTGAACTTCCCATAGATATATCCTAAATCTGCATAGGCCATATCATTGTCTGGGTTTAATTCTATAGATCTTTCGCAAGCCTCGGTAGCTTTATCATACTCATTTAATTTACTATAAATATATCCTAAACTTGCATAGGCTGCATCATTATCCTGATTTAGTTTAATTGCCTCTTCACAAGCTTTGATGGCTTCCTCATATCTATTTAAATATCCATAAGCCCTTCCTAGATCAGCATATATATTATCATTGTCAGGATCTAATTTAATAGCCTCCCTATATGCTTCCACAGCCTCTTCATATCTTTCTAGCTTGTCACAAGCCCTTCCTAGGTCGACATAAACATTGCTATCAGGATTTATTTTTATAGCTTCCTTATATGCTTCCACAGTTTCCTCATATCTTTCTAGCTTGTCACAAGCCCTTCCCAGGTCGGCATAAACATCGCTATCAGGGTTAAGTTTAACAGCTTCTTCATACGCCTCCACAGTTTCCTCATATCTTTCTAGTTTGTCACAAGCCCTTCCCAGACTAGAATAAACATTACTATGAGGGTTTATTTTAACAGCTTCCTTATAAGCAACTACAGCTTCCTCATATCTTTCTAGCTTGTCATAGGCGTTTCCTAGATCAGCATATGCAGTAGCGTTAGATGGATTTAATCTAATGGCATCATTACATGCTTTGATGGTTTCATCATATTTATCTAATTTTCCGTAGATATACCCTAAGCTAGCGTATGCTAGGTCGTTATCCGGATTTAATTTGACAGCATTATTACATGCCCCAATGGCCTCTTCATAGTTATTTAACCTACCATGGGCATAACCTAAGTTAGCATAGGCCGCATCATTATCTGGATTCAGTTCAATAGATCTTTCACATGCCTCAATAGCCTCCTCATATCTATTTAACCTACCATAGATATACCCCAAGTTAGCATAGTCCATATCATTGTTGGGATTTAGTTCAATAGATCTTTCACACGCTTCAATAGCTTCCTCATATCTATTCAGCTTACTATACACATATCCTAAGTTAGCATAGGTTATATCGTTGGCTGTATCTATTTCAATAGTTTTATTATACGCTTCAATAGCTTTCTCATATCTGTTCAAATTCCTGTAGATGTATCCCAAACTTACATATACCTCACCATTATCTGGGTTAAGTTTAATAGCTTCTCCATATGCCTCAATGGCCTCCTCATATCTACTTAACCTACTATAGGCATAACCTAAGTTAGCATGTGCAACGGCATTTGATGGATTTAATTTAATGGCATTATTACACGCCTCAATGGCTTCGTCATATTTATTTAATCTGCCATAGGCATAACCTAAGTTGGCATAGGCGTTGTCATTTGATGGGTTTAATTTAATGGCATTATTAGATGCCTCAATGGCCTCCTCATATCTATTTAATCTCCCATGGACATACCCTAAACCTGCATAGGCCATATCATTATCTGGATTTAGTTCAATGGCATTATTACATGCTTCCAACGCTTCTTCATGTCTGTCTAAACTGTTATAGATATACCCTAAACTTGCATAGGCACCGTCATTTGATGGGTTTACCTCAATAGCACCTTTACATGCTTCAATAGCTTCCTCATATTTATTTAAATTATAGTAAGCATAACCCAGGTGAGCATAGACCCCATCATTATGAGGGTCTATTTCAATGGCATTTTTACAAGCTTCCACAGCCTCTTTAAACTTATTTGAATTAACATAAGCAAATCCCAAATTAATGTATCCTCTGTCATTATTGGGATTTATCTTAACAGCTTCCCTATACACCTCAATAGCTTTATCATATCTATTTAAGTTATGATATGCAGCCCCTAAATTGATATATACCTCATCATTATTGGGATTTATTTTGATAGCTTCCCTATATGCTTTCACAGCTTCCTGATATTTATTTAAACTGTCGTAGGCAGAACCCAAATGAACATATACCTCATGGTTGTCGGAAGTTTTTTGGATAACTTTTTCATATACCCCTATAGCCTCATTATATCTATTCAGGTTATAGTATGCAGCTCCTAAATTGATATATACCTCATCATTGTCAGGGTTTATTTTAATAGCTTCCTTATACGCCTCAATAGCCTCATGGTATTTATTTAGATTACCATATGCAGCCCCTAATTCAATATAAGCTATATCATTATAGGGTGATATATCGATAGATTTTTTGTATGTCTCAACAGCTTTCTTATATTTTCTTAAATCCCTGTGAGAACTACCCATATTAATATAAATTTTAGATTTTAAAATTTTCTTATCTTCATGAGATAGTTCATCTTTTTGTTCTATCTCTGAAATCAACTCTTCAAACAGCCTGACCCTTTCCTTGGGCAATTTGACTATCCCTATATCTATTATCTTGACGTTTATATTATTCAAATAAAGCAGGTTTTCCAATTCCTTTTTTATTTTTTCCACTTTTTTATCTGTATTTTCCTCCATATATTTTTTAACTTCCTCTATGGATTCCTTTATTGTCTCCCTCATATGTTCTTCAAATTTATCCTTAGACTCCCCTAACATAATAAAGTTTTTCATAGTCTTCACCTCAATACATAATTTTATTTCGTCATCATCATGAACAACACCTTCACCGGCAAAAAATCTATAAACAGAAGCAACCCATCAAACAAATATACAATTTATTCAAACAACTCCTCCTTTTTTTGACTAAATGTCATACTTTTTAATGACTTTTTATAAAAATGTACAAAAGTTATTTATTTTGTTTTTTATAGACTTCTGTAATAAAGTCTGGAAGATAACACTTAATATATAGTTGTTGAACCCTTTACCTTGAACTTGAATATTTTAATACCTGTAAAAACAGGAATATAGAGGAGTGAATTTTAAAAATGTAATCTTTTGTACTTTATTGGTAATTTGAGGAAGATTTATAAATTTTTTAAAAAATAATAGTTTCAAATTAATAAACCAGCCATAAAAAAGGTTAGAGTCAATACTCTAACCTTTTTTATGGATTTAAAAATAAGATTTGTACTTCTTAGGAACTATAGCTTTCCGATCAGGTTTATAAACCATCCTTCAGCATCGTAATCATCATGAGTCAGATCGTCGTCAAAGGAGGTAAAGTTATATCCTACTCCCACCTTCATATTTGTATTTACATGATACTGCACTGAAGCGAGATATCCCTGGGACATATCTTCAGCATCCCTTGAGATAAGCCAGTGATATTCTCCCATTATATCCCAGTTTTGAATAAGGTGGTAGAGGGCTTTAACAGCGTATAGCTCAGTGGTGTTGCTAAACCATTCACCTTCATCCCTTCCCTCTCTAAGCATAGACTTTTTAAGAGCTACCTTACTTCCAATGGTCCAACGGGCATCTATATCATATAGTTCCTCTATGGCAAAGATGTGAGC
Source organism: Propionigenium maris DSM 9537 (assembly GCF_027925155.1). Classification (GTDB taxonomy): domain Bacteria; phylum Fusobacteriota; class Fusobacteriia; order Fusobacteriales; family Fusobacteriaceae; genus Propionigenium; species Propionigenium maris. The sequence goes on along the minus strand of NZ_BSDY01000003.1, from coordinate 101,971 downwards.
TTTCTCATCTGTGCCGCTGTCATCCTGCCCCTCGCTTGGAAGGTCGTATAGATAGGTGTACTTACTGAGGATATTAAGTCTGTCGTTCCATATAGGCCTGTAGGCAAACCCCAGACTTAGCTCTACAAACTTAGCGTCTTCCTTGTGATCCTTTTCATCCTTAGTGTAGGATAGGTTTCCCTTTCCCTTAAAGGTCCACTCGTTATCAAGGACATATTTGATACGGTTGGCAGTGAGCCATTGATGCTTCTTTTCACTGCTTCCCTTGTCCCTACGATACTCGATCTTATTTCTGAGGAAGACCTTTCTGGCGTCGTAGGACGAGTAGAGGCTTACACTTCTTCTTTTTATCTTGTCGTCATCCTTATCCAGGTCTCCCTGCTGATAAGAGATACCGGTTCTTAACTTTTCAGTAGCGTCAAAATCAAGCCCATAGGACTGGATAAGGCCGTTTCCATTGGTGTCTCCCTGAACAAATTGATTTTCCTGGTAGATACTGTACCTTTTATTTAATTTAGCTTTCTGACCAAAGGTCAGGGTTTTATTTCTCTCGCTGCTGTCCTCAGAAAGGAGATAGTTAACATAGACATCATGGTTCTCTCCTAAGGCATAGTCGAGGCCACCTAAAACCGAATCTCCCCTTGATCCCCAACTGGACTCCAGGTTTAATCCAAGCTTATCTCCCAGCTTGCTCTTTCCACCCAGGGTTACCATGTCATTTGCTTCATATTCCTCTTTCTTATAAAGAGTTCCCTGGAGGGCTGAATAGACAGAGGTGGAAGGAGTAAAGAAGTATTCTCCTCTGATTCCGCTGAGAACCCCTTCTCCCTTATTCTCTGAATCCTCCTCCTTGCTTCCCTTCAGCTCAGTACTAAGAAGGAGTTTTTCAAACCTGTAATGAAGCTTTGCCCCTACCTCCTCCTGTAGTTCCTTCTCATCATCCCTGCTCTCAGCACGGTCGTAGTAGAAGTTTAACTTGAGTTTTTTAGAGTATTTATAGGTAGTTTTGACTCCGTAGTTAGTTTCCTCTCTGTTATCTTCAAGACTTGAGATGGAAAATCCTCTTTCCTTTTTACGATACCAACCTTCAGTTATAGTATTGTGGCTCAGGTTAGTGTCAAGGTCTGAAAGTCTGGCTCTACCCTTTAGGGAGTAGGCTCTTCCATCCTGTTCCTCTTCCCTGCTTCCTACCTCTTTAAAGGAGATACCACCATCATCGGAGTAGAACTTACTGCCCCCTTCTCTTCCCTGGCTCTCTGCAATTTCAGCTCTTAAGAAGGTATCCTTACTTTTTCTGAGAACAACATCAGCTCCCTTAAGGGTATAGTCCAGGTCGTTATCATTCCCCTCTACATATGTACCCCCTGTATAGATTCCTTCTGTAAGCCATTTTCCCCCTCTGATACCTCCTGAAAGGTCGTCATCTTCAATTCCTACAGGATAGTATTCATAATCAACCCTCAGATATGTTTCCTTGCCGTCTAATGCACCGTTCTTTATCACTGAGGTATCATCTGTATCCTGAAGTATCTGGAGAAGGGGTCTTGAGAGGATAACCCTTCCCTGGAAGTAGTCGATCTCATAATCCTCACCGCCGGTAAGATAGATATTGTCAGTAACAAGGCCTGTACTCTTGTCCTTGACCTCTACCCATATCTTTTCACTTCCGGTAACCATATCAGTATGCTTCAGGTAGTAGAGGCTTCCCCCTGTACCTAAGAATGAATCGTGGGCAAATACCGTTCCCGGCTGAGAGAGAAATACCTTTAACTGCTCACGGTCCTCTCCAAATAGTGTTGTTTTTCTGCTTCTTAAGTCTACCTTTGCCCCGTATAGGCTACGGTTATAGTTGGCAAACTCAGTTCCTGTAAATCCTGTATTATAGTTTCCCCATAGGAGGTTATTTTTATCCCATGAAAGCTTCAGGTAGAACTTTCCCTGAGTATTAACATCACTATAGGTAGTGGATTCATCTCCATAGGTTGTGTAGTACATATCTCTTTCCATGTCCCTGAAAACACTTGTGTTCTCTCTTTCGTCCATGTTGTTAAAGATATTTTTTAACTCCTCCTCGTGGGTATCCATCTGAGCAGTCAGAAGATACTTCTTATATTTGTTTTTCGAGTAGAAGGCTACACGGCCATCTGTATAGGAGGAACCATCGTAATGGTAATCTTTAGAGATAATCTCATCACTTCCGGAAACCTTGTTCTTACCTCCCTTTATGTCGGCAATTCCCACAATAAAGTTGTATCTGTCTGGTACTGTAATTTCCAGTGGGTAGCTAAATACCTCCCCATCCTTGACAATCTTAAGATCCAGGATGTGAGGACCGGGGGAGAAGTGTTCCTCCAGTGCAAATTTCCCCTGGGAATCTATTGGAATCTCTCTATCTCCCATTAAGATCTTTGTTTTATCTGGGAAACCATGCCCGTAAACCCTGACTCTTGAGGCGTCTATAGGTATATTTTGGATAGAAAGGGAACTACCTCCAAAGGCCTCCCCACCGCTCAGAGCTCTTTCTCCTCTTTTTTCAGCAGCACTATTCTTCTCCCATCTTTCCCTTGTGACTACCTTAAGAGGTTTCAACTTTGTTTCATCAAAGTTTCCTTCGGTGTCCCAGACCTTTAACTTATAGAAAATCTCCTCTCTGCCATAGATATCCCTTGAGGGAATCCATGGTATCTCCTTTGAGAAATCTATGCTATTCCCCTTAAGGGTAGCAAGGATATTCTCCTCCCTGTCTTCATAAATGGTAATCTCCCACCTCTTAATAAACTCCCCATAGTTGCTGTAGATCTTAAACCATGTCTCCTGTTCAGGGACAACTTCTCCCCTTTCAGAAGTGATATCAAGTTTAGGAGAGACCTCTATGGGATCTATAACAGACCATATAGCCCCCTCATTATTTTCCAGCTGTATCCTACTTTTATATATAACATCGCTTCTTCTGTTGCTATTCATACCTTCGGTAGTGTCATTTGCAGATATGGGTTTTTCCTCCCCATTGGTAACTACCCTTATGCTGTAAGGGAGTTCTTTTTCTCCAACCTCTTGAGAGGGGTCACCCTGGTTAAAGATGACCTCCTCTGAAGATAGTGCTACCAGGTTAACCATTAAAAAGAGTATGAAAAAGTGTTTAAAATAGGTTCTTTCTCTCATTACATCTCACCTCCTGGAAGCTGAGATATAATTGTTATCTTTGAAACTTCCTTCTCTCCAAGGAGCTTTGTCAGCTCCTCCTCTACTGTCTTAGCTCTTTTTAGTGCCAGGACTCTGTTATATTCATTGGAAGCTCTGCTGTCTGCATTTCCTTCAACGATTATTGTACCTCCGTTGTGCTTTTTTAGGAGATCAGCAATATTGTTTAAACTTTCAATCTGATCCTCCTTAATCTCCCATTTATTGGTCTTAAAGAAGACACTTCCCACTCTTATTTCAACTATCTTTTCCTTGTTGATCTTTTTCATTTCAGGCATCTTAACTCCGAAGTTAAACTTCTCCATAACCTTGGAAAGAGTTTTTACCCTTGGATTTTCTGTGGTGAACAGAGTGTCTGGAGGAAGGGTAGCTTTATCAACCTTTATGATATAGTTTTTACCCCTGTCAGGAATATCGTCAACTCCATCTACGTGGAATCTCCCGAATCTATCGGTTTCCATAACAAGCCCCTCTACAGTTGCCAGTCTTACTCCCGGGATTCCCTCTTCTTTTACCCCTTCATTTCTAATTTCAATGACTTCAAAGTAGCTGCTATTGTCTATCTTATAGAGCTTCTTCTCGGTGATTTCTTCATCGTATTCAATAGATATCTCAGTTCTTCTGTTAAGTTCCCTTCCGGAACTAGTCCAGTTGCTGGCCACAGGATTTTCACTTCCTCTCCCCTCTACAACAAACATATCCTCTGTAATATCCAGCTTAGCTGCAAGGTATTCTTTGAGGACCTCTGCTCTGGCCAAGGAAAGATAGAGGTTATTCCTGTATCTTTTCTTAGCTCTCTTTGTAAGATGCTGAGAATCAGTGTACCCTGTAAGTATTATTTTGAGGTTCTTCTTATGCTGTAAATTTTCAATATATTTTTTTAACTTTTCACTTTCATTTTCCTTGATAAGGGCGTATGCAGAGTCAAAGTATACAGGAGCGAATATATTGTTTAAAACCACTCTCCTCCTACCTTTAACATCTTTAAAGCCCTCTCTGTAGCTAGGGTTTTTAACTATCTTTCTGCTGACAGCTATCTCTTCTCCAGAGAGTCCCTTTTTAACGCTACCTTTATAGGATTTAATAACTTCACCACTTCCCTTTAAGGTTATAGTAGTTCCTTTCTTAGTAGAAACTACAATATCTCCAGGAATTTTAGGGTTAATGATCCCCCTTTTTAACATTATGGTATTTGCAGTTGAATCTTCTGAAATCTTTCCGTTAAGGTCTCCAAGGATGATCTCATTATCATCTTGTGAGATACTCCATCTTTCTCCATCCTTTTCCATAAAGCCACCTGAGTAGTTAGCCTGATTTGTAAGGGTTTTAACCTTAATCCTTTTCGCTGTAGCATCATCCTGCCATCCGTCTCCGTCTCTGTCATGGAAGACCTTTCCGATTATAACGGTACTGTTGAATAGAGGATCGTTTATTACCTCTACCTTAGCTTCAGCTACCTTGGATGCCTTTCTATCACCAGAAGTCTCGGTCCAGGCTTTATTAACATAGGTCCCAGGCTTTACACCGGTTCCCACACGGAGGATATAGTTTATCTCCAGTTCTTTTTTTCCAGTTAGGGTAAGTCCCTTAAAGTACACAGTACGTCCCTTATTCTCTACCTGGACCTTCTTACCATCGATTTTTCCGGAATTTTCAGCATACTTGAACCCAGGAGGAAGGATATCCACTATCCTTACATCTCTCAACACGCTGCTTTCTGAGGCTGAAAGGTTCTGAATAATGATCTTGTAACTCACAAGGTCACCAATGGAAACCCATCTTTTTTTGACACTCTTCTCTATCTTGATATCAGCTTCCTCTACCTTTAGCGTAGCTTCAGCTTTAATCTCCAGATTTTTTCCTGCCTCTGCTGTATTTGTAACATCTCCCTTTTTGAGGTCGCTCTTAAGCTTTCCTACAAGGGTATAATTCTTAGTTTCTCCAGGATTAATAATAAGACCTGTTTCAAAAAGGTCCCTTCTTATTTCTGTTTTTAGAAGAGATTCAGAGTCCTTGACTTCTTCCCTTCTCCAATCCCAGCTCTCAAAGGCTTTGATCTGGCTGACCCTGTCCTGTATTTTTACATCTCTTCCTATAACTGTGGAGTTGTTTGTCAGCTGAATATCATAGACAACTGTGTCTCCAGGGTAGAAGGTAGTTTGCTTACCTCTGATAGTTTTTGTAAGGGTATAGCTTGGCTCTGCAACATTAAGAACTACAACATTAGAGTCCTTCTTTTGATCCGTTGTAGCTGCTAAACTGCTGATTTGGAAGAGGCTTCTCCTTCTAGGATCTTGATTTTGTTCAAAGGAGAGATATGCCTGGTTAGGTATAGTATCCCCCTCATAGACCTCCCTTCCCTTATAGGCAAACTCCACCTGGAACTTTAATTTAATAGTTTCCCCGGCTTTTACCCTTGGAATAACTATTCCTTCTCCCAGATCCTTTGCAGAGGTTATTCCGTCCTCAAGAGAAAGATAGCTGTATGAGTTGTCCTTGTAGAGGAAGAGTTCCTTATAAGGGTCGATTACTCTTACATTCTCAGCATCTACACTACTATTATTGGTTACAGAGATTGTATATTCAGCAGACTCTCCGTCTTCAACTACTCCGTCTCCCTTTGTAGTTCCCTTTCCTCCCAGGTCTTTAACATCTAGCTTAATGTCCAGATCAACAAGAGAGAGCTCTTCAACTGGAAGGCTAACCTTATTGGAATCTATATTCTTACCCTCATAGATTACAGTAGCTATGTTATCCACCCTATCTCCAGAGATAGTCCCGGCCGGATAGACAGCTTTCATCTGGAAGGTTACTTTTACAGAGTGACCTACTGCTATCTTGTCCAGAGTAATACCATTTTTTAAGCTTCCCTGAGTGGAGGCTCCCTTTACCTCCAGATTCTTAGGGGTCTGTCCATTGAAGAACTTGGATGACAGAGTGTCTGTTAGTTTAGAATTCGTTACTGTAATGTTTGAGTTGTTTTTTACTATTATTGTGTATGTCAGCATCTCCCTATCCTGAGCCTTTCCATCTCCACTCTCATCGGTTACAGCTTTTTCTATGGAGAGGTCTACTATAGCTTTTCCATTAACAGTAGCCGTAGCTTCCTTTGTAGGAAGAGCAACATCCTTGGAATCCTTAGCAGTGAAGTTCGCCGGATTAACGATGGTACCGACATCGATATCAGCCTGTGTAACTTTATGCGTTACTGTACCAGTGGCAGTATCCCCAGGAAGTAATGTATCTTTATCCATTGTGATTCCAGTAGTGTTGTTTGTATCGGTAACGACAATGTCCTTAAGGGTAGCGTTACCGGTATTTTTAAGGGTAAGGGTATATGTAACGATATCCCCCACCTTGGTGTATTTATTTACCACGAAACTACTATCCTTATCGTTTATTACAGGAGTGTTGGTAACGGTAAAGTCAGCAGTAACCTGTCCCTTAGCGGAAACAGTATCTTTTTCAGTGACCTTACCACCCTTAGGATCGGTACCGGTGAATGTAGCGGTATTGTCAACCTTACCGGCATCTACGTCCTGCTGAGTGACAGTATACTCTCCAGTTCCAGTAGCAGTATCCCCAGGAAGTAGCGTTGCCTTATCCAGGGTAATAGGAGCTGAGATCTTAGGATCTGTAACAGTGACAGCAGTAAGAGTAGTATTACCAGTGTTTTTAACGGTAAAGCTATATGTGATC
>NZ_BSDY01000003.1:0-94974 GCF_027925155.1 Propionigenium maris DSM 9537 | reverse complement strand
GGTAATAGGAGCTGAGATCTTAGGATCTGTAACAGTGACAGCAGTAAGAGTAGTATTACCAGTGTTTTTAACGGTAAAGCTATATGTGATCTTATCTCCCACCTTGGAGAACTTATACTCCCCGGCAGTAGTAACTGTTTTATGAACCTCAATACTACTGGTTAATACCCCAGTAGCTATTGCTGTAGAACTTCCACCTATAACACTTCCATCTGGTTTTACAGCTCTAAAATTTGCAGTATTTTCAATACTTCCATGATCAATATCCTCCTGAGTAACGGTATATTTTCCAGTCCCTGTAGCAGTATCTCCAGGAGCTAGTTCAACTTTATTTAGTATAACTCCCGGTATCTTCAGGTCCAATACAGACAGATCTGTTAAAGTTATAGTTCCTGTGTTTGTTACGCTAAAGTTATATGTTATTGTTTCTCCTGCTTTTGCGTATTTGCTATCTCCAACTATTGTTTTACTTACCTCTAGTCCCTCAACTATGCTTGGATACACAACGGCTTCAGCAGCTGCATACAGCTTCTCTCCATCTCTTTTTCGTGCCTCTACAGCAGCAGTTCTGATTACGCTTCCCTCATCTATATCTGCTTGGGTTACCTTTTTTGTTCCATAGGTTATGAGCTTTTCCCCTGCTTTTAGCTCAGGCCATGTGGACCTTTCAAGGGTAACATCTGATGCCAGTTCGTTATCTGATATATCCTTCCCATCCTTTAGTTTAATGTCGGTAAGGGTTTCGCTCCCGGGATTTATTATAGTTATCCTATACTTAATAGTATCTTCCAACTTATAGTTGTTCCCAGAAACAACTTCCTTTTTTATATCTAACTTGTAGTCATCTGTTGGAATGGTTCCCTTAACTCTTACATTACGAAGTTTATGTTCATTCATCCATTGCCCTGTTGATGAAGTGAACCCAAAGTAAGCATACTTACCTCCTAAATATTCCTTTACAATATCTCCAGAATAGGTGTCTGTATACGTTTTCATTCCATCTCGAAAGGTATATGTAAACCTTTTATTCGAGGCATCCCAGTCAAAGGTAACTTTGTGCCACTCTCCATCCTCCATCTCATCTATTTCCTTGTAGGGTGCTGCTCCTCTACCATCACCAATTCCGGAATTTCTGATTGTTCCAATCTTCCCTTTAGCTATAAAAGCAATATGGTCTTTAACGATATTTTTGATTTTATCTTGTTGATAATCGTATTGTGGGTCATAATATGGGTTTGTATAGGTGTCAAACTTAACCCCGAAGGAATAGGGGAAATTACCTCCACCATAACCGATGTTTTGTCCGGCATTTCCATAGTTATCATTTTTATAATCAGATGATTTAAAGGTAAAGGCCATCCCGTCTGCCCCTATATCAACATTTCCATTGGCATCAATATATTTGTCTTCCATATTAAGGTATGGATTTTCTTTTTTAAGGCTTTCGTAGCTCTCGATGCCTTTAGTTCCTAGATATATCTCATACTCAAAGTGGAAATCTTCATTTAGATCAAATACATTCCTCGACCAGACTGCCCCTTTTTTTCCTCCTTCATCAGGCGTTATCCTTACCTCACTTCCGCTCTTCATAGCAGATTCATAATAGAGGAAGTTACTGTAGTTCCCATTAACTTCCATTCCCAATAGTTGCATCGATAGAAGCAACCAAAACAACAAAATTACTTTTTTCATACTTCTCTCTCCCCTTGTAAACAAACACTCTATTTCTTAACTTGTTATTAAGTTCTTTTTTCAACTTACAAACACTTTAGAATACAAAAAAGATAATGTAACAAGTGTTTGGCATAAAAAAAAGCAGATCTCCATAGATCTGCAGCTGGCTACCATTTTAAAGGCCCTATAGTTTTGCGTCATAGGATTTCTCCTACTTTGCCAAAAAAACAATGTAATTTTATTTGAAATATACACAGTATATAGATTTGCGTACACTTTTGCAAGTGAAAAAGTCAACTAAAACCTTTCTTAAGAAAACATTAAGAGCAAATGTTTTGTTTTTAAGTCTTTTGTTTTAAGTCATGTGAGTGAATTTCAATAATGTTAAATTTTTTTTAAAAATATATAATTATTGAAATTCATAGATCAAAATATATGGAGACTTTATCTTGAAGGGAGAAGAGAAATAATGGATTTAATGAAATCAGTTAAAGGATGGAAGGGGGGCAGGTGAAAATAACTTACGCAACGTAATATAGAAGGAAGGGGTATAAATATGAAATTATTTAGAATTCTCTTAAATTTTATCCAAGGGGTTGAGTGTGAAGCTCAAAAAAAGAAAAAGGGAGAGTTCACCTCTCCATGAAACTTTTAAAACGAATTAAAACCTAGCAAATTATTCTATTAATCCAGATGCTTCTTTCCCCAGGCATTTAGGGCATCCAGCATAGTTTTAAGTTCCTCACCCTTAGGGGTTAGGGAGTATTCTACCTTAGGAGGAATAACAGGAAAGATCTCCCTGTGAACAATTCCCTTTTCCTCGAGATTTCTGAGTCTTTCAGTAAGGGTTTTGGGACTTATACCTTTAAGCAGGTACTGAAGCTCCTTAAACCTTTTTCTGTCACCCATAAGAGCATGGATAATAAGAAAGGTCCACTTGTTCCCAAGAAATTTTAAAGTTGCTTCTATCTTACATGGCTTATCCCCGCTACATATCTCCTTTGATTTAGACGGTTTATCATTCATACTTACCTTTTACCTCCTTACTTTCTAAAATGAAACTATGTTACTAAAAGTAAATAATATTACCAAAATGCAACTACTTCAATAATTATCTTACCTGTGCTAGATTATATCATATCTCAGGGGTTATAACTATTTTAAAGACATAAAGTTGCTAGGAGGAGTAAAGATGATTCTAATTATAGCCAAGGCTTTAGTTAAAGATGAAAGTTTAGAGTTATTTAAAAGGGAAGCTCTGGAGCTGGTTAAAAACAGCAGAGGAGAGGATGGGTGTATAGAGTACTCAGTCTATGAGGATCAGGAAAAAAGTTCAGTTATGACTTTTGTAGAGAAGTGGGAGGACAGAGCGGCCATAGAAAAGCATGAGGGAACGGAGTTTTTTAAGGAGAAGATAGGAAGGTTGATAAGCTATTCTGAAAATATAGAGATTACATTGAACAGTGAAGTTTTATAGAGATAGTAAGACAGTTAATAAAGCCTAAATGACAAAAGTAAAATAAAAAATATAAATAGAGGTGAAGATAGGATGAAAAAAGAATTTATAGAAGCGATGAATAGAAGATATGCATGTAAGGAGTTTGATATTGAAAGAAGGATCACCGATGAAGACTTTAACTTTATAATGGAGGCAGGGAGGTTATCTCCGAGCTCCTTTGGATTTGAGCCGTGGCAGTTTTTGGTAATAACCGACCCAAAGATGAAGGAGGAGGTTACTGAGTTTTCTTGGGGAGGAAGGGACAGAGCTACAGGGGCTAGTCACTTTGTTGTAGCTCTTACCAGAAAGGGAGAGATGAAACACGACTCGGAATACCTTAATAACTTTATGAGGGGTGTACAAAAACTTCCAGAGGAAGTTATCGAGATGAAAACAAACTTTTTCAGGGACTTTCAGGAAAAAGACTTTAACTTGCTGGAAAATGAAAGAACTCTCTCCGACTGGGCAGGTAAGCAGAGTTATATAGCAATGGGGAATATGCTCACAGCTGGAGCCATAGCTGGAGTAGATTCCTGCCCTATAGAGGGATTCCACAAGGAGAAAACAGAAAAGATACTGGCTGAGAAGTTTGATATAGATATGGAGAGATTTGCACTCTCCTATATGATAGCCTTTGGATACGCCAAGGATCCAGAGAATAAGTTTCCAAAGACGAGAAGAGGGATGGAGGATGTAGTAAGATACCTTTAAGTATGAATTCAGAGTTGTATTTAAATTTAAAGACTATTTTAGAAGTAATAGAGCCTTTAAAATAAGGGGCAGACATAATCAATAATTAATAACTCCCCTATGAAATAAGTTTTACATCAAGTGTCGCAAGTGATAATGAGGAGGGATCAAATGAATTTATATAAGGAACTCAAGCTGGGAGAAAAGATTCTAAAGAACAGGGTTGTTTTAGCACCGATGACAAGAGCCAGGGCTGGAGAGATAGACGGAGTAATAAATAACAGTGCAGGGGAATACTACTCCCAGAGAGCAGGAGCTGGTCTTATAATAACTGAGGCTACCCAGATATCTGATCAGGGGAAGGGGTACTCATTTACACCGGGAATCCATACCGGTGCTCAGGTAGAGGGATGGAAGAAGGTTACAGATCAGGTTCACAAAAAGGGAGGGATTATCTTTTCTCAGCTGTGGCATGTGGGAAGGATGTCACACCCAAGTTTCCACCTGGATGGAAAACCTGTAGCACCATCGGCTTTAGAGTTTGATGCCAGCGTATGGATCTATAACAAGGAGAAGGAGCAGGGGGAGATGGTTCCCTGTCCTGTGCCCAGAGAATTATCTTTAGAGGAGATAAAAGCCATTGTTAAGGATTATGGGAGGGCAGCTAGAAATGCAGTAAGGGCAGGTTTTGACGGGGTTGAGATCCACGGAGGAAATGGATATCTTATAGATCAGTTTTTAAGGTCCACTTCCAATATCAGAGAAGACGAGTATGGAGGCTCTGTAGAAATGAGGTTGACATTTGCCAAGGAAGTTTTAGAAGAGGTGGCTGCAGAGATAGGTGAAGAAAGGGTGGGGATTAGATTAGCTCCATTTATTACCCAGAGGGGAATGAACTGTCCAGATGCATTGAAATCCATTATAAAACTCGCTGAATATTGCGAGGAGATTGGAATAGCTTATATTCATCTCAGTGAAGCAGACTGGGATGATGCCCCTCTTGTTACTACAGGTTTCAGAGAGGAGCTTCGTAGGGTCTTCTCGGGGATAATTATTGTAGCGGGGAACTATACCAAGGACAGGGGAGAGATGATTTTAGAGGAGAACTATGCAGATCTGATAGCCTACGGCAGAAGTTTTATAACCAACCCAGATCTTGTTGAAAAGTTTAAATTAGGCATCCAGTTAAGGGATTTCGATTCCGACACTCTCTTTGGAGGAGGAGACAGGGGATACACAGATTATCTTTAAAGAGGTCTCTATTGGGAGAAGGTCGGCTCTCTAAAAATAAAATTTATATGTGACTTTAGTTTAGATATAAGGTCCAATATGCTCTCCTTATGGTAGCTGGTTTAATGGCAAGAGACCGGCTAATATAGGGAGAGTTTTTTGTGGCTAAATTATGAACCTGCCTAACTAAGATCTCATACAGTTAAAATACTGAAGTTGCCTAGAAGGCTTAAAATGGCACAAATACACTATGAAAAGGAGTTACTATGATCTTACTCATTACAAAAGTTTTGTTTCCCTTATTTTTTACTATTTTTATGGGTTGGTATGCTGGTAGAAAGGAGATTGTGCCAGAGGAACACTCAAGATCTCTGGTTAACTTTATAATTTTAATAGCAACTCCAGCTCTGTTATTTAGCTTTACTTCCGCTAAACCTATAGGACTCTTTCTCAATCTAAAGGTTATTTCCATAATAGTTCTTGGACTTTTGCTCACATATATTAAAACATATATGATCTATCACTATAAGTTTAAAAAACACCCCAAGGAGAGTTCCCAGGCTTCTCTTATATCAGCCTTTCCCAATGCTGCTTTTATGGGAATTCCAATAATACTAAATCTCTATGGTGAGGGTGGAGTAGCTACAATTATAGTTGCAAGTCTTGTTGTTTTTCTTATGATAACCCCCCTTACAATGTTCCTGGTAGATTATCATAACCAGAGTGAAGGGAGTGACCTAAGGTCAACTATCTTCCAGATAATGAAATTATTTAAAAATCCTATTTTATCTGCACCTATTTTAGGGATAATAATCTCAGCTTTACATATGCAGCTTCCAGAGTTTATTATATCTGGTTTTAAATTTCTAGGGGATACCGCACCACCAATTTCATTGTTTGCTACAGGCCTTTTTATGGCGCATACCAGGATATCTGTAAACCTTGAGGTGATAACTCTGATAGTTATAAGAAACATAATATCACCATTAATCTTTCTTGGAGTAATGTTAGTAAGTGGAATTAAGGGACACCTATTTAACGAGATTCTTCTTGTTTCAGCAATGCCAACTGCTTCTACGGCACCTATGTTTTCTGTAAAATTTGGTACCTATGAGTCTGAGACATCAGCTGCTACTGTACTGGGAACAATTTTTTCTATATTTACAATTGGAGGCTTGATCTTCATATTAACTTAGGGTTATTTAGAGATAAAAACACAGATAAAATAACTTAAATCATTTTAATTTTAAAATGATTTCTCCATTTTTCTAGGGAGCGGCTTAGAGGTTTTAAAGCCTTTGAAATAAAAGCTCCCTTATATCTTACTTTAAAAACAGGGGGATTGAAGAAGAGGTTAATTAAAACATTTTAATTGAGAAGTTCAGTATTTTTAAAAAAACTCTGCTACCATACCCTGAAATTATGAAAAGCTTAAAAATAAAATAACATCTATACAGTGATTTTAAAGTGTTTGTAGCGGAGGAGTGTAATGTTTAAAAGTTTCTTTAGTAATAAAGACTCAGTGAGGCAAAGGGTGATACTTGATGAAAGCTACTTTAGCCTGCAAAAAGCTAAGGATGAAGCATGGAGGGAGCTTAGAAGCAGGGAAGCAAGTTCTTTTTTTGCCTCCAGGTTAAGTATGATTCAGAATAAGATCCTTGTGTTAATAGGTCTGGGCATTAGGAACTATGATCTGGATGACTTTTTCGATCATGTTCTTGCTTTAGGAGAGTTTGGAGATGAAATTGATGAGGAGGGAGTAAGAGAACTGATTAAAGACTATTGCATTATAAGACCCTCTGGGGAGAAGTAGAAAACCTATATTCATATTAAAAAAGGAGATATTGTGAGGTATAAGAGTGAGCTTAAGAGGTTAGATGAATACTATGAGATGCAGGATTACTTTAAAACCATTAAAAAGGTAACCAGGTTAAGCATTGTAGATATTTATATTTTGATCTATATTAAAAATCAGATAGATAACTTCTCCGATCTGAATTCTTCTATTAAAGTAGACAGATCTCTGATCTCCAGGAGAATAAGTGAAATGGAAAGGTCTGGATTAGTAAGAAAATGCAGGATAGATAGGAGGAATAGAATATTTATAACAGAGGATGGCTCCCAAGCCTTGAAAGAATCGATAGATTTATATAAAAAGCATCTGGAAAATGCAATAAGTTAATAACTTAGATCTGTCATCTTTTGATTGCTGTATTAAGAGTGCTTCACATAAATTATCTATAAAATTTTAATAATAAGAGAGGATGATATAATGAGAAATTTAATATATATGTTAATGGCTTTTTTCATGGTTTCCTGTGCTTCTGTACACCCTGGAAAATATGGAAAGAGCATCGGGACAGATGGAGGAGTAGCTGAGAAGAAGAAGGTCGATCTTCTTGTAAGCGGAGATACCGACAAGGCTTTCAGCAATGATTACTATAAGTTTATGGTTTTTACCTTTGAAAACAAGAGCGGAGAGATTGGTGAGGTCACAGAACCACATGTAAGTTTTGAGGACGACTACTATAACTCTGAGATCAGGGTCATTTCAGGAAAGGAGCTCAAGCAGTGGCATGATGCCCAGAGTGCAGAGAAGGAGAGAAGGGAGAAGAACAGAAAGACAGCATTTGGAGGTTCGGCAATTGCCGGCGGTCTCCTTTCCTTTGCAGATGGAGCCATAGGGAATGCCGGGACAGCTCTTCTTGTGGGAGGAGCTGGAGCTCTTGGAGTAGATAACCTTCATAAGGGGAATAGAGATGCTGAGAGGGGCAAGGTTTTTCCTGAGACACACCTTATGTCTGGAGAGTTCCAGATACCTGCAGGGCTCTATGAGAGGAGATGGGTTGTGTTTAATTTAAAGGATAAAGAGAAGCTGCCAAAGGAGATACTTCTTACTTATAAATACAACGGTTTAGAGGAGACTATGGCAGTTCCTCTGAAGTGGTAGCCTTAAGATCTGTCGGTTAAGAAAAAAGAACTCTCAATCTGAGGGATAAGTGTAAAAAAGGCTGAGGAAAATCCTCAGTCTTTTTTAGTTTGGCATAATAAAATTAATTTTAAAGCACACTGATGTCTATAGGAATTCCTTTTTACTAGATATACTTTAAAGTCTCTTACAGATTATATTAGGGATGGGACTTTAATCCAAGATATAAGTTTCTAGAAACTTTCCTTTATAAATTAAAAATATACTGGGATTAAACCTGGGGAGTATAAAAAGTCCCTTTAAAGGAGATCTGTAAGGTAGGAGAGTGTATAGTTATTTGCCAGAGGCGGAAGGAAAAATATAAAATGAAAAATAGGGTGAGCTGATTCACCAAAAAAGACTGGCAGTGAGGAGGGGGGCAAGTACTATTGTGAATAGTTGGGGGAGGGGAGGTTAGCTTTTTTTTCTTCCATAGAGGATAATATCTATATAAGGAAGCCACACCTAACCACTTAACATACAGCTCCTTCCAAGGAGCAGATTTCTGGAGTAGGCGCCCTCCTCTCCAGAAAACCCTTGCTTTTATTTGAGAGGAAAGAGAGCCATTTGGCTCTCTTTTCTGTTGTAGGTAAAAAAAGAGAGGGGGTCAGCCAGGATAAACCTTCCCTTCTCTGAATTTATTATAACTCCTTCTTAGACATTGTAAATTCACCAGTTTCTCCAGCTTCGGCTTTTTTCAAAAGAAACTTCATCTGCTTTTTGAAGTGGTTAACAGAATCAGTAGCTCCTGCAATACTATCCATCTCCTCTAGGTTTCCATTGGCTTTAAAGTAGTTTTCAGGTATCTCCTTGGAGTACCTTTCAGGGTTGGAGCCTGATTTTTTCAGCATCTTCTCATTATACCAGTCGTCCTGGGAAGCCAGACGGCCATCCTTCTTAACCCTGTCGTGTGATGCCTCTACCACCCTGCCATCCTCTACCAGAATTTCTGTTTTAGGATACCAGAACCATATACTCTTGTCCGTCTGTACACTATATCTTCCATCCTTTAATTCAGCTCCAGCTGCTACTGCAGATAAAACAGCAAAGGCTATAAGTATCTTCTTCATGTGATACCTCCATTGAATTTTTATGGATCGTTAGGATCCTTTTTAATTTAGGAAAACCAGATCATTAAACTTGATTTGGTTATTTCATTATCTAAGTATAATATTTGTAATCCCTATAAAGCAAGTTATATATAATGATTAATTTAAATTTAGCAGAGGCTATAGGCCTTAAAGCTTTAGCAGCAGATAAAATATAAAGGTAAAGAGGTAACAGTCTCTTTAGAAGAGACAATAGTTCATTTAAATTGACAAGCTGGGAGAGTTTAAAGTATAATGACTTACTATTTTTATCGCTAAGCCAATGATTTAGAGGGGAAGATAAAAAGAACAAATTTAATAAAAAGATTGGAGAGATTATGAAAAAGGCAGCTTGGATATTAATTTTAGTACTTGCTTTAACTGGATGCACCAGTGCACGATTTGATGAAGAAACGATGATTCACTCTAAAACCCATACAAGGTTTGATGAGGATGGATATGATTTCTTTGGGTATAATGCTTCGGGATATGACAGGAATAACTTTAATTCCCACGGAATCAATCTGGAAACAGGAACTATGTATAGCAGGGATGGCTACGATAAGGATGGTTATGATAGAGAGGGTTACGATATATCCGGTTATGACAGAGCGGGAATAGACAGAAATGGAAGCTATAAGGGGTACAGAGTAAAGTTTGAATGTGAAGGATACGCAGAGGGGATCCTGGCAGGGAAGTGTTACTATAAAAACTTTAAGGTAGATGGAGAGAGTACTAGCTTTAAGAGATTTATGGAGCTTCGTGGTTCGACGCATAAGGTAGAGTATACTGTATTTCATAAAAATGACTTCGGTACCCACATAAATGAAACTGAAATTGTAAAGACAATAGATCTTTCTAAGAGGCATAAAGATACCCTGGTAGTAACCCTTTCCAGCGGAGAGGTGTTTATCAACTAAGGGTTAAAGAGTAAAAAAGCTGCCATAGCTGGCAGCTTTTTTTAGTGCAAAGCTAAATGAAGTTCTTGATGTATTCACTATCCTTCATAAGCTCCTTCTCCTTAGCTCTCTCCCTTTCCAGGCCGCTCTCTTCCACAAACTTGATGATCTTTTCATCTGTAGGAAGGTAGGAGATTTGATACCTTTCATTGTTTATGAGCTTCATATCGATCCTTGTCTTCTCTCCAAACCATGTCAGGATTACCTCTGTTTCCCTTACTTCCTTACCGTCCTTGGATACAAGGGATGATCTTTCAGCAGACCCCTGGGGAGCTCCATATTTATCCACGAGGATCTTCTGCATCTTAGTGTAGTTTGTAAGGTCTCCATCCTTTATCTTCTGAGTATAGCTTCCCTTTATAAGCTTATCCTTAAGCATAACGTACTCTACATTAAACTTTCCTGCAGACTTCATAGAATCCTCAAAGGAGTAGAGCTGTCTCTCCCAGTGATACTTTCCATAATCCTGGACATCCTTTGAGACCTCCATCTTTTTATTCTTCTCACTTTTCTTTACAGTAGCTAGGTCGGACCCCCACTCAACATTACGGAATCCCTCTCCAAAAGCATTGACTGCAAGTACAAGGGCAAGTGCCAGAGTGATCTTCTTCATAGATAGTACCTCCATATATTTTTAATTTTTTTAATCGGTTTATCTGAAGTTATCATTTTGACTGGAGTAAAGAGAGAAAAGTTGTTTTAATTTGGTTAAAGTTTAATAAAAAAAAGTTAATGAAAATGGGGGTTAAATTAAAAAGATCAAACTAGAAAACCCCGGAGAATTTTCCGGGGGATTCATTTAAAGGTTTAATTTAGATACTTCTTAAAAGGGGAACGTTACTCCAATCCCTTCCTCAGGTTTTCAAGGTTTTCTCTCATGATTATGAGGTAGGATTTTTTCCTCTTGAGATCATCCCTGGTAACTCCTCCCAACTGGTGAAGCATTAGAACCTCCACCCCTGTTTCATTGGAGATTAACTTGGCAGTCTTGCTGTTCACCAGAGCTTCCTGGAAGATATACCTTTGCCCGCTTGCTGCTACCACCTCTATAACCTTTTTGAGATCCTTGGGGCTTATTTCCGCATTGGGAGAGAGGTTTTTATAGACGGAGATGTAATCCAGTCCATACCTTCTGGTGAAGTAACCAAAGGAGAAGTGACCTGCATAGATTATCTGCTTATGAGTAGACCCTTCAAGGGTTTCTACGATGTCCTCACTGAGTTTTTCCAGCTCCCTACTGTAGATCTTAAAGTTTTCCCTGTAGTAGTGTGCATTTTCCGGGTCCCTTCTCTCAAGCTCCTGGGTGATATTTTCTACAACTTTAATATAGAGGAGAGGATCCAGCCAGATATGTGGGTCCAGATGGTGGTGGTGTCCCTCATGGGAATGGTCATCGTCCTCCTCCATAGACATGAGAGGGATTCCCTGGCTTGTGGAAACTGTTTCCACCTCTACATTCCTCCTGAACTTTTCTATCCAGGTCTCCATCTCCTCATTGAGATAGAGGAAGACATCGCTCTTATTTATCCTTGCAATATCCCTTGGGCTTGGCTCAAAGGAGTGGGGCTCCACGCCTGGAGTAACCAGGAGACTGACCTCCACCCTGTCCCCACCGATAACCCTTGCAGCATCGTAGACTGGAAAGATGGTAGTTGCTACCTCAAGTTTTCCATAGGCTGCCATGGACAGCAGTAAAAATAATATTATCTTTTTCATATTTCTCTCCCTAGATTCGTAATTTTTTAAGTGATTTACGACTATTATACTCTATTTTTTTATTTTTTCAAATTATTTTGAATATATTTATAAAGATAATCAAAGTAAAATGAAGGGGGAAGAATTGAGTAATGGAGTTTAGTAAAAGTACTACACAAAAAAACCTCCATGGAAATATCCATAGAGGTGTCCTTCTATCCCATCATTCTATTTGATCCCTTAGATCTTCCCTTATTACTCATGCATCCTTTTCCACCCATGTGGCCATTCATCTCCAATCCAAATTTCTCCTTCATCTCCATTCTGTAGTTCAGGGCATCTTTTTGTTTCTTAGCCTGAAGCTTAGATTTTTCATCGATGAGTTTGTTGATATTTTTCTGATTTGGAGTTTCAGCTAACATCTCTCTTTGAATCTTAAGGTTAACATCCTTTATGTCCAGCATAGCTGCTCTCATCCTGTCTCTGTGCTTACTGTGAAGCTCTGAAAACTCCTTCTGCTGCTCTGGTGTAAGGTTTTCCACCTGCTGAGTTATCATGCTTCCCCTGTGGTTGTGGTTCATCCTTGATGAGTTGTTCCCGTGATAGTTGGAGTATCCCTGGGCAAAGGCTCCTGTTGATACCACCACAGCTAAAACTGCAATTATTTTCTTCATACCTATACCTCCTAATTGATTAAATTCTCATTCCTGTTATTCTCTAATACTACAGTTTCCCTGTGACAATTCTGTGTCTGGCAGATGAAAAATCCGGGAAAGCTTATTTTAATAGTAGGACAAAACCTTATTTAATAATCCCGAATAATAAAAAAGTATTCCTTTTTAATGAAGTTGTTATAGATAACAGGTCATTTTTTAAGGAGTGCTTATAAGTTGATTATATATGGTTCTGTGGGAGGATAAACTAATTAAAAGATTACAGTTTTTATTGTATCTATAGTATAATATTAATACTATTAAGAGATCGAATGTTAACAAAATATATGGTGGAAATTAGGGAAGGGATGTGTAGTAGAATGGAGATAAATGGGCGAAAGAATGATGGATTACTAGAGGAGATTAACTATATTAAGGAGGAACTTTACAAAGAAAAGCTTAAACTCCAAAGAGAGAGGAAGGCCTTTTACTTTGTGAAGAAGCTTGCCAAAGTTATAGTTTCAACTAATTCCATAAAAGAGATGTCCAAAAAGGTCTATGAATCCATGAGGCAGGCTTATGGAGAGTGCACCATAGGAATAGCAGTAAACTCCCCTGAAAGGGAGAGAGTTTGCAACTGTTTCTACCATGAGATGGACAGATGCCTTGATTTTGAGGATATTCCCTATAATGAAAAGGAGAGCAAGCTCTTAAAGACTATACTTCATGAGAGGGAGTTTTTATATAGCGGTGAGAGGGTTAGAGAACTTACCAAGTTTGTGGGAAGTGTTCCCAGAGCCTGTTACTTTGCCCCCCTTAAGATGGAGAAGGAGGTAATAGGAGCTTTTACATACCAGAGTTATGAAAGGGATGAATTTTCCCTAGAGGAGCTGGAGGTGTGCCGGGAGCTGGTACCCTTTATGACCATAGCTCTAAATAATACCCTGCAAAATAAGAAGATACTGGAGGTTAACCGTGTTTTACAGAAGCACTCCAAGTACGATGAACTCACAGGTATCTATAACAGAAGATACTTCTATGAGATCTTTGAGGAGAAGTACAGGAAGGCCTGGAAGCATGGAGAGAAAACCTTCCTATACCTGATGGATCTCAATAACTTTAAGGGAGTAAATGATAATTTTGGCCATCACAGAGGAGATCTGGCCCTGAAGAGGGTGGGAGAGATACTCAAAGGAAGGTTTATCGGGGGAGATGTTGGAAGGTTTGGAGGAGATGAGTTTCTCTGCGGCCTCACAGGGATTACCTCCCAGGAGGCTCTGGAACTTGCCCAGAGGGTGACTACCGATATACATGATGAGGATATAAGCTATAACTTTTTGGGATCCAGGGTGGGAATCAGCATAGGAATACTTGAACTGGAGTCTGGCCGGGTGCTGAGGGATTACTTTAAGGAGCTAGATAACAACCTATACAGAGCCAAGAGGAGCTCAATTACAAAAATATATATGTCCAAAGAGTAAAGGGGAGCCACTTATGGCTCCTCTTTTTATTGTTAAGGTAAAGTATATAATTTTTAAAAAAATAACTTGAAGTAATGAGTGCTCCAACTGATTATCAGGATGCAACGTCACGTTGCTTTTTATGGGAAAGAAGCTAAAGATTACTCTTAATTCAAGAAAAATGAGATTTACACCACTTCAGCTCAGTCTAATTTTAATAATGTGCAGAGCTTAAAAGCAATAAAATTCAATATCTCACCATAAAAGAGAATGTTTGTTCTTATTAAAAAACTTATTATATATAGAAAAATTTGATGAAAACGACAAAAATCGTAAAATAGAAGACCCAGTCCCCTATAATGAAAAAGCTGTAACAAATATAGAGTAAAAGGGAGAGCAGAAAATGAAAAAAATTATTACAGGATCTTTACTGGGAATGGCACTGGCGGTTCCTGCAATGGCAGAAGCAGGGGACTTAAACTTTATGCACGAGCTTAATACTAAGCAGAGAAATGGCGGTGGTGGAGGGGGAGACAAAGCTGAATGGACCCTCTTTAAGGGAACAGTTGGAATTACCGATAATATCGACTTCTTTATGGATGTGGACAGAGATATCTACATGAATCAGAGGAGAGGTAGTAATGGTTCCAAGAAGGATGCCGGATGGGATACACTATTTGAATTGAGGTTTAAGACCGACGGATTTACCTTCAATGAGCAGAAGTTTGACTTTACTCCAACCCTTGGACTGGAGTGGGACTATATAGAGTATGACGGAGGTACAGCAGATGATCATACCACACAGGAGAATTACTTTATATCTCCTAGATTTTCAACAACAGTAGGAGGAGTATGGCTGGGGTTTGATCCAAGGTTCACATCGGACAATGTAAATGATGACACCTACCTGGAGCTGAGAAATCAGGTGGACTTCGGGTTTGAGGTTGCCGGATGGCAGTTCTCCAACTGGCTGGAGTTCTATCACTATGTAGGGGCAGATGAAGCCACTGGAGGAACGGCAGAAAGGGATGGGGACAGCTATGTGCTGGATATAGAGAACTACTTTGTAGTTCAAAGGCCTATAGTTAATAACTTCCACTTCTGGATGGAGTATGGGATAGAGGCATATGACACTATGCACAGCAATGAAAACTCAGATGTTTCCATGTATATTGAACCAAGGGTGGAGTACAGATATGATATAACCGAGGAGTATCACCTGGCTCCATATGCAGGATACAGATATACCCAGGGAGATCTGTCTAACAGCAGTGATGACAACTGGTCGGAAGTAGTTTTAGGGTTCAGAGCTAACCTGAAGATGTAGTATTGAATAAGAGAGACACGAGAGGCAAGGGAGTTATCTTCCCTTGTCTCCTTTTTATTATAAAGGAAAGTATGGGAGTTATAAAATGTTTACTTTAAACATCAAGGCACCTCACTAATTATTAGGGTGCAACGTCACGTTGCTTTTTATTGTATAGAAAAGTATTAAATCCTTTATGGAGTTGAGATTTTTAATCTTTAGAGGGTGTATCTCCACGTTGATTCAGTAATTTGCATAAGCAATTGGTGGTGGGGCAAAGGAATTATTGTATATAAATATATTAACATCCCTATAAAAGAGAATTTAAATTCTATTTAAAAACTAATTAAAACAATGGTTTTGTCAAAAAATACGACAAATGACGTTTTTTTAAGAGGGGATATTTATCTATAATAGGGTACTGTGTTAAATAAACTTAGTAAGGGAGAGAAAAAATGAAAAGAAAACGTTTATTAGCAGCGGGAATTCTTACTGTTCTTGGAGCCAGCACCTATGGAGCAGAGGCAGTAGATGAGCAGCAGGAGGAGAAGAAAATAAGCTTCTCCACAGGGATACAGCACACAGAGAGGCAGCAGGGAAGGATGACTGGAAGAGCCTATGACGGATATCCATCTGCAGCAGATGACCTCAATGAGGATGGAGATGTGACATCTATCTACACAAAACTGGGGTATAAGATAAATGATAAGTGGGCTGTGGACTATAAGTATTCCTATGACTACATAGATAACAATGAAAGATTTGGAAAGTACAGGGGGAAGGACGGTGCTCTTCACGACTCAGATAAGGACAGCGGACAGTTTATAAACCATACCTTCAGGGTGATAAGGACCTTTGAACCATTTAACCTTGCGGGGAAGGAGTGGGATTCAAGTGTATGGTTCGGATATAGAAACTACAGGGAGTCTAGCATAGAAGGAGGAGGAGACTACCAGTACCAAGGGTTCTCTTCAGACAGACTGCTCTTTAACGGTAATATGAATACAGCACTTACAGAGAAAACCAGCTTAGATCTAAACTTTAACTATCAGTACAGAACCTATAACAACGATGGTAGCGGATCGGATGTATATCAGCATAGACAATACTACACTGTAACCTTAGATCATAACTTCACAGACAGCCTTTATATGACTATAGAAAACACCCTCTATGTAAGACAGAATGTGCAGAGTTCTCACAACAGAGATTACGGTGAGTGGGACTACAGCTATACCCTTGGACACAACTATGACCTTGGAAGCGGATATATACTAAACTCTGAGCTTACTGCATGGGGAGAGGTTTCCCTGTGGGAAAAGGGAGGCAGAGAAGTACAGGATGACAACCAGGCGGAGCTAATAGCTATGCCAAAGGTAAAGAAGACATATGATCTTGGAGATGATATGGATATAAGTGCCTTTGTAGGGGCAGGATATGTGTATGGATATGATACCAGAACAAACAGGAAGACCTATTCGGGGTTTGAGGGAAGAACTGGTGTAGCCTTTAACGCAAAGATGTAAACAAAAAAGAACTCCTTTGGGAGTTCTTTTTATTTAATTTAATCATTGACCACCTTTAGAGGGGGTTTCTTAGTTGACATAAGTTTGATATTTCTTATCTTCTTCAGATATACTTGAGAACTTAGGTTTTGTGCAACGACACTTAATTTTTCAGCCTTCCCGAAAAAATATCCCTGAAAGATTCTGCAGCCGAGGTGGGAGAGGACTCTAATCTGTTCCAAGGTTTCCACTCCCTCGCAGGTAACCTTGAAGTTCTTTACCCTTCCCATGTCTACAACAGCCTTAACTATAAGGGAATTTATCTTAGATATGGAGATACTTTCAATAAACAGCTTGTCGATCTTCACTTCCCTTACTGGAAGCATATCCAGATAGGAGAGGGAGGAGTAGCCTATTCCAAAGTCATCTATGGAAACGAAGCTTCCTACCTTGTTGAGAGATCTTATCTTTACAAGGGTTTCCTCAAAGTTATTTATAGCTGATCTTTCTGTTATCTCAAAGGAGATTAAATTTGAAAATTCAGAATTTTTAAGGGTTTCCAAAATCTCTTCAAAGAAGTCATTGTTATCTAAGGAGATGGGAGAAAGGTTTATGGAGATCCTTCTCCCTAGGATCTCAGCTGCTCTCAGGGAATCCTCAAGTACAATTTTTGTGATCTCATTGATAACAGAGGACCTTTCAGCCAGGGGGATAAACTTGTTGGGAGAGATGATTCCCTTAATAGGATGAAGCCATCTGACTAGGGCTTCAAAGGAAACCTCCTCCCTTTCCAGATCAACCTTGGGCTGAAAATAGGTTTTAAACTCTTTTTGCCTGATTCCCTTTAAGATATCGGTCTGCATCTTCCTTTCCTCACTATTTCTGTTATCCTTGAGGTATCTCAGCTCCAGTAGGGCTGATTCCAGGAAATCCCTGGTTTTTTCACCGTGATACTCATGGAGGATATAATTTACCTTCATAAAGTAATTGTTCTTGTTGTGCTTATTAAAGTAATCCACCCTTTGGGTTATGGTTTTATTAATGTGCTCCAGGGAGGCAGAGTCAAAGTCCTCCAGCATAACAAGAAACTTATTTCCCTCCAGTCTCATTATATTATCCGACTTCCTAAAGACACTTCTAAGAATATTGATGAGGATAATAAGGAGGTTATCCCCTGCCTTCATCCCCAAGTTCTTATTGATGGAATCCAGGTTGTCGATTCCCACCAAAAAAACAGAAAAGAAGCGATCATTTGAATGGGATCTGTTCAGGTAGTGGGAGAGAAGCTGTAATCCCTGCTTCCTGTTATACACACCTGTAAGAAGGTCCTTTTTATTTAGGTGGTCGATATGGTTCTCCAATCTCTCCCTTTCCCAGAAGGATCTTGCCAAAAACCTTCCAAGGGGTATGAGGATGATAAAAAGTAGAAGAAAGGGAAGAAATATCCTCAGAGTTTTAAGCAAAACCTCCCTCTTGAGGTTGGATATAGTCACATCTGCCCCTGCAAGATATTTAACACCGTCCAGGGAGATCTGAGGAAGGTATATGGATCTATAGGAATCCCACATGTCTGAAGATCCCAGATAGACAGGCTTATGGCTGTCAAAGGCCTTTAAAGTCTCCTCAAGGGAGTCGTCTCCTGTTTCAGTGAGGGAGAGCCAGAATCCATTATTTTTGACCTCACCTATTTCCTGGGGTTTATCACTGAGAGCTGCATAAACTATCTCATCTCTATCCCTTATAAGAAGGTAGAGGTAGTCTACACCTACTTCCCTTCCCTTCTCATGGAGGGAGGTGAACTTTTCAAAGGTTTCAGCTGCTGAAAGGGAGTTTTTACCGAGGTCTTTATTTATAAAATCTTCTCCCAGGTAATACTTTATATTGTAGGCACCCACATATAATCTCCTGTCCACCTCTTCAATGGTAGTTTTATACTGCATATGAAGCAGCAAAAAAAACTGAAGGATGAGGCCAACAACAACAACTTTAATGTGCCATGAATATAGAATTGTGTTTTTAGAATACATCATAGCTTCCTCCATAGGGCTGAAAATTAGATCCTATCTGCAATTTACATTGGAATAGAGGGATTTCCTTTAAATCTTCTCACCTTAAAAAAGAAAGGGAGGAAAGAGGGGTATATGTAGAATAAGTGAGAGTATATTTTTATTATTAAGGAAAGTATAGAATTAAGAAAATCATATGAAGCAATTAGTATTACGACTGGTTATCGGAATGCAACGTCACGTTGCTTTTTAGGGAAGAGGGGTATTCTATGAAGAGGGGAATTGTATCTATCTTGGTGATGATAGTTCTCCTTGCCTGCGGCAGGGAGAGGGAGAGTATAGAGGAGAAGCAGGAGGTAAAGCCTGTAAAAACCATAGAAGCTATAAGAAGAAGCATTAAAAAGGAGGTAGTGGGGAACTCGGATATCCTTCCCATGAACAGAGTTACCCAGATAACAAAGCCCGGAGGAGAGGTAGTGGAGATAGGGTATAAAAATGGTGACCTGGTGGCCAAGGGAGACCTGGTGGTAAAGATCTACAATGAGGAGGTAATCTCAAGATATGAGAGGGCCAGGGCTGAGAATATAAATAGGGAAGCCCAGATGGAGAGAAGAAAAAAGTTTGCGGAAAGGGAGAGAAGAAGGGATCTTCAGGAAGCTAAGGCAGCTTATATCCAGGCCAGGGAGGAGCTTTCTGCTGCTGAAAAGAGGTGGCAGGAGGGGCAGATAAACTATGAGAGAAACAGTCAGCTCTACAATGAAGGGCTTATATCTGAGATAGAGTTTCTACAGCTGGAGAGCAGCTACCAGGAGGCTAAAGCTACCTATACCTCTCTGAAAAGTGGCGGTGTGGCTGAAAAGAAGGATAAGTATGAACTGGCTGCCTACAGGGTGAAGGAAAAGGAGTGGGAGTATGACATAAGGGAAGCTGTATCTGCCTATGAACTTGCCCTGGCAGAGTATAATGCAGCTAAGAAGGACTATGATGACCTGGATATAAGAGCCAGGATAGGTGGCCGTGTGGCAAATATGGACCTGGATCTCTACGATGAGATAGATGAGAATATTCCCCTCTTTGATATACTGGACACCCAGGTGGTAAGGGTGGAGACAACAGTGGCGGGATCGGATATATCCCATATATCCCTGGAGGATAAGGTAGAGGTATGGGTAGAGGACCTAGAGGAACGTTATATTGGGGAAGTCTACGAGATAAATCCCCAGGCTGATATAGCTACCAGAAGGTTTCCTGTAAAGGTGGCTATAGATAATCCCCAGGGGAGGCTGAAGAGTGGTATGTATGCCAAGGTAATAATGAAATCGGTTACTACTGAGGGCCTTGTAGTTCCCAAGGAAGCTGTGATGATAAGGGAGCTGGTTGAGTATATAGCAGTAGTAAGAGATGGTGAAGCTAAGATACTGGCTGTCTCTACAGGTATCTCAGAGGACAACCAGGTAGAGGTAAGGGGAGATGGATTAGAGGAGGGAGACAGGGTAGTGGTAAGGGGACAGTACCTCCTTGAAGACGGTGACAGGGTAAGGGAGGTGGAGTAGATGAGAGGAATACCGGCACTTGCCATTCGTAAGCCAGCCACTACCCTTATGCTTATAGTTACCATGGTGGTAGTAGGAGTACTGAGTTTAGGTGAGATGCCAGTGGAGCTTCTGCCAAACTTTAATATTCCAGTGGTAACTGTTACCACCACATGGAGGGGGGCAGTTCCAGAGGATATGGATAAGCTGGTGACCAGAGAGATAGAGGATGCGGTCACAGAGGTAGAGGGGGTAAAAGATTTCTATTCCTTCAGCAACCAGGGGATCTCCCAGGTAGTAGTGGAGTTTGACTATGGAGTGGACACAGATAAGAAGGTGGACCTCATCCAGACAGAGGTGGATAAGATAAGGGGGGATCTTCCAGATGATATAGATGAGCCTATTACAGATAAGATAGATGTAGGGGGAGAAGCTGTTGTAATAATCGACTTCAGCGGAAAAGATCTCCAGGAGCTCCGTTCCATAGGGGAAAATATTATAAAGCCCAGGTTTCAGAAGATAAGGGGAGTGGGTGAGGTAGTGGTTCGGGGCGGACTAGAGAAGGAGGTCCTTATCGAGGTGGACCCCTATAAGCTGGCCTCCCACGAGCTGGATGCAGGGGATGTATACAATATTGTAGCCAGCTCAAATATAAATATCCCAGTGGGAGATGTAAAGTCGGGGGAGAAGAAGTATTTGGTTAAGTTAGAGGGAGAGCTGACCACGGTGGAGCAGGTAGCCGGGGTAGTCCTTAAAAATGACGGGGGAGGTATTCTTCGTCTCAAGGATGTGGCCAGGGTCTCTCTATCCAATAAGGAGAGGGATTCCTTCTACAGGGTCAACGGGGAGGATGCAGTATCTATCCTGGTAAGCAGAACCGATGACGGAAATGCTGTGGAGATAGTGGAGAAGATAAGAAGGGATATGGAGGAGCTGAGACTATATATTCCAAGGGGAAGTGAACTTACAGTGGGGTATGACACATCTAAGTTCATCAACCAGTCCATAGGTACAGTTAAAAACAATGCCATCACAGGACTTTTTCTGGCCTCTATAATACTCTTTCTCTTCTTAAAGAGTATTAAGGCTACCGGAGTAATAGCTATGGCTATACCAGCTTCCATAATATTTACCTTTGCTTTTATGAACCTCAAGGGGATATCTATAAATGTCATATCCCTCATGGGCCTCTCCCTGGGAGTTGGAATGCTGGTGGACAACTCTGTAGTGGTGCTGGACAATATCTACAGGCACTATAGGGAACTCCACAAGGAGCAAGTTGAAGCCAGCCGGGAGGGGGCAAGCGAGATAGCCATCCCCATTATAGCTTCCACAGCTACAACGGTGGCTGTTTTTATTCCCATCATCCTTAGGGAGGGTTTAGCCAAGGAAATATTCAGTGATATGTCCTATACAATAACCTTCTCCCTTCTAGCTTCCCTTATTGTTGCTCTGACCTTTGTTCCCATGGTAGCCAGTAGGTTTCTTGCTGGGGAGAACAGTGTAGAGAAAGAAGGCAAGGTTCTTAGCAGGGTGAAATCTATCTATGAGCAAATCCTTATAGCCAGTCTTACCCACAGGTGGAAGACCCTTGTGGTCTCTGGAATCCTCTTTGTGGTAGCACTTATCCTCGGAGGATATACTGGAGGGCAGTTTATGCCCGATCAGGATGAGAGTCAGTATACTATAGTGGCAGAACTCCCGCCTGGTATGGAACTGAACTTTGCCGATAGGATCTCCCGTTCCATGGAGGAGCTCACAGCTAGTGAGGCAGAGAGGGGAGAGACCGTTAGGTACAGCTCATCGGGAAGCGAAAGCCGGGTGGCCATTAATGTGGAACTTGTAAAGAAGAGGGAGAGGAAGCGGGATGTATTTGAGATAGTTTCGGGGGTGAGGGGTCTCTTCAAGGATATTCCCGATGCCAAGCTCAACTTTATCACCACGTTTAGGGGACCGGAGTCAGGTGAAAGGGAGTTCCAGTTTGAGCTCTACTCTACAAACTACCTTCAGCTGGAGGAGGTTTCCAGAAAACTCATAGAAGCTATGAGGGGGAATGAGGGGCTTGTGGATATAAAATCCTCCATAGAGGGAGGTGGGCCCCAGGCCAAGGTAATAATAAATCGGGACAGAGCCCAGTACTATGGACTCAGGATAGCGGATATAGCCCGTATACTCAGTTACCAGATACTGGGGGATAATCCCATTACAATAAAAACAGATACCCAGGAGGTAGATGTAACGGTGCAGTTGGCTAAGGGGTTCAGGAGATCCCTGGCCAAGGTCATGGATTCCTCTATTCGTCTGGCTAATGGCAGAAGTATTAAACTCTCCGAGGTAGCCAGCCTCAAGGTAGAGGAGGGAACGGCCCAGGTGGAGAGGAAGAATAAGATAAGGAAGGTGACCCTGGGAGCGAACTTTGACAAGGGGTATACCCAGAAGGATGCCCAGGTGTATATGGAAGGAACCTTTAGGGAGATGGAGCCTCCCAAGACTGTAACCTATGGTTACGGGGGAGAGGGACAGAGGTTAAACGATACCATGGCTGATCTGAGGTTTGCTATGATCCTTTCTATCTTCCTGGTTTACTTTATCCTGGTATCCCAGTTTGAATCCTTTATCCTGCCATTTATTATAGTGGGGGCTATTCCCCTGTCTATAATAGGTGTATTTTTCGGTCTCTTCTTTACAGGGATGAAGTTTAATGTAATGGTTATGGTGGGAATAATAATGCTGGTGGGGATAGTGGTAAATAATGCCATAGTCCTCATCGATTATATAAAACTTCTGGAAACAAGGGGAGAGGGAACAGTTGATGCTATGATAGAAGCAGGGAAAACAAGATTAAGACCAATAGCTATGACCACTCTAACTACAGTGTTTGGGATGATTCCCCTTGCCATAAGCCGCGGGGAGGGAGCAGAGATGTATAACAGCATGGCTATAGCTGTTATATTTGGGCTTTCCCTCTCTACCCTGCTGACACTGGTAGTAATTCCTGTAATGTACTATATAGCAGAGGAGCCCTTTAAAAATACTATGGGGGACTTTGAAAAAGTGAGGGAGAAATAGAAAAGAAGGCTGTAAACAGCCTTCTTTTTCATTGGAAGAGGAAATCTTCTGTTAGTTTGCTAAGCTTTAGAGGAGATATTTCTAGTTATAGAAGGGATCTTTGTGTTTAATTAATATGACTAATTGGTTGTAGGGATGAAATTATTAAGGTATTATCTTTGGTTTGATAGGCTTTTGAAAACAAAGTTTTTTCTAGTCTAATTTTTTTGTTTTAAAGTTTGATTTTTTAAGTTTCTGTAGGAAGATAAGCTAAGAAGATCCCGCTTCTTCACTAGATTTCATTTAAAAGGAAATACTTTCCTCTCATTGTAAATTATATTAGCAGGTATATTGTATGAAAAGGAGAGAACTATGAACTTGAGACCCTTAGATGAAAAGAAAAGAAATCATATAAAAGAAATTTTAAGTAATATTGCTCTTTTGGGTGGCTTTTCCCCTGAGATGACCGATGCCATTATCTCCAACCTCAATGAGGTCTCTGTAAAGAAGGGTGATTATATCTTTCATGCAGGGGACTCCCCTAAGAATATCTATATAATCCTCGAGGGGAGGGTAGAGTGTTACTTTGATAACAAGAAGGTTCATGAATTTTCCCAGGGACTTAGTCTTGCAGAGGCAGCTGTTATAGGGATACAGAAGTTTAAATCCGATGCCATTGCTGCAGAGGACTGTGAGCTTCTTGTACTCTCTAAGATGAAGCTTCTGGAGCTATTTGAAAATGATAAGGAGGTCTTCAGTCTTCTTATTTTAAACATTGCAAGGGAGCTGGCCCGTAGAATAGCAGCCATGGGAGATGCTCTGAGAAACTATAAAAATCTAGAAGAGAAAAAGGAATAAAAAAAGAAAGGAAGGAAGACCTTTCTTTTTTTAGTATTAAGGAAAGTATAGAATTGTAGATTATTACTATCGTAAAAAATCCCATGTATAAAATTGGAAGTGTGGAGCGCCACGCTCCTTTTTAGTCTATGGAAACCTTTAACTCCTGGGATATGTTTTGGGCACACTCCCTGGGAGAGAGAGAGGGGCGGATATAGAACTTAGAGCTCCTTATGTGGGAGTTCTCAGTTTCAAGGGTTGATATTACCTTCTCCTGCTCCATAAGCTTCTTCTCCCAGAAGGTTTTATCTAATTCAGAGGGAAGGCACTTGTTCACAATGAGGTTTTCTGTTTTTATTCCAGCCTCTTCTAACTCTGTAAGGGCTCTTTGAGTCTCCTTGAGGGCCATGATCTCAGGATTTAATACAAAGTTAAATATACAGACCTCTCTGTCCCTTAAGATCTTTCCTAAGGCGCCAAACTTTCTCTTCCGTTCACTTAAAATCTTTAGGACCTTATCACTCTCTACAAGGTTTCTCTGAAGGGTTTTCATCTCCTTTAACCTGAGGATCTTCCTTCTCTTCCTTATGAGGGTCTCGGTCCAACCTTCCAGGAGTTCAGGGAGCTTTATCAGCCTGAGGGTATGACCAGTAGGGGCAGTGTCAAATATCAGGTAATCATATTCAGGGCTGTTTAATATTATCTCTCCCATCCTCTCAAAGAGGGCTGCTTCATGGGTCCCCGGGCTAATACTAGCAGCTCTTATCTGCTTCTTTATCTCATCCAATATAACGGGGCTGACTATCTTTTTACAGTTGTCCATAACACCTTCTAGATACTTATGACTCTCATAGTGAGCATCGATCTCAAGGAGATCTAAACCCTCCTCTACTCTGATACACTCTCCCCTTCCCTCTTTACATGAAAATATATCTCGGGTGGAGTGGGCGGGGTCTGTGGAGATCAGTAAAACTTTCTTTCCCTCTTCAGCTCTGCCTATGGCATAAGCTGAAGCACAGGTGGTCTTTCCTACTCCCCCCTTTCCTCCAAAAAACACAATCTTTCTCAAATTAATTACCTCCTTAAAGGGGACAGTCTGTTACTTTACTCTCCCAGACGGAATCCTTATCTGTCATTCTGAGCTCCCAGGAGGCCATCTCCTCCTCCAGGTATGGAAGGAGCTCAAGGGTGTAGTAGCTTATGGGAAGGGGGATACCCATATTTTCAGAGAAGCAGATAAAAAGGAAGTCGTCTATCTCCTCCTGGAGAACCTCTCCAATCCTCTCTGAAGACATCCTCTTGAAATCAAAAGCTCCCTGAAAAAATAACCTTATATCCTCTAGCCTCATTTGTAAACCTCCTCCAAGAAAAGGGAGCTGTCTACAGCTCCCTAAGATCTATACTCTATCTGTAGCTTCCTTCTCCTCTGTAACTTTTCTGTTGAAGGCTGATTTAGCTTCAACGATAAGTATTATAGCCAAAATAAATAGAGCTACAGCAAAGATAAGGAGTACCGGGTTGGCCAGGTTTGACTTTATGATTAATAGCAGAGCCGACAGGGTTACTGCAAACATAAATACCATAGGAATACTGGCAACCTTATATGCTCTTCCAGTCTGCTTCAGCCATACAGCCAGGGATAGCAGAGTAAGAGCAGAGAGAAGCTGGTTTGCCGATCCAAAGAGGGGCCATATGGTAGTCCAGCCGTTAAAGCTGAGGTATCCACTTATTACCACTGTGACAACTGTAGCGCCGATCTTATTGGATAGTTTTCCAAGGGCAGGAACCTTCTCCTCAAACTCCCCGGCCATCTCCTGCATAATAAACCTTGCAAGTCTTGTAGCTGTATCCAGACTGGTCATTGCAAAGGCTGATATAGCAAGAGCTGTAAAGCTTTTTCCCGTTGTAAATGGAACTCCAAGGGTAGTCATAAAGTTACCTAGTCCGTCAGCAAAAACATTTATAGGACCTCCTGCTGCAAGAAGCTCTCCCAGCCTCTCCTTTGAGAGGTAGGCTGCTGTAACTATAGCGATTACTGCAAGGACACCCTCTATAAGCATGGAACCGTAGCCAACAAGCCTAATATCTTTTTCATTATCCAGCTGCTTAGAGGTGGTTCCTGATCCAACAAGGGAGTGGAATCCAGAAACAGCTCCGCAGGCAACAGTAACAAAGAGAAGGGGAAACATATATTTTCCTCCCACATTGAAGCTTGTAACTGGAGCAAGGCTCAGGTTGGGCTTCATAATGAGGGCTCCCAGGAATCCTCCAATAAGCATAGCGTAGAGGAGGAAGGAGTTTAGATAGTCCCTTGGCTGGAGAAGGATCCATACAGGGGTAATGGAAGCTATAAAAACATATGCCAGAAGAATTATCATCCATGTATTCTTACTGAGACTGAGAGGGAAGAGAGTTCCAACGTAGATACATCCAAAGAGGAGGATCACTCCAACGATACTTCCCATAGCCAGACTTGCTCCTCTACGATAGACAAAAAAACCAAAGGCTACAGCAAGGGCTATAAATAGCAGTGATGCCGATGCTGCTTCTGGAGTAGATACAAAGGTACTAGCCACAATATTAGTAAAGGCCGCAACAACAAGTATCAGGGTAAGCCATGCAAAGACAGCAAAAAGCTGCTTTCCTCTCCTTCCCATGGTGGAGCCGATTACCTCTCCAAGGGACCTTCCTTTGTGTCTCACGGAAGCAAAGAGTGCCCCCATATCATGGACTCCACCGAAAAAGATGGAACCTATGATTATCCAGAGAAGGATGGGAACCCAGCCGAAGATGGCTGCTGCTATGGGACCTACAATGGGTCCAGCTCCAGCGATAGAGGAGAAGTGGTGGCCCAGAAGCACAGGTGCCTTTGCAGGGACATAGTCTACCCCGTCGTAGAGATCGTGGGCAGGGGTCTTTCTCTTGGGATCGATACCCCACTTGGTGGCCAAAAATCTACCATAGAGGATATAGGCAGCCAAAAAGATAATAACCGTGGATAAAATCAGCCAAAATGAATTCATAATACTACCTCCTTATAATATTTAGGGACTGAGAATATTCTGGATAAACTTCAGTTCCTTTCTACCTTCCCTATTGGTGGCTACCCTTTTTTTCTCAGGGTCTACACAGATAAGCTTACAATTGACCCATCCCTTAAACCCAAAGGCATAGCTACGATAAAAACGGAATTTTTTTATGTAATCTGGTTCCCCATCTTCAAACTCAGAGATAAGGATAAGGGTCAGACATGTAGACATATGATCTGACTTGGGAGGAGCCATGAGAGAACACTTCTTTCTGATAAACCCCTTCAAGGTCTCTATATCCCTTCTTGTAATCTTTTCAGGGTAGCTCTTGCAGAGGATAACCTCATTACTTTCAAAGGACTCATAGGTTAATTCCTTAAAGGCAAAGTATCTGGTAATCTTTTCATTGTACCTTCCTCTAAAATCAAAGTTCATACCCTCTATATCCACATTCTTTTCTATGTCAAAGCTTGTTAAGAGCTTATTTGTAAGTATTCGGCTAAAATCTTTAGTATTCAATATCGATCACTCCATCTTTTTACTGATAATAGAGTATACTCCCATATATAGCAAAAACAAGAGGGGTGTCTTTTTTTAATTAATGAAAAGTTGAAGGACACATAAAAAAATGAAGTTTTGTAACCTACTTTACAAAACTTTTAAAAGTTTTGCTATATCATAGCTTCAATACACTTTTTCATTCAATGAAAAAATTAAGGGGGGATTTTTATGATTAAGCTTATTGGAGTCCTGATAATAATAGTGGGCTTCCTATTGAAACTGGATACCATTGCTGTAATACTGATAGCTGGCATCTCTACAGGCCTTGTGGCTGGGATTGACTTTATGGATATTCTTTCTACCTTGGGGGCGGCCTTTGTAAAGACAAGATATATGACACTTTTTCTACTGACACTTTCTGTAGTAGGAATCTTAGAAAGAAACGGATTGAAGGAGAGAGCGGCCAAGTGTATCTCCTCCATGCAGTCAATTACCAG
This sequence comes from Propionigenium maris DSM 9537, assembly GCF_027925155.1. GTDB lineage: Bacteria > Fusobacteriota > Fusobacteriia > Fusobacteriales > Fusobacteriaceae > Propionigenium > Propionigenium maris. The sequence continues at coordinate 66,798 of NZ_BSDY01000003.1, read as the reverse complement.
TGGAAAGGTACTTTCCATCTACATGGTAATAAGAACTGTGGCGGCAGCATTTTCTGTGAGGCTGGGGGGGCACGTGCAGTTTATAAGACCTCTTATCCATCCCATGGCCCAGGGGGCAGCTGAAAGCAGGGGCGGGTCCCTGGCAAAAGATTCCAACGACAAGCTAAAGGGAGTTGCCTGTGCTGTGGAGAACTATGGTAACTTCTTCGGACAAAATGTTTTTGTGGCCTCTGCAGGTGTTTTGCTGGTAGTGGGGACCCTTCAGGAGTTGGGGATAGTGGTAACACCATATGATGTTTCTAAGTCTGCTATTCCAGTGGCATTTATATCGGTATTTCTCTCAGCCATCCAGAACTACCTGGTGGATAGGGGACTCAAGGGATCTAAAGGGATCAAGGAGGAGAGGTAATGAAGAGCATAATTCTTGAGGGAATGTATATTCTCACTGGTCTTGTAGCCATATCTACAGGTTTCTATGCATTGCTGGATAAGGAGCACACTAAAAAGGCAGGGACCGCTGTCTTCTGGATAATCTTCGGGGTTATCTTTATGGGAGGGAAGGCTATACCAGACTACATTGTGGGAGGGTTAATTCTTGTAATGGGGGTTCTTACAGCTATGAGGAGAGTGGGGGCTGGATCTCAGTCGGTTTCATCTGAGGAGTATAGAAGAAGGAAGAGTGAGGGGATAGGTAACCTCATCTTCCTGCCAGCTCTGACCATAGGAGTGGTAGCCTTTGCCACTGCCCAGTTTACCTCCCTTGGAGGTCTTGTTGGACTTGGACTGGGAGTACTAGTTTCCCTTGTGCTGACCCTGATAATCACAAAGGAAGATCCCAAGTATGTGGGATATGAGGGATCGAGGATGCTTCAGCAGATAGGAGCTACAGCTATCCTCCCCCAGCTGCTGGCTGCCCTGGGGGCCCTCTTTGCCATGGCTGGTGTTGGAGAGGTGATCTCCCAGGTAATGGGGGGAATCGTTCCAGAGGGAAGCAGGTTTGCAGGAGTGGCAATCTACTGTATAGCTATGGCGGTCTTTACTATAATCATGGGTAATGCTTTTGCTGCCTTTGCTGTAATTACAGCTGGTATAGGTATTCCCTTCGTTTTCTCCCAGGGAGCTAATCCTGCCATTGCAGGAATCCTAGGTCTTACTGCAGGGTATTGCGGGACCCTTCTTACTCCCATGGCTGCCAACTTCAATGTTGTACCAGCAGCTATAATGGAGATGGAGAATAAAAACGGAGTTATTCTGGCTCAGCTGCCTGTTTCTATGGCTATGCTGGCTATTCATATTGTACTTATGTATTTTTGGGCATTTTAAGGAGGATGAGGATGAGATTACTTATTACAGGATTTGACCCCTTTGGAGGAGAGAGCATAAACCCAGCATGGGAGGCTGTAAAGCTTCTCCCAGATATGATAGAGGAGTTAGAGGTTATAAAGATGCAGATTCCAACTGTATTCCACAAGTCTACCGAGGTACTCCTTGAGGGGATAGAGAAGCACAGACCTGACGCTGTTATCTGTGTGGGGCAGGCTGGTGGAAGGTATGAGATCTCCATGGAGAGGGTAGCCATCAATATAGATGATGCCAGAATAGGGGATAATGAGGGGAATCAGCCGGTGGATGAGGCCGTTTATCCAGAGGGGGAGAGTGCATACTTTACCAACCTTCCCATTAAAGCCATGGTGGATGAGGTGAGAAGTATAGGGATACCAGCATCTGTATCCAATACTGCAGGGACATTTGTGTGTAATCACATTATGTATTCCCTTCTGCACAATATAAGGAAGTATGGGGTAACTGCCAGGGGAGGGTTTATCCATGTTCCCTATATCCCGTCTCAGGTTATTGGAAAGAAAAATACCCCCTCTATGGACCTCGATTCAATAGCAAGGGGACTTCAGGCTGCCATAGGAGCAGTGGGGAGGTATGAGAAGGATATCAAGGTAGAGGGGGGAGCCGAGTTTTAGAGCCTTACCTTGATAGCTACAAGGTTTTAAGTTCTATTCAAAGAAAGGATAGTGCCTTCCCCTCTGAAGGTAGTAGTGAAAATAAAGAAAGTGATGGAGGAAGCCCACTGTGGGCTTTCTTTTGTTTTTGAGGGGAGTGAGTCGGAGAAGCTATGGAATTATTTCATTGGATGTTTATAAAAAGGCTCCTGTATTTATAGGAATAAACCTGTTAATATATAGTATAGGTTAGAATTACAGTCTGCAGGTGCTTCTTGAAACCTCATAGTGACGATAGGCGGAAGTAAAGTGCAGGCAAGATATTTTTATTATAAGGAGGAAGGGTTTATTTAAAAGGAATAGACCTATTTATATATGAAGAAGCTAACAATTATAGATATAGCAAGGATGGCTGGGGTAGGGAAATCAACGGTTTCCAGGGTGATCAATGGGGATCCGGGAGTTAAGAGGGCAACCAAGGAAAAAGTACTTAAGGTAATAGAGGAGGTAAACTTTATTCCCTCCAGGAGTGCCCAAAGTATGAGACTGAAGCAGAACAAGGTCATCGGTATAATCAATACCCGTCTAGGTTCGAGGTCTGAAAACAAAACCATCAAGGGCATATTAGAGGTCCTCTATAAAAATAACTACGATGTGATTATCCTAGAAAGTGATTTTTCGAGGGAGAAGACTGTGGAACACATGGATGTTCTCAGGGAGAAGAATATTGCAGGGGTGATAATCTTTGCCATAAGCGGAATGGACTATGCCTTCCTGGAAAAGATGGATATTCCAGTTGTCATGGTAGCCAAGGAGGTAGAGAACTTCACAAGTATTGCCTACGATGACTACAGTGCCATAAAGAGTGTTATGGGTTACCTGGAGGAAGAGGGAAGAAGTAGGATCGCCTATATAGGGGTGGATCATAGAGATATCACCACTGGTTATATAAGATATTCAGCCTACAGGGACTGGTGTAAGACAAATAAACAGAAAGATATATCCAGGTTTGGCGACTTTTCCTATGAGTCGGGTTACAGGCTGGCCAAAGAGATATTTGAGGCGGAAAGGGATATAGAGGCAGTGGTGTGTGCAACGGACAATATAGCACTGGGAGTAAGGAAGTTTTTAACCGAAGGGGCAATGGAGAATATAGTGGTTACAGGTATTGGAAATGATAAGCTTCTGAAGTTTTTATATGAGGACCATATCTCTATAAACTTCAGGTATGACGAAGCAGGAAGAAAAGCTGCAAGGAGTATAGTGAAGAAGATACAGGGAGAAGAGGTTGAAAACACCCTGATAGAGGGGGAGCTTGTTAAGCTCTAGAAATACTTCAGGGATAGATATTAAATATGATTTGAGGGGTAGATATCTATCCCTCCTTTGTTTTATTTAGGGTTATTTTTTCTGTTTTCAGTTTTTTTATTTGGTTTTTGTACGAATCATTTGACTTTTTTAAAAGTTTGTTATATGATTAAACAAATTAAGGGAACGTTCCCAAAAAGGAGGGGGTTATGGCTAAAATATCTAAGGATGATGTAAAAAGTTTGATAGTTCTTGTGGGGGGAAGGGATAATGTGGCAGGAGTTACCCACTGTATTACAAGGATGAGGTTTGCTCTGAAGGATGAGAGTAAGGCTGATATTGAAAAAATAAAGGAGCTAAAGTCGGTAAAGGGGTGCTTTACTAATGCTGGTCAGTTTCAGGTAATTATCGGGCCGCAAGTTAAGGATTTCTATAAGGCGTTTATAGGAGAAACAGATATTAATGCTATGGATAAGGCTGCTGTTAAAAAAGCCGCCCAGAAAAATATGAATATTCTAGAGAGAACCATCTCTCACCTGGCTGAAATTTTCGTACCACTTCTTCCTGCTATCATTACAGGAGGACTTATTCTGGGGTTTAGAAACCTTATAGGGGATATCAAGATGTTTGAGGGACAGACACTTACTCAGATTAGTGTTTTCTGGGCTGGAGTCCATTCATTCCTATGGCTTATAGGGGAGGCTATCTTTCACTTCCTTCCAGTGGGTATCACCTGGTCGGTTACAAGAAAGATGGGAGGAACTCCTATTCTGGGGATTATCCTTGGTATCACCTTGGTGTCACCTCAGCTTATGAACGCCTATCTGATAGGTTCTCAAACTCCAGAGGTGTGGAATTTTGGTAAGTTTACCATTGAAAAGGTAGGATACCAGGCACAGGTTATTCCTGCAATGCTTGCTGGTGTTGCTCTTGCATGGATTGAAACTAAGATGAGAAAAATTACTCCGGCATCTATTGAGATCGTTGTTGTTCCATTTATAGCTATACTTGGATCCGTTCTTCTTGCACACACTGTTATCGGTCCCTTTGGAAGAACCATTGGAGACGGAGTTGCATTCCTTGCAAAGGCTGCTCTTACTGGTCCCTTTGCCATTGTAGGTTCTGCTCTCTTTGGTTTCCTATACGGACCTCTGGTTATTACAGGAGTTCACCACACTACCAATGCAGTAGATCTTCAGCTAGTACAGAATTTAGGAGGAACTATGTTGTGGCCTCTAATTGCTCTTTCAAATATAGCCCAGGGATCTGCAGTACTTGGTATAGTTATGGCTAACAAGAACAAGATGGAGAGAGAGGTTTCAATACCTGCTGTAATCTCAGCTTATCTTGGAGTTACTGAGCCGGCTATGTACGGTATAAACTTAAAGTACAAGTTCCCCATGCTGTGTGCAATGGTTGGATCGGCACTGGCTGCTGTTATTGCGGGAATCTTTGGAGTGATGTCCAATGGTATAGGGGTTGGAGGGATACCTGGAATTCTTTCCATTAAACCGCAGTACTGGGGTGTCTATGCTCTCTGTATTGTAGTGGCTATTGTTGTTCCTACAGCACTGACAACGGTGATCTATCGGAAGAAGAGGGCAACGAACACCCTGTAGGATCCTGTAGTTGAATTTAAATTTAGAAGTGAAAAGATAAAAAGGAAGGTTTTATATGTCATTTGAAAAAAGTGTAGTTTACCAGATATATCCCAAGAGTTTTAGGGATACGACAGGTAATGGAAGGGGAGACCTTAGAGGAGTTATAGAGAAGTTAGACTATATCAATGAGCTGGGAGTGGATTATATATGGCTTACCCCCATCTATCCATCTCCTATGAATGATAACGGCTATGATGTAGCTGATTATACCTCTATAAACCCTGATTTTGGTAGCATGGAAGACTTTGAACTACTAGTAGCTGAAGCAGAGAGAAGAGGAATTAGTATCATGCTGGATATGGTATTTAACCATACCTCTACGGAACATGAGTGGTTTAAGAGAGCCCTGGCAGGGGAGAAGAAGTATCAGGACTACTATATCTTTAAGGATCCAGTAGACGGGAAAGCCCCTACCAACTGGGTATCTAAGTTTGGAGGAAGTGCCTGGGAGTATGTGGAGGATATGGGGAAGTACTACCTTCACCTCTTTGATGTGACCCAGGCTGACCTTAACTGGGAAAATCCAGAGGTGAGGGAGGAGATATATGCAGCTGCCAACTTCTGGCTTGAAAAGGGAGTAAAGGGGTTCAGGCTGGATGTGATAAACCTCATCAGTAAGCCGGATATCTATGAGGATGACACTATTGGAGACGGGAGAAGGTTCTATACAGATGGCCCAAGGATCCATGAGTATCTCAAGGAATTAAATGAGAGAACCTTTGGAAGGTATGAGGAAGTAGTTACAGTGGGGGAGATGAGCTCCACCTCCATAGAAAACTGTATCAGGTATTCCAATCCTTATGAAAAAGAGCTCTCCATGACCTTCAGTTTTCACCACCTTAAGGTAGATTATGAAAATGGCGATAAGTGGTCGCTGAAGGACTTTGACTTTAAGGAGCTTAAAAAACTCCTTAACAGATGGCAGACTGAGATGGATAGGGGTGGAGGGTGGAATGCACTCTTCTGGTGTAACCACGACCAGCCAAGGGTAGTTTCCAGATTTGGAGATGATGTGAACTACAGGTCGGAGAGTGCTAAGATGCTCGCTACGTCTGTTCATATGATGAAGGGGACTCCCTATATCTACCAGGGTGAGGAACTGTCTATGACCAATGCAAAGTATGGCTCTATAGATAATTACAGAGATGTAGAATCCCTGAACTACTATGAGATACTTAAGGGAGAGGGGAGGCCTCAGGATGAGATCCTAAAGATCCTGGGAGAAAAATCAAGGGATAACTCCAGAACTCCCATGCAGTGGGATGACACTGTAAATGGCGGCTTTACTTCTGGGGAGCCGTGGCTTGCTACCACTGAAAATTACAGGGAGATTAATAGCAGCAGAGCTTTAGAGGACAGGGACTCTGTATTCTACCACTATAAGAAGCTTATCTCCCTGAGAAGGGAGTATGATGTTATCTCCCACGGGACCTTTGAGCCCTTTATGGAGGAGGACGAAGGTATCTTCGCCTTTAAAAGGAGGCTGGAGGATGAGGAGGTAGTAGTTATCAATAACTTCTATCCTGTTAAGAGGGAAGTGGAAATAGAGAGGATAGGGGAGTATGAGGTCTTAACCTCCAACTACAAGGATATTCACCTGGAGGAAGAGCAGCTTCACCTGAGGGAGTATGAAAGTATCGTTCTCTATAAAAAGAACAGTTAAGTTTAAGGAAGCCTATATAGGCTTCCTTTTGTACTTTTTTTGAATGATATTTTGGGAAGAGGAGCAGTGAAATAAGTTATGTAAAATGAAATGAAAATTCTTTTATATTTATAAAAAATCTTCTATATTTAAGGGGGTAAACCTGTTAGAATATAGTATAGGGTCGAGTCTAAGGGGACCCAATGAAAGGTGAGGTGATTAAGATTAATTTTGATGAAAATAAAGTGAGGGGCAGGGCAGTTCTCGTAGCCCTGGATATGTACAGAAAAAAGGGAGAGGTAACTTTGGAGGATTCCCTGAATGAGCTGGCTGAGCTGGCTCATGCAGCAAACTTTCAGGTTATAACTACCTTTACCCAGAGTAAGGATAAGCCGGAACCAGGAACCTACCTTGGGAAGGGAAAGATCGAGGAGATACAGGCATTTGTCCATGGCAATGGTATCGATATAATCATCTTTGATGATGAGCTTGGGGGGATACAGATACGTAACCTAAATGAGATCTTTGAGACGGAGATCATGGACAGAACGGCTCTTATCCTGGATATCTTTGCAAGCAGAGCTACATCCAAGGAGGGAAAGCTCCAGGTAGAACTTGCAAGCCTGAAATACCAAAAACCAAGGCTTATAGGTATGGGGGATAAGCTTTCCCGTACTGGAGCAGGGATAGGGACAAGAGGTCTGGGAGAGACAAAGCTTGAGCTTGACAGAAGAAATATCGAGGAAAGAATCACCAATGTAGAAAGAGCTCTAGATGAGGTTAAAAAACAAAGAGAGGTCAGAAGAAAGCAGAGAAAGAAGAGCACTACTCCTAGTGTGGCCCTTGTGGGGTATACCAATGCAGGAAAATCCACTATTATGAACCTCTTTATGGAAATGGATGAGGAAAATCCAGAGAGAACTATCTCTCCAGCAAAGGATATGCTCTTTGCTACCCTGGATCCCTTCCACAGAAAGGTAAAGCTCAGGGATAACCTGGAGTTTATCCTTGTAGATACGGTAGGTTTTGTAAGTAAGCTGCCTCATACCCTTGTAGAGGCCTTTAAGTCTACTCTGGAGGAGGTAGAGGAAGCGGATCTTCTTCTCTATGTTACAGATATAGCCAGAGAGGACGCAGAGCACCAGTTAAAGGTAACCAGAAGTGTAGTGGAGGACCTGAATACCGAGGGAACCCCTCATCTACTGGTTTACAACAAGATAGATAAACTGGATGAGGAGACCCTAGAGGGAAGGAAGTCTGAAGATTCAGAAAATACCATGTATATCTCGGCTACTGAGAGAAGCGGCATCAACGAGCTTATCGATAGGATAGAGGGAGAACTCTTTAAGGGAAATAAAAATCTCACCCTTCTCATACCATTTAGCAGGGGAGATGTATCCTCCTACCTTCTGGGGAATACCAAGGTGATCAGCCAGGAATATACTGGTGAGGGGCTTCTCATAACTACTTCCCTGAAGCAGGAGGATCAGAACAGATACAAGGAGTTTATTGTAGAGGATTAATTTGTAATTTTTAAAAGATACCGGGAGGGAAGTATGAAGAGATTATTTAGCTGCATTTTGCTGGCAGCACTTACAGCCTGTACTTCTATACCTAATTATAAAGTCGATTCACAGACTCACAGGGCTACTGCCTACAATGAGAGGGTTAGATTTATAGTGATACATTACACCGCAGGAGGGGATGAGAGCTCCATAAGAGCCCTTACAGGACCTCATGTGAGCACCCATTACCTCATTACCAGCAGGGGAGAGGAGCCCATATATAAGCTGCTTCCAGAGGCGAAGAGAGGGTGGCATGCGGGAATAAGTGAGTTTCAGGGAAGGACAAATCTCAACGATTCCTCGGTGGGAGTTGAGATAGTGAATCCCGGTTATAGAGTAGAGGGTGAGGAGAGAAGATTCTACCCCTATACCGAGGACCAGATCTTAAAGGTAGTACACCTCTTAAGAGATCTAAGCAGCAGGTACAAGATAGACCCCACAAGGATAGTGGGGCATTCAGATATTGCCCCAGATAGAAAACACGATCCGGGACCATACTTCCCGTGGAAGAGGTTATATAAGCGGTATGGTATAGGAGCATGGTATGATGAGGCAACCTATAGCAGGCACCTCAATCAGGAGGAGTATGAGGCACTTACTGTAGAGGAGGTCCAGGATCTTTTCAGAAGCTATGGTTATCCCATGAGGGTAGACGGGGAGTGGTCGGAATACAATAAAAAGGTTGTAAGGGCTTTTCAGATGCACTTCAGACCGGCAATCTATGACGGAGAGATGGATCTGGAAACCTATGCTATAATAAGGGCATTAAATGACAAGTATGTAAAGTAATACTTAACTATAGAAGGAGTTGAGAGGATGAGTATTTTAAAGACAGCAGCTCTGAGGCTAAAGGCCAAAAAGGGGAGCGAGTTTGATGTTAACAAGGAGAAGGCTATGGAACTCCTAGGAGACGAGGATGTAAGGGTGCTAGATGTGAGAACAGCAGAGGAGATAGCCAAGGTAGAGCCTCTTGTAGAGGACGTTATTATTATGGATTACTACTCCGATGATTTTAAGGAGAGGTTAGCGGAGCTCCCTAAAGATCCTACATATCTTGTGGTCTGAACGGGAGGCGTAAGATCACTAGGTGCTTGTGAGATGATGAAGGAGTTAGGATTCAAAAAGGTATATAACCTTAAGGGAGGACTGAAGGAGTTTAAGGACTGCAGCGACTGAGGTTAAACTATAATCTTCCGGTGGAAGAGATCAGGAAATAAAAAAAGGGATAGATCAGGTAAGTGCTCCTGAATCTATCCCTTAACTTATTATAGGCTTGTTTTGTTGATCTTAGCAAGAGCCAGCTGGTGAGCGTCGATCATTGCAGTATTTGCGTTAAATGTCTTAGCTCCCTCAAAGAATCCGTTCATAAGAGTCTGCTGGTGCTCAGTGATGTTCATCTCAATCTGCTCCTTAGTGATAGTTCCAGCCTCATAGTCAGCCATTATAGTATCAAAGGTAGTGTCAAAGATCTCATCGTATAGGTCTTTTTCCCAGTTTTCTAAATTCATTCTATATCACCTCATAATTATGTTTTGTTAATCCCTACTTATCTAATAAACTATCATGTTATCTGTATAGTGTCAATCTTTAATTGTGTGCCTTTTTTCTCTAAATCTATAAATAATTCAGTGGGAAATCTACAGGATGAAAACCGAACGACTGTCAAGGAGGAATAACCCATAAACTCAAGGAAATAGGGAGAAATATCGGAAAAATACGAACAGTGTACTAAAATCATAAAAAAAATCCTTGCAAATAAAAATTCAATCTGTTAATATAACTTCAATCAAGATTCGGAGAAGGCCCGAGATCAGGGAGATAAAAAAAGAGGAGGCAGGAAGATGAGAGATATGAAGAAGATAGAAAATAGAAAATTAAATACTGCCAATTCTTTCTGGTACTTTTATTACTTTATAAACACGGATTTGTAAGCTGGATAATCATCCAAGGACAAATCCGTTTTGTATTATACAAAATAAAAGTGGATTTGTACCAGGGATTATATTTTTATTAACAACAGCCCTCAGGTACATAACCTGGGGGCTTTTTATTTTATAGGATAATTTCTAGGAGGGGCACTATGATAGTTAAGATGAAGAAGGAAGCAACAAGGGAGCAGATGATTCATGTGGAGGAGATCCTTGTAGGCAAGGGGTTTCAGGTAAGGGATATATCGGGAATTGAGTATGGTGTAATTGGAGTGGTAGGAGATACCTCCAAGATAGATGTGAGGGATGTGGAAGCCCTTGTGGGGGTAGAGAAGGTTACAAGGATTCAGGAGCCCTTTAAACAGGCCAACAGAGTATTCAGAGGAGAGGACACAGTGATAGAAGTAGGAGACATAAGGATCGGCGGAGGAAACTTTACAATTATGGCGGGACCTTGTTCCGTGGAGAGCAGGGATCAGATTACAGAGGTGGCAAGAGCAGTAAACGCCAGCGGAGCTCAGGTACTTAGAGGAGGAGCATACAAGCCCAGAACTTCACCATATGCTTTCCAGGGAATGGAGCTAGAGGGATTGGAGCTTCTAAAGGAAGCCAGAAAGGAAACGGGAATGCCGATAGTTACAGAGCTCATGGCACCATCCTTAGTGGAGAAGTTTGATGAAGATGTGGATATAATTCAGATTGGTGCAAGAAATATGCAGAACTTCGATCTTCTAAAGGCTGTGGGGAAAACAAGGAAGCCTGTGCTACTCAAGAGGGGGATGTCAGCAACAATAGAGGAGTGGCTAATGGCTGCTGAATACATCATGGCAGAGGGAAATCCCAATGTAATCCTATGTGAAAGAGGGATAAGAACATATGAGAAATTCACAAGAAATACCCTGGATCTCAGTGCAGTCCTTGCTGTAAAGAAGCTATCCCACCTTCCGGTAATTGTGGATCCAAGCCACGCCACAGGAAAGAGATGGATGGTAAAGGACCTGGCCCTTGCAGCGGCAGCAGTGGGAGCAGACGGTCTTATGATAGAGGTGCACAACGATCCTGAAAACGCCCTATGTGATGGAGCCCAGTCCCTGACTCCAGAACAGTTTGAGGATACTGTAAGAGGGGTAGAGCAGATACTGAATGTAGTTGGAAAGAAGATGTAGGCAGCTTATGGGAGAGAGAAGAGTAACTATAGTGGGAATGGGGCTCATGGGAGCCTCCATGGCAGAGGGACTGACCAGGAAGGGTTACAGAGTTTCCGGGATAGATGTAGACAGAAGGGCTCTGGATTACTGTAGAGATAAGGGGATTATAGAGGAAGGATATGAGAGACCCGAGGAGATCCTGGGAGAGACGGATCTTCTCATAATGGCTATCTACCCCAAGGGAATGATTAAATTTATTGAGAAATACAGGGGAGAATTTAAAAAAGGACTTGTGCTTACAGACATATGTGGTATAAAATTATCTTTTGTGGATGAGGTACAGAAGCTCATGCCCCAGGGGTGCCAGTTTGTGGGAGCTCATCCCATGGCTGGAAGGGAAAAGACAGGAGCGGAACACGGAGAACCCGAGATCTTTTTAGGTGCCAACTTCATAGTGACCCCCACAGAGAGAAACACAGAGGAGGGAATAGCAGCTGTGGAGGAGATAGCCAGGGACCTCTCCTTTGGGAGGATAAGCAGGTTATCCCCAGCAAGGCACGACAATATGGTGGCCTTTACCAGCCAGCTGACCCATGCCATTGCAGTGGCCCTTGTAAACAGCGACAGAGATGAGGATACCTACTCCTTTACCGGAGACTCCTACAGGGAGCTCACAAGGATAGCTATGATAAATGAGGAGCTGTGGAGCGAGCTGTTTCTGGAGAACAGGGAAAACCTCATAGGGAAGATAGAGGATTTTCAGGAAAAGTTAGAAGTAATAAAGGGAGCTCTCCTATCTGGAGAGGGCGAAATACTAAAGAGGGAGTTTAGAAGCTCCACAGCTAGAAGAAAACAACTAAGGGAAAAAAGGAATGAGGTGGATCTATAGATGAGATTGGAGATAAGTCCGGTAAGATTGGCAGGAGATGTGGTGATACCCCCATCAAAGAGTCTATCCCACAGGGCAATTATAGCTGCTGCCATGGCAGAGGGGAGAAGCAGTGTTACAAATTTGAAGTTTTCAGAGGATATAAAGGCAACTACAGAGGCAATGGAGTCCCTGGGAGCTAGGTTTCAGGTTGGAGAGGACTATGAAGTAATAGATGGAGTGGACAAGCTCAAAAGGCTGAAGGATGAGATACAGTGTAGGGAGTCGGGCTCTACAATAAGGTTTATGATACCAGTGGCTCTTCTCGCCCAAGGAAAGGTAACCTTTAAGGGAGAGGGGAGGCTCTGCAAGAGACCTTTGGGGACATTCCTGGATATCTTTGATGAGCAGGGAATATCCTACTCCAAGGGAGAGGATGAGCTTCCTCTAACAGTGGACGGGATGCTGAAACCTGGAAGGTTCAGGGTGCCCGGGGATATCAGTTCTCAGTTTATTACAGGACTTCTCTATGCTCTTCCAAAATTAGAGGGAGACTCTGTGATAGAGATAAGCTCCAAACTAGAATCCAAGGGTTACATAGACCTTACTCTGGATGTACTGGCTAGTTTTGGAATAGAAATAGAGAATAGAGATTATAGGGAGTTTCACATAAGAGGAAAGCAAAAATACAGAGCAAGGGACTACAGGGTAGAGGGAGATTACTCCCAGGTGGCCTTCTGGATGGTAGCCGGGGCCCTTGGAAGTAATATAAGGTGTCACGGAATGAGGCTGGAATCCCTTCAGGGAGATAAGGCTATCCACGGTATCCTCAAAGATATGAAGGCAGAGATGACTGAGGGAGAGGTAATTACTGTGAAACCATCAGAGACTCAGGGAACCGTCATAGACCTGTCCCAGTGTCCGGACCTCGGGCCTATCATAACTGTCCTTGCTTCTCTAAGCAGGGGTAAAACGGAGATAGTAAATGCCAAGAGGCTGAGGATAAAGGAGTCGGACAGGATAACCTCCATGACCACTGAGCTGAATAAGCTGGGGGCAAGGATTACCGAAACCGAGGAGGGGATGATAATAGAGGGAGTGGAGACACTCCAGGGAGGAGTTACTGTGAGTGCATGGAATGATCACAGGGTGGCTATGGCCCTTGCAATGGCAGCTACAAGATGTGAGAAACCCATTATCTTAGAGGGAGCTGAATCTGTGAAGAAATCATATCCGCACTTTTGGACAGAGTATGAGAGAGTAGGCGGGAAAATTAAGGAAGTATAGGAGCATAGACTATGAAGGACTTAGAGGACTGGAGAAGAGAGATAGACAGAGTAGACGGAGAGATAGCAAAACTCTTTGAGGAGAGGATGCACATTGTAGAGGGAATAGCCAGGTATAAGCAGGCCAATGGCATGCAGGTGCTAGACAGTGCCAGGGAGGATGCTGTTATCTCTAAAAACCTTGGGAGGATAGAGGATCAGGGACTGAAGGAGTACTACAGGCAGTTTTTGGTTGAGATGATGAATATCTCAAAGGAGTATCAAAAAGCTATCCTTAATATAGGGGAGGATGTGGCCTATCAGGGAGTAAGGGGAGCATTCAGTTATATTGCCATGAAGAGGCTCTTTAAGGATTCCCCAGGGAAGCCCTATGCCACCTTTGAGGAGGTATTTTCTGCAGTGAGTTCCGGTGAGGCAAGGTATGGAGTTGTTCCAGTGGAAAACTCATATACAGGCGAGATCGGAGAGGTCTTCGATCTCCTCAAAAGGTATGATTGCAGGATAGTAAAGACCTATAATTTAAAGATAGATCAAAACCTCATTGGAGTAAAGGGAAGCAGGATAGAGGATATAAGGGAGGTCTACTCCCATCCTCAGGGCTTTCTTCAGAGTGAGAAGTTCTTAAAGGGAAGGGGCTGGAAGCAGGTAGATTATGGGAATACCGCTGCCAGTGCCAAGTATATAAGTGAGGTTGGAGATGTAAATAAGGGAGCCATTGGAAGCGTGGAAACTGCCAGACTCTATGATCTGGAGGTCCTGGCTGAAAATATAAACACAACCGACAACAACTATACGAAGTTTATCGTCATATCCAGGGAGGAGCTGAGGCCTGGTAGTGTATTTTCCCTTCTTATAACTACAGAGCACAGGATGGGAGAGTTGGCCAGGATCATAAAGAGTATAGAGAGGTATGGCTACAATATGCTGAATATAAAGTCTAGGCCAATAAAGGATATCCCCTGGGAGTACTATTTCTATATCGAGCTTGAAGGGGATGTTGTGAAGGCTGGAGATCTGTTGAGGGAGCTGGAGGAAAACAGTAAATACCTCAAGGTAGTGGGAAGTTACAGCAGATAAAGGGGGAAAGCATGAGGAGCATAATCGCAGAGAGGTCGAGAGAGAAGAGGGTAGAGGACAAGGTTTTTACAGCAGCTAAGGCAGCTATGGATGCTGTGGCTGAGCATGGAGACAGGGCAGTAAATGCAACTCTTGGAGTACTTGTGGATGAGGAGGGAAAGCTTGTAACCTTTGATGAGGTATGGAGTACATACCTCAATCTAGATGTAGCCAAGGAGCTGGCTTCCTATTCCGCTTCCTTTAAGGGAGAGGGAGAGTACCTAGATGAGCTTCAAAGGTGGGTTTTCAGAGGTATAGACAGAAGGTTTCAGTCAGATGCTGTGGCAACCCCGGGAGGAACCGGTGCTGTGGGATCTACATTTAAAAACTATCTGGATCCGGGAGAGGAGATACTACTTCCCCATATTGGGTGGGAACCCTACTGGATAATGGCTACAGAGAATGAGTTTACAGTGTCTGAGTACAAGCTCTTTGACGGGGAAAAGTTTAATCTGGAATCCTTCAAGGAGAAAGCTTCTAAGATAATGGAGAAGCAGGGGAAGGTTATGGCAGTAATAAATGACCCCTGCCATAACCCTACAGGCTACAGTCTCACTATAGAGGAATGGCAAAAGCTGGCTGGGTTCCTAAATGAGCTTTCAGCCAAGGGGCCTGTGATCCTTCTAAATGACATCGCTTATATAGACTTTTCTTATAAGGGGATTGAGACAAGAAAGTATATGGAGCTCTTCAACAACAATACAGAAAACTTTTTGGTTATACTGGCGTTCAGCATCTCTAAGACTCTTACAGCCTACGGTTTAAGGACCGGAGCTCAGGTGGCTATAAGTACCTCAAAGGAGGTAGTGGAAGATTTTGTGAGGGCCAATGAGTTTACAGCTAGGAGTATGTGGTCTAACGTTCCCAAGGGAGGAATGAAGCTCCTCTCCAAAATATTTTCTCAGGAGGAGCATCTCAATAAACTCATAGAGGAGAGGCAGGGATATGTGGAGCTTCTCAGAGAAAGGTCTGATATATTTGTAGGGGAGGCTATAGAGGCAGGACTTCCTATGTACCCGTATAGAGATGGATTCTTTGTGACTTTAAAGACTTCAGGAGCTAGTGAGCAGGAGAGGATCTACAAGAAGCTTAAGGAGAAGCTCATATTTACAATAAAGGTAAATGACGGAATAAGAGTAGCAATATGCAGTCTTTCCAAGAGAAAGATCAGGGGACTGGCTGCAAGGATGAAGGAGGCATTTGATGAATAGTTTTGGCAGTTTATTCAGGGTATCTATCTACGGGGAGTCCCATGGTGAAGGTGTAGGTATCCTTATAGATGGCTGTCCCCCGGGAGTTAAGTTTAGCGAGGAGGATATGCTAGAGGACCTTGCAAGGCGTAAAGCTGGGGGAGCAGGTACAACCAAGAGGATAGAGAGCGATTACCCTAAGATTATGTCTGGAGTGTGCAATGGCTACACCACGGGAGCTCCCATAAATATCTTCTTCAACAATGAAAATACCAGATCTAAGGACTACTCCCTCTTTAGAAGAATGCCAAGACCAGGGCATTCAGATTTTGTTGCTGAGCACAAGTACAGTGGTTACAATGATATCAGGGGAGGGGGACACTTTTCCGGTCGTCTGACTCTGGGGCTTGTTGCAGCAGGAGTGTTGGCTAAGAGGGTAGTAGGTGATCTCCAGGGTGGAGGTATAGAGGTCCAGGGAAGACTTGTAGAAGCTGGTGGAGTAGATGTAAGGGAATATACAGGGGAGCAGATGGAGCTCTATATGGAAAGGATCCAGCAGGAGGGAGATTCCATTGGCGGAGTTATTGAATTTACAGCTAGGAATATGCCCATAGGTCTTGGAGATCCATTCTTTGGTTCCCTGGAGTCTGTCATGTCTCAGATGATCTTCTCTATTCCTGCAGTGAAGGGGATAGAGTTTGGTGCAGGGTTTGAGGGTTGTAAACTAAGGGGAAGCCAGCACAATGACAGGATTATGGATAGAGAGGGGCATACTGCCTCCAACAATAACGGTGGAGTAAATGGGGGGATAAGCAATGGAAATGATGTAGTTTTCAGAGTGGGAATAAAACCTACATCCAGTATATTTGTCCCTCAAGAAACCTATAACTTTGAGGAAAAGAAAATGGATGAGCTTCAGATAAAGGGGAGACACGATTCATGTATAGCCAGAAGAGCTGTAGTTGTTGTGGAAAATGCAGCAGCCATCGTTTTAGCCGATCTTATGCTAAGAGCCAGGGGGATAAATAAGAATATCTTCAAATAACATTGCTATAGGAAAAGGAGCCTTGGAATTAAATCACAGGCTCCTTTTAAATTTTATTCGGTTAGGGTAATTACAGTAGCTTTGGGTCTTGTCATAGATTCGATGCTGTACCTGATTCCCTGAGTTCCCATACCAGAGGACTTAACTCCCAGGAATGGAAAGTGATCTGGTCCTCTCTGGGTCTTGTTGTTGATGTGGACAGTACCTACCTCTAGCCTGCCAGCTATGGAAAAGGCTCTGTCGATATCCTTGGTAAAGATAGCTCCCTGGAGACCATACTCCGACCTGTTGGAGATCTCTATGGCTTCCTCTACAGACTTCACCCTTATTATAGGGAGGACTGGCCCGAAGGGCTCCTCCCAGGCAATATCCATATCCAGGGTAACGTGGTCAAATACCACCGGATAGATGAGGTTACCCTCCCTTCTTCTTTCCGTTAGAGGTACTCCCCCCTTGGCTATAGCATCATCTATGAGCTGATCTACAAAGTCAGCGGCCTTTTTATCTATAAGGGGAGTAATTACAACTCCTTCCTCCATGGGGAGACCGCTCTTGAGCTTTTTCACTTCTTCCTCTACACAGGCAACAAGCCTATCTGCAACCTCCTCCATTACAAGGACTCTCTTAACAGCTGTACACCTCTGACCAGAGTAGGAGAAGGCACCACTTACAATATTCTTGGCAGCTTTTTCAATGTCTGCATCCTCTAGGATGATAGCTGCATCCTTTCCACCAAGCTCCATTACAAGGGGTATCATCCCTGTAAGTTTGGCTATGTGCTGTCCTACATCGGTACTTCCAGTGAAGCTCACCATATCCACTCCCTTGTGGGAAACCAGGTAGTCACCGATTACACTTCCCCTTCCTGTGGCAGTGGCGATAACACCCTCTGGGATTCCGGCGTCTACCAGTGCTTTCACAAGCTCAAGAGCTGAGATAGCTCCCTGGGTAGGGGGCTTGAAGAGTACAACATTTCCCCCAATAAGAGCAGGGGCCAGCTTGCTGGCAGAGAGGTTTACAGGGTAGTTGAAGGGAGCAATGGCAAGGACCACTCCCAGGGATTCCCTTGTGACGATGGAAATCTTATTTCTAGATCCTCTGTCAAAGGAGTCTCCCACAAGAGTCTCCCCCTTGAGCCTCTTTCCCTCCTCAGCAGTATATCTAATAAAATCAGCAGTTCTTACAACTTCGGAGATACAGCTCTTATAATCCTTTGAGATCTCCATAGCCATGATCCTGGCTATCCCTTCAGCTCTCTCCTCCAACAGGTCAGCAGCCTTAATTAGGAGCTTGGCTCTGTCATCGATACTTGTTTTCTTCCAGGCTATAAAGGCTTCCTTCAGTCCGGCAATGGCTTTATCCACATCTTCCTGGGACATAGCTGGAACACTTCCCACTAGGGAGTTATCCACAGGGGAATATATCTTAATAGTTTCGGTCATATAATTTCCTCCTTAAATAGAGTAGGGATGATCCCTCAATTAACAATATATATAGCACATAAAAAGTTCTAAATCAATGAATTCCTTATCTTTCTTATAAAGAATTTTGAAGGAGTATGTTTTTGGAAGAAAACTTATAGTTTTAATACATGATTGAAGACTGGGAGGTGTGAGAATCTCAGGAAGGGGACTTTATATAGAGATTAGTTGTTATTTTTATAACTATTTGCATTTGGTGTACATTTTAAAATCATTAAGTTTTATTTTAGATGTAATACAATGGAAAAAAATCGGTTAAAAATCTTGACTATATGGAAAGGTGAACTATACTCTTAGTGTATTATAGTTTTACGGGAGTATATATCTATGAATAGAAGTGTATTTGTACGTAGAGTAACTTTAAAATTATTTTTTAAATATCTCGTCCTACTCATCCTTCTTCTTCTTACTATTTTTGGTTTTTTAGTGGCTGTGGAAAGGGATAAGAATATTAAGATACTGGAGAATGATCTGAGAAAGAGGAACTACATAGTAAAAGCAAAACTTATCGATAATGTAGTAGCCAACCTCAGATGGATAAAATTTTATGGGGATTTTGAGACCTATAGCAGGCTCATAGATGAGTCGGTATCGAGGGGAAGTGATCACCGAAGGCGGGTGGTGGATAACCTTCTTCAGAGCAATGACAGTATCAATGGCATAACCCTACTGGACAGGAGGGGAAGAAGATTGAGGGACTTCTCCAAGGGAGGGAAGGAATTTTCCGGGAATGAGCTCGCCGACGAGGGAAGGAAGAAGCTGTTAAGCTTTAAGGACAGAACTGTTTATATTGAGTTTAAAGCTTATTCATATAACAGGCTGGATATGGAGTTTTACTCTCCAATATTTGAGGAGGAAAGGCTGAAGGGATTTATAGGAGTAAGCTATAGTTTAGATGATTTTTTCAAGGGGTTTAAGGTGGAGTTTAAGGATGTCTTTGATACCTCCCACCTGGGGATAATAAGTAAGGGGAATAACAGCAGGTATAACTACTTCTCCCTGGATAACTCCCTGGATGAGGTGCGGAATATTTTAAATTCCACTCATACAGTATCTGTACCATTTAATCTTGGAGAGGGACTGGCGGTATCTCTTTCAAAATACTTTGACAGGGTAGTCCTATCAGAAGCTTTTATTGGGAGGGGGAGGCTTATCTCCTATATCCCAGATGAAAAGATAGATGAATTTTTAATACTGTCTCTCAAGAAGTATCTGGCCTTCTCTGTGATACTGCTTATTATGACTGTGGCTCTCTTGTGGCTCTACAGTGTGGAGAAGGTGGAGAGGATAGGAACCCTAAAGACCCTTAGAAGAAACAATGGGAAGCTCAGAAAAACCCTTCAGACCAAGGAGCTGTTATTTTCCCTTATAGGTCACGACCTTCGTTCCCCCTTTACCTCCCTTCTGGGAGGATTTCAGATGCTCAATAGAAGGTATGACAGGTACAGCAGGAATGAGGTAAAGGAGATGGTAGACGGAATGAGTATAAGCTGTATGAAGCTATATACCCTCACTGAAAATCTTCTCAGGTGGTCCACGCTGCACAGAAAGAAGATGGAGTATGTTCCGGAGACAGTGAAGTTAGAGGAGATCTTGCAGGAGTACCGGGATATATTTAAGGTACAGCTGGAGGGAAAGGGAATAGACCTAGAGCTCAGTGTAGCAGGGGAGGGAGTTATTCACTCGGACAGGAACCTTCTGGAAGCCACTATAAGGAACCTTCTCTCCAATGCCATAAAATTCTCCAAACCAGGGGGAAAGATAAGGATATTCACAGAGGAGAGTGAGGAGAAATTGCATCTCTCAGTGGAGGACAATGGAGTGGGGATGCCAGAAAGGGTTAAGAGAAACCTCTTTAGCGGAAGGTATAACTCCACCCTGGGAACTTTAAATGAAAAGGGGATAGGTCTGGGGCTCTTTATTGTAAAGGAGTTTACCAAGCTAAATAAGGGAGACATATCCTTTGAAAGCCACCAGGGGGAGGGGAGCAGGTTTACAATATCCCTACCCAAGGCCTAGAGTGGTTAAAAGTTCGGTATAGGTTAGGATATAGGGAAGCTGTCCCAAGGGACAGCTTTTTTATTTTTGAAGGGTGAGAGTAAAAAAATCTTTGAATTTATTGGGAGATAGTTTATAATTTTAGCAATAGACGAATAATTTAATTGAGGTTAATTTGGGAGGAAGTATGAAATACGGAGAAAAGATATCCTTTGAGATGAGGGAGAATAATAATGTGGTAGAGGTCAGTGTGTCCGGGATACCCGAGGGAATAAACATTACTCCTATCGATTTTGGAAGGGATCTTGCCAGAAGAATGGCAGAAGGGGTGGAGTTAAACCCAGCTGAGGAGATAGATGTAGTTCAGGGGATAGATGATGAATTCACAACTGGAGAGGACGTTAAGTTTATCTACAGAGAGGGAAATAAGAGTTCAGCTATGATCCTTGTGGGAGTCCTTGCAAAGAAGGTCCTTGGAAGGGATATTACAGCTAGAGCCAGCGAGGTAGGCGGAATAAGCACAGATGAAAAGAATGGAAGCTATATCCAGGTGGCTCTTCAGAAGATGGCCATGGAGAAGGACTCACTGGGAGGAGTAGTGGAGTGCAGCTTCCCGTGGGATATAGATATAGATGAGCTAAAGGCTGATTTTTCAAGTGTGTTATTCCAGGTTATTCCAGAGGCTTCAGCTATAGAGTTTGGTCACGGAATAAAGGGTGTAAAGGAGAGCGGGAGCAGCCTGACTCCGGCGCCTAAGAGGATATCTGTAGCCCTTCTTCCAGAGAGGAATGGAAAGGTTCCGTGTTTGGCTACTACTATGGATGTTGTTATAGAGGCTATAGCTAATATAGTTGTGGCAAATCGTTAGTAAACATTTAGTACTTTAAATAGGGTTATGATAATAGAGTAACAGTAAAAAGGCCAGGGAATTCCCTGGCCTTTTTAAGTTAAAATTTATTTAAGATCTCTTAAGGTATCTGGCGAAGGATTAATTGGAAGCCTTCACTGAAAAGTTGTCTATAAAATTTCCCACAGAGGAGCCTCCAACTGAGGAGACAGCAGCTATAGAAATTTTTGTAGAGGTTTGCCCCTCTGGAACCACATAGGTACCAGTATAGGTTCCCCACTGGCTATTACCGTCCTTCATGGTTTCCAGCACGACTCTGTTTTCTCCAGAACCTATGTATATCTCAGCAATGTCCTCTCCAGATCTTCCCCTGTGGCTAATAGACCATGTGAGAGTTGTTCCGGGGATCGTTTCTATCTCCTGATATATAGTGGAAGGGCCATTACCGTTAAGCTCTACAAAGTAATCTCCATCTACTGCCTCCACGCCCTGAAATCCGCTCTTCCAAAGTTCTATCCTATTGTCTGGGTAGGTAGTCTCCCATCCTTCTATCAGATTGGCATCTACCGATCTCCATGTACTAATATTTAATCCTGAAACTTCAAACCCCGGGTTGACTGCATACTCCTTTGTAGGGTCCACAGGGGATGTAGGTTCCCCATCCCAGATTTCATTGACTGTATCCCCAGTATAGATACCATTCGAAAGGTTGGCATATAGCTCACCTTTTTCTTTGAGGTAGAGCCATCCCCCCGCATCTGTCCTCTTCTCATAGATGGTGTTATTCTCAGTGAGGTTTTCATGAGGAGGTGTTTCCGGAAGTTTAGACTTGGAGTAGAACTCTGAGAAATCTTCAAGATTATCCTCCTTATCCTTTAATTCAGGATAGCTTTCATTTTTTACATTGTACATCTCTATAGCTGTACGCAGGTTTGCAAGGTTTGACCTAACATTTGCCACCTTTGCTTCAGATGTTGCATCGGTATATCTGGGCAGAGTAATGGCTGCTAGTAGTGAGATGATAGAGATAACGATTATAAGTTCAATTATGGTAAAGCCTTTTTTCATAGTTTTCTCCTCTTAATCTTTCATATAGATGCTCCCATATGAATATCTATAAGCTAAGATTTTCATAAAAATTATATCTATTTTATTTGAGAAGAGTAACATTTTTACACGATAAAATCAAATTTTAAAAATGAACAAACCAGACATAAGCTGTTGGATAGAGAAGAAGGGAAAGCTGAATGTATCCTTGAATCTAAGGCTATTCGAACAACTTTTTCATGGAATAGATTTTAAAGGACCGGTAAAAGTATCCCCAGACGAAGGCGGTTATGATACCTTTTACAATTGTATCTGTATATAGAGTTGTAATCGAAAGATAGTTATCGATTAATATAGAGGTAATCCCCTCCACAGTCAGGGAGGAGAAGGCACCCAGTAAAAAATAGACCCCATTATAATCAGGATCCTTCCTAGCTCTATCAGCAATCAGTATAACGAATACTGTGGGAATGTACTCGACAATAAAGGAAAGGATGGCTGAGCCTTTAATAAGGGGTTCATTGGAGATAACGATCAAGTCGACTAAAAGAAGGGGGAGTACAAGGGCAAAAATAAACAGATCTATGCCGCTCTTTATAGTTTTTACTTCATTGCCTTCAGTGAAGATTTGTTTGGTAATATCCTCCTTGGCTTCTCTATATTTAGCATCGTTTGGTGTAGTTTGATTTCTCATGGCATTTCTCCCTAATATTAAAATTTAAAAAAAGCTGCGTTTATCCTCAGATGTAAGTTCTATATTTTTGTTGAATGAACTACAGAGGATATTGATATCATCGATATTCTTTAAACTTCTCTCAACCATGGGTTCATCTCCCACGGAAAACTCCACTAAGCAAAAATCATTCTCCTTAAATTTGAACTCCAAGGAGATGTCCCTATATCCTATACTATATAATTTTGGCTCCCCTATGGCCCTAGCTCCAAAAAGGTGAAATAGAAGGCCTCCATAGGTTATTGTTTTTCTGATTTCTTTTAATTCCTCCAACCTCTTTGTTAGCCTGCACCTCCTGAGGTGGAATGTTATAGATTCTTCCGATATCTCGATTTCTTCCTTGTAGCGATTAACTGTAAATGTATTCATGCTTCCTCCTGTAGAGCTTTAAAATGACATTTGATTTTCAGATTTTTAAAAAATCATTCCTACAATAGATAACTGATGAAGACTTTTATACTCCTTTTATATGGTAAAGTCAATCCCTTTAAAGCTGTACCTAAGGATATGAAGTGACAATTCTATAGGAGGAATGAATGAAGGTGACTGTGGATCTTAAAAGGTATCGGGTAGCTTAAAAAGTTGGCAGAAATGTCGGTAGAGACTTTTTTTAAAACAAACGGTTGACCTTACGGTATGATAGGGGATTATATTAAGGGAGAGAAACAATCCCTAAAAAATATTCTTTAAAGCAATGTTTTAATAGAAAAGAAAGGATTTTGAAAGGGATAGGTGGAAAAGTTTGTATAAGTAGTTTAAAGGAAGTGGTACTATGAATATTTTTATAAATATACTTATACAGATAGTGGGGGGACTGGGGTTGTTCCTCTATGGGATGAGGGTAATGTCTGAAGCTGTAGAGGAGATAGCAGGTTATCGCCTTAGAAAGTTGATATCTCAGATGACCTCAAACCTCTTTAGAGGGATTGTTGTGGGAGGTGTTTTGACTGCTGTTCTTCAGTCTAGTTCAGTGACCACAGTTATGGCAGTAGGATTTGTAAATGCAGGACTTATGACCCTAAAGCAGTCTCTGGGAGTGATATTTGGGGCAAATATAGGATCTACTGTTATCGGCTGGATACTGGCTCTGGAGGTAACCAAGTATGGACTTCCCCTTTTGGGAGCAGGAGCCCTGACCTATCTCTTTAACAGCAAGACCCGAAGAAGAAAGCAGGGACTTGCTATAATGGGGCTGGGAATGATCTTCCTGGGCCTTTCATTTATGAAATCAGGTGTTAAACCTCTGAGAGATATGCCGGAGTTTATAAGGTTCTTCTACCTCTTTTCTGCAGAATCCTACAGGGGAGTAGTTTTGGCTGCCTTAACTGGAACTATACTTACAGCACTCCTGCAAACCTCATCAGCAACGGTGGGAATAACCATGGCCCTTGCCAGTCAGAGGGCTATAAGTGCGGAAACGGCTGTGGCCCTGATTCTGGGTGGGAATATAGGAACAACTATAACAGCTTATCTGGCTTCTCTGGGGGCAGAGCTAGAGGCCAAGAGGGTTGCCTACGCCCATATCCTCATAAAAATAATAGGTGTAGTTGTAATCCTTCCCCTCTTTTACCCCTACTTAGAGTTTGTGTCAAAGTTTATAGAACCAGAAAGGAGTATCACAAAGTATATTGCCCTTTCCCACACTATATTCAATGTGGGTCTTGTAATTATCTTTCTTCCATTTACCGATATTTTTTTAAGGGGATTAAATAGGATGGGAAGCTCAAAAAAGATTGAACAGAAGCTCTATGTAAATGAGTGTATCTATAAGATTCCCTCGGTAATCCTGGAGAAAGGAAGGGAGGAGGTGTTGCAGATGCTGGAGCGGCTTGTGGCGGATATCAACCTCTTCTTTGAACTTCTATCCTCCACAGAAAGAGATGGAAGGGTAGAGGAGATATTTCAGGGGGAGAAGTATCAGGATAGAAAGATGGAGGGTATCCACCAAGAACTCACGGAGCTGTTAAACTGTATAAGTTCCCAAAGAATCTTAAATGAAGCCAGGATGATAATGAAGATCGCAGATGAAATGGAGTCCATGGGGGATTACGGGGCAGGTTTGGCAAAAGTGTATATAAAGATTAAAAATTCAGAGACCTACATCGATGACAGTGGTATAAAGAATATTGAGATATGGCACCTGAATATCATCAGTTTTCTGAGAGACCTACAGGAGATAATTACAGGGGAGGAGTATGAGAGGCTGAGTACTCTGAAGACCAGGTGTAATCAGGTGTCAGCAAGGCTTTCAGTAGTGGATCCCCTGGAGAAGAAGGACAGCTATGCCGACCATATTGTAATGGAAATCCTGGCCAAGTACAGGAGGATTAACAGGCATATTATCTATATAATAGAGGGACTGGAGAGCTATCTACTTTATTCCAGGGATAGAAAGGAGTAGTTTTACTTATTCTGTGAAGAGATATTCAGCGAAGAAAAAAATAAAAGGATGTAGGGGATTACCCCTACATCCTTTTATTTAAATAACTTTTTAAGCTTACTCCACAGATCATCCTTTGAAACACCCAATAACCTTCGCAGTTCATCCTTTTTTCTCCCTACTGGGCACATACTGCACATTTTAATCTTGCACCTTGTACAGCCACTATCTAGTTTAGTCAGCTTCTCCTGCGGGGTCATCCTACGCTCTCCTTACCTTGGGAAAGGTCTTTACTTCCTCTATCTCCCCTAGAAGACACTTGAGGTCGCTCTGCTTGCAGTTGGCGCTGGCAGCTACTATAGCCCCCTCTACAATGGGAGCATCAGCTATAAAGGTAGAACCTCTCTTCTTTTCATCCAGCATATCGATGGCTTTCATAGCATTTTGTACTGAACTACCCAGATCGCAGAGAACTATAACTCCCCTTCCGTTGTGGACCTTCTTGATACATTTATATATTTTTTCAGGGTCGGTTCCAAGGGAGGTGTCTCCCAGTCCACTTGCATTGATCATGGGGAACTTTATTCCTGAGGAAGAATACATATCCGATGCAATCTTCATCACTTCTACACCAAGGTGGTAGCTGTGTGAAACAATAACGATTCCTATCATAAATCTCCCCTCCTTTTTATTTGACTATCCTCTTCTATTGAAGCTTCTTCTAGCCCAGCTCATCCAGTGGGGCCTTGCTATCATAGCACGTCCCACAGCCACAAAATCAAGGTGATTGTTTTCAATAAGCCAGCTAGCCTGTTCCTCTGTCTTAATCTTTCTGACCCCGATTACAGGGATATTCACATGTTTTTTTATCTCGGTTCCCATATAGACAACCCAGTCCAGGGGAAACTCCTCTGGTATATCCACCTTTACCTCGGTCTTATACTCTGGATCGGGAACACCGCTGGATACGTGAAGAAGATCCACTCCCAGCTCCTCTAGATACTTTGCAATCTCAATCCCGTCGGCCAAGTGGGGTTCATTTCCTCCCATTCTGTATCCCAGGATAAAGTTCTCATCGAAGAGATCTCTCGTCCTCTCTATAAGAAGTCTGTTGAAGGTCATACGTCCCTCAAAGCTCCCGCCGTAGATATCCTCTCTTGTATTCCACAGCCTGGAGTTTAGCTGAGAGATGAGGTAGGTGTGGGCTCCGTGGATCTCTATTCCATCGAAACCGCATCTCTTGGCCCTTCTGAATGCCTCTATAAACTGATCTAAGATCTCGTCCAGCCTCTCCTTGGAAATTGTGGAGATCTCCTCCTTAAATCCGGCATGGTGGATCTGTATAAGTGCCGGAACGCTGTGTTTTCTGCACACATCGGCAATTTTCTTCAGGCCGGGAATAAAGTCATCCTCCCAAATACCAATCTGATTGTCCCTTAGCTTGGCATCCTCAGCTACACAGGAAGCCTCTACAATAACCATTCCTACGCCATTAAGGGCAATATCTTCATACCAGTCAACCAGCTCCTGGGTAACATAGCCATCCTTCTCCACAAGGGAAAATCTAACCATGGGAGGAAGTACTACTCTGTTTTTTATCTCTATATTTTTTATCTTTGCAGGGGTGAATATATTTATCATTAACTACTCCTAAAACTATAAATTATTGAATAAATTTTTCTTATATTTTAGCATATTTCCCCGGGTTTTTATATGTATTTTGTCAAGGAAAAAAAGAGATTTAAGTTGAGTATAAGTTGCACTTATCTACCAAACCCAATACAAAGTCCTATAATTTATTAATATAAAATATTTTTCTTAAAGAAAAAATAAAAGAAAACCCTTTAAAAATAGAGATATAGAGTAGAAAGAACAGGGGAAATATGATATAATATTTTGAATTTTTAATTGATTGAGGAGGAAACACATGATTTCAACTAGTAATCTTTCTATGAGTTTTTCTGGAAACAAAAAACTATTTAGTGATGTAAGCGTAAAGTTTACTCCGGGAAACTGTTATGGATTAATAGGTGCCAATGGTGCAGGAAAATCTACTTTTGTTAAGATACTTTCAGGAGAGATATCTCCAACAGAGGGAGAGGTAATCTTAGACAAAAAAAAGAGTTTAGCTGTACTTAAACAGGATCACTTCGCCCACGAAGAGGATGTTGTAATAGATGTAGTAATGATGGGACACGAAGAGTTATATGGTATCATGAAGGAGCAGGAGAGAATCTATGCTGACCCTGAAGCTACAGATGACGACTATATGAGAGCCGGAGAGATGGGAGAGAGAATCGAAGAGCTTGACGGATGGAGTGCTGAGACAAATGCAGAGAAGATGCTTACTGGTCTAGGTATCGGAGCAGACCTTCACAGAAAGCTTATGAAGGAGCTTACTGAGCCTGAAAAGGTAAAGGTACTTCTTGCACAGGCGATCTTCGGAGAACCAGATGTATTACTACTGGACGAGCCTACAAACGGACTTGATATCAAGGCTATCAGATGGCTGGAGAACTTCCTATTAAATATCGAAGACACTACTGTAATCGTAATATCTCACGACAGACACTTCCTAAACAAGGTATGTACTCACATTGCAGATATCGACTACGGACAGGTTAAAATGTTTGTTGGAAACTATGACTTCTGGTATGAGTCAAACCAGCTTATGGCAACTCTTATCAACAACAAGAACAAGAAGCTTGAGCAGAAGAGAGAGGAGCTTAAGAACTTCATCTCAAGATTCTCGGCAAATGCATCGAAATCAAAGCAGGCAACTGCAAGAAAGAAGCAGCTTGAATCACTTCAGCTAGAGGATATGCAGGTATCTAACAGAAAGTATCCATTTGTTGAGTTCAAGTCGGACAGACAAGCTGGAAACAACCTTCTAAAGGTAGAGAACCTATGTAAGACTGTAGAGGGAGTAAAGATCCTGGATAACGTAAGCTTTACTATAAACACTGGAGACAAGGTAGTATTCCTTGCTAAAAACGATATAGTGAAGACTACACTACTTTCAATCCTTGCTGGGGATATGGAAGCAGATTCTGGAGAGATAACTTGGGGAGTAACTACATCTCAGGCTTATATGCCAAGGGATAACTCTAAGTTCTTTGAGGGAGTAGATGCAGACCTTATCGACTGGCTAAGACCATACTCGCCAGATCAGCACGACTCATTTGTTAGAGGATTCTTGGGAAGAATGCTATTCTCTGGAGAGGACGCTATGAAGAGTGCTAAGGTACTTTCTGGAGGAGAGAAGGTAAGATGTATGCTTTCTAAGATGATGCTTAGCGGAGCTAATGTACTTCTATTCGATAACCCTACAGACCACTTAGACCTTGAGTCGATCACATCTCTGAACAAGGCGTTAATTAAGTTTGACGGAACTATCCTTTTTGGAGCTCACGACCACGAGTTTATTCAGACGGTAGCAACTAGAATTATCGAGATCACACCTAAGGGACTTGTAGACAAGCTTACAGACTACGATTCATACTTAGATGACGAAGCAACTCAGGAAAGACTAGAGGAGCTTTACTCGTAATTGAAATAAACTTAAGATAAGAGGACTGAACCTTCCTTGTGGGAGGCTTGGTCCTTTTTTATATAGGGGGTACATCTACTTTACTTTAAAGTGGTGCAGAAACAAGGATGAAATTATTACACTATTATAACAACTTTTAAAACTTAGCAAATTAATAAAGAATTTTACAAAGGTATTGACAGACAACTATATAGGGGCTAATATCATACTACAAATTTAGGAATTTGTTATAATTATGTCTAAAAAGAAAAAAGCAGAGTGGAAGGTGATAACTATGGAAGAGATGAACAGAATAAGGAAGATGTTGGAGGACAACGCATACACAATAGTAGAAAATTTTCCTGGGAAAAATGAAGTTAACCTTCGACTTGGGATACATATGAGCTGCCCTATACTGGAGTGTCAGGCATCGGATAGAGAGGAATTAAGGCTGCTCTTAAAGGGACTTAACTTCAGAATTATGGTGAGGCAGAAGGACGACGGTATCGTTCAATTTATAATAAGAAAATAATTTTTAAAAAAACCTGTTGACACAAGTCAGGAATTGTTTTATACTTGTTTTGTAATAATTACAAAGTTGTAAGAAATTGAAAATTAAAAATAAAACATGAGACAGGGAGGAATTTAAAGATGGCAACTTCATTAATCAACAAGAAAGTAGAAGATTTTAGAGTACAGGCTTACCACAACGGTGACTTTAAGGAGATCACCCACGAATCATTAAAGGGGCAGTGGAGTGTATTCTTCTTCTACCCAGCAGACTTTACATTTGTTTGCCCTACAGAGCTAGGAGACGTAGCAGATAACTATGAGAAGTTTAAGGAGATCGGTTGCGAGATCTACTCTGTATCTACAGATACTCACTTTGTACACAAGGCATGGCACGATTCATCTGAGAGTATTCAGAAGATCAACTATCCAATGCTAGCTGACCCTACAGGAGCTCTTTCAAGACAGTTTGGTGTAATGATCGAGGAGGAGGGACTTGCTCTTAGAGGTACATTTATCGTGAACCCAGAGGGGGAGATCAAGGCATATGAGGTACACGACCTTGGAATCGGAAGAGATGCAGATGAGTTACTTAGAAAGGTTCAGGCAGCTCAGTTTGTAGCAGCTCACGGAGATCAGGTGTGCCCAGCTAAGTGGAAGCCAGGAACAGAAACTCTTAAGCCTAGCCTAGACCTAATTGGTAAGATCTAAGAAGATCTTTAGAAGTCATTGAGAGGCACGAAAGTGCCTCTCTTTTTTAAAACGAAGGATTTTATAGAAAATTGATACTTAAAAGAAATCTCATAGGATGAGAAACTTTTAGGATGAATTATCAGTAAAATAAAAATAATAACTTGAGGTGATAGATATGGAGCATATATACGACGTAGTGATAATTGGAGGAGGACCAGCAGGGCTTTCAGCTGGAGTCTATGCAGGAAGAGCAAAGATGGACACGGTAATTATCGAGAAGGGAGCTCCAGGAGGTCAGGCAGCAACTACCTCTGAGATAGCAAACTACCCGGGAATCATGGATACCACAGGACCTAAGCTTGTGGGGGAGATGCATGCCCAGGCTGAAAGCTTTGGAGTGAGCTTCATAAGAGGAGAGGTAGTGGATGTAGATTTTGAGGGAGATGTGAAGGTTATTAACCTCAACGGAAGAAAGGTTCTGGGAAGGTCTGTTATCATAGCAACCGGGGCTAAACCGAGGAAGCTTGGATTCACTGGAGAGAAGGAGTTTACAGGGAGGGGAGTAGCCTACTGTGCTACCTGCGACGGAGAGTTCTTCACAGATCTCGAGGTATTTGTAATAGGAGCAGGTTATGCAGCTGTGGAGGAGGCTATGTTCCTCTCTAAGTTTGCAAGCAAGGTGACTATTATTGCAAGGGAGCCTGAGTTTACTTGTGCCAAGTCCATAGTGGAGAAGCTGGATGACCATGATAATATAGAGGTAAGGTTTAATACTGAGATCGTGGAGGCTTCTGGAGATGGGATGATTCAGAGAGCCATCTTTATAGATAATATTACTGGTGAGAAGTGGATACATGAGGCAAGCGAGGAGGACGGAACCTTTGGAATATTCGTATTCATAGGATACCAGCCTCAGACGGACCTCTTTAAGGGACATGTGAAGACAGATGACTACGGATACATCATCACAGATGAAAATATGAGGACCAATAGCAAGGGGATCTATGCAGCAGGAGATCTGAGACCAAAGGTGCTGAGACAGGTGGTAACAGCTGTGGCAGACGGAGCCATTGCTGCAACAGATGCAGAGAAGTATGTAGAGGATAAAAAGAGAGAGCTGGGAATAAAGGATAAACCGGCACCTAAGAAGGAGAAGAAGGAAGATAAAGCTCCTGGAGAGGGAAAGAAGGGAATCCTAGAAGCAGAGATAAGGGAGCAGCTTAAGGGAATCTTCGGAAAGCTTACAGAGGACCTGAAGATGGTAACTGTGGTAGATGAGACCAACGACAAGTCGGTGGAACTGAAGGCCTTCCTGGAGGAGATAGAGGAGCTCAGCGACAGATTAACCCTTGAGGTGTACTCCAAGGGGGAGAACCCTCAGGTAGAGGAGAAGCTTAATATAGATAAGTATCCTGCTGTGGCCTTTACAGACAGTAGGGGAGAGTATAGAAGGGTTAAGTTCCACGGTGTCCCTGGAGGACATGAGCTGAACTCCTTCATCCTGGCTATCTATAATATGGCGGGACCTGGACAGGAGTTAACGGGAAAATCCAGGGAGAAGATAGGAGCTATTCAGAGGAAGAGGAATGTGAAGGTAGCAGTATCCCTCTCCTGCCACCTGTGCCCAGATGTGGTGGTAGCAGCTCAGAGGATAGCCATAGAAAATGATAATATAGAGGCTGAGATGATCGATATCTCAAACTTCAAGGAACTGAGAAGTAAGTTCAATATTATGAGTGTGCCTGCTATTATAGTAGATGACAGCGAGATACACTTTGGAGCTAAGAGTCTAGACTCTATAGCTGATCTATTAAAGTAAGAGTCAAAAAACCTGGATTAATTTTCAGGTTTTTTTATTTTTTAAGATTTAATTTAAGGTATTTTATCCTAAGCTGCACTTCTTCTAATAGAATTCTAAGCTTGATCAAAGGATGGCCTAATTTAAAGGCTATAGTATATTGATATAATTGAGAAGGAGGAAGATATGATCGAGAAGATAAAGGTAAGAGAGTTAAGGGATTTTGTAAGATTCTTAACGGTGGTACTGCTGGTTCCCTGGTTTGGATGGTTTACCCAAAGTATGTTTGGAGTGGAGATAGAGTTTGAGGTGGAGGTAGTCACCTTTATATCCTTTATAGTATTTGGCAGTTTCTGGTGTGGGTGGCTGTGTCCCTTTGGAAATCTAAGTTACTTTGTTGAGAGGATAGGAAGGAGTTTGTTTCCCTCTGTGCAGGTTTTGCCTCAGGGGAAGTGGGACAGGAGGCTCAGGTTTCTCAAATATATATTTTTAGCTGGATTTATATATCTTATTATTTTCGGGGGATATGATTACTTCTTTGGAAACCATGTGGAGATCTATAAGGGATCTGCCCTTTCCTTTACATTTCTTAAGATGAAAAAATACATGATAATTATGGTGCCCCTGGTAATTCCAAGGTTCTTCTGTAAGTATGCCTGTCCCCAGAAGGCTATGTATAATATAATACACAGGTTTATCCCGAGCCTTGCAATCCAAAGAGATACAAAGAGGTGTGTATCCTGTGGGAGGTGTAACAGGGAGTGTCCTATGAAGATAGAGGTATCCAAGAAGGAGAGAATATGCGGAGAGGATTGTATATCATGCTTTAACTGTGTAGACGGAGAGACCTGTCCCTCTAAGATAGATGCTCTTTCCCTGGATTTCATGGGAAAAGAAGTGGATGTGAGAAGGTTTTCAGTGGGAGTGCTGTTAATCTACTTTATAGCAACATATATAGCCCTTAAGTTAGTCCACTGATAGTATTCTAAGAAAATTCTAAGATTAGCAGGTTATAATAGGAGATGAGAAGGATGAAAAAATTAATTGGAATATTAATGGTAGTAGGTATGGTGGTAACTTCCACTTCAGCTATGGCCAGCCATGGAGAGGATGTAATGGAGAGGGATGAGAGGGTACTTGAGAAGGAGTATCCATATGTGGAGGCTGGTGGGAAGCACTATGAGATGGAGTATGAGTTGAGGGACCTCGGAAACTTTATTCTTCTGGAGATAGAGGTGGAGGATAACTTCTTCAGGAGGGGAGAGGTTGATCTGAAAGATGCAGTAGAGGAGGTTGCAGAGAGGGCAGCTGTGGATATGAAGGAGGATTTTGAGAAGCCTGTGAGGGTTGTGGCCCAGTATGAGGATGAAAATATTCTCTCTAAGAAATACTAGAAGAAGCCGGGGAACCGGCTTTTTGACTTGGAAGGACCATGTGTTATACTTGGTTTAAGGGGGAGAGAGATGAAGTTTAAAAGTATAAGAAACAGGATAGTTTTTACCTATGTAGGAGTATTTCTAGGAACTCTTTTACTCCTAAATATTATGATATATGTGTTCAGTGCAGGGATGATTATAAGGAATAAAAAGGAGATATTGGAAACTAACAGAGATTTTTTTATAGAGAGGATGGAGGGCCTTCACAGGGAGAGGAGGGTCGTATCCCGGGAAAGAATAGAGGAGGAGATGAAGAGTATCAGGGAGCACTCTGGGAACTTCTTTATAAGGATATCCCTAAATGATGAAAGGGAAGCGGGAGGCCTTCCCTTGGAGGTAGAAGAAGCTGTAAGGGGATCTAAAAAAACTATTCTCATAGACGGAGAGGATAGGGAGGAGTACTTCTATCTGAGTGAAACTTATGACTATGAGGGAACCGAATATCTGATAGAGTATGTCTTAGTCACAGATTACGAGGAATACCTTAAGATACTGGTAAAGGCTCTTGTAATAGTAGAACTCTTAGGATTAGTGATATCCCTCGGTGCAGGAATTAGGACGGGAAACAGCCTGGTAAGGCCTATAACTAAGATAAGTGATATTACTGAAAGGATTACCTCGGAAAACCTCAGTGAGAGGCTTCCAGTGGAGGGGGTGGAGGATGAGCTTGTAAGGCTTTCCAAGCTTATCAACAATGCTCTGGAGAGGCTGGAGGGTTCCTTTGAAAACCAGAGAAAGTTTATCTCCAATATCTCCCATGAACTGAGAACTCCCATAGCTGTGATGAAGGGATACCTGGATATCTACAGGCGGATGGGAGGTCAGGATGAAGCCCTAGTGGATGAAGCAATAGAAGCAATAGAGGAAGAAAATGAAAACATGAGAAGGATGATAGATAAACTCCTCTTCCTTGCAAGGGGAGATCTGGAAGGCTTCAAGGTAGAAAGAGGAGAGCTCGATGTCCGGGAACTTCTGGAGAAGTTAAGAAGGGATTATTCCTCCTTTGCAGGGGGACCTGGGATCAATCTTAATATTGTGGAGGGAATGAAGGTCTTTTGCGATCAAAATATGGTACTTCAGATGCTGAGATCCCTTGTTGATAACGCCATTAAGTACGGTAGGGATAGTGGTATCGAGATAGGAGGATATACCGAGGAGGAGAAGGGTATCCTATATGTAAGGGATTTTGGCAGGGGAATGACCCAAGAGGAGAGGAAGAAGGTTTTTGAAAGGTTTTACAGGGGAGACAAGGCTAGAAATAGAGATGAGGGAAGTATGGGGCTAGGGCTTTCAATTGTAAGTAAGCTAGCTGAGATCCATGGGTGTAGTATAGATGTGGAAAGTAAAGTAGGAGTAGGAAGTACATTCAGAATAGTTTTCCAGAGGGAGGAAAGGGAATGAAGAGGATACTGATAGTAGAGGATGATAAAAAGCTTGCAAGGGTATTAGAGCTGCAGCTTTCATATGAGGGATATAGATTGGATATAGCAAGGGATGGTTTCGAGGGTCTCCTGAAGTTTAGGGAGGAGAACTATGATCTTGTACTTCTGGATGTGATGATACCTAAGATAGATGGTTATGAGGTGTGTAAAAGGATAAAGGGGGAGTCGGATGTACCTATTATAATGGTAACTGCAAAGGATGATATAAGCGACAGGATAATAGGGCTGGATACTGGGGCAGATGATTATGTGGTTAAACCCTTTAACTATGGAGAGTTAGCTGCAAGGATAAGAGCTAACTTGAGAAAAACCAGTAACGATGAGGAAAAAATTATAACATATAGGGATATGGTGGTGGATCCGAAAAAAAGAATCGTAACAAGGGCAGGTAGAGAGATAGAGCTATCTAAGCAGGAGTTCGATCTTTTAGAGTACCTGGTAATAAATAGTGGTATTGCCATGAGCTGTGAAAAGATATTGGAGAAAATATGGGGAGATGCAGATTACTCCAATCCCAATGTACTGGATGTGTATATAAAATATCTTAGGGATAAGGTAGACAGGGGACATGAGGAAAAACTTATAAAGACAATTAGAGGGGTAGGTTATACAATAAGATAAAAAGATGGAGCTTTCTTCAGAATGATTTACTTCATTCTGAGGAAAGCTCCATTCTCTTTAAAGGACTAAAATAATACTTTATATGAGGTGGAAAAAGCTGGAATAACTTAAAGGTCTATCCCGTCTATCTTTTCCTCTATATCCACGTCGATATAGGCAGTGTCTAAGATATCTGAAGCCCATGGATGCTTAGCTTCCAGCTTTCTGAGAGCAGCAACTGAAACAGCTTTTACCATCTCAACCTCACTCCATATGGAGTTATTTAAAAATCTCACATCATTTTCATCGGCTTTGTCGATGTTTTCCAGCAGGTTTTTACATGAACTGCATATGAAGATACATCTGTCGAAGTCGGGTTCCTCAGGTACTGGAGGTACTTCAAAGACCTCTAACTTCTCTCCGCTTACCTCACAAAGTTCACAGCATGATTTAGATCTTCGGGCAAGATCCTTTCCAAAAAAACTTACCTTTGATTTTCTCTCTCTGTCGTTATCATATCCTCTAGCCATTATATCCTCCTATTTATATACAACTTTGAATTTTTCACATACTACCAGCATATCCTCTGAAAAGGTCTGATCCTTCAGCTCCCTCTGAAAAAACTCCCTGTGCATCCTTCTCCAGTGCTCCAGAGACCTGTCTCCTTCCCCCTCTAAATATGCAAACTCCTCCTCTACCTTCCTGAAGGGAAGAAGGGTAACCTCCACCGTCTCTATAATACACTGAGCTTTTCCCTCCCAGTTTGTAATTACAGAGTACTCTCCCACCTTGGGAAGGGTGTCCTCCTCATCGATATCATACATCTCACACAGGGAGGAAGTGGCTGTTTTTATACCGGACTTAACAAGGTGAGCCAGTTCATCTGCATCCCTCCGATTGTCGGAGAAGTGCCAGGTGGTAAAGTATCTATCTCCCTCCTCTAAACCTAAGGATGAGAGGTATTTCCTACGCATAATCCCTATGGATGGATCCTCTATTCTTATCATAATATCACCCCGCTAAAAAATTAAGTGTAATATATGTTATTCCAATAGATCCTGCTACCGTTATAAAGATGTTTCTCTGAGTATAGCTCAGTATTACTGCACCTGCAACCCCTAAGGCTGAAGCCAGGGGTTCTCCCTCCACAGCATGAAAGGCATCGGGAAGAATGAGAGCACCAAGAGCCGCTGCAGGTATATAGGTGAGAAAAGTCTTTACTCTCGCAGGGAAGGTAAACCTCTTAGAGATCATGAAGGGAAGGTGTCTGGGGATATAGGTTACCATGAACATTCCAAAAATAATAAATATAATATTATCTCTCATCCTCTAGCTCCCTCTCACCAATAACTCCTTGTTTTTTCTCCTCTGTAAGGGTTCCTATAAGAGCTACTATTGAAATAGTAGCCACAATATCCCATCCCCTGGGAAGAAGCTCCCTACTTTTAATTATAGTATTTATAAGGCCAGAAAGAAATACCAGAAAAGATATCCTTTTGGAACCCTTCATCTGGGGAGTAAGGATGGCTATAAACATGGCATATAGTCCCACCACCATGCTACTGCTCAGAGATGATGGAAGTATCTCTCCTGCAAGATACCCCAGAATGGTTCCTGCAACCCAAGATGTATATATAATCAGGTGAATTCCCATGAAGAGAAGGGTGTCTATTCTTCCCTCACAGGATGAAGCCATGGAGAAGGCCTCATCGGTAACCCCAAAGGAGATGAAGGGGAGAAGCTTTGATCCCTTTATATCCATCCTCTGAGAGAGGGAGGCGCTCATCAAGAAGTGCCTGAGGTTTAACAGGAGGGTGGCAATTACAATCTGTAGAAAGCCACTGCCCAGCATAATCATATTTATAGCCATAAACTGACTGGCACCGGCATAGACCATAGAGGAGAAGAGAAAGGACTCCCCCAGGGTTACTCCTGCAGTTTTGGACAAAACTCCAAAGGTCATGGCGATGGGGATATAGCCAAGAGCAATGGGAACTCCCATAATCACTCCCCTTTTCAGTTCCTTTGACATGGCATACCTCCTACTTAAATTTATCTAGATCAGGTACATAAAGTCTGTAAGGGTTTCCCTCGCTCCCCTCACACCCTCTACTCTGGAGGAGCAGACCATGGAGTTGAGGATGGCCTCCTCCACAGCCTCTCCCACTCCTCTGAAGGGAAGGTCCATGAGATCCTCCCTCAGGGAGGTATGTTCCACTATGGGGTCTCCTCCTGAATGTTCCTTCTTATTGGCGGTGGAAAACCCGATAACGATCTCCCCGCTTCCGTGTCCCATATAGGATCCTGTCCTAGCCATGCCTACAGAAGCACGCTTACAGATCCTCTTGAGCTGTCTCGAGGTAAGGGGGAGGTCCGTTGCAATGATTGTTATTATAGACCCCTTATCCACCCTATCGTGGGTCTGGAGAACCTCCTGGATATCCTTCCCGATCCTCCTTCCCCCTATGGTAAGATCGGATAGAAGGCCGTGGTTGGACTGAACCAGTACTCCCAGGGTATACTCCCTGTTTCCTACCTTTATTATCCTTGAGGCGGAGCCTATTCCCCCCTTAAGGGAGTGGCAGGACATCCCCTTTCCTCCACCTACATCTCCCTCGGAAAAGTCTCTGTAAGCATTGGAGATGGCTTTAAGGAGATGTTCCTCCTCTATAGCCCTATGGGTTATGTCGTTGAGGTAGGAGTCGTTACACTCAGCTACTACAGTATTCAGGGAGATGGGCTCCACTCCCTCCCTGGTGCATGAATCTATCATATGCCCCACAAGGGCATCCTGAACCCTGCCTACACAGAGGGTGTTGGTAAGGGCTATGGGACTCTCCAGCTGTCCCAGCTCCTCTAGCTGAATAAGTCCTGTAGTCTTTCCGAAACCATTTAATACGTAGGCAGAGGCAGTCAGCTTATGAAGGAATGGGTTTTCCCTGGAGGGTATCACTAAACTTACACCGGTCTTATTCCTCTGGGTATCTATTGTGGTGTGTCCCACAAGAACCCCCTCTACATCGGTAATCCTATTGAGGGGCCCAGGGGTCATACTCCCTACCACTATCCCATACTCCCTTATCCTTTTAAAGTGGTAGGTGGTGGATTCTGTAATGAGGGTGTCCACCCTTATGTCCCAGCTTTCATTGTCGATCCTGTCTATGAGCTGGAGGTCGTAGGCCAGGGCAATCTTGTCTACTTCAGGGACCCTGGACATAAAGGCATCATAGAAACCACCTCCATAACCTATCCTGTATCCCCTCCTGTCGAAGGCAACCCCGGGAACTACAATGAGGTCTATCTCCTGAGGGGCTACCTCCTCACCCTCTAGCGGCTCCAGTATACCGAACTTATTTGGTCTTAGTTCCTCAAGGCTACCTATCCTTACTGCTGCCATGAGGTGTTTCCCCATTATCTTGGGGATACATACGGATCTTCCCATGGAGAGAAGTTCCTCTATAATCCTGTGGGTATCCACCTCTGAACCAAAGGAGGTAAATATAAATATAGTCTCAGCTTTCTTAAACCTGTAGTCTGAATAGAGTTTCTCGGCTATGGTATCACTCCTTTTATCTATCTCAACAGGTGAGAGGTCATCCCTCATGCCTATTAGCCGCTCCCTTATCCTTTTCTTTTCCTTCATAGTTACCCCCTAAATTAGATTAATAGATTATACGACAATAATGGGAGAAGGTACTAATAAAGATGTGAAAAATATGATAAAATAAGGGGTAAGCTATTGCAAGAGTTATGAGGAGGAAATAATGGACAGTTACAATATACTGAGAAATGAATTAATTAAGCTGTGGGACCTGGAGAGAGCCGACAGATTTATGGGAGAAGCCAAGGAGAAGATAGATGAGGATCAGCTGGAAGCCCTTTCTAAGATGATAGGGTATGTAGAGGAGCAGTATGAAGATCTCACCGAGGAGATCCTTTCAGAGCTCATGCTTGGAATGGATACCTTTGAGGGGCCCCTTGAGTTCTTGGAGTATTTCTTTAAGATGAGTCAGGAGGAGGAGATAGCTGCAGATGTTGTGGCCAGGATGAAGGAGGATCCAGAGGAGATGGAGGCTATGCTTGAGTCCATGGAGGACAGCGGTTTAATAGAGTATATAGTATCTATGGATGCCTTCTATGTATGGTACAAGGGGTAGCTTGAATTAACAGATTATGGTAAGGGTTCAAGGAAAGCCCTTTAAATAAGTCCAAGATATAGAGTTTAGATAGGGATAACCTCGGAGCATTACGTTCCGGGGTTCTTTTAATTGGAGAAACCTTCAAGAGAAATCCCTTATACTCTAAAGAAGGAAATTAAAGGGGGATTTACTACTTCTTTAAAGAATTTTATTTATAATTCCCCCTTGCTATGTTAAAATTAGGGGACAATGATTTAGCAGGAGAATATTATGAGTGATTATAGAGTGATTCTTTTACATGGTTATAATAAAGATGAGAGGGATATGTATCCCCTGGGAGAGCTTTTAGAGGAGGAGGGCTTTGTGGTGGACTACCTCAATATGCCCCTTACCTTTGGAAATATGGAGGAGTCTGTATACCTTCTCAAGGAGCTTCTTTGTGACCTGAAAAACAGCGGGATCAGCCAGAGGGATGAGATAATCCTTATCGGTCACAGTGTGGGAGGACTTGTTATAAGGGCGGCCCTTGCTGACAGAAGGATGAGAAGGGTAGTGGACAGGGTAGTTCTCATATCCACCCCAAACAATGGATGTAAGTTAGCTGATATGGCGGGGAAGTATCTTCCCTTTCTGAAAAAGATATATAAACCACTGAAATCCCTTGAGAGGAAGAAGTTTCAGGAGCTGAGACTCTATTCTGGGAAGGATATAGAGGTGGCTGCAATAGCAGGAAGTGAACCAGAGATGTTTCTTGGAAGGTTTCTGGCTGAAAAAAATGATGGAAGAGTGGAGGTAGAGGAGGTAAGGGTTAAAAACCTTAAGGATTTCCTGGTACTTCCTCTAAATCATAAGGCGATTCACAAGAAGCTCGGTACAGCCAAGTACATAGCTAACTTTATAAAGAGAGGAAGCTTTAGAGCAGATTAAACAATACTTTGGAGGAGTAACATGAAAAACTTTGTAGAAGCCTCGTGGCTTATGGACAACTTAGAAGGTGTAGTGGTGATAGATGTGAGGTATGACCTGCACAACAATGAGTATGGAAGAACTACCTATGGAGAGGGGCACATCCCCGGGGCATACTATCTGGATATAGATGCCGATCTTGCAGGAGATAAGGAGACCCACGGAGGATCGAGACCTGTACCTGTAGTAGAGGAGTTTGTAAGGAAGATAGAGGCTATGGGGATAGGTAAGGATACCACTGTAGTGCTCTACGATGAAAATATGATAACAGCGTCCAGAGCATTTTGGATGTTTAAGTATATAGGTCATACTGATGTAAGGATAGTAAACGGCGGATACAAGGCCTGGCTAGAGGCTGGAGGAGAGGTTACCTCTGAACTTCCACCAAGGAGAGAGGGAAGCTATGAACCTCATGTAAGGGAGGATATCTACTCATCTATAGAGAGAGTAAAGGAAAGTATAGAGGAAGAGGGTTCAGTACTTGTAGAGTGCCGTTCCCACGACAGGTACCTGGGAAACAATGAGCCCTTCTACAGCAGAGCGGGACATATTCCATCGGCTATCTGTATCGACTCTAAATCCCTTCTTACCGAGGGAAGACTGAAGCCCCTAGAGGAGCTCAAGGAGATAATGGGAAGAGTTTCAGAGTCCGAGGATGTTACCTTCTACTGCGGTTCAGGAATAAATGCAGCCTTAGATTATGTTGTTTATGATGAGCTGGGAGGCAGGAGCAGGATCTACATCGGAGGGTTCTCCGACTGGATAAGCTACGATGAGAACTTTGTAGAAGTCAGGGATGAAAACTAACAGATGTCAGAAAAATTAAATATAAACAGAGAGATCCGAGGGAACCCCTCGGATTTTCTTTACTCCACAAATAAGAAATTGACTTTGGTAGAAAAAAATTATAGAATTCAGTATCAAATGGA
This sequence comes from Propionigenium maris DSM 9537, assembly GCF_027925155.1. Classification (GTDB taxonomy): domain Bacteria; phylum Fusobacteriota; class Fusobacteriia; order Fusobacteriales; family Fusobacteriaceae; genus Propionigenium; species Propionigenium maris. Next base: position 25,558 of record NZ_BSDY01000003.1, on the reverse strand, counting down.
GAAAGGAGAATTGGAATGAAGAGATTGATGTTTATACTACTGATATCCCTGAGCCTGATGGCTTTTGGTGCTAAGGAGGGGCTAGAGGCTGGAGATAAGTTTCCAGAGATGACACTCTACAATACCAAGGGTGAGGTTGTGGGGTCCTCCAAGGAGCATCTGGGGAAGATTACCATATACAACTTTGGGGCCAGCTGGTGTCCTCCTTGTAAGGTGGAAAAGCCCCTTTTAAACAAGTTTTACAATGCAAACAGGGACAGGGTAAATGTTGTATCCATAATGATAGATACAGACGGCAGGGCTGTGGATAAGTTTTTTAGGGATAATCCCATGGATTTTCCCCACTACTTTGACGTGGGACAGAGGCTGGCAAACAAATTTCTTATAAGGGTGGTTCCTACAACGTATATTGTAGATGAAAATGGAATAAACCTTGCAAGGATACACGGGGCAACAGACTGGAGTGGGATGACTGTGGAGGATATAGAGGGTCTTAAGGAGTAGAGGATGGAGATAAATGTATTTATTGTTTTTTTAGCGGGGATAGGAACATTTCTGGCTCCCTGCATAATTCCCCTGGTTCCAAGCTACCTCTCATATATCAGCGGAATGGTATTGGGGGAGAGTAGGAGTGCCAAGGACAAGGTTAAGGTATTTATCCATACCCTCTTTTTTATACTGGGCTTTGGTACAGCCTTTTCAGCGCTGCAGATTCTGCTCTTTAATTTTACCAACCTAGCCAGTAACCTCATAGGAAATAATATCCTCAATATGATATTTGGGGGAATTATAATTGTAATGGGGCTGCATATGGTGGGGGTATTTAAGATAACCAAGCTATATAGCGATAAGAGGTTTAACTTTCATTTCATGAAGAGAAATGTAGGGACCTCCTACCTATTTGGTTTTGCCTTTGGTTTTGGGTGGACCCCCTGCATGGGGCCTGTGCTCTTTACTGTGATGTCATACCTGGCTGTAGCTAACACCATGTGGACGGGGCTGCTTTATATCTGGATCTATACCCTAGGGCTTGGTTTCCCCTTTATGATCTTTGCTCTCCTTCTGGATAAGGGCAATAAGCTTGACTTCATAAGAAAAAACTTTCTCTTTTCAGAGAAGATAGGGGGAGTAATCCTCATAACTATGGGAGCCCTCCTTGCTATGAATAAGATGACAATCTTTCTCAGCTGGGGATTTAGAGATGAAATAGTGGAGTTCCTCAAGGGGCTTTTTCTCTAAATTGAAGATATAAAAAGGAAAGAGCTGTAAAAGGAGTAATTCTTACACATAGAGAACCAGAGAGGAGGGTGTGTAAGATGAAGAGATGGGTGTGTACTATATGCGGTTATGTATATGATCCCAAGATTGGGGATCCAGAGCACGGAATAGAGGCAGGAACGGAGTTCAAGGATGTAGAGGAGGACTGGATCTGCCCAATATGTGCTGCAAATAAAGATGAATTTGAGGATGATCTCACTATTCGTAACGGTGACAAATAAAAAAAAGAGGCCTTTGCCTCTTTTTTTTATTGCTATTCAGCTATATCAGCTTTTAACTCCTGGATTTTCTCCATAAGCTTATGAAGTGATTCGCTGGCCTCATATGGCAGCTTATTGTAGTCTCTCAGTTCTCCTATGAACTCCACTCTCTTGTCGATTCTGCTCTCTACCAGGTTAAGGTAGGAAACATCTGTAAAGTCTGGAATATAGTCTGGAACCTCTAAGTACTCTATATTCTCAAAGGGACCAAGCTTCTGGAACTCTGCCTTTCCCTCTACGATATCCTCTATTATTCCAAGGGTAACAGCAGGTGTTATCTTCTTATGCAGGAAGAACCCTGTATTAAGAACATAACAGTCGATCTCTCTCTCCTTGAACAGAGACTTAAACTTCTTGTAATCGTGAACCAGTGGGTAGGTTCTGAATGGATTTGCATATGGCTCAATTACAAGCTCATTGGAATCTACACCCTTTAGAAGGTGCTCAGCTGAGGTTCTCTTTGTAGCCAGGGTAGCTCCGAAGGCAGCTCCCAGAGTAGGTGAGTTAACCTTTATTACCGGTGGAAGACTCTCATCCTTCATCAGCCAGAAGATAGCATCACACTTTTTATCAAATTTATAGGCTCTGTTTGGAGACCAGAACTTAGATTTAACAGCTCTACCATTACCATTTCTGATATCCTCAGTTACCGGAACGATAAGCCCGGCCTTGTCCATAGTTGCCCCACAGTTCTGCATTGTGAGAAGGTACTTGTTGTCCTCTGAATCTGTAGGGTAGTCCTGTGTTTTATCGAAGTATGACGGCTCCATAGAGATAGATGATCCGTCCTTATTGGAGATGATGAAGGCATCGTCGTGGAGAACTGTGATGTCATACTTGTCCCCATGCTTTGCGTGGGTGATAGTGGACTTACCAGAACCAGATAGACCAAATACACCTACGATGAACTTTTTTCCATCTTCAAGGTTGTATCTTTTCTGTCCTCCGTGGCAAGGAGTGTATCCAGCTCTGGAAGCAATTGTCCATGCCAGAGTAAGAGTTCCCTTTTTGTGCTCTCCGAAGTATCTCATTCCCAGAAGGGCAGCACAGTTGTGCTCAGAGTCAAAGAATGTAAGTCCGTGAGGGTGATTCTCATTCTCCCACTCTGGATCGGAGTAAACAAAGATATCTCCCTCCTCTATCTCCTGGGAGTTGTCGTACTTTACAATGAACTCCTCATTGAAGTTCTGGAAGTTGAGCATCCACGAGTAGAGGATGTTCTCATACCCAGCTGGAATTACAAGGTGTGCTCTTACCATGAACTCCTCGTGAAGTCCAACACATACAGATGCTCTGTACATCTTTTTATTTCTTCCCTGGAAAACGGCTTCTCTAATGAGCCCCTCATATTTTTCCTCAGTAACATGTCTTTCACCTAAGATCTTTCTAGCAGCTGCGGTTCTTCCTGTTCTGGCACCGTCGTTGAATATTAAAACCTTGGAATCTCCTGGAAGTCCTAGCTCCTCTGCTCTGTGAATCGGAAGATCTGTAACGATAGTTCCAGATGATTCCATAGCAAGATTGTAAGCCTCCTCTAAAGATTTTACACTAATTACATTGTTTCTATAAAAGGATGTCTCAATTGTGGTTCTTATTCTGGAAAAAGCCTTTGGAGTTCCCCTTCCAATCTCATCTCTTTTAAAACCAAATTGTGTACTCATATAAATTTGCCCCTCCTGGTGTTTGTTTCAAGTTAACGGCATTATAACAACGGCAAACTCAATAGTCAAGTTTGTTTTTTAATTAACCAAAAAAAGATCAAAATTAGATCAAAAGTGTACACGAAAGTGCGGGCAGATGGAGGTCAAAAAACACTTTCTGAAAATTAATAGTACATTTTGTACGAAATAATAGGAGATTAAGAGGGGATGAAAGTTTTGGTAGTTTTTAAAATTTTTTATGGGGGTATTATTTTTTTCGGGATTATTATATACTTTTTTTTATTATCAATATCGGGGGAGGGTTTATGAAAAAGTTAAGGTATTTTTTTGGTTACTACACCAGGCATAAAAAGCTCTTTATCCTTGATTTTGGATGTGCTTTTTTTATGTCTATACTGGATCTAATATTTCCTGTTTTTACCCAAAGGGTTGTGGACAGGGTTCTTCCAGGGGGAGATATGGGACTCCTGCTCAAGTTCTGTATCTTCCTTATAGTTTTACAGGGAGTGAGAAATATACTGAGTTATATAGTTATCTACTGGGGGCACGGGCTGGGGCTTAAGATAAGGTATGATATGAGAAATGATCTCTTCAAGCACCTGCAGAAGCTCTCCCTCTCCTACTTCGACAATGTAAAGACGGGAGAGATGATGTCCAGGATAATGGGGGATCTGGAGCTTATATCGGAGCTGGCTCACCACGGTCCAGAGGATCTCTTTATAGCTATTATTACTCTGGTGGGTTCCTTTATCTTTATGTACAGCGTGAATGCAAAGTTAACCCTTATAATATTTGCTATACTCATAGTCTACCTGATCTTTGCTCTGAAGCATAACACGGCTATGGAAGATGCTTTTAGGAGGTCGCGGGTGAGTTCCGCGGAGCTCAGTTCGGAGATAGAGGACAACCTGAGCGGTATAAGGGTGGTGAAAGCCTTTGGAAACCAGGATTTTATAAATGAGAAGTTTGACAGGAAGAATATGGATGTGGTCACCTCGGTTCTTGCAGCCTTTCACTCTCTGGGTCTTCTTCACGCAGGGATGGGGATGTTTTCAGGGGGGATCCAGATCATCATCCTTCTTTTAGGAGGGATGATGACCATCGGCGGGGAGATGACTGTGGGAGCCCTTATAGGATTCTTTCTCTTTGCCAACAGGTTTTTAGAGCCTATCAGAAAGATGCTGAACCTCCTTGAGATGTATCAGGGAGGCATGGCAGGCTTTGAGAGATTTATGGATATACTGGAGATAGATCCAGATATAGAGGAGTCTCCAGATGCCATAGACCTTGAGAGGGTACAGGGGGAGCTCCACTTTAATAGTGTGACCTTCTCCTACGACGGAAGCGAGGATATACTGAAAGATTTCAATCTGAGGATTGCCCCAGGGGAGAGTATAGCCCTGGTGGGAGAGAGCGGAGCGGGAAAGTCCACTATCTGTAGTCTTATTCCGAGGTTTTATGACGTGACCAAGGGAGAGCTTACCATAGACGGGGTGGACATAAGAAGATTAAGGGATGAAACCCTGAGAAAAAATATTGGAATCGTCCAGCAGGACGTATTCCTCTTTAATGGAAGTATCAGGGAGAATATAGCCTTTGGCCGGCTAGATGCTACCCATGAGGAGATAAGGGAAGCTGCCAGAAGGGCTGATGCCCTTGAGTTTATAGAGGGGCTGGAGAATGGCTTCGATACCTTTGTGGGCGAGAGGGGAGTCAAGCTCAGCGGCGGGCAGAAGCAGAGGATATCCATAGCCAGGATATTTGTAAAAAATCCCAAGGTCCTTATCCTGGATGAGGCCACTTCAGCCCTGGATAACCAGACTGAAAAGTATATTCAGGAAGCTCTCTATGAGCTCACAAGGGGATCTGAGGACAGGAGGACTACTGTGACCATAGCCCACAGGCTTACTACAGTAGAGGGAGCCGACAGGATTCTGGTTATAGGAAAGCAGGGGATAATAGAGGAGGGAAGCCACCATGAGCTTATGAGGGTAGGAGGAGTGTATAGCTCCCTCTACAACAGTCAGAAGGACGGCTTTATAGGGGACTAACGGGACCTATTAAGAGAGATAGAGTGGAATTCCCTAAAGAAACAGATCTTTTATACATCTTAGATAGCCTGTTAACACGGAGATGGTAGTATAGCTTACCTGCTGAAAAAGATATTGTCTGAAACATGGAAGAGACCTGGTTCGCCAGGTCTTTTTTTATAGTGGGTGTTGTTGGTGGGGAACATTTTCCCCTATGCTGTCTTGAGAGATTTTAGCTGTCCTCAATGCAGAAAAAAGCCTCCAAAGATATCCGACAGCTGCCCGTTTATTTTTTGTGGAGTTCTCCCTGAAGGGTATATCCACTTCACACTCCCCTATTAGTTTTCTTCTTAGTTCATTGTGCTCTCTCATAATATTTTTTGAGGAGCAATGGTGCTTTTTATAGCTCTCCTCTGCCAAGTTCTTATAGTCTGGCAGGTATTCGGTGTCGAACTCTCTGATCTTTCTTGGAAGGTGTAGGTCGGAGCAGCTCCTCTGAATCTTAGAGCCGACGCAGGTCTTAAACTTATTCAGTTCCTCCATAAACTCATATATCTCTATATTTATAGAGGATATATATTGAAGGAGGAGGGCACAGTAGATAAAGTTGATATAATCCTCCATGGCTTTGTCTGCACTATAATCCTCTGAGGGAGATACACACCTTCCCAGGGAACAACCCTCAAAGTAATCTGCAATCTCTCCTTCAACCTCTCTGGGGATCTTTATCCCAACCTTATCTTTAATTCCACAAAATATATCATTTAGAAAGTCTGGAAATCTCCTTATATTCACTATTTTTCCTCCTTATTGAGTAGGTTTAACGGATCAAAAGATCCTGTCTGTTAATTTTAAACTACAAATCTTAGAAAAATCTTAGAATAGTATAGGATCTGTGTTAAAAATTTAAGAATTAACTCCTGTGAGGTTATAGGAAAGTTGAGATAGTCCCCTATCCTCCCTCAACGTAAAGGTGGATTTGTCTAATTTTTTTCAGATTTTGATTATAAATTTTTTAAATTTTTTAAAGAATAGCGAATATTACAATACCAATTTATCACGGTATATCCATAGTTAGTATCAAAATTATGGTAATGACGTCCTTTTAAAAGTGCGTTCTCTTTAAAGAGCTTATAATATAATGAAAGTTGATAAAAATAAATATTGGGAAGTTGATAAAATCAATTTTAACAATATTAAAATTATGTTAGAATCAGCATTGTGAATATTAATTAATTGGACATAAAAATTTTATCATAGAGGGTGAGAATATGCTGTATTTAGAAGAATTTATGAAATTTCGAAATGGTATTAACAGGTACATCAGGATGTGTGAGAAGGAGGTAGACGAGCTTAATATCTTGGATTCTGTAATCCTTACAGCTTTAAGGGATAACCCAAATATGCTTGCCAAGGATTTTTCTAAGATGCTGAGCATCGATCCATCATATATGACCAGAGACCTAGTTAAGCTAGAGAAGAATGAACTTATTACAAGAGAGAAGGATGGAAGGCAGAAGACCCTCAGGTTAACTGAAAAGGGAGAAAGAATCTGCACTGGTATAGAGAGAGTAAAGGGGAAGTTCCTCAGTGAACTGTTTAAGAAGGTAGATCCCGATGAGCTAGAAGCAAGCCAGAGAATCTTCAGAGCTGCCAACAAGGTACTGGAAGAGGGGAAGTTTTAAAGAGCTAAGTCTAAGGACTTAGCTTTTTTTTAATTCTAAGAAAAGAATAGAATTTATAAAGAAATCATATGAAGCAACAAGATTCCAACAAGTTGTCGGGATGCAACGTCACGTTGCTTTTCAATTTTAGAGATATTCCAAAAGTGTAATATATTAAATTTCAATGATGTTCATTTATACGGAATATGACCAATAAACTTTTATAGCGGACGATATGCAGGTATATTTTGCACCTTACCTAGTGTAAGCTTTCCACTTTTTAGTTATTTCTGTGTGCTATAGTAAACCATTTATCTTTTTTATGATAGGTCTGTACTCTATTGAGGTCTTATATTTACTAATGTTGAACGGCAGTTCGCATCTACCTTCATAAAAAAATAATACTTTTACAAAAAAAAGATTGATTTTGTAAAATTGCTATGTTAGACTTTTTGTGTCAATCAGGACTAAACGATCAATATTAGAACTTTAAGTTCTTTAATAGGAGGAAATATGGAAAATATAAAGGCAAAAGGATTTGGAACAAAAACTATACACGGGGGACACGGGAAGAACCCATTTGGAACTCTTACTACACCAATCTACCAGAGTTCAACATTTGTTTTTGACTCAGCTGAGCAGGGAGGAAGAAGATTCGCTCTTGAAGAAGGAGGATACATCTACAGTAGACTTGCAAACCCTACAACTTCAGTTGTAGAGGAGAAGCTAGCAGCTCTAGAGGGAGCAGAGGCAGCTCTAGCAACTGGATCTGGAATGGGAGCTATCTCATCAACTATGTGGACACTTCTAAAGGCTGGAGATCACATGATCGCAGACGAGACTCTTTACGGGTGTACATATGCTCTACTAAGCCACGGACTTACTAAGTTTGGAATCGAAGTAGACTTCGTAGATACATCTGATCTTGAGGCTGTAAAGAAGGCTATGAAGGCAAACACAAGAATTGTTTACCTTGAAACTCCTGCAAACCCTAACCTAAAGGTTGTAGATATCGAGAAGGTTTGCGAAATCGCTCATGGAAATGAGAACACACTAGTAGTAGTAGACAACACATTTGCTACTCCGTTCCTTCAAAACCCAATCAAGCATGGTGCAGACCTAGTAGTTCACTCAGCTACAAAGTACCTAAACGGTCACGGAGACGTTATCGCAGGTTTCGTTGCTGGTAAATTAGAGCACGTAATGCAGATCAGACTTGTGGGAGTTAAGGACATGACTGGTTCTGTACTTGGAGCAAACGATGCATACATGATGATCAGAGGAATGAAGACTCTTGAAGTTAGAATGCAGAGACACTGTGAGAACGCAATGAAGGTTGCTAAGTTCCTTGACGGTCACGAGGCAGTAGAAGTAGTACACTATCCTGGGCTAGAGTCTCACTCTGGACACGAAACAGCTAAAAAGCAAATGAACGGATTCGGTGGAATCATGGCATTTGAAGTTAAGGGTGGAATCGAAGCAGGAAAAACTCTACTAAACAGCTTAGAGCTTTGTACATTAGCAGTTAGCTTAGGAGATACTGAAACTTTAATCCAGCACCCAGCATCAATGACTCACTCTCCATACACTAGAGAAGAGAGACTTGCTGCAGGAATCGCTGATGGTCTAGTTAGAATCTCAGTTGGACTAGAGAACGCTGAAGATATCATTGCAGACTTAGAGCAGGGATTAGCAAAAATTAAGTAGTTTTAACTACTGGGCCCCTTTTTAGGAGGGGGCCCTTATTTTTTAAAAAAATTAGGGGGAAAGTTAATGAATAAGGGGAATAAAATAGAGGCCAGCGGAAAGGGACTGATACCCTTTCTGGTCTTCATAGGAATATATCTGGGAAGTGGTTTGTTTTTTCAATTAAAGGGAGTGGAGATGGCGTTCTATCAACTGCCGGCTCCAGTGGCAGTTTTCTGCGGAATAATTTCAGCTTTTCTTTTATTTAAGGGGAATATAAATGAGAAGTTTGAAACCTTTGTTAAGGGGTGCGGAAACAGCGATATCATAATAATGTGTACCATCTACCTTTTGGCAGGGGCTTTTGCTGCTGTATCGAAGGCTATGGGCGGTGTAGACTCTACAGCTAACCTGGGACTTACCTATATACCTATACAGTATATAGCAGCGGGTCTCTTTGTTATAGCAGGGTTTATATCTACAGCTACGGGAACCTCTGTGGGAGCTATAGTTGCTGTGGCGCCAATTGCTGTTGACCTTGCAGGGAAGTCGGGAGTAGCTCTTCCAATAATCCTTGCAGCTGTAATGGGAGGAGCTATGTTCGGAGATGACCTTTCCATTATCTCGGACACTACCATAGCTTCCACAAGAACCCAGGGGTGCGAGATGAGGGACAAGTTTAAGGTAAATATATTTGTAGCTTTCCCAGCAGCCTTTATAACTATAGCTCTCCTTCTTGTCTTTGGAAAGCCTGAGGTAGCTCCAGCAGCAGCTGAGTATAGCTACAACCTGGTTAAGGTAATGCCATACCTCTTCGTTTTGGTTCTGGCTCTTGCTGGGCTCAATGTATTTGTGGTTCTGACTGGAGGGATCTTCCTTTCTGGGGCAATTGGAGCCTACTATGGTGATTTTACTGTGATAAACTTTGCCAGAGAGGTATACAACGGTTTTGCAAATATGAATGAGATCTTCCTTCTTTCCCTTCTTACAGGAGGACTGGCTGCCATGGTAACTAAGGCAGGGGGAGTGGAGTGGATCCTTGAAAAGATCCAGAGAAGGATAAAGGGACCTAGATCGGCTCAGATGGGTATTGGAGCTCTAGTATTTCTTACAGATATAGCTGTAGCAAACAATACAGTAGCCATTATTATAAATGGTCCAATAGCAAAGAAGCTTTCAGAGAACTACAAGGTTGACCCTAGAAAGGTAGCGGGGCTTCTGGGAATCTTTTCGTGTATAGCTCAGGGTCTTATACCATATGGAGCTCAGATGCTTATCCTTCTTGGATTTGCAGGGGGAGCAGTGACTCCTATGGAGATAATGCCACTTCTATGGTACCAGCAGCTCCTTGCGGTGCTGGGAATCGTTTCTATCTACCTTCCATTCTCAGAGATTGTGATAAAGAAGAGTCCTTGGGTTGGAAAGTATGAAGTTGAAGGTGCTTAAATAAATTCTTTTATTCAGTTAAAAAATTAGGATTAGGATGTTGATAGAGGACTCTCTGGAGGTTATTCCAGGGAGTCTTTTTATTGTTAAGGAAAGTTATAGAAGCTATAAAAAACTAAATAAAATAATGAGTGCTAAGGATGCAAGGTCACGTTGCTTTACTTGAAAAATACAATTATTTTACAGGTAGAAAACAAGGAAATATAGACAGAGAGAGTATAGAATGGTTAGAAGAGGTTTTTGGCGGGAGGTGGATGGAATGAATAGATGCAGGTGCTGCGGGAAGCATATTGGTTATGACAGAAAGGTCTGTTTCTCCTGTCTACTTCAGATGATCCGTGAATGGTTTCGTGAGTTTGTTGTTTGGTAGAATTAAAGATAAGATATAAAAAAAGCAGCTGAAGGTTGATTCAGCTGCTTTTATATTGCTCTAGCCTACAAGAATGTTTCTCAGAAGGCTGTGGTTAACCTCTCCCTCAAGGGAAAGGTCCTTTACTGTGTTGATTATTGCCCTTACAAACTGAAGGTATTCCTGTGGCTTATCCTTTGGAGTAATTACCAGGAAAACAATATCAACTGGTTTTCCGTCTGGTGATCCCCACTCTACAGGTTTTTCCAGGAATCCGCAGACACAGGTTGTTTTATCAACCTCTCCAGTACGACAGTGAGGGATAGCTACCCCCTTTCCAAGAGCTGTACTGGCAAGCTTTTCTCTGGCCAGGATTGCATGGGATATCTCATGAAGATCCTTGATTATCCCCTTCCCCTTAAGGTGTTCAGAGAGGCTTTCAATGGCATTGTTCTTATTCTCTGCCTTAAACTCCCATACATTTCCTACAATATCCTCTATGGAGAAGTGCTCCTTCTTGCCACTAGACTTACTTCCGATGAAGTTCTTCCAGGAGATAAGAGTTTTTTCCGAAAGCCAGGCTCCTCCAATCTCAAAGACAACCAGTGCCGGAATAATAGTATTGAAGATAAGCTCTCCGCCGCTATCCTTAAGCACTGTAGCTACAAGAATCGTTTCCACAGCTGCCATCCCTGCCTGAGGAAGCATCAGCTTAGGAAGACTGTTGGTTATCTCCTTCTCCTGCTCAGTTATATAACATCCGAACCAAGTACCTAAGAACTTACTTCCACCTCTTACAAAAAGGTAACCCAGTACAAAGACAAATGTCTCTGGAGAAAAGGTCTCCAGCTTTACACTGGCTCCGATAAGAGCAAAGAAGAAGAGGTTTAGTGCAGGCATGATATTTCCAAGCTGCAGCGAGTGGAAGATAGCGTGGAAGTGATAGTTTGATACAAGAGCTCCAGCCACCACAGCCACCACAAGGAATGGAAGGTGGAAGTGAAGAGCAATTGCCGATCCAACAGCTACAAAACCTACTACTATAAAGAAGAGTTCTATAGATGGCATAGGGCCGTAGAAGCTCTCTACCTCAATAACTCCATCCTCATCATTAACTCCCCTTGGTTTTACAGTAAACTTCAGCAGGAAGAAGATAAGAACTCCCACAAGAACAGCAAGGACTAGTTCCTTGGTTACCTCAAAAGCAAGATGACCTATTGAAAGGTGGGTTCCGCTCTGGATCATAACCGCTATTCCTAAAAATACCGAAAAGAAGATTACCTCTATAATATCGTCTAAAACAACTATATTAGCCAAGAGATTCTTTAACTTCCCCTCTACCTTGAGCTTATTCATAAGTACAAAGGTAAGAGCCGGTGCTGTGGCAATACCGATTGACCCTATTATTGCCGAGTTTATCATCGGGAAGTTGAAGGCCTTCCAGAATACCAGAGTGATCATCACCCATGTTAGAAGTGCCTGAATTAGACAGATGATGGTAGGCTTAATTCCCACCTGCTTCAGCCTGTCAAAGTGAAGTTCCTCTCCCAAGCTGAAGGCGATAATTCCCAGAAAGAAGAAGACAAAGAAGTGACTCTCCTCTATAACCTCAGCGTAGGTATGAAACCCGTGGGTATAAACATATTCCAGCTTTTGAAACAACAGTGTAGATGTAAGGAGCTCCTTCTTAGCAGCCCAGTCGTGTATTAACGTCCAAAAATGCGGACCGATTAACATCCCCCCAATGATCTGTCCGATGGTTTCCCCAATATTAAGTTTTTTAGCTATAACACCTCCGGTGTAAGCTCCCAGAATCAGCATACCAATAGCCAATATCTGGATTTTCATAAATTCCATAGTATTCCTCCTTAAGTTTTATTGTGTATTTATAAAAAAACTTAAAATTATAATCAAATCTTAAGGATATTATACAGTAAGTTCCATTTACTTTCAATAAACTTATGACTAAAGTTCTCGTTTAAATATGAATAGTACTGTAGTTGATAGTGTCAAGTGTTTGAGGAGGGAAAGACTCAAGTATTATTGCAGTATTTAAACCGCTCTATACACTTTAAGGTTAAAGTTGAGGGAGAAGTATTGACAAGGGAGGTTTTATGTCATATTATAGTATCAGTTAATGGAAGTTAAACGGTTAACAAAACCTTTGAGGAGATTATATGAAGAAAGTTACCATAAGAGATATAGCCAGGGAAGCTGGTGTATCTGTAGCCACTGTATCCAATGTGCTAAATGGTGTGGAGAAGTGCAGGGAGGAAACAAGGGAGAGGGTGTTAAAAACCGCCAGAGAGCTAGGTTACAGACCCAATATCTCAGCTAAGACCCTCGCTACAAGAAGATCGGGACTCCTGGGGATAGTCATCAATGAGAAGACCGAGGGAAGTTCCTTCAGTCAGATGAACCTCCTTGTAAATGGAATGAACTCTGCTATCAGAAGGTATGAGAACTACGACCTCATTATAACTGAGGTATTCAGAGACGGAAGCATGGAATATCTCAGGGACTGGATCGCCAAGAGAGACCTGGAGGGAGTTATCTTCTTAGGGGACTATGAGGAGGAACTTCTCAGGGAGATAGAGAAGACAGGAATTCCCATGGTAATGGTGGATAACTATGGAGAAGAGCTGAAGGAAGCCTCCTACATCCATTCAGAGGACACACTGGGATCCTACTTGGCTGTGGAGCACCTCATCGAAAGGGGAAGCAGAAGTGTCGCCTTTGTGTGCGGTTCCCTGGATGAAAATGAGGTATACAGGAGGAGGTTCTACGGGTATAAGGCAGCTGTGGAGGAGTATGGATTGGCCCTTACCGAGGAAAATATCCTCGAGACCGAGGAAACCTTTAGAGGGGGATATGAGGCAACCAGAAGGATATGTGAAGCTGGCAAGACAGACGCAATATTCTTTTCCTACTCAGAGGGAGCTCTGGGGGCACTTAAATACCTCAACGGAAGAAGGGATATACCAGGGGAGATGAAGATCATTGCCTTTGGAGACACCCAAGCCTGGGAGTATACAACTCCATCCCTTACAAGTACCGACCAGCAGGTATCCTATAAGGGTGAACTGGCTGTGGATATGATTATCGACAAGATCGGTGATAGAGGAAAGTTTAAGAGAGAGGTATCCATCCCAGTAAAGATAAGAAAGAGAGAAACTACGTAGCTCAGCTACATAGTTTTTTTAAAAGCTTTGTTAACCGTTTAACTAAATAAAAAAAGAAAATAACCTGAAAGGGTAAAAATAGGGGGAATAAAGATGGCAGGAGTTCAGTTAAGAAAGGTAGAAAAGATCTATCCAAATGGGTTTAAGGCAGTACATGGGGTAGATCTGGATATAAAGGACGGAGAGTTCATGGTATTTGTAGGACCATCTGGTTGTGCAAAATCAACTACACTTAGAATGATCGCAGGACTTGAGGAGATCTCTGGTGGAACTATTTCAATAGGGGATAAGATAGTAAATGATCTTCCACCAAAGGACAGAGGAATTGCAATGGTATTCCAAAACTATGCACTGTACCCACATATGACTGTATATGATAATATGGCCTTTGGATTAAAGCTTTCAAAGAACTATTCCAAGGAGGAGATAGATTCTAGAGTAAGGGATGCAGCGGAAAAACTTGAGATCACTGAGCTTCTGGATAGAAAACCTAAGGAGATGTCTGGTGGACAGAGACAGAGGGTAGCAGTTGGAAGAGCAATTGTTAGAAAACCAGATGTATTCCTATTTGACGAGCCCCTTTCAAACCTGGATGCAAAGTTAAGAGTATCTATGAGAGTTAGGATTACTCAGCTTCATAAGCAGCTGAAGGATGAGGGGATGTCATCTACAATGATCTATGTAACTCACGACCAGGTAGAGGCTATGACGATGGGTGACAGAATCTGTGTACTTGAGTATGGAGTGATCAAGCAGGTAGATACTCCTATTAACCTATATAACAGACCGGCAAATAAGTTCGTAGCTGGGTTCATTGGATCGCCATCTATGAATATTACAGAGGCTGAGATTATCGATACCAATGAAGGAATAGCAGTGGACCTTAGAGGAAATATCCTTCACCTTCCAAAGGACAAGGCTGAGAAGGTTAAGTCATACGTAGGAAAGAAGGTATGGTTTGGAATCAGACCTGAAAATGTCGGTTCATATGAGATCCACCCAAATGAGGAGCTAGTAGACGGAAAGATCTCTGTAGTTGAGATGATGGGTAACGAGGAGTTTGTATACTTCAACGTAGGCGGAACTCAGCTTGCAGCAAGATTTGACTCAGCTAAGGTAAAAAATACAGCTAACGGTGTGGACTATAAGTTCTGGTTCGACATGGAGAAGTGTCACATCTTTGATCTTGAAACAGAGGAAAACATTAGCTTAATCTAAGTTAGATAAAATCAAGTGACAATATTTTGAAAGCAGACCTTTTTAGGTCTGCTTTATTTTTTAGTATTTACATTTAATTTGGAGGAATCAAATGAGGAGACTAGCTTTAGGACAATAATGAATAGTCAGGTTACTGTAGATGAAAGATTAAGTAAATAAAGTTGAGACATTGCAAGGGGGAACGGTGGTATTAAAAATAGATAAAGAGGGATCATAGCTACAATAGCTCTGCCAAGATTTACCGGGATAGTGTAGAAAATGTTCAGAGTACTCTAGTGAGCACCAGAACCTACCAGGTAAAAAACGGAGAGGTGCCGACTCTTGAGATGGATGTAGAGGGCGGCTACTTGGTAGGTGCAGAAGATTTCCAGTACACCGGCATATAAGGGGCTTCATAAGTATTGGAATGGTCAGATAAGAGCAGACCTAACTCATGGAACCTACAGGTCGGCTTTAAACTGGGAAGATTTTCAATATAGGCCTTTTCCTAATTCTTGTGATCATTGTAAGCTATCTTCTTGAGAAGAGGAACGACTTATTATTATGTTATCTCACCAAAAAATTCTTCCAGCGACTGCTTAGAAATCTTATTTCTAATTGTCAGCTCACCACTTGTTGAAAAAAAGTTCTCTAAGTGTAGTTCAACAATAGATCGTTCTATTAAATTAACTCTGTAACTTATATTTTTAGATAGTAGTTCTTTAACTTTATTTGAATCAAATTTAAATAAAGTCCCACAAGTGATACAGATATATGGATTTATAAAGTCAATTGAATTGACTTTTTTTCCGTATTTATTTATGTAATACATGTTTATTCCCTCCAAATTTTTCGTTTATTTAACTTCAGCTATTTATAGACGTTTCCTCTTCTTGGCTTAACATGATTATAAACTCCATATCTTAGATTAACCTTATTTATGGGGAATTAATTTTAAATAAAAACAGTTATACATTTCCAATTTAAAAGGAGCTTTGATAGCTCCTTTTAATAGTTATAAATTCAATTTGCTCTTGGAAAAGTTACTTTAACCTCTGTCCCCTCTTCCTGAACACTTTTTATCTCTACCATTCCTTGGTGAAGCTTAGATATATCTTTTACAATTGCAAGACCTAGACCAAATCCCTTGCTCCCCTTTGAATTATCCTCTTGAGAGAACCTTTGAAATATCTCCTTTAAATAATCTGAAGATATTCCTTCCCCTTGATCCTTTATAATTAAAATCACCTTATTTTTATCGGTGTAGAGATTTATTTTTATATCTTCTTGACTATATTTTACAGCATTTTTTACAACTTCTCCCAGAAGTAGCTTTAAAAGCTGCTCTTCTCCCAGGATAATACTCTTCTCACTTTTAACTCTAATTTTTCTTTCATATACTCCTTGAAGGCGCTTTCCCTCTTCTTCAACAATTTTTTTCATATCCAACGGAACGAGAATGTTCTTTTCTGTTTCTTCTATCTTAGACAATACCATTAAAGATCTCATAAGTTCTTCCATTCTTTCGGTTTCATTTTCGATAGTATCTAAAGCACTGTTTAAAACCTCTTTATCGTCACTTCCCCATCTTAACACCTCTGTATAACCTTTTATTACAGTTACAGGGGTCAAAAGTTCATGAGAGGCATTGGATATAAACTTCTTTTCTCTACTTATATAATTTCTGATTTTTTTAATAAAACTATTTTGTAGTTGAACAATTTTTTTAAATTCCTCTTCAGGGTATTGTTCTGTCAAAAGACTTGTACTGCCTTCAATTTCAATTTTTTTAACATCTTGTAATATTTTAAAGATTGGATTCAATAGCCATCTGGAGGTTATTAAACTGAGAAATATAAACAAAGTTGACAACAATACCGCAAAGGATATAGCAAATCTTTCCATTTTTAAATAAAATGTTGTATATTTATCAATTTGTTTTACTAGGTATAATGTCCCATCTATTTTTTTATATTTCCTCTCAAGAATGAAGTAATCATGATCATCTGGATTATCCCGGGGCTCTATAATCATTCCATCCTTCATATCAATATGCAACTCATAGTTTTGAAGAAGTTCATGGTATTTTTTATCTCCCAAAATCATTTTTCCACTATCATCATATAGCAATATATCTACTTTACTTAAGAGGTCTCCTTCTCGAATAAACCCTTCCAAGTCTTTACCGTTAATTTCCTCCTTAGATTCTATAAATAGTTCAATATTATTTGTTAAATCTGAATACATAGGATATTCCTTATCTTCAAAATACGCTAAAAACGTGTTTTGAAGAACTGCAATAAAGATGAAAAATAAAGCCATAATAATTAAAGAGTAAACTATCGCAACTTTATGCCATAGTTTTTTAAATAAGACCATATCCTCTCCCTCTGTGTGTTTTAATATATTTTTTCTTGTCAGATGATAGTTTTTTCCTGAGACTATTAATTACAACTTCAAGGTTGTTTCCCTTTGTATGATCATCCTCAAAATCCCCCCAGAGCTCATGTATTATCCTGTTTTTAGATAATATGGATTTGGGATTTGAAAGAAGAAGTGTTAAAAGCAGGTACTCTAGTTTAGTAAGTTCCATGGGGTTATCTTCATAGTAGGCAATATTAGAGGAGATATCTATAGATATTTCCTTAAATTTTAACTTGCCTATTTTACTTCCAGAATACTTTCTTAAGTTTGCGCGGATTCTTGCATGAACAATTTCAAACTTAAAAGGTTTAGTAATGTAGTCATCTCCCCCAACTTCTAATCCTTCTATTATATCTCCTTCTCTTGCTTTACTTGTAAGAAATATTATTGGAGCATCCATCACCTTTTTAAGTATTTTACACACCTCTGTTCCAGAGATCTGGGGAAGCATCCAATCTAAAAGAATCAAATGGGGTTTATGTTTTTTTGCCATTTTAATTCCTTCTAAACCATCAAAAGCACATGTAACTTCATATCCTTGTCTTTCTAGTTGAAGCTTTAGAATATTAGAAATATTTCGATCATCCTCTACAATTAATATTTTGTCTTCCATATTTTTTCCTTTCTTTAAATATAATGGCTATTCAAATTTTTAAACAACCTAATTTTAAAAGTTATTGAAGGCATGGTTGCTCCGATTTTTTTGAGCATTCAGATCTTTTATCTCTCTGGTAAGCTTTTTCTCTAAAAACATAATAGAGGGTAGGAATAACTATAAGTGTAAGTAAGGTTGAAAGTATCAGACCTGTACTCATTCCCCTAGCCATAGCAATGTATATTTCACTTCCCTGTCCAACTCCTAAAGTCATTGGTATCATTCCAATAACTGTAGTAAAAGTAGTAATTAAAATAGGCCTGATCCTTTCCTTTCCTCCTTCTAGAATTGCTTCTTTAATACCAATACCTTGGAGTTCAAGCTGACGGATATATTCAATCAATACAAGTGAATTATTAACGATAACTCCTGAAAGAATGATAACCCCTATCATAGCCAGTATATCAAAGTTTGTATTTGTAATAAAAAGCCCAAAAAGAACACCTGTAAATGATAGAGGAATAGCCCCCATAATTATTAACGGTAAACAAACTGAATTGAATTGTAGGACCAGTACAAAGTAAATCAGTCCTATTGCAGCTATAAAGGAAACAGCTAAAGATGTCATAACCTCGCTCTGATCCTCTGCTTCTCCTATAAATCTAAAATTAATTCCATGGGGAAGCTTCATTTCATTTAAAGTGGCAAGTAACTTCTCTTTAACAATTGAGCCTCTATACCCTTCCTTTACATTAGCTGAAAAATTAAAGTATGGATTCCTATTTTCTTTAGAAAGAGTTGTAAGGTCACTTCTTATCTTTAAATCAACTAATTGATTAAGCTTAATTTTTCCTCCATTTGGGAGATCAACATAAATATTTCTTATGTCTTTAATGGAGTCTCTTTCTATTTTATTTAGTCTTACAACAATATCTACTTTATCATTTTCTGAGTTTAAATATGTGGCATCTATACCATTAACTTGAACAGCAATCATTTCGTTTAACTCTGCCTCGGTAAGTCCATAGTCTCTTAACTTCTCTCTATCGATGGACATGTACATTTGTGGCAACATATCTTTATAGGATGAGGTAATATCAGTTATACCATCTACCTTGGAGAGACTATCGATGACCTGATCCATATTTCTCTTTAAAAGGTTTATGTCTTTTGAGGATATAGAAAGCTCGATATCCTTTTCAGATCCGTATCCTGCATCTAAAAAGTAGTTTAATTTAGCATCAGGGACCTTACCGATAGTATTTCTCATAGAATCTCTTATCTCCATAGCACTTTTTGATCGTTCCTCTACTAAAGCTACATTATAGATGATACCTTCATCACTGACCTTCTTACTATACCATTGAGTATTATGGTCCTCCTCTATAAGGATATCAATTTTTTTAGTTAATTCATCCTTTTTTGTTAGAGAATAGTTTCTAGGTGTCTCCACCAGAATCCCATAGTACCCCTCATCTGAGTCAGCTAAAAAATTAATGTCAATAAGGGTAATAAGAAAAAAGCTGGAGAAAAGTATCAATATAGCTGTAACAATTGTTAAATATTTCCTTCTTAAAGCTGTCATTAATATTTTTTCATAAAAATACTTTAAACTTTCTAATTTAATTCCTTTATTTTTTACATTCCAGGAAAAAGTTTCTGATATTATAGGGATTAAAGTAGCTGCAACTATGAGGGAAGCCGTTATAGATGCTATAATCGCAAATGCCATATCCTTGAATATCTCCGTTGCCATTCCTCCTATCATAAATATTGGGACAAAAACTATTACTGAAGTAATAGTAGCAGCAGTTATTGGTGAGATTACCTTTGAAACAGCTTCTTCAATGGTTTTTCTGCTCTTACCATATTTGGAAACATGACTTTCAATGCTGTCTAGGACAACAACAGAGTTGTCTACTAACATCCCGACACCTAGGGAGAGTCCCATAAGAGTGAGCATATTAAGAGTAACATCAAAAAATTTAAAGGATAAAAATGTTATTAAAAACGAAGTTGGAATACTTATTCCTATAATTCCAGAAGCCCCTAAATTCCTTAAAAATACAAAAATAACTATAATTGCCAGGAAGAAACCCATAGCTCCATTACTTTTTAATACACTCACAGATGTAGATATTTCGTCGGCAGGGACTTCTCCCTCCGAAATTTCAATAGCAGATGGGAGCTGCAGGTTGATTTCTTCAATTTTTTCTCTTACTCTTTGAGCGACCTCTATAAAGTCCTCTCCTTCCTCTCTAAGAACTTTTACATAAACAGCATTTTTACCATTTACCGTGTAGATAGTATCAAGGTCCCTGTATCCAATCTCCACCTTTGCTATATCTTTAAGGTATATTTTACTTTCTCCATCTGTTCTTACAACAATCTTCTCTATGTTTTCGATGTTTTTTAGCTTTCCATCATAGAGTACACTGAGATTATTTTCTGAAGTTTTCACTTCTCCAAGAGGAATATAGGAGTGAGCTGATCTTATCTTTTCTACTATCTCAAGAACCGATATATCGTACCTTGAGAGAAGGACAGTATTTAGAGCGACATCTATCTTTTTAATAAGTGCCCCTTCTACTACTACTGATCCTATACCTTCAACGCCTTCCAGTTCTCGCTTGAGTGTATTTTTAGCGTAATCACTTACTTCCCAAAGTTCATTTCCAAAGATATTATATGATATCACCTCATCCTTGGCTAGTCCATTACTGGTACTTGGGCCATCATCAAGATCTGTAGGGAGATCATTTAATATATTTTGAATTTCATTTTGAACCATTAAAGCCTTTATGTCAGCATCTATTCCGTAGTTGAACTCTGTTGTTATGACACTTTTTCCATTGGAAGAGTTTGAAGTTATTTTATATACATCATCTAGCGTATATAATAGGTCTTCTAAAGGTTTACTTATATACTTCTCTACTTCGCTGGAGGAGGCTCCTTCCCATACTGTAAGTGTTTCAGTAGAAGGTCTGTCAAAATTTGGATAAAACTCTGTAGGGAGGGAAAATAAGGAGTATACTCCTCCGAATATTAGCATTATATATATAACTATAACTCCTTTATTTAGCTGCATTATCTTGTCTAAAACCATGGTCGACTTTTTTTTCATAACATCCTCCTAATTAATCTTTTGTCCTCTGGTAATGTTATAAAGGTCATTTATAATTAATGTTTCTCCTATTTCTAGGCCACTTAAAACAATAAATTGATCTTTTACTTCTCTACCTAGAGTTATCTTCTTTCTATTTACAACTCCATCCTTAATGACATAGGCATATGTTTCAAGGTCATAATAGATTATCGAGCTTTTAGGTATTAAGATTCCAGTTTCAGGTGAAATATTTATTTGGACATTAGTATAAATATTGTCAAGAAGATAGGGAGTAGAATTTTCAAATGTTCCCTTTATCCGATATTTTTTGATTTTTTCATCAACAAATGGATTAATTTCTGTTATCCTTCCTTTTTCCTTAATTTTTAATTCAGAAAAGTTGATATCAATAGCATCATTGACTCTTATATTATTAATCTCTTCTGTTGGGATATATCCGGTTACTTCCATTAAGCTTCTTGAAGCAGTTGAAGCAATTTTATTTCCTGCTTCAATTTTATTCCCTATTTCTACTTCAATGTTCCCTACTATTCCAGAGACCTGTGCTCTTATCTTTAAGTCATCAACTCTTTTTTCGATAAGGTTATAATCTTTTTTGCTCTCCAGATAATTTTGTCTGTATGTAAAAAGTTCACTTTCTGAAATGAGTTCTTTACTGTATAATTTTTCATATTTTTTATACGTTATCTCATCCATTTCAAGGGCTTTTCTTGCCTGTCCCTCCTCTATGAAAAGCTCTCTATTCTCTAATACAACTACAATATCTCCTTTTTTTATATTATCTCCATTCTTAAAATTAATGACTTTAACATAACCAGGCTCCTCACTTATTATGTCAACTTTGTCAGCATAGGATGTCTTAGCAGTATACTCTACCCAATGAGGCACCTTTTCACCCATTATCGTTAAAGTCTCTAAATTACTCGCATTAGTCAAAGTTATCGTTAATATAAACAAAAAAAATATTTTTTTCATTTCAATTCCCCCTATTTAAGTAGTGTTAATATCTCTTCTTTTTTTATTTTGTAGTCGTAGTTAAGACCTATAAACCTTGACCTTTCATCTAATAGATCCTGCTCACTGTCAAGGTACTCATCTAAACTTATAAGTTTATGCACATAAGATTCTTCATAATATTTGAATTTTTCTTGGAAATTTTCAAGGGCTGTTTTACTTTGAGCAACTCCTTCCTCCAAGGAGTTTAAATCATTTTTCAGAAGGTTTAACCTTTCATTTTGAAGATCCACACTATTCTTTTGAGAGATTTTTTTTCGATCTACTTCCATCTGAGCTATTGTTACTTCATCAATCCTCTGACCCCAGCTGAAAATATCAAGCTTAAAGGAGATACTTGCTATCCCCTGAAAATCACTGTATGTATCTGAAAAGCTATCCTGAGTCTCATTAAAGCCCATATGGTAGGTGACTTCTGGAGCAAAATTACCTAAAGAGATTTTTTTTTCTAATCCGGCTATTTCAACCTCGATATTACTCAAGTTAATCTCCATATTCTCCTTTAAAATTTCTGGAGCAGCGGGCTCTTCAGCCAAGTAGTTTACACCTTCAATTGAAACAAGTTCCAGGGTATCTTCATCTGTGAGTCCCATTAGTTTTTTCAGAGAAATTTTTAAACTCTCTATGGTATTTTCAGCCTGTATCAGGTCCAATCTTCTTTTAGAGAGTTCACTTTTAACTGCTAAGAGGTCGGCCCTTGTTATAAGGTTAAGTTCCTTTAACTCTTTGTTTTTTTCATAAGATTTCTCATAAAATTCTAAACTTTTTAAAACAATGTTCCTTCTGTCGATGGCTTTCAGACATTCCAGGTAAGATTTTTTTATTAAAAATTCAATATTTTTCTTATCGATATCTTTAGCTAAAGTTGAAACTTCATGTCGCTTTTCCTCGAGGTTTATGGAATTAATAATCTTTCCTCCATTATATAAAGTCCCCCTGAAAAGCAGGTCTGTTTCACTGCTTTTATTTCCACTGCCCTCAGAGTCTTCAAGGGTAGTTGTGGCACTTAATTTTGGAAGGAGGTCCTTCTTTTTGCTATAAGCACGCTTTTCTTGTATCTTTTCTTCAAATACTTTTTCCTGGATATCTAAATTTTGGTGGCTGGCTAGTTCTACTGCTTCCTCTAGTGTAATAGTTTTGCCAAATAGATTTAAAGAAATCAACAAATAGATAAACCAATAACTTCTCTTCATAATCTTTTTCTCCCTTTAATATAGTTTATTATTTAGTTTAGGGTATGAAACTGATTTTAAACTTAAATTCTATTTTAATTTAAAGAAAATACTTTAAATATTTATTACTTTAAGCAGAGATCACCAAGATATAAAACCATTTAGATATTATTAAGGAACAATTTAAAGACAAGAAATTTAAATAAACCGAACAATATTTCAGCTAAATTTCAAACTTAAGTTTCAGCTAAGCTTTAGGTTGTATCATAACGAATATCTAAAACTTAAAGGAGGCACTACATGAAAAGATTAATGACCCTGCTTATACTTACAGGGTTAACTACAGGATTATATGCAGAAGAGGAGGAGAGGTCTTGGAAGGCTGATGTAGGTATTGGACTTATGGCAGAAAGGAGCCCGTATAAAGGTGTTGGGACAGAGGGAAGTCCTATTCCAGTGTTAGACCTTAAATATAAGAAACTATACTTAAGGGGAACTGAACTGGGGTATGAAGCCTTTGAAACTGAAAGATTCAAAGTTAGTGCTTTTGCTGATTTTATGGGAGGCTATGAAGTTGAAGGTGGAGATCTAGATAAAGGTTACCAAGATATTGATGACAGAGACACACAATTTGAAGGTGGACTAGAACTTACCTATAAGCTTCCAGAGGATTATGAATTAACAGCAAGGATAGCTTTAGGGAGTGAGGGAAACAGATACACTTTAGAAGGGAGTAAACTGTACTTTATAGGGGAAAAAACTATTATTAGACCTTCAGTATATGCCGCATTCAATGATTCTTCCTACACGGACTACTACTTTGGGGTAACTAAGGATGAAGCAGCTAAGAATGAGGGGATAAAAAAGGAGTATAATGCCGGCTCTTCTCAAGAATATGGTATCGAATTAATGGCAGAGCATGATCTTAATGAAAGTTTTGCCTTAGTTGGTTTTGGCGGAGTAAAGTATCTTTCAGGAGAAATAGATGATTCACCAATAGTGGATAATAACTTTATCTATGAAGTTGGAGCTGGGTTCAAGTATAAATTTTAGAGATATAGGGAGGTTTTAAGATGAGGAAAGTAATAATAGGTTCAATAATGGCTGCTACTACTTTAATAGCTACTGGAGAGGAAGGGCTAAAAAATTTAAGGGGAGTGGATCAAGAGCTTGACGGAATATTCCTTAGAGAAATTAAATACGATGATTGGACCTACATTGGAGCTGAAGAAGGGGTAATCACTAAAGTAGTTAATGATATCCTTAAGGAGAACAAGGGGAAAGACGGATTCCTTGATACTGCTACAAGGGAGTATGGGGATGGGAACTGGCAGTATGAGTGGGATCAGATAGCAGCAGAAGCGGAAAGAAGTGGAGACTATGAAAAAGCTGCTGCTTACTATACAGTTTCTGCTTACCCCTATTTTAAAGACAGCAGGGAAAACTACAATAGTTATGTGGTAAATGCTATGGAGAACTACCAGAAGGTGGTTGAGGAGGATGGATTCTACTATGAGAAGATAGAGGTGGATACTCCTCAGGGGAAGGCGTATGCCAACCTACACCTTCCTGAAAAGAATGGAAAGGATTATCCTGTTGTTATCTTTACAGGAGGATCCGATGTATTTGCAATAGAGTATTACAGGTTATTTAAGGAGTATCTTGCAGAGCAGGGGATAGCTTATATCTCATTTGAGCTTCCTGGGATGGGAATAAACTCACACCTTACATATACTCCAGATACCAATATAGTTCATAGAGGTGTTATAGAGAAGATTAAGAAGGATCCTAGGTTTAACGGAAAGATAGTAGTAGGGGCCTCAAGCCTTGGGGGACAACCAGCAGTTAGAACAGCCTTTACCAATGAAGAAGATGTTACAGCTGTTGTAAACTTCTGTGGAGCTTTAAGTGATGTTTGGAAGGGAATTAACCCTGAGACAGTATCCTATCTTCCTATGTTAAATCAGGTAGTTCTTGCTGACAGATTAGATACATCCATAAAAGGGTTTGCTGAAGCTGCTCCTGAGTATAGCTTAGAAAACCAAGGGTATCTAGGAAAAATGAAAACTTCTGTAGATATAATGTCAATAGGAACATCTACAGATCCTGTAGCACCTGTGTCAGATGCAGAGTTAGTGACAGATGCAAGTGATAATGGTGTAAATGTTATAGTTGCAAGTGAAGTAGGGCACGGTATGCCTAGGTCAGTTGTACTTCCTCTTATATCAGGTTATATAGTAGATAAGTTGAAGTAAAACCTAGTTTTTCCCTTCCTACTCTTAGCTAGAGTTGAAACACCTTTAGATTAAGTGAAGAAATATATGCAGTATTTTAGTGTATATAAATTAGAGTGTTGCAAAAGTAATTCACAAAAAATTAAAAATCATATCCAATATAGAGTAATAATTGAGTTACCACACAAAATTCTACTCGAAAGGATATGACCAGTAATGTATATACCTCAAACTACTAT
>NZ_BSDY01000002.1 GCF_027925155.1 Propionigenium maris DSM 9537 | reverse complement strand
AGTGGTACCCCGTAGGAGAATTGAACTCCTGTCTACAGAGTGAAAATCTGGTATCCTAACCACTGGACGAACGGGGCATCTTGGTGCGTCACACAGGGATCGAACCTGTGACAACTCGATTAAAAGTCGAGTGCTCTACCAACTGAGCTAGTGACGCTTCCTTTGACGGCTTCTTTCGAAGACAAGAGTTATAATATCATAACTTAAAAAAGGAGTCAACACTTTTTTTACTTTAATAAAAAAACTTCACCCTTCAATGGAGATCACTTGTTTCAAACAAAAATTCCTTTTCCTAAAGGATTAAATCTGCATTAATAATATGAATATTAATCTATAGGTGTTCTCCATTGTAGAAGTTATAAAAATGGATAGAGTCACCTTTTAAAGGTCACTCTAGAAGAAAGCTTCCATATAGTAGCAGGTAAAGAGAAACTTAAGATCAGCTTAAACATCGTCTCTAGCCCTTTGAAAATAAGGAAAATTAGGGTATAATCTTATCAAGTTAGAAAGATAACAACCATAAAACAGATATTAAATATTAACCTTTGATTAATGGCAAGGGCTGGAAGCCCGGCTGAATTAACCTGGAGGTGGTATTATGTATTTCGTACAATATTTGCATGAGGTAGTTGGAGATTATAGTGTTAATGAGGACCTAGGAACAATTATTCTAAGAGATATAAATGGTGGTATGGATGGAATTATAGAAGAGATTTCAAATACAACAAAACACTCTGTATTATCTATAAAGGATATTGTCCCATTAAAAAAATAATATCTATCTATTTCAAAAATATCTACGGAGGTATAGAGAGAACCTAAAAATTTGGGTTCTCTTATTTTGTTTTTTTGGACAATTTGTAAAATAAAAAAGGAAAAAATCAGAATCTTGGAAACTCTTTATGGAAGATTGTTGTGAAAATCCATGAAAATTGAATTTTTAATAAAATTATAGGGAATCAATACTTTTATATTAGTACAATGAGACAAAAGTTCGTAAAAAAGTAAAAGTTCTAAAAAACTGGTATTGACATATCTAAAAAATGGTATATAATTCTATTAAAAATTCTATGGATGAAGGAGTACATAATTATCGAGAACAACATCAACTATTAAAAAGGGGTGAAATTATGAGCACGGAAAACAGAGGTGAATGGGGATCGCGTATGGGATTTATCCTTGCGGCGATTGGTTCTGCAGTAGGACTGGGAAATATATGGAGGTTTCCATATACAGTAGCAAGTAATGGTGGAGGAGCATTTTTGATTCCTTATCTGGTGGCGCTTTTAACAGCGGGTATACCAATTCTTATACTGGAGTTTTCACTGGGACATAAGATAAGGTCCAGTGCACCGGGAGTTTTTGGTAAACTGAGCAGAAAGTATGAGGCAATTGGATGGTTCCAGGCTTTCATCGCCTTCTGTATCACTACATACTATGTGGTAATTATAGGTTGGGCTTTTAGTTATGCAGGTTATGCTATTAATGGAGCTTGGGGAGCTGACCCTAAGGGATTCCTTTTTGGTGAATATTTACAGCTTACAGATTCTCCTATGAACTTAGGTGGACTTAATATGAAGGTAGTTATACCTCTGATTATTGTTTGGGCTGTAAACTATGGAGTGTTAAGACTTGGAGTGAAGGAAGGACTTGAAAAGGCCAATAAGATATTTATGCCTCTTCTTGTTGTGGCTCTACTTATTATTGTAGTAAGGGGAGTAACTCTTCCTGGAGCTATGGCTGGTCTGGATTACTTCTTTAAGCCGGACTTCAGTAAGCTTTCCGATCCTCAGGTATGGTTAGCAGCATATGGTCAGATCTTCTTCTCATTGAGTGTATGTTTTGCCATTATGTATGCCTATGCTAGTTACCTTCCGAAGAAGTCGGATATCGTTAACAATGCCTTTATGACTGGTCTTGGAAACTGTAGTTTCAGTCTTATCTCAGGAATTGGAGTATTTAGTGTTCTTGGATACATGGCTCACACTCAGGGAGTAAGCGTGGCTGAGGTATCTTCAGCGGGAGTAGGACTTGCCTTTGTGGTTTTCCCACAGGCTATCAGTGCTCTTCCAGGAATGAATGGAATCATAGGAGTAATATTCTTTGCATCCCTTATCTTTGCGGGATTCTCATCTTCTATGTCTATTATAGAGGCAGTGGTATCATCTATTTCAGATAAGTTTGGTCTTACAAGAAAGCAGGCTCTGAACAGATTTACTGCTCTATCTGGAATACTTTCCCTTGTTATTGCAACAAGAGGTGGATTATATGTTCTTGATATCGTTGACTATGCTACAAATCAGTATGGTATTGTAATGGCAGGTCTAGCAGAGCTGGTTATCTTTGCGTGGTTCTTTAAGACAGATAGTATCAGAGAGTATGCAAATGATCTTTCAGACTTTGCAGTTGGAAAGTGGTGGCTGTTCTGTATAAGAGCTACTTCGGTTATCCTTGGAGTAATGTTTGTTCTTAAGATAGTAAATGAAGTTTCCAACCCATATGAGGGATACTCTTGGCTTGCTCTTGGAGTATATGGTCTTGGAGTAATGCTGGCTATAATGGCAGCTTCTGTGGTATTTGCCAATAAGAAGGGATCGGATAACTTTGAGAAAACTATCTATGGTAACCCTCTTGTGGGGAACGAGTTAACAGGTGATGACGAAAAAAAGTCTAGTATAGAGGAGGCAAGCCTATGAGTACGGGAGCAATAATAACAGCGATAACAAGTATGTGTATTCTGTGGGGCGGCTTTGGATACTGCCTGGCAATTGCACTAAAATCAGATAAATAAAATTTGAGGGGGCTGTTAAGCCCCCTCTTTTAATTACTTCCTTGATTATAGTTGTAGATATACAAATCTATTTTACCTCTCCCCTCTTAACCCTCTGAAGAAGATCGCTGGAGATTTTTCCTCTTTCAGAAACCTCATCTATAGAAATACTGTAGTGGTCGGCGATGATCTCCCTTACACGAGGAGTGCAGAATGTTCCCTGACATACTCCCATTCCCGCTCTAGTTCTTCTTTT
This sequence comes from Propionigenium maris DSM 9537, assembly GCF_027925155.1. Taxonomy (GTDB): domain Bacteria; phylum Fusobacteriota; class Fusobacteriia; order Fusobacteriales; family Fusobacteriaceae; genus Propionigenium; species Propionigenium maris. Next base: position 339,432 of record NZ_BSDY01000002.1, on the reverse strand, counting down.
TACTCCATCAGTGGAGTCTACAAGGATACCCCTGTCCAAAGCCTTTCTGATGGTCTTCTCCCTTACCTGCTCACATCTGCATACTATCCTCTCTTCATCTCCCAATGAAAGCTCTGTGAGGGGAAGAACCTCCCTCATACTAAGTGTGTTTTCATCGTTTAATTTAACAGCAACTCCATCTCTGAAGGGGTTGAAGCTTTCATTGGCAACTAGCTTCAGCCCCTCCTTCTCTAAGAGCTCTGCCACATGAAGAGCTATTGCTGGAGAGGAGGTCAGCCCTGGGGAGTCGATCCCTGCGCAGTTAATAAAGTTTTTAACGGTAGTTCTACCTACGATGAAGTCTCCAGTGCTACTTGTAGCCCTTATTCCTCCAAAGGATCTTATTATCTTATTGGTGTCGAAGTCAGGAAGAGACCTTCTGGCAGTCTGGATGATGGCAGAGAGGTTCTCCCTTGTGGTATCTACATCATCCTTCCGACTCACCTCCTGAGCATTGGGGCCTATCATCAGGTTGTTGTGGTAGGTTGGGGTTACCAGTATCCCCTTGCCTTCCTTTGTAGGACACTGGAATATGACCCTCTTTAAAGCCTCTCCAGTTCCCCTCTGGAGGATGAGGTACTCTCCCCTACGGGGAATAATATGAAAATCATCGATTCCAACCATAGAGGAAACCTCATCGGAATTGACTCCAGCACAGTTGATTACATACTTAGATCTATAGCTTCCCCTTGTGGTGTCTACTATAAAGCACTCTTCAGACTTCTCAATGGACCTTACCTCTGTATTTAGCTTAAGGGCCGCTCCATTTGCAATGGCATTTTCCATGAGGGCGATACAGTACTCATAGGGAGAAGCAATTCCTGCACTGGGACAGTGCAGAGCGCAGACAGCTTCAGAGGATATATTGGGCTCCATCTCCCTGAGCTCTTCCTCTTCAAGAATTTTCAGGTCATCTACTCCGTTTTTTACTCCGTTTTCTATGATCTTTTTCAGATGCTCCCTCTCCTCCTGAGAAAAAGCCAGGACCAGGGAACCGCATCTGGAGAATCCAAAGTTAAGCTCCTCCTCCAGCTTATCAAACATCTGATTTCCCCTTCTGCTGAAGTATCCCTTTAACTTGCTGTGAGCTGCATCATATCCCCCGTGGATAATTCCTGAGTTGGCCTTGGTAGCCCCTGTGCTGATATCCTCACTCTTTTCAAGAACAAGGATATCCAGCTTATATCTGGAAAGTTCCCTGGCGATGGAGCACCCTATAACTCCACCCCCTACAATAATTACATCATGCATCCTTTATCTCCCCCTCTTACAAAAAAGGCCGCCTGTGAAGGCCGCCTACTTTGATATTTTAATATGGTCGTATTCTTTTATCTTCTCCTGGAAATCTTTTATCTGCTTCTCCGAGTAACCTAACTCCGATACTCTGTTTAGATCAAAACCTTCAAGATCTATGAGGAACTCCATATAGTTTTCACTGAAGTAACCCAATAGCTTTCTCTGTCTATTGAATATCTTGGACAGCTTAGGACCCTTGGAGATATATGTTTTAACATCCCAGCAGTACCTACCCCTGTTAAAGTTATCTATGGCACTTAGAGCCAAATCTGAATTTTTAATATCTTCTACGATAGTATGAATATCTTTCCTAACCTCATCAACAAAGGTTATGTTTTCCTTGTGAAGGGCATCTAATACATCGGAATACTTTGTTGAAGCAAGGAGAACCTCTAAGGGGAGCCTGTAGTTAAGATCATTCTTCTCAGGGGTCTTGGACACCTCTTGCCTCTCTCTGAGCTCTAGAATAATAGAATCTCTATATGATATCTCTCCATCTAACTTCACCTTGTCTGCATCTAGCTGGTCTATAGCACTCCTCTGCTCTCCGCAGAGATTTTTTAAGGAAGTTATCTCCTCCTGCATCTCCTCGATCTCATCTCTAGAAAGGGAGATATCACCTAAAATTTGAACCTGCTCCTCACGAAGCTTGAGAGCGTTGAGATCTCCTATCTCCTCTTTTAAGGTAGAGTTTTCCTCCTTGGTTTCCTGTAGGATCCTTACAAGATCATTATACTTTTCCAGAACTTCCTCCTTCTCGGTGGTGGTGTTCTGAAACCTTTCCTCAGAGGCCTCTAAAAGAGCTTTTAATTCCCTGTTTTTCTTATCCTTATTTTCCAAGTTTCTCTGAATAATATCAGTTTGTTTTAAGAAAACTTCTGTCTTCTTTCTTTTTTCTGCTTCCAAATTAAGCTTTTCCTGAAGTTGCGAGATGATCCTGTCCTTTTTATCCAACATATTTTGGAGGATTACTTTCTCCTCCTCGGTCTGACTGTTTCTTTTCCCCTTAAACAAGCTGCTGAAAAAACCCTCTTTTTTTTCACTCATGTCTACCTCCAAATCATACAAAGCTCTAATAACATTATAGTTTATTTTATTTTAAAGGGCAATCACAAATATGCCCAAAACCTTCCTATGAAAAGGGTTTGAATTATAGTATAATAAGGCTAACGGAGGTGAAGAAATGAAAAAAATAATACTGCTTATAACATTGATAATAATGGTTTCCTGTACCAATATTCCTGAGAAGATGGTGGGAGATTTTAAGGATATTACTCCTAAAAGTGGTCTCTACTATACAGGGGAAGATCTGGCTCAGGGAGAGTTTATAAAATACTATGAGAATGGAAGCCACATGGCAGAAGCCAGCTTTAAGGATGGAAGGTACAATGGTCCCTTTACAGCATACCATGCAAATGGAAATAAGAAGCTGGAAACAACCTTTAAAGCTGGAAAGATAGATGGAAGATACCTGGTTTACTATGAGAACGGCCAGCTGAAAACCGATGAGAACTACAGGGAAGGCAAGTTAGAGGGAACAACCAAAGAGTACTACGATACAGGAGAAGTAGAGAGTATAATCAACTATAGGAACGATAAGCCCTTTGGTGAGGCAAGCTTCTATGACAGAGAAGGAAACCTGCTAGATAAGATATACTATGAATAGAGGCGATAAATTTATGAAGAAAATAATAGTAGTATTTGTTTCGATAATGTTAAGTTTGATTGTTTTTAAAGGAATAGATCAGAAAGGTTACGTTAACAAAAAAAAAATTCCTCTTTTGGATAGTTTTGAAATTCATAAAGGTAATAAACCTAATGAATATCAATTTATTTATAGGCTAAATGATCAAGTAGATTTTAAGGAAGTTCAAGGTGCAAGGATGTTCCTTCATGGTACTCCTTCGAAAGATCAATTGGCTCTTTTGCCAGAAAAAAGGAAACAATATGGATTTGATAATTGGAATTTTACAATAAATCTTCGTGACGATGGAACCTTTGTAAGAAAAATTAATTCTAATGTTGATAGTTATGATAGTTTAAGAATGGGAATTTATAAAAAACCTAATGGTGAAAAAATAGAAGGAAGAACTACCTTAAGTCTTGTGAAGTTAAGCATGAAAGAAGGGAAGTTAGAATTCACTCATTCTGAAATTAATAGTTTAAAAACTTATAATTTTTATGAAGTATCTAAAGTTAAATGGGTGATATTTATTAGTATTTTGATATCTATTTTTATAGCTACTAACATAATTATTCTGGAAAAGAGTCTGGTTTATTTGGGGATCCTTCTTTTTCCTGGCTTGTTATATGTAATAGGAGGAACAACAAAAGGAAGTATTGTAACTGTTGTAGCAATGTATTATCTGGTTTATGGGATTGTATTTTGGCTAGAGAAATTATTCTTTGAAACAAGTGAAGTTATACTAAGAACCTTATTAACTATCATCATGGTAGTTACAATTCAAAAATTTCCAATAATAGGCTTTGAGGAAAGTAGTTTTTTATTAGGGAATACTTTAGGAACTATATTTTTGATAATAAATTTATATCTAGAGAAAAAATAAGGGATAAAAGATAACTAAGAGAAATGTAAAGAATAACCAATATAAGAACGCTAAGTTCTTTGGAGAGGCAAGAGATTGTGAAAAGAGAGATAACCGTTTAGATAAGGTATAATATGAGTAGATTGGAGTATTGAAAAAAGAAGGAGCTAACTTGGAGAGGTTAACTCCTTCTTTAAAGTAATATCAAAATTCAACAGTCTTAATAACAGTTTTGAAAATATGTAACACCTCTTAAAAATTAATGGATGAAATTTAGCATCTCCTGTATATTTGTCATAACTTCATCGAGGTTGTAACCCTCTATATTATTTCCTGTATATTCAGGAGCAGTAATAATCTTGAAGTTACTACATCTAGGAGAGTATTCCACAAGAGTATCGGGGTTGTTAGGGTAGATAACCACCATGGGAATGTCAAATGCAGAAGCCATGTGAACGACACCGGTGTCAACACTAAATAACATATCAGCTCCCTTTAGAAGCTCAGCAGCTTCTAAGATACTCTCTGTTTTAGGAAGCATCCTTACATTTTTAATATTGAGTTTTTTAATAATTTTTTCAGCCTCGCAGTAAAATAAAGGGGGAGCCATGAGGTGGAGGCAAACTCTTTGATCTACTTCACTAATCTCCCTTAAAAAGTATTCCACATCCTCCCAGGGAAGAGATTTCCTATCGGAACTTCCCCTAAAGTTAAACACTAAATTGATTTCTTTATCATTATAATAGTCCCTATGCTTTACTTGAATTTCCTCTGGAATGTGGATATCATACCTGTACTTATCATAGGAATCCACCTCTATATCCATGTGTTCAGCGACTTCTAGCCACTTATAGCAGGAGTGTCTTTGAGTAAAGTGGATGTACCTGTTTATAAGAGTCAACTCAGTGGATTTTAAACCATATTTTTCTAATTTTGGCCCCCCGATTATGAGTTTAGCCTTAAGAAGCCTTAGGGAAAGGAGTTTAAAGAAGTTGACACTATTCCCTAGGTTAAAGCATAAATCATATTTTCCTCTTTCCCTTAATGAATGAGCAAGATCTTTAATAATTCTGACAAACCTTATTTTACTTTTCTCTCCTTTTGAAGCAATAACGTTTGTAATATATGGATTAGCCTCTAAAATTTTTTCAGCCCCCCCAACACCACATGCAGTTATTTCAATGTGAGGATATTTTTCCTTAATTAGCTTTATAAAAGGAGTCTTAACAACAGTATCTCCAATTCTTCCACACTTAATATATAGAGTTTTAACAGCGTTTAAATCAAAGGGGTGACTCTTCTTGTTACCAACCTTTCTTATAAAAAATCCCTTTAAAGAATTCATTTTTCCTCCTAATATCTTTAGATATTTTTATAGATCAAATTATCAAATGAAATATACTATTTTTAATAGTTTATCTCCAAATAATTATAAGTCAAAGTGATTTAGTCAAAACAATAAATCACTGGTACATTATAACAAAACATTTGTATATTATACCTTAATTTTAATGATAAAAGAGCTTAATATTGTATTAACTGGATAGGGGTTCATTTTAATTTGAAAAAGCTCACTTAAAAGTGATATAATTTAATGTTAAAAAAATATACATAGAAGGTGATTTATGTTAAGGAAATTAAACAGGGCTTTCCAGGATTATATGAGGCCTAAAAGGCTGGCTCTTGGAAAGTGGATTTGGGACAGAAAAGAGAAATTAACAACTGAAGGAGAGAGAGCAGCAACCAAGGAAAACTTGATAGAAAAGCTTGATATAAAGTCCATATTGTTTTTAAGGTATGATGGTAAGATAGGGGACATGATTATAAATACCCTTATGTTTAGGGAGATAAAGAAGCAATACCCTGAAATTAAGATAGGGGTGGTAACTAGGGGAGCTGCCAAGGGAGTTATAGTCAACAATCCCCATGTGGATAAGATATATGACTATAATAAATCTAACTCTAAATTAAAGGTACTGGCAAGAGAAATAGAGGGAGAGGGATACGATCTTCTTGTAGATTTTTCAGAGTTCCTCAGAGTAAAGCAGATGATGTTTATCAATTTGTGTAAGGCTAAATTTAATATGGGAATTGACAAGAGAGGATGGAACCTTTTCGATATATCCCTAGATCCAGGTAAGGACTTTAAGTGGACAGATCATATAACCAAGAGATACTCAGCTTACTTAGGAGCTCTAGGAGTAAGTGCAGAAAGTGTCGGCTATGATCTTTTCTTTTCAGATGATGAGAGAAAGTATGCCGAGAAATTCTATTCCAATTTAGGTGAAGAAAAAAGGGTAGTCATCAACCCTTACGGGGCCAGTAAGCATAAAACCTTTAATACCGAGACCTTGAAAAATATATCGGAGTATGTAGTTTCCAAGGGCTGGAGAGGAATATATGTCTATGCTCCAGATAAGTATGAGGAGCTGAGGAAGTTTGTTGAAGGAATGGGAAGTAAAAACCTTTATATACCTCAGGGAATAGGAAGTATTAATCATACTGGAGCAATTATAGCGGGTGCAGACCTTGTAGTGACTCCCGATACATCCATAGTTCATGTGGCATCAGCTCTAAACAAGCCTATGGTATGTGTCTATCCTCCCCAAGGAGGGGCCTACGGAGTAGATCATGAGGTCTGGGGACCTCTCAATGAAAACGCCCATATGATTTTTTGCAGGGATAAGGTCAGTGAGCACGATGAGATAGATATAAATACATTCAATATGGCTGAAGCTAAGGAAAAGATTGAGGTGCTTTTATGAGAAAACTAAAAAAGAGTCTGAATAAGAGGTTAAAAACTCTGGAAGAGGCAAAAAACTATTACTTTAACTACAACAAGACCTACAAGGAGATAGAGAATTTAAAATCATTGAAGATAAAGATAGATTTGGAAACTCTTTTTCTTAGGAACTATAATGAAAAAAGACAGGAATTCTATTCAGTAGAGTTATTAAATAGATGGAATAGTAGAAACTTCGAGCGTGACAGTGAAATAGGTTTAGTAGTGGTAGATAGAAACTTTAGAATTTTAGATAATTTTGAGGGAGTTTGCACCGCATTTTTGCTAGAACTAGATGAAATTGAAATATCTATAGATTTTTCTAGAGAGGTTTCAGAGGGAACAGCTATAGGAGACCTCTCCAAGGATGAGTGCCGGGCATTTATTGAACTAAAAAATAGATGTCACTCAGAAGCAGTATCCATTGTATGGGCTCCGGCCATAAAGCACATCGACGAAATCAAGGAGGAGATAGAGAAAAACTATCCTATTCTTAAGACCTATAATATAGCCTTTAAAGATAAAGATGCTTTTGCTAATTATGTTAAAAAGATTTATGAATATGATGGAACAGAAGAGTTCATAAGAATAAAGACAGAAAGGTTAGTAAAGAGTGAATTTAGAATTATTGGAATTATTTATGAAATAGGTGACCTCCAGATAGATTCTAAAAAAGGGGATTCAATAAAAGTTGGAAACTTAAAGGATCATATTAGAAGAAGTTATCGGGAAAGGGTAGATAACTATATTTTTGATGTGGTCTACCATGCAGCATTCTCTAGGGAGGAGTGCTTACATCTTAGTGAAGTTTTAAAAGATGCAGAAAAGTATGGGGGAGAATTCCTTTAAGTATTTAAAGTTTAATTATAAGAAAAGTATACTTGAAACTTTATAGATATTTAGAGGAATTGATAAAAGGAAAAAAATCTACAAAGATGAATAAGTCGTATTTTTGAAAGATTCGATTAAGATTCCGGAAAAATTAGAGTGCAATGGTTATAAATATTAATTATAAGAGGAGATATATTGATGGAAGAAAACAGAAAGGTAGTTTTCTACAATGGAAGTTTAAGAATTGGTGGTATAGAAAGAATTTTAATAGAGGTTTTAAAAAATATTGATAAAAAGAAGTTAGATATAAGTTTGGTAATAGAAGATGGTATAATCTCCGAAAATGTCTTTGAGAAAGACATTCCTGCTGAAATAGACTTATCGTATTTAAAATCTGAAGAAACTATCTTAAGGACAAGAGAGTTAAGAAAAAAAAGAAAGAATTTATTCTATAAGTACCTTTATAATATGGCGATGGCAAAGGAAAGAAGAATTAAAGAAAGAGAATTCTTGAAGCTTTCCTCAGAAAAAAAACCAAAAGTTATAGTGGATTTTGATATGGGGTTATCTAAACTTATACATAAAGTAGATAATGATATTGTCAAAATAGCATGGGTACATGCCTCCATAAAAAATTGGTATAGCAAGGCAAGTAAGATTAAAAGGTTAGGAGAAAGGCTTAAGAACTATAATTATATTGTTGCGATATGTGATGATATGAAGGAAGAATTAATAGAACTTTTCCCTCACTTAGAAGATAAAATTTTAAGAATCTATAATCCATTTGATTTTGAAAGAATAAGAAGGATGGCAGAAGAGAAAATAGAAGTAAAGGAAGAAAAAGCATTATTTGATAGCCCATACATTATTTCTATTATGAGATTGACAACTAAACAAAAAGACTTCCTTACTCTTTTAAGAGCCTATAAAAAATTAATTGAAGATGGAAAAAATGAAAAACTTTTAATTTTTGGAAATGGTCCTGATAAAGATAAGATTGAAGAAGAGATAGTAAGATTGGATTTGGAAGGAAAAGCTATTTTGATGGGAGGGGTTGAAAACCCATATCCATGGTTGAAAAAAGCTAAACTTTTTGTTCATAGTTCAAAATACGAAGGCTTACCGACAGTACTAATTGAGGCAATGATACTAGGAAAAGGGGTAGTTTCTTCAGATTGCCCTACTGGCCCAAGAGAGATTTTAAGGGATGGAAGTTGCGGAGTATTATACCCAATAGGGGATTTTGATAAAATGTATAAAGAAATAAAGATGATGTTGGAGAATGAGGGTTATCTTGACAATTTCTTGGAGTCTTCTCATAAAAGAATTGAAGAGTTTAAAAAGGAAACTGTATTAGAAGAGTACAAAAAATTAATCTTAAAAGGGAAATGTAAGGAGAAGTAAAAAATGAAAGTAACCTTTATAACTACGGTTTATAACAGACTGGAATATTTAAGAAATATAATGAAGTGCCTTATTAATCAGACTTTTCAGGTGGATGAATTTATAATCGCAGATGATGGCTCAAGGGAAAAAGTAATAGAATTTATAGAAGATCTCCTTCCAGAGTGTTCTTTTAAGGTAAAACATGTTTATCAGGAAGATTTAGGATTTAGGGCGGCAAGATCGAGAAATAATGGAGCTAGGGAAGCAGAAGGGGAGCTTCTTATCTACTGTGATCAGGATGTGATTTTTGGTAAAACTTATATTGAGGAGATTGTAGAAAATTCCAAGAGGGGAACGATAATGCCCTTTAAAGTTCTCTGGAGTACCTTTGAGGAGAAGGAGGAGATTCAAGAGCTTTTAGATAGAGGGGAATTATATAAAAAGGTGCTACTTCATATAAGTGACGCTCAAAAGATGGACAGGAATAAGCAGATAAAAAGGGATAGTATCAGAAGTCTTAAATATAGGTTTAAGCTTAGAAAAAAACCTATTACCGTAGGAGGGGCTTCCTTTGCTCTTTTCAAAGAGGATTATATAAGGGTAAATGGATTTAATGAGGAATTTAAAGGACATGGAAATGAGGACCTGGACTTTGGTTTTAGGCTTCAGAAGTCCGGAGTTAATCCGAGGATAATAAAGTTTTCTGAAGCTCCTATCCATATGGCTCATCCTAAAGATCCAACAGCTGGATCTAACGAGGAAAAACTAGAGGAAACTAAAAAGACTCCAGAAATGATAGCATTAAAGTGTGTTCATGGATATATTAATTCATTTGACACTGATAAATATAAAGTGAGGGTATTGAAGTAACTATGAAAAAAATTCAAGTAATAGGGTATAAAGATCCCAGTAATATTTTGATGGAGGAAGCTCTTAAGTATCTTAATGAAGAGTCTTCTAAAGAAAAGTATCTATTTCATAAATCTCTTCCATATTTGTCTGTTTATAAAGAAAAAATAGAGGGAAAAACTTATTATATAAAAGTTTCAAAACCTAAAACAGTAAGTAGGGGAATAAAAAAGAGAATAGGGGTTAAATTACCCAGAGCAACTAAATATTATGAACTTTCAAAAAAACTTGAGGCTTTAGGAATTAATATAGTTGCACCAGAGTATGTTTTTGTTGATAAAAGTAAGATGGTTTTTAGAAAAAATGTTAGTTTTTCTTGGGACTTTAAAGAAAGATATGGCATAGAAGGGGAGTACCACTTAATCACTTTATTAGAAGAAAATATAGATGATGAAAAAGTAGTTGATAAGTGGATCTATAAATATCTAGATATTATTTTAAAAATGATAAAATCTTATTACTACCATCAAGATCCTAATTTTTATAACTTTTTTTATAATAAGAATGAAATTCATATGATTGACCTAGATGATATAAAAGAAAGTAAGAATAAAAATACGGAGAGATTGGAAACAGTTAGAAAAAAGGTGAAAAAAAACCTTGAAGGACTAGGTCTTTCTAATGAAAAGTTAAAGGAATATTTTCATTATTTTGATGATAATATAAAAAAATAGCTGGAGATAAATTAGTGAAAATAAAAAAGAGTTTAAATTTAGATAATTTTTTTAAAATTGGGTTATTCATTTTTGTATTTTTAATATTTCACTCTACTAAATACTCAGGGAGAGTAGTGGAATATATGCTATTTCCTCTTTTTGTTATAAAAATAATAAAGAGTAGAAATTACCATAAGAGTGGACTAGAAATTCCTTTAGGTATGTTTTTATTTTCTATATACATAAGCAGCATAGGCGCCTTTCATTCAAAAAGTGTTATTGATAACTTAAAGGGAACTTTTAATTTTTTTGGGCTTCCTATTTTAATTTCTCAATTTGATATTGATAAAAAAGATAGAAAGAGAATTATCTATATTTCATTGCTGAGTTTTATTTTGAAGCTTAGTAAGGGGTATTTAGAGAAATTTGGATATATTGAAGGACTATATAATGGGATGAGAATTTCAGGAGGAGAAGAGGTCTGGCGTTATGCAGGAGTTCTAATGGTTGGACTAGTTTTTTTATTAAGTTTTCTTTTCTTTAAGAAAATTAATAGAAAAAAAACTGTATCTTTAATTACTTTAACTTTATTAACTATTATGATACTTATATGGACACAAAATCGAGGTAATTGGATAGGTGCTTTGGGGGTTTTAGGATTAATTTTTATCTTAAAGTTCAAGTGGAAAAGCTTTTATTTAGTAGTAGCGTCTATGTTAATCATAGGAATAACCTTTCAGAATTTTTCTAATAACCCTTATATTCAAAGGGCAAAAAGTATTGTAAATATAAGCTCGAATAGGAGTAATTTAGGAAGGGTTGAATTGTGGCAGGAGTCTGTAAAAATATTTAGAGAAAACTCACTAAAAGGAATAGGATATAGCACAAGGAACTTTGCAAATTCTGAGGAGCCTGAGAACTATAAAAATTTAGATAAAAGGCCTTATCATCATCCGCACAGCTCCTATTTTTATCTTTTGGCAACAAATGGTATAATTGGATTTCTTTCCTATCTTTATTTATGTAGTTGGGAGTTATGGAAATGTTTTATTAATAGAGAAAATATTTATGGGGTTACAGCTCTTCTGGTAAAAGTTTCTATTTTAATTTTTGGGTTAGTAGAAACAGCAGTTGAGTATAGTGATATACAAGGGTTATTTTATTTAATTTTTGCACTGTTATTATTGGATCAGAAAGGAAAAAAGAATGAATTTAGTTTTTGTAATAAATGAAAAAAATGAGTACGCAAGACATCTTGGAGTAGTGATGTCATCAATTTTAAATAATACGAATGAGTTTTGTAAATTTTGGATACTTTACGATAACCTTTCTAGCGAAAGCATGATTAAGTTAGAAAAAATATCAAAGAAAAACAACTCTGAGATAAATTTTATTAAGATTAATAGGGAAAAAATAAAGTCCCTTCCAATAGATGAAAGGTCTTACATTGATTTAGTAACTTATGCAAGACTTTTAGCTCCAGAAATATTAAAAGATGAAGACAAAGCTCTATATTTAGACTGTGATTTAGTTGTCTTAAAGGACATTAAGGAGCTATATGGTTTAGAGTTTAACGGTAAGTCGTTAGTGGCAGTAACAGATGGGGAAAGAGATCAAAATCGAGGTAAAAAAAGGCTTGATTTAAAGGAAGAAGATAGTTACTTTAATGCGGGAGTTCTCTTAATGAATCTAGAAAAACTAAGGGAAAATAACAAGTTTCAAAAGGCTGTAGAATTTGCAGCTACGACAGACAAAGTTTTAGAATTAAATGATCAAGATGCTTTAAATGCAGTTTTATACGATGATTTTAGAGAGGGTGGAAAGTCTTGGAATTATACCCATGGAAATTCTGAAGAGCTAAGATTAAAGAAAAGTGAAGTTGGAATAATTCACTATACAGGATCGATAAAACCTTGGGATGCTAGGTGTATTAATAAGTATAGAAGAGAATATTTGAGGTACTTGAAGCTGACTCCTTGGGAAGGTTATCCTTTAGATAATCAAAGCTTGTTCAATAGCTTAATGAGAGAGGTAACGATGTTAAAACTTTATTCGAGAAGTTTTAGGCACTCGATTAAAAAAATGTTAAAAAGGTGAGATGAGGAATGCTTAGATCAATAAGAAAACATATTAAATATCTAATAAAAAAGAAGAAATTAAGGAAACAAGATGTAATTATAGAGGGCAAATCTAAAATTAGAAAGACGTCTTTTGAGGGAAAGAACCTTATAGGGAATAATGTTGATATAGAAGGAAGTAAAATCGGTTTTGGATCAGGTATAGGTACAGATAGTGAATTGTTTAAAACTAAAATTGGGAGATACTGTTCAATAGGTCCAGGTGTCAATATTGCTTTAGGTAAGCACCCGACTAAGAAGTTTGTTACAACTCATAACTTTGCCTTTGATGACGCTATGAAAAATTTAGGATTTTCGTTTGTTAAAGAACCAAGGTTTCAAGGGGTTTCTTATTCTGAAAAAGGATACTATTTATCTATAGGAAATGATGTTTGGATAGGTAAAAATGTTACCTTATTAAGTGGTGTAACTATAGGAAATGGTGCAATTATTGCTGCTGGAGCTGTTGTAACTAAAGATGTGGAACCATATAGTATTGTTGGAGGTGTTCCAGCAAAAGAAATACGAAAAAGATTCGCAGAGGATGAGGTTGAATTTTTACTAAAGTTTAAATGGTGGAGTAAAGAGTTTAATTGGATAAAAGAAAATGTAGAATTATTTGAAGATATTAATTTAATGATGAAGTATAAAGAGTTAAAGTAGTATTTCTAATATTAACAGAAGAAAGTGATAAATAAGAATTTATGATATCTTATAAAAACGAAGAGGTTATAAAAGTGGAAAAAAACATTAAAATACTAGTTGTAAGGTTTAAACAGATAGGAGATTCGGTGCTGGCCTCTCCTATCTGTAATACACTGAAGAAAACCTATCCAGACAGTGAGGTCGACTATGTGGTATATGAGCACATAGCTCCTCTTTTTGAAAATCACCATGCCATAGACAATGTTATAGCTATAACCAAGGAGGAGCAGAAGAACCCCCTTAAGTACATAGCAAAGGTATGGAAGGTGACAAGAAAGAAATACGATATAATAATTGATATTATGTCAACTCCCAAAAGTGAGGTATTTACACTCTTTGGCAGAAGTGCAGAGTACAGGATAGGGAGGCACAAGAAGAAGAGGGGGTATACATATACCCATAAGATACATGAACCTGTAGGTGCCAAGGATAAGGTGGACAAGTTTCTAAGAATGTTGGACCCTCTAACAGATGCGGGAATAGATGTGAAGTATGATCATGAATACAATATAGATGTTTCTTCTGAGGAGAGGTGCAGGATAAGGGAGAGGATGACTGGGGCTGGAGTAGACCTTAATAAGCCGATAGTTGCTTTTTCCATAAACTCCAGAAGACCTGAAAAGATATGGAACATAGAGTATATGAAGAAGTTGATCGAGAAGGTTTTGAAGGAAAAGGGAGCCCAGGGGATCTTTTACTACTCTCCAGCTGAGAAGGAGTTTGCTCTGAACCTTCATAAGGAGATGGGAGAAAGAAGGGATATCTTTACAAATATAGTTACCAAAGATATCAGGGAGTTAGCAGCTCTTATATCTCAGTGTGACATGTTTATAGGAAATGAAGGAGGTCCCCGTCACATAGCTCAGGGAGTGGATACTCCAAGTGTGGCTATTTTCTCTCCAAGTGCGGAAAAGAAGGAGTGGCTGTCCAATGCCAATGAGAGGCACAGAGGAATAGAGTATCTGGACGTTCTTTCCAATGATGAAATTGATGGGATAATGAAGGAGGAGGAGAGCAGAAGTAAGCTCTATGATTCCATAGGGGTAGACGATGTATATAATCTTGTAGAGGAAGTATGGAAAAAGGCGGATTATGATAAAAAGTATTCAGTATAAGGATTATAAAATATTTTATTTGGACTCAAGAGAGGATCTCACAGGCCTAGGAAAGGAAATCATAGATGGAAGGGTTGAGATCTTTCAGGAGTTTAAGGTGACTAAGAGGAACTATGTAGCTGGAGCTCTTTATAAGGGGGAGAAGTATGTGGTAAAGTCTCCTAGGAATGAGCATAGGATACCTCAGAGAAAGGTTCAAACTCTATTTAAGGAGGGGGAAGCTCTAACAACCTTAAAGAATGTAAATGAGCTTATAGAAATGGGATTTCATGAGTTTGTAAGTCCCCTGATGGCTATTGTTAAGCGAAGTAGTGGGATGATAGTAGACAGCTTTCTTGTGATGGAGTATGTGGAGGGAAGAAGGCCTGAAAGAGATGAGATCTCCTTAGTTGTAGATTTTGGAAAGAGATTACACGAAGCAAAGCACTATCACGGAGACTTCAATACCTCTAACTTTCTTATGACAGAAGATGGGTTGAAGACGATAGATACCCAGGGTAAGGGATTTTCCTTTGGGAGCTACAGGAAGCACTATGAGGTGATGACCTTTTCCAAGGACCTTCTTATATTAGAGCTTGGAATGGACGGAGAGAAACTTTTTAACTACCCTAAGGATGGTTACTACTACTTAGCTCACTGGATGAGAGGTTTTAAAAACTTATCTGTTGTTTCAGAGATAAAGAGAATCAAGAAAAAGTTGAGAGATAAAGGATGGAAGATATAGCATAAAATAACTTTGGGGAGAGTGTAATGCTAGATAAAATTTGTCAATTAAAGAAGTTTGATAGTATAGAGGAGGTAAGGGTGGCTACCCATACCAATATCTACAGAGGAGTGTTTCAAGGGGAAACCTACTATGTAAAGATACTTAAAAACTACAACAAAAGGGTAAAATCTCAGGACGTTCTAAGGAGTAAAGGGATGCTTGAGGAGATAGGGCTTAAATGCTTTGATGTGGTAGATGCAGGAGTTATAGAGGGAGAAAAGTACTATATCTCCAGAGAGGTAAAGGGATTCGATTTTGAGCAGATGCTCGATGGAGGCAGGACCTTTCAGGAGATAGAGGGGCTTATTACTCAGTCTATGGAGATGTTTGTGAGGATGCTCATGAATGACTTATTTTACTTTGGATACAATCTTAAAAACTTTATGTTAGAGGGTGAAAACCTTATCCTTATTGATGTAGAGGAGGTTCAAAGGAAGAGCTTTTTTAAGAGAAAAGCCAGGGTGAAAACTGTATGGAATGCATTGCGTAGCTTAAAGGCGGGGGCATCTAGGTGTAATATATCCTATGAGAGGCTGGAAGATCTTTTCTTTAAAGTATATGAAGAGAAGACAGGGGAGGCATCTAGATTAAAGAGGGATATAGCTCTGTATATGAAGGTAAGGGATATAAAGAAAAAAAGAAAAAGGTAGACCTTTAGGGGTCTACCTTTTTCTTTATGTGAATGAATGCTGCAGTTCCTTTAAAAGATAGGTTTCAGAAATTTCAGGCTTTTTAAGTTTTTTTTCTACATAATCTACCCAGATATCGAAGTTTGGATTTGTTCCGAATTTTTTTATAGCTGCATCGTTATAGAGGGTGGTCCTAAGCCTTCTAAGGGCCTCATCGGTAGTTCTGTTGAAGAATAACTCCTTTCTGTAATCCTCTAGATCCAGAGCGTAGATAGAGCCCTCGTTTACAATAAAGTTGTTGGTGTTGAAATCTCCAAAATAGATTCCGTTTTCAAGAACCTTGACAATGAGATCTAAAAACTCTTTAACCAGAGACCTGTCACGCAATAGGTGTTCAGACAGTGGTTCGCCACTTATTTTTTTGGTGACGACCTCATACTTTCCAACCCTTTCTATCTCCGGAGTCTTAATACCCAAACTATTAAGGGTATCTGAGATATAGTGGAAGTTCGTTCCAGGGTACCTTCTTAAGCCTAGTGCATATTTAAGCCTCATCTCTAACCTTGGATAAAACTTTTTTACATATAATTTTCTTTTATTGTCGTAAAAGACCTTTGTTCTCTTGTGGTCTACAATTATATCCATCTTAAACACCTCGAGCAAATTCTAAGTTAACTATAATCATATTTTAACATAATTTTAACTGTAATGCCTACCAAAAAGAAGGTCACTTGACGTAGAAAAAATTAATAATACGAAAGAAGCTAATAAAAAAAAGGCTCCAAGAGCCCCTTAAAATTTACTTTTTTACTGAGAACCAGAAAGTTACATTTCTTTCCTCATTTGGGTTTCTATATCTGTGTGGAGTAAACTTCTCTAGATAGATAGAGTCCCCCTCCTCTAGTATATAGATCTTATTCTCTAATTCGATCTCTAAGGTACCTCTAACTACCACACCTATCTCATCATAGTTATGCCCCCATGATAGGTCGCTATAGTCGCTGTTACCCTCGATTGTTATGGCGATACCGTTAAGGTCGTTAGTTCCCTTAGTAAGAAGCTCGATCTTTGTCTGTTCACTCTTAGATGAGAAGATCTCCTTTCTCTCCTCTCTTTTGAGAACAGGACTCTTCTCCGTTCCGTCCTGGATGATCTCCATAAGGTTAATATTTAGTGCAGTACATATTTGTTGTAGGTTTGAAACTGAAGGGCTGTTTTGATTTCTTTCGATATTACTGATAAACCCCACAGAAAGACCTGTAATTTGAGAAAGTTCTTTAAGAGTAAGTCCCTTATCCTTTCTATAAAACTTGATTTTTTCCCCTAGATTATTCACTATATTCCTCCCAAAAAATATATATTAATACTTAGAATTATAAATAGAATCAGATAGGTATATATATATATTCAAAAAAAATAACAATTCTTGAAACAAATTATACCATATATAAACAGATAAGTAAAACATATATGAAAAAAAGCACCCTTAAAAGGTGCTTAAAGTTCAAATGGTGCCTAGAAATGGATTCGAACCATCGACCGCTCGGGTATGAACCGAGTGCTCTAGCCAACTGAGCTATCTAGGCAATGGTGGAGATAAGCGGAGTCGAACCGCTGACCTACGCAGTGCAAGTGCGTCGCTCTCCCAACTGAGCTATATCCCCAAGTGGTACCCCGTAGGAGAATTGAACTCCTGTCTACAGAGTGAAAATCTGGTATCCTAACCACTGGACGAACGGGGCAAAATATGGAGCGGGAAACGAGGGTCGAACTCGCGACATTCAGCTTGGAAGGCTGACGCTCTACCAACTGAGCTATTCCCGCATCTGTTGGATGTCCCTTGGACAAGAATAATAATATCATAAGTAGTGGGGTGTGTCAAAGGTTTTTTTAAAAAAGTTTTATTTTTTTTCATAAAAGGAAGGGGGAGAAAGAAATAGTAGAATATAGAAGGTAGAAATCCAGTAAATTTGGTAGGATAAACCTCAAGGAGGCTACCTTAAAACACAGAAAAAACATATAGCACTGCTATAATCGGTGGGTAAAAAATAAAAGAATGATCAGGGGGAGAGTAAATGAGGAACCAAAAGAGAATATCGGGTTTTACCTTTTTAAATATAGTTTTTTACTTTGTGGCAATGAGACTTATGGGTGTAAGGAATGACTTGGCGGTAAATATTGTGTTTATCTCCATAGCAACCCTCTACTATCTGTTTAATATCTACTATTCAGATGATGAGATAGAGGTGAGCCTCATGTCAGCAGCAATAAACGTCTTTGCTGTATTTATATCCTTTAATACAATCAGGCTAGGGAAAGCACTGAGCCTTCATCTGATAATGTTTATATATCAGATGATAACCTTCTACATCCTGAATAACTTTATGAGAATGAAAAAGAATGTACTGATAATAGGAGATCATCCGCAGAAAGATGAGATCCTGGAGATGATAGAAAAAAATCATGAGTACTCTGAGGTGATTCAGATGGCCGACGATGATGAGGGACTTCTCAACCTGAACAACCTAACAGGACTTATCTTCAGAAAGGAGATAGGGGAGGTAGCTGTACTCTCTAAAAGGGATGACAGGATAACCAATAACCTTCTGAGACTGAAGATGGAGGGACTGAGGGTATATGATTTCTATGGATTCTATGAGGAGGTAGAGGGGAAGGTGGCTGTAGAGGCTCTAGATGAGGAAAAGCTCCTCTTGGATAATGGTTTTGACATCTATCACAACTCCTTCCAGAAGCGTATAAAGAGAAGTCTTGATGTTGTTCTCTCACTGATTGTGGGGATAGTGACCCTGCCAATTATGCTTCTATCCATGATAATCATAAAGACTGAGTCAAGGGGTCCTGTATTCTTTGTTCAGGAGAGGGTGGGATTTGATAATAAACCCTTTAAGATAGTTAAGTTTCGTTCCATGAAGATGCACGATGAGAATGAGCACTCTAAGTATGCTGGGAAAAATGATTCAAGGATTACAGGCTATGGCCGTGTCATGAGGAAAACCCGTATCGATGAGCTTCCACAGATATGGAATGTACTCAGGGGAGATATGAGTTTTATAGGACCTAGGGCTGAGTGGAGTAAGCTGTCGGAGGAGTATGAGGAAAAGATAGCCTTCTATCCTCTGAGACACTCTGTAAAGCCGGGACTTACAGGTTGGGCTCAGGTAAGCTACCCTTACGGGGCAGGGCTGGAAGATATGAAGATAAAGCTTATGTATGATTTTTACTATATAAAACATCAATCATTGTCCCTGGATGTAAAGATAATATTTAAAACAATCAGAACGGTATTATTTGGTAAGGGACAGTAGGGGACAGGTGAGAATTGCTTGGATGCAGCTAGAAGAAATAAATCTATAAAAAAACATATAGGACTGGGACTTATATTCAGAATAGGGGGTATAGTGGCAAACCTTATGGTTATACCTGTAACCCTGAAGCTTCTGGGACAGGAAAAATTCGGAATATGGGTAACCCTCCTTACAGTTATAAACTGGGTCAGCTTTTTTGATATGGGAATAGGGAATGGACTCCGAAATAAGGTAACTGAGTGTCTCAGCCACGATGATAGGGAGAAAGCAAGGGAGTATGTAACAACTGCCTATATAGTTATGGGAGGTGCTGTAGTAGCAGCAGCCCTTGTCTACCTTGCAATATCCAGAGCTGTGTCCTGGGACAGGGTATTTAACAGCAAAAGCGTAGGAGGGGGAGATATGTACCTTCTCATGGGGATAGTGGTTGTGGGTGCTCTCATCAACTTTGCAGTATCCCTGGCTATACAGCTCTACTACAGTGTTCAGAAGGCCTCGGCGGGATCTCTGGGGAACTTTCTTTCCCAGGCAGGAACCCTTCTTCTTCTGGGGTACTTTTTAAAGTTTGGGAGTTTATCCATAAAGGGTGTAGCCCTTATAAATATGGGAGCCCTAGTGGCTACTAATCTCATTTTGAACTGGACATTTTTTAAGGGACATACCTTTCTTCTGCCATCTCTCAGATACTTTAGGAGGGAGAAGGTGGGATCCTTGGTTATGCTGGGAGGGAAGTTCTTCGTGATCCAGATGGCCACTGTGGTGATCCTGACAACTGATAATATGATAATAACGAGGCTTCTGGGACCGGAGTATGTGTCGGGATATAATATAGTATCTAAGCTATTCAGTCTCATAATAATAGGTCACGGTATAATATTAGCTCCTCTTTGGTCTGCCTATACTGAAGCTTACAGCAGGAAGGACGGAGAGTGGCTTATGAGGAACAGAAGGATAATGTACCTTCTCATGCTGCCCATAGTGGCAGGAGCAGCCCTACTCTTTGCTATCTACCCCTATATTATAAAGATATGGATAGGAGAGGATTTGGGGATCTCAAGGTCCCTTGTGGCGTTATTTGCTATTTATACTGTTATCTATACCTGGAGCAACCTTCACATGCACCTTTTAAATGGTCTTGGAAGGGTGAGGTATCAGCTGCCAGTATGGGTGTTTCAGGGGGCTATAAATATTCCCCTGTCCATCTACTTTGTAAGGGTTCACAATATGGGAGTGAATGGAGTGATGCTGGGAACGACCCTCTCCCTTGTAATCTTTGCCATTATGGCTCCAGTGGAGCTTAATTACACTATAGGTAGGGTAGGGGCAGGGAAGGAATAAGTTATTGATGGAGGTTTAAATGGATTATAAATATAAATTTACAGTATTTACTCCGAGCTACAACAGAGCCGGGCTTTTGGACAGGCTGTACAACTCCCTGAAGGAGCAGACCTTCAAGGACTTTGAGTGGCTTATAGTGGATGACGGATCCACCGATAATACCGAGGAGGTAGTGAGAAGCTACCAGGACGAGGGAGTACTGAATATAAGATATATCAAGAAGGAAAATGGAGGAAAGCATACAGCTGTAAAGAGAGGGGTGGAGGAAGCTCAGGGAGAGCTCTTTCTCATGATAGATAGCGATGACTACTTTACTCCCTATGGAATAGAGGGGTTTAATGAGGAGTGGGAGAAGATAGAGGACAAGGAGAGCTACTCATCGGTATGCTGTGTGTGTAAAGATACCAAGGGTAGGATAATAGGAACAAAGTTTCCCGAGGATGTCATAGACTCCAACTCCATGGAGATAAGGGAAAAGTATGGGGTCCTGGGAGATAAGGCGGCCTTCACAAGAACGGATGTCTACAGGGAGTACCCCTTCCCGGTATTTGAAGGGGAAAGATTTATAACTGAAGCTGTGGTGGATGATCTTGTGGCTATGAAATACAAGACGAGATTTGTAAATAAAATATTTTGTGTAAAGGAGTATCAGGAGGGAGGTCTCTCAGATAACAGTTTGAAGCTCAGGGTGAACAATCCCAAGGGAACTATATACTACTACAATCAGTCTATGGAGATAGCTAAGAGCTACAAGAAGAGGCTGAGAAGCGCCATAAACTATATGAGGTTCTGTTACCATGCAGGAATGGGAACAGTAGAAGCGGTATCCAGGGCTAAGGCCAGTGTGCTGGCAGTGGTGGCAGCAGCCCCAGCATGGGCGATGTATCTAAGGGACAAAAAGGAGCTCTAGTAAGGGTAGTTAAACCCCTTCTTGAAAGAATAGAAAATGAGTTTTAAAGAGAGGTCGGAATGTTTGGATTATTGAGGAAGATACGATTAAAGATAACAGGATATCAAGATATAGAAAAGTTAAAAACCATGGGTCTCAAGATAGGAGAGGGGGTAAGTATACAGCATGGGTGCCTCATAGATGAAAATCATTGCTGGCATATCTCTATAGGAGACAGGGTGACTCTGGCTCCCAATGTGCATATACTGGCTCACGATGCAAGTATAAAAAGGGCTACAGGCTATGCCAAGGTAGGTAAGGTCGAGATAGGATCCGATGTATTCATAGGGGCAGGGAGCATAATCCTTCCGGGAGTAGAGATAGGAGAGGGAACAATTGTGGGAGCAGGAAGTGTGGTCACAAAGGATATTCCCCCTAAGGTGGTAGCTGGAGGAAACCCGGCCAGGGTTATCTGCACCATAGATGAATATCTAAAAAAGATAGAAAAGCAGATGGAGAAGGCTCCTGTATTTGATGAGAGCTATAGTGTGAGGAGGGGTGTAAGTGCCCAGATGAAGGATGAGATGAATGAGAAGATGACTGAGAAGATTGGATTCTTAGAATAGAAGGAGCTGCTATGAAGAGGATACTGATAATATCATATGAGTTTCCCCCAGTGGTTGGAGGGGCAGGAAGTGTGGCCAGGGACCTGGCTATAGGCCTATCCAAGGAGGCAGAGGTTCATCTGCTTACAGAGTGGAGAAGTCCAGAGGAAACTGAAAAACGAAAAATAGATGGCTATGTCCTCCATGAGGTGAAGTCCAGGAGGGGTATAAGACCTATCAACTATTGGAACTATATAAAGGGAATGGATCTAGATAGCTTTCATAGGATAATAATAAATGATGCCAGAGCTTCCATGGTGGCGGCACTGTTTTTTCCGGAGCAGCTTCTGGAAAGAACTGTAGTCTATATCCACGGCCGGGAACCTGAAGAGGTAATAGTTAATCCCGGAAGGATCAGAAAACTTATGAGGTACCCTCAGAGGTATGAGAGGTTTTTAAAAGGATCCAGGAAAATAGTGTCGGTAAGCAACTATATGAAGGAAAAGATAATGGCTACTGGAATTGATATAGATAGCAGTAAGATAGAGGTTATCTATAACGGAATAGAGGAGAGGAAGTTTAACCCCAGAGAGAGCAGCCTGAGAGAGGCATATAATATCTCCCCTGAAAAGACCATCCTTCTTTCGGTGAGTAGGATAGTGAGGGAAAAGGGATATGAGGAGATGGCTGAAATATTTAAAGAGGTGTGTGAAAGGGATGAGAACGTCCACTGGGTGGTGGCTGGAAATGGAGGCTACCTGGAGGAATTAAGAAGGCGGATAGAGGGCTGGAACCTGGGTGACAAGGTGACCTTTTTAGGTGGTGTTCCTAGGGAGCAGCTTCCAGAGATTTATTCGGGGGGAGACCTCTACTGGCTTTTGTCAAACTTTGATGAAGCTTTGGGACTGACCTATTTAGAAGCAAGGTTCTGCGGTACCCCTGCCCTTGCCAGAAATAAATCTGGTGAGAGGGAGACTATAGAGGAGGGGGTAACAGGGCACCTTGCAGATAGTGATGAGGATGCCATAGAGTATATCCTGGGAAGGGAATACCTTGAGCTGAGGGATATAGATAAGGCTGTAGAGGGATACAGGTTGGCAGACTCTATAAAAAAGATGAAAGAGGTGCTTGAAATTTGAAAAAAGTAGCTTTTCTTACAAATTCAATGGGAGGGGGAGGAGCTGAAAGGATAGTAGCTAACCTGGGAGAGCATTTTTCTCAGGATGGGGATCTCCACTCTGAAGTGGTCCTCTTTGAAAGGAATGACTTCTACAAACCCCATGAGGGAGTCCAGATAAATTATCTGGCTGACTTTAGAGGTAAGGAGCACCCGATACTAAAACTTCTATCCCTTCCCCTAATTGCATGGCGACTGAGGTCCTATGTGAGGAAAAATAATATAGATGTGGTGCAGAGCCACCTCTATAGGGCAAACTATGTAAATATAATGGCACAGATGATGGGAGGAACCCATGAGAGCCAGATAGTTAACCACGATAACTTCTTTAGAGGATACAGGAAGACCTTCTTTGGGAGGCAGAAGCTTAAGCTTGTAGACTTCTTCTACAAGAGGGCTGATAAGATAATCGCCATATCTGAAGATATGAGGGAGGGAATGGAGGAGCTCCTTGGAAGAAGGGTAGAGAAGATAAATAATCCCTATGATATAGAGATGATGGAGGCCAAGGGGATGGAGGAAGTGACGGAACTTCCTAAAGGAAGAAGGTATATTATCTCAGTTGGAAGCCTCATCCCATTAAAGAGGGGAGAGGATGTTATTGAGGGATACTCCAAGATAGCCAACAGGTATCCAGACTACGACCTTGTAATCCTTGGGGATGGTTCCGAAAGGAAGAACCTGGAGGAGCTTACTAAGATCCTGGGACTAGAAGGAAGGGTTCACTTCCTGGGAAGGGTTGAAAATCCCTTTAAGTATCTCAAGAGGAGTGAGATCTTTGTAATGGCATCGGAAAGCGAAGGCTTCCCAAATGTCCTCATAGAAGCCATGGCATGTGGCTGCCAGGTAGTGGCCAGCGACTGTATCTCAGGGCCCAGAGAGATAATCAATCCAGATCTTCACAGAAGAGTGGATAAGCTTACCTCTGGGGGGTATGGAAGCCTTTTCCCTGTGGGGGATGTAGAGGCTCTTGGTCAGGGCCTTGAAAGTGCCATAAAGGGACAGGCTAAATACCAGGTATCAAGGAGAGCGGGAGACTTTCAGAGGGAGATAATTATGAAGAGGTATAAAGAGGTGCTTTTAAATGGCTAAAAGGATAGCTATGGTCGTCAATGAAGCATGGAATATGTATAACTTTAGAGGCGGCCTGATAAAAAAACTTATGGAGAGGGGACATGAGGTCACTGTAATTGCTCCCAAGGATGAGTTTACAGGAAGGCTGGAGGAGATGGGGGTAAGGGTAATCGATATAGAGATCAACTCCAAGGGAGTAAATCCTGTAGAGGACTTTAAACTCATATCTGATTTCAGAAAAATCTATAGGAGGGAGAAGTTTGATGAGGTCTTCCACTATACCATTAAACCTATAATTTACGGAACTATCGGGGCAAGGCTTGCAGGGGTAAAGAGTGTGGGGGTAACTACGGGACTGGGGTATGCATTTATAAATGAAAACCTGGTATCCAAGATAGTTAAATACCTCTACAAGTTTTCTCTGCTATTTACCAGGGATGTGTGGTTTCTCAACAATCAGGATAGGAGGGAGTTTCTGGCTAGGAAGATAATTCCGGAAAAAAAGGCCTTTGTACTTCCTGGAGAGGGGATAGACCTAGAGGAGTTCAGACCCCTGGCTAAAAAGAGAGATGACGGAAAACTTGTGTTTCTTATGGTTGCCAGAGCTCTCTGGGACAAGGGAGTAAGGGAGTATTTTGAGGCAGCCAGGGAGATAAGATCTAAAAATACCGATGTGGAGTTTTGGTTCCTGGGAAAGATAGGAGTTCCCAACCCCACAGCGGTCCCAAAGGAGTTTGTGGATGAGTATGTAAAGGATGGTGTTATAAACTACCTGGGAGTGACGGATAGTGTAGCTGAGGTGGTAAGGGATGCCGACTGCTTTGTACTGCCGTCCTACAGGGAGGGGATATCCAGGGTAATAATGGAGGCCGCCAGTATGGAGAAGCCTGTAATAGCCACAGATGTCCCAGGATGCGCTGAACTTGTTGACAGAGGAGTAAATGGCTATCTGTGTGCTCCAAGGGACAGTAGCAGCCTCAGAGAGGCTATGGAGGCATTTATAGAACTCTCACAAGATGAGAGGGAGGAGATGGGAAGAGCCGGAAGAAGGAAGATGAGGGATGAGTTCTCCCTTGAAAGGGTATGTCAGGTATATGTGGATTTTTTAGAGAAGATCTGATAAGATCTTAAAATAAAAATTAGGAGGAATATGATGAAGAAGATAGTTTTATTTGTACTGAGTGCAATATTTTTGGTGGCCTGTAGCGGAATGGACAAAAAGGAAAAGAGCATTCAAACAGAGGTAATTGGGAAGATCTATGAGCTTGAAGGGGTTATAGAGGGAAGTACTATTGATATAGCCTTTGATGAGAACCAGGTAGCTGGAAGCGCAGGAGTGAACAGATACTTTGCTCCATACCTAATAGAGGGTAACAACTTAAGCATAAAGGTTGTGGGAACAACAAGGATGATGGGACCAGAGGAGCTTATGGCACAAGAATCTAAGTATGTAAAGAACCTTGAAAAGGCAGAGAAGATCGAGATGGCCGGAGAGCAGCTTGTGATAACTTCCGAGGGAGGAAAGAAGCTGGTATTCAATGAAAGGGTAAGAACTTTTGAAGAGATCGTTGCAGATAAGACCTTTAAGCTGGAGGGAGCACTTACAGAGCATGATATAACAATTACCTTTGGAGAGGGGAGACTTGCTGGAAATGCAGGGGTAAACAACTACTCGGCGGCCTATGAGGTAGAGGAAGGGATGATAAGTGTATCACCTCAGATAATAACAACTATGATGGCAGGACCAGAGGAAGCTATGGACCAGGAGAGTCAGTATCTTAAGGATCTTGCTACTGCAGAGAAGGTAGAAGCAGGAGATGAGGGAGTAATAATTACTCTAAAGGGTGGAAGACAATTAATATTTAAATAAAAAGGAGTGTGACACTCCACCCCTTCTAATCTTATGCAAGGGATTTTTATTAAGGCACTAATCTATAATTCCATACTTTACTTAATAAAAAAATAGAGAGCCTATGGCTCTCTATAATTTTTTTTCAATCCAGTTTGTTTTGGCGATGGTTTCCATAACCTTATCATATCCCATATTTGGGTTGATAGTTTCTTCGTGGGAGATAGTAATCAGTGACATTGAAATAGCAAACTTAACAGTTTCCTCTATGGAAAGCTTGTTCATGTATCCATATCCAAGACCTGCTACAAATGAATCCCCTGCTCCAGTAACATTTTTTACCACAGCATCTGTAGTCTGAATCCTTCCAGAAGATGTTTCATTTACATAGTAGATTCCATCCTCATCTAAGCTGATGAAGACATTCTTTATTCCCAGTGACAGGAAGTATTCTCCAACCTTTATAAGATCCTCTTCGCTCTCGATCTTCATACCTGAAAGAACTTCCGCTTCATACCTGTTTGGCTTGATTGTGTGGAAGTATTTTATAAGGTGTTTGATCTTTTCAGCTTTTGCTGAGGAGATAGGGTCTAGAACAAAGTAAGTAGAACCATGGTATGTATTGATAATATATTCTAAAGTTTCAGGATCATCAGCATCTAAAAAAGTATATTGAGACTGTCTGATCATCTCTCCCTTTGAATCTATAAAGTCGGGACTCATCTCCTTGATACTGTCCATATCAGCAACAGCAGAGACCATCTCTCCCTTTTCATCTAAAATAGCCATGTAGGTAGGAGTAGACCCATCCTTTAAAATAAGGGAGTTACCCATATCATAACCAATGCTCTCAGAGTGCTCGAGCATAGAACGTCCAATTTCATCGTTTCCTAAAATAGATATAAACTTAGTGTTAACACCAACTCTGGCCATGTTTTCAGCAATATTCCTAGAAACTCCACCAAAGGAAATCTTAACTCTTCCTGGAATAGAATCGTGAGAATTATATGAAGTTCTGCAGAATCCGAACATATCTACAACTGAGGCTCCGAAGACAAGAATATATGGTGCTTTATTGTTATCTGACATAACATCCTCCTAAAAAGAAAATAGATAAATATTTTATCATATTTATCATTAATTTTAAAGGGGGAATAAAAAGCAACGTGAGGTTGTATCCTGACGATCAGTGAAACGGTAACTACTTAACGAAATTTTTTTATAAATTCTGTACTTTATATTATTAATAAAAAAAGCAACTCCTCTATGGGAGTTGCTTTTAAAAGTTTAATTAAGCTTCTTCAACGAATACGTCTTTACCCATTCCACATGGAGGGCAAACCCACTCATCATGGATATCTGCAAAAGCAGTTCCTGCAGCGATTCCGTTATCTACATCTCCAACAGCTGGGTCATATACATATCCACATACTTCACATACATAAGTTTTCATATTATTAAATCCTCCTAAAGTTGTATTGATTACAAAATTATAATAACATTATTTATGTTTTGAGTCAAGAAAAAAATTACTTTTTTTCCAACATATCGAACATCCTCTTATCTGCCTGGGCAAGACGTCTACACGACTCCCTTGCTATGTTTAAAATAATCACCGAAAAGATGGGCAGGTGTTTCTTGTAGAGGATTCTAAGAGCCTTTCTAGGAAAGACGATGAGCTCGGTGTCTGCGGCAGCCACTGCAGAAGCTATATAGGGAAAGATACCGATAAGTTCAGTTTCTCCAAAGCAGTCCCCAGTATTAAATGTGATAAGTTCCAGTGAGTCGGTGGATAACTTTTCAACTATTTTAACACATCCGCTCTGAACAATGTAGATATTATCTGGAGACTTCCCCTGTTCAAAGATAACCTCTCCCTTCTTTATAGAAGTTTTCTTTAACTCCTTAAAGATGACACTTAGCTGAGGTCTGGTAAGTCCGCCAAAGATAGAGATCTTATCTAATATACACAGCACTTCGCTGTAATCTTCAAGATTACATAGTTCCTTTATCATCTACAAACCTCCAATATTCTATTCCTGTAATACATTTATATATTAAAATTGAGAATATGGCAAGGAAAAAGAGGTAAAGTTGACAAAAGCACTAAAAAGTATTATAATATCTTGAAAATAAATGGGGGATGAGGCTCTCCCTGGGGTAACCCTAAATGCTTTTGACGAAAAAGATGATGGCTTCTGCAGGATTTTTTCCTGTGGGAGTCTTTTTTGTTTTTTCAATAAAATAATTGCGGAAAAAGGAGAGAAAGTAATGAGAACAGTTTTTTCAATGGTGTTGCTGCTGGCTGGTGGGCATATAGCAGGGAAGCTGGTGGAGCGAATTAAGCTGCCAAAACTTTTAGGAATGATAATATTTGGGTGTGTTGTGGGACCGGCTTACCTGGGAGCCCTGGACGGTTTTACCCTAGAGATAGGTAAGGAGTTAAAGAGTGTAGCCCTGGTAACGGTACTTATAACAGGGGGACTGGGGATAAGCTGTGAACAGTTAAAGAAAATGGGAAGACCAGCCCTACTGCTGAGTTTTATACCGGCAGGACTAGAGGGGTTTGCCGTTGCCTTTGCAGCGGTGAAGGTATTTGGTTTCACCTTTATACAGGGAGGAATCCTGGGATTCATAATATCTGCAGTAAGTCCTGCAGTACTTATCCCGTCTATGGTGGACCTCATTAAGAGGGGACTTGGGAGGAAAAAGGCCATACCTCAGATGATGCTTGCAGGGGGATCTGCAGATGACAGTATAGCCATAGCCCTCTTCACTACCTTTATAGGACTGTACTTTGGGTCGGAGAGTTCTCTGGGAGCCAATCTTGCTGGAGTTCCGCTGTCCATAGGGTTTGGAATATTTTCAGGGGTAGTTGCAGCCTGCCTATTGAAGCCCCTATGCAGACTTGTAAGAAACCCCGTAGCCCAGTCGGCACTGGTGCTAGGTGTAGGTACGGGGATGAGGATACTGGAGGACAGGCATATCCTTGAGTTTAACTCCCTCATAGGGGTGATGGTTATGGGGTTCATGATAAACAACTATGCAGATGCCAAGCTGGGGGAGGACCTGTCCCTCTATTTGGGGAAGGCATGGCAGATTGGGCAGATTTACCTCTTTACTCTGGTAGGCGCAGCAATAGACCCAAATCTCATTGGACAACTTATAGTTCCTGGGACGCTCATCATTCTCAGTGCCCTTGTAATAAGGTCTGTGGGAACATGGGTATCTCTTATAGGTACAGAACTAAGCTACAGGGAGAGGCTCTTTTGTGTGATAGCCTACCTTCCCAAGGCTACAGTTCAATCAGCTAAGGCAGGAGTTCCCCTTCAGATGGGAGTGGCAGGGGGAGAGATAATCCAGGCAGTGGCTATCCTCAGCGTACTTCTTACAGCTCCCCTGGGAGCCATAGGGATTAAGCTAAGTGCTGAACCCCTTCTAGGAGAGGAGGAGAGGGTGGAGCTCAGAGAAGAGGCGGTTCTCTAACAGTTAAGACTTTTTAAGGTAATACAGATCATACCCAGGTAGGGATCTCTGAAAGATGGCTCCCTACCCCCTGAGGGTATATTTTTATCATTAAAGAAAGTATAGAATTATAGATTAATTCCATAAGAAAACCTTACATGAGATTAGCGAGGGGGAGCGTCACGCTCCTTTTTAATTTTTTGACCTTTCCTTCTCTTGGAATAAAATAGTAGAGGAAAGTGGGGGAATCGAAGGAACTTCTGTTTAAAGAAGTAATTCTCATAAAAACTATGCTATAATATAACTATATATTAATATAGATAGGGAGGGGCGGTATGTCTGAGAGGAGAGTTATAATGCACTATGATATGGACGCATTCTATGCATCTGTAGAGATAAGGGAAAATCCCTTCCTCAGGGGGAAACCAATAGTGGTGGGAGAAAATATAGTGACAACAGCCAGCTATGAAGCCCGAAAATTCGGAGTAAAATCTGCAATGCCCCTCCCTGAAGCCAGAAGACTCTGCCCCAACCTCATCTCCCTTCCTGTGAGAAAGGGGGTCTACGGGGAGGTATCGGCCAAGATACAGGAGCTGGTGAGGAGAATAACTGAAAAAACAGAGTTTATAGCCTTTGATGAGGGGTACCTGGACCTTACAGAGGTTATAGAAGGATACCCCAGCAGGGAGTACTTTGCCAGGAGGTTTCAGAGGGGAATAGAAAAAAATACACAGCTTACCTGCTCAGTGGGAATAGGATACAACAAGCTTACAGCAAAGATCGCAAGTGATATAAATAAGCCTGGGGGGATCTATATCTTCAGGAGCCGGGAGGAGTTTGTGGAGTATATCAGGGAAAAGGATGTGAGGATCCTTCCTGGGGTGGGTAGGAAGATGGTGGAGGAGCTAAGAAAAAAGCTTCAGATAGAGAGGGTAGGGGATGTGTACAGATACTCCCTTACAGAGCTCATAGCTACCCTTGGAAGGTCCCGGGGAGAACTTATCTACCAGTACTCCAGAGGGTATGACTACAGAGAGGTGGACTATAAGCGGAAAACCCACTCCATAGGGAATGAAAATACCTTTAAATATTACCTGGAGACCAGGGAGGAGATAGATAAGGAGATGGAGGCTCTCTTTGAAAAAACCTATGACCGCCTTAAAAACAAGGGGTTCCTCTGCAAAACGGTGGTTGTCAAGGTGAGATACAGCGACAGAAAAACCATCACAAGGTCTAAAACCTTTGAGACCTATACAGGGGACAGGATAGACCTTCATGAAGCCATGAGGGGGCTCATAGAGGAGGTAGAGGAAATAGATGAGAGGAAAAGTATAAGGCTGTTAGGGGTGTCCTTTGGAAACCTCTCAAAGCATAGGGAGAGGCAGCTGACCTTCCAGGAGAGAGAGAAACTCAGCAAAAAAGTGAACTTGGAGCTCCTGAGGGAAAAAATAAATACTATCCAAAAAAAAGGATAAGGAGTCTTTTTAATAAAAGATTAATAAAAGATTAATAAACAGATAAATGATTTTAATTTCAAAAAAGGAGTAGTATTAACTCTTGCTCAAAGGGATAATTGTGATATAATTCATATTATGTGGAGCAATAAATAAGGAATTTAAAAGCGATAGAGAGGAGCGAATTTATGAAGGTATTAGTGGTAGAGGATGAACTGAACATATTGACATACCTTAAGAAGGGTCTGACGGAAGCGGGGTATAAGGTGGACGTCTGTGAAGATGGAGAAGATGCAGTATATATGGCGTCGATCAACAGCTACGACCTGATCCTTTTGGATGTGATGATTCCTAAGATGAATGGAATAGAGGTGTGTAAAGCCCTGAGAAAGGAAAAAAATTCAGCTTATATAGTGTTACTTTCTGCTAAGGGAGAGATTGGAGATAAGGTGGCCGGTCTAGATGCTGGAGCAGATGACTATGTAACCAAGCCCTTTGCCTTTGCAGAGTTACTTGCCAGGTTGAGAGCAGTTCTCCGTAGAAACTCAGAGGATAAGGAGAGTATAATTGCAGCAAAGGATCTTACTGTAAACCTTTTAAACAGAGAGATAAGAAGGGGAGATAAGCTTATCGAGCTTACCTTAAAGGAGTTTTCCCTTCTAGAGTACTTCCTTAGAAATAAGAACCTTGTTCTTACAAGGACTATGATAGCAGAAAAAGTCTGGAATATAGATTTCTTAACGGATACCAACGTAGTGGATGTTTATATAAACCACCTGAGAAAGAAGATAGATAAGGATTTCGATGAAAAACTTATCCACACTGTAAGAGGAGTAGGATATATATTAAAGGCTTAAACTTGAAACTTAAAAGATTTCTTTATTTCCGAGACAGACTGAAGGGGAAGATACTCATTATAAGTACGGGACTTATAATATTTACCTTCATAGGGGTATCCTCCTTTTTTAACTACTCCATAGAACACCTTGTTATGATGGAGGTGGAAAAGGAGATGGAGGAGGAGATAGGCCTTCTCACAGAGACCCTGAAAAGGGGGACTCAGGATGTGGACAGACAGCTCAGCGAGATGAGCAAGCTCTTTTCTATAGTGGTAATAGAGCCCCCTAAGGGGGTAATATATATGACCACCTCAGACTTCCCTAAAACCTGGGGAGTTCTCAGGGGGTATTTTGGGGATAACTTTGGAACCTATGAGTTAAAGGGAATTCCCAAGGAGAAGATAGATGAGGTAATAGAGGAGAATAGGTATTACAGCTACAGTACCAAGCATATGCTTATGATTCCTCTTCCCAAGAATGATTTCTTTCCAGAGGGAAGTTATCTGGGACTTACCAAGGATATATCCTACTTAAAAAATATCAAGTATACAATAAACCTCATGCTCCTGGTTGTTCTCTGCTTACTCACCGGGGTTCAGATACTTCTGGTGAACTATGCAATGGATAAGGTATTGGGAGCCCTAAGGGAGCTCAATGAGTTTACCGGAGGACTCTATAAGGAGGAGGTATTCGACCTCTCTCAGCGTTTTACAAAGCGTTATGGAAGCAGAGAGGTGGATAAACTTATTGTTACCTTAAATAAACTTATAGAGAATGTAGAGATAAATATCGAGAAGATGGAGGAGTTTTCCTCCAATGTAAGTCATGAGCTTAAGACACCTATAGCTTCTATGAAGAGTATGATAGAGATAGAACTGGTGCAGGAAAGAAGCGCCAAGGACTATGAGGAAACCCTCCTAAAGATTCTAGAGGAGATAAACTGGCTGGACGGGATGATCAAGGAGCTTCTCAACCTGACACAGAATCCTCAAAGTCTTAAAAGACTATTTAAGCCTGTGGACCTGGCACATATGGGAAATGATATATGCGATATCATGGAGATGATAGCCATGGAGTCGGGAATAGATCTGTCCTGGAACTTCGATGATATTAAGGATATAAGGGTTATAGGAGATGCGGGAAGTTTAAAGCAGGTAATAATGAATCTCATAAATAACTCCATAAAGTATAACAGGGAAAATGGATGGATAAGGGTAAGGGGAGAAACCTTTGAAAATACCGTAAAGATAGTGGTAGAGGACTGCGGTATAGGTATAAAGAAGGAGAATATTGCCAGAATAACCGACAGATTTTTCAGGGAGGACAATGTAAGAACCCATAAAAAATCTGGAGTAGGACTGGGCCTTGCCATAGTAAAGCATATACTGGAGGTTCACAAGGGATATCTGGAGATATCCAGTGAACTGGGGAAGGGAAGTACATTTAAGATATGCCTTCCTATAGATAGAGAAGAAGAGAAGAAGAGGAGCTGATCCAAGGATCAGCTCTTTTTTTATAGAGTTCGCAGAGGTAGAGAATGACTTTTATAGAGGGCGTTTTCAGGGGAATCGCTTCTGGAAGTATGTTTATTTATTTAGTTTAAAAGGTAAACTACCCCACCTTAAAATGATCGGCTTTTTTATAAAATTACAAGAAAAAATATTTCGATTTTCAAAACAATGTTCTTAAAGTGTTCATTTTGGGATTTAAGTTGACAAAATAAAAAATTAACAGTATGATAATGTATACCCTAGGGGGGTAGCAATTAAGGAGGGAATATGTTAAATTTTTTCAAGAAAAACAATGAAGGTTTTAAAACCCTTTCCTTGGAAGAGTGTAAAAACTTAATGGATAGCAGGAAGGAACTGGTCTATCTAGACGTTAGAACTGAAAAGGAACACGAAAGTGAGGGAAATATTGAAAATTCTTTGGTGATAGATTTTTTCAAGCTCTCCAACTTTAAGAAGGAGATAGAAAAATTGGATAAAACCCTTCCCTACTTAGTCTACTGTGCTGTAGGTGGAAGAAGTAAGGCAGCAGCAGCCCTTATGGTAAAGATGGGATTTGAGGAAGTCTACGATATGGCAGGGGGACTTAAAGCCTGGCAGAAAACCTACTCCAATACCCAGCCTCTTATTACTAAGCTGAGTCAGGATGAAGCTAGGGAGAAGAGGGAAGATATAATAAAAAGGCTCTCTAAGATAGAGGGGCAGGTAAGGGGAGTAAAGAAGATGGTGGACAATGAGGACTACTGTGCCAATATCTTAAATCAGACCCTTGCAATTAACTCAGCTATGAAGAGTGTAAATAAGGAGATCATGGAGCTCTTCCTAAACGTTTGCTTAAATGAGGAGAGAAACATGGAGGACTTCTTTACCTATGTAAAGAAGATGATGAAATAATTTTTTCTTGTTATATGTGAAAAAAATACAAAAAATCGACACAAATACTTGTTAAATGGAATATTTTTGTTGACTAATGTGAAAAAAATAATATAAATGTATTAGAGAGAGTTATATATATTATTATTTTATGAAAAGGGGAGGAAAGTATGAAAAAATTATTGGTATTGGTGGCAATGGTTTTAACTACAGTTGTGGCAATGGCAAAGGATTACTCGCAGTATGCTAACCCAAAGGCTCTAGTAAGTGCAGAGCAGGCAAAGAAGATCATGGAAACCGAAAAAAATGTGGTGGTAATAGACACCAGAAGTTCAGCGCACTTTATGGCAGGTCATATTCCAGGAGCACAGAATATGTGGAGACCGGCTATGGGAGCTGACAAGGATGAGTACCCATTTGGAGGTATGAGAGCTAGCAAGGAAAAGATGGAGAAGGAGCTTGGAAAGCTTGGAGTAAACTCAGATACCTATGTTCTTATCTATGATGCCAAGGCAGACTACGATGCAGCTAGATTATGGTGGGTTCTTGATATGTATGGATTCCACAATGTATCTCTAATAGACGGTGGTGTTGATGGATGGAAGGTTGCAGGATTTGATTTCCAGAGAGGATTTGGAGATAAGGCTGTAGCACAGGAGTTTAAGTTTAAGGGGAAAGAAGACTACAGCAAGCTGGCTGTGCTAGAGGATGTAAAGAGTGCAGTGGATACAAAGAAAACTCCTATTATCGATACAAGATCAGTAGCTGAGCATGAGGGAACAACTACTAAGAAGGGTGCCTTCAGACCAGGTAGAATTCCAAGTGAGATATTTATTCCTTGGGAGACAGCTGTTAACTATGAGGGAGATAAGACCTTTAAATCTGTAGAGGAGCTAGCAAAGATCTACGGAGAGTTTGAAGATAGAGGAGCCATAGCTTACTGTCAGTCTGGAGTAAGATCAGCTCATACAACATTTGTATTAACTCAGCTTCTTGGATATGACAATGTAAAGAACTACGATGGTTCTTGGATCGAGTGGTCATATAACAAGGATCTACCAGCAGACAAGAATTAATTTAAACATTAATTATAAATTTTACAGGGAGGGGCAACAATGAAAAAGATATTGGGAATAGTTATGACATTTCTTCTTTGCTCAATGGCATTTGCAGGGGGACTTATCACACCTGAGAAGGTAAATGAGATCAAGGACAGAGAGGATGTAGTAGTACTGGACTACAGATGGGACAAGGTTCCTGCTAAAACAATACCAGGAGCAATGGTAATCCTAAACAAGGATGTAGCAAGACAGGTAGACGGAATCAACGGAATGGTTCTTCCAAAGGAAGAGTTCGAAAACCTTATGTCGGCTAAGGGAATAGAGGAGACAGATACTATTGTAATAGTTGACGATGAGGGAATGATGAATGCTACAAGACTTTGGTGGATCCTTCACCTATATGGACACAAGGGAGATGTATACGTAGTAGATGGTCAGATTATGGCGTGGGAAAATGCAGGACTTCCTATGGCAGCTCCAACACAGCCTACAAAGGAAAGCAAGTATGTGGCACAGGAAGCTAACAAGGATCTAGTTGCAGATCTAGCAGAGGTAAAGAAGTCTATTGATGATTCTGAGATGGTTGTAATCGATACAAGGTCTAAGATGGAAAGAATCAAGGGGCACGTTCCAAACTCTGTATTCATCGAGTGGAAGAACAACATTACTCCAGAGGGAACATACAAGTCTAAGGAGGAGCTAGCAAAGATCTATGCAGATGCAGGAGTAACTAAGGATCTTAAGGCAATCATGCCACACTGTAAGTCAGCAGTAAGATCAACTCAGACAATGTTTGCTCTAATTGAGATCCTTGGATATGACAATGTAAAGAACTATGATGGTTCATGGATCGAGTATGGAGCTTCAGACGCTCCTAAGAACTACGGAATGTAATTACTAGGTATAGCGCTTTAAAATATGAAAGCCTACCCCCTAGGGGTAGGGCTTTCAATATTTTTTTATAATTTTCATACCCCCCCGGGGTAGCAGGAGGAAGAGGATAGATGGGAAAACTAGGTAATGATGTAATCGAAAGGATGCAGGATATTGTAGATAATTGTATGGGTGACTCTAAGCCGGCGTGTCAGTCTGCCTGTCCAATGCATACAGATGTTAAGGGGTACATAAACCTTATAGGTGAGGGAAAGGGAGAGGATGCAATATCTCTAATCAGAGAAAAGCTATTCCTGCCAGGAACTCTAGGAAGAATATGTGCACACCCGTGTGAAGGTGGCTGTAGAAGGGGAGAGGAAGATTCTCCTATATCGGTAGCTAACCTGAAAAGATATGCTGCAGATAACTTTGATAACCCTGCCAACTGGAACACTGAAAAGGCGCCTGCAAGCGGAAAGAAGGTAGCGGTAATCGGTGCTGGACCTGCAGGAGCTCAGGCAGCTATGGATCTGGCTAGAAAGGGACACGAGGTAACTATCTATGAAAAGCTTCCTGTACTGGGGGGAATGATGAGAGTAGGTATTCCTGAGTACAGACTGCCTAGAGAGGTAATCGATACAGAATACTCTATCCTTGAAAAGCTGGGAGTAACTATCAAGCTTGGAGTGGAGATAGGAAAGGATATCGACTTTGATGAGCTGAAGAATACCCACGATGCAGTGATCGTAGCTGTGGGAAGACAGGCTGGAAGAGTGGACACAAGACTTGAAAACTCAGATGCCAATGGAGTATACCACGCAGCAGAGTACCTGAAGGAGATCTCTCTAACAAGAAACTTTGAGGGAGCAGGGAAGAGAGTAGCTGTAATCGGTGGGGGAGATGTTGCAATGGACTGTGCAAGATCATCTCTTAGAGTAGCTGGTGTGGAAGAGGTACACGCAGTGTGTCTAGAGCCCACTTATGAGGCTATGGCATCTTCTATGCACGAGATCCACGGTGCAGTAGCTGAGGGAGTAAAGTTTAACTTGGCTATGGGTACAGATAATATCATTGTAGATGACAGCGGAAGAGTCAGCGGACTTGTAATCAAGGAGTGTTTATCTATCTTCGACGATGAGGGAAGATTTGCTCCTAAGTTTGATGAAAATAATAAGAAAATATTAGATGTAGATACAGTGGTATTTGCCATTGGTCAGGGTGTAGATGCATCATTTGATAGGAATGAGAGCATGGAAAGAAGAGGAAATGGTACCTTTGAAGCAGATCCTCTAACTATGCAGTCTACAGCAGATGAGAGGGTATTTGTGGCAGGAGACTGTGCTACAGCATTTATCGTAATCGGAGCTATGGCAGAGGGAAGAAGAGCTTCCACGTCTGTAGACAGATTTCTTAATGGAAAGGACCTGAAGGAGGGAAGGACTCTAGAGGCAGAGGGGCCATATGAGACTAAACTTCACCTTCCAGCTGAGTACCTTCCAGAGGGATGGGACGCAGCAGAAAAGATAGAGAGAATGGGTGTCAATGAGATGGACCCTGCGGAGAGGATCAAGTCCTTTGATGAGGTAGAGGCTAGCTACACTAAGGAACAGGCTGAGAGGGAAGCAAGCAGATGTCTTCAGTGTACTTGTAAGCTCTGTATGACTGAGTGTCTGATGCTAAATGACTTTACAGAGTGTCCTAAGCACCTATTTGAAGAGTATCTAGAGAAGGGATATGCAGCAATGGACCCTAAGATCGCTTACTCGTGTAATGCATGTTCTCAGTGTACGCTAAAGTGTCCTAAGGACTTCGATATGAAGAGTGCATTCCTTGGAATGAGACCTGAATATGTAAAGGACAACAACGGTAAATCTCCAATGGAGGGACACAAGGCAATAGATGTACACCAGTTCCTAGGATACTCCAAGGTATTTAATACAAGCAACCCAGCACCTCAAGGAAAGAAGACTAAGTATGTATTCTTCCCTGGATGTTCACTGCCTTCATACAACCCAACAGCTGTAGGAAAGGCTCTTGAGCACCTTCAGGATAAGCTAAACGGAGAGGTGGGATCACTTCTTAAGTGTTGTGGAAAACCAACTAAGGCTCTGGGGCAGAAGGATAAGTTTAAGGAGAGGTTTGCAACTGTTCAGACTGAGCTGGATAAGATGGGAGCTGAAACTGTAATCGTAGCATGTCAGTCTTGTATGGGAATATTCTCTGAGGTGGCTAAGCAGGATGTAGTTTCTCTATGGTCTCTACTTCCAGAGATTGGTCTTCCAAAGGAGCAGTATGGAGTAGGTAAGGGATCGGATGTTGTATTCAATATCCACGATTCATGTTCTACAAGAAACAGGCCGGATCTACACGACGGTATCAGATGGATTGTAGATGAGCTGGGATATAAGGTAGAGGAGCTTGAGAACTCCAGAGAGAAGACAAGATGTTGCGGATTTGGAGGAATGGTAGTACCGGCAAACCCAGATGTAGCAGACAGGGTAATGAAGAGAAGAGCCAATGAGACAACAACTGGTCACATGATCTCCTACTGTGCTGCCTGCAGACAATCTATGGAGAGCGGAGGAGCAGATTCCCTTCACATCCTGGACCTGGCATTTGGTGGTAAGTACGACAACAAATCCAAGGAAGAGAGAAATATGGGACCTGCTAAGCAGTGGATAAACAGATATAAGTCTAAGATGGAGCTTAACAAGAGAAAGTAGAGGAAACTTTTTTATGGATGGGAGGCAGGCGGTCTGCCTTCATCCTAAGAAAAATTAAAATATATTGATGTAGAGGGGTAAGGATAGATGAAGAAATTATTAGTTCTTTTAACTTTAGTAATGACATTTACATTGGCCATGGGAGAGAGTGTAACTGCTAACAAGGATTATGCACAGTATGCAAACTCTGAGATAATAGTTAGTCCTGAAAAGGCTATGGATATAATCGGCGGCGAAGAGGATGTTGTTGTACTGGATGTAAGAAAAACAGCGGACTTTGAAGCGGGACACGTAGAGGGATCATACCAGATCTGGAGACCTGACTTCTCTGCAGACAAGGGTGAGTATGAGTATAATGGTATGAGAGCTACCAGAGAAAAGATGGCTGAAACTCTAGGTTCATATGGAATAACAGCAGATACTACTATCGTACTTCTTAGTGCTAAGGCTGACTACGATGCTGCCAGATTATGGTGGATCCTTGACATGTACGGACACAACAAGATGTATATGATCGACGGTGGAATAGACGGCTGGAAGCAGGCAGGTCTGCCAGTAGCAACTGGAACTGTAGCTAAGCCAGAGGCAGCTGAGTATGAGTTTACTCAGGAGGCAGATACAGCTAAGTTTGCATCTCTAGAGGATGTAAAGGCAGCTCTTACAGACGACAGTGTTGTTGTGCTAGATACAAGAACAGACTTTGAGCACGACGGACTAGCTCAGTTTGCTGGAGCTTTTGCAAAGGGAAAGATCCCTGGAGCAGCGTATATCGAGTGGGATAAGATGGTAAATGAAGATAAGACATTTAAATCCAGAGAGGAGATAGAGGCTATCCTTGCAGAGCAAGGGATCACAAGGGATAAAACTGTAATCTCATACTGTCAGTCTGGAGTAAGATCTGCTCACATGACATTTGTACTTAGTGAGCTTCTTGGATGGGAGAATGTAAAGAACTATGACGGTTCTTGGATCGAGTGGTCATACAACGCTGTAAACGGTAATGTGGAGCTGGAAAAGCCAGGTATGTTTGGAGTGGTATTCAGCTACCTTAAGTCCAGAGAAAAGATGGAGAAGGTAATCGTAAGCCTTGGAGCATGGGGACCAGCAGCATATATTGCTATCTATGCGCTAATTACAATTACTTGTATCTCAGTGCTTCCTATAACTTTAGTGGGGGGACTTGTATTTGGTGGAGTAATGGGAACTATCTATACAGCTATAGGAGCTTCTCTAGGACTGTCTATGGCATTCCTTATTGCTAGATACATTGCCAGAAAGCCAATGGAGAAAAAGTTTGGAAACTCAGATGTATTCAAGAAGATCGATAACGGAGTAAAAAATGAGGGATGGTTTGTTCTTGCAACTACAAGACTACTTCCAGTATTCCCATTTGGAATTCAGAACTATGTATATGGACTGACTTCTATAGGATTCCTTCAGTACGCACTACTTTCTACTATCTTCATCCTTCCAGGAACATCTGTATTTGTTCTTCTGGCAGGAGCAGTAGCTTCTGGAGATAAGGCAACTGCTATTAAGATGTCTCTGACAGCATCGCTGATCTTCTTTGCTCTTACCCTTGTAACTAAGTTAATTGCAAAAAAGTCT
Organism: Propionigenium maris DSM 9537; assembly: GCF_027925155.1. Classification (GTDB taxonomy): domain Bacteria; phylum Fusobacteriota; class Fusobacteriia; order Fusobacteriales; family Fusobacteriaceae; genus Propionigenium; species Propionigenium maris. The sequence goes on along the minus strand of NZ_BSDY01000002.1, from coordinate 298,993 downwards.
AAGGGATCAACAAAGGCAGCATAGGATAAAAAAATCATATCTATAGGGGGAATTCCCCCTATAGATTTATTTGTTCCAGGATAAAAAGTATGCTATATAAGGTACTGATCTAGTTATTTTATTGTTCAAAGGGAGATGGTGAAAATGACGGAAAAGAGATCGGGACTTAGCCTGGGTAAGGTAGTGGGAGTAGTGGTCATAGTGGTCATAGTATTTCTCCTATTTAAGACAGGAGCAATAGAGTACCTCAAGGACAGAAGAAAGATGGAAGCTTTTATAGAGGGATTTGGCATATGGGGCCCCCTGGTATATATAGTGGCCTATATACTGGTAACTATAACTGGGATCTCAGCAGTACCTATGACCATAGCGGGGGGACTGATCTTTGGAGCTCTCTTTGGAGTAATCTATACGGTAATAGGGGCGGGAATAGGCCTCTCCCTTGCCTTTCTCATAGCCAGGTATATAGCCAGAGGGTTTATCGAGAAGAAGTTTGGAGATACTGAGGCCTTTAAAAAGATAGATGAGGGAGTGAAGAGCCAGGGGTGGTTTATTCTTGCTACCACAAGACTTATTCCCATCTTCCCCTTTGGAATCCAGAACTATGTTTACGGGCTGACTTCCATAGGGTTTCTTCAGTATTCGATCTTATCTACTATCTTTATAATACCTGGGACATCGGTATATGTAATTCTGGCAGGAGCAGTAGCTTCTGGAGATACAGCTAAGGCAACAAGGCTGGCAATTGTAGCTTCCCTTATATTTTTTGCTATAACTGTGGTAACTAAGTTAGTTGCAAGGAAGGGAAAGAAGTCTTAGTTTGAATTGAGATGCTGTGGGTCTTCCTTTAAAGTGGTATACAAGCCTGAGGGGTATGTATACCATTTTTTTTAGGAGGGAATTATAATCCCTTAATTTTTATAATAAAATCCATATGTTTGTTGTAAAGGTTAAAGGAGATATAGTAAAATAAGGAAGTTGAGGCAATTTTAGGAAGGCAGAAAGATGTAAAAAAAGGAGAAAAGCTCCTCCGATAAGCTTTGATAATTGCAGAGATAAGATGTTAAAAAATTAAATGATGATATTAAAGCTACATAATGGATAGAAAGCAGAAGGGGGAAGGATGGTAAGTATAGTTATACCTGTATTAAATGAGGAGAAAAGCATATTTGAAATCCTTACCAGGCTCACAGCCCTTGAGGGAGAGAAGGAGATTATAGTTGTAGACGGGGGAAGTACAGACAGGACGGTAGAGCTGGCTTCCACCATGGCTAAGGTAATAGAGGCTCCCAAGGGAAGAGCTCTTCAGATGAATGCGGGAGCTAAGGAAGCTAGGGGAGATATCCTATGGTTTGTTCACTCGGACAGTATAGTGGAGAAGGAAAGCCTGAAGGCTATAGAGAGGAGTATAGAGGGCGGAGATATAGGGGGAGGATTTTCCCTCTACTTCTATGATACAGAGAACCTCTTTATGAAGTATATTGCCCTTACATCCAACCTGAGGGGAAGTATGGCAAAGTTATTCTTCGGAGATCAGGGGATCTTTGTAAGAAGGGATAAGTTCTGGTCTATGGGAGGATTCCCAGAGATCGCCATAATGGAGGACTTTGAGTTTTCCCTGAGGATAAAGAGGCTGGGGAGGGTGAGAAGGCTCAGAATGAGGATAGGCACATCCTCCAGGCGTTTTACCTCTGGAGGGATATGGAGGACCTTTCTTCTCATGCAGAAGATGAAGATACTCTATATGGCAGGTGTTTCCCCAGAAAAATTAAACAAGATGTATAGAGAGGTACGTTAGATGAAAGCATTGGTTATAATGACAAGAATACCTATACCCAATAAGACCAAGACCAGGCTTATGACGATTCTGAGTCCCGAGGAATGTGCAGAAATTCACAGAGCCTTTCTGAGGGATATTGTAGAGACTGGGTCCAAGGTAGAGGATACGGACCTCTATCTTTTCTACGGGGATGAGGGACCTCTAGAGGTTATAGAAGATATAGTCAGAGAGGGAATGACTACCCTTCCCCAGAGGGGAAAAGATCTGGGAGAGAAGATGAAGAATATCTTTGCAGACCTTTTTGAAAAAGGATATGAGAGGGTAGTGCTCATGGGAGCTGATATCCCTGAGGTAGGTATAGAGGACCTTGAGGGAGCCTTTGATGAGCTGGAATTCAAGGATCTTGTATTTGGTCCCACCCTGGACGGAGGATACTACCTGGTGGGGATGAATAACCTCCATGAGATGGTATTTGACCCAGGGATAAAGTGGGGGACTCCCCAAGTATTTCAGGAAACCCTGGAGGTGATTAAGAGAAGCGGAGTAGAGGTGGGACTTATAAAATCCCACGAGGATATAGATACCAAGGAGGATCTGAAGGAGTTCTGGAAGAGGATAGAGAAGGATAGTTCCTGTGAGAACACCAGAAGATATCTTATTGAAAATATCAGGGAGAGGTTACTATGTCGGAGAAGTTAATCAAGGATATATATGAGTATATAGAGGGATCCAGCCTAAGGAAGGATCTGAACCTGGAGAGGGACTTTAAGGTATCCTTCCTGGCCCAGGGGGAGTACAACAAGAACTATGTACTGGAGGATCAAAGGAACAAGTATGTTTTCAGGGTAAATACCGGAAGCCAGATAGGAGTAGCCAACCAGATAGAGTATGAGTACAACGCTCTAAAGAGGCTGGAGGAGTCGGGGTACACCCCCAGAGCCCACTTTGTGGATGGAAGTAGGAGGCTGATGGATTACGGGATACTGGTGATGGATTACCTGGAGGGAAGGCCTCTGGACTACAGGAGGGACCTGAAGAAAGCAGCTGAGATATTTTCCGGTATCCACTCTCTGGAGATTAAAAGGGAGGATTTTGACCACCTCATCACTGAGAACTATATATTCAGCGACCGTCTGAAGGAAGCGAATAACTTATTAAAAAAGTTTTGGGAGAGTTCCCATGTGGGTGGAGATACCAAGAGATTTTTTGAAAAGTTTCTCTCGTGGTGTGATAAAAATGCAGGGATGGAGAGATACTTTATAGAGAATCCGTGGAAGGCAATAAACAACACCGAGGTCAACTCCCACAACTTTATAATAGGGGATGAGAGGAGCTACCTCATAGACTGGGAGAAGCCGGTAATAAGTGATCCCTGCCAGGATATAACTCAGTTTCTTGCTCCCACAACTACCCTTTGGAGAACGGATATTTTTCTCTCACAGGACGAGATAGATAAGTTTTACAGGGTGTATGAGGGGAGGTTTCCAGAAAAGAATATAAGAGAGAGGGTGAGGATGTATACTCCATACCTCTATCTGAGAGCTCTCAGCTGGTGTGCCTATGCCTATGTTGAGTATCAGGATCCCAATAAGGATATAAGAAACCCAGAGACCTATAAAAAGATAAAATCATACCTGGAGATGGATTTTATGAATAATCTATTAAAGGACTGGATAGGATAAAAGGAGATGTAGATGAAGAGAAAGGTTATATTTGACTGCGACAATACAATGGGGATAGTGGGAAAGGATGTGGATGACGGACTAACCCTTCTTTACCTTCTAGGGAGGGAGGATATAGACCTTGTGGGCCTTACCCTTACCTATGGAAACAGTACCCTGGAGGAGGTAGAGAAGGCAACTGCCAAGCTTCTTAAGGAGCTGAAGATAGATGATATAAAGGTCTTTGCTGGAGAGGAGGGAGGTAGATTCCTGGCTGAGGAAGCAAGAAAACATAAGGGAGAGATCACAGTGCTGGCAACGGGATCTATGAGCAACCTCCATACAGCTCATAGGTATGATCCTGAGTTTTACAGTAACCTGGATGAGATATACCTTATGGGTGGAGTGGTGGAGCCCCTTGTAATAAACGGAGTAGAGGTAAAGGAGCTTAACTTTGCGTGCAACCATGAGGCTGCCTACAATGTACTCTCATCTGAGGCAAAGATCTCAATTCTAAATGGGCATGTTACTGCCAAGGCTGTGTTTGGTCCAGAGGAGCTGGAGGAACTCTACAGAAGAGAGGGAAGGGTCTACAGATTTATCGAGGATTCCATCGGCCACTGGGTAGAGAGGATAAATAATAAGTTTGGAATAGAGGGATTCTGTAACTGGGATATGGCTGCAGCCATCTATATGAGCCATAAGGAGCTATTCACAGGTGACATGGCCAGGATAACTCCTGATATGGAAAGCCTGAAAATGGGAGACCTGAACTTAGATGAGAAGGGGATCAAGGAGATAGTCATGCCTGGGGAGATCCTGGATATGAAGAAGTTTAATTCACTTATCTTTGAAGCCTTTGAATCATTTCAGAATAAATACGGAGCATAGTTAACAATAAAAGTTTGGAGGGGGAGAGTTGATGAAAAAAGTTTTTTTAATACTATTGGTGCTGGTTTTTGCAGCCTGCGGTAAGAAGAAGGATGAAGGTTTAGGTCTCGACTACAAGTGGGATGATGTGGTTAAGGGATCTAAGGGGACGAAGGTCAATATCTATATGTGGGGTGGATCCACAGAGGTAAACAAGTTTATGGACAACATCATTGCTAAAAACCTCAAGGAGGAAAATGATATCTACCTAAACAGAGTTCCGATTACAGATATAAAGGACACTGTAAATAAGCTTATAGTGGAAAAGCAGGCAGGAAAGAAGGACGGAAGTGTAGATGTTATATGGATAAATGGTGAAAACTTCAAGCTTCTTAAGGAAAGCGGAGTTCTCTGGGGTGACTTTGTGAAAAATCTTCCTGCTAAGGAGAAGGTAAAGGATGCTACCCTTGTAAGTGATTTTGGAGAGAGTGTAGACGGCCTGGAAGCTCCATGGGGAGAGGCACAGTTTAACTTTATCTACCACAGTTCTCAGGGGGAGGTTCCCTTCAGAGGCTATGAGGGTCTGAAAAATTATGTAGAGGCTAATCCTGGGGTATTTACATATCCTTCCATACCTGATTTCACGGGAAGTGCCTTTGTAAGAAATATGGTTATCGATATACTGGGAGAGGAGAGAGCCCAGGAGATGAGCAGCGAGGAGTTCAGAGAAGCTCTTGAAGATGTATGGAGCTACTTAAATGAAATCAAGCCATACCTATGGAGAAATGGAGAAACCTATCCTGAAAGCCAGGGGAAGCTGGATACCCTCTATAGAAACGGAGAGGTAGAGGTTACTATGGGATACACTATCAACAAGGTAGCAAGCAAGATTGCCACTGGTGAGTTTACTGAGGACAGCAAGAGTTTCCTTCTAGACAGGGGAACACTCTTTAACAACCACTACCTGAGTATACCTGCTAACTCAAAGAATAAGGCAGGAGCGGTGTATGTAGTAAACTATCTTCTTTCAGAGGAGGCACAGCTTGCCAAGCAGGATCCTCAGAACTGGGGAGATTCTACAATTCTTGACATGAACAAGCTTTCCTCTGAGGACAGAGAGGCATTTGAGAGGGTTGGACAATCTGATGCTATTCCGTCTCTAGAGGAGATGGGGCAAAAAAGAGTAAGAGAACTATCTCCAGAGAAGCTGGAGATAATTGAAGAAGGGTGGATGGAGTACGTTGGAAAAAATTAAAAAATATCTCTATATAGCTCCAACGCTTTTGTTTATAGGCGGTTTCTTCCTCTATGGATTTTTTCAGGGATTTCTGCAGAGCTTTGGTCTCTATAGGATAGTGGGAGAGTCCTCTTTTACACTGGAGTACTATATGGAAACTGTAAGGAGTAGGAGTTTCTGGGACTCCCTTCTCTTTACCTCGAAGATGGCTGTGGTCTCATCTACAGTATCTCTTATAATCTCAGTTATCATCATCTATATAATATACTTAAATATGGAGAGGAAGTTTGTACAGGAGGAGAGGTTTCAGAAGATTGTAGAGAGTCCTCTTCTTGTGCCATACCTGATAGCTTCCTACCTGATACTGATCCTATTTATGCAGAGCGGGAGTATAAGTAAGCTTCTTGTAGCTCTGGGGGTTATAGAGGGGTACAGCAGCTTTCCCATACTGACCAATGACAGAGGGGGAGTGGGAATAATGATAGCCTACATCTGGAAAACAACTCCCTTTATTGTAATGATGGCCATACCTGTATTGAAGAGGGTAAAGAGCAAGTGGGATTCACTTGCCCATATATTTAATGTGGGAAGAACGAGATTTTTTATGGAGGTAGCCCTTCCACTTATGGGACCCTCCCTTCTCATGAGCTTCTTTATAGTACTGGCTTATATATTTACGGCCTTTGAAGTGCCTTATATACTGGGGGTAACCTATCCCAAGGCTCTTGCTGTGGGAGCCTATGAGATATACTCCAGGGGAAGCCTAGCTGACAGGCCGAGCCTTATGGTGATAAATATGATAATCTCCTTCATAAGTCTTGGAAGCGGAGTCCTGGTATACTTCATAAATAAATTTTTTGTAGGGAAGAATAAGGGGGCCTGGGAGTAGTGAAGAAGATGAAGATACTTTATATAGTTGTTATGATACTGTTCCTGCTTCCCTTTGGAGCTCTAATTATGGAGAGCCTGAGGCCGGATACCTGGCTCTATGTATATACCGATGTAAAGACTTACAGGGCCATTGCTACCACTATAATAGTTGCAGTGGCTACCTTGGCACTGAATATAGCCATAGGAACTCCTGCAGCCAGTGTGCTGGCAAGGAGGGAGTTCAGAGGAAAGAGGCTGGTGGAGCTTATTATACTTCTGCCTCTAATTATTCCCTCCTTTGTAACCAGTATGGGGATATACTTTACCTTTATAAAGCTTGGGCTTTCAGAGACTATGCTGGGAGTGATACTCATACACACGGTACTTACCCTTCCCTACTATATAAGGTCTACTATAGTGGGATATGGTACCCTGGGAGAGGGGTATGAGATGATGGGAAGGATAATGGGAGCCAACGGGTTGAAGAGGTTCTTCTATATAACCCTTCCCCATATAATGCCAGCTGTAATAGCAGGGGGGAGCTTAGTAATAATTGTATCCTTTGCTCAGTACTTAAATACCCTTATAATAGGGGGAGGAAGGATAATAACTGTACCCATTCTTATGTTTCCATATATCTCCAGCGGGGATATGGGTGCTGGAGCTGTGTACAGCTTTTCATATATAACGATTAACTTCCTTCTGATCTTCCTACTGGAGAGGTCGGTAAAGGGAATATACAATAAAAAAATGTCAGGGGAAAAGATATGGTAGTTTTGGAAGGTGTAACAAAGAAGTACGATGAATTTAGTATAGAGAGGTTGGATCTGAGAATAGAGAAGGGGGAGTTTTTTACCCTCCTTGGAGGTTCCGGGTGCGGAAAATCCACCCTGCTAAGGGTGATATCTGGAATAGAGAGGGAGTTTCAGGGGAGTATAGAAATAGATAGTATGGATATCAGGGGAAGGTCTACCTTTGAGACTGGACTTTCCATGGTGTTTCAGGATTCCCTTCTTCTCCCCAACCTCAGTGTGGAGGACAATGTGGCCTTTGGGCTGAAGATGAAGGGGGTAGGAAAGAAGGAGAGGCTTACCAAGGCCAGAGACGCCCTGGTTGAACTGGGACTTGGAGGTTTTGAGAAGAGGCACCCCAACGACCTGAGCGGAGGCCAGAAGCAGAGGGTGGCCATAGCCAGGGCCCTTGTGATGGAGCCCAAGGTCCTCCTTATGGATGAGCCCTTTTCAGCCCTGGATGAGGAGCTGAGGGGGAAGCTGCAGAAGCTTCTCAAGGAGATCCAGAGAAAGTACAAGAGTACCATCCTATTTGTAACCCACGACAGGGATGAGGCCTTCTACCTCTCAGATAAGATAGCAGTTATGGATAATGGGAGCATCGTTCAGGTGGACAATCCCCAGAAGCTCTATGAAAACCCAAGGGATGAGTTTGTGGCCAGGTTCCTTGGAATAAACAATATCTTCAAGGGGAAAGTATCAGGTGGAATTCTGAGGGATGATAACTTTCAGGTGGAGGTAGATGAGAAAACTTCCGAGGGAAGAGTTGTAGTGGCTCTGAAAGCTGAGGATATGAGAGTAGTTGAGGAAGGTGCACCGGAAAGTATAGGAAGTTCCTATTTTAAAGGAAGGGTAGAGGATATCTCCTTTAAGAGTGGATTCTACCACTTTATTCTGGATATAGAGGGGAAGAAGGTAGAGGTAGTGCAGAATAGAGTGGACTTCCATATAGAGGTGGGACAGAGGGTAAAGGTCTCATATAAGAAGAAAAATATCATTTATATAAAGAGGGAAGGATTATGTTAGATACACATGGAAGAAAGTATTTCCAGCCCCTGATATACCAGGTGGCCAAGGTTTTTATGAAGTATAATATGAGTGCAAACCAGGTTACAGTTATTGCATTTTTACTGGGAATCTCCACAGGAGTATTTGCATTTTACGGCATGGGAGTCATAGGTGTGGTTATCATGTGGATATCTGGTCTGCTAGATGCAGTGGATGGAACTATTGCCAGGGAGAAGGGATCTACTCCCTTTGGGACCGTTCTTGATATGACCTTTGACAGGCTGGTGGAGATAGCTATAATCATAGGACTGGCCCTGAGGTATCCAGGAGAGCAGTTTCAACTTCTCCTTCTTACATGCAGTATAATCTTTTCCATGACGGTATTTCTTACCACTGGAATGATGGCAGAGAAGAAGGGGCAGAAGTCATTTTACTATCAGGCAGGGGTTGCAGAGAGAACGGAAGGGTTTATCTTCTTTTCTCTGATGCTAATATTCCCTACCTACCTTAAGGTGATCACCCTAATCTTCTTTGGTCTGATTGTGTTTACAGCACTTCAGAGGATGAGGGAAGCAGCCAGACTGCTTTCATAGAAAAAAGAGGCTAATCTAGAAGGGTTAGCCTCTTTTTTTATTGCTAAGGAAAGTATAGAATTACAGATTAATTCCATCATAAAAAATCATTACATGAAGTTAAAAAGGGTGGAGCGTCATGCTCCTCTTAATTTACCAGGGGGATTATCTTAATGATAGTATGGATCTCTATCAACTTTTCATAGTCCTTTGAGAGTTCTCCAGGGGTATCGTTATCTCTTATGACTCCCTCTACCTCCAGATAAACCTCCTCATAGGGTTTTAACTTAAAGGACTGATACTTCTTCTCCACCTCGCTGGTATTATCCACAACCCACATCCATTCTTCGGTGCCATCCAATCTGTAGGACCTAACCTCGTTACCACCGATATAGTATCCCTTGTAGACAACGGGCTCCTCCCTCTCTCTGATGGATGTGCAGGCGGAAAGTAAAAAAATAATTCCCATTAGTATGAGTAATCTCTTCATAGGCCTATCCCTCCTCTAAACAGCTAAAGTTAAAGCTTAAAGGATATTTACTCTAAAAACTTGAAATTCCTGTAAATTCCTGAAGTCTGTAGAAGTAATACTTTAAATAGGATTCATCGGCTCTCTCCTCATAGGGGAGGGTAAATTCTCCTCCTACGTTGTTCCACATATTGTCAAAGTACTCATTTACCTCCAGAGAAAACTCATCTTTTATGGGAGCTTTGATCTGAAGGTTTGTCTCAAAGTTATATCCGTAGAGATTTCTCTTGGTAAAGTTTGCAGACCCTCCGATAATGGTCATATAATCCTTGTTGTTTTTAATGATAAACTTTGCGTGGTATTGCTCTCCACTGGTGTTGTACCACCTTACCTGGATATTTCCCTTTCCCTTTTCAAGGAGCTCCCAAGCTACCTGCCTGTTTGGGATACCGTCCTTTGATCTTCCAAAGGCCTCTACATTACTGTCCATTACAATATATGTCTTAACTCCCCTACGGGCAGCTCTCTTGATGGCCTTGGCTATGGGTCTGTCCCCCAGATAGAAGATACCGATCTTCAACTCCTCTCCTATATGACTTTCATCGATGAGCTTGACGATCTTATGACCTATCATCCCCTCAGTAAGGAGCCTGACCTCTATATCGCCGCTGCCCCTCTTCTCCTCTGAGTACTGAGGGATCTCAATGGGGATCTCAAATCCCGAAAGTCCTGCAGTAATGATCTCACTCTTAAGGATCTCAGCAGTTACAGGTCCCTCTACAAGGAAGCCTATATTGGAGTGATAGGCACTGGCATCGTGAAAGTTTGCCGAGGTAATAACAGCCTTTTCATCGGCAACGATTACCTTTCTGTGGTTGGCTTTTAGGTTAAATAGCTTCATATAGGACCTCAGGTTAACTTTGGGACCGTGAGCGGCAAAGGGGTTTGTCATCCACCCCTCCTCCCCTGTACCAAAGTGTCTGAATATTCCTCTCCACAGGAATGAGTAGGTGATATTGGAGTCCTTGATCTCCGCCATATCCGTCTGGATAACAGGGATACCTGCATCTGACAGGGCAAGGAACTCCTCCACTTCATAGATCTCATAGAAGCTGTTGACCTCATCTGTTATAAAGTAGATGGGAACCCCTTCATTTTTCTTCTCTATAAGGGTTTGGATAACCTTTTCTGTAATTGCAGGATAGGTATCCTCCTCGGGATATAGACTGTTAAAAAGAAACATATCTATAACTACGTAATTTTCAGCCTCCTGTATTATATCTAAAGTTCTCTTTAAGATTTCCTGGTCTATGACCCTCTCATCTTCTCTGATATAGGTCTGGTCTGTAAGAAACTCCACCCTCTCTACATTGTAGACATTTCCCTTTACAGATGTTCCGTAGGGAGCTGACCTGCATCCGCCCAGTATGAGAGTTAGTAATATAAGCAGATTAATAAAAAACTTTTTCATCAATTATGCACCTCTTTGTTTCCATAAAATATAGATGTAGTCTCGAACACATATTATATCACGTTTTCCATTGAAATATAGTCTTTCAAAGGTAAACTTAGTAAAATTTAAGGAAAAAAAGAAGCCCTTATAGGGCCTCTATAAGTTTAGATAAAGTTTTCAATGAGGGACTTAAATCCCATTAAGATAAGGATAGTTCCCCCTAGATACTCGGTTTTATAGTTAATAAGGTGTCCCACCCTGTGTCCTAAATAAACTCCAGCAGAGGAGATGAAAAATGTAATAACTCCTATTATCCCGATGGAGTAGAGGATGTTGAGGTTGGGAACCAGGGAAAATGAAAATCCAATGGCCAAAGCGTCTATACTTGTGGCAAATCCAAGCATGAGAACATTGGAGCTGAGCTCACACCTGCCAGTGGTTTCACACCTGTGATCCTCCCAGGCATCGAAGATCATCTTTCCCCCTACAAAGAGGAGAAGGGCAAAGGTTACCCAGTGGTCATACTGGGAGATCCTCTCTGAGAAGAGCCCTCCCACCTTCCATCCTATAAATGGCATTACAGCCTGGAAGAGACCGAAGATGACAGCCACACGAAGGGTGTGCCTTATGTGAAGCCTCTTCATGGCAAGGCCTTCAGTAAGGGATACTGCAAAGGCATCCATGGCAAGTCCTATGGATATAAGCACAAGGGATGTAAAGTTCATAGTGTTCCTCCTAAACTTCTGAGGAGTCTAGCCTACAACTTCCTTGAAGACTCTCAGAATATTTTTGTTATATATCTTTTCCAGCTGGCTGCTGGTAAGTCCTCCCCTTTTAAGGGCCGAATCGAGCTTCTCCATCTCCCCTATATTCTTGATCTCCAGGGAGTTTTCTATTCCGTCGAAATCCGTTCCCAGGGCAAGGAACTCCTCTCCCCCTTTGTCTATGAGGTAGAGGGCATGCTTAACCAGGTCATCCACCTTGCAGAGGTCGCTTCCATCCAGGAAGGAGCTGCAGAAGTTAAGCCCCGTAACTCCCCCCTTGTCTGCCATAGCCCTTATCATATCATCTGTAAGGTTTCTGGGATGGTTCCAGACCTCACGGGCATTTGAGTGGGAAGCTAGGAAGGGCTTGGAGCTGTGTCTGGCTACATCCCAGAATCCTCCGTCTGAAAGGTGGGAAACATCGATGATCATCCCCAGCTCATTCATAAGGTGGACGGTTTCTATTCCCTTATCCTTTAATCCCAGCTCCCTGAAATCCTGATACTTATTTGGGTAGGCCAGGTCATTTTCATTGTTCCAGGTAAGGGTGATGAGCCTTACCCCCATATCATAGATTTTTCTTAGCTTATCCATATCCCCCATAACAGGCTCTCCACCCTCAAGGGTCAGGATGCTCGAAAGGATACCCCTCTCCCTGTTTGAAAGAATATCTTTATAGCTCAAGGCTTCACCTATGAGGTGAGGATACCTTGCTACCTCCTTTTTGTAAAGCTTATGCATCCCGGTGAAGACCTCCCAGGGTGTCTCCTCTTCCTTGAGCTCCCTGGGATCCTGGGCATCGAAGAAAAGGGCAAAAAACTGTCCCATTGCTCCAACTCTTTTAAGTTTTTCCAGGTCCACCTGAAGGGAGTTCCTCTCCAGGGTATCCCCGGCGGTATGTTCAAAGTAAAGTCTGTATATAGTATCGCAGTGCATATCTAAAATTTTCATAGATTTCCCCCTATTTATTCTCAGACTATTATACCTCAACTTCCCCCTATAAATAAAGCTATGCTGTTTCCAAAGTAAGATTTTTTATCCACTTTCTGGAGAAGAACCTTATAAGTCCAAAGGGGACCCTCACGATCTCCTCAAAGGCAGCCATTAGATAGACCACATAGAGAGGGAAGCCAAAGATAAATGCCCCTGCAGCAGCAAGGGGAATACCTACTCCCCAAAGAGCCCCAAGGTTTGCCCTCATGGCAAAGGCGGTGTCTCCTCCGGTCCTCAGGACTCCCACTATCTTGACCAGGCTGATGGACTTAAGGGGGAAGATGACACAAAATGCCAGCAGAGCCTGGTGAGCCAGGTTGAATACATTCTCATCTACCTTGTAGAGCCCGATAAGGTTCTTGGAAAAGAGGAAGATGATCCCAGAGGTTGCCAGGGACAGAATAAGAGCCAGCTTGTAGAAACGTATCCCATACTCATAGGCAAGGTCCTCCCTTCCCTCTCCTATCTTCTGTCCTATCATAACGGCAGCAGCACTGGAGAATCCAATTATCCCCACATAGGCAAGCCTCTCCACGCTGTTTTCTATATTTATCGCAGCCAGGGCCGGGGTGCTGATCCTGCCGTAGATAACGCTGTAGGTAGTCTGTCCCAGGGCCCACACAATGTCATTAACGATTACAGCCCCTGCAGTGTAGGAGAAAGCTCTTGCAATGGTGGAGTTCCATGCAAAGTATTCCCTGGGCCTTATTGCAAGGATAGACTTCTTGGCATATACAGAGATAAAGATAATGAGGCACTCTATCGCTCTTGCAATGGTGGTAGCTATGGCAGCTCCCTCTATTCCAAGCTTTGGAAATGAATGGTTACCAAATATCAGCAGGTAGTTTAAGCTTACATTTACCAGCAGGGAGATAGAGGAGGCGATCATTGGAAGCCTGCTCTCTCCTATACTTCTCAAGAATACAGAGAAGACAGATGATACACCGGTAGCTGCAAAGGAGAGGGCTACAATCCTCATATATTTAGATGAGATGGCAATAACCTCGGTATCTCCTGTATAGAATCCTCCCAAGGCTTCAGGGAAGAAGAATCCCCCTATGAAAAATACAAGGGCTGAAATCATGCTGAGCCAGAAGGAGATGGAGAGTACATACTTTATCTTGTGGTAGTCTCCGCTTCCATAGTACTGGGCTGAAAATATAGATGCTCCTCCGCTTATGGCAACGAGGAGGGTTGTGAGGAGAAATACAATCTGATTGGCTATTCCAAGGGATGCCACAGCAGTATCTCCCAACTGTCCTATCATGAATACGTCAGCCATATTTATAGATGACAGTATGAGACTCTGAATTGTAATGGGCAGAGCCAGGGTAATAAGTTGCTTGTAAAAATTTTTCTTCATAGAAGTCACTCCTTAAGTAAAGTTTAGATATTTGGAATGACTGGAGGTAAGCTAAAAAACTGCAATAAAAAAACAGCCATAGCTGCTCTTAAAAAAGAGAAACCACCAATCCAAGAGGGATGGACCCATAAGGCCTAATGACACTCCCAAAGCACCAGTGAGATGGACTAATAAAGCCTGACGACACTCTCACAGCACCAAAATGAATTGACTGCTCTCAGTCAGTTATTTTTGATCAGGAAATTCTATCAAAAAAATATTCTGTTGTCAACACCAATAAGGGAGAGAAATGGTTCATAAAAATGATTGGTTTTTTAAAGAACTTGTAATCTTTTGAATGACTTAATATACTCTTTGTCACTCAAAATTATTGGGGTCTTTAGGTTTAATGAAAGCTTAAGTTTTGTACTTTTATTCCCAGGACACTCTTGAGGTCTTTATAAATAAGGGGTGATTACTTTTTGTAAAAAATAGCTTTTTATATGAGCGGGAACAGTCCCAAAAAAAGTTGACTTTGAGAAAAAAATAGCTATTATATAGGTAGTTTTTGGGAGGGAGAGTGTTATGGAAAGGATCTTGGTAATCAGCAGAATTTTAAGTGAGTATAGGAGTATATTCAAGGAGGAGGATATAGACGTCACCTTGAATGAAGCTCTGGTCTTAGAAGCAGTTAAGAACACCCAGGGAACCAAAGCCAGCATATCCAGGGCTCTCTTAAAGGATAAAGCCTATGTCTACAGGTTAATAAATGTACTTATGGAGAAGGGACTTATAGAGAGAGAGGATAAGGTATACAGGCTTACAGAAGGGGGAAGAAGGGTATATGAAGAGTCCTCTGAGATCTGTGAGGTCATAGGCAGAGGGTTTGATGGTGAGCAGGATAATTATTCTAAATGTTTGGTGAAAAAAGCCAAGGCAACTATGACCTCAATGGCAGTTTAAACAGGAGTTAGATCCTCCCTTTAGGGGGGATTTTTTTATGGAAGATTTACCTTAATTTACCTCCCCTTCAGAGAGGGTCTCCCAGTCATAGAGAGTTTCATCCAGCCAAAGGACATAGTTAAATAATAGATTCACAATAAAAATACCGATAACTACTCTTTTTTCTTTCATAACCTCTCCCTTCGCAACCTCTCTTTTTGAATATTTTACCCAGGTGTTATTTTTATTGATATGACAAATGACGCACTAAGTAAAAATTCCTATGCTATATTTAGAGCTGTAGTTTTAAAGATAAAACTTCACTTAGGAAAAAGGAGATTGTGAAAAGAAATGAAAAAACTAATAGCAGCAGGATTTATATTGACAGCAGTGAATGTAATGGGGGCCACAGAGGGGAATGATCTGGAGGTCTCTGTAGGGGCTGGAGGAATGAGTAAGAGATCTATCTATAAAACAAAGGATAAGTATGAGGTTAATCCCCTTATCCCTCTAAATGTTAAGTATGGAGATTTCTACCTGAGTCTCATGGAGACAGAGATGGGGTATACCTTCTATAATGAGGATGGTCTAAGGTTAAGCCTTATAGGTAAGGCACACCTGGGATATGATTCCAGTGACCTGGAGAGGGAGTACAGAGCTATGGATGACAGGGATATGGATTTTCACCTGGGGTTAAAGAGTGTCTACTCCCATAAAAACTATGAGCTTATCTCATTTATTACGGGAGATGTATCTGGCGAATCAGACGGAAAGACAGCTGGAGTTCAGGGAAGAGCCCACTACCAGGTTATACAGGGGAAGCTTGTCTTTAGTCCTAGTATAGGAGCAACCTATGCAGACAGCGGTTATGTAGACTACTTCTATGGAGTGAAGGGAAGTGAAGCAAGAGAGGGGAATATAAATAATGGTGAGGAGTATAGAGGGGCGGGATCTATGATCTATTCCTTTAACAGTGCTCTGACATACATCTATGATGAGTTCCTTAGTTTTAGTCTGCTAGGAGGAGCAAACCTCTATGACAGTAAGGTAGAGAACTCCCCTATAGTTGATAAAAGGTATGAATACTTTGGAGGGGGAAGCTTCTCATATAAGTTTAAATAGGAAGTTGATAGTATGGAAAGGCCGTAGAATCCTACGGCCTTTTTTGTTGTTAAGGAAAGCATAAACTATATTATTACCATGATAAAAATCCATTATACAAAATTAGAAGGAGTGGAGCGTCACGCTCTATTTTGTTTGAAGCGACAAAAGTCACCTGAAATAAAAAACTGCTATGCTACTATAAATCGTTTTAATATCAAATTTTAGGTCGGGAAGGTTTAAGAGGATTCCTGATGGCAGAGGAGTAGAGGTAGAGTTATATGGAGAGTATCTTGATTGTAAGCAGAATATTGAGTAAGTATAGGAGTAACTTTGGAGAGGGTGGTATAGACCTGACGTTAAATGAAGCACTAATCCTTGAAGTGGTAAAAAATAATGTTAATACAAAGAGGCAGATAAGTAACTCCCTATTAAAGGACAGTGCCTATGTTATAAGGGCAGTGAACAAGCTGATTAAGAGAGGGCTGATAGAGGAGAATAGAAGGGTGCTAAAACTCACTGAAAAGGGTTTAGACAGGTGGAAGAGGTGCTCCCAGGTATGTGAGGCAATAAATCAGGAGTGGAAGGCTGAAAGAAGCATATATGACAGGAGACTGGATGAGGAAACGAGAAAGAACTTTATAAAATTAGTCGAGGACTCAAAAGATTAGTGGGATACTGTGAAAATCCATCCTTGAAGATGAAAGTTTTCTAAAAGAGGAAGGTCCCCGAAACTTGAATAACGGTTTCAGGAACCTATCTCTTAATTACTCACAGAATATGACACCTAACTTACCAGGTTCCAGTCTGAAGGGGGAACCCTTTCCCTGCATAAAGTGGTGCTCCCTTAAAAGGTGAAGGGATAGCTCGGTAACAAGAAGGGTCTCACGACTCTTTAGGCATGTAATCTCTGCTGCGGTTTTTCTGTAGAGCCCTTGGTGACCAAAGGGGCAGGGAAGAGAACCCTTGGCTTCCAGTATTTGTACTAGCCATCTATCATCTATTGTAATAGGTTCTCCCAGTCCCTTCTCTCCCTCTCTTATGAGGTGTTCCAGGATATCTGCCACCCTGTTAAAATCCATCTTTAAAGCCCTCATCTCACACTCATCTCTTGTGATTATCTCTGAAAGGGAGAGGTCATCATCTCCTAAAAAACCCTCAGCAGTAATGACTCCAGGGGCCATATTTTTTTCAGCTAATATAATTTCAGGGGTCTTTTTCATTCTATCCTCCTATGCAAAGCTGTCATAATAAATTTTATCCAGATCCATTCCATTGGCTTCAAATACATTGTTGCAGGCATTGATCATCCCCGGGCTTCCACAGAGGTAACCCTCCCTCTCCTCAGCTTTAATAACCTCTTTGAGGTATCTGTCTAGGACATCGGTAATCAGCCCAGTCTCCCCCTCCCAACGTTCGTCTGGGTTAGGCTCTGACAGTGCAGGAACAAAGTGGAAGTTAGGCCACTTTTCCTCTAGATCCCTCAGTTCCTTTACATAGAAGAGATCCTTTAAGCTACGGGCACCAAAGAAGTACCATACATCCCTGTCTGTAATATTATTTTCATACATATCGTAGAGGATGGATTTAAAGGGAGCCATACCAGATCCCCCTGCCACACATACCATGGCAGCCTTGGTTTCAGATCTTCTGAACTCCCCAAAGGGACCGATGACATCTACCTTGTCTCCCTCCTTTAATAAGGTATGTACCCAGGTTGTGGCTATTCCCCCTGGAACGAGCCTGATAATAAGTTCGATATGATTTTTATCTGAAGGTCTTGAAGACATGGAGTAGGCTCGCTGGTTGACGTCCTTAATCTTTCCATAGGGGGGAACAACAAGCTGTACATAGGCTCCAGCCTCAAACTCTATGCTTTCCCTTCCGATATCTATGAGGACCTCCTTGATATCGTGGGTGAGGTCTCTAATCTTTTCTATCCTTCCTTCAAACTGCTTTACGTTAAAAAGCTCCTCCGGAATCTCAAGTTCCAGGTCTTTTTTAACCTTGACCTGACACGCCAGCCTGATATTTTCTGCCATCTCCTCCTTCTTTAAGTATGGGACTTCTGTAGGAAGGTGGGGGCCAACATCGGTAACTACCTTACACTTACATGCACCGCAGCTTCCACGTCCTCCGCAGGCAGAGGGAATAAATATCCCCTCCCCGGAAAGGGTGGAGAGAAGGGTATCCCCTCCCCGGACATCTAAGTTCTTTTTATCTGAGTTTATATGAATAGTCACATCTCCATAGTCATTTACATGCTTGTCCACAACAGATATAAGGGCAGCAAGCCCTCCGGCAATGGAGGCTATGGTTAGAGGAGCTACTAAAAAGTCCATGCTATCAACCTCCTACTGTACAATTAGCATACCTGAAAATCCGATAAAGGCCATTGCCATAAATCCAATGGTAATGAGAGTAATTCCCGGCCCTTTAAGTCCCGATGGAACTGGAGCATTGGCTACCTTTTTCTGTATGGCTGAGAGGGCCATAATAGCCATCCACCATCCGAGTCCCGACCCCAACGAGTAGAAGGTGGTCTGGATAAAGGAGTAGTTTCTTATCTCCATGAATAGGGAAACCCCCAGAATAGCGCAATTTACTGTAATCAGGGGAAGAAATATTCCAAGGGCCATGTAGAGGGTTGGAGATACTCTATCTATGACCATCTCAAGGATCTGTACAGTAGCTGCAATAACAACAATAAAAACAATGAACCTGAGGTAGATAAGGTCCAGGGGAATTAAAACATATCTTAATACAACCCAGTTGATCATACCTGTAATTGTAAGGACTCCAGTAACGGCCATTCCCAGACCATTTGATGAGGTCATATCCTTGGAAATTGAGATAAAGGAACACATTCCCAGGAAGTTAGCCAGAAGTATATTGCTGGTAAATATAGATGCCAGCAGCAGGGTGAATGGATGAATATCAGGTGCCATAGTATCTCCTCCTTATCTTGTAGTTTCTTGGCATGTACACTGCCTGATCTCGTTCATGGTCATAATAGTCTTTACAGCCCATATGAGTCCTCCCAGAAGGAAAAAAGCACTGGGAGCCATAACCATAATTGTCCATGGAGTAAAACTCTCTCCCATAACTGCAATTCCAAAGAGGCTGCCAAATCCAAGGAGCTCTCTGAAGAAAGCTATGACCATAAGAACCCACATATAACCAAGCCCAGAAGTAATACCATCCCAGAGAGAGGGAAGGGGTGTGTTGGCCTGGGCAAAAGCTTCAGCTCTACCCATGATAATACAGTTAGTAATTATAAGTCCCACATAGGGTCCCAGGGCCTTGCTGATATCTGGCAGGTAAGCCCTCAGGAGAATATCCACTATTATTACATAGAAGGAGATGATAAGTGTCTGAACTATCATTCTTACCTTTCTGGGAATATAGTCCTTCATGAGGGAAACCGAGACATTGGTCAGGGAAGCAACAAATATAACTGAAAGAGTCATTATAAAGGTATTGGTTAAGTTGTTGGTAACAGCCAGTGTAGAACAGATTCCAAGGATCTGAACAAATACCGGGTTGTTGTCCCAGAGGTTTTCCTTTAAGATAGAATTATTCATAGATTACACCTTCCTTCTTGAGGGTCTGGATGACCTTATTAATACTCCTTTCCACCGCTTTATTTGTAGCACTGGCTCCAGAGATGCCGTCGAGAAAAATCCTCTTGGGAGATTTGGACTTCTGGGAAGCCTCTCCAATGATGATTTCCTCCGAAGTCTTGATACCTGTGAACTGCTCCTTAAACCAGGAATCCTCTATGGCTGCTCCCTGCTTTTCAGATTGAGAGATAATCTCTACTCCCATAATTTCATCTAAATCAAGATCCAGAAGAAGGACTCCCTTGATATCCCCAGAGTATCCCTCTGCGGTAAATTTGGCAGCAACAACCTTCTTCTCCCCTGCCACTCCCTCTATATAGGGCTGGGAAATATCCTCATCATTGAAGACTGCTTTAAAGATCTCCTCTATCTCGGCTTCAGATTCAGAGTAGATACCTCCAGCCTCCAGTACGGCTCTCTTTAGAAGGACTTCATCTGAAAGGGCACTCTCTTTGTTGCTGCCCTCCTTGAGGGTTTTAACCTGATTATTAATTATATTTTGCATGGATTCGCTGGTTCTGGTAGCCCCGGTTATCCCGTCGAGGATACCATTGTCTGGGTCTGTGTCCCCCATTCCTCCGCTCTGAACCACCATTATATCTGTGGAGATAGACTCTCCCCTAAACTGCTCCTTAAACCAATCCTCCTCGATTCTTCCACCCAGTCCAGGAGTCTCAGAGTGGGAGGTGATCTCCATCCCCACAATCCTGCTAAAGGTATTATCCACTGCAATAACTCCAGTTATAGTTCCCCAGAGCCCCTTACCGGAGAAGGGGGAAACGATTACAGGAAGATCGCCTACCACAGCACGGATGGGCTCGGAACCAGGAGTATCCATATTAAATGTTTTTCTGAAGAGCTCCTCTACATTGGCACCCTTCTGGATCTCTACACCGCTGGCCAAGAGATATGCCCTGGCTGTGGAGAGGGCCTGGTTTTTTTCAACTCTCTCTCCTGTATAAGCTGCTGCCAGGGAGAGGATGAATACCAGGATAAAGGTTATGGTAAAGCTAAAAATTACTGTATAGACTAAGGAATCTTTCTTCATGCTTTAGCCCCCTTCCACTGCCACTTGCCTATGGTTTCATCCATTAGAGGGGCAAAGGTATTGGCAATAAGGAGTGCAAAACTGGTCCCTTCCGGGAAGAGAGAGTATGCTCTTATTATGCAGGTGGCTACTCCGATAAGGATGCCGTAGACAAAGAGAGAATTACTCTTCTTGGGTGAGGAAACAGGATCTGTAACCATAAATACAGCTATAAACAGCAGGCTTCCAGAAGCCAGCCCCAGGATGGGATTGTAGGAGAGCCCCAGTGCAAAGAGTACTCCCTGAGCGACTGTATATCCCGCAATAGTTGACAGTGAGGACTTCCAGCTGGCTGTTTTTGTATAGAGAAGGTAGGCTCCTGCCAGAAGGATCAACAGGATGGAGCTTTCTCCCAGGGAACCTACTCTTATACCTATAAGGTGTCCCATGAGATCTATTCCCCCGCCGCTTCTGAGAGCTTCCAGAGGGGTAGCGCCGGCGACACCCTCTACCATCCCGAAGTTTCCAGGAGGAGACCACTTATTTACTATATTTGGGAAGGTGATATAGACAAAAAGCCTTCCTGTGATGGCAGGATTGAATATATTTCTTCCAAACCCTCCATAAGCCATCTTTCCCATGGAGACTCCAAAGGCTATCCCTATGGCTGTAATCCATAGTGGGGTATTTGGAGGGAGGGAAAGGGCGTAGAGAGCGCAGGTAACGAGGACAGCCTCGGTAATCTTCTTGTTTTGTTTTTGCACAAAGATATATTCGCAACCAATTCCTATGACAAAGGTTGTGAGGATTATGCCTATGGCTCTCATGCCGTAGAGGTAGATGGAAAATAAAAAGATTGGCAGTAGTGAGTACATGACTTTTCGCATCATTAGTTGTTTTTGGAACACAGAGACCAACTCCTATTCAAATCAAATTTTTACTATTAAGGTATACGTACTCTGTGCAGAAATCCTTTATTAGAGGGGATAAAAAAAGCCCTCTATTGAAAATAGAGGACTTCTAATTACTTTTATAAGTTTATGCAAGCTTTGCTTCCTTCTTCTTCTGAGCCTCTGGAGATGCTTCTCTTCCTCCCCAGCACTCTGTTCCTTCAACAAGACCTACCTTAGTTGCATCAAATACAGGGTTCTTCCCCTCCCTCTTCTGATCGATGTAGTCATCTAGAAGAGTCTTAGCAACTGGAGCCAGCTTGATAATTGCATAGATATTGATAACAGCCATAAGACCCATAAAGAGGTCTGCCAGGTTCCATACAGTTCCCATGGCTACCCTTGCACCGAAGAATACCATGAAGAGAACTCCAAGTCTGTAAGCTGTAAGGATAGACTTACTTCCACTCATAAACTCAATGTTAGCTTCGCCATAGTAGTAGTTACCGATGATAGAGCTGAATGCAAATAGTAGAATACATAGGGCGATAAAGATTCCTCCCCAAGATCCAACCTGAGATACAAGGGCTGTCTGAGTAAGCTGAATTCCGCTTAGTCCCTCCTGAGTATGTGCTCCAGATACAAGGATAAGCATAGCTGTAGCAGAACAGATAAGGATAGTATCTGTAAATACTCCTAGAGTCTGAATAAGTCCCTGCTTCACCGGGTGGCTTACCTCAGCTGTTGCAGCGGCATTGGGTGCAGATCCCATACCAGCTTCATTTGAGAATAGTCCTCTCTTGATACCCTGCATTACAGCTGCACCAATAGCTCCTCCTGCAAACTGCTTTAATCCAAAGGCACTTGAAATAATCATACTGATAACCGATGGTACCAGAGTGATATTCTTGACAAGAACAAAGGCAACAACCAGAAGGTACAGCACAGCCATTACAGGTACAATAGCCTCTGCAACCTTGGCAATCCTTTTAACACCACCAAAGATAATAATACCAGTAAGTGCTGTAAGGATAAACCCTAGTATAGTTCTGTTCAGTCCAAATGCCCCTTCAAAAGCAAGGGAGATAGTGTTTGACTGTACAGAGTTAAATATTAGTCCAAAACAAACTGTAATAAGGATAGAGAAGGAAATACCAAGCTTCCTGTTATTAAGGGCCTTCTCCATATAGTAGGAAGGACCTCCTCTATATCCGCCATCTGTTTTCTCCTTGTATACCTGTGCAAGGGTACTCTCAACAAAGGCTGAAGCAGCTCCAAGAAGAGCTATGATCCACATCCAGAATACAGCCCCTGGTCCTCCAGCAGCAACAGCAAGAGCAACTCCGGCTAAGTTACCGGTTCCAACCCTGGAAGCAGTACTGATACAGAAAGCTTGGAAGGATGAAACCCCATTTTCACTCTTTCCACTTCCCTCTCCCAATAACTTGACCATCTCTCCAATAAATTTAAACTGAACAAACTTATTTTTAATAGTAAAAAACAGTCCCGCTCCGATAAGTAAAACAATAAGTACATACGACCATAGGATAGTGTTTCCCAGGTCAACTAGCGATGATAAAAAATTCAACATCAATAACCCCTCCTTAATAATAAATAATCTATTAAAAGCTAATAGCTTTTTTGCTGATTCTAAAAAAATTCATAGGTTCAATAGATTTATATGGATATATGAAGATATATCTTATAAATGATAAAATCAAAAATCATTAACAGATTTAATTATACTTCAAATATTGACTTTAGTCAATAAAAAAGTACAGTTGTCTGATTGGGGTACACTATTCTTAAAGAAGCTACATTTAGTGGGGTATTGGGAATGTTGGCTTTTCTAAAGATTAGAGGCATGGAGAGATAAGAAATCTTTTTTAATAAAAAAGCCATTGAAGATTCAATGGCTTTTAAACTATCTTTCTATCTTTTCCTGATTTTCCAACTTATAGGTTCCAGTGAGGTCCTCATAGACCTTGATCTCATAGGAATCATCTTCGACCCTTACCAGGAAGAAGTGGTTGATCCCGTTAACTATCTGCTTCTTGTAGAGGGAAACCTGATAGCTGCTTTCTCCAAGTCCCATCTCATTGAGGGCAAACTTAAGGGCATACTCTCCCCTTACATCATATTCAGCTGTGTAGATCCCTCCGGGCATTGGCAGAGTTTCAGGCTCAGAGGATGAGCACCCTCCCAGAAGAAGAATGAAGGTAGCCAATACTACTATTTTTTTCATAAAGAACCTCCTTTAAGGTCTGGTAATTCTAAGTAATTATAAACTCTACCTTCCTCAATGTCAAAGGGGGCAGGTCCTTTAGCCCAGTCTATATCCGAAACCGCTCTGACTGTTGATCTCTCCCTCCAACTGGGGGACCTTATCCTTAAGTCTTCTCATATACACATCCACAGTTCTGTTTCCCTTGAGAAACTCCTCCTCCCACACCTGGAGATAGATACGCTCCCTGGAAAGGGAGATCCCCGTATTTTCAATTAAAAATGATAGAAGGTTGAAGAGCCTGCTGGAGAGCTTAACTTCCGTACCGTCTACCTCTACTCTCCGGGAGTTTTTAAAGAGGGTGATATTCTTATAGTAAAGAGTTGAATTTGTCGTTCTGCTCTTACGGAGGGAGGCCTTTACCCTGAGAGAGAGCTCCCTAGGATTAAAGGGTTTCTTCAGATAGTCATCTGCACCAGCTTCAAATCCAGAGATAACATCGTCGTCGTCATCTTTACCTGTGAGCATGATGATATAGGGGTCCCCATAGACCTTGGGATTATTTCTTATCTTGAGGCAAACATCTATCCCTGAGATATTGGGCATCATAATATCCAGTATAACTATTGCGGGTTTATGGAGAAGGACAGAGGCCAGGGCAGACTCTCCGCATACAGCTGTATGGATCCTGCCAAACTCCTGCTTCAGGGTAGTTTCAATAAGACGCCTGACCACTAAGCTGTCGTCCACTACTAAAATATTCATCGCTTTCTCCTCCTGTATCTTCTAAGGTTTTCTGTGAAGGATGCCAGGTAGCTTGAGAGCTCCTGGGTATTTTCTCCACTTTTCTCCACCTCATCCAGCAGATGTAGAAGTCTGGAATCATTGAAGTATCCCAGGCTTCCCTTGAGCTTATGCAGGACATCTCTGCTTCCCTTTTCTATCAGAGGGAGAGAGGCGTCATATTCTATGAGGAATGAATCTATGAGCTCATCCAAAAACTCATCTCCATAGTCCTCTCTTAGGAGGTGGATATCTGAGTTGAGATATTTTTTCAGTAAAAACTCCAGTTTCTTGAAGTTAATGGGCTTAGTTAGGAAGTCGGCCATTCCAGCTTCCAAAGCCCGGGTTTTAAACTCCTCCACTGAGTGAGCAGTGAGGGCTACAATGGGAATATCTGTATCCAGCTCCCTGGCAAGTTCTATTCCAGTGGTGTCTGGAAGCTCTATATCCATTAGGATGAGATCAAAATCCCTGAGGTCGTAGCTTCTGGCTTCAGCTCCGCTATAGGCCACCCTTACTTCTACCTTATCCTTTAGAAACTCCGAGAGCACCTTTACATTGATCCTGTTATCTTCAACTACAAGAATCCTTCCCTGAAGTAGTGTGTGGGTCTGCTCTGCTACTCTCTTCTTCTCTGGAATGAGGTTTATATTTATAAAGGGATTTAGAGTGAGGAACTCCTCCCCCCTGAGGGAGTAGCTCTCCTCGATACTATCAATAAGCTTTATCCCGGGCAGATCAACTTTGGCATCGGAGTAGATAACAGCCCCTTCGATCTCAGCAGCTATCTCCTCAGCCTCCTCCTCATCTGCAAGGATACACTCTATATCCATCCTGGAAAACTCCTCAGCCAGCCTGGTGCTGTGATTGCTCACAAGAATAGCAGTGGGCTTGTTGTTTTCAAAGGCAGTATCCCCTATCTTTGTATTTAGCTGAAAGGAGAAGGTGCTTCCCTTGCCTACCCTGCTCTCTATCTTGAGGGTGCTCTCCATTACATCCAGCAGCTTCTTTACAATTGTAAGTCCCAGCCCTGTTCCTCCATAGCCCCTTGAGTGAAACCTTTCAACCTGGTGAAAACTTTCAAAGATCTTATGGATCTTGTTACGGGGAATACCGATTCCAGTATCTGTAACGCTGAACCTCAGGGCAGCTTCGCTGGCACTCTGGGTAACAACCTCAATCTTTAGGGAAACCCTTCCCCGGTCGGTATACTTTATGGCATTACCCATTAGGTTTATAAGGATCTTCTTTACCTTTATATAGTCGGTATAGACCTTCTGGGGAGTCTTCATATCCACAAAACACTCTATCCCTATATTCTTCTCCTTGGTAAAGAGGTAGATTATCTCATTTACAAGACTTCTTATATCAACCAGAGAGAGGTTGATGGATTCCTCGGTGGCATTTAACTTTGAGAGGTCCAGGATATCATTTACTATGGAAAGCAGGTGTTTTGCAGATCCGTCGATTATCTCCAGCCTCTTGTTGGGCTTGTGTCTTATCATAAGCTCAGTCATTCCCAGGATACCATTTAGAGGAGTTCTCAGCTCATGGGTCATATTGGCTAGGAATTTGTCCTTCACCCTGCTGCTCTCCTCGGCCACAACCTTCAGCCTCTTATATTTTACAAGGAGCTTTCTCCAGTAGATCCCTATCACTATAAATATAATGTTGAGTACTATAAATACAATGAGGAGGGTATGGATAAGTTTGGTCTTATCTATCTCTATAAAGTTTCCCTCGAAGTAGGTAACCCTGTCTCCCAGGGGTTCCAGGTAGATATTGTACCTGGCAACCTTCTCCCTGTTTACCATATAGGAGATGTCCTTAAGGTCCCCCCCGTTGCTTCCAGCAAGGGTAAGAGCAAGATTTTTTCCAGCACTGTAGTAGTCCCTTATGAGGGAGATGGTATATTCCTCTCTGGGAATTATCTTATAGGAGTACACGGGAGGGTTTGGAACAGGTTCCCTTCCTGGAAGCTTCTCCCCCAGGATAACTATACTACTGTTGTTGTAGGACTTCAGTTTGGAGATCTCCTTGTAATCCTCCCTTTCAACCTCATAGAAGCTTATCATCTTGTATCTTTTCTGCAGCTTTTCAAGCTTGGCTTCTGGGAGGGAGTAGAGGTATACCTGCTTGAGGTTTGGATGGATCTGTATGATCTTTTCTACATAATCCTCCAGGCTTACCTCCTTGATCTTCAGGTTGCTCTTCCCGAAATTACTCTCCAGATAGATGAAGCTCTCCGAGGAAAAGAGTTCCTCGAAGTTACCCTCCACATTCTTTCCTATAACCAGCACATGGTCAAAGTTCTCCTTCCCATACTTATATGAATAGAGATCCCTAAGCCTCCCTCTATATTCTGGTGTGTTATTTTTCAGAAGATCCAGGTACTCGATCTCCAGATTTTGATTTATTTCTATATTCTCCTCCAATCCCTGGATCAGCCTGTCGTATTTTGCAACTCCCTTTTGGCTGAAATTTAAAACAAGAATCTCCTGGGCGGAGGTGACGATGGATATTAGCATCAAGAAGACGATTAACATTTTTTCACTCCATATGTTCAAATTTTATAAAAGTGTAACTGTTTTGTAACAACTTCATTGTATAAAATAATTAGTGAATTTAAAAGGAGGAATTTTAATGAAAAAGTTATTTTTGGCTTTAGTGGTACTTGCAGTTGCACTAGCAGGTTGTGGAAAGGAGGAAGCTAAGGAGGAGAAGCTTCTTATCTATGCAGGTCTTATGGAGGATCACGCTGCCATGGCTGTAAAGGAGTTTGAAAAGGAAACTGGTATAAAGACTGAGTTTGTAAGAATGAGTAGCGGGGAGACTCTTGCAAGGGTAAGAGCTGAAAAGGATAATATGTCAGCATCGGTATGGTATGGAGGTCCAGTGGATGCCTTTGTAGCAGCTGATGAGGAAGGGCTAATTGAAGCATATAAGTCTCCTGTAGCAGAGAAGATACCTGCTAACTTTAAGGATGCAGACGGGACATGGACTGGAATATACGTTGGATATCTTGGATTTGTTGGAAACAAATCTGTGTTAGAGGAGATCGGTGCAGAGATGCCTAAGTCTTGGGAGGACCTGTTAAAGCCTGAGTATACTGGAGAGGTTGTAACAGCACACCCTGGATCATCTGGTACAGCATATACAATGCTTTCTACTGTAGTACAGCTTATGGGAGAGCAGGAAGGTATGGAGTATATGCAAAAGCTTAATAAGCAGGTAAGACAGTATACTAAATCTGGAACAGCTCCAGGAAGAATGGTTGGACTGGGAGAAGCAGGAGTTGGAATCACTTTCCTTCACGACGCTATAAAGTACAGAAAGGAAGGATACAAGGATATAATCATAGCTGCTCCAGCTGAGGGAACAGGATTTGAGATCGGAGCGGTAGCCCTTCTGAAGAATGGACCAGACTCTGAAAATGCAAAGAAGTTTATCGACTGGGCACTGTCTAAGAAAGCTCAGGAGATGGGTCAGACTGTAGGATCATATCAGTTCCTAACAAACTCTGAAGCTGTACCTCCAAAGGAAGCTATGGAGATCAAGGACACTAAGTTAATAGATTATGACTTTGAGTGGGCAGGACTTAACAGAAGAAGATTGATAGAAGAGTTTAGTAGAGTAAGTAAGACTACTGCTCCAACTAAATAATAACAAAGGAGTAACAGAGTGGAAGTGAACTTATTTTCATTGAAATTAAAAACAGAACTTAAAAATATGAAGAAGTTATTTAATGACCCCATATTATTTTCAACAATAGTATTTACTCTCATAGTAATAACACTATTCATACTACTGCCTCTTATGAGCATATTGAACTCCAGCTTTACCTACAATGGAAGGGTTTCCCTGGAGCACTATAAAAATATAGCCAGCATGAGGGAAAATATATCCATACTATACAATACATTGAAGCTTGGGGTAACAACGGCAACTCTAGCTACTGTGGCAGGATTTTTCTTTGCATATGGACTTACCTATGTAAAGCTTCCTGTGAAGAGGTTGTTTTCTTCTATAGCGATACTACCTATAATATCACCTCCATTCGTGGTTGCTCTGTCAGCTATCTTACTCTTTGGTAGAAGAGGGTTTATCACCAGAGAACTTCTGGGAATAAGAAACTTTGACATATACGGGTTCCACGGACTGGTGCTTGTACAGTTTCTTACATTCTTCCCGGTAGCCTACCTTATGCTGGTGGGGCTTCTGTCCAAGATAGATCCTTCCGTAGAGGAAGCCTCTAGAGACCTTGGAGCTTCCAGATGGGATGTATTCAGAACGGTAACCCTGCCCCTTATGATGCCAGGGCTTGCCAATGCCTTTCTTGTAATATTTATCCAGTCCATAGCGGACTTTGGTAACCCTATGGTAATTGGTGGAAACTATACTGTAGCTGCAGTACAGATATATCTTCAGGGAATAGGAAACTACGATATGGGAGGAGCAACAGCTCTGTCCATGGTACTTCTTCTGATCTCCATCAGTATATTTGTCACTCAGAAATACTATATAAGCAAAAAATCCTATGTTACTGTAACAGGTAAGGTAGCCAAGAAGAGGGAACTTATGGGAGACACCAAGGTGTGGCTTCCTATCTTCTCCTCTATGATGGCTCTTACAGTTCTGGTTATTCTCATGTATATCCTAATTCCAATAGGATCATTTATAAAGCTCTGGGGTGTGGACTACTCCCTATCCCTGGATAACTACAGGTATGTACTTAATATGGGAATGAAGCCTATAGTGGATACCACAGCCCTTGCTCTGATATCTACTCCTATAACAGGTCTCTTTGCTATGATAATAGCCTTCCTTATAGTGAGAAAGAGATTTGTGGGAAGAAGCTTTATCGAGTTTACAACTATGATGGCAATAGCTATACCGGGAACTATAGTGGGGCTTGGATATGTAATAACATATAATAAGAAACCCCTTGTTCTTACTGGAACGGCCATTATACTGGTCATAGCCTTTATAATGAGAAGTATGCCTATAGGTATCAGATCTGCCATGGCTTCCCTTCAGCAGATCGACCCTTCCATAGAGGAAGCGGCAAGTGTGCTGGGAGCCAACAGTAGGAAGGTATTTACATCTATAACCCTTCCAATGATAAAGCCTGCTTTCTTCAGCGGACTGATCTATGCCTTTGTAAGAAGTATGACCCTTGTTAGTACCATTATATTCCTGGTATCGGCTAAGTATAACCTGCTGACGGTAGCTATCATGAACCAGATAGATGTAGGTAAGATAGGGGTGGCTTCAGCTTACTGTACCATCCTTATAGTGATAGTTGCAGTGATGATACTTGTAATGAAAGTGGTACTAAAGATGCTTGGAATAAATGAAATATCTGAAAATTAGGAGTTAAAATATGAATGCTAAAAGAGTTAAGTTTGAAAATATAAGTAAAGTATTTGTTACAGATAAAAACAGACAGGTAAAGGCTGTAAACAATATAAACCTGGATATCCAGCCGGGAGAGTTTGTGTGTCTTCTGGGGCCTTCTGGGTGCGGAAAGACAACTACCCTTAGAATGCTTGCAGGATTTGAAGTGCCCACTGATGGGCATATCTTCATAGGAGATGAGAATATCGAGAGGCTGACTCCAGATAAGAGAGATACGGCCATGGTATTCCAGAACTATGCCCTCTTCCCACACATGAATGTTTTTGACAATATAGCCTATGGGCTGAAGCTTCAGAAGCTTCCTAAAGAAGAGGTGGAGGCAAGGGTGGAGAAGATACTTCACCTGATGAAGATGGAGGAGTTTGCAGAGCGTGTACCATCTCAGATGTCTGGAGGACAGCAGCAGAGAGTATCCCTTGCCCGTGCCCTTGTAATGGAACCGGGAGTACTTCTCTTCGATGAGCCCCTTTCAAACCTGGATGCTAAGCTCAGACTTCACATGAGGGATGAAATCAGAAAGCTCCAGCAGGAGGTAGGTATCACCTCTATCTACGTTACCCACGACCAGTCTGAAGCTATGGGATTGTCGGATAAGGTAGTTATCATGAAGGACGGAGTTATAGAGCAGGTGGGGTCTCCTACAGAGATCTATCAGAAGCCAGCGAACTCCTTTGTAGCTAACTTCATAGGAAGAGCCAATATCCTGGAAGCAGTAATAAAGGAGGTAGGGGAGGATGGATATACAATAGATGTCCATGGTGTACCTTACTCAGTGGAGAAGTCCAAGGAATACCAGCTTGGGGATAAGGTAGAGATCGTAGTAAGACCTGAGGCAATTGAAGTTTCCGAGGAGGGGAACTTCACAGCTAAGGTAGGTAAGAGTATGTTCATGGGAGCTCACCATGAGTATGAGGTAAACTTCTTTGGAAAACCTCTGGAGATCTCTCTGAACAACCCTAAAAACAAGAGTATGGTGGCAGTGGATGAATCCCTGAGATTCTCCCTGGATGCAGCTTCTATACATATACTTTAATAAAAAAAAGACACTGCTATCAGTGTCTTTTTTACTACTATTAAGGTCTGAAGGTTCTCAGACCCTCCCCATTTCTTATATCCAGGTGTACCCAGTTTACCTCTACCTCCAGGTTGATGGATTTAGAGGTAAGGATCCCCTCCCTGTACCACTGTATGATCTGCTTCCTGGCCTGGGGAGCTGAAAGACCTTCCACATCAAAGTCCACAGCTCTTCCAAAGGAGTGGGAGGAATATTTTGTGTAGACAGGGGAATCAGGAGTTCTGAATCCCCTCCACTGAAACCTGCCCCCATTGGCCCAGGTATTTATAGTTATCCTTCTCCCAAAGAGTTCCCTCAGCTGATTCATCTGGGCGATAAGATTCTTGTCTATAAACCATACACTTTTAGCTCCAAATCTCTGGTAGGTTTCCTTGTCTACAAACTCCTTTATTGAAAAATAATTATGTCCATTGTAGGCTATGCTTTTTTCAGGAGCTTCTCTAGCCACCTTTTTAGTGGTTTTTGAGGTACTTTTAACTTTAAGTTTTTGACCTGGATGGATAGTCCTTCCCCTGAGGTTATTTAGATCTATTAGTTTTGCCGGGGTGAGGTTATACCTTCTGGCGATCTTAGAGAGACTCTCCCCATAAACAACTATGTGGTAGCCGTCTCCCCCTACATCCAGCAGTTCCCCCTGCTTTATATTGCTTGAAGGAAGCTGGTTTCTTACCATTAGCTGACTTACACTGATATTGTACTTTCTGCTGATAATCTCCAGGTTATCTCCTGCTCTTACCTTGTGGGTTTTTGAAAAAGATATGGCTGTAAATACTAGTAAAAATAAAAATATAAGTTTTTTCCTCAAAACACTAACTCTCCCTTTAAGAATCTTTTATGTTGGATGATTTGTTCCTTTTTAATCTCTTATTACGCAACATTATAAAGGAAAAAATATCTTTTGACAAGGAGGGGCTTGTCCGATATTCACATTCAGTGAGATCGAGGATAGAAATAACACCAGCGGAAGGAGGGGGAAATATGGAAAATAAGAGAAAAACTCGATGAAAATTCAAAAAAATAGAACATAAATATAAATATAAACCCTTTATTTTATAGGTAGGTAGGTAGAAAATATGAATGGATAAATAATTAAATTGATGTATACCTCAGACCCATTTATGGAAGTATAATCTATTAAGAAGATCAGCTTTAAAAAGGAGTTTACTATGAAAATATCTAAGGAGAACCACACTAGGACTAATTCAACTATCTTTATTCTCTATAAGAATAAAAAGCAGACGTTTTTCAAAGATCTAACAGACATAGAGATTACTCAGGATAAGATGCTTTTAAACAGAACTCCGGGAGATAGTCTGACCATCAATATGAATTCAATTGAGTACTACAAGATATATTAAGAAGATCCATGAGAGTTTAAAATAGAGAGGGAGACCGTAGAAGGTCTCCTTTTATTTTTATAGGGAAAATAAAAAGGAGCTTCCCATTGGAGAAACTCCCTTTAATCTATATGAAACTATATCATTTATCCATGATAAAGGTTACTGCTACTAAAAATAACCCAATGATTACTACATACGCCATCGATCTTCCTCCTGCTTAACTTAACTCTTCTAAACCATCGTTGGGTAGTATATATTAAATTTTAAAAATAATCAACTTAAAATGATCGAACGTTTCCGGAGGAGGGGAAGTATGGGAGATTATGAGGGTTAGTCCTTTTACTGTAGCAGTATTTAAACTATATGGCGAGAAGGGTGAAACCCTTTCATCTATAAGAAATTAAAAAAGTTCCATACCCCAATATGGAACTTTCTTAATAGCTTCTACTCTATGTGGGCTATACAGTTCACTGGACATAGTCCTGCACAGGCACTGCAGTCGATGCAGGTGCCTTCGTCTATGACTCTCTTCCCCT
Source organism: Propionigenium maris DSM 9537 (assembly GCF_027925155.1). GTDB lineage: Bacteria > Fusobacteriota > Fusobacteriia > Fusobacteriales > Fusobacteriaceae > Propionigenium > Propionigenium maris. The sequence continues at coordinate 266,224 of NZ_BSDY01000002.1, read as the reverse complement.
TAGCTGCCTCTGAGATGCAGTCCACTGGGCATAGGGGCTCGCAAGCTCCGCATGCAACACATAGATCCAAATCAATTCTGTAAGACATCCTTAACCTCCTTCTCCGATCTAGATTAAAAATATTTCCCACAAAGCTGCGGCTAACCTTTTAGAGTCTGCAGCCTCTTCCCTGTTCATACTTGTTCATTCCTTCACTAAAAATCACTCTCACTGAATCTATACCATAAAAATAATACTTTTCTTTTTATTAGAATAAAAAAATATAGTTATCACTAGGCTAAAGGGAACCCCTCTATTTTGACTTCTTTTTAGCCCAAAGGTGGTAGCTCAGGGGTATCATCTCTCCCTCTTCCAGGTACTCATGACCTCCCCCCAGGTCTTCGGGGTGTTCTTCAAACTCAGCTATTTGAAGGTCTAACTCTACAAGGGTCTGGATAATATCGCCCATGGTATGCTGGAACTCATATTTATCCCTACTCCTGTACTCTGTACCCCCATAGTAGTCCAGACTCTGGTTGGACCTATAGGGGGAACGATTGAAGTAGCTCTCCTCAAAGATTATCTCCTGCTTCCCTTGGAGGGAGTAGGGGAATACCGTTGTAATGGGATGCATCTCCAAGATAAGTAGCTCTCCTCCCTCCTTCAATAGATTTTTATAGACCTCGAGATACTCCTTAAGGTTTGGCATCCAGTTGAAGGACCCCACAGAGATTATCCCAATATCAAACCTTCCAAAGTGTTTTTCATCTATCTCATAGACATCGCTCCTGTAAAAATCCACATTGGAGTCTGAAACCTCCTTCAGCTTATTGGCAAAGGTTATATTCTTCCCTGAGATATCAAAGCCGGAACCATACTCAGCTCCTAGGTTTAAAAGGGATATGATCTCCCTACCATTGTTACAGGGAGCCTGAACAACAGATCTCCCCCTGAGGTCCAGTCGTGAGTAGATATCCTTTTCAAAGGGGGAAAAGGTAGTGTAGTCCCTGGAGGAGAAGTTTTCCAGCCACTCCCTGCCCTTGGCTCTCTCATGGTAATCAAAGGCCTCCTCCCAGGCTTCCCTATTGGCCTCTATATATCTTTTAATTTTATTCATAGGTCCTCCTCTGTTCACACTAATCAAGTATGTAACCCACGACTCTATTACTCTATGAAGAGTTGAAAGTCAATAAGGATGATGAGGATAATTTCATAAAAAAAACTCCTCTCCCAATGGGAGAGGAGTTGCAGGTTAAAACTTAATCCAGAGGCAGTGGTCGTCATCCTTAATTCCATAGTCGCACTTAAGATCTATATAGGGGACAAAGAGTTTAAAGCCCTCAATAGATTCAACGATCTTAGTGTGTGGGCAGTCTCGGTAGTTTAATTGAATTACATCTTCTCCAATAAACTCATATCTAACTTCATTTGTTTTCAGAGTATCTCCCTCCTCAACAACCTTAAGTCCCTTGTGGTCAAATGCATCTATAAGGCTGGAGACCAATTTTTCCCTCATCAAATCACCCCTTTTAATGATTTTTGTGCCATTTAAGTCTAACTTCAATTTTAGGAAAAATCAATTTAGGGGTTCAGAGGTATTTAAATAAGAAAAACCATCCAGGTCTCAAGAGTGTTTCTCTCAAGAACCAGGATGGTTTTTAATTTAATACTTATCCTTAAAATAGTCCGCTGATCTTTCCATTATCATCGATGTCTATAAGGCTTGCTGCAGGCTTCTTTGGCAATCCAGGCATATCAATTATATTTCCAGCCATAGCTACTACAAATCCAGCTCCAGCTGAAAGTCTCAGCTCGTTGATATTTACTGTAAACCCGCTAGGTCTTCCCAGAAGACTTGCATTGTCTGAGATTGACTTCTGAGTTTTGGACATACACACTGGAAGGTTGTTGTAACCAAAGTCCTCTAGAGTCTTTAGCATCTTTTTAGCCTTAGCTGAGAAGGTTACACCGTCAGCACCGTAGATCTCCTTGGCGATCTTTTCGATCTTTTCAGCTACCGGAAGGTCTAGCTCATAGAGTGGAGTATAGTTGTCCTCTCCCTTCTCTATCTCTACTAGAACCATCTGAGCAAGCTCCTCTCCCCCTGCTCCTCCGTTAGCCCATACATCACAAAGAGCTACCGGTACTCCGTGTTCTTCGCATCTCTCTCTTATTAGATCAAACTCTGCATCTGTATCTGTAAGGAATCTGTTCATAGCAACCACCACAGGCAGGTTGAACTTCTTCATATTCTCTATATGCTTATCCAGGTTAGCAAGTCCAGCTGAAAGGGCATCTAGGTTTTCCACAGAAAGATCCTTGGCTCCACCGTGGTGCTTAAGAGCTCTTACAGTAGCTACGATAACCACTGCATTTGGTGTAATTCCAGCCTTTCTACACTTGATGTCCAGGAACTTTTCCGCTCCCAGGTCAGCTGCAAATCCAGCTTCAGTTACAGTGTAGTCGGATAACTTAAGAGCCAGCTTGGTAGCCATTACCGAGTTACACCCGTGGGCGATATTTGCAAATGGCCCACCGTGGATAAATACCGGGGTATTTTCTAGGGTCTGAACAAGGTTTGGCTTGATAGCCTCTTTAAGAAGAGCTGTTACAGCTCCCTCTATCTCAAGGTCACCAACTCTAACAAGAGCTCCTCCCCTTGTGTATCCAAGAACCATCTTGGAGATCCTTACTTTAAGGTCTGCTAGAGAGTTTGCCAGACAAAGGGCAGCCATTATCTCGGAAGCCACTGTTATCTGGAAGGAATCCTGTCTAGGGATTCCACTTGGAGCTCCTCCCATTCCTACTACTATATTTCTAAGAGTTCTGTCATTCATATCCATAACTCTCTTCCATGTGATCTTTGTTACATCTATATCCAGGTCATTTCCCTGCTTGATGTGGTTGTCTAGACAAGCTGAGATTAGGTTGTGTGCCACTCCAATTGCGTGAAGGTCCCCTGTAAAGTGAAGATTTATATCCTCCATTGGAATTACCTGAGAGTGTCCTCCTCCTGTAGCTCCCCCCTTGATACCAAATACCGGTCCTAGAGATGGTTCTCTAAGAGCTGCTATGGAGTTCTTTCCAAGTCTGTTCAATGCCTGAGTAAGTCCCACACTTACAGTGGACTTCCCCTCTCCAGCTGGAGTAGGAGTGATTGCAGTTACAAGGATTAATTTACCATCCTTCTTGTCCTCTAATCTCTTAAGAAGGTTTGAGTCAACCTTCGCCTTATACTTTCCATATTGATCGTAGTCGTCTTCACCAAGTCCGATCTTAGCTGCAATCTCGTTGATCTTTAAGATCGTTGCTTCTTGTGCTATTGTGATATCGTTTTTCATAGTTTGATTCCCCCCATTATCTCTCTCTTTATCCTGTCTCCCTCTTCTACAAGCTTGTTGCACTTACCTGATACCTCGCTAACATAGGCTTCATCTGTTATCCCAGGAAGGTTTATCTTTACATTTAGAACAGCCCCCTCCAGTGCTGCAGACAGTAGTAGTGCCGATACTCCAAGGTCTGTAATGGCATTCTTATTACCATACTCCAGGAAGTATCCTATTAGTTCCAGTCCCTTGTAGGAGTTTTCAGCTATTGCCATTGGTACCTCTATAGCCTTATAGGTAGCTTTTTCTATAGCTTCTCCCCTGGCTGCCTTCTCCTCATCTGTCTCCTTGGGAAGCTTGAATGCTGCCATTACCAGGTTGAAGGCTTCCGTGTCTCTGTCTACCAGGATATTCAGCTCATCCTTTACACCCTCAAGTTCCTCAAACCTTCTTATGAACTCCCCCTGGATCTCCTCTGAAAGACCCTTGAACTTCTTCTTGTTTACAGTGAGGTGTCCCACCATCCTCGAAAGGGATGCCCCTAAAGATCCTGCAAGGGCAGATACGCTTCCCCCTCCTGGTGCAGGAGAGGATGAATCTACCTCAGCTATAAAGTCCCTTATATTTTTATCCATTAATTTCATATTATCCTCCTATTTAGTAGAAATGATTAGTCCATAAGGTGAGTTTCTAGCACCTTATCCTTTGAGAAACCGTATAGTCCTAGGTAGTACTCAGCACTTTCCACAAAGGCCTCCATAGGAGCCAGCCCAACTATCTCACTTCCAGTTACATGTACTCCATATCTCTTAGCTTCCATCTTTACAGTTTCAAACACCCTGTAGATAGATGTCTTCTTGTAGTTTGTTATATTCATAGTCACCTGAATGATTCCCTTAGTTTCCACAGCTCCAGCTTTAATATATCTGAACCCTCCACCAGAGTGTCTTATTGCAGCGGCGATCTTCTTACCGATCTCCAGGTTGCTTGTGTCCAGGTCGATATTGTAAGCTACCAGTGGCATCCTTGCCCCCACAGCTGTAACTCCTGCTCTCGGGTGGATCTCATCTCTTCCAAAATCAGGGTGCCACTGAGGATCCTTTAACTTCTCAGGCATTCCCTCAAATTGCCCCTTTCTAACCTTGGCAAGGTTTGTTCTCTCAGGTCTTGTAGCAGCCTCCTCATATAGGAATACAGGAATTCCGTGTTTTTGGAATAACTCCTCTCCAACCTTCTTAGCTATATCCACACACTCATCCATAGTCATATCCTTAATAGGTATAAATGGAACCACATCGATAGCTCCCATTCTAGAGTGCTCTCCGCTGTGTGTTGTCATGTCTATAACCTCTGCTGCAACCCCTGCTGATTCCACAACTGCTTCTGCTACAGCAACGGGATCCCCTATTACCGTCACTACAGTTCTGTTATAGTCTGCATCTGGCTCACAGCTGAGAAGTTTTACCCCCTCTCTGTTCTTGTAGGAAGCAACTATCTTCTCTACCTTCTCTAAATCTCTTCCCTCACTGTAGTTAGGTACACACTGTACTATCTTTGCCACATCAATCTCCCCCTCTTAACTGATATTTAAAATAATCTATATAATAAAAAGTAATTTTTGACTAAATGTTCCAGGTAACCACTATGAACTTTCCTATTAATTCCATATGTTTCTCCTCCTCCTCCCTTAGAAGAAAAAGGTCATATCTATCCAGTGTGGAGCAGCTACCCTTGAACTCTACCTTGGATCCCTCCTCAAGAGAAAGGATAAACACTATGTCTCTGGTAATGAGAGTTGCTTTTTTTCTTACTTCTAGAAAGGATGGTTTAACCCTGTCCTCCCTGAATATCACATTGAAATCCAGTACACTGGAGCTACTTTCAGAGTAGATATCCTCCTCGCCGCCAAATAAGAGGACTCTCTCCCTATCCAGCTTAATAATTTCTTCTTGCTTTCGGAGATTTACCTCTCCCTCAAGGACCTTCAGGATTCTCCTGTATCCAGAGTAGTCTGAAAACTTACTTGCTCCAGGGTCTATAACTGCACTGGATATCCTTAGGTTAAAATCCTCCTGGTCTCTGTAGATCTCCCTTGTGGTCCCACCACTCCAGGGTCTTCCCTCTATATTTCTGAGATTTTTTCTGTCCATCCTCCACCTGCTTTACTTACTGAGCGCTATATTTTAAGTGCTTCTCTTTTTAGGGATAAATCTTACCCCCTATCTTGTGGTGAAAAAAGCATCTTTAATTTACTCAGATTAATGTTATATACTAGTGTTATAGTATATAAAAGCGGGGGTATCAAAATTCATTAAATATATGAAATTGTTTTTTCTGGATAATTAATTGTTTCAAAATTCAATGTTTTGTTTTGATAGCTTATAAAATGTGGTTTTTAAAAGGCTTGGTGATGAAACATTTTTCAAAAAAAGAAAAAAGGAGTCAGCTATGGGGGAAGTTATGAAGGAAACAGAGGAGAGAATATTTGACTATATCAGCAATAATATAGAGGAGTGTATAGAGATTGGCATCAGGGGAGTGGCCAAAAAGACCTATACCTCCACAAGCAGTATAGTGAGGCTCTCAAAAAAACTGGGTTACAAGGGATATACAGATATGACCTACTCCCTCAGATCCCAGAGGATGAAGAGGGAGTTTATGCCAGTGGATATAGATTCCAGATACCGGGTGAGGAGCAGGGCAGAGGTTACAAAGTTTATAGATTGTCTTCTCAATATGAAAATTGCAGTTTACGGAGAGGAGTTCAGCGGAATAGTGGCACACTATATCAATAACAGACTATTTACTATGGGAATAGAATCTCACCTTTTAGACTGTATAGATTCCAAGTTGTTTTTTGACGGAATAGGAAAAACCTACGATGCCCTTATAGTCATATCCAACACAGGGGAGTCGGTTAAGTGTCTGAATATCCTAAAAAATGCCGAGCTCTCTCCCAAGGACTACTTAACTGTAAGTTTTACAGGGAAGTTTGAGAATACAATAGCTAAAAACTCAGATGTATCCTTTGTCATCGAGGGAATATCCACGGAAAATAGGATAGTTAAGCAGCCCACCCCCTTCTATGGAAATGTTATCCTGGGGTTTGAAGAGCTGCTTAAGCTCTACCTGGAGAGGAAGAGGTCTCTCTGATGGGATGTTCTAGAGAGGAGAAAGTGAATTTCTATGGAGCTATCTATAGTGGAGGTACCAGCTTCAATTCCTTTTAGTCTATGGACTAACTGTGTCCTTTAAAGGGAATCTATCTTTTTATCTGGATTAAAGCACAATATACCGGTTATCTTCTAACTTTCCTTCTATTTCCAGGTTCAGGTAGATTGATTTTTGCTGTTTTTTTGGTTAACCTTATAGAAAGGGGGGTGCACTAAATGATTGAAAAATTAAAGGGCTACTTAAAAAGCCATAAGTTTGAATTAGTTCCCTGGGATTACAAGTATGACCCTACTATTAAGGAGGTCTATGTAGAGCACGGAAAGGGTGAGCTGCGACTGGCTATTCCTGAGGAGTATGGAGATGTTTCGGAGATCTTAAGATCTGGAGGTTACGATGCAGAGTCGGCGGGGACTAGTGGCAGACCGCACCTCAAGATACCTACCTTCATAATGGTAAGAAATCCCCATATCTTTAAGTAATTTTTCCATAAAAGACCTTTTATAAAAAGGTCTTTTTATTGTTAAGGAAAGTATTAAATTTGAAAAAATTATGTGAAGTAATTGGTGCTCCAATTGGTTACAAGGATGCAACATCACGTTGCTTTTTATTTGAGTTTTCGGTTTATTTGTGGGATGAGCGGTGGTTGAATATTGACTTTCTTCAGGCTAAACTAGAGAAGGAGGGGGATGCTTATGAAGATAAATAGGTTTATGGTATCGTTGAAAGAACTTCTAAATGAGAACGGCTTAAGTCTGGTAAGGGATTGCTACTGTATTCAGAGGGGGCAGGTAGGTTACTTGATCAATGAAAACAGCCGCCTCACCCTAAACTGCACAGATGAGGATTACAGGATTCTAGAGCCCTTGCTCCACGAACTGAAACCTATCTATGAGGAAAAATTTGAGATAGATTTTTTAGGGTGTAATCCCTCTGGTCATAGAATCATAGTTAAGTTTTAAAAAGCCTTTTCCAGAGGCTTTTTTTATTTAAGGTAAAATATTGTACGTTACAACACCAAAAAGAGAATATTTTCATCTGAACACTCTCTAAAAATTAGTATAGTCTAATAATGTTTGAAAAAAATTATAGGAGTAAGCATATGAGAGGAAAGAGATAGATGATAGTATCTGTACTGGTCTTAAGCCTGTTTATCCTTCATAAAAGGATATTTTTAGAGCTCTGGCTGCTGGAAAATCGTAACAGGATTTTTTATGGAAGTGTAACTGGAGATGAAGGCAGACTCTACTACAATGAAGAGGATGAGTTTGGTATAGTTCCAGATTTACTGGAAAGAGTCAGGGAGAGGTATGGAATAGATATCAGGTGCACGAGGGGGGAGGGAGACTTTATAGCTACCTCAGCCATTTTTGAGGAGTCGGATGGGGAGAAGTTTTACTTTACAGATCCCTATTTGAATATAGGTCTCTACCTCTATACTCGGGAGAGGATCGATTCCTTCAGGGAAGTGAGAGGGATGAGGATTATATCCCGTGGCCTTGAGGAGAGGCTTGTTGAAAATCTGGGCATTGGAGAAAACAGAAGGCTCCTAACTCTGGGGAAGCAGATAGAGGAGTATAGAGGAGGAGAATATGATGGACTGATCCTAGATAGTGAAGCGGCAAAGGAGGTTGAGATAAAAGGTCTCCTCCAAGGCATGCACAGGACCCTTATTCCAGCCGCCTATGATATTAAGGTAAGGATGAAGATCCCCAGAGATAGAGGCTATCTCTTTGATATTTTAAAATATACTCTGGGGGAGCTTGAAAGAAACGGTGAACTGAGAAGGATTATAATGTCTAACTCCATAAGGGGAGAGAGAAAAAATTTGAGGTTTACCCCAGAGGAGGAGCAGTGGCTGAAGAGAAAGGAAAAACTAAGGGTAAAGGGCAGTGAGGAGCTGAAACTATTAACTATGCCGGGAGCCCTCAGCTACAGAAAGGGGGCTGCTTCATTTTTTATCTCGGGTTTTTCAAAGCTAATCGGAGTACCTATTGAAATTTCTCAGGAGGACTATGATTTTACCCTAGATGAAATAGGCAAGAAAAGGAACAACTATAAGTACACTGAACCAATCTATCAGTACAAAATTGCTGTATACTCTCAAAATATAAGAAGTATAAAAACCCTTACAAACCTTGAAGGAAAAAGAATTGCTACCTTAAAGGGACTCAGGGAGGAGGAGTATCTCAGGGAGAATATAGAGCTTGGTCGGGTAGTGTCCTTTGAGAGTTTTAAGGATGTAATATCTGCCCTGGAGAAAAGGGAGATAGATTACTTTGTCATGAGGGAGGATCTTGCAGATTTTTATCTTCAGAGCAACAATCACAAGGATATACACAGGGTGGGGACCCTGAAGAAGATTACCACAAGTTTAGGAGTACCTGAGGGCAATGAGGAGCTCTACTCCATCTTAAGTAAGGCACTTTCCCTGAGAAGGAGTACCATTGAGATGGAGAAGATGAGAAAGCAGGTTCAGGCTTCACCAGTGCTTTTAGAGGTAAGGCTGAGAACACTCTCCCTCTGGACGGGAGGGGGGATATTGATTCTCCTCTATCTGGGCTTTTCAGTGGCACAGGTGGGGAAGAAGAATAAGTATCTTCAGGAAAGGAACTTAGAACTGGAGAAAAACCAGTCTCTGGCCTTGCCATTGTAGGTGTACTGGAAAAATCCAATGAATATAATGATGAGGATACAGGGGAGCACATAGTCAGGGTAGGGCTATACTCCAAACTTTTGGCGGAGCTATACGGATGCTCAGAGGGATTTATATATGAGGTAGGTAAGTTTGCGTCCCTCCACGATGTGGGGAAGGTTGCCATTAGCGATTCCATCTTAAAGAAGAGGGGGAAGCTTACCAAGGAAGCGTTTGAAGCCATGAAGAAACATGTGGCTACAGGATATGAGTTGATCTGCGGCGCTAGGCTGGGAAGTGTGGCTGAAAATATAGTTCGCTACCACCATGAGAAGTGGAATGGAGGGGGATACCTTGAGGGGCTTCAGGGGGATGAGATTCCTCTGGAAGCAAGAATAGTGGCTCTGGTTGATGTTTACGATGCATTAAGGCAGGAGAGAAGTTATAAGCCGGCCTTTTCCCACGAGAGATCCATAGAAATTATCCAGGAGGAAAGGGGGGAGCACTTCGATCCCCTACTGGTGGATATCTTTCTAGACAACCACAGGAAGTTTGAGGAGATATACACTGAAGATAGCATGGTTTAAAAGGGACCTGAAAAAATCTTGATTTTTTCAACAATTTTATTGAAGGGGAAAAGGGGATTGAGCATTTATTGGTATATCTATATATAGGTATGTGCATATTGTCAATATCCTATTAATGTGGTATTCTATAATTAATGATAATTAACTGTACACTAAGATCAAAAAAAGAATACTGTTATCGATATATTGGTGGGTTTGAGGGTGTTTTATACCTTGGAAGTGAAATAATAGCTTATTAAATGGGGTGGTTATTATGAATAGTTATACCTTACAATTTCTATATGTGGTGTTTATAATTTTTTTCATCGGATCCTATGTATTTGAGTCCTACAAGATAAAGATTCAGCTAATCAGGTTTATCGATTTTTATAACTCCTATCTGAAGACTGTTATTAATATAAAGATAGAGGGGGACTACTTCAATGGTAAGGACAGACTGTGGCATGGTAAGGACAGCATTGAAAAGATCAATGAAGACGATCTGCTGTTTTTATTTACGAGATCCCTTGTATCTGTATTGATAGATAGGGAGAAGGCCAAGATAATAAGTTACTTCTACTTCTCAGATGAATTTAAGATCCTGGGAGAGCTGGGGACGAAGATAAGTCCTGAGGTCAATGGATTCTTAGAGGATAAGAGGCTTGAGAAGATATTGAAGAGGTACTGGAAGGGGTAGTTTATCCTGAGATGGTACTTTTTAAGAGAGGTAACTAACCTACTAAGTTATTTAATATTTTTATATAGTAAAGGGAGCTCTAAATAAAGCTCCCTTTAAATTTTATCTATTTTTCCTTAACTATCTTATAAGCCCCTCTGTTTAAAGCATCCTGGAAGGAGGATCTTATCTTATTACTTCTTACACTAGCTCCTGCCATCTCAATCTTCTCAGGGTAGTATAGATCCTCTAGAGCGTCGTTGATATTCTTTCCTATGGTACTTTTCAGAGCAGCCTCATACTTTGCTCTCTCCTTGGCAAGCTTCTTATTCTCCATATAGTTTTGTCCTTTAAATGCAAGGGCTCTGTACTTGGCTTTTACAACTGTATCATCCTTTAATTCAAATTGTACATTGGCCTGAGTCTCTCCACGGTCTATAAAGTTACCTCTATACACTCCGTCTCTGTACTGGGCTCCCTGAGCAGTTAGCCCCATAAGGCCTGTTATCATTAGTATTGCCAGTGTTTTTTTCATCTCTACCTCTCTTCTGAAATTTTGATAGGCTTATTATTTCATAATTCGATATTGATTTCAATAAAATTTTTGTGGATAGTGATAAGATGTTCCCTTTAATTGGGCTTGGGGCTGTAGCAGGTAGAGTTAGGTGATCTTAAGGGTGGACTTTGTTTATCGGTATATATATGGTTTGTTGGAAGTGATTACCCTAGGTAAGGTGGGGAGTTTATTATTTTTAATTTATCCATGCTTCCGTAAAAAAGCTGCTCTAAGCAGCTTTTAAAACTTCCATATGGTGAAACCTCCCCTTGAGGGGTCTGTATAGTCTACCCTTATCTCATAGTCACTATCCTTGTATGTGATGGAGTTAATCTTTTTAACCTTTCTGATGAAGTTTAAAAATGAGATATTTAGGGAGTACTGGAGGTTGTAGGAGATCATCTTGTTGTAGATCAGGGAGCTGAGCTTTCCGGGGTTATCTATGAGGGCGGTGTACTCATAGACAGGCTTGTTCAGGGTGAGGACCGTTCTCTCCTCTATGGCCTTTTCCAGGAGGGCTTCAAAATCCTTAACTCCTCCTCCCATACTGTACTTCAGGGTATCCCTTGTAAATTCAAAACCATTCTTCTTTATGGATCTGTAGATAAGCTCCCAGGTATTGGAAAAGTTCTTGATCCTGTCCCGGGCCACCCCCACAAGTTCCTCGGTCTGCTCCCTGGCAAGGATCTCCTCCTTGTTGGAAAACTCAAACTCCAGGGCTATTACCCTGTTGGTTTTCCCCTCTCCCTTCTTTATCTTATTGTAGGAAACCTGGTACTCGGTGAAGCTGTTTAACTCATCTAATATACTCTTTAAAACATGCTTTTCAAAGTCGTAAAAACGGGAGTACTTGTCCTCTACCTCAAGGAGTGCCTTTAACTCATCTATATCAAAGGTGAGTTTGCTGCTCTCCATATGGGTCTTCACAAACCTCTCATAGATCTTGAGGGTTCCCCTCTGCCGGAGCTTTATAAAGGTTGGCAGATGGACCTCTCTAAAGAGAAGGGTAAACTGGTGGTGGGGAAGGAGTTCCCTTGCTGTAGTGAGATGAAAGAGCTCTCCATCGAAGAAGTAGGAGGAGACAGGGGAAAACTCTCCCTCTAAGTTTTTTCCCTGAACAGTGAGGGAGTAGCCCACCCTCTTGGTAGAAAGTCCCCTTACAACCTTGAGGTTCATCTGGGGATTGGCCACCCTGGTGATGGATTTTAGCTCCTCCAGGGAGATATAAAATCCATCCTCCCCTCTCTCTAATATGTAGAGGAGAAGACGGTGCTCCTGTTTATTTAGCTTCTTATTAAATGCAATACACAGATATTCTGCAGTATTTAAGGGGAAATTCTCCTTCAAATTACTCCTCCTAAAATTTTTTTATATTTTTTTATCAAAAAAACCTGTAAATTAGACGAAAAAACACCGTTTAAAATTTTTTATATTTTAATTTTAACAGCAATTAGACGAAAAAACACCTTAAAATTACGAAATTTGACTAAAAAGTTGGATTAAAGTATAAAAAGATTGTAAAACGAGATAAAAAAGGAGGAGCTATGAGGATTTTAGATTTAATAGCTAAGGATCAGATAATAACTTCTTTAAAGGGAAGAAGTAAGGAAGAGGTTATAGAGGAGATGGTGGACCTTTTAGACAGAAGGGGAAAGCTGAATAACAGAGATGCATATAGAGACGAGGTGTTAAAGAGGGAGAAGATATCCTCCACAGGTTTAGAGGAAGGAATTGCTATTCCCCATGCCAAGTCCAGTGCAGTAAGGGAAACTGCAATAGTATTTGGAAGAAGCACCGAGGGGGTAGACTATGATTCCCTGGATGGTGAGCCGTCAAACCTGTTCTTTATGATAGCAGCTACCGAGGGAGCCAACGATACCCATATAGAGGCATTGTCAAAACTCACAACAGGGCTCCTGGAGGACGAGTACAGAGAGGGGCTGTTAAAGGCTTCTGCATCTGAAGAGGTAATGGAGGTAATAGCTCGTATGGATGAGGTTAAGGATGAGGAGAGCAGCGTAGCAGATACAGGAAAGTATGTAGTGGGAGTAACTGCCTGCCCGGTTGGAATAGCCCACACATATATGGCAGCAGATGCCCTTAATAAAGCTGCAAGGGAGATGGGAGTAAGGATAAAGGTGGAAACCAATGGATCTGTGGGAACAAAGAATGTCCTTACTTCAGAGGATATAAGAGATGCAGCAGGAGTTATTGTAGCTGCAGATAAGAAGATAGAGATGGAAAGGTTTAATGGTAAACCTCTTATACAGACATCTGTAAAGGAGGCAATCAGTAAGCCCAAGGAGCTTATAGAGAAGAGTATGGAGTCTCCCATCTATCAGGGAGGCAAGGCAAGTGTAGAGACTGTGTCAAAGACTGACGGAAAGAAGGGAGTATACAAGCACCTGATGAACGGTGTATCCCACATGCTTCCCCTTGTGGTCTGCGGAGGAGTGCTTATAGCTCTTTCAATAGCACTTTCTGGAGTAAAGGCCGGAGAGGGAGCTGCTGTAACCAATCCATTCTTTAAGCAGATGCTGGACCTTGGAGTAGAGGCTTTTGGACTCATGGTACCTATCCTTGCAGGGTATATAGCTGTAAGTATAGCTGATAGACCTGGACTGGCTCCTGGACTTGTGGGAGGAGCACTTGCCAATAAACTGGGAGCAGGGTTCCTGGGAGGTATAGCAGCCGGTTTTGCGGCGGGATATATAGCTAAGTGGGTAAAGAGCTGGAAGGTTCCAGAAACCCTTCAGGCGATAATGCCGATCTTTGTAATTCCCCTTGTTTCAACGTGTCTTGTTGGGCTTATTATGGGGATAATAGGTACACCTATCAGCGGAGTCATGGAGGCTATGACCTCAGCTCTTCAAAATATGGAGCAGGGATCTGTAGGGCTGGCTCTAATCCTTGGACTTATGATAGCCTTTGACATGGGAGGACCGGTAAATAAGGTAGCATTCCTTTTTGGGGCCAGCATGATCAGCCAGGGGGTATCTACGGTAATGGGACCAATAGCAGTGGCAATATGTGTGCCGCCAATTGGAATGGGAATTGCAACACTTATGGCTCCTAAAAAGTTTGAGAAGGATGAGAGGGAAGCTGGTAAGGCAGCTCTTGCCATGGGATGTATCGGAATTACCGAGGGAGCAATCCCATTTGCCGCAGCAGATCCTCTAAGGGTAATACCTGCCAATATGATTGGTGCCGGAATAGGTGCAGTTATTGCAGCCATGGGAGGAGTAGCAGACCACGCTCCCCATGGAGGACTTATAGTTCTTCCAGTGGTGGACAACAAGATCTTCTTTGTAGTTGCCATAGTAGTGGGATCTCTGGTAACAGCTACTATTACTTCAGTATTGAAGGCAAGAAAGCAGGAAATCAGCCTTTAGAAGTAAAACGGCAGACCTATCCTTCATTGTGCTATATGGTTTTTAGTGGTATATTAATCTAAAAGCTTGGAAACATTGGGGGAGAGATGAAGAGTAGAGGGATGATATTGAAGAAAGGGTTGCTGGAGGTCTTTACTAGGATAATACCTCTGGCAATTATTGGAGGAGTGTGTAGTGCTCTATATATAGGTACAGATGTTGAGATATTTGGGAAGCTTGGAGGGGGAGCCTTTGAGCTTCTCCCTGCGATGCTCTCTATATTTGTAGTGTACTCCATGGGAGGAGTATCCTCTATGGTTCCTGCTGCAGTGGTAGGTTACTACTCTGGTTCTCTGGGAATGGGGATGGTAGGAGGACTTCTTGCAGGAGGCCTGGTAGGATTTTTCAGCAATAAGCTGGAGACCCTGGATCTGCCCCTGGCATGGAAACCCTTTATGACAATATTTTTTTCCCCCATGTTAATAACAATAACAACAGGGCTGATACTATTTCTCTGCTCCCTACCTCTGGTTAAGCTCTTTGACGGCAGCATGGGCCTTTTAGAGAGAGCTAGTGAGGGGAGTATAATTATCCTTGCAGGCATACTGGGAGTGATGATATCCACAGATATGGGAGGACCTATAAATAAGGTGGCATACTTTTTCGGGGTAAACCTTCTCAGTGCAGGAAGAACGGATATAATGGGAGTGGTGACCACTGCAATAGCAGTCCCACCACTATCCATGGCCCTCTATAAGTATTTAAACAGAGGGGGTGAGTCTGGGGATGAATCGGTGGCTATAGCTCTCATACTGGGAGTGAGTGGCATTACTGAGGGAGCGATCCCCCTCCTGGTAGGAAATCCCATAAAATTAATCTTTTCCAGTATGATGGGGACAGCTGGGACGGCAATGATAGCGGCCTATCTAAAGGTAGGAAGCCGTGTACCCCACGGTGGTCTTATTATGCTTCCCTTTATAGATAAGAGGGGCGGGTTTCTCCTGGCCACTCTAGTGGGGATAGTATTGACCAATCTCCTTATATGGATTTTAAAGCCTAGAGAAGCTAAATAATTCTTAAAGTAAAAGAAAGGAGACCTTTCACCCGGAGGTCTCCTTTTAATATTGAGAAAGATACATAAAACTAAAAGCTTTATAAAGGTTACGCCGGGTACAGGTGCTATAATTAGGATTATGAATGAATTGATAGAGAAGGAGAGGAGGAAGGGTGAGGCTTATATTGATATTTCTTACTGCCCTTCCACTGCTTATAGCCATAGAGGGTTATTACAATGATTATCCGGAGTTTCAATCGGAGTACTATGCTGTAGCAAGGGAAGGGAGTAGATCGGAGATAGACTATCATATGAGAAGGATAGATATTATAGATAAGTATGAGAAGCACGGCAGATTTTCAGATCAGCAGTTACACGATATCCATATTCTGAGAGAGGGAGAAAGGTGGGAGCTCAGGCAATTAGGGGTTGGAGTAGTAATGAAAAAAAATCAAAGATATTAAAGGGAGCTGAAGGGCTCCTTTTTTTATACAGATTATTGCCATGAATTTTCATTCTTTTACTCTAAAAGTCATGGTAGGAGTAAAAAAAATTAAAAAAATTTCTTATCGGATATGAGAGGACCTTATCAGATCTGATAAGATCTTACCACATCCGATAACGGATACAAAACAAAGTGTTTTTATACAGAACAAAAATTGTTGACGGATCTTGGTTTGTGTTTTATAATGGTTGGGTAGTCGAGAGGCAGGTTATTAAAAAAATTAATTTATATATGGAGGTACAAGATGCAAAGATTTACAATACCAAGAGATCTATACTTCGGAGAGGACGCACTATCACATTTAAAAACAATCAAGGGAAGCAAGGCTATGATCGTTATCGGTTCAGAGAGACTGGTTAAAGATGGAACAGCACCTAGAGCAGTTGAATACTTAAAGGAAGCTGGAATCGAATCTGAGCTCTTTGTAGGGGTGGAAAACGATCCTTCAGTAGCTACAGTTCTGAAGGGTGTAGAGGCTATGAATAAGTTTCAGCCAGATACAATCATCGGAATCGGTGGAGGATCACCAATAGATGCTGCTAAAGCTATGTGGATCTTCTATGAGCACCCAACATTTACATTTGAGGAGGCTGCAAAGCCATTTAACCTACCTGAGCTAAGAAACAAGGCTAAGTTCATTGCAATCCCTACAACAAGCGGAACAGCAACAGAGGTTACATCATTTGCTGTAATCACAGACAATGAAACTAACATCAAATATCCAATTGCTGACTATAACATCACTCCAGATGTGGCGATTGTAGATACAAACCTAGTACAGACGATGCCTAAGGGACTTGTAGCAAACACAGGAATGGACGCACTAACTCATGCCCTGGAAGCATATGTTTCCAAGGTAAGAAATCCATTTACAGATGCCCTTGCTATGAAATCAATAGAGATGATAGCTGAGACTCTGGTTAAGTCATACAATGGAGAGGATCAGGCTAGAAAGGATATGCACATTGCACAGAACCTTGCAGGAATGTCATTCTCCAATGCAATTCTTGGAATAGTTCACTCAATGGCTCATAAGACTGGAAAAGTTCTTGATATAGCCCACGGACTGGCAAATGCAATCTACCTTTCATACGCAATTGAGTTCAACGCAAAGGTAGCAGGAGCACAGTATGCTAATGCAGCTAAGAACATCGGTCTTTCAGGTACTACAGAGGCGGAACTGGTAGAATCACTAGTAAAGCTAGTTAAGGACCTGAGAACACAGATGAATATGCCACACTCTCTAAAGGAATTTGGAGTAGAGGAGGAGTTCTTCCTGGCAAACTTAGATGAGATCGCTAGAACTTCAGTAGCAGATCCATGTACAGGTACAAATCCAAGAGATATTTCTGTGGAGGAGATGAAGGAACTGTTCAAAGCTGTTTACTACGGTGAGAAGGTAAACTTCTAAGAGATTAAGAAAAAGAGCTGACTTAGGTCAGCTCTTTTTTAGTTATGAAAAGCTTTCTTTATTATTCTCTAAGGAAGCTTAGCCTTTTTATCTCAGATGCTACCTGGAAGCCTATCTTTTTCTTGTCACTAGGGAGTACATGAGGATCAGAACCGAGAAGATCTCCAGTCTTCCCAGAAGCATGGCAAAGATAAGCAGAAGTTTGCTGTAGGGGTCGAAGAAGCTATAGTTTTCCACAGCTCCCACCCTTGCCAGTCCCGGACCAATATTTCCCAAGGTTGCAATGGAAGCAGAAAAGGATGTGACTATATCGTATCCCTGGAAAGCCAGAAAAAGTGTGATTCCTGCAAAGAACAGGATGAAAAACATAAAGAATGCCAGAACATTTTTTACAATATCTTCATCTATTATCTGATCTCCCACCTTGAGGGAGAAGACAGCTCTGGGATATACAAGTTTTTTGACCTCATGCCACAGGTGCTTTAAGATAATAAGAACTCTGATCTGCTTTATTCCTCCTCCTGTAGATCCGGCAGATCCCCCCAGAAACATGAGGAATACCAAGAGAAGGGAAGAGAAGGAGGGCCAGAGATTAAAATCTGCAGTAGTATAACCTGTGGTGGTGGTTATAGAAACAACCTGGAAAGCAGAGTCCCGCAGAGACCTCATATAGCTGTCATTGTACAGGGGCAGCTCTGAAAAATATAGATTGAGGGATATAAGGACTACTCCAGTTACAAGCACCCCGGTATAAAACTTCCACTCACGATCCTTAAAAAAATCCTTTAACCTTCCCTGTACCAGGTAGAAGTGAAGGGTAAAGTTGATCCCGGCAAGATACATAAATATAATAATAACCACTTCTATATAGGTACTTTTAAAACCACCTACAGATTCACTATAGGTGGAAAATCCTCCTGTTGCCAGGGTACCGAAGGTATGACACAGAGCATCGTAGAGATTCATTCCCCCTACCATAAGAAGAAGGGTCTCCAAGAGGGTCATGAAGAGGTAGATGAGCCAGAGTATTTTGGCTGTATCCTTGATCTTTGGTTTCAGCCGATCCTTTATGGGACCTGGCACTTCTGCCCTGTAGAGAAGTCCTGGAGACATACCCAGAGTAGGAAGAACCGCTATGGTCAAAAGGACTATCCCCATCCCTCCCAGCCAGTGGGTAAGACTTCTCCAGAAGAGAAGTCCCTTGGGGATTGCCTCTATATCTGTGAGAATTGTAGCTCCTGTTGTTGTAAATCCCGACATGGCCTCAAAGACACAATCTATATAGGGACCAAAGGAACCATGGAGGTAGAAGGGCAGTGCCCCAAATACAGATGCCAGAATCCATCCCATGGATACCGATACAAAGCTTTCCCTTGTACCGATCCTTTTCTGAGATTTAAAGGCAAGGATAAAGGAGGTACCCAGGGCTAAGGTTATTAACATCGATATAGATAGTGCCCAAATATCGGAACTCCTGTAGTAGAGAGCAAAGGCGAGGGGAGCTACCATCATGGATGCCAGTATAATCAGGAGAAATCCCTGAATCTTTAATATTAGTTTCCAGTTCATATGCACTCACTACCTTTTGGAAAACATTCTTTTGACTTCATAGATCTCGCTGGAAAGAAGGAATATAACTATTCTGTCCCCCAGCATTACTGTATCCTCTCCCGTGGGGATGATAACCTCTTCCCCCCTTATGATTACTCCGATTATGGTTTTGGGAGGGAGGGGAATACTTTTAAGGGGAATGCCCAGGATGGACAGTTCTTCTGTAATATTTATTCCGATAGTCTCCGCCTCTATCTCTGTAAAGGGAGATACGGAAAATAAATCATCTTTTCTCGTTAGCTTAAGGGTTTCCCCCACAGTAAGAGCATGGGGGGAAAACACAGTATCTATAGGAGCCAGGTTATTTATTACACTTACAATGGAGCTATGCTTTATCATGCATATGGTTTTAGATGCCCCATACTTCTTGGCCATAAATGATGAAAGGATATTGTACTCATCGTCGTTGCTCATATTTACAACGCAGGAATCTTCCATCTTCAGTTCATCTAAGAGGTTTCTGTCCGTTGCCAGTCCGTTTATCACAAGGGCATCCTCCAGATGTGCAGAGAGCTCCCGGCACCTTCTTTTATCCTCTTCTATAATGGTCACCGTCCTCTTGAGCTTGGCAAGAAGCTTGGCAAGTTTAACAACCTTCTTGTTCCCCCCTGTTATTATTATGTTATCCAGACTGATGTTTAGGGAGAAGTACTTTTTAACTACCTCCTTCACCACATCTGTTTTTCCCACAAAATACAGTTTATCGTTGGGGTAGATCCTGCTTTCTCCCCTTGGAATAATTATATCCCCCTCTCTCTGGATGGCAACGAGCCTTATACGTGTAAGCATACTGTCCTTCAGAGCCACTTCAAAGAGGGGAGTGGATGAATATGGAAAGTCCTTCCCTACCTTTACCCCTACCATCTGAGCCATACTTCCAGCATAGTTGGCAACTTCAAAGATATCCGGGTTATGAATGAGTTCGATTACCTTTTTTACAGTGAGCTCCCAGGGAGTGATAGTAGCATCGATACCAAAATCCTTTGGGGAAACTTCCTTGTGGGAGAAAAACTGATTGTATTCATTGATCTTGCTGGCGATACTTATAGTGCTTCCGCACATCCTTCTTACAAGGCTGCAGGCTACCAGGTTGTCGGTATCTGTGCTTGTGACAGCTATAAAGAGGGTGGCATTTAAAATATCCGCTCTCTGAAGGGTAGCCACATCTGTAGCATCCCCCTTAATTATCATGGCATCTAACTTGTTTTTTAACATATTTATCAGGTTTCCCTCTCTTTCAATGAGGGTGACATTGTAGCCTTCATAGATAAGTTTCTGGGCGATCTTGATCCCTACATCTCCTCCCCCTGCAATCACTATATTCATATGGTCTCCTCTAAACATCATTATTATTTAGGTGGTATATAAATCTTTCTCTTTGGTTACTATTCAAATCTTTATACCTACTTCCTTCAAAGCTATACTCTGTCACCTATAATTTTGACTATAAACAGTGGAGGAAGTAGCACTTTAAAATAAAGTGATAAGAAAATGGAGCGGTAATATAGCTTAAAATAAAAAATGGAGGATTAGCTTATGTAAGCTAATCCTCTATTTGATTTCTACCTGGAACCGCCTCTAAAAGAGCCCTTGTATAGGGATGCTTTGGGTTGGTATACAACCTCTCCGCCTCATCTATCTCAACAATCTTTCCATCCTTCATCACTGCTATCCTGTCACACATATAGTAAACTACATTTAGGTCGTGGGATATAAAGAGGTAGGTCAATCCCATCTTTCTCTGAAGTTTTTTCATGAAGTTTAATATCTGTGCCTGAACAGACACATCCAGGGCAGATACAGATTCATCTGCTATGACAAAATCAGGCTCACACATAAGAGCTGCGAGGATTGCTATCCTCTGCCTCTGTCCTCCAGAAAGCTCATGAGGATACTTCTTTAGAAAGGTTTCGTCAAAACCAGCTATCTCCAGCATCTCCAGGATCTTTCTATTTCTCTCCTCCCTGGTATAGAGATTGTGAATTATCATGGGTTCCATTAAGATCCACCCTAAAGTTTTTTTAGGGTTTAAGGAGTGGTAGGGGTCCTGGAAGATCATCTGGATATTTTTTCTCATGCTCTTGAGACCTCGTCCCTTTAAGCTTGAGATATTCTTTCCTCTATAGATTATCTCTCCACTGTCGATAGTGAGGAGCCTGCTTATGAGATTTCCCGTAGTGGATTTACCGCATCCCGATTCTCCCACGAGACCAAATACCTCTCCCCTCTTTATCTCAAAGGAGATATTGTCCACAGCTACCTTGGGATTTCTGGATTTAAATAATTTAGAACCTCCGAAGCTCTTCTTTAAATTTCTAATTTCAAGTATATTTTCCATCCTCTTCACCTATACATAGGGACATCTGACAAGATGTCCATCCTTTCTCTCGAGAAGTTCTGGTAAGGTTTCATGGCATCCTTCCCTTGCCATGGGGCATCTGGGAGCAAAGGGACATCCCCCTCCTCTTTCAGCAAGGGTGGGAACCCTTCCTGGGATGGAGTAGAGATCCCTTCCCTTGTGTGCCGGGTTTGGTATTGCATCTAAAAGACATCTGGTATAGGGATGTTTTGCCTCCCCTAGTTTCTCTACTATCTCTACAATATGACCTGCATACATAATTGCCACTCTGTGGCAAAGTCCATCTACTAGATCTAAGTCGTGGGATATAAAGAGAAGGGAGTTATCCCTTTTTTTATTTATTGCCTTCAACAGATCTATGATCTGAGCCTGGGTACTTACATCCAGGGCTGTTGTGGGCTCATCGGCTATAATTAGTTTGGGTTCACATGCAATAGCCATGGCAATTACAATCCTCTGCCTCTGTCCTCCTGAAAGCTCATGGGGAAACTTTTTATATGTCTCCTCTAAATCCCTTAAATTTACCTCCTCCATGAGTTTCAGAGTTTTTTCCCTCCTCTCCCTTTTGGACAGGGATGTGTGGAGCTTCAGAACTTCATCTATCTGCTTTCCCACCCTGTGGAGGGGGTTTAGGGCTGTTAGAGGTTCCTGAAAGATCATAGAGATGTCCCTACCTCTCAGAGACCCCATCTCCTTCTTAGAAAGATCTAGGATGTTTTCCCCTAAAAAATTGATCTCACCAGAAAGGGAGGCATTTCTTCTTAAGAGCCTCATAATAGCAAGGGATGTAAGGCTTTTTCCACATCCAGATTCCCCCACAAGACCAAATATCTCCCCCTTCCTAACACTGAATGAAAGGTTGTTAACAGCCTGGAGTTTTGTCTTCTCATTAAAATATATATTTAAATTTTTAATATCAATAATCATCTTTTCCTACCTTTTTTGATAACCTCTTAAAAAATCCCCCAGCATATTAAGGGCCAGTACAGTTAAACTGATCATTATTCCAGGGGCCAGTGTATACCATGGAGCTGTCATAAAGTACATCTGTGATTCACTTAGCATCCTTCCCCAGCTGGGGTTGGGAGCCTGTACTCCAAGCCCCAGATAACTAAGGGCTGCTTCCGCTAAGATAGCATTTGAAAAACTCATAGTTGCAGCTACTATTACCGGGGATAAAACATTGGGGAGGATATGGTGGTAGATGATTCTCAGGTTGGAAGCTCCCCTTACCCTGGCAGCTCTCACATACTCCAGCTCCTTTTCCCGTAGGAAACCACTTCTGGTTATCCTGGCAAATGTAGGTATAGACATTATCCCGATGGCTATCATTGTATTCTCTATTCCCACTCCAAATACAGAGATAAACATAAGGGCAAAGAGAATACCTGGAAAAGCCATCATGGCATCTATTATCCTCATGATGATCTCATCTGTCCTGCCGCCGAAATATCCGGAGACTGCTCCCAGAAAAACCCCCATACTACTTCCTATACTCACAGAGATCACCCCTACTAGAAAAGCTGTCTGGGATCCCTTCATGAGCCGGCTGAGGATATCTCTTCCGAAGTTGTCCGTCCCCAAAAGATAGGAGGAACTAGGTGGAGAGAGTCTTAAGCTTGTATGTATCTCGGTAACTGAGTGGGGCAGATAAAAAAAACTGATCCCCATAATAAGCAGGAGGAAGGACAAAATTCCTCCCCCTATTATCAGGTTGTGATCTTTGACTTGTACATTCATTTTATTCTCCTAAATCGATATTCTCGGATCTACAGCTCTGTAGAGGATATCGATTAAAAAATTTATGATTACTACTACTGAGGCTATATAGGTTATGATGGCCTGAACCAGCGGTATATCCCTTGTGGTAACCCCGTTAATTAAAAGGGTTCCGATCCCCGGCAGGTTAAACACCTGTTCAACCACTATGGCTCCTCCCAATACCCCTGCTGTGAGCATACCGATGATGGTAATTGTTGGGATCAGAGCATTTTGAAGGATGTGGCAGATATAGACCTTATTAGCTGAAAGTCCCTTGCTGTATGCTGTTCTTACATAGTCCTTCTCCTGCTCCTCCAATACGATATTCTTCATATGTCTTGCTACAACTGAAATTCTGGATATAGCAAGGGCAAGGGCAGGAAGAGTTATTATCTTTATGTGGGAGATGGGGTCCTCTGAAAAGGGAATATACTTCAGGGAAAAGAGCCTGAATATAATCCCAAATACAATTAAGAATATTATCCCCAGCCAAAACTCTGGGATTGCAAGCCCCACCTGAGAGAAGACGGAGAGGAAGACCCCCAGCTTGGTATCGTTGTACTTAGCACTTAAGATACCAAGGGGGATTCCTATAGCCACTGCAATGAGGATGGCGTAGATCCCCAGGGTCAGGGTAACCACTATCCTCTCCTTTATAAGTTCCTCTATAGGCCTTGAAAACCTTATAGATTCCCCCAGATCTCCCCTTAAGATGTTTTTTGCCCAGTGAATATATTGTGTGGAAAGTGGTTTATCCAGCATAAGCTCTGTTCTCAGCATCTCTACCTGTTCCTGGGTAGCTTCCATCCCTAACTTTGAAAGGGCAGGATCTCCAGGGATTATCTGGAATACCGAGAAGGAGATCACTGAAACAAGAAACAGTGTGAAGAGCATTATGCCGATTCTTTTAATAAAATAAATCATAACTTCTCCTATTTTACGAAGTAGAGGGTGGAGATATCCTGTACATAGATAGGATATGGAGTATATCCTCTTAGATCCGTATCTGTTGCAACTATTCCTGCTGGTGCCATGATAAATACAACTGGAATATCCTGAGCCAGTATCATCTGAGCTTCCCTATATAGCTCCCTCTTAGCCTCTTCATCTGTAGTCTGGGTAATTTTATTCATAACTGCATCGTACTTTTCAGAGTCATAGTTCATAAAGTTTCTACGGTGAGTGCTGATATAACGATTTAAGATATCGTATGGCTCGATCTTTCCGTCTAGAGCAATAATAGTCCCCTCATACTTTCTTCCAGCATAGATATCCTTTAACCAAGTTCCCCACTCGACCTCAACTAAATTAGCTTTAATCCCCACCTTCTTCAGTTGTTCCGATACAATTACCCCTGTATCAGCATGAAATCTGTAGTTTGTAGGAAGGCTCAGAGTAAATTCAAATCCATCTTCATATCCGGCTTCCTTTAACAGTTCCTTGGCCTTTTCTATATTATGTGTATAAGTTCCCTCTGTTTCTTCATTGTAGTAGTTTTTCATAACCGGACTCATATTAGTTCCGATGGGTTTTCCAAGGCCAGCATCCAGAGTATCGATGATCTCCTGGGAATTCATTGCATAGGCTATTGCCTGTCTCACTCTCAGATCGTCAAAGGGCTTAACCTTGTTGTTCAGAGATAGGATCTGCATAAGGTTTTGCTCAGTTACGATTATATTTTGCGTAACCTCCACAGTAGGAATATGAGTAGATCCCAGACGCGGGTAGAGGCCTATCTCTCCCCTTTGAAGGGAAAGTATGGAACTCTGCTCATCCTTGATGATTGCAAATTCCACCTTGTCTATAGTTGGAACTCCCTCTATCCAGTAGTCTGAAAACTTCTCCATAACAAGTTTTTGTCCTGGAAGATACTCTATAAATTTATATGGCCCCGTTCCAATGGGGGTCTTTTCAATATCCGTTACATCCCTTGGAATAATAGCTGTGGTAAACTTACTGAGAATAGTTCCATCCACTTCCTTCAGCTCCACTGCAACAGTATTTTCATCTATCTTCTTTACAGATTTAATGTTCTTAGCCAGGTCTCTTACAACTGAGTTTCCTGGGAAATCTCCGCTGATTCTAGTTAGGGAAAAGATAATATCCTCCGCCTGAACATCTCTACCATTGTGGAACTTGATTCCCTCCCTTAACTTAAAGGTATAGGTAAGGTTATCCTCTGATATTTCAAAGGATTCTGCCACAGCTGGAACTAACTTCCCCTCACTGGTTGGTTTCAGTAAACCTTCAAAAACATTAAACATAACCTCGTAAGTACCTGCAGCTAGGGCTTTATGGGGATCTAAGAAATCCATGTCCTGGGAAATTCTTACTACAAGCTCTCCCCCCTCTACCTTGGTTTTTAAGGTGTTCTCCTTGGATGATTTCTCTTCCCCGCATCCGCTGAGAATTAACATCAATACTGTCAGTAAACCCATTAAATTTTTCATAATTCCTCCTGAATAATATAGTACTAATTAGTAATTTATTTTTATAAAAAAATCCTTAGACACATCTCCAAAGATTTCTTCTTTAATTCCCACACCAACAATCTTTTACAATATTTTTTTAGGATGGTCTTCAAACTTTAACCTTAAAATAACACTCTGTTTTTTGAAAGGTGTTCTCTGGGACAAATAATAATTTTAAAAGCTGTCCTCAGGCTGTATTCTGAAGTCCTCTTATAATACTACTAACTAGTTTTAAAATCAAGTTTTTTAATAAAAAATATTATTTTTAAAGGGAGCGACCTCTGTTGAAAATAATCTGTATTTTTGTAAAGTAAAGAAAGAGATAACAATGCCTTAATAATAATCCCTTTAAAAGCTGATCTTTTTATATTCTTCCCCAGAGAAAGGGCACAGGTTTGGATGAAGGGATATTCTTGGAGGGTCAATAAATTAAGAAGAGATAGAAGGAAGCTTCCTTGACAAAATGATGGGGGGCTTATAGAATATAAAAACATGTAATTTAATGATGTGGAGGTAAAAGATGAAAAAACTATTAATGCTGCTTATTGTAGTTCTGACTATGACAGGATGTATGAAGGAGGATCCAGAGGTTCTTCTTATTAAAGATCATAAAGACAGCCTTTTAAATGAGATGACCCTGGGAGAGGCCTTTGAAAAGTACTTCGACAAGACTTCCTGGAAGAAGGAGAAGGGAAGGGATAAGGAGATCTATGTGGATCTTACGGGTATCAAGTATGAGAGGGATACTAAGAACGAGGTAGTTATCAGCTACAAGGTATCGGGAGATTCCTTTAAGTTTTCTGGTATGGAAGTAAATGGAGAGGAAAAGAACTACCTTTACTATATGGCTCTCATGAGCGAGGTTTACCTGGCTGCCAACAGCGAAGAAAGTGAAAGATAATTGAAGAAGCAATGTTGATAAGCAACTCCCGGTATTTCCGGGAGTTGTTTTTTATAAAAAGTAGAACCTCCTATGAAGCTTCCCAAAGCT
The DNA here is from genome assembly GCF_027925155.1 of Propionigenium maris DSM 9537. Classification (GTDB taxonomy): domain Bacteria; phylum Fusobacteriota; class Fusobacteriia; order Fusobacteriales; family Fusobacteriaceae; genus Propionigenium; species Propionigenium maris. Next base: position 239,781 of record NZ_BSDY01000002.1, on the reverse strand, counting down.
ACCCTTTTAGGCTTTTTTCCCCTTTCCATATCTTTAAGATGTTCTTAGAAAATATCAGATTTCGGTACAGGCGTCTTTCTTCTGACCTTGTATTTCCTGTGATTTTAAGCTAAGGGACAGGCGCAAGACACGGATATATCATAGGTCCCTATAGTTTAGGGGGAAGGCAGCAGCTGTGAAAAAAATGTTGACAGATCTAAAAAAAAATTATAAACTCATTACAAATAAAATGACTTGTTGAAGATAGAGGTCGCAACTATCAAAGAGTAATCCCTTGGAGCTTAGCAGGCTGTGAAGATGGATAAAAGGTGAGGTTGCCGAAGGATGATCCAGGCTAAAGGAGGCATTCTGGGGGTATAGATAATATCTATACAACTGTCACACGTGGTGTGGAGTACTATCAGTTGATTATTACTTATGATTATTTGACTGTTTAGTATTCTAAACAGTCTTTTTTATTGCCAAAACTAAATAGATGGATAGAGGTCGCGATGATTATGAGTAACTCCTGGAGCTAGTGGAAGGCTGTGAAGAGAGGGAAAGGATGATTTGCCGAAGAGAGGATCTCCACAAGGTCTTTTTCTGGGGTTATTAGTTAACAGCTATAACACTGTCATCGAATGATGGGGAGCTATCTGGTTTTACTTTGACTACCAGATTTCCATTTTGGTAGTCATTTTATTTAACAAATAATTTTATCTACATAAAGGGGGAACTATGAGAAGTTTAGGTTTAGTATTATCGATGTTTATTAGTTTATCTGTTTTTAGTTTTGCGGGAGATGTGGCTACCAACGCTGAGTACTTTGGTCTCCTGACACTCCTGCCGCCGGCAATAGCGATTATCTTGGCCTTTGTAACTAAAAATGTAATACTTTCGCTCTTTATCGGAGTGTACTCTGGAACATTTTTACTTGGAATGGAAGGAGGCGGATTCTTTGGTGGTCTTGTGGGAGGATTCACAGATATCATTACCAGAATAATTAATTCCATGGCTGATTCCTGGAACGCCGGGATAATCTTACAGGTTCTTGCAATTGGTGGTCTTATTGCTCTTATCTCAAAGATGGGCGGGGCAAGAGCTGTAGCTGAATCCCTGGCTAAAAGGGCAAATTCACCTGTCTCAGCACAGATTATTACCTGGATCCTGGGTCTCTTTATCTTCTTTGATGATTATGCCAACGCACTGATCGTCGGTCCTATAATGAGACCTATCTCAGATAAGATGAGAATATCCAGAGAGAGACTGGCTTTTATCATAGATGCAACAGCAGCACCTATTGCAGGCCTTGCTCTTATCTCCACATGGATTGGTTATGAGATCTCCGTTATCAAGGATGGTTATGCTATCATTGGAATGGAGAATATCAATGCCTATGGGATCTTTGTTGAGACTATTCCATACAGATTCTACAACATCCTTATGCTGGCCTTTGTAGCTATATCTTCCTATATGTCTAGAGATTTTGGGCCTATGCTTAAAGCTGAAAGGAATGCCCGTTTAAATGGGGTAGCATCACCTGTTAATTCAGAGGATCTAGAGGGGGAAGCCACATCTACAATGCCTAAGGAGGGGGTTACTCCTAGGATGAGAAATGCCCTGATCCCTATTGGGATCCTGATCTTATTTTCATTTATCGGTTTCTACTACAACGGCTTATCTTCACTGGATGGAGAGGTACTAGCAAGGGTCAATGAGAGCCCTCTCTCTGCCTTTGCCATAAGGGAAACCTTTGGAGCTTCAGATGCCTCTGTTGTGCTATTCCAGGCAGCAGTATTTGCATCCATAGTGGCTCTCTTTATGGGAGTTTCCCAGAGGATCCTTTCAGTGGGGGAAGCTATAGAGACCTGGATCCACGGTATGAAGCCCCTTATAATAACTTGTGTTATTCTCCTAATGGCTTGGTCTCTGAGCTCGGTAATAAAGGAGTTAGGAACATCTACATATCTGATCTCCATGCTGTCATCTAGAATACCAAAGGCTGTTATGCCATCTATAATATTTATCCTGGCTTCATTTATAGCCTTTGCCACTGGTACATCCTATGGAACTATGGGTATCTTAATGCCTCTGGCAATTCCACTGGCCAATGCTGTGGGGTTGAATGCAGGTGTTGCTCCTGAGGCTCTTCATACCTATACTGTTGCATGTATCGGGGCTGTACTTACTGGAGCGATATTTGGAGACCACTGCTCACCTATTTCAGACACCACTATCATGTCATCTATGGGAGCAGGATGTGATCACCTGTCCCACGTGAGAACTCAGCTGGTGTATGCTTTGTCTGTGGCAGGATTATCTGTAGTATTCGGATATCTGCCAGTAGGGATGGGTCTTCCTGCAACTGTAGTTTTACCCCTGTCTATAATATCTGTTGTTGCTATGGTCAGGTTTATTGGTAAGCCCGTTGAAGGTGAAGAAAGAGTTTCACCACAGGCAGCTGCATAATAATGTTTTTAATAATTATCTACCTATCGGGGTGAGCACAGAGCTCACCCCGATCCTTTTATAAAAAAAGAGGGCTGCTTAAAGCCCTCCTACCTCTAGTAAGTCTTATTAAATAAAAGGTGATAATCCTTAAAATCCTGATCAAGCTTAACAAAAACACTGACCTCAAGGTCTGGGTTGTCCATTTCTGCTCTTATACTTCTCACAAGCTTAAGGACAACCTCTTCAAATACCTGCTTATCTAACTTTGACCAATTCTCATCTCCAAGTACCGACTCAATTTCAAGCTCTAGTAAAGCTTTATTTTGAGAGATAGTCAGATCGTAGTCAATATCTTCAAGCTTTGTATTCCCGTCGGTAATGGAGGGGTATTCAATCTCAAAGTGTGTTTCAAGGATAGCCTCGCTGGCTTCAAAGTTACCCTTACCAAGGGACACTGCAGATAAAAGCAGCATTAAGTATAAAACTCTTTTCATATTTCACCTCCCTATTATTAAACTGAACTTTCCTTCCTTCTAACATGCTTCTCTAGAAGGATGCTATTAAGTATCCTATCCTAAAATATCAACTGCTCCATCCTCAGAAACCACTATAATAATCATCTTATTTTTATCTTTTTGAGTGTCATAGTACTTCAATGCAGAATTAAACCGGGCTCCCCTAGAGGAGTCACCATTCTCTGAAAGAACACCATCCAAGATGACGCCGATGGCACTGCACATCCGCTGGGGGGACATCAGTATAGCCCCGTCAATTCTTGAAAGGTCCAGTATTAAATCGCTTTTCATTTCAAAGGGCTTAAAAACTGTGGAGTGGATGGAGAGACGTCTGGCTTCCTCTAAATATCCTTCAGTTATCACAAGGAGCGCCCCCTGCCCTGATTCAATTACTTTTTCAACCAGGTTCCATAACTTTTCCCTCTCCCAGATCAAAAGGCTGTTAAAGGTAACTTCAAGCTTTTTAATAAAATCTTGTTTTTCCAGCAATAACTTATCAAATACAGGTATCCCGTTCACTATTTTAAGGAGCTTCCTTTCCCCATAATATAACTCCCAGTGCTCGCTTGCCAGGATCTTTACTCTGAAAATTCCCTTTAAAGTCTTCAAAAAAATCTTATTGGCAAATCCGTAGACCTTTTCCAGGTCCGATACCAGGGAAAAATTACCCTTAGTCCCCTCTAGTAGCTTTCTGATCTTTCGTGTTTCTCTGATACTAACATCTCCCTCGATTCTCAATATATTGTTAATAATTAAACTGTCTAAATTTGAAATAACTATCTCCACTATCGCTTCATTGTTCTCATACTTCATCCTGGAGACAGAATTTATCGTTTCAAGGATATCAATATCCCTATCCCTTATCTTTAAGGAATCTATGAAGCTCTTGGTAGCAAGGGTAATTATCTCCCTTGGACCTAAAGTTGAGATAAGGGTACCGCCCTTTCTTGTTATGAAATCGTGGGTTATCTTATAAAATATCTGGTCAAATAGAAAATCCAGGAAATTACAGTTAAAGTCACGGTTTATATGGCGTTTATATGCTTCAAGGTCCACCTGAAGTATGAAAAAGGAGGTTTCCAAGCTCTCCCTATCCTCTACATTAAAGATGAATACTTTATTTTTATTTTGAGAAAAGATCTTATTCAGGGAAAAGATATATGCCTCTGTTTTAGAGGAAATATTATTCAGCGATCTATATCTTCTTGTAAAATCAAAAAAATCAAAGTTCTGGTGAGGGGATTCCACCTCTCTGTAAAACTCCAGAGAAGTATTTGCCTCAGAGACCTTAACAAAATTAAAGGAATAACCTATGTTTAATTTGAGCCGGTCAAATGTATCCTCTAAAAAGAAGGTAGTTTTTTCTAGGTATCTGTGTAAATCTTTCATTGTCGGGGGAGCCTCCATAATTATTAAAGTGTGTAGTAGGGTCAAACTATAGATTACATACTTTTGAGGTTCTATGCAACTTTAATTGAATTTTTTATAAAAAAAGAGGGCTGATTTCAGCCCTCTCCTTACTCCTATCCTCCACCTTACCTCACTAACCGGATTAAAATCTATCCTTTCAAAATCATCTTACTACTTTAATCCATACCTGCCATACTCTTCCCTTGGGACTCTGTATGCTTTCATGGTATATCCCAGTACTCCGAATTTATCCAGGGAACCTCTAAGCTTTAAAAGGTTCTCATTCTTTACCCTGGCACTCCCATAGTACTTCTTACCATGCCATGAGTCATATACCCATCCCCTCCTTAACTTCCTATTGTCTAGCTTTAGATCTCCAACGATTTGAAGTCCTAAGACACCTCTATTCCTTAAGTTTGGATCGGGGTTATTTCTGTCTGTCTGAACTTTTCCTTCATCCCTGTCTCCTTTAGGAAAATTAGGATTTTTCAGCCAGACTACCCGTCCACTATAGATGGCGGTGCTATTCTTTTCTATCTTTAGGATAAAGTTGCCATCCTTTGTTTTCCAATATCCTTCAAAGGGGTCTGTAGGGCTGTCCACTCCATATGCCACTCCACTCACTAGGGCAAGCATTAATACTACCAGTAATCTTTTTAACATTTAAATCATTATCTCCTTTTTAAATTCTAAATACGTTTTCAGTAAAATTAAGATGCCAGCCTGTAAAACTTATCCAGTCCCCTTATCTTAAAGAGGTGTTTTAAAAGGATATCTACATCTCCCTTGGTCAGGGGGAACCCATTTTCTCTCAGGTACTTAAATCCTTCCAGGGTGTCCTCTAATACCTCTTTAGTATAAGCTGTAATAAAGGAGTCATCGGGGACTATGCCGGGGTTCTTTTTTAATTCCTCCAAGGAATCTCCTGCAAGGATCAACTTTGAAACAGCATAGTTTACCTTATTATCCAGAAGATCCTCCTCTATATCGCACAGATCATCCAGAGCCTGAAGCCCCATTCCTATCTTAAACAGCCCCTTTGAGAAGCCCCCTAAAACTTCTGAGTTCTCCATCATCTTAGGAGCTATCATGGAGATTTCAAGGAGCTCTCCCCCTATCCCCCTGTGGATAGTATCTCTTATATACTCTGGAGTGGGGTAGAGGATATACTGATTCTCATCCCTTTTAGACTCTGCCAGGGCTATCCTGTGAATCCTGTTTATTATCTCCCTTGAGATGCTATTACCCCCACAGAGCTTAACTGAATAATCTTCCAATAGGTTTTGCGATGCCATTGTAAGAAGAACATTTTTAACAACGTTATTTTTTATTTTAGGAATAAATATTATCCCCTTATTCTCTTTATCTATTATATTGTCTGTTGATGTAATGATCTGCCTTATACAGCTTATTACTTTGGAGTAGATTACAATATTCTCCCTCCCACATCCCTTTATAAGGAGTGACGTCATTAAGAGGCTGAAAAAGTTATTTTTAAAGCTCTTTAAGAAGTTTTCCCTCCTCCATTTGAAATCTATGTCGTTATAAAATTCAAATCCCTGAAAATCCTCCTCTAAGGAGCTATTTGTTTTATTGTAGACGTGATAAGCCTCCTTGAATAATTTTATATTAATATTAGATAATATCATCTTTACTTTCCTCCTAGATTACTACTCTCACCTGTCCCTATATTTTATATTAAAAAAGTTAAGATTAAGTAAAATTTCAAAATAAATATATTATATTAAGGTTTAATTATAACACTTTTAAAATGTGCACCACAATTATTTATAATAGCCCCCTCTTATTTGTTCTTTATTTCCTGAAGAGTCAGATAAAAAACCTTCGGTCATTGGACTAGAGGTTCTAAGGTTTACCTTATCATTTTAAAGGTCTTTTAAGTGTAATCGGAAATAAAGAAAGAGACCATCAACGATCTCTCTCCTTTAAATAAACTCTATATTACTTTCCAACTTGCAGGAAGCATAGCATATATCTAATTTCATTTAGTTCAGCAACTTCCGCTAGCGTTCTTTCCTCTTTTGGAATGGTTCAAGGGTCTCTTTTTTGGCTTCCATCTGAGGGATATTCTCTCTGGCTTCCTTTACACTTTGATACTTCTTATTAATTTAAGGAGCAACCTGAAAAAAATGCTTAACTCAAATAAAAATAAATATAATAAGTCAGATGAGTAGTTAACTTTTTTAACCATTTCATGAAACTGTTTACCATGCTATGATGTTATGTTTTCATTTGAGGAAGAAAAATGTCATTAGAGAATTTATGGAAGGTGGAAAAGATGTCTGAAATTTATGAGGCTTTAACGAGGATAGGAATGGTATTCTTAGCGCTTATATTTTTTATGTCCACCGAAGATCTAACAAGAAAGCATAGTGTAGGGTTGGGGAAGGTAGTAGGATTCCTGTTGACTCCGTTAGTCCAGCTTTTATCAATAGGATACCTTATCTATAAAAGGAAGAGAGAGAAGGAAAGACAGATGTCTGAAGAGTGTTAGAATTTTTTATAGGTATTGTAAGATACGCTTTTGGATGGGATGAAAATTAAGATATCAACAATTTTTACTTGATTATGAGTAAAGTTGAAAAATAGATTATACACAAGGGAGAGATACAGATGAAAAAATTACAGATTCTTTTAGCTGCACTTACTATATGCACAGCAGCTAATGCAGCACAGCTTGAACTTAAAGGAGGATTTGAGCCTTTCAGAGAGGGAAAAAATGGTTATGCTGACTTTGATAGGGGAGCAAGTATAGGGGCAGAGGCTTTATTTAACTGTGAAGATAAGCCCTTTGATTATGGATTTGGTATAGAGAGGAAATCGCACTTCAAGGGAGACAGCAGATCTTCCAATGATTTAAGTGGTGCTAATGCCTACCCAATATACCTGACAGGTAAGTCCTTTGTATCCGATGACCTTTTCTATGTTGTAGGTAGATTGGGGTGGGCTATGTATGAGAACTCAGGAGCTGAAGATGGACTATATGCGGGACTTGGGATAGGTAAGCAATACGGAAACATTACTCTAGAGGGAATGTATGAGCACTTTGATGTTAATACCTCTTCAAAGTTTTACTCAGCGGACCAGGCAGGAGTATTCTCCCTTAAAGTAGGTTACAGATTTGGAGAGAATAGGAGAGATGTTATAGCAAGAGAGAAGGAAGAAACTGCTAGACTTGAGCAGGAGAGATACCAGGCAGAGGAGGCTAGATTAGCTGCTGAGAAGGAGGCAAAGGAAAAAGAGGAGGCAGCCAGGCTTTTAGCAGAGGAAGAGGCTTTAAGAGCTGAGGAGACTGCAAGAGCAGCAGCGAGAGAGGAGATGCTAGAAAAGTATTCTTCAATAACTCTAAGTGCAAGCTATGGAGTGAATGAGCTGACAACTTCAGAGCTTGACAGTGGGTTAATGGATAAAATAAATACAGACCTAGCAGATGAGGCAGGAGTTATAGAGGTTAAAGCTTATACAGATAGCAAGGGGTCTGAGAGCTACAATAAGAAGCTTTCTCAGGATAGAGCTGACAAGGTGGCTGATGCTATAAGAGAAAAGTTAACCAATGAGAATATAGAGGTTAAGGCTGAGGGCCTTGGAGAAACTAACTTCTTAAATGATAACTCAACTGCTGAGCTTAGAAGAGCTAACAGAAGAGTAGAGATAAAGTTTATAGCGGAATAATTCTATAACTTATAGGAACAGGAGCACTAGTGCTCCTGTTTTTTTTGTTAAGGAAGTATAAAGATATAAATTATTGCCACCATGAAATTCATTGTATAAGGTTAGAGGGGGATAGGCTTCACGTTCTTTTTTATAGAATTTATATTTAATTTAGAGGATAAAAAAATCCCAGCTACTTAAGGTGATCGTAGTCAATATTTGATAGATGGATCCAGTTTTATGTATGACACCAAAGTGTTGACTGTCTAGGGGAAGATAAAAATTAACTTTAAAAATATATTGACGTTTATTATGGATTTATGTTAATTTATTAATCGTAATGTATAAAATTTAAACTGAAAGGAGATACCATGTTTTTTAGAGTATGACTTTGATCTGTGAACCTTACTTCTGGAAGAAGTAAATACCCATTAGAATTATAGATTAGAAGAATTACCGATAAATAAGTGTTTTTATCCCTTCTAAGTAGAAATTCCATTTTAATTTCATTTTCAATTCTAAATTCTAATTTTTTTAAATTCTTTAATTAACCAACTTAAAATAGGATGCTAATGGCATCGTGATATCCATAGTCCATATGGCTTTTTGTCGTACAGTGATTAAAATTTTCTTTGAAATTTTAAGATCTGCAGGGCTATTTTTGTTGTGCAAAAATTAAGAAGGATACTTTATGCAGGAATAAATCCAGGTTTAGCAACAGCAAAAATTTTGTTATTAAAAAATCTAAGATTATTTGAACTTGTGCTGCTAAGTGGACAAAAAAGATAAAAAATAACTGACTATACGGGGGAAGAAAGATGAATGATTTACCAGAGAAATTTGAAGAATTCGAAGATGCCAGAAGAAATGGCTTCTTAACTGTAAAAAATCTAAAGGATGACGGAAAAAATATAGTGGGAATGTTTTGTGCATATACTCCAAAGGAGGTTATCTATGCGGCGGGAGCCTATCCTGTATCCCTTTGTGCTACAAGCGAGGAGACTATACCAGATGCAGAGAAGCACCTGCCAAAAAATCTGTGTCCTTTAATCAAGGCCAGCTATGGTTATGCCCTTACAGATAAGTGTCCATATATGTATTTTTCCGATATGGTGGTGGGAGAGACCACTTGTGATGGTAAGAAGAAGATGTATGAGTTACTGGGGGAGATAAAGGATACCCATGTAATGCAGCTCCCTCAAACTCAAGATAAGGATCATGCTATGAAGGTATGGAGGAGTGAGGTGGAGTTTTTCATTGAAAAGCTAGAAAAGAAGTTTGGTGTAAAGGTTACCGAGGACAATTTAAAGGAAGCAATAAAGTTAACCAACGAGGAAAGGATTCTTCTAAAGGAGTTTTATGGTCTTGGAAAGCTAACCCCGCCCCCTGTAACCGGCTATGAGATGTTTCAGGTATTAAATGGTGCCAACTATACCTTTGATAAGGCACAGCAGAATGCAAGGTTAAGAACTATAATCGATGATCTGAAGAGAAAGCACGAAGATGGAGAGTCACAAGTATCTGTAGATGCTCCAAGAATTATTATTACAGGATGTCCCATAGGAGGAGTTGCCGACAAGATCATAAAGACCATAGAGGATGCCGGAGCTGTAGTTGTGGCCAATGAAAACTGCAGTGGTGCAAAGAATCTAGAGGAACTTATCGATGAATCAACAGACCCTGTAGATGCTATTGCCAAAAAGTATCTCAACATTCCCTGCTCTGTAATGACTCCAAATAATGGTAGGGGAGAGCTGCTGAAAAAGATGGTAGAGGAGTATAGGGCTGACGGAGTGATAGATGTAATTCTTCAGGCATGTCATACATACAATGTAGAGACCCATCAGATGAAGAATGTGGTGACCAAGGAGGGAAAGAAGAGCTATATGAGTATTGAAACTGGATACTCTCCATCCGACCTTGGACAGATAAAGACGAGAATAGAGGCATTTTTAGAGTTACTATAATCTATATGTAACTGGAAATAGAGGAGAAAAAGAATTATGAAAGAAAAAATAGAGTTTATCAATGCATGTCCATGATGCACTAAATTTGAAGTCTTCGTGGAAGATTATGCTAGAAAAAAGGGATTAACAGCAAAGATCTATAAAGCAGGAAAGGATTTTGGCTACTTAAAAAAATATGGAGCAGTGATGAAATCCACTCTTATTATTAACGAAACAAAAAAATACCAGACCCTTTCCGAAGAGATAATAAAAAAAGCAATCGATGAGGCGGTTTAAGATGATAAAGTTTTTAGAAGAAATATTGAAGAGTTCATTTGAGATTTTAAATTCAGCCTCTATATGGCTGGTATTTAGTTTTTTACTGGCTGGATTCTTAAGAAATATACTGAATCCCTTAAAGTTTCAGAGGATGCTTGGGAATACGAAACTATCTTCAGTCTTTAAAAGCACACTATCTGGAATGCTCCTTCCCATATGCAGTTGCGGAGTTATACCTCTTGGCATGAGCATGTACTTTTCAGGAGCCTACCTGGGTCCTGTTTTGGCCTTTATGACATCAGCTCCTATGATTAATCCTGTGGCAGTTTTGCTTGCTTTTGGACTCCTTGGACCTGAGATAGCCAGTATCTATGTTTTGACTGGTTTCTGTCTGCCATTTTTAATCGGAGTAATCGGAAATAAATTTGGAGGGGATGAGCTTCATGCTCCTGGTATGGATGAGTTTATCCAGTCTGATTACGATGATGACAGAAGTTTTAAGGAAAAAATAATAGATGGGTTTAACTGGGCATTTAATGATCTGGCACTTGTTGTAAGTAAATATGTGGTTTTAGGTATCCTTATGGCTGGATTTTTATTCACTGTTTTTCCAAAGGGTTATATTGAAAGATATCTGGGGGATCCTAGCGTACTCTCCCTGGGAAGTATAACTATCCTGGCGGCTATAATGTATGTATGTGCAGTGGGGCATATTCCCTTTATTGCTGCTCTTGTTGCCAGTGGAGCTGCTCCCGGTGTAGCCGTAACATTTTTAATGGCAGGTACTGCAACGAATCTGCCAGAATTACTCAGTATGTATAAACTTATGGGAAAGAGAACGGTTGTCATCTACTCCACAACAATGGTTATATCATCTCTGGGAGTAGGATATCTAACAAATATTTTATTGGTGGATTTTAAACCAGTCATTGACTTTAATAAGAACTTAGGTTCTATTGAAGCTGCCAATGCCCTGCTTATTCAGCCACCGGAATATATTAAATATATATCCTCCATGATGATTATCTTACTTGCAGTAAAATCTGTTTTACCTGTGGTAAGGAGGAGAGTGATGGCATGAGAAAAGTTATTTTTATCTTTTTTATCGGGTTTATCTTCTATACCTATTCTTCACAGGAAATCTTCCAGGAAGATATAGACCAAAAAAATCCACTATTAAAAATATTTCAAGATGAATACTCAAATAGGGTTATTCTCACCAAGGAGGGAGATATTACAGATGACGGAATTGGTGATCTGATAATTATCTATGAAGTCTCCAAGTCTGAAAAAAGAATGGTTGTCGTTCTGGGAGGCTCAGAGAGATTGACCAGCAGTGTGAAAGCCCCTGTTGAAAGACAGAGTATTAAGTTAAAAAATATCGATGAAAAAGCTCAAATGGAGTTTATAGTTTCAGGTTATAAGGGAAGCAAGTTGGGGTATGCAATATACAGAATAGAAGATAACAGGATCATAGACCTCTTTGGAGAGGGGATGGATGAATGTTGTTAAATAAATTAATCAATAAAGGAGAAAAAGAATGAAAAAATTTATACTTGGGTTGTCCCTACTGGCATTTTTAGGGTGTGGTGAAGAAAAGGCAGAGGATTATACAGTAAAACTGGGATACTACAACTGTGACCATATGACTGCATCGGTTATTGCTAAAGATGCCGGGATATTTGAGAATATGGGACTTTCAGTAGATATCAGCGGGAATGGAAAGGTTCCCCAGGCAATGGCTGCAGGACAAATGGATGTGGGATATATCGGGGTTAACAATGTATTCAGATCCCAGCTCAAGGGTGCCCCCCTTGTAATTGGTGCAAATAACCATAAAGGAGGATCATATTATCTGGTTGTTGCTAACGATGTTGAGAAACCTGAGGATTTAATCGGTGAAAAGCTTGCCATCGGTACCCATCCTGAAAGATCAACTGGCTGGACTCAAATTGCAAAAAATCTAAACCTGCCAGTAGAGGGAGAAAATTATCAGGGAATCGATATAGGGTCATCAACAGATGCACTGACTGCTCTTAGAATGGGAGAGATCAAGGGGTTTACAGCATGTGATCCATGGGCATCCATGGCAGAGTATCAAGGCATCGGAAAGATTATGGAAACTGAAAATAAGTTATTAAACGGTAAATGGGGAGTATGCTGTACATACACTTTGAATAAAAAGTTTATTGAAGAACACAGAGAGCTGGCTAAAAAAATGATATTAGCCCATGCTAAAGCAATTCAGTATATCTATGAGCACCCCTTAAAATCAGCTGAGATCTTTGCCGATAACTACAATGTTCCATTGGAGGTTGCTGTAAGTACAATCTATAAAAAAACTGTAGGAGAGGGAAGGACCCTAACATGGAAACTGGATCCACAAGAGATCAGAAATGAATTGGAGTGGGTACAGGAAAACGACTTTATTTCAAAGGAAGTCAAGTATGAAAACATTGTAGATGAATCGATCTATGCTGAAGCTAATGTGCCTGATTTTGATAAGTTTATAGCTGAAAAAATTGAGAAAGCTTTCCCATTGGGAATGAGCTATGATTCATGGTATGCAAAAGCTCAGGAATTAGATAGATAAAGATGAAAAACCTTAGTGTCTTTCTCATCATATTGCTTATGGTAGCCTTTATCCTGCCTAGGGAAAAAAGAATGGAAAAACCACTAAGGATCGCCAGTGGTAAAGATACAACTGGCCTTCTGGTCAGCAGGCTTCTCCATAAAAATATTGAACTTCAAACAGTAGTTGGAGAGTATGAACTGCAGGATTGCTGAAGTTCCACAACTCAGTGGGCACTGAGTAGCGATGTACTGGATATAGCATTTTTATGCGATGATGCTGTGAACTCATTTGGAGGAAATAAGGAATTTGAAAATTTGGGAAGTGTAATAAAAAATTCAGATATAGTTGTAAAAAATAAAAAGGATCTAGATACCATTGCATATGAGGGAAGGAAGGAGTATCAAAAAAAATTAATCAAAGATTACAGCGTAAAATACCCTGTAAAGGCTAACTCTATTCCTGTATTGCTAGAAAGAGGTGTAGTCGATGCAGCTATACTAGATGGCATTAAGGCAATTACAATAAGGGGAGATTATGAAGAGGCCGGGGAGAACTATACTACATATAATATGGTAGTGAGAAAAGCTGTAATGGGAACCAGAGAATTTAAAGAATTTATTGAAAAATATAATGAAGTGGCTGAGGAATTAAATGATGAAAAATTATACCAAAAAGAAGTTAAAATTTATTTAAAGGAGGGAAAATGGCCGAAACATGTGTCTACACCAAGGTTTCAAAGGATCAAAATCCTATAAAAGGTAAGATGAAAAATATATGCAATAGATCAATAGCATTTATTGGCATCTTAACTGTATGGCAGATAATGTCTATATACTACCACAATGAACTACTGCTTCCCTCGCCAGTTATTACAATTAAAGAATTTTTTAAGTGCATAGTGGATTTGGAAGTATTGGAAAATATGGGAATTACAATGGGCCGTGTATTGAAGGGTTTTTTATTATCTCTCCTATTCGGCCTACCCCTGGGTTTTTTAATGGGATATTTCAGGGCAGTTGAAAAGGCTATGGGAGGGATTATTGATGCAGTACGTCAAATCCCAGTTATGGCATGGGTTCCCCTGACTATCGTCTGGTTTGGTATTGGAGATGGACCGACATTATTTTTAATAGCATTTTCAGGAGTATTTCCAATTATCTTAAATACATTAGAGGGAGTAAAGGGAATTTCATCTGATTATTATAATGCAGCCAGAAGTATGGGTGCCAGCAGATTTAGTCTCTTTAAAGATGTCACTCTTCCAGCTGTTGTTCCAGATATACTGACTGGAGCCAGGATCTCTATCAGTACAGGGTGGATGTCTGTTATCTGAGCGGAGTTCATAGCGACAAGTGCCGGGTTCGGTCACTCAATGGTAGAAGCTCAAGCTTACATGCAGACGGAGAGATTGATTGCTCTTATGATGTTAGCTGCTGTTGTAGGTTATACAATAGACAGAGGACTTCTACAGATAAATAAGCATCTAACCTCCTGGAGGGAAATATAATGGAAATAAGAAATATATCTAAAATATTTTCTTCAAAGGGTGAAGAAAATATAGTACTTCAAAATGTAAACATCTCCTTTAATAAGGGGGAATTTATAACTTTACTGGGACCATCTGGGTGCGGGAAAACAACCCTACTGACTATGATGGCAGGGTTTCAAAAACCCACCTCTGGTGAGATAAGGTTAGATGATGAGATAGTTACCAAGCCATCTCCAAAAAAGGGATTTGTTTTTCAAAACTATGCACTTTTCCCATGGATGACAGTTAAGGAAAATATACTCTACCCCATGAAGCAACAAAAATTAGCAAGGGATGAGATGGAAAAGCGACTGAAAAAATTAATTAAAATTGCCCACCTTCAAGGGAAGGAAGACCTGTATCCCAAGGAACTATCTGGGGGAATGAAGCAGAGGACAGCTTTTGTAAGGGCCTTGGCAGGGAATCCTAAAATTTTACTCCTGGATGAACCACTGGGAGCAATAGATTTTCAGATGAGAAAGTCTATACAGGTACAGCTGGAAAAACTATGGCAGGAAACCAAAATTACAACTGTAATGGTCACCCATGATGTGGAGGAAGCCCTCTACCTCAGCGACAGGATAATAGTAATGTCTAAAAACAGAGGGAAGATCATAAAAGACTTTAAAGTTGAGATGGAGAGGCCTCGTAACAGAGAATTTGACGAGTATAAAGATTATAAAAGAGAACTTGAAAATCTGCTGGAAATAGCATTAAAAGGAGTATAGATGTATACAAAACAAGAATTTTTAGAGCTGGAATTTGAAGATTATACCAGCGAGGAGCTGTATTTAGAGGGGAGATATAAGGACTTAGAGAGCAGGTATCAGAATATCAGGCTTTTTATTATGGAGTCTGTAATTGCTTCTAAAACTTCTTTAAAGGATATAAAAAGTAAATTAATAAATAAATACCCAGATATAGATGATATTTTAATAGAGATGCAGAAAAGAGGAGTATTTGTAGCTGATGATGATGTTAAATTTATATATCCTGTTTCAGCCTTGCCTACACCCCATAGGGTAAAAAGAAGGGACGGAAAAGAATTTTATTCCATGTGTGCAATAGATTCAATAGGAACCCACTTTACTTTTCATCAGGATGTTGAGATTAATTCCAGATGCTGTGAAACGGGAGAAGATATCAATTTAAAGTTATCCAATGGAAATTTGGTTTCATATTTTCCCGAGGATCTGCACATCCTTCATGTGGACCTAAACAATCATACCAACTGGGCTGGAGATTGCTGAAATATAATGAATTTCTTCCGGGGGAAGAAAGAAATAAAAAACTGGATTGAGAGAAATGGTATCCAAGAGGGGATATACTCCCTTCCGGTAAAGGATGCATTTAAGGTGAGTAAATTGTTGTTTGAAATTTAAAGATGATAGAGGAGTTAACTCAGGGATTAGCTAAACTGGTTTAATTTTATTGTCTCCCTGTATAGGCAGGGAGACTTTTTAAAGGGGGAATAGAAGTGGAATACGGAAAAAACATTAAGGGGAGTTTTAAAGGATTGATACCATTCCTGATATTTATAGGGCTTTACCTGGGAAGTGGATTAATTCTTCAGTCTAAGGGAGTGGAGCTGGCATTCTATCAGTTACCAGCACCAGTAGCAGTTTTTGCAGGGATAATAGCGGCTTTTCTTTTATTCAAGGGGAGCATAGGAGAGAAATTCAACACCTTTGTAAAGGGATGCGGTAACCAGGACATAATAATAATGTGTATTATCTACCTACTGGCAGGAGCCTTTGCAGGGGTATCCAAGTCCATGGGTGGAGTAGATTCTACAGTTAACCTTGGTCTTACCTATATACCGGCACATTATATCGCACCGGGACTATTTATGATATCGGCATTTATCGCTACAGCTACGGGAACATCTGTAGGTTCAATAGTAGCAGTTGCTCCAATTGCAGTGGGGCTTGCTGATAAGGGGGGACTTTCACTGCCGCTGGTACTTGCAGCAGTAATGGGGGGATCCATGTTTGGGGACAACCTATCGGTTATATCGGATACTACAATAGCAGCTACAAGAACTCAGGGTGTTGAGATGAGGGATAAGTTTAAAGTGAATGTCTTTATAGCCGCTCCAGCCGCAGCTCTAACCCTTTTACTACTTCTGGTTATGGGGAAACCAGAGATAGTTCCTGAGCTTCAGGTTTATGACTATAACTTTATAAAGGTTATACCTTACATCTTTGTGCTTGGACTTTCCTTAGTTGGAGTAAATGTATTTGTGGTGCTTACAGGAGGGATTATTCTTTCTGGAGCAATTGGAATGTTCTATGGAGATTTCACTACACTTGGTCTCTGTGGTGAGATATATGGAGGGTTCACAAACATGAATGAGATCTTCCTTCTATCCCTTCTAACTGGGGGACTGGCAGCTATGGTAACTGAGGCTGGAGGAGTACAGTGGCTTCTGGAAAAGATACAGAAGAATGTAAAGGGGAAGAAGTCGGCTCAGATAGGTATAAGTGCTCTAGTGGCCCTTACAGATGCAGCAGTGGCAAACAACACAGTGGCTATTATCATCAACGGCCCGATAGCTAAGAAGATGTGTCAAAAATATAAGGTAGACCCGAGAAAAAGTGCTGCACTACTGGATATCTTCTCATGTGTGGGACAGGGGATGATACCATATGGAGCCCAGATGCTTATCCTTCTTGGGTTTACCCAGGGAGCTGTGTCACCACTTCAGTTGATGCCTCTTCTGTGGTATCAGCAGCTTCTGGCTATCTTTGCCATCATATCCATCTTTATACCTTTTGCAGACAAGCTTATAAGGGAAAAGCCTTGGGTATGGGAAACAGAAGGAACAAAATAAATAATAAAGAAAAGGGGGATAACAATGAAAAATCCAAGAAATATTCTTAACTCTTTTATGGGAGGAATGAAGGAAGTATCTAAAACTAATGGGAAGCATGTAGGGGCATTTATGAACTTTCTAGGGACATCCTATGCTGCAGAGGAGCTGGATGTTAAGTTTAAAGAGTTGATCAGTGTGGCAATTGGGATATACAGCAGGTGTGACTACTGTATCGTTTTTCATACATATAAGGCTATGGAAGCAGGAGCTACAAGGGAAGAGCTTATGGAAACTGCAATGGTTGCTACGGCATTTGGAGGGGGAGGAACATTTGCATATAGCGTAACACTGTTGAAAGATTCCATAGATGAATTTGAAAAAGATTTTCAATAATTATTGTAGTTAACTGAGAGAGCATTAACTATAGGGAGGAGTAAAATGAAAACACTACTGAAAAATGTTATTTTATTACTGACACTATTTATACTTGCAGCATGTGGAGGAAAAAAGACGACTACAGAGGATGTAGCTGCTACTGAACCAGTAAGAGATACCCTTATTGTAGCCCAATCTGGAGAGGCGAAGTCTTTGGACCCCCATAAGGGAAATGATGGTTTTTCACTGAGAATCAATAAGCAGATCTACTCAAGACTTGTAGAAGCCAATGGAAGGATGGAGATAGTTCCAGGTTTGGCTGAATCATGGAAGCAAATTGACTCGAAAACTGTAGAGTTTAAATTAAGGGAGGGAGTTAAATTCCATAATGGAGAGGAGCTAAAAGCTGAGGATGTAAGGTTTTCCTTTGAGAGGATGATGAAGTCTCCCAGGATCTCCTTTGTTCTTCCTCCAATCAAGGAAGTTGAGGTTGTAGATGATTATACTGTAAGGATAGTTACTACCAATTCCTTCGGTCCCCTTATGGCTCATCTTTCCCATCCTGCTCTTGCCATAGTAAATAAAAAGGCTGTAGAGAAGTGGGGGGAAGACTATGGTAGCCACCCTGTGGGGACTGGCCCATATAAATTCTCATCTTGGGATGCAGGGGACAAGATCACTTTAGAAAGAAATGATGACTATTTTCAGGACAGGGCGCAGTTTAAAAGGTTAATATTTAGAAGTATTGTAGAGGAATCTAGCCGTACTATAGCCCTTGAGACTAAGGAAGCTGATATAGCCCTTGGAATCGGAGCATTGGATAAGGAGACAGTAGCTAAAAATGAGGATCTTACCCTCCTGGAGAAGCCATCGATATCATACAACTATATTGGTTTTAACAATGATAAGGAGCTTTTTAAGAATAAGGATTTGAGGCTTGCTATCAACTATGCCATAGACAAGGAAGCTTTAATTGATGTTGTGCTGAATGGTGCTGGAAAAGTAGCCACTTCACCTATTGCTCCTGGAGTATTTGGTTTCACAGATAAAACAGTTCCCTATGAGTATGACCTGAAAAAGGCCAGGGAATATATGGAAAGGTCTGGTGTTGCTCCTGGAACAAAGATAAAGCTTACAATTTTTGAGGGGAACAGCAATACCCAGGTAGCGGAGATCGTTCAGGCTCAGCTGAGGGAGATAGGAATAGAGGTAGAGATTGAATCCCTTGAGGTAGGGACCTTCTGGCAGTATACAGCCAATGGAAAGCACGATATGTTCCTGGGTTCATGGGGATGTGTTACTGGGGATGCAGATTACGGACTATATGCTATGTATCATTCAAGTGCCAAGGGAGCTCCTGGTAACAGATCTTTTTATGGAAATCCTAAAGTTGATGAGCTCCTAGATCTGGGTAAGGAAACTATAGATCCAGCAAGGAGAGGGGAGATATATGAAGAGGTACAGAAGCTTATTGTAGAGGATGCTCCAGATGTTATGCTGTATAACAGAGTTCTTGGAGTGGGGATGCAGAGCGACCTTACAGGCCTTGAGCTTCATCCAGTTACTCTTCATGACTTCTATCCGGTGAAGCTAAAATAGAGAGAAACAGAAAAACTGAGATGTATTTGTCTGTAAGACAGACTATAGTTTTTATGAAATAAATATTATATGGGGGAAGATAGATGCAAAAAAATAAAGTTTTATTGATTTTTTTAATACTAGTGATTAACTTTACAGTTGTTTTTGGAAAGACAATCTCTTCCGAGGAGTTGAAAAGTAATTTAGATAAATATACGGTTATTGATGCAAGGGGAGAAAAATCTTACCTACAGGGGCACATACCTGGAAGTACTTTTACTTCATGGACAGCTCTTTCAAACATGGTTGGGAAAAATGGGGATAAGGGCTGGGGTGTTGTAAATCTAGATGCTCACTCTTTAACTGAAAAACTTCAGAATCTAGGAATTATGAAGGATAAACCAGTTGTTGTGTATGGTGATGCAAAAGGTTGGGGAGAGGATACCAGAATTTGGTGGACTTTAAAGCTTGCTAAAGTTCCTGAAGTTTATGTCCTGTCTGGAGGTATAAACCAATGGAAGGAAAAGAATCTCCCTCTCACAAGGGAAAAGATGAAAGTTAAAAGAGGAGATTTTACAGTTGAATCCATCAACAGGGATATTGTCATAGATACAGATAATCTTGTAGAGAACTTAAAAAGCTATAAGGTGATCGATACCAGGTCTTCCAAGGAATATAGTAAAAAATCTATTTATGGTGAGGTGAGAGATGGACATGTTCCAGGGAGTATTAACATAGATTACTTGAAATTTAGAGATGAGGATGGGATATTTTTATCACCTGAAGAAACTAAAAAACTGCTTTCAGAAAATGGCATAACAAAGAATGATACAGTTGTGACATATTGTACAGCAGGAGTTAGAGCAGCAATGGCAGCTTATGTTATAGGAAATGCAGGTTATAAAGTTATGAATTACGATGCAGGATTTGCAGAATGGGCAGGAAGAGAGGAGCTTTCTGTAGAAAAGTAACCTTCGATAAAATTAGGCACTCTTAGGAGTGTCTTTTTTGCGTTGTAAAGATATAGGTGACAGCACTTCACTTAGACATTAAGGTCTTTAGAGGTATCTAAAACTAACCTTAAAAATATATTGACGTTTATTATGGATTTATGTTAAATTATTAATCGTAATGTATAAAATTTAAACTGAAAGGAGAGACCATGTTTTTTAGAGTATGACTTTGATCTGTAAATCTTACTTCTGGAAGAAGTAAATACCCGTTAGAATTATAGATTTAGAAGAATTCCCGATAAATAAGTGTTTTTATCCCTTCTAAGTAGAAATTCCATTTTAATTTCATTTTCAATTCTAAATTCTAATTTTTTAAAATTCTTTAGTTATTAAATTTCAAATAGGATGCTAATGGCATCGTGATATCCATAGTCCATATATGGCTTTTTGTCGTACAGTGATTAAAAAATTCTTTGAATTTTAGGTTTATATGATTGTTTTTATAATATAAAAAAATAAGGGGAGGATACAGATGAAAAAACTGTTAAGTGTATTGCTAGCTGCAGGTCTGGTATTAGCTTTAACTGCTTGTGGTTCAAAGGAGTCTGAAGAAAAACCAAAGGAGAAGGTAGTGGAAGATAAAGTGGTTGTTTACTCTACCCATGCAGAAAGTTTATTGGAGGTTGTGGTTTCGGAGTTTGAAAGGGAAACAGGAATAAAGGTGGAGTATATAAACTTAAAGGGGGCATTGGCGGACAGGGTGCTGGCTGAAAAGGATGCTCCCCAGGCAGATGTAATGTATGGTGGTGCTTCATCACTATTTATTGACCTAGCTGAGAAGGGTGTTTTTGAAGAAACACATCCAGAGTGGTCGGAGGAGCTTAATCCTCTATTCAAGGATGAAGGTGGTCTGTGGTATGGTACAATCCAAACACCAGTGGTAATGTTTTATAACAGTGAGATGCTCAGTGAGGAGGAAGCTCCAAAGGACTGGTATGAACTGATAAAGCCTGAATATGAAGATAAACTGGTATTTAGAGATGCAGGATCATCTTCTGCCAAAGCCACATACTCAAGCCTGCTATACCAATATGATAAGGAAGGTAGAATATCTGATGGTTGGGAGTTTATGAAATCCTTAGATAGGAACACTAAAAAATACTATGGAAGCGGATCGCTACAATTTCAGGCTGTTGGAAGAAAGGAAGCTTCTATAAGTTTTGCTGTTTTAAGCTCTGTTATTGCCAATAGGGATAATGGTCTGCCCCTTGAGATAATAGATGCTGAAAGCGGATCCCCTGTAATTACAGATGCCATTGGAGTGATAAAAAACTCAAAACACCCAAATGCTGCAAAAAAATTCCTGGAGTTTGCTGGAAGCAAAAAAATCCAGTCTAAACTTGCAACTGAATTTAACCGTATGCCGACTTTAAATAGTGCAATTGAAGAATCGCCTCAGTGGATGAAGGAGATTGAGTATAAGGTTATGGATGTTGACTGGAAGGTGTTATCGGAAAAGCAATCTCAGTGGATGCGAAAATGGGATTCTGAGATTAAAGGTTACAATTAAAGGGCTGCAGCCCTTTTTTTGTATAAAGCTGTATAAAGGAGCAGAGGATGGAAGATGTAATAATAAAAAAATTGACAAAAAAATTCGGTGGGAATACCGCTGTTGAAGATATAAACCTAAATATAGAGAAGGGGAGTTTGTTTACATTTTTAGGGCCTTCTGGCTGCGGTAAAACCACTATCCTCAGAGCTATCTCTGGATTTTTAAAAGTGGATGAGGGAAAAATCTTTTTAGGGGAGAGAGATATAACCAATGTAAGTCCTGAAAAGAGAGATATAGGAATGGTATTTCAAAACTATGCTCTATTTCCCCATATGACTGTCTATGAAAATGTTGCTTACGGCCTGAAAATTAAAAGGTTTTCTAAGCAAGATATCGATAAAAGGGTGGAAAAATATCTGGAGCTAGTTAGCTTAAATGGCTATGAGGACAGAAAAATATCTGAATTATCGGGGGGAGAACAGCAGAGGGTTGCTCTTGCCAGGTCGTTGGTAACTGAACCTAAAATTCTGCTTCTGGATGAACCCCTATGTAATCTAGATGCTAAACTCAGAATAAAGATGAGAAACGACATCAAGTTGCTGCAACAAAAACTTGGAATAACAACTATATTTGTTACCCACGACCAGGAGGAAGCTCTCACCATGTCCCATAAAATAGCTGTCTTTAACAGAGGAAGCTGCGTTCAGGTGGGGACCCCCAGTGAAATTTATTCAAACCCCAAAAACTCCTTTGTTGCTAATTTTATAGGAGAAACCAACCTTTTTAAGATAGATAGTGTATCCGATGCTCCTAGGTGTATATATATAGATGAGGAGACTAAACTAGATACGGAGCAGGATCCCTCCAATAAATTGTTTGCTTCAATACGGCCTGAACATATAGGGATAAAGGCAAGATCATCGGGAAGAGTAAATGAGTTTAAGGGGATCATTGAAAGGGTTCAGTTTAATGGGAATATTATCAATTACCTTGTTAAGGTCAAAAATATTGAAGTAACGGTGACTTCAGTTAATAGTTTAGAGGAAAATGATAAGTTTTTTCCCCTTCAAGAAGTCTATATTGAAATTCCAAAAAACTCTGTAAGGCTTTTAAAGGAGTAGGTGTATGGTTGATTCAAAGAAAAGATATGAAAATTTAACGGGATTTGTTCTTTTAATACTTCTAACAGGATATATACTGATCCCTGCTCTAAAAACATTTAATCTGAGTTTTTCAGAGGGGGGCAAACGTACTCTTTTGCACTATAAAAACTTTTTTTCAGTTAAGGCAAGTGTTGCCACTCTTGCAAATACAATTTTACTTGGGTTTTCCACTGTTATTACCTGCGGAGTTATTGGCACCTTGCTGGCTTTTTTAATAGGTTACTTTGATTTTCCCTATAAGGGTATGGTCAATAAACTCCTGCTAATTCCAGTTATGGTTCCAGGAGTTATTATAGTTATCGCCTTTATACAGCTATATGGTGAAAGCGGTATTATAACCAAATCCATTGAAAAATTTTTTAATCTTACCGATATACCCTTTAGATTTACCGGGTTTTGGGGGATTTTATTTGTTCATGCTTATACACAGTATATTTATTTTTATATGAATGTTTCCATAGCTATTAAACACATAGACTATTCCACCATAGAAGCAGCTAAAAATTTAGGGGCTAAAAACTATCAGATCTTTGCCTCTATTATTTTTCCGTTTATTAAGCCGGCACTGATTGCATCCAGCATAATAACATTTATAACTGGTATTGGATCCTTCTCAGCACCGAGCTTGATCGGAGACAGATTCAGAGTTCTGACAACTCAAATACTCTTTGCCAAATCAAACAATAACCTGGAAGGGGCATCTGTTCAGGTTGTTCTTTTAATGCTGGCAGCCCTCACCTTTCTTTTAGTATGCAGATATTATGAGAAAAAAAGCAGCTTTCCATCGCAGGTAAAGGGAACTTCAATGAAGGAGGTTTCTATAGAAATCCCACTGTTAAAGTTTATTTTTATAACATTTACAAGTATTCTAATTTTATTTATACTACTTCCAGTAATAACTATTTTTATACTGTCATTTGTTAAACCTGGAACATGGATGGTTGAAATCTTTCCCAGGGATTTTTCTCTGGACAACTATATTAAGATATTTACAAGGCCAAGTTTACTAAAACCAATTATAAACAGCGTAAATATGTCTGCTCTTGCTGGAGCTATGGGTGTTGTTTTAGCTGTTCCATGCTCCTATATAATTGTTAAGACAAAAAATAAATTGAGAGTTCTCATTGAAGTTTTAACCATGTTACCGTGGGCACTTCCGGCAAGTGCCATAGCCATTAACCTCATCAATATATTTAATAAACCAAGTGTTCTTTCCTTTAATAAGGTTCTTGTGGGGTCCTATATTTTATTGCCCCTCTCCTACTTTATAGGGATATTACCCCTCATCCTCAGAAGTGTTAATATCTCCATGTACAGCTTGAATACAACCTATGAAGAAGCCTCTAAAAGCTTGGGAGCTTCCTGGGTCTATACCTTCAGAAAAATAACCCTTCCCATTATTATGCCAGGAATCATTTCAGGGTTTCTTCTGGGGTTTGTCAGGTGTATAGGAGATTACACAAGTTCAGCCTATCTTTATACAGTATCCAATAAGCCAATTTCTGTGGCTATGGTAAATGCTGTATTTGAATACGAGATAGGGTTGGCCATGGCTTACGGGGTGTTGGCAATATGCTTTATCCTTGTTTTAAGCTTTATTGTAAATATTCTAAAGAGGAGATATTAGTGTGAGGTAATAAAGGCAATGAAGATATGGAATTTATTCCTGGGTGACTTTAGTACGGATTCTTGCGAACTGGATTGTTAAGGTAGATAAAAGATTTAAAAAATAGCAAAATCAATATAGATTTCATAGGTTTTAGGCGCTCCTAGGAGTGCCTTTTGGGGGTGGAGAAAATAAAATTGTTATCTTTCATTAGTGGAAGCTAAGTGTGGTGAGTGGATAGAGTTTTATATGGACCACCAAAGCTTCATGCTTTTACTTTCAAATAGAATAGTTAATATAAAAGGGGAGGCAGGGTGTTAAATTTTATCAAATATCCCAGGCTTCCTATAGGCAATTTAAAAATCAACCTTAAAAATATATTGACGTCTATTATGGGTTTGTGTTAATTTATTAATCGTAATGTATAAAATTTAAACTGAGAGGAGACACCATGTTTTTTAGAGTATGACTTTGATCTGTAAATCTTACTTCTGGAAGAAGTAAATACCCATTAGAATTATAGATTTAGAAGAATTCCCGATAAATAAGTGCTTTTATCCCTTCTAAGTAGAAATTCCATTTTAATTTCATTTTCAATTCTAAATTCTAATTTTATTAAATTCTTTAATTAATCAATTTAAAATAGGATGCTAATGGCATCGTGATATCCATAGTCTATATGGCTTTTTGTCGTACCACAATTTAGTTTTAAAGTGTAGACGACTGGGGTTATTTTTATTATGCAAAAATATAGAGAGTGCAGGTGGGAGAGGCGATGTACTTTTGACGGAGAAACTCAAAAGTGCGACTAAGAAAGTACAGTTCGGTTAGGATCTAAAATGAAGATAGGTATAAAGACACATTACATTAAAAATAACGATAATAAATTTTTTAAGGGCGGTTGTTAAATGAAGTTAATGGAAATATTAAAAAAAAATAATGTCTACGATTTTACTCTGATAGTAACATTAGTAGTTACTATTCTTGTAGGATTGGAGTTTATGGGGGATCTATCAGTGAAACCAGGGGATGCCGATACCGCAAGAATTTTAGATTTAGTTCATCTTCTAAAGGTAGATGTGGCTCCTGAAAATTCAAGTATTTTACTTAGCTTTGTTTATAAAAGGTATATCATCTTATTTTTAGGTTGTGGATATCTTGCCTTTCTTATTCTTCTGACTATATTATTCCGCAGGACCTTTAAAGAAGCGGGCTTATATGTTGGTTCATTATATTTTTCTCTGGCTGTTGGTTCAGAAACTCTCAGTTATATTTTACCTTTTGATAGTTGTAAGATCCTTTTTACAATTTTTAGCTGGGTCTTTGCTTTGTGCGGTTGTATTAGTTTTATAAAATATTTTTGGGAAAATTCATTTAATAAAAAATCTAAAGTAATAGAAGTAGTAATATTTGTTTTAATATTAGGTATAGCCATACTACTTTCACTATCCATAAGAGATTTTTATAATATATTTTTTGATAAAAACTTAATATTCTCAGGATGGGGACTACACATATGTTTTGATTATTTGAGAAATGGCTTTATAGGCTTGATACTCACCTTTAATTTTGCCTCAATTTTCTATAATAGAAATAAAATTAAAAAAATAGAATCAATCTATTATTGTTTCCTGTTCTTTATTCAACTTTTATTTAATATATATGTATATGATAAGTTAAATCTTTACGGGAACTTTGAATTTATGGCACATTTCATCATTAATATTCTGTTTGTTCATGTGAAATTAGAAGATATTAAATTATCAGAAGATAATCAATTTTTTAAAACAACAAATTTTAATGTAATAAGAGTTTTTATAATGTTTCTAACTATAAGTTATTTTGTGAAAAAGAATACTCTTACAGGATATGTTACAGGACTTCTAGCTATTATAATATTTGTTGAAGTAGTTTCATTTATCATTTTATTTTTTTCAGAACAAGAGGAAGTAAATTTTGATAAATTTCTAAAAAGATTAAAAGGCATAGAAACATTAAGTAATTTTTGTTTGTTTTTAGAGGATGAATTTACAAGAATATTCAGATTTATTGAGTTTAAAATGGAAATTTTTGATCTAGATTATGATACTAGGATATATGAAGAACATCCTTTCATTACGTTTTCACCTATATATCAAGGAAAAAAATATGATATAGGCATAAAAATTCAAAATAAAGATAATCTTTTAGGTTATATGTACGTTAAAGATCCCTGTTTGCTCATGTATAGAAAAAAATTAAGAAATTTTAAGAAGCTGATTTTAAATATTGCTCCAATTTTAGAGAATGTCATTCTAAAAAACCTTCAGATTAATCATTATAAGAATGTAGAAAAGAAATTAACTGAAAAAATAGAGAAATTAGAAAAAGATATTTTTTATACAAGAGAACTGCTAAATATTATGGAGAAAACAGATGCTTTTGATAAAAAAATGGAAGTAGCAAGAATGATAAGAAAAAAAATAAATACTGAGGAAGGGGGAGAAAAATAATGAAAAGCTTATTTTATGGAGATGATTTATTTTTCTATCTTTTAAAGAAAACTCTTTCTTTGAATATTGAGCAAATATCAGATTTGAGCGACGAGGTGTTGGAAGGTAGTTTTTTAATAACAGATAACAGCATATTTTCTGCTGAATGCATAAACTTAAAAAAGATAAAAAAAATCTATATATTTTCAGATAGAATAGACACAAAATTCTACAAAAAGTGTGAAGGAGATATAAAAAAGTTATCTTTTCATATGAGGGAAGAGTATGTATTTTTAGATAACTTTATAGATGAATTTACAGAAAAAAACAAATTAAACTATAGAGATAAGATCGTTTTATCCGACAGCTTTAAAGAAGTAGTAACTCCTTTAGAAGATATAGAATATTTTTCATATAATAGAACACTAAAAAAGTCCTCTGCTACTGTTTGTGGAAAGTCATATTTTCTTAGAAGATCTCTTACAGAGATAGAGAATTTTATCAAAAATTTCCACTTTATAAGAGTGGAAAGAGGGATCATACTGAACATCCAAAAAATAAAAGAAATTAATTATAAGGAAGAGTATGTGGAAACTAATAGTGGTCAAAAAGTATATTTGGGAAAGAATATTTTAAAAAAAATATCTGAAAACCATTTTGAGCACTTATATAGACTATAAAGGTTTTGAGGAATAATCTTTACTTTTTGATGTAAAAAAAGAGCTTTGTGATCCAAAGTAGAACCGAAAATCTATAAATAAAATATAATCATCTTATGTAATAAAAATAAAATTTGAAAGGTGATTATATGTTTATTAAGGAAGCGAACCTGGAAACAAGACTCGCTCATGGTTGTCACAAACCAGATAGTGAGACAAGATCTTTAGCTTCACCTATCTATCAGACGGCAACCTATGGAGCCACATCTCAAGAGCATTTTGAAGATTTATGCTATAACTGGGGACATGTTTATGCCAGAGAATCAAATCCAACAACAGATGAACTTGCAGCAACTCTTGCTCTCATAGAGGGGTGTGAAGCAGGATTAGTTACATCTTCTGGTATGGGAGCGGTTACATCGATGTTTTTTAGTCAATTAAAAAGTGGAGACCATATAATTTGTGCCAATGGGATATTCTCGCATACCACTTTATTTCTAAAAGAATGTCTAATGAACTTTGGAGTTGAAGTTACATTTGTAGATGCTACCGACTATAAAAATGTAGAAAAGAATTTAAAACACAATACAAAAATAGTCTATGTAGAGTCTCCTCTAAATCCATCATTAAGGGTAGTTGATATAGAAAAAATATCAAAATTAAAAGAGATAAAGGATTTTATTTTTGTTGTTGATTCTACCTTTGCACCAACTCCTATTCAATACCCGACAAAACTTGGGGCAGATTTAGTTATTCAAAGTTTGACTAAATTTATGAATGGACATGGTGATGCAATTGGAGGGGCTGTTTTAGGTAGCAGAGAATTAATCAATAAAATAAAGTGGCCATCGATGCCTTGTTTCACAGGAGCTTGTTTAACCCCGATGAATGCTTGGTTGATTTTAAGAGGATTAAGAACTCTAGATATGAGGGTTGAAAGACATTGTAAAAATGCCTTGGCAATAGCTGAATTTTTAGAAAATAATCCTTTAATAGAAACCGTTAATTATCCCGGGATAAAATCAAGTCCAGATTATGAGTTATGTCAGAAACAAATGAATGGACTTGGGGGTGGGGTGCTCTCATTTACCTTAAAGAAATTAACCAGTGACGAGGATAGAGTAGTTAAGACCAAAAAAATTATGAACAACTTAAAACTTATAACAATAGCCACTAGCCTTGGAGAAGGACATACATTAATTTCATTATATGATAATGGACTCGTAAGGATAGCAGCTGGATTAGAGAATTCAGAAGATTTGATTGAAGATTTAAAAAATGCTTTAGATAAAACAAGTGAAGAGGTGAAATAGGAGTGAATGAGAGATTAAAGAAGATTTTAATTATATTTTTAATTGGGTTTGGAACGACTGCTATGTATAGTTTGCCATATATGAAGTCTGTATTCTATGATCCTATGAGAGAGGCTTTAAACCTCTCCCATAAACAGCTGGGGAATACATTGAGTATATATGGAATAGTTGCAACACTGTCATATTTTCCTGGAGGATTGATAGCAGATAAGTACTCTGCAAAAAAGCTTGTACTTTTTTCCCTTGTCTCAAGTGGAGCTTTAGGAATATGGATGTCGATGGCTCCAAGTTACACGACTCTTTGTTTAATATTCTTCTTATTTGGAATAACAACGATACTAACTTACTGGGCTTCTATCATTAAGTTAGTAAGAATGCTAGGAGATAGCTCCGAGCAAGGTAGAGTATTTGGTCTTTATGAGGGAGCTGGAGGAGCAGCAGGTACAGTGCTTTCATTTTTAGGACTGTACTTCTTCTCAAGCTTTCCAGATGTAGTAAAAGGGTTTAAAGCAGCTACAGTGATGTACTCTGTTACCTCAATGATAATTGGTGTAATTCTTTACATGGTAATTGAAGAAAGAGAGGTAGAATCAAAGGATCAAGTTAAATTTTCAAGCTTGTTAAAAGCTTTAAAGATGCCAAAAGCGTGGCTGATTGGTGGAATCATTTTTTCAACATACATGGTTTTTTCCAGTTTGACATACTTAAATCCATACATGACTGAAGTGTTTAAAATGTCGATGTCTTTAGTTTCCATTACGGCTATCTTTAGAACATACATTATAAAATTTATAGCCTCTCCTGTGGCAGGTGTTTTAGCAGATAAGATTGGCTCATCTACTAGATGTATATTTGTAGGATTTATATTAGTAGCTATAACTCAAGCTGTTTTCCTAGTTACCCCTGGAAATCCCTCTTTAGTATATGTAGCTCTTGTAAATATGCTGGTGATGACAATTCTTATGTTTGCATTTAGAGGAATATACTTTGCAACGGTAGATGAATCTAATATCCCTATGAATATGACAGGAATAGTTGTTGGTTTTGTTTCTGTAATTGGATTTCTTCCAGACGCATTTTATTATACATTAGTAGGAGGTTGGTTGGATACTTATGGAAACCTAGCATATAAGTATGTTTTCTCTTTATCTTTGGCCTGTAGTCTCTTAGGGATTGTATCAGCTTATTCTCTATTAAAAATTGTCAGCAAGGAAAAGAAGGCAGAAATTCTGGTGCAATCACCTTCTTAATAGAAGTGGTAAAAATATTTTTGAGTATGTTTTGATCTTTCCCTCGATTTCTTTAAGACTTTAGTATCTTTCAGTAATCGAGGGAAGTTTTTTGTCTTTCTTTGTTAACAGCAACAAATACTTAAAAGGAGAGCAGAATGATAAAAAAATTATTTTTGATATCTATGTTTTTTATTAAGAAAGTTTCAAGTTTTTCAGATGGTAATTTAAATCAAGTAGATACTGACTTTGTTTTATCAAAATTAAAATCTAAAGAATGGATTGTCTTAGATGCAAGACTAAGTGATGCATATAATGGTTGGAAGATGGATGGATTAAAAAAAGGAGGACATATAAAGGGAGCGAAAGATTTTTCCTATACTTGGACTTCTGAAAAAGAAACCCTTATAAAAAGTAATATGAACGAGAGAGGAATTAGCAAGGAAAAAAATATCATTTTATATGACTCAAATCAAAAAGATTATATGGAGGTTGCAAAATATCTCAAGAATAAAGGGTTTAAAAAAATATATTATTATAATTTAAATAATAAGGTAATAGAAAGCTTAGAGATGAACTCATATCCTAATTATCAGCTTTTAGTTCCTGCATGGTGGGTTAAGGATTTAATTGACGGTAATAGTCCAGAAACCTATAGTGGTGGAAGGTTTAAAATTTTTGAAACTTCTTGGGGAAACTTAAAAGATTCAGCGTTCTATATAGCAAATCATATCCCTACTTCAGTTCATATAAATACTGATGAGGTAGAATCAGCACCAGAATGGACGTTAAATTCAGATGAAGAATTAATAGAATTTTCTAAAAACAATGGCATTCATAGAGATGTAACTATAGTTCTTTATGGTGATAATGTTATGGCTTCTTATAGGATAGCTGCTATATTAAAATATATCGGGATAAAAGATGTAAGAGTTCTAAATGGTGGGTTTAAAGCCTGGAAAAGAGAAAGATATCCCACTGAAAAGGGAATCAATAAAAAAGTTCACTTAACAGATATAGGGATAGAAACTGTTGTAAATAATTCAATGGTTTTAACAGTGGAGGAAGCTTTAGAAAATGTTGAGAACAATAACAACTTTCAACTTGTAGATATCAGATCGTGGAATGAACATAATGGACTGGAATCAGGTTACACTTATTTTCATAAAAAAGGTAGACCTAAGGGAGCTATTTGGGGGAGAGCAGGTACAAGTTCAGTGACACTAGAGGACTATCGGAATCCAGATGATACTATGAAAAATGGCTATCTTATAGTGGAGATGTGGAAAAATCTCAACCTAGATTTAGATGCAGATAAAGAAGTTGCTTTCTTCTGTGGTTCTGGTTGGAGAGCGGCGGAGGTATTAATCTATTCTCAGGTAATGGGATTTGAGAATACAAGCTTATATTCAGATGGGTGGATGGGCTGGTCAGCAAATCCAGAAAACCCTTTTGAAGTTGGGGAATAAAATATAATTCTTATTAAATTTAGACACTCTTAGGAGTGTCTTTTTGTGCAATTAAAATATAGGGTATAGATGCAGCTATATATATTTCATGAAAGCTTTTTACTTTGATATAGTTAACTTTCAAAAAATAAAAAAAGAGAGAATAGTCTCTCTTTGTAATTCTAGTCTGGTGCGTGGAGGGGGACTTGAACCCCCACCGGGAAAACCCCGACAAGGCCCTCAACCTTGCGCGTCTACCATTCCGCCACCCACGCGACAAGGATAATGATATCATAGAGATAGGGGTTTGTAAAGAAAAAAATACAAAAAAAACCAAAAAAAACCACTGGCGGACAAAAGTGTTAAAAATGTATGAAAAAACGAGGAAAAGATCTCTGGATACCACTGTTATTGAAGGCTTAAAGGTGTTAAAAAAGTAAGAGGCTGGGTTATATTTGTGGAAAATTCAATGAATTTTGTGGCTAGTTTTCAAAAAGTATGTTAAATTTATTGGAAGGAAAGTTAGGAAGGGAGTGGAAGATGGCGGAACTTAGAATACCTCGTGAAGAGGAGAGAAGAGAGATAGAAAAATACTATGAGTGTGTAGAGAGGGAGTGCATCCATGTGGAGGCTCTCCTAAGCATCAGCTATAATATGTTTCAGGAGAGGGCTATACCAAGGGTAAGGTGCACTAGAAGCAACCTCCTGCTAACACCTGAAAGCAAGATATGCAGCAGCTATGAGAAAAGGAAATAGAGATTAATTTATAAAGAGGAAGAGAGCAGGGGTGCAGCTAGGAATGAAAAGGGATTAGTCCCGTTACATAAAATTATTAAAGGGGGAAGTTCATGGATAAAACATTTGCAAGTGATAACTACAGTGGTGTACACAGCAGGGTAATGGAGAAGCTCATGGAGGTAAACTCAGGACATGCTTTTGCTTATGGAGAGGACCCGGTAACAAGGGAGGCTCTGGAGAAGTTTAAAGAGGTCTTTGGAGATGTAAAAACCTACTTTGTGTATAATGGAACGGGAGCCAATGTTCTGGCCCTAGAAGCTATGAAGGGGAGGGCTACAACGGTAATCTGTCCCAGTACAGCCCACATATTTACAGATGAGGCGGGAGCTCCCTCAAAGATAACGGGGATGCAGCTTCTTCCTGTGCCAAGCAGCGACGGAAAACTGGATCTGGAGAAGGCAAGGGAGTATCTGAGCTTTAAGGGGACCTACCACAGGGCTAGCCCCAACGTCATATCCATAACCCAGGCCACAGAGAATGGAACGATCTATACTCTGGATGAAGTAAGGGAGATCTCCAAGTTTGCTGTGGAAAACAATATGTATCTTCACATGGATGGGGCAAGGCTTGCCAATGCCTGTGCAAGTCTGGGGTGTACTCTAAAGGAGATGACAGCTGGGTGCGGAGTAGACGCACTCTCCTTTGGGGGGACCAAGAATGGACTTATGTTTGGAGAGGCCATAGTCTTCTTCAATAAGGACCTTGCAAGGGATTTCCTAAGGCTTCGTAAGCAAAACCTCCAGCTCCACTCTAAGATGAGGTATATAGCAGCCCAGTATCTGGCTATACTTGAAGGCGACCTATGGCTGGAAAATGCCAAGAAGGGCAATGAGATGGCAGCCTACCTCAGGGACAGGCTGGTAGAGATGGGAGTAGAGGTAGTCAACGATGTAAAGGGGAATACGGTATTTGCAATACTGGATGAAGAGACCACTGAGAAGATGCAGGAGTTCTGCTACTTCTATGTGTGGGATGAGATGAAATCCGAGGTGAGGTTTGTAATGTCCTACGATATAGAGAGGGAGGATATAGACCAGTTCATAGAGAAATTAAAGGAATTAAAATAGTCTATAGAATATGAAGATTAGGAGATAGGTGATGTTGAGAGAATATTTTACGAGAGAACGACCCAGGGAGGAAAGTGAATTTTCTTGAAATCCACTCCTAAAAAACTACCTCAGGAGGGGAGCTATGGATTTTAACTATGATTTAATTGTAGTGGGAGCAGGTGCCGGAGGTCTGACGGCTTCCATATCTGCCAGAGGATTTGGAAAATCGGTGCTGCTTATAGAGAAGGATAAGCCCGGGGGTGAGTGTACCTGGTCGGGCTGTGTCCCAAGTAAGGGGCTTATAAATATTGCAAAGGAAGTTCACTGTGCGAGAAAGTATGCTGACTTTACCCCAGATACGAGGAAGGCTCTTGAGGGGGTAAGGGATGTAGTGGCCAGAGTATATGCCCATGAAACACCAGAGGTTCTGGAGGAGCAAGGGATAAACTATATCCAGGGAGAGGCAAAGTTTGTGGATAAAAATACCCTGAGTGTAGGGGAGAATACATTTAAAGGAAAGAGTGTAATTATAGCCACAGGTTCAAGCCCCTTTATACCTCCCATTGAAGGACTGGATAAGGTACCCTATCTTACCAATGAGAATCTCTTTACCTTGGAGGAGCTGCCGAAATCCATGATAATCCTGGGAGGAGGAGCCATAGGAGTGGAGATGGCTCAGGCTCTAAACAGGCTGGGGGTAGAGGTACACTTAGTTGAGATGATGGAGAATATCCTATTCAGAGAGGACCAGGAGCTGGCAACGATACTGAGGAAAAGGCTTATAGAGGAGGGGGTAAACCTTCATATAGGAACCAAGGCTGTGAAGGTGGAGGATCTGTCACCAAAGATAAGACTTACCACTGAGAAGGATGGAGAACCGGGAGTAATCACAGGGGACTCCATACTGGTGGCTGTGGGAAGG
Organism: Propionigenium maris DSM 9537; assembly: GCF_027925155.1. Lineage (GTDB taxonomy): Bacteria > Fusobacteriota > Fusobacteriia > Fusobacteriales > Fusobacteriaceae > Propionigenium > Propionigenium maris. The sequence goes on along the minus strand of NZ_BSDY01000002.1, from coordinate 205,495 downwards.
AAGGCCAATGTAGAGGGATTAAACCTTGAAGAGGCAGGAATAGAGTACACTCCCAAGGGAATAGTTGTGGACAAACACCTTCAGACAACCAATAGTAAGGTATATGCTGTGGGAGATGTAGTAGGGCCATACCAGTTCTCCCATATGGCGAACTACCAGGGGATAGTAGCTGTCCAGAATGCTCTGACTCCTCTGAGAAAATCTGTGGACTATACCCATGTAACCTGGTGTACATTCACAGAACCAGAGCTGGCCAGTGCAGGAATGGATGAAGAAACTGCCAGAAGGGAGCACAGCGATATACAGGTATATAGGTATACAGCAGAGGACCTGGACAGAGCCAAGACCAAGGCCGGGGATATCTTTGAGGTTAAGATAATATGTGACTCTAAGAAGCATATCCTGGGGTGCCAGATACTTGCAGACAGGGCAGGAGAGCTTATCTCAGAGGTCCAGGCAATGAAGGTTAATGGAGTGAGCCTGGATAAGCTTGCAGGAGTAATCCATCCCTATCCAAGCTATGGAGAGATATTTAATAAGGCAGGAAAGAAAGCCTATGTAGATAAACTTCTGGCTAATCCTGTAGTACACTTTATTCAAAATATCAAAAAATAAAAGTCCCCTTAGGGGACTTTTTAATTTTTTGATTTTAATAGAGGGAACTTTCTTTCCTTTGGCTGCCTGTGGTACCCTCCTCCATCTTGTTGATCCACTCCCTGTATGCTCTTCTGTATTCCCTGCCATTTTCTCCCAGAAAATCCTCTGTATTTACAGCATTGACTCCGTCTATCTCCACAACCTCAAGAACCCTCTCCATCTCCCTCCAGTCCCCCACCTTGATGGTAGGCTCCAGAAGAACCTTGTATCCCATAGTTTTAGCCCTCTTAATATATCTTGTGAGGGAGTCCAGGTCCTGTATAGGGAGAAAAATGAGGGCTCCGTAGTGACTCTTAAGATCCTGCATATAGTAGTTTATAAACCTTCCCTCAGCGAAGGTCCTTTTATTCTGAATCCCCCTGTGCCAGTGGGGGATCTTAATGGCTAACTTTTCTCTCGGGAAGTACTGCAGAAGGATATCGCTGTAGAGTTTAGCCGCTGAAAGGGGCCCCTCAGCATAAAACTCCATAAAGTCCATGAGGTAGGCAGACTTTCCCCTGTCGTCCAAGTTGTAGTAGCCTGCCTCATGGAAGGTCTGGGGAGGCCTTACCTCGCTCCATTGGAGGAAGTGAGTTCCATACTTTTCATTGATCCTCTCCAATTTCTCAGGAGTCCTTCCTGTATCCTCTGTATTCAGGGAAAATATCCTCTCCAAATAGGTGCGGTAGCCCTCCAGGGCAGCTCTGTCAAATGCCCAGAAAACCAGTTCCTCTCCGTCGTAGCCAGACCAGGGATAGGACATCTGCCCCTCCTCCAGTATTCCAGGGTTTATATATTCGATGATGTCGTTATAGTTTTCCCTGAGATGCCTTCCCATATAGTCATACCAGGCTCCTATGATCTCATACTTAACAAGGTCCGAGTAGGGGGAGGGAATAAGGTGCTTCTCCAGGTCCTCCGACTGTATCTCAAAACTTCCCCTGTAATTTCTCAGAAGCTTATCCCTGTGACTATCCAGAAACCACTGGGGGATATAGTGGATGGACAGCTGGATGATAACCCTTCCGCCGATTTCTCTTATCTCCTCCAGTGTTTTGTCCAGCTTCTCCAGTTCTGCAAAGGTGTTCTCAACCCCAGCCTCAGATATAACAGTTCCCAAATGATAATCCCTCCAGGGAATATCTATCTGAAATACCTCAACTCCAGTTTCCTCCATAAGGAACTTCATGTTTTTTTTGCTATCTATCCCTGCCATGCTGTATGTATTACCCAAAGCACAGAGGGAAGTAAAAAAATATATTATAAAAATTTTTTTCATCTCATCACCTCCTAAAAAATCTTCGGAAAAAGTAAGGAAATCCTTTTATTCCATAAACGAGATAAATGTTTTTTAATAAAACTTATGTTAATAGAGAATAAGTATGCTTTTTTTAGCACACTTGTTCAAAATAATGATGAAAGGAGTGAGTTTTTTCCTGATATATCATATATCAATTATTTAAAAATGATTAAAAGAAGGGAAAAAATTATTTATTTTTCAGAAAAAAATTATAATAAATTTTGACTTTGTAAAAATCAGGGGTATACTATATTTGTACTTAAATTTTGTGAAAAGGTTACTAAAAATAAGGTACATAATTATGAAAAATTATTCATTATTTTAATCTTTTTTTAAGAGGGACCATTGACAAAGAATAAAAATGAGGTAATATCCTATTACCGAAAAACAAACAAAATGCTGTTAAACAAAACTAAATATATAAGGGGGAGAAACTATGTTTCAAAAAATGAGAGTATTACTTCTATCTCTAGTAGCCATTATGTTGCTTGCAGCCTGTGGTGGCGGTTCTAAAGATGGAGGGGAAGCTGCACCTGTAAAGGACACTCTAGTAGTGGGACAGGGAGCAGATGCAAAGTCACTTGATCCGCACGCTACAAATGACCAGCCGTCTTCGAGAGTATCTGCACAGATATACGACAGACTGGTAGAGGCTGATCTAGACATGAATATAGTACCAGGTCTTGCTGAATCTTGGGAGCAGCCAGATGACCTGACAACTATCTTCAAATTAAGAGAGGGAGTTAAGTTCCACAATGGAGAGGAGCTTAAGGCATCGGATGTTAAGTTTACTATCGACAGAATGGTAGCATCACCTACTGTACACCACATCATTCAAGCTGTGGACAGCGTAGAGGTTGTAGATGACTATACTGTAAAGATCTCTACTAAGCAACCATTTGGAGCACTTCTTAACCACCTTTCACACACAGCAGCTTCAATCTTAAATGAAAAAGCTGTAACTGAGATGGGAGACAACTATGGACAGACTCCTGTGGGAACTGGACCATATGCATTTGTTAAGTGGGATGCTGGTGATAAGGTAGTACTTAAAGCCAATGATGACTACTTCAGAGGAGCACCTGAGATCAAAAATGTAATCTTCAGAAACATCACTGAGGGAACTAACAGAACTATCGGTCTTGAGACTAAGGAAGTTGACATTGCTTACGACATCGAGCCAATCGACAAGGGAGCAGTAATAGACAACCCTGACCTAACACTAACTGAGGAGCCATCTCTATCTATGGCATACATTGGATTCAACATGAAGAAGGAAGAGTTCAAGAACGCAAAGGTAAGAGAAGCAATCAGCCACGCAATCAAGGTTGACGACATTATCGAAGCAGTACTTATGGGAGCAGGAAGCCCTGCAAACTCACCTATCGGTCCTAAAGTATTTGGGCACAACCCAGATGTAAAGGCACCTGCATATGATGTAGAGCTTGCTAAGCAGCTACTTGCTGAAGCTGGATATCCAAATGGATTTAAAACAAGCATCTGGACAAATGACAACCCTGTAAGAGTACAGATCTGTCAGATCGTTCAGGCTCAGCTTAAGGAGATCGGAATTGATATGTCTATCGAGATCGTTGAATGGGGAGCGTATCTAGATGGAACTTCAAGAGGAGATCACGACATGTTTATCCTTGGATGGGTAACTGTAACTGGAGATGCAGACTACGGTCTATATGCACTATTCCACTCATCAACTCACGGTGGAGCAGGAAACAGATCTTTCTACTCTAACGACAAGGTAGATGAGCTTCTAGACCAGGCTAAATCTTCTACAGATCCTGAGGCTAGAAGAGCACTATATGGTGAGATCCAGGTTATTCTTCAGGAAGAGCTTCCTGTAAGAACACTTTACTATCAGACACACAATGCTGGAATGCAGAACAATGTAGAAGGATTCCACCTTCACCCAGCTGGACACCACAAGATCTATGGAGTAAGTTTTAAAAAATAATCTGATATCCCCTCTTTAATTAGAGGGGATACTTTATAAAGAGAGGGAGGAGAATATGCATAAATATATTTTGAAAAGATTGCTTTTATTGGTTCCAGTACTGCTCGGTGTATCTTTTCTTGTTTTTACAATAATGTCTTTCACTCCAGGAGACCCGGCACAGCTAATCTTAGGTGAGAACGCACCGGCATCGGCAATAGCAGCGCTTAGAGAGGAGATGGGCCTTAACGATAACTTTTTCCTGCAATATGCACGTTTTGTAGGTAAGGGTATTACTGGAGACTTTGGAAGATCGTATACTTCTGGAAGAGAGGTATTTGGAGAGATATTTGCAAGATTTCCAAATACACTTATATTAGCAGTAGTGGGAGTAATAATAGCAGTACTTATTGGAATACCAGTTGGAATTATCTCAGCTACCAAGCAATATTCACTGCTTGACAGTACAAGTATGATTTTAGCGCTACTCGGGGTATCTATGCCTAACTTCTGGCTTGGATTAATGCTTATTCTTACTTTCGCTGTAGGACTTGGAGTACTTCCTTCAGGAGGATTCAACGGCATAAAAAGTATTATTCTGCCGGCTATTACACTGGGGACTGGTGCGGCAGCTATTATAACAAGGATGACACGTTCATCTATGCTCGAAGTAATCAGACAGGACTATATAAGAACAGCAAGAGCTAAGGGACTTGGAGAGAAGAAGGTAATAAACAAGCACGCTCTTAAAAATGCTCTTATTCCTGTAATTACAGTAGTTGGACTCCAATTTGGTTACCTTCTTGGTGGAGCTGTTCTGACTGAAACAGTTTACTCGTGGCCAGGAGTAGGAAGATTGATGGTAGAGGCTATAAGACAAAAAGATACACCAACAGTTCTGGCAGCAGTAGTGTTCCTAGCAGCTGCGTTCAGTGTGGTAAATCTACTGGTAGATATTCTCTATGCCTTTGTAGATCCTAGAATTAAGTCACAATACAAGTAGGGAGGGGACTAAATTATGTCGGAGGCCGTAGCAATGAAGAGTAAAAGTACAGCAAAGGCTGTTGAAACTGAAAATAAAAAGAGAAGCCAATGGGCAGAGATCTGGAGAAGACTTAAGAAAAATAAGATGGCAATGTTTGGACTGGGAATTATATCTGTAATAGTGCTTGCAGCAATATTTGCAGACTTTATAGCAGACTATGATACTGTGGTAATCAAGCAGAACCTGGGAGAGAGACTTCAGGGACCAAGTGCTAAGTATTGGCTGGGAACAGATGAGTTTGGAAGAGATATCTTTGCCAGAATGGTACACGGGGCAAGAGTATCCCTAAAGGTAGGTATACTTGCAGTGGGTATCGCTGTAGTAATTGGTGGAAGTTTAGGTTCCATAGCTGGGTACTATGGTGGTAAGCTGGATAACGTGATTATGAGAATTATGGATATCTTCCTTGCAGTACCAAGTATACTACTGGCAATCGCTATTGTATCAGCACTGGGACCAAGCCTTACAAACCTGATGCTTGCCATAAGTGTGTCTTCTGTGCCGAGCTATGCAAGAATCGTGAGATCTTCTGTACTTACCATAAAAGATCAGGAATTTATAGAGGCAGCAAGAGCTATAGGGGCAAGTGACGCAAGAATAATTTTAAGACATATAATACCTAACTCACTGGCACCTGTAATTGTACAGGGTACACTGGGAGTAGCAGGAGCAATCCTTTCTACAGCAGGTCTTAGCTTCATCGGAATGGGAATCCAGCCACCGGCGCCTGAGTGGGGATCTATGCTATCTGGAGGAAGACAATACCTTAGATATGCATGGCATGTAACAACATTCCCAGGGCTGGCTATTATGATAACTATTTTAGCACTTAACCTGCTAGGTGACGGTCTTAGAGATGCTCTAGATCCAAGATTAAAACAATAGTGAATTGAGGGGGAGAAAATGAGTGATAAACTACTTGATATAAAAAACCTTACTATAAACTACACTACTGAAGATGGAGTGGTGAATGCTGTAAATGGAATAGACTTTGATCTGAAAGAGGGAGAAACTCTTGGTCTTGTAGGGGAGACAGGAGCAGGAAAGACTACTACCGCTCTAGGAATTATGAGACTAGTACCAAATCCTCCAGGGAAGGTAGTAAACGGAGAGATAATCTTTGAGGGGAAGAACCTTCTTCAGGAATCAGAATCTGATATGAGAGCTATCAGAGGAAACCTGATATCTATGATCTTCCAGGATCCTATGACATCTCTAAATCCTGTAATGACTGTAGGAGAGCAGATCGCTGAGGTAATAGAGCTGCACCAGAATGTAACAAGAGCTCAGGCCTGGGAAAAGGCCAAGGAGATGCTGGAGCTTGTTGGAATACCTGGTCCAAGGGTACAGGACTACCCACACCAGTTCTCTGGTGGAATGAAGCAGAGAGTAATAATTGCAATCTCTCTTGCATGTAACCCAAGACTTCTTATTGCAGATGAGCCTACGACAGCGCTGGATGTAACTATTCAGGCACAGGTACTGGATCTTATGAATGATCTTAAGGAAAAGTTTAAGACAGCAATGGTAATGATTACCCACGACCTTGGAGTAGTGGCACAGGTCTGTGACAAGGTTGCTATCATGTATGCTGGAGAGATAGTTGAGGCAGGTAGCCTTGAGGATATATATGAGAGAACAAGTCATCCATATACCCACGGGTTATTTGGATCTATACCAAATCTAGACGAGGATACAGACAGACTAAACCCTATAAAGGGTCTTATGCCTGATCCTACCAATCTACCTACAGGATGTAAGTTCCACCCTAGATGTCCACATGCACAGGGACTATGTAAGGAGAGGGAACCTAAGACTACTGTGTTAAACAATGGACACAGAGTAAGATGTCTGGCATATGAGGGGCTTATAAATGTACCAGCTCTTACAGGACAGAAGGAGGTAGTGTAGATGGCAGATAAGATATTAGAGGTAAGAAACCTGAAAAAGCACTTTAGTACACCAAAGGGATTACTTCACGCTGTGGACGGTGTAAACTTTAGTATAGAAAGAGGTAAAACTCTTGGAGTGGTAGGAGAATCTGGATGTGGAAAATCTACAACTGGAAGGGTAATCCTGAGACTCCTTGAAGCTACCGATGGAGAGATACTATTTGAGGGAAAGAACATCAGAGACTTTTCCAAGGAGGAGATGAGAAGGTTAAGAGAGGAGATGCAGATCATCTTCCAGGATCCATTTGCATCTCTGAACCCAAGAATGACTGTAAGTGAGATCATAGGAGAGCCTCTTATCATCCACAAGATGTGTAAGAACAAGGATGAGATTGCAGCAAGAGTAAGGGAGCTTATGGATACAGTAGGACTGAGTCAGAGACTACTGAATACCTACCCTCACGAGCTGGACGGAGGAAGAAGACAGAGAATAGGAATTGCAAGAGCTCTTGCTCTGAATCCTAAGTTTATAGTATGTGATGAACCTGTTTCAGCTCTGGATGTATCTATCCAGGCGCAGGTACTGAACCTGATGCAGGATCTTCAGGCAAAGCTAGGGCTGACATATATCTTCATTACCCACGATCTGTCTGTAGTAAAGCATTTCTCAGATGATATTGCTGTTATGTACCTTGGACAGCTGGTGGAGAAGGCACCTGCAAGCAAGCTCTTTAAGAATCCAAGCCACCCATATACAAAGGCACTTCTGTCGGCTATTCCGGTAGCGAGTCTTTCCCACAAGATGGAGAGAGTAAGACTAGAGGGGGAGATTACATCTCCAATCAATCCAGAGCCAGGGTGTAGATTTGCTAAGAGATGCACCTATGCAACACCAGAGTGTGGACATGGAGATCCAAGACTTCTCGAGATAGCTGAAGACCACTTTGTGGCCTGTCACCTTATTGAGGGAATGATGGACTAAAATTTAGATAAAAGAGACTACTTTAGTGATTAAAGTAGTCTCTTTTTTTGTTGAAAAAAGATTGGAATATGAACATGATGGATCAATGTCGAAGAAGAAGAAACCACTGACAATTATAAAAAATCCTTAAAATCAGAAAAAAAAATTAAACAAATATAAAAAAGAATTTAAAATTATTATTGGGTTTTTATAGAACTTTTATATTTTTTATGTGAACAGTTTGATTTTTTATAGAGCTATTGTTGTTCGAAAGGTTTGGGTTTTTTAAAGGGGGATTAAAAAAAATTAATTTAAAAAACAAGGAAATAGGGGTATTAAAGTTAATAACAGTTATGCAAAAAACAAATGAAAAAAGCAGCTACAATTTATTTTAAATATATTTCCTCTTTCAAAGGAAGGGGGAGGGGGAGGGAAGATGGGGAAGTTTATAATCAAGAGGTTTATTCAGATGTTTGTTACTCTGTACCTGGTAGTGACAGCAACGTTTTTCCTGATGCATGCTATTCCAGGAGGGCCTTTTACAAGGGAGAAGCCGCTGCCGCCTGCAGTAATAGCAGCTCTGGAAGCTAAGTTTAAGCTGGATCAGCCGCTCTATGTGCAGTATCTAGACTATATGAAGGGGGTTTTTACCTTTGATTTTGGTCCATCCTTTCAGAAGGTTGGGCTGGATGTAACTGATCTGATAATGGAGGGACTGCCGGCATCAGCTAAGATCGGGGGAGCAGCTGTTATTCTTGTGCTTGTTGTGGGGATACCCCTCGGGATGATCTCAGCTCTAAAAAGAAACAAGTGGCAGGATTATATTGTGACCTTTATTGCAACCCTTGGAGTAACTATTCCAAGCTTCGTGGTGGCAACTTTAATAATCTATATATTCAGTGCAAAGTACGGGATACTTCCTGCCTTTGGACTAAAGACATGGAAGCACTATGTAGGGCCCGTTCTTGCTCTGGGAGGATTCTCACTGGCCTTTGTAGCAAGACTTACAAGGTCTAGTATGCTGGAGGTTCTACAGCAGGATTACATAAGGACAGCAAGGGCAAAGGGGATATCGGAGTTTGTGGTAATAGGGAAGCACGCTTTGAAAAATGCTCTGATTCCAGTGGTAACCTATGTGGGACCTATGATAGCAAGTATACTTACTGGATCCTTTGTAATTGAGAAGATATTTGCAATACCTGGAATGGGAAAATACTTTGTAGAGAGTGTTGGTAACAGAGATTACACTGTAATAATTGGGGTAACGGTATTCTATGCAGCTTTCTACATCATAATGGTATTTTTAGTAGATATCATCTATGGCTTAATAGATCCAAGGATTAAACTAAAAGATTAGGGGGAGACTATGGTAAACAAGTGGGAGAAGGTACCTAAGGAGGCTCTGGAAAAGGACAAGGTAATGAGAAGGAGCCTGACATATTGGGAAGATGCATGGCGTAGGTTGAAGCACAATAAACTTTCTATGTTGGGGCTGGTTACAATAATACTCATCTTTATGACAGCAGTATTTGGACCTATGTTTTCAAAGTTCAGCTATGAGGATCAGAATCTGGATTTTGGAAATATCCCGCCAAGGATGGAGATATATAAGGTGACAGATTCCGACTACCTTTATATTCATGCAGAGTATAAGGCTATACTGGTAAGTGAAAAGGGTGAGCTGCAGGAGCTCCTGGAGCCTTTAAAGACAGACCTGGCTAAGGGTCAGAGGGTTTACAATATAGACGGCAGGGAAGTAGTTCTGGATTTCAGCAATGTAAAGAAGCTGAAGAAGAACCCAGAGCTTAAGAGGTTTGAAGTGATCGTTGACGGAGAGACGAGGGATATCTACAAAAAGGTGTGGAATAAAACCAATATCTTCGGTACAGATGCCCACGGAAGAGATATGTTCATAAGGGTGCTCTATGGGGCAAGGATCTCCCTTCTTGTGGCACTTATGGCTACAATAGTAAACTTCTTTGTAGGAGTAATCTACGGGGGAGTTTCAGGATATCTAGGGGGAAGAGCAGATACAATAATGATGAGGCTGATAGACCTTATCAGTACTATACCGCTGCTTCTCTATGTAATACTTCTTATGGTAATAATAGAGCCTGGGCTGAAGACGATAATCCTGGCTATGGGTCTTACCTTCTGGGTAAGGATGGCTAGAATAGTAAGAGGACAGTCTTTATCTATAAAGGAGCATGAATATGTTCTGGCTGCAAAGACCATAGGGGCCAGCAGCCGTAGGATTATAATGAGACATATAATTCCAAATGCCATGGGACCAATCATTGTCTCTCTTACTATGATGATCCCAAGTGCTATATTCACAGAATCATTTTTGAGCTTTATAGGTCTTGGAGTATCGGCTCCTCAGGCTTCCTGGGGAACCTTAGCAAGTGATGCTCTTGGGGGGCTGAGAACCTATCCATACCAGCTTTTATTTCCAGCAATGGCAATCAGTATTACAATGCTTGCATTTAACTTCTTAGGTGACGGACTGCGTGACGCTCTGGATCCGAGACTACGTAAATAAAGAGGGGTGCTTATTTTGGCTGAAAGATTACTTGAGTTAAAAACATTAAAAACTTCATTTTATACTCACCTGGGAGAGGTACAGGCGGTGAGGGGAATCGACTATCACCTGGACAGAGGGGAAGCTCTGGGGATAGTGGGAGAATCGGGAAGCGGAAAGAGTGTAAGTTCCATGTCTATCATGGGTCTCCTTCAGCATCCGGGAAAGGTAAAGGAGGGAGAGGTTCACTTCAAGGGTGAAAATCTTCTGAACAAAAATGTAAGAGAGATGATGGATATAAGGGGAAATGAGATAGCTATGATATTTCAGGATCCCATGACATCCCTAAACCCAGTATATACTGTAGGGGATCAGATAATTGAGGTAATAAGAAAGCATCAGAAGCTAAGTAAGAAGGAAGCGAGGGCAAGGGCTATCGAGATGCTGAAGATGGTAGGGATCCCTGCTCCAGAGAGCAGGATAGACAACTATCCCCACGAGTTTAGTGGAGGGATGAGGCAGAGAGCCATGATAGCTATAGCTCTAGCCTGTGAACCAGATCTTCTTATAGCTGATGAGCCTACAACAGCACTGGATGTAACTATCCAGGCACAGATACTGAAACTGATGAAGGATCTAAAGGAGAAGATAAATACTTCTATAATCCTTATCACCCACGACCTGGGTGTAGTGGCAGATGTCTGTTCCAGGGTAATAGTGATGTATGGAGGACTTATTATGGAGGAGGGGGATGTAAAGGATATCTTCTACAATCCCAAGCACCCATATACAGTGGGACTTCTAAAATCGGTACCTAATCTGGAGGTAAAGGAAAGACTGGTTCCCATCGACGGAACTCCACCAGATCTTCTGCATCCACCAAAGGGATGCCCATTTGCAGCCAGGTGTGAACATACAATGAATATCTGCCTAGAGGAGCAGCCGCCCTACTACTCTGCAAGGGAGGGGCACAGAGCTATGTGCTGGCTCATGGATGAAGAGGCACCTAAAGTGACGGGATAAAGGGGGAGAGGTATGCTAGAGGAGAAGGATGAAGTAATTTTAGAGGTAAAGGAACTAAAGAAATACTTCCACTTAAAAAAGGGCTTTTTCGGAGGAGACAGACAGGACGTAAAAGCGGTGGACAATGTAAGCTTTCAGATAAAGAAGGGTGAAACCTTTGGTTTGGTGGGGGAATCGGGATGTGGTAAGTCCACAACTGGAAGAACCCTTATTAGACTCTACGATGTAACTGGAGGAGAGGTTATATTCAAGGGAAGAAATGTTAGTAGACTAAAGGAAAAGGAATTGGGTTCCTTTAGAAAGGAGATGCAGATGATCTTCCAGGATCCCTATGCTTCTCTGAATACAAGGATGACTGTGGGAGATATAATAGGGGAGCCTTTGGATATCCATGGGCTGGCCAAGGGAGATGAAAGACAGGCAAGGATATATGAGCTTCTAGAAAGGGTGGGACTATCCAAGGACCATGCAGGAAGATATCCCCATGAGTTCAGTGGAGGTCAGAGGCAGAGAATAGGAATAGCAAGGGCGCTGGCAGTAAAACCGGAGTTCATAATATGTGATGAGCCTATCTCAGCTCTGGATGTATCCATTCAGGCTCAGGTAATAAATATGCTTGAGGATCTTCAAAAAGAGTTCGGGCTGACCTATCTCTTTATAGCTCACGATCTTTCCATGGTAAAGCACATATCCGACAGGATAGGAGTAATGTATCTGGGGAAGATGGTGGAGCTGGCTTCAAGTGATGCCCTGCACGATGCTCCTATGCACCCATATACTCAGGCACTACTTACATCAATACCTATACCAGATCCGGATATCAACGCCAGTATAGAGAGGGAGATCTTAGAGGGGGATGTACCAAGTCCTCTTAATCCTCCAAGCGGATGCAGATTTAGAACGAGATGTAAATACGTTAAGGATCTTTGCAGCAAGGAGGAGCCTGCCTTCAGGGAATTAAGGGAGGGGCACTCTGTGGCCTGCCACTTTGCTGAAGATATAGAAAAAAGTTTACGAAATAAGAAGTAAAAAACAGGGAGGGATTATGAAGAAGATTTGGAAGACGTTAACAGTGGCATCATTGGTTGCTCTTACAGCCTGTGGTGGAGGTTCAAAGGACGCGGCTAAGGAGGAGACCAAGGAGGAGGCTAAGATAGTAACATTTAACCTGATATCTGAGCCAAAATCCATTGATCCTCAGCTAAACTCAGCAACAGATGGTGGAATCGTTGTAAACAATACCTTCGAGGGGCTTATGAGGATGAATAAGGAGGGTATTCCAGTTCCAGCAACTGCAGAATCCTATCAGGTATCTGAGGATGGTAAGACCTATACCTTTACAATCAGAGAGGGAGCTAAGTGGTCGGATGGTCAGCCTGTAAAGGCATCTGATTTTGAGTATGCATGGAAGAGAGCTCTTGATCCTGCAGTAGCTTCAGAGTATTCCTTCCAGTTATTCTATCTTGAGAATGGACAGGAGTACTTTAACGGAAAGGCTGAGGCTTCCGATGTGGGAGTAAATGCACTGGATGATAGGACACTGGAGGTAAGGCTAACTTCACCTACTCCATATTTCCTGGCTCTGACTACCTTCTATACTCTTATGCCTGTAAGAGAGGATGTCGTAGCTAAGAAAACAGAGGGATGGGCAAAGGATCCTGAGCTTACAGTATCCAATGGTCCATTTGTTGTTACTGAGTATAAATCTAGTGACAAGATCATAGTTAGAAGAAATGAAAACTACTGGAATGCTTCAAGTGTAAAGATCGACGGAGTAGACTTTATCGAGATTGTAGACCAGAGTACAGCACTGACTGCATATAACAGTGATGAAGTTGATATCCTTACTTCGGTACCTACTCAGGATATTCCAAAGCTTCAGCTGGAGGATCCTACATTCTCCATTGAGCCATACCTTGGAACTTACTACTATATCTTTAATGTGGACAGAGAGCCTACAGATAATGTAGATGTAAGAAAGGCTCTTTCCTATGCAATAGACAGAACTAAGATTGTAGAGCAGGTAACTAAAGCGGGGCAGCAGCCTGCAAATGGATTTGTTCCTACTGGACTTACAGACTCTGAAGGAAATGATTTCAGAGAGGTAGCAGGTGACTTTGGAATATCTCCTAGAGCAGATATTGAAAAAGCTAAGGAGTACCTGGCAAAGGCTGGATATCCAAATGGTGAGGGATTCCCAGACCTGACTCTTATGTATAATACAAATGAAAACCACAAGGCTATTGCAGAAGCAATTCAGGCAATGTGGAAGGAGAACCTAGGAATCAATGTTAACCTGACAAACCAGGAGTGGGCAGTATTCCAGGATACAAGACATGTTGGAAACTTTGATATTGCAAGAGCAGGATGGATCGGGGACTATGCTGACCCTATGACATTCCTGGATCTATGGACATCATACTCTGGAAACAACGACGCTCAGTGGAAGTGGACTACAGATGAGAAGAAGTTTGCTGATAATAAGAAGTTTGACGAGCTTATCGAGGCTTCAAAGGTAACTGGAGGAGCAGAGAGAGATAAAAATATGTATGAGGCAGAGAAGCTAATCATGGATAATATGATTACAATGCCTATCTACTACTATACTGGAACAGTTATGGTTAAGGAAGATATCAAGGGATGGGAGAGAGACATCCTTGGAACTTGGTATCTTGGAAATGTAACCATTGAAGAGGAATAATTGAAAGACTGCTGGAGAGATCCAGCAGTCTTTTTATTGTGGAAGGGATAGAAAAATTGCCGGGCATAAAGGAAGAGGGAAGAAAGGCAGTAAAAACTTAGGGAAGAAAAGAAGTGGGGGGATGAATGGATGGATATAAAGTTTATTGAAAGGATGTCAAATGCCAACGGAGTATCTGGATTTGAGGAGGAGGTTTTAGAAGTAGTCAGAGGTGAGGTCGACGGAGGCTTTACAGTGGCTGAGGATAGCATGAGAAACCTCTATATAATAGGCAGAAAGGATGAGGGGCTGCCAACAATAATGCTGGATGGTCATACAGATGAGGTAGGATTTATGGTACAGAGTATCCTGCCCAATGGTCTCCTTCAGTTTGTCCCCCTTGGAGGGTGGATAGCCACCAATATACCTGCACATCAGGTGAGGGTAAGAGATAAGGATGGCAGATACCATATAGGGGTGACTACCTCTAAGCCGCCCCACTTTATGAGTGCCCAGGAGAGGGATAAGAAGCTTGCAGTGGAGGATATCTATATAGATCTTGGAGCAAGTAGCTACGAGGAGGTAGTGGAGGAGTTTGGCATAGAACCGGGAGCACCTGTGGTTCCCCATGTGGAGTTTTCCTACAATGAGAAGAATGAGGTGATGTGCGGAAAGGCCTTTGATAACAGGCTAGGGTGTGCAGCTGTGGTGGATACCATGAAGGCACTTGAAGCCGAGGGGGTAGGTGTAAATATAGTGGGGACCCTTTCCAGCCAGGAGGAGGTTGGAACAAGGGGATCAGTTATAACTGCAAGAAGGGTAAAACCCCATGCAGCCATAGTTTTTGAGGGGACCCCTGCAGATGATATCTACAGAGACGGTTACAGAGCCCAGGGAGCTCTGGGGAAGGGGCCGCAGATAAGGCACAGGGACAGCTCTATGATATCCAATCCCAGATTTACAAAGTTTGCCAGGGAAACAGCCAGGGAGATGGGGATGGAGTTTCAGGATGCAGTGAGGGTAGCAGGGGGAACAAACGGAGGAAGGATCCACATATCCAACTATGGTATACCAACAATTGTACTGGGAGTTCCTACCAGATATGCCCATACCCACTATGGATATGCATCCTTTAAGGACTACAGGGATACAGTGAGACTGGCTGTGGAGATAATCAAGAGACTGAACTGGGAAACTGTCAATAACTTTTAAGGGGGGGCTATGAAAAAATTAATGAAGATACTACTACTTATAACAGCGATATTTCTTCTGGCAGCATGCAACGGCAATAGCGGGAAGACGGAAGAGGAGAGAGAGAAGATAGAGGTAAGTGGGGGAAGGACTATGAAGTGGAGTCTGGACAGTGATCCCAAGACCCTAGATCCCCAGCTCAACTCAGCTACTGGAGCAGGTTCTGTCATCAACAATATGTATGAGGGACTCATGAGGGAGGTGGACTCTAAGCTGCTTCCTGCTATGGCTGAGTCCTATGAGATATCTGAGGACGGCTTAAAGTATAGGTTTCACCTGAGGGAGAGCAGGTGGTCCGACGGAAAGCTGGTAACAGCACATGACTTTAAGTATGCCTGGCTGAGAGCGTTGGATCCCAAAGTGGCTTCGGAGTATGCTTTTCAGATGTTTTATATAAGGGGAGCCAGGGATTACTATGAGGGAAGGGGAGCGGCAGAGGAAGTTGCAATAAGGGCAGCAGACGAGAGGACTCTGGAGGTGGAGCTTGAGACTCCTACACCATACTTTCTTAACCTCACGGCATTCTATACCTACTTTCCTGTGAGAAGAGATATGGTGGAAAGGAATCCGGACAAGTGGGCTGTCGATCCTGAGCTGGCTGTATCCAATGGCCCCTTTAAACTCGCAAAGTATGCTATCAGCGATGAGATTGTTTTGGAAAAAAATACTGAGTACTGGAATGCAGAGGATGTAAAACTCGATAAGATAGTGACTATGATCATAGGGGATTCCATGACTGCCCTTACGGCATATGAGCAGGATGAGATCTTTATTCTGGATACCATGCCCTCCCAGGAGGTCATGAGGCTCCAGCTGGAGGATCCTACCTTCCGGATACTTCCTATGCTGGGGACCTACTACTATATATTTAATGCAGACAGGGAGCCTACAAATAATGTAGATGTAAGAAAAGCTCTCTCTCTGGCAATAGACAGAGGAGCTATAGCCCAAGGAGTCAAGAGGGGAGGAGAGATTCCAGCAAGGGGATTTATACCTGTGGGCCTCTATGATTCAGAGGGGAATGAGTTTAGAGAGAGGGCAGGAGATTACTACATAAGTTCTGGAGGGGCTGATATAGAAAAAGCAAGAGCTCTGCTGGCTAAAGCGGGATACCCAGGTGGAGCAGGATTTCCTAAGATGACTCTCCTCTATAATACATCGGACTCCCACAGGGCCATAGCAGAAGCAGTTCAGGCAATGTGGAAGGAAGGTCTTGGAATTCAGGTGGAGCTCATGAACCAGGAGTGGGCAGTGTTTCAGGATAGTGTAAAACTGGGTAACTTTCAGGTAGGAAGAGCTAGCTGGATAGGGGACTATGTGGATCCCATGACATTTTTGGAGCTGTGGACCTCCTATTCAGGTAAAAACGGAGCTCAATGGAGGTGGACCGAGGACGGAAGGTTCCCGGAAAATAAGAGGTATGATGAACTTGTAGAGGAATCCAAGAGAGTTTCTGGAGCTAAGAGAGATGGGAAGCTCTATGAGATGGAAAAAATAATTATGGAGGAGGCTATAGTAGCGCCGATCTACTACTACGTGGATCAGGTAATGGTAAAGCCATACCTCAAGGGATGGAATAAAAGCGTATTGGATACGTGGTACTTTGGAAATGCAGAGGTAGTTCGGTAGATAGTACTAGAGAACCCCTTGCTTTAAGGGGTTCCTAGAGTATCTCTTTGCTATAATTTTGTGTATAGAGGTATTCACTGTGGTTGTTTATAAATGATACGATGATGTTCCTTCCGATGGTCTTTCTTTTTATCTTTTTATGTATCTCATCGGCAGATCTTTTAAAGAGAGAGTCTTCAGTTATTCCCAGTACATATATGTATATATTTTTCTTATGTATCTTTACTTCAAAATCTAGCAGGAGTCTTTTAGAATCTATTGTAAGGGGAGAGCATAGTTCATAGAGGGTATTTTCCAGAGCACTCTCAGGTCTGATTATGAGCTTCTTGAGGCACACTATAATGTAAAAAGAAATAAACAGAGAAAAGGAAAACAAGTAAACTGTCCTAAGATACATTTAACATCTCCTTTTAAATTGTAATAATAGAAGTTTACTCCTTTAGCTTGATATAGACAACTAAAATTAAACTAACTATTACTTAAATATCACTTAATTAAATTTTCCTTTACTTATGGGCCTTTTAGGGTATATTATAGGTAAAGAATAAGGTATAGCACTAGGAGGAAATAGGATGAAAAAAATATTGATTGTAGAAGATGATAATAGTTTATCGCAATTACTTAACCTGCAACTTAAGTATTCAGGCTATGATTCAGATATAACTGACAACGGGGAAACTGCAGTTAGCATGGTAAGAAAAAATGACTATGTCCTTATTTTACTTGATGTAATGATATACGGAATGGACGGAGTAGAGGTAGCAAAGGCTATCAGAGAATTTTCAGATATACCTATTATTATGCTTACAGCTAAAGACAGCCTTAATGATAAGTTAATAGGCTTTGAGAGCGGAGTAGACGACTATATGACAAAGCCCTTTGAGTTTGCAGAACTTCTTATGAGGATAAAGGCAAACACAAGAAGTAAGACATATGAGAATAAAAATACCATCGAGCATAAGGGAGTTAGGATCTATCTGGATACCTATAAGGCGGAGAGAGACGGACAGGATCTGAATCTTACTAAAAATGAGTTTAAGATCTTAAGACTTCTACTGGAAAATAAGGGAAAGGTGGTTACCAAGGAGGAGATAATTACAGAGATTTGGGAAGGTTTTTATGAGGAGGACAACAACATTGTCTTTGTATATATAAACTATCTGAGAGCTAAGGTGGATAAGAACTTTGATGAGAAGCTTATAGAGAATATCCGTGGTGTAGGATATATTATTAGGTAGGTGGAAGGTTGAAAAAATTTATAAATTCCCATATAAATACCCTGGGAAAGAAGATATACTTTTCCTATGGGGTATCGGTTTTTATTATACTTTTTACCCTCAACACTTCGGCGTCTATATTTTTCTATAGCTGGGAAAGAAACAGAAGTATGAATGTTATACTAGGGATAGAAAATCATATTCAGAAGCAGATTGCTCAGATAGAGGATCTAGACGATATGAAGCAGCTGGAGGATTTTGGAAGAAACTTTAACGGGAATATAATAAGGGATATCTCTGCAGATCTGGGGAAGCTTTCTATAAAGGTTTGGAAGGATGAGAAGAAGATACTCTCCCACAGGGAGGTAAAGTACAATATCGCCCACGATGAGGAGCTTGGAGACTTTCAGATAAAGAGGTATGACAAGGAAACCTATATAGTCTACAACAACGACTTTAAGATAAGGGGAAGTTCATTTGTTATTCAGATAATAGGGAGTATGAAGTTTGTAATAACAGACCTCTTCACCCTCCTGAAGTCCCTTTTTGGAGCTAATATTCTGGCTCTTATTCTGGCTTACTATTCAGGCAAGATTCTGCACTCCTCTATTATTGTGCCTATAAATGAGATAACCAAGACAACTCAGAAGATAAACAGGTATGCCCTAAATCAGAGGATAAAGGTGATTAACGATAAAGATGAACTGGGAAAGCTCTCTGTAACTATAAACAATATGGTGGAGCGGCTGGAGATGGCCTTTAAAAACCAGGAAACCTTTATATCCAATGCATCCCATGAGCTCCGGACCCCCCTTACGGTGATAAAGGGTTATGTGGATCTCTTAGACGCAGGAGCCAAGGGAAGTCCTGAGATAGTGGATAAGGCAGTGGCTGAGATAAAGCATGAAAGTCTTCATATGAATAACCTTATCTCCACCCTGCTCTTTATAGCCAGAAAGGAAAATATGGCTCTCAAGGGGGAAGCTAAGGCTATAAATATCTCCGACCTGCTGAGCGGCCTTATGGAGAAGCAGGAGCTCATAGATAAGGTTCACCTCTATACAGCTAACATTCAAAGAGGTATTGTGATGCACACTGTGGAGGACCTCTTTAGTATGCTGGTAAGGGAACTTCTAAAAAATGCATCCAAGTACACACCTGAGGGGAAGAATATCATTCTGAGCCTTACAGGGGATGAGAGCAATATCTATATGGTGGTAGAGGATGAGGGAGTAGGTATAGAAAAGGAGGATCTTGAGAATATCTTTAAACGATTCTATAAGAGTGACAAGGTAAGAAACAGGTCTGCTAAGAGTTATGGTCTGGGGATGTCCATTGTAAAGAATATAGTGGAGTTTCATAAGGCCAAGATAGATGTTGAAAGTGAAGTGGGAGTGGGAACAAGGATAATGGTGACCTTTCCTACAAAGAACTATATTTAAAAAAGTAGGATTTAGCATTTGCTAAATCCTACTTTTTATTTAGTAGAGCATGGATAAGGTGTTTTTGTCCGATACCTGAGATCATTGGGAGTTTGTAGAGGGTATCCACAAGCTTGTGGTGTTTTCTCTCCTCCTCATTTAAAAACCTGTAGTAGGATTTTATCTCCCTGTTGATGTGGGCATCGCTTCCAAAGGTAGCTGTGAGATCATATTTTTTTCTCAAAGATTTAGCAGCGAGGTTTCTTCCCTTGGTCAGGGTGTGATTGTAGGTTTCTACCGAGTCCACCTTCTGCAGGATATCCTTTATATACTCCTTGTTTTTGATAAAGTTTTTCTGGGCAAGGCCATTGATGTGGGGTATGGATATATGGCACTCCCTCTCCCTTAAGAGGTCTAGGAAGTAGTAGACATCCTTATTTGTACGGGCCATCCTGTATCTGTGCTTGTGGGGTTCCACCTCCCTTATGTAAAAATCCTCCAGCTTTTCTATAGTTTTAAAGTAGATCAGAAGCTCAAAACCATCGATGAACCCAAGCTCTATTCCTGGAAC
Source organism: Propionigenium maris DSM 9537 (assembly GCF_027925155.1). GTDB lineage: Bacteria > Fusobacteriota > Fusobacteriia > Fusobacteriales > Fusobacteriaceae > Propionigenium > Propionigenium maris. Next base: position 185,400 of record NZ_BSDY01000002.1, on the reverse strand, counting down.
ATTGTTGATACCGGAACCCTCTATGGCCACAGCTCCCCTGATCTCATTGTGGTCTGTAATGGAGATGAGGTGCTCCTTCTCCCTTAAAAAATCTATGAGGAAGTCCTCCCTGTTAAAACCGTCGGAAGCATAGGTGTGCATGTGAAGGTCTAAATACAGTTCTCTTCCATCATCCTTGAAGGGATGGATCTCCTTAAAAAAATCACTTAATTTATCAAATTCAATCATATTTCTCTCCTTTTAATTTTTAATCGTTGCTTTAAAGTATTGGGGAAAAGAGGCGGCTGATGGATTCCTTTATCTTTACTATGACCCTTCTCTGCTTATACCTCTCACTGGATATCTTTGTACTTACCTTGAGGTCCTCTATGAAGGCCTTCTTGAGCTGGTGAACTATCCCCTTGTCATAGAAGAAGCAGTTTATCTCGAAGTTTTGATAGAAGCTCCTGTGATCAAAGTTGGAGCTCCCCAAGGTAGCAATGCTGTCATCAGATACTATCATCTTACTGTGTAAAAAACCATTGTTATATGTGTAGAAATCGATACCGAAGTTCATGAGTTCCCCCACGTATGAAAGGGATGCCCAGTATACCATCATATGATCGGGTTTATTTGGAATTATTATTTTTACCTTAACTCCAGAGAGGGAAGCCAGCTTGAGAGCTTCATAGGTAGAATCATCTGGAATGAAGTAGGGGGTATGGATGTAGATATATTTTTTTGCACTTGATATTATCTTGAGAAATCCATCCCTTATAAGCCTGAAATCGTAGTCTGGAGCGCTTCCCACTACCTGTATGGGACACTCACCCTTGGTCTTCACTGTGGGGAAGTAGCGCTTTAGTTCCACAGGAGGGACTTCCTCCCTTCTTTTGAAGAGTCTTTGCTCCTTGGTGAAGTGCCAGGAGGAGAGAAATTCCTTTTGCAGTTCACGTATTATGCTGCCGTGGAGGCGGACATGGGTATCCCTCCAGTAACCCAGGGGTCCCCTTCCCAGGTAATCCTCACCTATATTAAATCCTCCCATATAAGCTGTCTTACCATCCACTATGACGATCTTTCTGTGGGTTCTGTAGTTTACTCTCAGATGGATAATAGGAAAGTAGAGGGGGAAGAAGGTTTCCAGCTCTATGCCGCTCCTTCTCATCTCTCTTATAAAGGATTTCGGAAGCTTTCTGGAACCTACTCCGTCGATGATGAGTTTAACCTCGACCCCCTCTCTGGCTTTGGCCATGAGTAGTTCACCGATCTTCTTTCCTGTCTCGTCGTATTCAAAGATGAAGTACTCCAGGTGGATGAAGCTTTTTGCCTTCCTGATATTTCGTGTGAGATCCCTGAAGAGCTCCTCCCCGTGAAGATACACTTTAACAGCATTGGAGAAGGTGAGGCGGTTCTTTCCAGTATACTCAAAGTAGTTGATGAGCTGCTTCCAGGGTTCAAGTTTTTTAGTATCCTCTCTTCTCTCCTCGAAAACCCTTCTAAAAAGGCTTCTCTTATAAAATTTTTTTGTTATCCTCTTCTTTCGAAAGCTCAGTCCGAACATGAGGTAGATAATAAATCCCAGGTAGGATGTAAAGGTAAGAATAGTAATCCAGAAGAGGCTGTATACAGGTTTTCTCCTCTCTACAAAGATTATGGTTATTATGAAAAATATGTTCATTAGGTAGATATAGTCCGACAGAAGAGAGATGATATTTTCATTCATAAAAATTCACTCCAAAATTACATGATATAGTTCTTATACCATAGGATTAAAGGGTTTCCTAGGGGAGAAAAATAATGTTTATGAGAAAAGGAAATGTATTCATATTTTGTAAGTACTAGATAGAAAGTTAAGAGGAGGGGGAGAAAAATGACAGATAAGAGTAATACTAATCAATTGGTAAGTGTAAGTGAAGTTTTACCTGAAAAACTTGTGATACTGCCTATAATAACCAGGCCAATTTTTCCAAATATAATGATACCTATTACCTTTTCAGGGGAGCAGTTTTTAGAGGCTATAAAGAGAATAGATCAAAATGAAAATAAGCTTCTGGGGCTTGTATTTGCCAAGGAGGCAAATGAGGTAAATCTTTTGGAATCTGACCTCTATGATGTGGGAACCATAGTGAAGATCCATAAGGTGACCTCCCTGTCGCCCAACACGGTACAGGTGATAGCTCAGGGAATCAACAGGTTTAAAAAGGTAAAAGAAGTGGAGAAGTCGCCTCAGCTGGTATGGGAGGTGGACTACAACCATGAATCCGAGGAGGCTCCCAACGATGAGGTAAGGGCCTATATGCTGGCAATAATGACCTCCCTCAAGGAGGTATTTAAGGTAAATCCAATGCTTCAGGAGGAGCTGAAACTTCTCATGTCTCAGGTATCCTATGATAAACCTGCCATCTTGATGGACCTCATTGCATCTATGCTGAAGACTGAGAGCAGTGAACTTCAGGAGCTCCTCAGTGAATTCAGCCTTGAGATGAGGTGTAGAAAACTTCTGATACTTCTGAAGAAGGAGCTGGAGATAGCCCACCTGCAGGAGAGTATCCAGAAGAAGATAGAGGACAAGGTAAGTACCCAGCAAAAAGAGTACTTCTTGAGGGAGCAGCTTAAGCTCATAAAGAAGGAGCTGGGAATGGAGAAGGATGAGAAGCAGGCCGATATAGAGAAGCTGGCTTCCAGGCTGGATGAGATAGAGTTGTCGGAGGAGGCCAGCAAGGTGGTAGAGGAGCAGTTTGAAAAGCTCCAGCTTCTGGATAAGAGCTCTCCAGAGTTCCATGTAACCAGGTCCTATATTCAGTCTATAGTGGAACTACCTTGGGGAGTGTTCTCAGAGGACAGGCTGGATGTAAAGAAGGCCAGAAAGATCCTAGACAGCGACCACTATGGTCTAGATGATGTAAAGACAAGTATCCTTGAATTCATCAGTACAATCATGAAGACGGGAAATGTAACTGGATCCATCCTTTGTCTCGTAGGACCTCCAGGAGTAGGTAAGACCTCCATCGGTAAGTCTATCGCAGGTTCCTTGAACCGTGAGTTCTACAGGTTCTCTGTGGGAGGAATGAGGGATGAGGCTGAGATAAAGGGACACAGAAGAACATATATTGGGGCTATGCCAGGAAAGATAATCCAGGCCATAAAGAGGGTAGGAACCTCCAACCCGGTAATTATGCTGGATGAGATAGACAAGATAGGAAGCAGCTTCAGGGGAGATCCCGCTTCAGCTCTTCTAGAGGTGCTGGACCCTGAACAAAACAAGGACTTCCTGGATCACTATCTGGATGTAAGATATGATCTTTCAAATATTCTATTTATTACAACAGCAAATACTATGGACACTATACCGAGACCACTTCTGGACAGGATGGAGGTTATCCAGCTTCCTGGATACATTCTCGAGGAGAAGCTAGAGATTGCCAAGAGATACCTTCTGCCAAATCAGATGAAGGAGCATGGACTGGATAAAAATGAGATATCTATCTCCCAGGGAGCTGTGGAGGATATAGTAGAAAAGTATGCAAGGGAAGCAGGAGTAAGAAACCTTGAAAAGAATATACGTAAACTTATGAGAAAGACTACCCTTAAGATAGCTGAGGGAGATCTCAAGAAGGTGGCTATCAACAAGAAGAACCTAGAGGAGTACCTGGGAAAACCTCTATTTACAACGGAAGAACTCTATCAGAAGAGCAGACCAGGAGTAACTCTGGGACTGGCCTGGACATCCATGGGTGGAGCAACTCTCTATATAGAAGCCACCAATATCAGCTCCAAGGGAAGCGGATTTAAGCAGACGGGTCAGCTGGGTAGTGTAATGAAGGAGTCAGCAGAGATAGCCTACTCCTATATAAGATCACACCTATGCAATGAAAATGCCTGCGATGAAAAGATAAAGAGCTTCTTTGACTCCAATTCTGTACACCTTCATGTACCTGCAGGAGCTACTCCTAAGGATGGACCTTCAGCGGGAATAACAATGGCTCTAGCTCTCTATTCACTGGCTAAGGGAAGAGCAGTGAGAACCGATATTGCCATGACTGGAGAACTCACCCTTACAGGAAAGGTTCTTCCTATTGGAGGAATAAGGGAGAAAACCATAGCTGCAAGAAGAGTTGGAATCTATACTCTCATAGTACCAAAGGACAATAAAAAAGATTTCGAAAGATTGCCAGATTATATCAGAGAGGGAGTAACTGTTCACTATGCAGACTACTTCGACGATGTACTGAAGCATGCCTTTAAGAAGTAAGTAAAATAGCCCCTCAGAGAGGGGTTATTTTTTCTTTTTTCTTCCAAATCTTATTGTTTATTAACCTTAAATAGGGTATACTATCTTGAGAACAACTAATCAAAATTGGAGATTATTTTAGCATAGATAAAATCATAGGTGGAGGAAGAGACGATGTCTAATATTATAAGAAGAATAAAGGAGGGAGAGAAGCTGGTCCTGTGGATTGGAGACGCGATCTCTAAGATAGTGGGACTCCCTACAAAAAAAGATCTGGCTCGAAGTATTTGTACAGATATAAATGAAAGTGCAAAGAACGCAATTAAGGATAAAAAATCCCTGGCAGAAGTAAGCCAGGTATACCTTGACAGTATAAGCGGAAGTAAATCCAAGCTTCTAAAGAAGATAAGGAATCAATATAGTGGGGATGACAGTGCGGGAAACCCCCTGAAGGTTTTTGCAGAAGCGCCCTTTGTGGAGAGTATTATTACTACCAGTATAGATGATCTTGTGGAGAAAGCCTATGGAGACAGTGTATTTAAGGTGAACTACTACTCAGAGGATCTTGGGGGTATCAATGATAAGAAACTCTATAGGGTAAATGGAAGTTTGGCCGACCTGAATAAAACTATTATTACAAAGCAGGATATGAGGAAGCTGGATATCCTTCCCATCTACAATGAGTTTTTTAACAGGCTTGCCCAGGAGATTAACGGGAGAATCGTTCTTTTTATTGGATATGATCTGGATGATCCAGATACCATAAATAATATCTCCATGGTACTGAATAAGCTAGAGGGAGTAAGAGCCAGTGCTTACTTTATAACCTCATCATCTATAATAAATACAACAGCACTTAACTGGTTAAATGCCAATGAGATAAAGCTTCTTAAGCAGAGTGATATGGAGTTTATAGAAGCTATCAGGGAGTATATGATAGGAGAGGGGATTGTAGACCTGCCTCTAGAGGAAGTTAGACAGGAAAAAAAAAGCCTACTAATGTAGAAATTGAACTAAATGAAATAAAAGAGGATGAAAAAGCTGAAAAAGAATCACAGGATGAAGATATAGAAGTGGCTGAAACCTGTGAAGAGGCAGCTACAGAACCTCCACTCCCTTCAGAAGAAAGTTTAGAAGAGAAGGCAGCTGAAGAGGCTGAGACCTCAGTAGATTCAGAAACAGAGAGATTAGAAGATGAGCAGCCTACTACCCCTGAGAGTGAAGAGGTATTGGAAGTCTCTGAAGCTGAAGAGGAGCCAAAGGGTGAAGTAGAGGAAATAGGGGAAGTTCTCATTGAGAACCCTGGTTTTGAAGTGAAAAGCTTTCTGGATATAGAGGCTGCGCGGGTAGAGGAGTTAAAGCTCCCTGTAGGCTTTGGGTATACAGAGGAGAAACTTCCTAAGAGAAACCTCTTCTCAGCAGGGGGAGTAAGTATTACCTCCCTGGGACAGACCCTCTACAACTTTAAGGTTTTAAGGGAAGAGGGGATTGGTAAACGGAAGATTCACCTGAAAAGCAGGGAGTGCAGGATAGGTTTTGAAGGAGTAATCTATGATAACGGAACCATAGGTATGACAAAGCTTACCTCCTACTCAGTATGCAAGGATCTTCCATTTAAAAGAGCCCTTGAGGTATATACCTTTATGCAGAAAGTAGTGGCTGGAAATGATATAAGGATAGAGGGAGACAGTCTGGATGTAACTATTACCCTTCCTCAGAGATTTGAGTACTTAAAGCTCTTAAAGATAGTGGATACCCTTTATAAATACTATTCTGTTTCCAAGGTGATGAATTTGAATACCAATGAAAGGGTAGAGTTTATCCTGAAAAATGCCGTTAAGGTAAATAAGCTGGCACTTCTCATGAGGGGACTTCCAGTGGAAACTATGGTCAGAGTAGAGGGTGAGGAAATAGAAAAGCTTTCTCAGGCTGACCCATTAAAGATAATTAAGAGGGGTTCCATTAAACTAAAAAAAGTAGAAATTTCTTTTGTTCAGGAGGTAGTAATTCCAGAATTTGTACTAGATTCTAAGGCGGATGGTGGCAAAATGTCCACTTCTTGGAAAAAGGCAACTTTGTGCTACAAAAAAGTGCTTGATTAATTGACACAGCTGTGATAATATTCATTAAAATAAGTTGTAAAAACTTGTATATGTCAGGTAATAGGGACCTGATGTTTCTACTAGGCCGCCGTAAATGGCCTTGCTACAAGTAAAGATAGTACTGTAATTTCGTCTATTTTTGCTTGCAAAAATGACGATTTTATTTTATAGGAGGAGTTTATGCTTTTGTCTGCTTTAGAAAAAAAGATGAAAACTGTATATTCTTGCGATCCCCTTGAAAAGGGGCTGGTGTTGTCGACTGCATATTCTGCACCTCTTAAAAAGGACTTAGCGACTAAAAAAATAATTGATAATCAAAGATAGAATTCCCAAGGGATTTCTATCTTTTTTATTTACCTAGCTATTTATAATTTATTTTTTATAAACATTAAAATATTGAGGAGGAGTGTAACATGATAGGAGTTGATTTTAAAAAGAAGCCTTTAACAGAGATCTATGGAGAAAACTGTTTTAATGAGGTAACTTTAAAGCAGCGTGTACCAAAGAGTATTTTTAAGGAATTTAAAAGAGTACAAGAAGGAAAATGCGAACTGACTCTAGCAGTGGCCGAGGTAATTGCAAATGCTATGAAGGACTGGGCTATTGAAAATGGAGCCACTCACTTTACTCACTGGTTCCAGCCCCTGACAGGATTAACAGCTGAAAAGCACGATTCATTTATCAATGCAACTAATGTGGGAGAAGCTCTTATGGAGTTTTCAGGAAAGGAGCTTATAAAGGGGGAACCAGATGCTTCCTCATTCCCAAATGGAGGACTGAGATCTACCTTTGAAGCAAGGGGGTATACAGCTTGGGACACTACATCTCCTGCATTCCTGAGAGAGGATAACTCTGGAACGACACTATATATTCCTACAGCCTTTGTGGCTTACACTGGGGAAGCTCTGGATAAGAAGGTACCTCTTCTAAGATCTATGGTATCTGTAGAGAGACAGGCTCTTAGAGTATTGAAATCTCTAGGAGACAAGGAGAGCAGCAAGGTAAGTGTAACCCTTGGAGTAGAGCAAGAGTACTTCCTAGTGGAGAAGGAGTTCTACCTGAAAAGACTTGATCTACAGCATACAGGAAGAACCCTTATAGGAGCTCCAAGTGTAAAGGACCAGGAGCTTACAGGACACTACTTTGGAACTATCAAGGAAAGAGTAGCTAAGTTCATGAGGGAGCTGGATCTGGAGCTTTGGAAGATAGGGGTTACATCCAAGACAAAGCACAATGAGGTGGCACCAAACCAGTTTGAGATGGCGGCGGTATTTACTACAGCCAATGTAGCTACAGACAACAACCAGATCACAATGGATATTATTCAGAAGGTAGCAGCAAGACACGATCTTGTGGCCCTTCTACATGAAAAGCCCTTTGCAGGGATCAACGGATCTGGTAAGCACAACAACTGGTCTCTGGCTACAGACACTGGAATCAACCTGTTAGAGCCGGGAGAAAACCCAAAGAAGAATGCACAGTTCCTCCTATTCCTTACCTCTGTAGTAGAGGCAGTGGACAGATATGCTCCACTTCTTAGACTGTCAGCAGCAAGTGCGAATAACGACCACAGACTGGGAGGACATGAGGCGCCCCCTGCAATCATCTCTATCTTCCTTGGAGATCAGCTGAGCAATATTCTGGGAAGAATAAAGGGAGATCATGTAGAGGAGGGAGCTAAGCTTGAGCTTGGAGTAGATTCTATGCCAAAGCTTCCTAAAGATATGACAGACAGAAACAGAACCTCTCCATTTGCCTTTACTGGAAACAAGTTTGAGTTTAGAATGGTGGGGTCATCGGCTTCAACTTCTACACCAAATGTAATATTAAACACCATCGTTGCTCAGGTGCTGTCGGAGTATGCAGAGAAGCTAGAGGCGAGCTCGGATATAAAGGCTACCATGAAGGAGATAATCAAGGGTGCCTATGAGAAGCATGGAAGGGTAATCTTCAACGGAAACGGATATGGAAGCGAGTGGGTAGAGGAAGCTGCTAGAAGAGGACTTCCTAACCTGAAGGCAACCAATGATGTACTGAAGTACTACCTTGCAGATGAAACTGCAGAACTCTTTGGTAAGCACGGAGTATTCACAAGGGGAGAGCTGGAGTCTAGATATCAGATCTATGCTGAGAAGTATATAAACCAGCTTCACCTAGAGGGAAAGACTATTCTCAAGATGATAGAGAGAGAAGTAATACCAGCTGCCAATGGAGAGCTAAAGGAGAGAGCAGAGGTTATAAATGCTGCATCAAAGATCCTTTCAGAGGAGCTTCTTCTTTCGCAGATGGACGGTATAAAGGCTCTTGGAGTAGAGATTGGAAGACTTACAGATGCTGTTAAGGAGCTGAGAGAGCATGTTGAGAGAAGTGAGTTTGATTCTGTAGACTCTCATATTCAGCACTCAAGAAGTAAGGTTGTAGCTTCTATGGAAAAAGTAAGGGAGATATCTGATAGAATAGAACTTATGATGCCAGCTAAAGCTTGGCCTATGCCAGGTTATGAGGAGATGCTATATCACCTGTAATGCTTTAGGAAAGAGAGATCTTTTTTAAAGAGGGTTAGAATTATAACTAGTTTAAAAATAATAAGTTGTAATTAAAGTATTGGAAGAAAAGAAGGAGCAGTGGTCCAGGTGACCACTGCTCCTTTAAAATTTTATTCTTTATCTTAATATCAGATAATCTGAGTATCTGTTTTTACTGTCCCTTATTATTATATTGTTTCTACTTCTGAGAAGCTTCTTGTCTACCCTGATATAGCTTTTCTCTACACGGGTCCACTCCCAGCCATAGCCACTTAAGAATACCTCTACCTTCTCTGCCTCTTCTGGAAGGGTAACCTTCATCCCTTTAAGGATGTCTCCTTCAATATCCACTCTCTCCCACCTTGCGGGGAGGTAGTTCATAGACAGGAAAAACCTAAGGTTTGTCTTTTCTCCCATGGGGATCCTGTTTAAGGTATAGAGGTTGCTGTCTGTGCTTACAGCTCCCATTACCTGCTTAAAGGCACCTTTATATCCCAGATTTTCAACTTCATCGGCTACCTCCTTGGAGTATTCACCATAGGGGTAGGCAAAGTACCTCATCTCTCCGATCCTTTCCTCCAGGAGTTTCTTGTTGAGTTTTAGTTCCTCCCTCATCTGCTGTTTGTCTATTTTCGGCATACTGCTGTGGGTATGGCTGTGGCCTCCGATCTCCCCATATCTGCTGGAGTCCTCGATCATCTTCCAGGTCATATAGTCCCCGTACCTCCTCTCCACAGCCTGGGTATTTACAAATAGTGTAAAGGGATATCCCCTTTCCTTTAAAAGGGGTAGACCATTTTCATAGAAGGATTTATAGGCATCATCTATAGTTATTGCCACCCACTTGTCATTCAGCTCCCTTTTATCTCTCACAGCTTCTACTATCCTGCTTAGTTCCACTATCTCATATCCATTGTCCTCTAAAAATCTCAGCTGCTTTTCAAAGGCCTCAACTGAGACGTTGGTTGAGGGGTGTCTGCTGTCCCCTATCCTGTGATACATGAGAATATGAGCATCCCCAAAGGCTCTCATGGAAAGAACCAACAGTAGTATAAGTATCTTTTTTATCATATCTACCTCCAAGTCATTTTCTGCTAAGGAATAATTATAGCTTTTTTTAAATTTCCATGCAAATTTTTTAACACTTCCAGTAGTTTTACAGTATAAAGATAGAGGTGTCTTGCAGTTAATGAGAGATAAAAAAACTGACCTCTGGGAGGTCAGTAAATTGTAGGTGGTATCTTCCTATCTACTCCTTTACAAGGATGGCCATCCCCTTCTCGGCTACTGGAAGGATATGGTGTACAATACTCCCCATAAAAAATGAGATTAACACTGTACCGAGGCCTAGGTTTGAAAAGTCATTTAATTTAAAGCCTATAGACACAGCCAGAAGAAGAGCAGTTACATCTGCTATGGTTTTAACCTTCTGATAGGAGTGACCTGTGGTGTCTACTATGGAGAAGATAAATGTTTCAGTGTGATTTTTAGGAAAGTTTGTCACAAACATCATAGCTAACCCGACCCCGATGGAGATAAGTCCTGCCACAAGAATTAAAAATCTTGTAAGGAAGGATTCAGAGGTGATCACCTGAATCAGTGGATAATAGAAGATATCTATAAGCTTTCCAAGGATAATGGAGATGATAAAGGCTTTATAGTTTATAAACTCCCTCTTTAGAAGAGCAGCTACAACTAATAGTATAAGACCTATAACGATGATCCAAGTACCTATCTTTATATCGGTGGCTTTGTAAAGATTTTCCACAAGGGCATCCCAGCCTCCCGCACCGAGATTACTTATAAGGGTAAGGCTTACTCCAAGGGCCAGTAGCATAAGACCAAGTAGATAATACAGGTGTTTAAAAAACATGGTGAAATCCTCCTAAGATTTTATCTGTATAGATTTATGGTAGTAGTATACCTGTCTCGACCACTGAATTATAGACGTAAAATCCATTGTAGAACAGTGGTGTAAAAGTTGTTTCTTTTTAAGACAAGTTGTTAGTATAATACCAGATAGTTTCGGTAAAAGCAAGAAAAATAAATAAATGTTTAGTATATAAAGCCATAAAAAAGGAGTAGGACTTTAAAAGTCCTACTCCTTTTTTATGGATTCCCTTAGCAAATACAGTTGATAATTAATTATTCAGGGCGGTAAGGGCCAGAGCCAGGGCTCCGCATATGCCAGCATTATCTCCAAGTTCAGGGTAGAGGATATATTCGTCGATCTTAGAGGCAAGCTCCTCCTTTGCAATATAACTCTTTAAGATCTCTTGTACATAATCCCTTATCTTAGGGAAGAGCTGCTGCTGCTTCATTACTCCCCCTCCCATTATAATCTTTTCTGGGGAGAGGATAAGGATGTAGTTTACAAGAGCCTGAGCCAGGTAGTAGGCCTCCATATCCCAGGCTTCATGATCTACAGGGAGCATATCACCCTTGATCCCCCATCTGGCCTCTATAGCTGGTCCTGCTGCCAGTCCCTCCAGACAATCTCCGTGATATGGGCAACTTCCCTCATATGTATCCTCTGGGTGCCTTCTCACATAGATATGTCCCATCTCTGGATGGAGGAGACCATTTATCATCTCTCCCTCTACCACAGCGCCGGCTCCTATTCCAGTTCCCACAGTTATATAGAGGGCAGAGCTTAATCCTTTGGCAGCTCCCCACTTTAACTCCCCAAGGGCAGCTCCATTTACATCGGTATCAAACTCCATGGGGACCTTAAAGTGCTTTTTCAGTTCTCCCAGGATATTGTAGTTGCCCCAGTAGGGCTTGGGAGTAGTGGTTATATACCCGTAGGTGGGAGAGTGTTTGTTTGGGTCTATTGGACCGAAGGATCCCACTCCCATGGAGATTATCTCCTTCCCATTAAAGAAATCCACAACCTTCTTCATAGTTTCCTCTGGAGTTGTTGTGGGAAAGCTCACCCTTTCCAAAACTTCTCCCCTTTCATTACCTATAGCACAGACAAACTTCGTACCTCCAGCTTCTATAGCACCTAATATCATCTTATCCCCCTTGATATCTTATCTAAATCGATATAACAAAAATCAGTGTGATTAAATTATCTGTATACTACAAAAATTTTATGGGAAGTTCAAGGGGAAATCTGAGGTGGGATAGTGGAGGGAGGGACTATAGATTGCTATACCTTTAATAGGAGAAGTGTAAAAGAAGGCGATGAAGTATTGAGATTGAGAGGAAAAGAAAAGACAGCAGGAGAGCTTCCTGCTGTCTTTCAGTGGAGTCTATCCCCCGATTGAGACCATATTTTTAGATATATATTCCCCCTCTTCCAGCTTATGCTCAGAGGGCTTAGATGTAAGGGCATCCTGGATGATCCTCTCTATACTTTCTCCCCGTCTGAGAGCTGTGAGGAGGTCGATCTCCCTGTCCGAGTGAAGACAGAGTTTTAACCTTCCCTGAGAGGTGACCCTTATCCTGTTGCAGCTGCTGCAAAACTTATCTGAAAGGGGATTGATGATTCCCACTCTTCCCTTACCCTCAGGATAGGAGTAGAGAAGGGAGGGGGAAGCTGCATACTCCCTGTCAACCAATCTGAGGTCAGGGCACCTTTCAAGGACTGTTTTAGAGGAGAGGTAGTGCTGGCTACTCCAGCTTGTGGAATCCCCCATGGGCATAAGCTCTATAAACCTTACGTGGATATCCCTCTCCCTTGTAAGCTCACAGAGGTCAACTATCTCATCCTCGTTGAAGTCCTTTATTAGGACCGAGTTGATCTTTATGGAATTGAAGCCCGCTTTCTGGGCAGCTTCTATTCCCTTAAATACCTTTTGAATCCTTCCCCCTGTCATCTCCAGGTATCTGTTCTCCCTCAGCGTATCCAAGCTTATATTTATCCTCTTGAGGCCGGCCTTCTTCAGGGCTGGAGCCAGGTTTTCCAGAAGGAGGGCGTTTGTGGTGAGGCCGATATCGTCGATGCCATCTATGCTGCTGGTTCTTTCAATTATCTCTACAATATCTCTTCTGAGAAGGGGTTCTCCTCCGGTGAACCTGACCTTCCTTACTCCAAGCTTAGCTGCCCCCCTTACAAGGGAGATGACCTCCTCTGTATCCATTAAGACCTCCTGAGGTGAGGTACAGCCGTCGGGGTTGCAGTAGAGACACCTGAGGTTGCAGCTCTCAGTGAGGGAGAGCCTTAAATAGTTTATCTCTCTTCCGTGTTTATCTATCATAGGTAGTGTCTCCTTTTTCAGTTAAAGAATTTTTCATATAATCTCTGAGGTTGATAGTCCTATGGGCTACCCTTGCCACTTGTTCCCTGTCGTGGCTGATAAGAAGGACGGTGGCCTTATTTTTACTGTTGAAATCTTTTATGGCTCCCTCGATGGTGGCTGCCGACACTGTGTCGAGGTTTGAGGCAGGCTCATCCAGGAGAAGAAGCTTTGGAGAAAATGAAAGGGCCCTGGCAAGAACCACCTTCTGCCTTTCGCCACTTGAAAGGGAGAGGGCATTCTTCTTTCTCAAATATTCTATATTGAAGAGTCCCAGAAGCTCTCCGACCCTCTTCTCCATGGAACCTCTAGCCATGCCCCTTATCCTTAGGGGATAGAGGATATTTTCCTCTACACTCCTGTCCAGGAGGAGGGGAGGGTGCTGTACAAGGGTGACCTCCTTGGAGCCTATACCGGTTTCCACAACTCCCTCATACTCCCTGTCCAGACCTGCGATTATATTAAAGAGGGTACTCTTTCCCAGACCATTCTCTCCTACTATGGCTGTGATAGTGCCCTCCTCTATATTCAGTTCATCTATATCCAGTATATTTCTAGTGCCAAAATTTTTAATTAAACCTTTTATCTTAATCATTGCCAACTCCTGAAAGATCTAAAATTTTATTGTTACTCCCTGTGGAGGCTGTATACTATGCAGTTCAGGATGAAGGTAACAACAAATAATATGATCCCCAGAGCTATCCCCATGGAGTAGTCTCCCATGGAGTTTAACATGGAGATGGCTGTTGTCATTACCCTGGTTCTTCCCTTTATATTACCTCCCACTATCATAACAGCTCCCACCTCGGTAATAGCCCGAGAGAAGCAGGTGAGGGCTATTACAAGGATCTCTCCCCTGAGTTCTCTGAAAACAAGGGCTACTATCTGCAGCCTGTCAGCCCCAAGGGTTCTTCCAAGGTTCTTAATCTTCCGTCCCTGCTTTCTTGAGAGCTTGTAGGCAAGTCCCGTGGCAAGGGGAGTGATGAGGAGAACCTGGGCTATTATCATAGCTGATGGCGTGTAGAGAAGCTGCATAAATCCCAGAAGGGATCTCCTGGAAAGAAGAAGAGCCACTGTAAGACCGATGACCACAGAGGGAACTCCCATAAGGGAAAATACTACCCTGGAAAAGATCCCCTCTCCCCTAAACCTCTTGAGTCCCAGGGCCACTCCCAGGGGAAGAGCTGTGGTCAGAGTGATTAGGGTAGCTGTAGCCGACACCCCTATGGAGAGGAGAATAATGGAGTAGAGCTCCCTGTCCATGGAAAGGAGCAGTTTAAGAGCCTCTGCAAATCCTCCTATAATATAGTCCATTACTTATTTTCACCTCTGGCACACTCGCTGGCTCTACCGGTGAGGGTTTCCAGCCCGTGCTCCAGTGGAGAAAGGATATATTCCAGACTCTCCTTTACAGCCTTGGGGCTTCCTGGCAGGTTTATTATAAGGGTAGCCCCCCTTACTCCGGCAACTCCCCTGGAGAGCATAGCTCTGTTTGTTATGGTCATGGAGTAGGCTCTTATGGCCTCAGGGATTCCGGGAACAAGCTTTTCCACAACCTCCAGTGTAGCCTCAGGGGTGACATCCCTGGGAGAAAGTCCTGTACCTCCAGTTGTTATCACAAGATCCACCCTGTCCCTGTCGCAGACCTCTATGAGGGAGGATTTAATCATATCAAACTCATCTGGTATAAGGATCTCCCCTGCTATCTCATAGTTTCCTCCTTCAAGAATCTCCCTTATTACTCCGGTACTTCTATCCTCTCTCTCTCCTCTATACCCTTTATCACTTAAACAGATAATACTAGCTCTAAACATATGCCACCTCGCACTCAATCATTTATTTCATTACTTTAAATTACTGTACTCCTATAAATATATCACATTTTGTAAAGAAAGAGTATACAAAGCTACTAAAGTTTTCATAAGAAAAATATCAAGAATGGGATTAAATGGTGGTACAATTATATTAGATCAATTTTTGCGAAAACACCAGGGGGAAAGATGACTAAAACTTATGTAGTAGATACCAATATAATTATAGCCAACCCATACTTTATGAGGGAGTTTTCAGACTGTATCATAAAACTTCCCATCTATGTATTGGAGGAGCTGGATAAATTAAAATCAAGGGAGGGAAACAGCGGCTTCAGAGCAAGGCAGTTTTTCAGACACTTTAAGAAGATAGAGAATGAGGGGAACCTGTTAGAGGGGATAGAGCTGGGAAACAATGTGATCCTCAAAAGCTCCATAGAAAAGCTTTCAGGAGAGCTTCCGGAAAACTACGACCTCAACTATGCAGACAATAAGATACTGTCCCTTATGCTCAGCCCCAGCCATAAGGAGGATATATTGGTGACCAATGATATCAGTATGAGGTTGAAGGCTTCCTCCCTTGGGATAAAGTGTAAACATATGGACCTTTCAGATAAGCATAAGCTGGATGACCTCTACAACGGCCTTCTTACCAAAAAGGTAGAGGTAGAGGATGTGAAGAGGTTCTACAGCGAGGGAGGGCTAACCCTTGAGGAGCTGGGGATAGAGCATATGTACCCCAACCAGTTTTTTATAGGCCTCACAGACTATGACTACAATAAGATTCTGGGGAGGTATGACAATAAGAAGAAGAGGATAGTTAAGCTAAGGTTTGAGGATGGTAATGCTTTTGGAGTAAAGGCAAGAGATGACAGGCAGAAGTTTGCTCTAGAGGTCCTTTTGAGTCCCGAGATCCCCTTTGTAACCATTACCTCCAGGCAGGGATGCGGAAAGACCCTTCTGGCCCTTGCAGCTGCTCTGGAACAGGTCTTTGAGCACGAGGTATATGAAAAGGTCATAGTGGGGAAAAATACCTCGCCCATAGATAAGTGGAGTTATCAGGGGTTTACCACTGGAGACACAGAGGAGAAGCTTCTTACCCACTTTGGTAACTATACCACTACCCTTGAAAATATCAGTGAGATAAGGGGAAAGAAGGGAAAGAATGGACTGGAGCTTCTCATGTCCCTTAAGAGCAAGGGGAAGCTGGATGTTCTGGATGTCTCTTCTATCCTGGGGTCGAGCTTTATAAACAGGATTTTAATACTGGATGAAGCCCAGTCCTTTGATGCCCATGCCATGAGATCCATTATCACGAGGATAGGTGAAAACTGTAAAATGATACTTATCGGGGATATCGGACAGCAGACGATATCCAGGGTGGATCCAGATAAGTCGGGACTCTTTACAGCGGTGGAGTGGCTCAAGGGAATAGATGAGACCGCCCATATCAGCTTAGATACAGTTCACAGAAGTACCTTTGTAGACCTTGCCAGCAAGATCTTCGATGAAAAGATGTATGGTTAGAAACAAAACACTTTATCTGGAGCCCTTGAAAAACTTGGGATAGTTTTATTAAAAAAAGCTTTCGACTCTTGACTATTGAAAGTTTCTGTGCTAATAAAGTACCAACAAAGGAGGGGGTTGCATATGAAGTATATTTTGGTAACGAATAATCGAAAGGTATACAATTTCTACAAGGAGACAGATGAAGTAATCTATCTCAAGGAGGGTAGGTTTATGGATGTACTGGATCTTGTAAGGGATAAGATCCACAAGGGACATACCCTTTTGACGGATCCCATCATGTCCAATATTGCAGATTCAAAAAATCCCTATAAATCCATAGCAATTTCATCCTCAGCCCACATCATGGATGAGAAGTCCATGAAGTTTATCGAGGGAGCTCACAGTGTGGCGGAAAAGCTGGAGGAAAATGGAGGAGGAGAGAAGCTCTCCGAGGAAAAACTCAAGGAGTACAGGTATGTGGACCTTAACCTTATAAGGGAATGGGTCAAGGGAGTTTAAAAGGTTAAAAATTTATCGGAAAGAGCTAAAAATTGACACAAATCTATAGATGGTGATATAATTTATCTATTACTTATGAAGAATAGAGAGGCTTTTGACTCCATGGAGTCTGAAGCCCTTTATTTAGTTAGGGGGATTTTAGCTTGGCGATTTGTAGCGATCTAAAGAAAGCGATAGAGGATGTAAAGATTAATTTTGTACCTGTAAGGGATCTGGAAACCAATGAGATATATGGTTATAAGGTGATCAAGGAGTTCCCAGAGGATATGGCTCTTGAAAAGGAGGAGATCTATGACTGGGTCTACGATGAAAACTTTTTTGAATTCTTCATCTCAAAGATAAAGGATAAAGCCCTTAAGATAGCAAGGGAGAGGGGATACCTGGACAAGAAGTTCTTCTATACCCTCAGGGTAAACTATATAAAGGACAGCGACTTTCTCTTCAGCAATATCGAGAGTATGCTGAACAAGTATCAGCTGAGTAAGGAGAATATCTGCTTTGAGATCAAGGGATTCAAGGATTGGAGCGATGTGGAGGAGATCCTTGACTATGTAGAGGAGGGATATGAGATCCTCATCAAGGAGGGGAATCAGAGTCTAGACAGAAACCTTCTATCCCTTATAGAGCCCCATATGGTGGAGGTCAGCAGCCTTGAAAACAGGGAGCTCATAGAGACAACGAAATCCTATGGGGGAAAAATAATCTATAAGATAAAGGAAAATGAGAAGATAGACGAAAAAAACCTTAGAGAAGTGGGAGTAGATCTCATATACAAAAAATAAGGGGTATCTTTTATGGATCAAGAATTGAAGAAGGTATGGGGGGCCCTGGCAGTTCTTTTGGGAATTGGAATAGCGGGAACCCTGGGATATATCTATATAGAGGGTTATACCCTTACAGATGCCCTCTATATGACGGCAATAACCCTTTCCACAGTGGGATTTGGCGAGGTAAGTCCCCTCTCACCTGCAGGGAGGCTTTTTACCAGCGGCCTGATATTCTCCGGAATAAGTGTGGTAATCTATGCAGCTACCAGCCTCACCACATTTTTTGTAGAGGGGGAGATGAGAACCTACCTGAGGAGTGTAAAGATGAATAAGAAGATTGAAAAACTGAGGAGACACTATATAATCGCCGGAAATGGACGGACGGGAAAGAAGCTCATAGAGGAGTTTATGAATAAGGGGTACCCCTTTGTGGTGATAGAAAAATCTCCTGAAAGTATAGAGGGGATGGTAGCCAGGTATGGGGATAACATCCTCTATGTCCTTGGTGATGCCACAGATGATGAGATCCTTAAAAAATCTGGTATAGAGAGGGCTGGGGTTCTTCTTTCGGTACTATCTACCGATGCAGACAACCTCTTTGTTACCCTCAGTGCCAAGGATCTGAATAGGGATATAAGGGTAATTACAAGGGCTGTAGAGGCAAGTAGTGAGGGGAAGCTCAGAAGGGCCGGAGCGGATAAGATAATATCCCCACTGGAGATAGCAGCCAACAGGATGTTTGCTACGGCAACCCAGAGCGAGATAGTGAGCTTTCTGGATGTAATGAGTAAAAACCACAGTCTGGAGGGGCTGAACTTTGCATCGGTACCCCTTAAGACGGGGAGTGAACTGGTAGGAAGCAACCTGAGGGAAGCCAAGATCCCTCAGAGGACTAACCTCATAGTTATAGGTATAGAGAAGGAGGGGGAGGTAGAGCTGAACCCCAGATCTCATACTGTACTAAATATGGGAGATAAGCTCCTGGTTCTTGGAAACAGCGAACAGATAGCAGCACTGAAAACTATATCTGAATAAAAGACCTGAAGGTAGTACCTTCAGGTCTTTTTTGTAAATTAAATTATGAAACTTTTAAAAGATCTCAAAAGTTAATCGATAAGGTTTTTATATAAGGTACGTTATATGGTTTATTTCTAGTCGGACATACCATTCTTCTAAAGTTTACTAAAGTAAAGTAAGAATAAAGGAAAAACGAACCAAAGAAAATTCGATACTTTTGTCTTGATACAAAGGTATCCAAAAAATCAAGTCTTTCGGTAATTGTCTTTATAAGTAAGAACATAGTTTCCATTGCTCTCCTGGGCTCTCTACAGAGCCTAAAGAAGTTAAACGCAATTTGAAGTAAGCTTTTTAAGTGAAGTCCGACGACTACCTGCAGACAGCATTTTAATTTGAAATCCTAATTCGTTTAACGCTGTGAGCGTAGCGAAGAAGTTCTCTTGGGGGATTCGTGGTAATTTTTTTGTATAGGCATCTTTTTTTGACCTGACCATAGGGAAGAAATGTCCTTGGGGTACAAGAGAAAGGTGCGAATCATTTTTAGTTTTTACTCCTTTGGAATCCAGTCTATGAGGTAGTCTGTAAACTCCCTCACATCCTCCATGAGGACAGCTTCTGGCTTACACCTTAAAACCATTCCATCCAGATACATAAGGCTCTTTATGACGGGGAACATCCCATCTCCAAAATCCATTCCAGAGTTGATTCCCATCTTAATGGTTTCCATCATCCGTCTGGTAAGACTGATCTCAGAAACGGTGGCTCCCTTGAAGTCCTGGTAGAGAAGAAGGAACTTATTCAGAAATTCATCGTATACCTCTCCCTCTATGGGGATGAGGGACATCCTGTTGAGGTACCTGGCAGCCCCATGGTAGTCATACCTGCTGAGATAGTAGAAGAACCAGAAGAGTCCCCTCTGAAGCTTTGGAGATATCTTGGAGAGACCGGCACAGTCTATGAGGTAGATCTTATTGTCCCTTCCAAGGATTATATTTCCAGGGTGAAGATCACCGTGAAAGGTTCCCACCCTGAAGATATAGAAGCTGTGAAGCCTGAAGAGCTCAAGGAGGGTATCGTAGGTAAGGGCCTCTCTGCTTAAAAGGCTGTCAAAGGTTTCCCCCTCTATATACTGGGATACCAGAAGGTTTTCAGAGGAGAGCTCCCTGTAGAGCTTGGGAAAATCCAGGGTGGAGAGATCGAACTCCTCTATCCACCTATCCCTTATCCCCCTGAGTTCCTCAGTATCCCGGTACTCGTGGAGAAGGTTTAACTCCTCCAGGGTATAGTTTTTAATATTCTCAAGGATCCCTATGGGATTGAAGATCTTGTTAAACTTGGGCCACACTCCCCTAATCCTCTCTATAAGTCCCTCTATACTCTGAAGGTCTCTCAGAAAGGGTTCCCTGAAGCTTCCCCTGATTACCTTGATGGCAACCCTCTCTCCAGTGGATGTGACTCCCCTATGTACCTGCCCCACCGAGGCAGAGGAGAAGGGCTTCTCCTCCCAGGAGGTAAAGCTGCTCCTGAGGTACTCCTCGTCTCCTATGAGCTGGGAGAGGGTCTCCTCCCTGGCAGGATAGCTGTGGGTATAGAGCTTGCTCAGGTGGGTACACATCTCCTCAGAGAGAAAGTCAGCCCTCAGAGCATAGTGCTGGGCCACCTTTACAGCCAGGAGTCCCTTCCCCTGGATCTTCTTCAGGTCTGGAAGTTTCTTTTTATAGAAGGATGATACAAGTCTCAGGAAGGCAAAGCTATTCATATCTATACCTCCCTGTGGATGAGGTTGGCTGTAATCCTTCCAGATTCATAGATTGTGGGAAGTCCGCTTCCAGGATGGGTTCCTCCTCCCACAATATAGAGGTTTTCATATCCCTCCAGTTTATTGTGGGGTCTCAGGATGAGCATCTGGGAGACCTGGTGTCCCAGATTAAAGGTAGCTCCCAGGTATACATCCATCTCCTTTTCCCAGTCTGCAGGAGTGATTATCCTCTCTTCCTCTATAGATTCCGAGATGCCTTCAAAGCCACCTTCATTCTCCAGAGCTCTCATAACCATATCCCTGTAGGAGTGTTTTTCCCTCTCCCAGTCTATGCTGGACTTGTTGTTGGGGACCGGCACCAGTACATAGAGGGCGGACCTTCCCTCTGGGGCCAGGGTAGGATCTGATACAGAGGCATTCTGAACATAGAAGGAAAAATCCTCGGAGATGATCTTTCTCTCTGTTATGTCGGCAATGTTTTCCCTGTAGTTTTTAGCAAAGATAATGTTGTGGTGGGGAAGATCTTCGTAGACCTTATCTAGCCCCAGGTAGAGCATGAAAGTGGAGCAGGAGTACTTCTTCTTTTGGAGGTTGGTGTCGCTGTACTTGTCCTTCAGGGCATCTGGTATGAGCTTCTTCATCCCCATGGCAAAGTCAGCGTTCATGATGACGTGATCTCCCTCTATCCTTCTTCCGTCGGCAAGCTCCACACCGACAGCCTTTCTCCCCTCAAAAAGGATCTCCCTTACCGGGCAGTCGACCTCGATACTTCCTCCATCCTCTACAACAGCCTCAGCCATGGCATGGGAGAGTCTGTTCAGTCCTCCCTTCACGTGGTAGATTCCCATCTTGTGTTCCAGGTAGGAGATGATACTGAAGGTTCCCGGGGCTTCCCATGGGGACATCCCGATATACTTTGCCTGGAATGTAAAGGAAAGCCTGAGGAGGTCTTCCTTAAAGTATCTTCCCAGAGAGGTGTAGAGAGACTTATGGGCATCCAGGTAGGGAAGAGCCTTGATAAAGTTCAGCTTAAAAAGGTCTGCAAGGTTAGAGTAGGGAATCTGCAGGCAGGGGATCAGCCTCTGGAACTTCTCCTCCTCCCTCCTGAGATACTCCAGGTAGCCCCCTGATTCTCCAGGGAAGACCCTCTCGATCTCCTCTATCATCCTCTCCTTCTCAGAAGCCGACCAGGGATAGAAGGTCTTCCCCTCTCCGAACTTTAAACGGTACATGGGATTTATCTCTATGAGGTCCACATAGTCCTCAAGATTTCTTCCGGTTTCTGTAAATATCTCCTCCAGGATCTCCTTCATGAGAAAGAAGGTGGGGCCCATATCAAAGGAGTAGTCTCCCAGCTTTATCTGAGAGTTTCTTCCTCCGATATACCCCTGTTTTTCAAAGACCCTTACATTGTATCCTCTATGAGCAAGGAGCATGGCTGTGGAAAGTCCTCCAGGGCCGGCTCCGATAACAATAATATCCTTCATGTTTCCTCCTTTTTCAACCCCTCCCTCCTAGTTAAGGAAGGGATATATTTGATAACTTTAAATTACTCTACCTCCTGTAGAGGTGATCTATGACAAAGGTGAATCCCTTCCTCGCTTCAGGAGAAGCGATAGCAGAGAGGGATCTGGAAGCTCTCTCCAGATAGGAGTTGCTTATCTGGTAGCATCTCTCAATAGCCGTAGATTTTCTAACTGCATCAACAACTCTATGAAAATCCTCCTTCTCCGAGTGGGGAGAAAGAGCTTCAATCCACCCTTTAAACTCCTCATCCTCCTCCATGTGAAGGAGGTAGGGAAGGGTCACTATACCGCTTCTGATATCCTCGCCACTCTCCTTTCCTGTATCCTCCGGGGAGGAGGTGATATCTTTTATATCATCCAGGATCTGGAAGGCACACCCTATATTAAACCCTATGGAAAAGAGCTCTCTTCTTGTATCCTCCTTGGCTCCAGAGAGGATACCCCCTGCAATACAGGGAAGGGCCAGGAGGGAGGCAGTCTTCTTGGCGATCTTTTCCAGGTAGTCCTCGTATGTGCACTGAAAGCTATATCTCTCCTCCAGCTGCTTGATCTCTCCCATACAGAGGTCCTTTAGGGTGGAGACCAGAAGGCGGGACACCCCTTCATCTCCCAGGGAGGTTATCTGATCTATGGCAAAGAGGGAGAGAACAGCCCCTATGGAGGTGGCTTCCTCCCCGCCGTGGATCTTAAGGGTGGTAGCCTCTCCCCTTCTCATAAAACTTTTGTCTATAATATCGTCGTGGATGAGGGAGGCTGTATGGAGGAGCTCAAGGGCAGCAGCAGCCCTGTAGCAACTATCATTCAGAGTACCAGCTTTGGCAGACCAGATGAGGAAGAGGGGTCTGAGCCTCTTCCCCCCAGATGCTACCAGCCTCTTGACCTCCTTCCTTATGAGGAGATCCTCTATCTCCTCTATAATTGTATAGATACTCTCCTCTATTCTTATAAGGTCATCTCTAAAGATCTCCTTTAGCATAGGCCACCTCCCTTGCAAGGGGAAGGAGTTCTTCCCTGTAGCATACTGCCCTCCCCATAATCCTTTGAGAGTGACAGTGGGATATCCTGTGAATAATCCTTCTTAGAAGCCCCCTGTCCCTTGAGGTGAGGCGTCCAGTGAGAATGGATATAAAGAGGTCTCCCAGAAGGATGTTTTTCTCCTGTTCCCCCTCCTCATTCCCAGAGATGTGAAAGTGGAGGATGAGGTATGCAACTTTAAAGTCTGTCTGGACCTCCCTCTCTGAGGTGATGGAGGAGAGCTCCTTCATATATTCTCCATCGATAAGTTTAAAATACTCCTGGGTCTCTATATCTTTTAACTTCATCCTGGCATCACTCCCCTCCAGATTATCTCCCCTGCCATAATAAGGGTGTAGACCTTAAAGAAGATTATCCCAGAACCACAGGATAGACCCATTAGGGGAAACTTATTCCTCATAGTGGTGTTTTCTGTGGTTATCCCTGTGAGTCTCCTCCAGATAACAGGTAGGGTAAGGGTGAGAAGGAGCATAGATACTGGAAGAAGACCAATGGCTACAGCTCCTATGAGGAAGGAAAACATCCCCAGATAGAAGAGCTTCAGAGCCAGGATAGACCTTTCCTTTCCCAAAAGGAGGGCAAGGGTAAGGCGGTGGGAACTGTCCTTCTCCATATCACAGATACTGTTGGTAAAGGTCATTGTGGTTACCCACAGCACTGCCGGGATGGCGATGAAAAAGATCTCCCAGGAAAGCCCCCCTGAGTATATGAAGTAGGAGAGCCCTGAGATAAAGAAGCCGTCCACTACTCCCGAGTAGATCTCCCCGATGGGAGTTGTGGAGATGGGAAGGGGCCCCGCTGAATAGATGAGACCTGAGATGACTCCTATCCCTCCAAAGATTAGTACGAGGGGACCTCGTATATAGGTAAGGTAGAGGATGGGGATGATGGAGATTATAAATACATAGCCCATGAGCTTCTTCACATCCTTGGGATCAACTCCCTCCCCTACAATAACTGAACCTGCAGAGTCAAATATCGTGTCCTCGGTGTCCAGCCCGCTCATAAAGTCCGAGTAGCAGTTTACTATATTGGTAAAGCTCTGCCCCAACACTGCAGCAAGGAGTATGGCTACAATAAGGTCCAACCTGAAGCTTCCCCCCTGATAGAGGTAGAAAAGGGTCGTAATGGTAACCGGCACTATTGCCGCCGACCAGGAATATGGTGCAAGAATGGTTATTATCTGCTTTTTAGTCATTTTAACCTCCCAGTAATACTAAATTTATCACTAGTCTTTTAGATAAAAGGTATAGAAATCCTTTTTCTATGGGAGTTTTAAAGAGGACATTAATAAAAAATTAAAGTTGAAAAACTTACTTAGATAAGCAGGAAGTGGAAAAATCTATAAAAATTCTGTCACGAATTATCACAAATTACCACGAATTTAAAGGCACCAGAGTAATATGACGAGCAAAGCTATCCTAAACTAATGTAAGGAACTTTGTGAGGATTAATTAGAAAAAAGATTTAAGACGAACTACAAAAGGTATGTTTGAAAAGTCTAAAATAGAAATATAAAGTGACCGTAGGCAGACGTTTAGGCGTCACAGTATATGTTACCTCTTTCCGTCGAACAGTTTAGGTTCTATCTAGAGCCAATAAAAGGAAGAGAAACTCTGAACTTTCTGGAAAAGTCGATTGCCGAAGGTCTTGACCTTTGGTTACTTTGTGTCAAGACAAAGTAACAGAATTCATAAGAGGATTGCGAAGAGAAAGTGATATATAGGGAAATAAAAAAAGGATGACTCTTAGAGTCATCCTTTTAATTTTCAATTAAGCAGTAGCTGCTTTCTTCTTGCTCTGCATAGCGTAGATTGGAAGACCAGCTAGTGCTGCAAGGGATGCTGCAATAGCATATACAGGAGTATTAATGAATGTAGATACTCCAATGTAAGTTCCTCCGATAATAGCGATGATTGGCACTATCGGGAACAGAGGTACCTTGTATGGTCTGTGTAGGTTTGGCTGATCCTTTCTCAGCTTGATAACAGCTATGAAAGTAAGAGTATAGAATACCCAGATTACAAATATTGTAAGGTCAGCTAGTAAGTTGAACTGTCCAGACAGTGTGTAAAGGATAGCCAGTACAGAGATAAGAGCACAAGATGCTACCGGTGTACCAAACTTAGGGTGGATCTTACCGATCTTATCCGATCCAGGAAGAAGCCCCTCTGAAGCAAGAGTATATGGAACTCTCATACCAGTAAGCATATATCCATTACAAGCACCGAAGATAGATACTGCAATACCAGCAGTGATAAACTTACCACCAATAGGTCCAAACAGAGCCATTGCCACGTCTGCTGCAGGAGTTGCTGAGTTAGCAAGAACATCTGCAGGAAGAACATATAGGTAAGCTATATTGATAAGAACATAGATTACAGTGATACCAGCTAGTCCTCCAACGATTGCCTTTGGAAGATCCTTTGCAGGGTTCTTCATCTCACCAGCTAGAACTCCAGCGTTGATCCATCCGTCAAATGCGAACATGATAGATACAAGAGCTGCTCCAACAGCTGCGAACATTGTTTTACCCTCTGAAAGAGCCTCTGGGAACATTGGAGACAGGTTAGCTGCTCCTCCCTCAGGTCTCATAAATCCAAATATAATGATAGCAAATAATGGTATTAGCTTACCTGCAGTTGAAACAACCTGGATCCCTCCTCCAAGCTTTGAACTGATAGAGTTCATTGCTGCAAGTAACACGATACATCCAATTGCCATAGGAACGATAGCTCCCTGTCCAAGCCCCATAAGGCTTACCGATTGAGTTGCGAAGATGATTGCCAGTGCCGCCAGTGTTCCAGGCATAAAGATTGCTGCCTGAGTCCATCCAAGAAGGAAAGCTACTCTCTTACCGAAAGCCTCCTCAAGCCAGGCGATCATACCACCAGTTTTTGGGATTGCCGCTCCCAGCTCTGCAGCAGTAAGTCCTCCTGCAATAGATATAATTCCAGCAACTACCCAAAGTACCATTCCGATACCAGGTGCCTCAGTTGCTTTAAATACTACGTTTGGTCTGAAGAATACACCAGAACCTATAACCATCCCTACAACAGTAGTAAGAGCAGTCATAAATCCAAAGTTCTTTTCTAGTTTTGCCATTTTGTCCTCCCAAGTTTAAATATAACTTTGTTTTTGATTTGAAACTTATGATACAGAAAAAAGTTGAATGTGTCAACAGCAAAAACTATCCAATAAATAGGATTTAATGTTCGAAAAGTGCAAAAAAGTGGTACAAACTTTACAGAAGTGAAAGCAATCACTTGAAAAACGCCAAAAATCAATGGTTTTAAACAATTATTTAATTTTATAAAAATGTTCAATATTTAGAAAAAAAGATTAAAATTCGATGAAAAAATATTTAAAAAAAATCAATTAATTTGAAAAAAACAATGTAAGCAAACGCTTACAATACCACGATAGTCCTATAATTTACAGAACAGTTATTATAAAATAATATAAAATCAATTTAAGTCACAAATAAAAAACACAGTTGTAAAGTCGGCTTTTTTACAAAATACTGTAAAAACCTACTTTACAACTGTTAGATTTTATCAATTATATGGAGTTTGGAGTGATCTCTATCTCAACTCTTCTGTTGGCTTCCCTTCCCTCAGGGGTATCATTGGTAGCTATAGGCATCCTGCTGTCCATCCCGTGGGCAAAGATCCTCATATCTGCAACTCCCTGGGAGACAAAGTAGTCCTTGACGCTGTCGGCCCTCTCCACAGAAAGTCTTCTATTTATCTCCAGGTTTCCAGTACTGTCTGTATGCCCTGTAACTGTGAGACGGGTATCATCATACTTCTTTAATATATTCATTATAGAGGAAAGCACAGGATAGAAGTCAGCATTTATATCTGAGCTGCTAGTGGCAAAGGTAAGATTTCCAGGCATGATGAGCCTGAGGTTGTCTCCCTCCTCTACTATACTAACCCCAGTATCTGCAAGGGTCTGCTCAAATTCCTCCTGCTGCTGCTTCATGTCGCTGTGTCCCTTGAGGGCTCCGGCAGCTCCTCCCAGGGCAGCTCCAATGGCGGTACTCTTTGTATTTCCTCCCAGGAGGTATCCAGCAGCGGCTCCAGCAGCAGCCCCCCCTGCTCCAAATTTTACTCTCTTATTTTCTCCAGCAGCTGGAGCTGCAAGTATCATCCCCAAGAGGATAGTTGTAATTAATTTTTTCATAGTTCTCTCCTTTCTCTAATTACATTACATATATCTTCCATAAAGCTCTACTATTATATATTAAAATTTTAAAACCGATCGTTTTTCAAGCTAAACTTTATGCAAATTTAAGGGCAGTGTAAGGGGAGGAGAGGGAAGTCTGAAATTTCTCTGTGAAGATCACAAAACTTACGGAAAAACCTATGAATCCATCACATAATTTACATAAAAACAACTTAGAATTGTAGGAAGTTTAGGATGCGACAGATCTTTAAGGGGTGGACTGGAGCTATGTGAGAGGAAGAATACTTACAGGTATCCAAGAAAATATGAGTTTAAGTAGAAGTAGCATGTTTATAGATAGAAAAAATGTTTAGGAAGGGAGTAGATGAAGATGTTCGGTATATTTAAGAGGAAAAAAAAGAGAGAAGATTCGCCAGAGGATACTAGGATCTCCGCTGGAGGTTCCATAAGGGGTGGAGAGCTGACCCTGGAGGGGAATCTGCATATAGAGGGATACTATGAGGGAAGTATATCTACCACTGGAGAGGTACTGGTAGGGAGAAACGGAAGGGTAGAGGGGAGCGTCACCTCCAAGAGGATAACCCTTAGCGGTATCATAGAGGGAGAGGTGGACTGTGATATGCTGGAGGTAATGGACGGTGGAACCATGATAGGTAGGATAACAGCTGGAAACTTTATAATAGGAGACGGTGGAATATTTGAAGGAAATATAAGAAAGAGGGATTCGGCGTAGTTTAAAGGAATTATATTTAAAAGGCTATCACAGGGGTATGAACTTGTTTTATCTATGACTGTGATAGCTTTTTTTATTTTTAATGTCCTGAAAGCTCTGGAGGGGTCAAGTTGATGAATCCCACCTCACCGAAGGGGAGTTTACAGACTTAACCTCTAAATTTTTGGAAGAAAAAAGACCTGACATGGGCTGCAACCACAGCTTCAGAAAATTAAAGTGTACAATAATACACTTTATAAAGACCAACCTTAAAGAAAAATAGCAATCCATAAACAAAATATCTAAATAAAAAGTTCAGCTGGATATAATTTAGAGAAGAAAAGATAGGGAAATCAGAGATTATACAGTTGATATTTTCCATAAAACTCTGTAAAATTGTAATTACACTGAATGAATAACATAAAGGGGCTAACTTCATGAGAGATAACTTGTACATAACGATAACAGATGTAAAAGGATCTAAACACTATACCTTAAATCAGGTGATGAAAAAGTATTTACTATATGTAGTGGGAGGAGTGGCCGGAATCTTTCTTATTCTGGGAGTAAGCGTTATCATCCTGGGACAGAAGGCATCGGAGTATAACCACCTTCAGAGGGAAAATGAGAGGCTCCAGTCGGATATGGATGGTATCCAGGAGGAGATAGCAGGAAAGGCGATGGAGCTGGATAATCTAAATGAGAAGCTTCAGGCGGTGGAGAGTATAATAGGTTCAGATGTGGACTCGGGAGGCGGTATAGATGAGAGGCTTGATATAGCCCTGCTTACAGCAGCAGAGAGGGAGCACCTGCTTAATATAATCCCCAGCGGAAACCCTATAACCCCCTTTACCATATATACAAGTAAGTATGGATCGAGGATCCATCCAGTATTAAAAACAAGAATGAATCACTGGGGCTTAGACTTCAGAGCGCCTGTGGGGACACAGATAATAGCCCCTGCCGACGGAGTTGTTAAGTTTGCAGGAAGGCATGGTACCTTTGGAAAGCTCACCATAATATCTCATGCCTTTGGATTTGAAACCTACTACGCCCACCAGAGCAAGATAGATGTAAAGGTGGGAGACGTAGTTTCCAAGGGGGATAAGATCGGTAAAACCGGAAATACAGGAAGGTCTTCGGGACCTCATCTCCACTATGAGATACACTATTTAGGTAAAAAGCTGGATCCAATTAACTTTGCTAAGTGGAATCTGGAGAATTACAATACACTATTTGAAAAGGAGAAAAATATAAAATGGCAATCTTTGGTAGGTCTGATAAGGAAGCAGTACAGAACATTTCAGTTGCAGGGACAACTACTATCGCACAAGGAACAAGAATAGAGGGGGATATGAACCTAGAGTGCAACCTGAATATAGATGGGTACTTGAGGGGAAATATTGAGTCTACCGGCGGAGTAACTATTGGAAGAAGCGGTAGGATAGAGGGAACCCTTACAGCAGAGAGAGTTGTGGTAAGCGGAATCTTTAAGGGAGATGTAGAGTGCAGCACAGTAGAGATCCTCAGTGGGGGAAGAGTAGAGGGAAATGTTCTTACAGCTAACCTGGTAATCGAGGATGGAGGAATTTTTGAGGGTGTGAGCAAGAGAAGGGACAGCGGAGTCCTTGAGCTAAAGGAAGAAAAATTAAAGGGTGAAAAGGGAGCGTAATATCGGTTATATCTTTTTCAGAGAAAAATTTAAGATTTTTTTTAAATAAAACTCTTGTAATTTAAAACAAAAGTTGGTATACTCTTCGAAGTGAAAAAATGAAGGAGGGATGGAGATGCTGAACAAGTTAGTTGTTAAGAGGAAAAAGTTAAAATTTCTGACAGGTCCATCCAATATTTTATCTTCGTTATTTAAAGATTTATCTATTGTTTCTAATTTATTTAATATTATATTTAAAAGATATATGGGAATAGTAACTACAATGTGATTTGTAGTTGCTATTCCCATTTTTTTTAGAAATTTATAAGGAGGGAGAATCATGAAGGACATCATTTCAATGAGAAGCTTAACAAAGGAACAGATCGAGAAGATCCTGGAGATGGCAAAAAGGCTGGAGGAGAATCCTCAGCCGGAACTATTAAAGGGGAAGGTAGTATCAGCCCTCTTCTTTGAACCATCCACAAGAACAAGACTTTCATTTTACTCGGCAGCCCAAAGGCTGGGAGCACAGGTACTGGGCTTTGATTCTCCAGACGGGACCTCCCTCAAGAAGGGAGAGAGCCTGAGCGATACCATAAGGATGGCAGAGGCTTACTCAGATGTGATAGTAATGAGACACCCCCTAGACGGATCGGCAAAGCTGGCTGCAGAAACAGCAAGGGTTCCGGTAATCAATGCAGGGGACGGAAGCAACCAGCATCCAAGCCAGACTCTTCTGGATCTCTACACCATAAAGAAGGAAAGAGGCAGCTTAGACAAGCTGAAGATAGCCTTTGTGGGAGATCTTAAGTATGGAAGAACGGTACACTCCCTCTCCAAGGCACTGACTCACTACGACGCAGAGATGTACTTTGTGGCACCAGAATCACTTCAGATGCCAAAGTATGTGCTGGAGGATGTGGAGAGAGCGGGAATAAAGTACCACATCGTAGAGGACTTCAGAGATATCCTGGCTGAGGTGGACGTATTCTATATGACAAGGATACAGAAGGAGAGATTCCCCGATGAGGAGGAGTACAACAAGGTAAAGGGAGTGTATGTAATCAATAAGGACAATATCCTGGACAAGTGCAAGGATGAGATGATCATAATGCATCCCCTTCCAAGGGTGGATGAGATATCCACAGACCTGGATGAAACTAAACATGCAAAGTACTTTGAACAGGCAGCCAACGGAGTGCCAACAAGACAGGCTATGCTTGCCACTGTATTGGGAATAGAGATCTAAGGAGGGAAGAGAATGGAACTTCAGATAACAGCAATTAAAAACGGGAGCGTTATAGATCATATAGATTCAGAGAAGACCCTTAAGATAATGGAGATCCTTGAGCTGAGTAGTGCCAAGGAGAAGGTAACTGTAGCCTTTAACTTAGAAAGCAAAGCTCTTGGAAGAAAGGGAATAATAAAGGTAGAGGGAAGGAAGATAGAGAAGGGGGAGATGGAAAAGATAGCTCTCCTTGCTCCAGAAGCTACCATCAACTATATAGAGGATTGCAAGGTTGTAAAGAAGGAGAAGGTTTCAGCACCTGATGTGGTAGTGGGAACCATCAAGTGCGGAAATCCAAAGTGCATCACAAACTTTGAGGGAGCACCCACTAAGTTTTACAGGGAAGAGGACAACTACAGGTGCAACTACTGCGAGAGAACAACTCATAAGAATTCAATAAATTTAAGATAGAGGTGAAGGAATGTATTTAGAGGATGTAAAGATTTTAGAGAACAGGTACGTTGGGGATAAGTACTATCTAATGAAGGTAAGAGCACCTAAGGCAGCCAAGGCAGCCAAAGCAGGACAGTTCTTCATGATAAAGTGTAAAAATGATGTAAGGGTACTGAGAAGACCCATAAGTCTTCACCACGCAGATGCAGATAATGAAGTGCTAGAGTTCTACTATGAAACTGTAGGTAAGGGAACAGCTGAGTTTGCAGGACTTCAGACTGGGGATGAGATAAATATCCAGGGACCTCTGGGAACAGGTTTTGATACTGGGATAGAGGGAAAGAAGGTAATCCTTGTAGGAGGAGGAATGGGAATGGCTCCTCTGAAGCTTCTTGCTGAGAAGTTAGGAGAGAAAAACAGCGTAAGGTTCATCGCCGGAGGAAGAGATGCCGGAGCAGTAGAGATAGTAAAGAACTTTAATATAGATGAGATCACAGTGGTAACAGATGACGGAAGCGTGGGAGTAAAGGGAAATACAGTGGAGGTCCTAAAGGATATGCTGGCTAAGGACAGCTACGACCTTATCTACACATGTGGTCCCCACGGAATGATGCTCGCGGTAGCAGACACAGCATACCAGAGTGGAGTAAGATGCCAGATATCCCTAGAGGAGAGAATGGCATGCGGAGTAAAGGCATGTGTAGGGTGCTCCATAAAGACAAAGGCTGGTATGAAGAAGGTATGTGCAGACGGACCGGTATTTGACGCAGAGGAGATCCTAGATTTCGATCCAGCAGACAAGCCAGGATGCAGCTGTAACTAAGGAAGTCAGGAGTAGGACCGACACAGATAATTCTTTAAAAAGCGAGGAGAAAATTAATGAATAGATTGAAGACGAGTTTTGTAGGTTTAGATTTAAACAACCCGATTATGACAGCATCTGGATGCTTCGGGTTCGGAAGGGAGTACAAGGACTACTTCGATCCAAGTGAGCTTGGAGCTGTGGTGGTAAAGGGACTTACCAATGAGCCAAGAGACGGAAACTACGGTACGAGAATAGCTGAAACTCCTGCAGGGATGCTGAACTGCGTAGGACTGGAAAACCCGGGGATAGACTACTTTGAGAATGTAATCCTAGAGGAGATCAAGGATATCACAAGCCCCATCATAGCAAACATCAATGGAAAGACTGTAGAGGAGTACATAGAGATAGCTAAGAGGGTGGAAAAGATAGATGCAGTGAAAGCCATAGAGCTGAACATCTCATGTCCCAATGTAAAGGACGGGGGAATGGCCTTTGGAGCAAACCCAGAGGTAGCAGGGAAGGTAACTAAGATGGTGAGGGAGGTTACAACTAAGCCAATCATCGTAAAGTTGTCACCAAATGTAACAGATATCGTAGGAATAGCAAAGATAGTAGAGGCCAACGGGGCAGACGCAGTAGCCCTTATCAACACCCTTCTTGGAATGGCGATAGACATTAAGAAGAAGAAGCCAGTACTTGGAAATATCTTCGGGGGACTATCGGGACCGGCGGTAAAGCCAGTAGCACTGAGAATGGTATATCAGGTATCCCAGGCAGTGAACATTCCGGTACTTGGAATGGGAGGAATCTCAAGTGTAGAGGATGCAATCGAGTTCTTCATGGCAGGAGCCAACGCAATCTCTCTGGGAACGGGAATATTCACAAACCCAATGCTCCCAGTGGAGATCAAAGAGGGACTGCAGAAGTACTGTGAGGAGAATAACCTAGAAAACATCTCTGAGATAGTAGGATGTATCCACCCGCCAAAGGCAGTGGAGGAGAAGAAGGAAAAGACAGCATAGATGATAGATCCAGCTGCTGGGGGAGCAGTGGAGAATTGAAGGATAGAGAGATTTATAGGGTTGAAAAATAATTTTATAAGAAGGAGAATTCACATGATAAATGCAAAGGACAGATTAATCGTAGCACTGGACTATCCAACATTAGAGGATGCAAAGGGACTTGTTGAAACACTGGGAGATGCAGTATCGGTATATAAGGTAGGACTTGAGATGTTCCTTAACTCCAAGGGAGAGGCAGTAAACTACCTTAACGGTCTTGGAAAGAAGATCTTCCTAGACCTTAAGTTCCACGATATTCCAAACACTACAACGATGGCTTCCATCTTTGCTGCCAAGCAGGATGTATTCATGTTCAACGTACACGCAGGTGGAGGAAGAACTATGATGAAGAGCGTGGCTGAAAGGGTAAAGGAGATCAGCCCTGAAACGATGGCTATCGCTGTAACAGTACTTACAAGCTTCTCAGAGGAGGAGGTTTCAGAGCACTTTGCAACGGAGCTTAACATCAAGGAGCTGGCTATGCACTGGGCAAAGGCTACAAAGGAGAGCGGAATGGACGGAGTAGTTTGTTCGCCATGGGAAGCAGCGAGTATCAAGGAGGTCTGCGGGGAAAGCTTTAAGACTATCTGTCCGGGAGTAAGACCACAGTGGGCAGCAGCCAACGATCAGAAGAGAATTATGACACCTAAGAAGGCCATCGAAAGCGGATGTGACTTCCTGGTAGTGGGAAGACCGATTACCAAGGCTGAGAACCCAGTGGAAGCAGCGAACCTGGTAATGGCTGAGATCCAAGAAGCGCTGGCATAGAAAGGTAAAAGTAGTATAGAGGAGGATATCGATGCTGATAAAAAATTGTAAGTTAATAGATAGAGAGGGATTGGTGGATATCCTTATCCAAGAGGGGAAGATAGCCAAGATAGAGGCTGGTATGGAGTATAGCGGGGAGATCCTGGATGCCCAGGGGAAGGATGTTCTTCCAGGGATGATAGATGTACATACACACATGAGGGAACCTGGAATGACTCACAAGGAAACCATTGAGACGGGAAGTATGGCCTGTGCCAAGGGTGGAGTAACTACCTATATAGATATGCCAAACACCAATCCTGCAACTATCACAGTGGAAGCACTGGAGGAGAAGAGAAGACTCTCAGAGGAGAAGTCCATAGTAAACTTCGGGTTTAACTTTGGGGGATCCCTGGACAACAACTCAGATGAGATAAGAAGAGCCCAGAATATTGTGGCAACAAAGGTATTCCTCAATATATCCACAGGAAAGATGCTCATAGAAAATGATGAGGTACTGGGAGAGATCTTTGAGGCAAGCGAAAAGGTAATGGTCCATGCAGAGGGAGAGATGGTACAGAAGGCCATCGACTTTGCAAGGAAGTACAACAAGAAGCTCTACCTGTGTCACATCTCCCAGGAGTCTGAGCTGGAGCTTGTTAGGGAAGCTAGAAAGGACTATAAGGAGATCTATGTGGAGGTAACGCCACACCACCTATTCCTGAACCTTGAGGAGCAGACTCAGAGGCTCAGGATGAAGCCTGAGCTGAAGCCCCAGACAGATGTGGATGCCATGTGGAGAGCCATAGAGGAGGGAATGATAGATACCCTAGGTACAGATCACGCCCCTCATACACTAGAGGAGAAGGATGCCAAGGTAACCTTTGGAATTCCAGGGATAGAAACGGCTATGCCTCTGATGCTGGATGCAGTAAATGAGGGAAGGCTGACTCTGGCTAAGCTTGTGGAGATGTACTCCACCAAACCAGCTGAGATCTTTAACCTAAAGGGAAAGGGAAGGCTGGAGGCTGGGTATGATGCAGATATAATCATAGTGGATATGGAGAGAAGGTATACCCTGAAAAATGAGGAGATAGTTTCAAGGTGCGGATGGACCCCCTTTGACGGAAGAGAGGTCAAGGGAAGGGTTGAGACCACAGTGGTAAATGGAAATGTAATCTATAGTGCAGACAATGAAGATAAGTTTAATAAAATTAATGGAAGGGAAGTGAAGATAAATGGATAGAGCAAAGGTAGTAGCATCAGTATTATTAGAGACAGAGGCAGTAAGACTAAATGTAGCGGAGCCATTCACATTTGTATCGGGGATCAAGAGTCCAATCTACTGTGACAACAGAAAGGTTATCGGATATCCTGAAGGAAGAGGAGCTGTAGTAGAGGGGTTCGTAGAGATGCTTGCAGACAAGGAGTACGATGTACTGGCAGGAACAGCAACAGCAGGAATCCCTTGGGCAGCATTTGTAGCGGACAGGCTGAATGTACCTATGGCATATATCAGATCAGCTAAGAAGGCACACGGAGCTGGAAACCAGATAGAGGGAGCAGATCTAAAGGGGAAGAAAGTAATCGTAGTAGAGGACCTTATCTCAACTGGTGGAAGCTCCATCAAGGCAGTGGAAGCAGCAAGAGAGGCTGGAGCAGAGTCTGTAGAGGTAGTGGCGATCTTCTCATATGAGTTTGAGAAGGCTCACAAGGCATTTGATGAGGCAAATTGTCCATGGGTAACTCTATCAAACTTCTCAAATCTGATCGGTCTAGCAACTGAGAAGGAGTACCTGAAGTCAGATGAAGCTGAAACAGCTCTTAAGTGGAACAAGGCACCATCTGAGTGGGGAAGATAGAAGGAAGCTTAGAGACTAAAGAGATATAATTTGGGGAAGAGATAAAAGAGAGGGAGGCTCGTAACAGAGCCTCCCTCTCTTTTATTTTTTAAACTACTCTCTCTTTAAGAGTTTTAATTAGAAGTATCTCAGGATGAGGTAGATAAGACTGAGAATTGTAGATTGAAGTGTTACTATAACTCCATACCTGAAAAACTTTATAAAACTGATGGGGGTTCCAGCCTTTTCAGCCATGCTGGCTCCCACCACATTGGCAGCTGAGCCGATAAGGGTCATATTTCCCCCAAAGCAAGCTCCCATAGAGAGGGCCCACCACAAGGGATCGGTATTTCCAGGAAGGTGGGTAGTAAGTTCCCCCAATACCTTTACAAAGGATATTGTATATGGCATAGCTCCCAAGAGGGGAGCAAGAGCTGTAGATGAGAGGACTGTAAATACAGCGGTGTACTTTATGTTTCCTCTGGTGAGCTTGACGATCTCCTGACCAGCACTGCTGATTATCCCTGTGGCAGCAAGGGCATCCACTATGATAAATAGGCCGGCAAAGAAGAATAGAGTTGGCCACTCGATCTGGCTGTAGATATGGTCGGGATCTTTTTTAGTAATGAGGACAAGAACAATAGCTCCAGAGATGGAGATCACTGCCAGCCCAAAGTGAGTAACTACATTTGTAATAAAGCCTATAATCACAAGGGCAAAGACAGCAAGGGATTTCTTCAGAAGAACCCTGTCCTTGATTACTCTGTCCGCATCCATCTCCATAATTTTTGCCTTGAGGACCCTGGAAACCACCAATTTTTTCCGGAAAAAAAATACCATAGTAAGGAGAAATACTACCATATTAATAATAACAAGGGGACCCATATTGATCAGAAAATCATTGAAGCCAAAGTCAGCCTTACTACCTATGATAAGGTTTGGCGGGTCACCTACAAGGGTGGCAGCCCCACCAAGATTAACTGCAAATATTTCCGTAAGTAGAAAGGGAAGGGAATCAAGCTTTAGTTCCTCTGCTATAAGTATAGATATAGGAAATATCAGGAGTATTGTAGTTACATTATCCAGAAAAGCAGATGCCACGGCAGATGCTATTCCCAGAAGGATCATTATCTTTATGGGTTCTCCTCTGGCGGCCTGAGCCATCTTTATGGCGACCCATTGAAATATACCGGTTTCCGACATGATATTTACAATTATCATGAGTCCCATGAGAAGAAATATTATCTCAAGGTTTATTCCTATGGCGTGAAGAGCTTCATGTTCATCGATTATTCTAAAAAAAACTACAGCCCCTCCTCCTATTACAGCTGCTACAGATCTTGGAATCTTTTCTGTAATGATAAAGTAGAATGTTGTGATAAAAACAATGAGAGCAACAACTAAACTGAAGTCCATTATAAGCGTCCTTTCTTCATTTTTAAATGTGGAGAACCTTCTTAATAATATCCGATCTCTGAATCATTCCAAAGTAGTGGCCGTTTTCCACTACATAGAGCCTTGTTTTTCCCTTATTTACCATAAGAAAGCAGATCTCCATAATGGATTCCCTCCGGTCAACTATCAAAACATCCTTTCTTCTGTAGAGGTCTTCAATAGTTGCAGTTTTTTCATTGACCAGATACTCCTCGAAGGGCTCTCCCACTGTGAGGAAGCTAAGATCCTGCATTACTGAGGTGTACTTTGGCATTCCGAACTCAATGAGCTCCCTTTCTGTGATCTCTCCCAGAAACCTGCCATTTTCTCCCACAACAGGAAGACCAGCTCTCCCCTCTACAATAAGCCTCTTAGCAACCTCCTCTAAGGTATCTGAAGGTAGAACCGGATGGAGATCTGGACTCAAAACATCTTCTGCAGTGATCTTTCCATCTATCTCAATGTCCTTCTTCTTTATCAGCTGAAAGATCTTTCCTGGATCTGTGGCTTTCTTTATCTCCTCTAAGACCTCTGGAGTTTTTGTGGCCATCTTCATAATTCCCGACATTACCTTGAGCATCCTCTTGTTTTTCAGAACCTCTGAGGCAATAAGGATAAATACCTTAACCTCATCTGCCTGGTTTAGGGAAGCCACCTGGCATGAAATAGGATTTTTTACTGTTGCAATACTTATTAAAAAGTCATCGAAACCATCTATTCTGGCATGGGGGATAGCTATTCCCATTCCCATACAGGTAGAGATCTCCTCCTCCCTTGTCATGATTCCCTTTAAGATGGTATCCTTCATCCTTGCTACGCCCCTGTCCCTGGCTGAGATCCTGTTTAAGATCTCCCTTACAACCTCCTCTTTGGTCTCAGCTTCTATATCGGTATATATAAATGCCGGATCCAAATAACTTGAAAGTTTCATAGCTAACCCCTCCCCTTTATCTGATACTCAGATTACTAGATATATTCACTATAAATTTTAAAGGTAACTGAATATTATATAGAAAATATAGGCCTAAAAACCTTTTAATTGAAATAAAAAAAGAGCCGTACTGACGTACGACTCCCTTGATATATTTTAATTACTTGGAAAGAGCATCCTCTACAGCCTGGATAATTCCCTCTGAAGTATAGGTAGCTCCAGCTACTGTGTCTACCTCTGTAGACTGAGCTTCAATTATAGCTCCAGTTACCCTTGAGATAGCTCTCTTTGCGATTCCCGGAGTATCTGAGTGATCCACTACCTCCACAGCAGTAATCTTGTCTCCATCTCTTGTTACTTCCACAAGGATATCCCCGTTGTATCCCTCTCCACTACCAGTGGTTGTATTTGCCATTAGCGCAGTTCCCAGAGTAAGGGTTGCTATAGCGATGATTAGCTTCTTCATATCTTCCTCCCAAATTCTCTTTTCAAGAGACTATTCCAATGACCTAAGGACCAATGAAGTAGTTCTCTTACCAGACACTCTATCATATATTGTTACGAAACTCAACTATTTAAGGGAAGAAAGTAACTAGTTTATTCATGGAGATTAAGATGAAGTAGGGATGGAGGCTTTTCTCAAGATTACATTAAATTAATCTACTTCCCTTCCCCTGCTGGCATCCAATATCTTAAACCACTGTCTTCTGTTGAGGGAGAGTAAAATTGCAGCTGGAAAAGAATTTTCAATAATTCATAAAATGTTTAATTTTCTATGAGTTATGAAATCTTACAGTCATTAATAAAATGTATTTAATGAGAAGTTTTCACCAGCGTAATACCCGAACTGCGACATGACTATGCTCATTGTAATTAGTAGATAAAAAACTTGAAAGGATAGAATATAAAGGTAGAAGTTATGAACACAGGCAGGTACGAAAGAAAGATCGAAAGGGTATACTATGGCATGGGATTTATCTTAATGAAGAAATAGTTGGAGTAGCTATGAATGGTGGTACCGGCAATATGCCAGGGGAAGATGCTTTAAAAAGGACTAAGGGGTATGATAATGTCAACAGAAATGCAAAGGCCCTGGGACAAAATGAGGATTCGTCTAGCCTGTGATAAAGTAGCTTCAGTAGGAGGATATTTAAGTTTATTCTTACATTGAACTTTATTTATTTGTAGAGTGGGTTAAACACTTGTTATATTTTTAATTAAGAGGTACAGTGTTGTGACTATATAATTTAGTTTGTTCTAACAATTTATTAAAAGGGGGATTTATGTTAAAAGAATTAGAATTCTATTCAGACGGATACAAATTAAAGGGGAACTTATATCTTCCCAAAGGTTATAGTGGAGGCACCCAGCTTCCAGCGATCATCCTTTGCCATGGTTTTGCAGGAATAAAGGAGCTTCTTCTTCCAAACTTTGCCCTAAAGTTTGCAGAGGAGGGCTATGCTGTTTTTACTTTTGATTATAGGGGATTTGGAGAAAGTGATGGTCCTCAGGGACAGATCATTCCTGAGGAGCAGGTAAGAGATATAAGAAGTGCAATAACTTTTATAAGTTCACAGGCTGAGATCAACTCTTCAAGAATAGGTCTTTGGGGCACATCTTTAGGTGGTGCAAATGCCTTAATTGCTTCAGCTAATGATGAAAGGGTCAAGGCTCTTTGTATACAGATTGCATTTGGAGACGGCGAGAGAAACAACACCTATGGCTTATCAGAGATGGAGAAGACCAAAAGGAGGGAGTCCATTAATAAATCTTTATTGAGTGCCACAAGCAAAAATAAGATTATGAAGCTACCTTTGAAAAAAATTCTTTCAGATGATCAATCCCAGAAGTTTTTTGAAGAATACAGTCCTTTGTTTCCAGAAGCTCTTAAAGTTAAGGTTCCATTCACCACCATAAGCTATATCGATGAATGGAAACCAGAAAAAATTTCCCATAAGATAAATATTCCCGTATTGATCGTGGGAGCAGCCAGAGATAAGGTAAATCATTCAGGGGAATCGGAGAAAATATACAGTAGTCTAACTACTAGTGAAAAAAAAATTATAATGGTGGATTCTACCCACTACGACATCTATACTGGAGATGCCCTTCAAAAAGTATCTGCCGAACAGCTAAAGTGGTATGATCTTTATCTTTAACACCATCCTGTAGAGTACATCACTCCTACAGGAGTGATGTACTCTACAGGACTTTTCTTTTCTGTTTTTATTTATAAAATGACCTAAACAGTTGTTGTGAGTTTGATTCTAATGTCTCCTCCATCTATCAGATGAAATCGTCAATTTATCACATGGCCCTTTAGAAAGTTTTTTTATTAGGCCAATCAATACTCCCATTAAAAAAGGATATGATTTAAGTTCTAAAACTTCATAGTAATCAGACACCTTTAGATTCGTTCAACGATTCAATAAAGAGGAAGTATATTTCTTATTGTTAGATAATGAAGATAAACCAACTAAAAAACTTTAGAATTACCTTTAAGTAAAGTCAAGAATAAAAGTTGTTAAATTCTTATTATATATTCATTTTGATTCTAAACTTATATATGTAGTTGTATATAGTAATAAAGGAGTTTGACAACTACCAATTGAAAGTTGAATTAATAATAAATTTCCTGCTAACAGCTATTCTATTCATCACTTTATTATTAATAAAAGGCGAAATCTATAAAAGTTAAAAAATACATATGAAATAATCAGAGGAGTAAAGTTAAGAAAGTATATTAAAATTAATCGAAAACTTAATTTATTCAAATAAAACAGGTCCCTTTTAGGACCTGTATGAACTCAAAAATTATTATTTTTAAAGCGTAATAACTTCTTTATAGAATTATGCCCTTCTTACTTTGACTTCTAGATCTATGGGAAGCTGTTTGGCGATCATCTCTATCATAGGCTCTATAAACGCCTTCTGATTTTCTACCTGGGATTTTCCCGCTGCCTTATTATTCAAAAGATAAGAATTTTACTTTATTGGAAGAATAAATAAGTTATACCTCCCATTTTTCAATGTATCTGTCATTAAGTTCCCTGTAAGGTGGCCTTCCTAAAATACTCATTAAAGCTCCATTGAGCTCGTTGAGCAACTCCGTGAGAAGCCGAAACCTTTCTTCAGACATCTCTTCGCAAATTAATGAAACCTTTTCCTTAATTATTTTATTTATGTCTTCCCGAACTTCAGGAAATATACTTAGGAGGGATGCCCCATCTGCTCTAAGTGATTTTTTAACTAGATTTAGTTCCACAAGCTTATTAACTTTATCATGTAAAAATTTTCTATCAAAAGGAAGGTATTTATCTAGCTCATAAAAAGTAACCTCTTCATAGGTTCTTAGAGAGGAAAGAAGGAAGAACTCACTGGGGTTTAATCCCTTTAATTTCTTACTTTCTTTAATTTCTTCTTTCAAAAGTTCCAGATAAAATTTATTTGATAGTGGTAAGTTAGTGCCGAGATTATACTGATAACGAATTTGTTTTTTCATAGATAAACTCCTTTCAAAAATATAGTACTGATTTTATAAAATTTAAATCTGCTTACACAGAAAAACCCTAAATTATTTATCGTAAACATGTACGTATTCTAAGGTACGTTATTTTAAAGTAATTATGAAATTAATTCAAGTGTTTTTTATAATTGAGGCTTGTTAAGTTAAGCCTTTTAAAAATTAGATGAGCAAATATTTTATTTTTTATAAAAGCGTTATTTTAAACCAGGCAAGGCTTTAGCACGAGTGTTTTGCAAAGCAGGGATGTTTTCTGGAGACATTATCTTAAAATAATTATGAATTTTAAACAAGTGTTTTTAACACTTGTAGCTTTTTTATTATTCTCTTCTAAAAATTAAATACCATAAGTTTTTTAGAACTTATAGTTAAAAAAGAATTTTTATAACAGGTGCATTTTGTACTTGTTTTTTTATTGGATTGAAATATAACTTATCTTTTACTGAATTTTTTCCTCTGTCTTTTAGTTGAAAATATCAATTTATTTTTTATTTTTATTTTCAATAAATAAGTAATATTTCTCTTCCTATACTTAAAAATCAAACTATAAAAAATGAACAAAAACTTAAAATTATAAGTAGATTTTAATTATGGGTGGTTTTAACACTTGTTCAGGGTCATAGAGTTCGATAATATACTGAAGCAAACATATATTTCATATATTGACAGTATGCTTGAAAAAGATAAAAACTAAAAAATTAAGGAGGAAGAGCATGAAAAAATTAATTCTAGCTTTGAGCTTATTCAGCTTATTAGCATGTGGCGAGAATGAAATTCAAAAATCAAAAGGAGATGACAAGATGGTGAGATTAACAAAGGCAGAAGCAGCAAATAAAACGGAGGAGGAGCTACTGGGAGCTTTTTTATCAAAAGCTGTCTATAAGGAGGCCAACCTAAAGCTAAAAACAAAGGAAGATAAGGAAAGGATGGATTCATTAAAAAGAAGAGCTGTAAATGACTACTATATTCTTTCCCTGGCCAACGAAAGAGTCGATGTTTCAGAGGAGGAGATGCTGGAGATCTACAACAAAAACAAAGAGGGACTGGAAGGTAAAACCCTAGAGGAAGTTAAACCTGCAATTAAAAATTTGATATACGAAGCAAAACTTAAAAATGAGATTGCAGATATTTTGGAAGAGGTTAAAGAAAAATACTCTTTAGATCAAAAAATTGAAGAAATAATAAAAAATAAAAAATAAAAAATAAAACTGTTTTAAATAAGGAGAGTCTCTGAAGTGAAAATGAAATCAATATTGTTTTTAGCTGCCCTAATAGTAACAAGTTCTAAAATAAGTTATTCAACTGAAATTGGAGAAGGTACCAAGGTAATTGTTGATAATGAGGGAAACCCTCAACTGCTTGAAAGGGAAGGGTTGAAAAATACAAATCCAGGGCAGGAGCTTGTAAATAAGGGGGAAATTTTTGTAGAGGGGACTCATCCTTCACATAACAGTAACTTGGCAGCGATAAGAGCTACAGATAAATCTCATGTAAAAAATATAGGAATAATTAATATAGAGTCTTATGGAGGGGGAATGGGAATTGTTGCTGATGACTCCACTGTAGAAAATATAGGAACAATGAAAATAGAGGGAGAGAACAATATAGGAATCTATGGGGGAAATGGCAGCAACATAGAAAATAGCGGCGAAATAGACATTACAGAGTACTCAAGAAATGTTGCAGCAATGGAATCTCACGGTGGAAGGAGTACAAATAGTGGAAAAATAATTGTTGGTGGATCAATGTCTCAGGGGATGGTTGGTTTCTCGGACGCAAATCAAAAAAATACAGGTGAAATAACAGTTTCAGGAACTAATAGTGCAGCAATAGAGGGGAAGGGAGACTCCAAGTCATTTAATGAGGGGATCATAAGATCGGATGCATATCAAGGAAGAGGGATGATCTCTTATGAAGGATCACAATTGGAGAATAGTGGTGAAATAATTATGGAGGGATACAGAAACTATGGAATCGTCAGTGACAATAAATCTGGTAACCCTTCCTTGAATAATGCAGTCAATAACGGAACAATACATATGAAGGGTGATTTTGGAGTGGGACTGACCGGAATCGGGATAAATGAGGTTCAAAACAACGGCACAATCTTGATGGAAGGTTCAGAAGGAACAGCCGTAACTTATACAAATGTAAATGAGGTTAAAAATGACGGCGAAATAATAATAAAAGGTAATGGAAACTGGGCTTTTGCAGTAGATGAGGTTAAGGACAGTGAAGTTAAGAGTGTGGGGAAGGTTTCGATAATCGATTCCACAAATTCAGGAGCTATTGAAGTAAAAAATAACATACAGAAGGGGATAGTCGAAGGG
Organism: Propionigenium maris DSM 9537; assembly: GCF_027925155.1. Taxonomy (GTDB): domain Bacteria; phylum Fusobacteriota; class Fusobacteriia; order Fusobacteriales; family Fusobacteriaceae; genus Propionigenium; species Propionigenium maris. Next base: position 141,466 of record NZ_BSDY01000002.1, on the reverse strand, counting down.
GATGTAGACGTAAAAAATGGAAGTGGGATTGCAGTAATAAGTGTTGAAAACACCGGTGAAGCTATTAATAGAGGAAATATTAATATTGTAGACGGAAGTTCAAATTTCGGGATCCATTCCGAAGACGGGAAAAAAACTATCAATGAAAAATTAATATCTCTTGGGGGAAAGGGTGGGGCTGCCATCTACAACCCAGGAGGAGAGTTTATACAAAATAAGGGAGAAATAGTTATAAAGGGAGAGGGGCAGACGGGTATATATTATGAAAATGAAGATGCAGGCCTAATCAATACAGGGGAAATCGTAGTAAAGGGGAATGGAAATCAAGCCTTTGATGTGAATCCAGACGATAATACAGTTGTAAAAAGTGTTGGAAACGTAAGGATAGATGAAGAGGGAAGTAACTCTATGGCGGCCTATGCAAGGTACAACATAAAAAAAGCAATAAATGAGGGGAGTATCAAAATTCATGGAAAAAATTCCTCGGGATTAGTTGGATTGGACGGGACCACCTTGGTGAACACGGGAACTATTTTTGTTGATACAGAGGAGTCCTATGGAATTCAGGCAATAAACGATGCAAAAGTAATAAATGAGGGACATATAAGCAATACAGCAGAGGATGGAGTGGCTATCTACATGGGAGTTGAAGACAGTGAGCTTTATATGGATACAAAATCCTCAGTAAGGGGAAGGGTATACTCAGCTGGAGGTGTGGGGACCTTTTATGGAACTAATACCGACAACAGCTCTGACATCCATAAATTAAACTATGACTTAGTCAATTTTTCTCACCTGGACTTAAAGGAGGGTGCCTTTGAGATAGGAAACAACATTGTCTTGAAAGCCCCAGAAAAAGACACCCTTAAAGAGGATCATAGAAGTACAGCTGACTATGAAGGGACCCTTTTAATATCTGAGGGAAGTGAATTAACGATGCAGGTGGGGGTCAACGATGGACTGAGCAGCACAATTCATGCCAAGGAGCTGAAGATAGATGGTAAGCTGAACTATATGCCCATAGACAGGGTTTATGTGACTGAGGCAGATGAAATAGTAATTCCAAACATCTTTACAGAAGAGGAAATTACAGGAGTGTCGGATGAAAGTGTGGGAGTAATAAATGTGGTGGAAGGCTGGACGGGAGATTACAGGCTCTCAAGTGACAAAACCGATTTAAGCCTGGTGTTGAAAAGAAGTGAAGAGGGGAAGTATTTGCCCGACTCATACTACGACGGGGTATTCAATTATCCCCACTCATACTTAGATATAAAAAATGTTAATGAAGTAGCTCATACGACAGACTCCTTTAAAGCAATAGATAAGATTCACAATGCAGAGATACCATATTTATTCCAAATGGAAGCTGTGGGTGGGTCCGGAAATTTTGACGGCGGAGATGGTAAAGGCAAGTTTGACTACGACAGGTATGGAAGTAGTGTTAAATTCCACCACAAGATCTCGGAAGACGTACTCTATGAATTAGGTTTTTCATTTATAGATACCAGTCTGAAATACAGACATTCAAGCAAAGAGAGCATGGAAAGCTATATTCTAAACGGAAGCCTGGTAAGAAGGATAGATGAGTTTAAGGTAGGGGGATACCTGGCAACTTCTATTAATACCCATGACCTTAAGAGAGGGGTTACAGGAAAGGATATAGGTCTTGAGGCGGACTACGATAGTTATGTGAGCAAGGGAGGAGTATCTCTAGGCCATGAATACAGGAGCAACAAAAATACAGTATACAATTCATATATAGATCTGGGAGTGGTGTACCAGCATACCCCGGGATACAAAGAAGATGGCGATTACTACTATGCTATGGATATTGATAAAAATGAAACATTAACTCCTGTATTGAATCTGGGAGTAGAGCAAATAAAGCGGAATAAGAATATAAGAACAAAGCTGGGAGGAAGGGTGAACTACTACTTTGGAGATCCTATGGAGAGCAGAGAGGGTTACTACGTTTTCAAGCCAGATGTGAAATACGATGTGGAACCGGTTGATATGCCGGCTATAACATTTGCTTTTGATCTAGGGATAGAAGCAGACTTGTCGGATAGATTTTCAGTGTTTCTTAATGGAGGAGCAGAAGTTGGAAGGGACCTGTGGGAAGCTTCAGGAAAGGTAGGGATGACATATGAGTTTTAGGAGGAAGTTATACTTAGCTGGTTTATTTCTCTTGCTTGCCACTTTCTTAGATGCAGAAGGATCTTTGGAAGTGGAATTATTAGAGGGAGGAGCAAACAGATCAAGTGTGGCCAACTATTTAGTTAAGAAGAATCTAGAAGAGGACTTGCAGGAGCAGCACTCTTTTAAGGTTGAGGTAATGGAGAGTAAAAATACAACACTAAAAAAAGTTTTTGCCAAGAGGATTGTTTTTGACAACAAGAAGGGGGAAAGGAAGGAGGGGGACCCCAAGTGGGAGAAAGTTTATCAGATAAAAGAAAAAAAAGACTCTAAAGGAAGAGTGAAAAAGGTTGTTGAAAAATCATATGTGTTAAACCTTGAGGGAAGAGACTTAATAATGTATGTTCCCATAAAAACCATAAAAAAGACATATAAATATTTTGGGCCGAAGGACGAAAATAAAGGGGAAGTTAAGGTTGAAAAGTTTTATAGAAAAATAATGTATGGTTCTGGGGAAGTAAGCTCTGGGATTTTAGAGGAGATGATAGAGGAGATTATTCCTGAAAGTACATTGAGAAGCTACAATATTCTGGATCTAGGAGAGCTGAAGGAAGTAGTTGAGAATGAGGATGCAGAGGAGATTTTCCTGAGGGGGACTATTAAATTTTAAGGAGTAAGCGTGATGAAATATATTTTTTTAATAGGTTTAGCTGTGGTGATTACTTCATGCAAGAGCTACAGGGAGGATGTAAGAATGGTTGTATCTAACAGGGTAAGCCTGCCAAGTTTAGAGAGAAGCAGTTTGATAGAAAAATTGTTAACCTTTGACAGTAATTTGGGGAGTTTTGATTTAAATAAGGGTAGCATTGTAGATTCCACTATAACCTCGGATATAGTAGCTGAAAGGGTGGTGGAAAGGATAAGAGGAAGGAAGGGAATGCTCAGGGTTGTGGGACATACTGATAAAACAGGCCCAGAGGAGTACAATATAAGTTTATCCTATAGAAGAGCCAGTTCAGTGGCTGATCTGATAATGGAGTTAATGCCAGAGGATTTGGAGGTAAGGACTGAGATTTCAGGCAAGGGGTGGTCGGAACCTGTAGCAGCCAATGATACAGAGGAAAATAGAAGAAAAAACAGGAGAGTAGAGGTTTATTTTTTAGAGGAAGGAACTAAATGAAAAAGAAAGTAGTATATTTATTTTTGCTGTTAATTTTGTCGCATATAAGCCTGGGGAGGGAAATAAGGAACCCAGCTGAAAGAATTCAAGAACAGGAAATGAGAAGGAGAATAGAAAAGGAAGTAGGCAATCAGTTAAGGAGGGAAGTAGAGAAAATCGAAGAGGTGGAAGAGGAAGAGGATTACGACATCAATTCGGGAAAAAAATTCTATGTTTCAAAAATAACCTTAATTAATTCCGAACTTCTCTCGACTAAGGAAAAGAAGGAAATAATATCAAAATACGTCAACAAGGAAATGGGTATGGTTGAGATCCATCAGCTGATAAAAGACATAACCAATGCCTATATAAAAAAGGGATATATTGCTGCACGGGTAACAATTCCAGTAGACCAAAATTTGAAATCAGAGGAGTTAAGTCTACAAATCTTTGAAGGAAAACTGGAGAAGGTTGAGATAAATGATGGAAGGATAAAGGATAAAATTAAAGAGAAATTCAATTTGCAAATAAAAGAGGGAGAAGTAATAGATCTAAAGAAAATTGAGTTAAGCGAGAACATAATAAATAGTGTACCCAAAAGCACGGGGTCCTATAAACTGCTTCCTGGAAGTGAAATAGGTCAAACTATTTTGAAGGGAGACTTTAAAAGGAAAAGGATAGGAAATATAGATTTAAACTATGATAATTTAGGTTCAGAGGGAACAGGAGAGGACAATGTAAAGCTTTCATATACCCATGGAGATATTTTAGGATTCAGCGACAACTTGTATATCCAGGGATCCACAACTACAGAGGATGATACGGAAAGGTATAGTAGAAACGCGTTTCTTGATTACAAGATCCCCATGGGGTTCTGGGAAACGGGATTTAACTACAGTTACTCCCAAAGTAAGAATACAATGGAGGGAGAGGTAAATGAAATCCTCCAGGAAAGTGAAACACAAAGTATAAAACTGAAACTAAATAAAACGATTTTTAATGGAAGCAGGGGAAGAGTAAGGCTGGAGTCAAACTTTACCCTGAAAGATTCCGATAACTATATTGAGAAAAGCTGGGTTGAGTCCAGCAGCTACAGAAGTTCTCAATACGACTTAGGGGTTTCGTATACAGGAATTCTTTTAAATGGAAGTGTGTACGGAAAACTGAGCTATACCAGGGGACTGGGAAGCCTGGGGGCCCATAAAGACAAAGAGGGCTCTGAGGCTAAAAGACAGTTTGATAGGATCAAATTTTACGGAAGGTACTATAAACCACTGGGATGGCTAAATAATTCCCTGGCCTATGAGAGTACTTTGGACAGTCAGTACAGCTTGGACAACCTCTATAGTTCAGATAAGTTTTACATAGGGGATGATACTACGGTAAGGGGCTTTAAAAATGGAGTAAGCGGAGAAAATGGGATGTTTATCAGGCAACAACTTTATTATACTCTCAGATTCAAGGAACCCAGACATGTCCTCAAAGGACTTCACGGGCTCCAATTTTTTTTGGGAGCAGATTATGGTTTTGCGGATAACAGCATAAATAAGGGAAGCAGCAAATACCTGAGCAGAGAGGAGTTGTTCTCAGCTTCGGTGGGGCTGAAGAGGAACTTTAACTTCGGAAGTCTGAGTGTCACCTATTCCCTTCCGATAAAAGCGCCAGATTATGTTGAAAAAGATGAAAGCGGGATATTTTATATTTTAGCAGGTATTTATATTTGATAAAAATGGGAGAACAGCATGAATAGAAGGATAAAGGATAATAAGCTAACAAAGGGATTCATAGGATGGACAATATACAACTTCTTAATGCCATATAACGTTACCGCGTATGGCGCCGGAGTGATTATCGACAAAAATACTCATGAAAGGCACAGGGCCAGACTTGGAAAAACAGCCAACGGAATAGATCAGATCGATATAGTAACTCCAGATGACAGAGGACTATCTCACAATAAATTCCTAGAGTTCAATGTCAATGAAAGAGGATTAATATTAAATAACTCTGCGGATATGAGTCTGACTACACTTGCGGGACTTATTTATGGAAATGACAATATAACTCCAGGAAAAGAGGCAAAAACAATCCTCTCTGAAGTAACGGGTTTAAAGAGGTCTGAAATAGAGGGATTCGTAGAGGTTGCAGGAAGCGAAGCAGATTTTATTCTGGCCAATGCAAACGGTATCTATATGAGTGGAGGGGGATTTATAAATACTCCCAGAGTAACCCTCACAACAGGACAGGTGCTCGATGGAGTAGACGGAAACCTAAAGCTGAGAATAACAGACGGAATTGTAGAGGTTGCAGAGAGCGGGTTTGTAAACATAGAGGAGGTCGATTATTTTGAAATCCTTTCCAGGGCTGCAAAGATAGGCGGGGTGATCTCAAGTACTAGGACGGAGAACAAAAGCACAAAGGAGTTAAAGGTGCTAACGGGAGACAATACCTATGACTATGAGGAGGCAACCCATAAAAGTCACGGAAGTGACGGAAAATATCAGTTTGCCATAGATGCCAGTGAACTTGGAGCCATGTCTGCAGGAAAGATTAAGCTGATAGCAACTGATAAAGGAGTGGGAGTAAATACTAAATCTAACTTGGTTGCAACTCTGGGTGATTTAGAGATAGATTCTCAGGGAAACCTCGAGGTAAAGAATGCGATTACCCGTCGTGGGGATATAAAGCTCAAAAGTAGTGAAGGAGATATCAGGCAGGCAGGTGAAGAGGGATTCATCTACTCAGAAAACAATTTAGAGATAGATGCGGCTAAGGATGTAAAGTTTCAAGGAAAGGGAGGATATGCAGCAGGTAAAAATAAAGTTGTAATTTCCGGAGAGAACCTGGAGGTAAAAAATGAGAGCATAGTTGCAAGTGTGGATCCGGATGAAAGGAAAGCTCAAAGCTTAAAGGCAGATATGAAAAATCAGATCCATGTTTCGGAGGATTCATCCCTGGCGGCAGGGGGAAGGATGGATCTTCAGGGGAGGGAGATAATCAATCAGGGAACCATAAGCGGAGAGGATATCTATGCCAATGCTGAAAGTATTATAAATGAAGACACTTTTTACGGAGAAGATGCCGTTACCTTAAGGGGAGGAAGTGTTGTAAATTCAGGAGATGTAGTGGGAACTAACTTATTGGAGGTTAGTGGAGAAAAGAGTTTAGTGAACTCCGGACAGCTCTACGGAGAGGGAGAAGTAAGGATAAAGGACTCCCGTAATGTCATCAACAGTGGAATTATAGCAGGAGATAAAGTTAGTGGGGTTAACAATAACTCAATCACTAACTCTGGAACGATCCAGGGGACTACTTCCATTGAGGTGACGGGGAAGGAGCTAAACAATAGCGGAACAATATACTCGGAGGGGTCTGTAAAAGTAGAGGCAGACAGAGTAGTAAATGAAGACACCATCTATGCTAAAAGTGAGATGGAGATAAAAAGCGGCTACTTAAACAATGAGAAGGAGGGAGTAGTAGCAACTGAGGAGGGAGACCTCACACTTAGCGGTGAGAGGGTTTCCAACAGAGGAGCTGTGGCAGCGGGAAGAAACCTAGAGATTATAACTTCAAAGGAAGTATCTAACCTTTCCGAGGGACAGATGGCAGCTGGGAGCGGAAAGGTGGCTCTGAAGTCGGAAGGAATAAGAAACCAGGGGACGGTCCTGGGAAATGAAGTTTCCATAGAGGGGAACCTGACCAATGACAAGGGTACTATCCTCGCTGACAAAGAGGGGCTAGCAATAGAGGGAGAGCGTGTAGAGAACAGCGGTCTGATTCTTGCAAAAAAAGATATTGAAATAGCAGGGAATACCCTGAGGAATACTTCCGATGGAAATATAATGTCTGGAAGCAGCTTCAATGAAGAGGGGGACTTGGAGAACTCCAAGGGGAGCCTTTCTTTAAGTGCGAAGGAAACAATAGAAAACGAAGGAACTCTTTTGTCCGGGGAAGGACTTTACATAGGTTCGGAGACCATTAAGAATACAGGAAATATTCAAAACCTCGGAGGCAAGGGAGAGATAAGCTCTGAGAAGGATATAGTAAACGATGGAACGATCTATTCAGAGGGAAGCCTTGACACCAAAGCAGGAAATACCTTAGAAAACAAGGGAGACATCTATTCCACTGGATCGCTTAAAGTAGAAGCAGCTAAAGTTAAAAACCAAAAGAGTATTTTGGGTGGAGATATAAGGATAGATGCAGGTAGTCTGCTCAATGGTAGTCTGCTCAATGGTAGTCTGCTCAATGAGGGGAAGAGCAAGGATGAGGATGAGGACAAGGATGAAGCTGTGATCTACTCGGAGGGCAGCATAACCCTGGAAGCAGAGACACTCGTAAATAGCGGGGGAATAATTTCAGACTCGGAGCTGGAAATAAAAGTTAAGGAGCTGGATAACCAGAAGGATGGCCAGATTGGAGGAGAGAGTGTAGGCATTGAAAGTGCAGAAACCCTTCAGAACTCAGGATTAATAATGGGAGACGACCTGGAAATAAAAGCTAAGGAGCTGGACAACCAGAAGGATGGCCAGATCGGAGGAGAGAGTGTAGGTATCGAAAGTGCAGAAACCCTTCAGAACTCAGGATTAATAACGGGGGACGGCCTGGAAATAAAAGTTAAGGAGCTGAAGAACCAGAAGGATGGCCAGATCGGAGGAGAGAGGATAGGTATCGAAACCACGGAAGGCCTATACAACTCAGGTGTAATTGCAGGGGACGATCTGAATGTAAGAAGTAAGGAGCTGAACAACCAAGAAGAGGGCCAGATAGCAGGAACGACGGTAGATATGGAAATTAGAGAAGGCCTGCACAACTCAGGTGTAATTGCAGGGGACGACCTGAAGGTAAGAAGTAAGGAGCTGGACAACCAAAAAGACGGTCAGATAGCAGGGGAGAGGGTAGATATTGAAGCTACAGAAGGCCTGCACAACTCAGGGGTAATTGTAGGAGAGGAGCTGGAGATAAAAACTTCTAATTTTGAGTCTGAGAAGGATTCGGTAGTAAAGGGGAGCAGCCTACTTACAGTTGAAGCGACCCAAATTCTCAACAGAGGAAACCTCCTGACTGAGGGAAGTGGAAGGATTGAAGCCGAGATCCTCATCAATGAAGAGGGAGGACTTCTGGGAGCACTGACAAGTGAATCCGAGGATGAAGGGGAAAGCAAGGGGAAGGAAGGTTCGCCACACCTTAGAGTAGAGGCTAAAGATGTGAGGAATTCCGGTGACTTTTACAGTGCCGGTGGATTAGAGGTTTACAGCGAAACCCTTGAAAACCAAGGAAACATAAGCACTAAGGAAGATCTGAGGCTCATTTCCGAAATAATCAAAAATAACGGTGCCGGAGAGCTAGTTTCGGCAGCCAACTTGATAATGGAGGCTGAAGAGGTAGTAAACACAGGAGAAATCCTTGCCAATGAAGACGTCCTCATGGAAATAGGGGGGATAGGACTAACCAATAAAGGCGGCCTTATCAACGCTTCGGGAGCTATCTCGGTAATAGCAGAGTATATCAACAACAACCAGGGTGAGATATTATCTGGAAAGGGAATCAAAATACATACGATAAAGCTTGAAAATAATGCAGGAGAGATAATAACAAACGGAAGTCTAACTATAGACTTAACTAAGCTAGGAAAGCACTCCAATGACTTCACTCTTACGGGAACGATATATGGAGATACCCTCATTGAAATCAGGAACTTCAGCGATATAATCAATGATCAGATAGAAGTGGTATCCAACGGAGACATTATACTGGACTCGATGGAGGGAGATATATCAAACAGCAAGGTGATATTTGCTGGGGGAGACCTCGATATAAGCGCAAAGAACTATGTGCGGAACACAGGAAGCTCTGAAGAGGAGGCCCTTTTGAGCTCGGGAGAGGGTATGAACCTGACAGCCAAAAACTACATCCACAACAGGGATTCAAAGATCTACGGGGGAACGAAAGAAACCAAGATCAGCCTTCAGGAGTCTTTTGTCAACGAGGGAAAGATACTGGGACTGGGTAAGGTGCACCTGGATGTTGCCAAGGGGCAGAAGGTTACAAATGAAGGGCAGTTTCAGTCCAACGGAGACCTTATTATAAGTGCAGACGAGATACTGCTGAGGTCAAATACATCCCTGTACGCTACTGAAAACCTAAGCCTGGTGGCAAGGCATGGGCATATCATCAACGAAGCGGGAGCTCAGATCTTGACCCTGCTGGGAGATATGGAGCTGAGGGCAGCGGGAAGCATATACAACAAGGCGGATAAGGAGAAGGCAGGAAAGATAAAGGCCGGGGGCAACATAGTTGTGGAGGCCATCAACTTCTACAACGAGGCCATAAAGTACCACGAGTATATCCATGCAAAGGAGCTTAGTAAGTATGGGTTTATGGAAATGTCGGAAGATGAACTTATGAAGAATTTCTTAGATACTCATATATACAATAACTGGATTAATAACAGTACCTATGTTTGGAAGTCTGGTCTGGGCCTAAGGGACCTCTGGGATGAAGGTAGTCTATATGATTTCGAAGAGGATTTATTTTGGATGTTATATGGTCATGGTCCTAATCTTGTTCCTGAAGACATGAGAGACCTTGTGATACACACATATAATAGCGATTTAATAATAGAGTTAAGGGATGGGGGGCACCTAAATTCTGCTACTGTTAATAAGGAAAGCAGGGATGGTGGCTTTCTTAACGGTCAAAGATATCATGATCTAACCCTAGATCTTGATTTTAATACTGCCAGCTCAAAGGATAGCATCGGGGTGAGGCAGGCTGCCCTGGAAGCCGGCGGGGACATAGAGATGAAGCTGAGCAAAGACCTGGTAAACGGCGGAGTGATAAGGGCGGACAGGAACATAGATATCACAGCCAAGGAGATCAGGAATGTAACGGAAGCTCTGGAGTACGAGACGATAGATACTATCAGAGTGGAGTTTAAGGTAAGGAGATCTAATACACAGGGAGGAACAAAGCCTTCGGTTCGAGAGAAATCAGCCAGCAAGACCACAAAAAAAGTCACCCTGGTCTCTGAGGACAAGGCCCTAATCAGCGCAGGAGGGAAGGTCAAGCTGACTGGAGACGTGAAGAACCTAACAACTGTGGGAGGAATAGCCGACAGCATAGAGGAGGGAAGAGACTCCCTGGTAGATGTGGGAGACAGAATCGATTTTGAGGATCAGGAGACGATAGATAAAGATGCAGTGGATGATGCTGACGTTTCTGTAGGGGAGATAACGGACGACACAGAAGTGGATGAAGTGGATGAAGTGGGGGAAGCAGATAAGATAGACAAGGTAGAGGGGGAAGCTCCAGATCTAGAGAGCCCAGATGTAGACCCTATAAAGGGTGTGGAGATAGTTGTAGACCCTGGAGACCATATTGAGATCCCTGAGGGAGACAACGGAATATTTATAAGGAACGACGATGTAGTGATCGATGGAGTACAAAAACCACTTATTGAAACAAATATCGACTTCATAAACGATGAAAACTACTATGGAAGCGGCTATGTCTTTGAGAAGCTAGGGGATGACTCGGAGGATGATTTCAGAAGGCTGGGGGACAACTACTATGAAACCATGCTGGTAAATGAGATGTACCTTAAGGCAACTGGCGGAAGAAAGATGGAGGGAAGCGAGTTTGATGAGATCTCTCTTATGAAGTACCTGCTGGATAACTCCGTTTTAGCATCTGATGAACTGGGACTGGTCGTGGGAGAACCCCTGACTGAAGAGCAGATGAAGAACCTGGACAAGGACATAGTATGGTATGTAAAGGAGGAGGTAGACGGAGTAGAGGTACTGGTGCCAAGGGTATATGTATCTTCAAACAATGTGCAGACGGGGGGGACAGCCCTGGATTCAAGCTCTTCTGGTTCGGCAATAGTTGGAGAGGTAGTGGAGATAAAGGGGGACAAGTTTGAAAATATCGGTTCCACGGTAAAGGGAGACAGCCTTGTCAGCATCGACGCAGGAGACATCCTCAACAAATACGGAGAAGGTTCCATGGGAGCCATAGTGGGGGGAGATATCCAGCTGAAGGCTGAAAATGACATCAAAAATATCGGTGGAAGCATATCCGGTACGGGAAATGTGGTGCTTGAAACGGTAAAGGGAGACGTCATCAATGAGTCGGTAGTTGAGAGAAACACCAAGCTGGACGGCTTTATAGATGAGGTAAAAGCAGTGGGAAGTATAGGCGGTAAAAATGTAATAATCGACTCAGGAAACGATGTGATCATGAAGGGGGGAATGGTTACTGCAACTGAGAAAGCCTCGATTACCGCTGAAAATAATGTGAAATTTGATACAATCAAGCTGGAGAGTAGCATAGAAAAGGATACCGCCCACGAGACATTTAAGGAAAAATCCACAATCCACCTGGGAAGCAGCGTAAGCGCTGGAGAAGGAGTGGGAATAAAGGCCGGCAAGGACCTGGACATAATAGGAAGCAATGTGAGCACCGAGAGGGGAGATGTAGTCCTCATGGGTGATAAGGTCAATATTTCCGGGGTAAAAAACACATTTGAGAGCGACTACAAAAGAGAAAAGAATGGTGTCTTTAGCAGCGATAAAGAGTCGATCTATACTTACAGTGAATCATTAACGGGATCGACAATCGATGCTGGAGAGGGCAGTGTAAAGATATCATCTAACAAGGACCTGGACATACTTGGCAGCACTATAAAGGGTGAAGGGGATGAAAATCTTCTTATGTCCAAGGAGGGGGATGTCAACATAGGAACCATCGCACTGGAACACAAGTATGAAAGAAAGAAAAAGACATGGGGATTTGGAGACTCAGATGCCGGGGTATCGGACACAATCTTAGGAGCCAGAGAATCTGTTCTGTCGGAACACGACGACAAGGTAAGCGGTGAGGACACCAGCACAGGACACGGTGGAGGAAAAACCGGGTACTGGTCATCTCCAGGACTTAATGAGAGTGCTGAATCGCTCCACGGAAAGGGATTTAGCACAGGTACTCACCTAAGTGAGTTCGGTGCCAACGGATCTGCTACTGGTACAATCTTCCAATATACTGAAATCGAGGAAAGTCTAGATGCAACGACTCACGAGCGGAGCTCAATAGAGGGTGGAAGCATAACGATAAAAGCCAAGAACGACGTGAACCTGGAATCGGTAAAGATAGACGCAGACAACAGCGTGGGAATAATCTCGGAAGAGGGGGATGTAAACTCAACTTATGTGCAGGATGAAGTGAATGCCAGTGCCAAGCAGACCAATGTAAGGGTAGGAGCAGATGTAGGATATACAGTTCCTCTGCTGGATATCGCCGAGGCAGCCAAGGGCATGGCCGATTACTCTGATTCGGAATATTCCAGCGGCGGTGCCTGGGAGATATTTGCGAGAGCAGTTGAGATGGGAGGAGTTTTATCCAAGCAGGATGGAACCCTAGTTGATACCTACGCCAACCTAGGGGTATCGGTTTCTCACTCTGACACAACAACTCAAAGCAAGACAGCCATAGACTCGGAGATATCAGCCAAGGATATACTTATCAGTGCGGAAAACGGTAAGGTGGACTTCAAGGGGATGCAGATAGAGGGAACAGACTCGGTATTTATAAAAGCAGAGGAGTTCAATATGGAGGCCTCTAAAAGTGAGTACCACCACAAGGAGGACGGCTACTATGTAGGAGTTTCAGCGGGAGTAGGTGGAACTGTAGGAGCTGAGAGTGGAGTAGAAGGAAGTATAAATGCCAGCATAGACGGATCCTTTGTAGATTCAAAGACAGATTCAGTAACTTACAACAACTCCAAGATAAACGGGGGAAATGTAGTGCTGGAAATAGATAATGATGCTACCTTAAAGGGTGCCAATATTTCCGGTGAAAGTGTGACTGCGGATATTGGTGGAGACTTAAATATAGAGAGTGTGCAGGATACCTTAGACCACAACTTAAAATCCACAGACTTCAATCTTTCTGGTTCTGGAAGCATAGGGCTAGACGGTTATGGAGGAAATGGAAGCGCAGGGGTAACCCATGGGCAAATAGTAGAAGAGAAGGAGTGGGTAAAGGAGCAGAGCGGCATTACAGGAGGCAATGTAAATATAAATGTAGGTGGGAACACTGCCCTGAAGGGAGGAGTTATAGCAGCTGAGGACGGAAACCTTAACTTTGCAACTGGAGGTCTGACGGTGGAGGACTTAAAGGATTCTCATATGAGAGACGGAGGCTACGGAGGTCTGGGAGTCAGCGTTTCTGAGAATGGAGTAGACAGTGTGGACGTCAAAGGCGGAAGGGTAGAAGGGTTCCACAAGGACAGGAACGTGAACTCGACGATAGGAGCAGGAAACGTAAGTGTTGGAGGAGAGAGCTTGGAAGACTCGGGAATAGATGTAAACAGGGATACTGAAAATGCTCTGGAAACAACAAGAGATGACAAGCACTTTAAGTGGGATTTCGACTATACTCTAGAGCCAAAGAAAAAGATTACGGAAGAGGATTCCAATTCTCTGAGAGATAGGGGTGAGGGAGATACTTCAAATATTTTTGTCAATAAAGATACAGTAAACAGCATCGATAAAGTAGTCAGTAAGAACCCAGCTTTAGGAGGGAAGGACAGAGAACCGAATAAAGTAACGAATAAACCGGATGTTGTGACAGAGACAAAGCCCAAGGTAAGTATAGACTATACAAGCCCTAAGGTTGACTCGGGAATCACCAAGAAGACGGAGTCTATAAAGGTAAGCGTGGATTCTGGAAAGGTCAATAAGATCGATATAAAAACCCCAGAGGTAGATTCGGGCATAAAGGTAAAGGTAGATGTATCTAAACCAGAGGTAGATTCAGGAAAGGTAAAGAATATAAAGATAGAGTCACCAGATATAGAGGGACCAAAAAAGCTTGTGGACAAGGTTGAAAAGCTCCCAGAAATAGATGGAACAAAAACTCAAACTGAAGTAGTTAATCTAAAGAAGGATATAAATGAAAGTATAAAGGTAAAAGAGGAAAAGGTGGTGATGGGTACACCGGACTTTAAGGATAAAGTAGAGGTTTCACGACCAAAGGAGGAAGCAGGAGAGGCAGCAAAGATCAAGGAAAAAGAAGCCAAGGTAGAGGAGAAGTTTGATTTTGTAGGTAAGAAGGGATCTGAAGTGGGCCTCGGAAAGGAAGTAGAGGTTGCAATCAGAGAATCCCAAGAAAAGGGTGAGGACCCCTATGTGGCCACAAATAAGATCTTATCCTCCAAGATAAAGGGTCAGGAAGACTTTTTTAAGAAGCAAGGATATAAGGATTCCATTGGAAACAACTACGATGAGATTCAGAAAAAGCAGCTCCATAAGATAGTTAAGAGAAGTGGGAATAACGGCATGAATGCTACAAATAAAGATGCACTTATGAAGTTTATGACGGACCTGAATAACTATGATTTAGGGCTGAAGGCGGCCAAGGCAGCGCATGAGGCCGGGGATGCTAAAGCTGCAAAGGAGATACTGGATGGAATCAAGGATATCTCCAAGATAAAGGTAGATTCAAAAAATTTCAAGAAGTACTCTAAAAAGGTAAAGGAGAAGGAGACGCAAAAGAATACTTCTCAAAAGAATAAAGATAAGGTGATAAAGCCTACCCAAAAAGAGCTTAATGAGGCTCAGAAAAATGGCGGGTACTTTATCAGAAAAGAGAATGGAAAACTTGTAAAGTACGATATAGAAAGTGTTTTGAAGGACAGAAAATATAAAGATGAACTTACAGGAATGGAGATATCAAAGGACGCTTTTGACAAGGCGGAATACAAGGAAGAGCTGGGAGGAAAGGCAATAAAGATTTCCGAAGACTCTGAAACCGACAGGTTCTGGGTTCAAGGAAGGGACGGAGAAGCCCCTGTAATCAAAGAGGTACCAAAGTACCAGTATGAAAAGGGGAGTGAGAAGTTCAGAGATGAGGTTACAGGAAAGGCATTTACCAAAAACGAGATTCAGGAAAGGGGAAAAATAGCTCTAGATGGAGAGGGGAAAAGATTCCTTACTGTTGATGAAAAGGGTGAAATAATAATTGAAACCAATACAAAGGTAAGGGATACAGGAAGCGAAAGGCTACAAAATAAACTAGGAGAGACCATAAAGGATTCCCTTGGAAATGAGATAAGGCTGAAGGATCTAGAGGATAACAAGGCTATTACAAAGGAGGGTAAGGGTGCAAATGTATATGAGAGTGAAGTAAGACTGGATGCCAACACAGTATTAAAGTATACGGAAAGAGAATTTACTAAAAAGAAAGAAATGGACATAATCGGAGTGGGAGGAAATAATTTTTTTAGAAACTCCGGATCATTTGTAGTAAAGGGGAGCGACAGCTTCAAGAAGGATGTGCTCCTTGGAAATTCAGAAAAAGAAGTAAAAACCTTTAAAGAGATTACTCTTATAACATCTGAAAAGAAGCAAGATATATTCTTTACAGATGAGAAAACGGGTAAAGTGATCAGGGAAAGGGAGCTGGGAGATCTTCCTTACGACGAAGCTTTGGGTGGAAGGGTTCTTAAAACCGATGATCCCGACAGGAATATCGTATGGAAGGAGGGAAGCGATGAACCAGTTGTAATGGTCAAGCCCAAAACCGAGCTTGTGCCAGGAAGTGAATACTTCTTTGACAAGGATAGCGGAAAAAAAGTAACGGAAAAGGATCTTGAGAATGCTCCTGTGAATGAACTGTTAGGTAAAAAAGCCGTTGAGATAGGGGACGGTAAATTCTTTACAAAGAATGACGACGGAAGCGTAGGGATTACAGAGATAACAGGTGTAAAGGAGATACCAGGCAAAGCATATGACCCTGTTACCAATAGAGAAATAGGGTTTGACGACTTCGATAAGGATAAAACCTACAATGATGACTTAGGTCAAGAGGCAGTAGCGATAGGAGATGGCAGGTACTTTATAAAAGACGATTCCGGTGAGATAAAGGTAGCAGAGGTGACCGAGGTACAGGAGAGGCCTGAAAGTGTAAGGGACCCTCAAAGTGGCAGGGAGCTGGCAACCGATGACTTTGAAGGTACTAAAAAGTTCAATGAGGATCTAGGGCAGGATGCTGTGGAGATAGGAGATGGCAGATACTTTATCAAGGATGACTCCGGTGAGATAAGGGTAGCCGAAGTGGACTATGTGAGGGAGAGAGCAGATGAGTACATAGATCCAGAGACGGGGGTTAAGATCAGCAGTGAAGACTTTGAAGGCCAAAAAAGTTATCAAGAAAGCTTATCTCAGGATGCTGTGAAGATTGACGCAAAGAGGTACTTTGTTAAGGATGAAGCCGGTGAAATCAAAGTAATTGAATTAAGTGAGGTTCAGGAGAGACCGGAGAGCGTAAAGGATCCTGTAAGCGGCAAGGAATTAGCAACCGATGACTTTGACAGTAGTAAAATCTACCACGATGAGCTAGGCCAAGAGGCTGTAGAGATAGGAGACGGAAGGTACTTCGTAAGGGACAAGGACGGAGACATAAGTTCTGTTAAGGTTGAGTATACAAGGGAAAGAGACGACTACTTTGTAGATCCAGAGACGGGCGCAAAGCTTACGGAGAAGGAGTTTACTCAAAGGAAGGAGTACAATGAAGCCTTAGGTATGGAGAGCGTAGACCTAGGGGACAACAGACATTTTATAATGGATAAGGAAGGGGCACTTAAGGTTGCCAAGGTAACCGAGGATTTCGAAATGATCTCACATATAGTGGATCCCAAGACTAAAAAGGAGGTAAGGGAATCCGACTTTGACTCTGCAGAGGTGATAGGAGAGCTGGGAGAGAGAGCAATAAAGATAGAGGATGGCAGATACTTTACCAAGGATAACGAGGGAAATATAGTTGTCACAGAGGTGATGAAGCCAGATGAAAACCTCTACCTAGATGAGAAAAGCGGCAGGGAGATAACCCCAGAGGAGATAATGAACGCTGCAACAGACTCTGAGCTGGGAGAGAGAGCAATAAAGATAGAGGATGGCAGATACTTCACCCTAAATGAAAGGGGAGAGGTAGAGATAGCCGAGGTTACTTCCAGACCAAGAACGGACTACGAATTCATAGGAGATGACTTCAGCAGGAAGATTACTCAGGAGGAGTACAGTGCCCTAAGGAAAAATCCGGAGCTAGATGGAAAGGTAGTAGGGCTAGAAGACAACAGATACCTTGTAATAAGGGAAGACGGGGATGCCTATGTCACTACTGGAGAGAGCCTAGAAAGAAGGGTAATGGCGGAAACTGTAAAGACTCTTTTAACGGAAGGAGTGGACACTGGAGATGCTAAGAGGCTGAGGGAGATAATATCTCAGTCATCTAAAAGCTCCAAGCTCTCAGAAAGCAAGAGGAAGGATTTAGAGGCTCTGGGAAGGATCGGAGGAGACAAGAATACCAGCGACAGAGAATTCGTCCACATAGTTAAAGAATATGTAGCGAAGAGTGAAGGCAACAACTATATGGATGACAAAACAGGAAAAATCTACGACCTGACTAAGGATAAATTCAAGAAAGTAGATTTTTCTAAGGAGAATCCGGAGTTTGTAATCAACAGCAAGAATAAGTTAGTTGTAGATAACGAAGGCAGCACGGTGTCTCTAGTATCGAAAAAAGATTTTGAAAGCACATTTAAAAAGAGGATAAAGGATGCCGCTTCCACCTGGAAGGCCCAGTTCAGTGCTTTGAAGGGAATGATCTTGGGGAGGAAGGAAGATACAGCAGAGGGAGGAAACACCAGCTTAAACACCAACAGATATGATGAAGTGAGCTTATCAGAAGTGAACCTATCCAATGAAGGTGACTCAAGAGAGAGCCTGCCACTATATGGGAGGGAAGGCTTGGAAGGATTTCTTCCAGAAAGGGACGAGGTAAGTAATCCTATTATGGATGAAGAGATAGAAGGTGAATACGACAAAACAGGAGAAGCTATAGATAGTCTATCACCGGAAGATAAAGAAATATTGAAAGATGTATTTAAGAGTGAGTATGGAAAAACCCTTGAGGAGATGAGCATAGAGGAGAAGGTTGCTATTTTAAAGCAGCTAGGAAAGGTGGCTCATAGAGGTAGGCTGGAAAGTGCGGACCGTCTTAAGGAATCAGATGCCGATGCAAGCTATAGAGAGAGGGATTTAAGTTTCTCCCAGAAGAAGGGCCTAGACTTCACCCAGCAGCTTGTTACAAGCGCCCTGCAAAATGATTTGAAGCTCAGCTCAAACTACAGAAGGCTTGAAGAAGATGTGGACAGAAGCTTCATGGAAAAAGTAGCAGGAGATGAAGTATTGATGGATTCCCTCACTAATTCCGAATATGCAGACAAACCTCTGAAAGACATCGATAAAATGGCGAGGGATTTTATTCTCCAAACGGTTATAGATTACAGGATGGAAGCCTTTAGTGAAGCCAGCGGAATTGAGACTAAAAAGATAAAACTGCAACTTGATAAAAATCTCTCAGATGAGAAGAGGGGAGTGTTTATAGCGTCTCAAGGAAGGACGCCAGACAGGGTAGTTTTAAATGCAAATCGTACTCTGGCTCAGGTACTGGACACCTTAAGCCATGAACTGACCCATAAGGAACAGGCTGAACTTGTGAAGCACAAGAGAGAATCGGAAGCTCTGGGAGTAGGAGATGACAGAAAGCTATTGAAGTATAGCGGAAGGGTAGGCGACTCTACCGAGTATGTAAATTACCTGAGTTCTCAGAGGGAGAAGGATGCCAAGGCAAGGGGACACAAGCTGGGAGAGGAGTTGAGCAGTGAAAAACTGAAGAGGAGAGAATTAGCAAGGGAAGGAGAAGAGGCTATAAAGGACTTAGATTTAATTTTAGATGACTTTTTAGAATATGATGCTTCTCTACCTGTTTTAGAATATGATGCTTCTCTACCTGGTAGTTTAAGTAATACTTTAGGAAAACCTGATATTGTAAAGGAGATGAAGAGGTTTTACGACTCCAATGAGCTGATGAATAAGTACTATGAAGTAAGCAGTGGAATAAAAGGTGAATCAGGTAATGAATATAAATTAAATTCACCTAAGCTGAAGAAATTGGAAAAGGAATTTAAAAAAGCTCAGGAATCTTATGAAAAGGAGGGGGACAAAAAGAGTTATGACACTCTTATAAGAAAGTATACAACATTTAATAATGCCCTTAAGTCAAATGAGGAAAAGATGGATAGTATACTGAGACAAAAAGAATTAAATCTGCCAGATGTTCTTGCTAAAGAGGGAGATCCAAATGACAAATATCAGGGAAAAGTTATTTCTACCAACAAAAAAGAAATTGATCTGATAAAAGTCTGGAAGAAGGAGAAAAGAAAGTTACCTAAGGAAGAAGAAGTAAACTTTTCTAAAGGCCTGACTAAGAAGAAGTATTATAAAGGAAAACCTAGCATAGTTCAGGAGTCTAAGCGACCTGAAAAAGTAGAGGCGGTAAAGGACAATACTGTAAATATCTTAGTGCATGGAACATTTAATGGAGATAAGGCCAAAACGGGATGGATAAGCTCGGATTCTTCGCAAGGAAAGGCTATAGAGAAGCAGTATGGAGGGGAGTCTGTAACGTTCCAATGGAGTGGAAAGAATCATCCAGATGCAAGAAAAGAGGCGGGAAAGGAACTGGCAAAGGTAATAGAGGGCTATAATGAAAAGGGGATAGAAGTAAATATAATAAGCCACAGTCATGGTGGAAATGTAGCAAATGAAGCATTGAAAACTATGAAGGGTGGCAAGGTGAAAAATCTAGTTACTTTAGGAACACCTGTAAGAAATGATCATAGAGTCTCTAGAGAGATTATAGAGGAGAAAACAGGTAGCTATCTAAATGTTATGTCTAATGAAGATTCAGTGACAAAAGCAGGAGGAACAGATTTTAAAACCAAGGTTTGGAAGTTTTTTACAGGACAAGCCAAAATAGGCTTAGCTCATAGAAAGGATTTGAATGCAGATAAGATCTTGAAGGTTGATGGAGCTAGTCACAATGATTTACATGGGCTGAATGTAATAAAGCTATTAAGACCTATTGAGCGACCAAAGGATATCTATACAGCTGGAGTTAACGGCGAAAATTCGCTGGAAAACTCTTTAAGAGGAAATAAAGTAGAAGATCCTAAGTGGAACCCTTCACTTTCCTCAAGGGGCGCGGAAGAAGTGTCTTTTGACAATATATTCGAAGCTTCGGAAGATAGGGGAAATGAGGAAAAGGTCAAAAAAGAGGTGGAGAAGGGAAGTAATCTGCTTAACAAAATAAAGACATTCTTTACAGTAAACAGCAGCAAGAAGTACACAAAAAAATACAAAGAATTTCAAAATGGTCTGAAGGCAAATGAAGGGAAGATAGATGCCATCTTAAAAGAGAAGGCCTTATTGGACCTAAAAGAAGGAATCTCAAAGGGAGGATTAAGCCCGGAACGGACAAATGAACTGAAGAGAGCAGCAGATCTTCAAAAGAGAAAGATTAAAGAAATATCCAAGGAGGAAGCTAAGATAAACAGGGTGCACGGAAAGGACCTGATAGGCAGCCACGTGAATGCTTTTTTAAGGACCGGTAAGATCTCAGATGAGGGGAAAAAAGTATTGGAGAAAAATGGATATACTGTAGAGAAAGCAGCTGAAGACTTTGACACCCTCATAAGAAATGGGCGTTCCAATGAAAAGCTGACTTCCTTCAGAAAGCTGGAGGTTCCGGAGAAAGAACTCATAAACAGGGTCTACGGCAACAGGATAAAGGAGGGGGATCTGATACAAGACAAGGGATATCTATTTACCTCGGAGACCCCAACGGGAGAGTGGATGGATAAGGAAAGCGGAGCCGGATATGTGTACTACTCGGTGGAAGGATATGGAAGCCCTATGCCTAAAGGAGGGTCAAAGGCCGGTGAAATAGATTACAGGGCCAATACTGTCTTCAGGGTTAAAGGGATTGAAACCGACGAAGCTGGAAACACTCTTGTGAATATGGAAGAGGTTTCAGAGGGACCACTGAAAAATAAGCCTATAAAGGATATCTATACAGGTGAAATAACTTCAAATCAGCCAGGACCAGGTGATGACACTCATGAAGACGCAGAGGGAATTACAGAGTATGATAGGGACTTTACCTCTCTAAATGAAGTGCCGGAAGATAAGGCAGGGGTATCACCTGACGTTGAGGATTCTACTAGAGTTGAGGTATCTACAGATACCTCTTCTGGGAGGAGTCAAGAAAGGGAGGAGTTGCTTGAAAAGGTCTCGAAGTTAGAAGTCGGAGAGAAATGGAAGAGGTTAAAGAAGGCAGTAGATGTCAGGTATACCCAAAGGTTATTTGAAGATGAAAGGGTTATGAAACTAATAGAGGACCCACTAAAAAGTAGGGATGGGGCAGGGGTGCTTGATCTAGATGAGGCACTTAACCTATCGGAGAAAAAAGAGCTTTTAGAGATGTTTGTTGAAAATAAGGAGAAAGCTTTTTCAGAAGCTATGAAAACAGAGTTTGAAAAAGCAAATTTAGTGTTTGATGCAAAGTTGCCAGAAAACACAAGAGGCCAGTATGATCCTAACCAGAAAAAAGTCTTAATGAATGTCGATCCAGACAAAAAATTTCTACAGTTTCTAAAAACTTCAGATCACGAATTAGAACATAAGGATCAATTTAGTACTGTGTTTTTCTTGCCTTCAGATAGCCCGCTAAGGGAGGTATTTAAAGAAA
Source organism: Propionigenium maris DSM 9537 (assembly GCF_027925155.1). Lineage (GTDB taxonomy): Bacteria > Fusobacteriota > Fusobacteriia > Fusobacteriales > Fusobacteriaceae > Propionigenium > Propionigenium maris. The sequence continues at coordinate 119,520 of NZ_BSDY01000002.1, read as the reverse complement.
GTATAGCTAACATGGACTTTGATATGAAGCACTATAAGAATTATAGTGAAGACCCTCAGATGTATGAAGCCAGCCTTATAGAGAGGGATGCGAATAAAACTATGAACCGAACTATAGATGCCCTTCATGCCATAGCAGACAGATTACAGGATGGACCAGATGACTATAAGAATAAAGGAGGATATATAGGGATTTCTGACCCATACAGAAAACGTTCAGCAGATGTATTCATCGATAAAAATCTGATAGGGGAGGAAAAAAAGCTAAAGTTATTAAAAGCAAATAAAGAAACAGTTGAGCTTGGCTTGAATAAAGAAGCGAAGAAGGAGCTGGAGGAGATCTCTACAGCTTACCAAGAAATTGGTGAAAGATATGAGAAGGGAGAGATAACTAAAATACTTAGAGACACCATGGTTCAAAGCCTGGTAGAGAAATTAAAGGGAATGGAAGAGAGAAATAATCTAAAGCTTGACCCGACTGATAACGGGTTGAAGGTAAAGAAAGAAGAGGGGGGAATAGTAGAGAGACTAAAGAGACTTTTTACGAGGAAAAGCAGTGAGAAGTATCTGGCGCCTGCAGATTTGGCAGAATCAAAAGTAGTATCGAAACTTCCTGAAGAAGGAAAGTCAGAGACCTCCCAGCCTGATACTTTACTTGATAGTGCAGGAAAACCTGATATCTTAGCAGAGATATTAAGATTTTATAATTCAAATGATCTAATTCAGAAATATAGGGATGTAAAGGATGTATTACCAAAGGAAGAAAATAGTGAGTACAACTTTGATGCATCTAAGCTGTGGGAGTTTGAAAAGTCTACCAATAAAACCTTTGGAAACTTTAAGAAGAAGAGGGATAAAAAAAGTTATGAGAAGTTTATAAAAGAGTACACGAAATTTCAGAACGAGCTCAAATCAAAAGAAGAAAAGATGGACAGTATCTTAAATATGCAGCCAGAAAAAAAGAGGAAGGCCCTTGCGAAAATTTCAAATTCAGAGACAGATAGGAAGTGGAAGAAACTAAAGAAGGCAACAGATATAAGGTATACCCAAAACTTGTTTGAAGATAAGGCGTTTATGGATCTTATAGATCGAAACAAGGATATAAACAATATAGGTGAGAACCTTACAGAGGAGGAAAAAACAAAGCTTCTAAAACTACTGGCTAAGAATAAGGAGAAAGCTTTTTCAGAAGCAACAAAGGTGAAATTTAAAGAAGCTGAGTTGGACTTAATAGCTGATAGAACAGGCAAGGAGAAAGAGTTAGGGTACTATGCTAATCGTAAAAACAAAGTTGTGGTTAATTCTGGAAACCATAAGGATTTTAAAGAGGTAGTAAAGACTTTAGATCATGAACTGGGGCATAAAGATCAGTATGATATGATGGATAGGTTACCTTCAGATAGCCCCCTAAGAAAAGAATTTGAACAGGTCAGAGAAGACATGAAGTTTGACGTCCTATACTATGATTCTGATAATGAAGCAATGTATCTTAATAGCCTTATTGAGAGAGATACAAGAGAGAATGAGAAGCGAACCCAGCATGCTATTAAAGATATAGTATCTAGGCTATCAGATGAGAAGAGAGAAGGTCTCGTGGCGATCTCTAAACCGAAAAAAGGTTCAACACTTGCAATGGATAGATTCAGAGATATAAAGCTGATAGGGGAAGAAAGGAAGCTAGAGTCCTTAATAGCCAACAAAGAAGCAGTAGAACTTGGATTGAAGGAAGGAGAGAAGAAGGAGCTGGAGGAGATTACCACAGCTTACCAAGAGGTCAATGAAAGGCACGAGAGAGGTGAAATATCAGAATCACTTAAAGATACTATGGTTCAAAGCCTGGTAAAGAAATTAAAGGAAATGGAAGAGAGAAATGTTCTAAAGTTTGACCGATCTGGAAGGCTAGTGACAGGAAAGGAACTATATAAGCCTGATGATCTGATGAAAAAATATTACAGTGCAAGGAGTGGTGCACCTAAGGAGTTTGATTCACTTGAAAAGCTTGCAAAAAACTTTGAAAATTCTCTGAGATCCTTTGAGGAGAGAGGAGATGAGAAGAGTTATAAGAAGCTTGCAAAAGAGTATAAAAAATTTCAGGAGGGTTTAAAGGCAGATGAAGGGAAGATAGATGCCAGATTAAAAGAGAAGGCCTTATTGGAACTAAAAGAAGGAATCACAAAGGGAGGATTAAGCCCGGAACGGACAAATGAACTAAAGAGAGCAGCAGATCTTCAAAAGAGAAAGATTAAAGAAATATCCCAGGAGGAAGCTAAGATAAACAAGATACACGGAAAGGACCTGATAGGCAGCCACGTGAATGCTTTTTTAAGGACCAGTAAGATCTCAGATGAGGGCAAAAAAGTATTGGAGAAAAATGGATATACCGCAGCGAAAGCAGCTAAAGATTTTGGTGCCCTCATAAAAAATGGACGTTCCAATGAAAAACTGACCTCCTTCAGAAAGCTGGAGGTTCCGGAAAAAGAGCTCATAAACAAGGTCTACGGCAACAAGATAAAGGAGGGGGATCTTATACGAGACAGGGGATATCTGTTTACCTCGGAGACCCCAACGGAAGAGTGGTCGGATAAGGAAAGCGGAGTTGGATATGTGTATTACTCTGTGGAAGGCTATGGGAGCCCTATGCCATTAGGAGGTGCAAAGGCTGGTGAAATAGACTACAAACCCAATACTGTCTTCAAGGTCAAAGGGATTGAAATCGACGAATCTGGAAATACCTTTGTCAGTATGGAGGAGGTCTCAGGGGAATCAGAGAAAGGAAAGGCTATAAAAGATATATATACAGGTGAAGCAAATGCCCGTAGACCTTTACCACCGATTCCACAGTCTGGAAAAGAAGACGGTTATAAACCTTTGGATAATGATTATGCCGGGAGCGGCTCAACTTCAGGAAGCATAGCCTCGGTTGAAAGTGACTATGAAGATGTCGATGGAAGTTCAGGCAGTATAGCTCAGGGAGAGGCAATCTATGATGATCCAATAGAAGTGAAGTTAGGAAGAAAAGATGAGGTCTCGGTATCCTATGATGACGTAGAGGTGTTCGTAGAAAATGATCTATATGAATCAGGAGGGGGTGAGGATGAAGAGCTCGACTTAAACTCGGACTCTGTAGCCTCGAATGAAGATGCATATGGTTATGTCGCGGATGGCTATGAGCCTGTAGGGAATGCTCCAGCAGGATTCAATGCAGAAAAGCCCCAGGGTCCTAAACCAAAGAGAGTCCTCCCACAGATATCTTTGCCATTAACTCCACAGTCTGGAAAAGAAGATAGTTATAAACCTTTAGATGACGATTATGCCGAGATCGGTTCAACTTCAGGAGGCATAGCTTCGAGTGAAAGTGACTATGAAGATGTCGATGGAAGGTCAGGTAGCATAGCTCAGGGAGAGGCAATTTATGGTGACCCAACTGTTTATGATTTCATTAAAGATGGGGATCTAGATCCTGAAGAACTCTATGATGATGTAGTGCTCCCCAAAGAAAAAAAGGGTTTTATGGACAGAGTAAAGGATCTTTTCAGAGGAAAGAGCAGTGAGAAGTATCTGGCGGGTACAGACTCAAAGCTTCCAGGGAAAGAGAGCTCAGAAAACCCTCTAAATGAATCTGGAGGGGAGGAGTATAGTGACCTACATGATGAGACTTATAAGGAGATCAGAGATAATGACGTAGAGGAGTTTGTAGAGAATGAGCTATACGTTTCAGGAAGGAGTGGTTCCGAAGAAGCAGGAGGTCCAGCCTCGACTGAGAGTGACTATGAAGATGTCGATGGAAGTTCAGGCAGTGTAGCTCAGGGAGAGGCAATTTATGGTGATCCAACTGTTTATGATTTCATTAAAGATGGGGATCTAGATCCTGAAGAACTCTATGATGATGTAGTGCTCCCCAAAGAAAAAAAGGGTTTTATGGACAGAGTAAAGGATCTTTTCAGAGGAAAGAGCAGTGAGAAGTATCTGGCGGGCACAGACTCAAAAGTTCCAGGGAAAGGAAGTTCAGAGAGTCCCATCTATGATTCAGCAGGAAATGAGTATGAAGAGATAAATGAATTGAACTTAGATAGGGGAAGAGAAGCTGAGGATGCAATATCCTATGATGATGTAGAGGTGTTCGTAGAAAATGATCTATATGAATCAGGAGGGGGTGAGGATGAAGAGCTCGACTTAAACTCGGGCTCTGTAGCCTCGAATGAAGATGCATATGGTTATGTCGCGGATGGCTATGAGCCTGTAGGGAATGCTCCAGCAGGATTCAATGCAGAAAAGCCCCAGAGACCTTTACCACCGATTCCACAGCCTGGAAAAGAAGATAGTTATAAACCTTTAGATGACGATTATGCCGAGCTCGGTTCAACTTCAGGAGGCATAGCTTCGAGTGAAAGTGACTATGAAGATGTCGATGGAAGTTCAGGCAGTGTAGCTCAGGGAGAGGCAATTTATGGTGATCCAACTGTTTATGATTTCATTAAAGATGGGGATCTAGATCCTGAAGAACTCTATGATGATGTAGTGCTCCCCAAAGAAAAAAAGGGTTTTATGGACAGAGTAAAGGATCTTTTCAGAGGAAAGAGCAGTGAGAAGTATCTGGCGGGCACAGACTCAAAGCTTCCAGGGAAAGAGAGCTCAGAAAACCCTCTATATGAATCTGGAGGGGAGGAGTATAGTGGCCTACATGATGAGACTTATAAGGAGATCAGAGATAATGACGTAGAGGAGTTTGTAGAGAATGAACTATACGTTTCAGGAGGGAGTGGTTCCGAAGAAGCAGGAGGTCCAGCCTCGACTGAGAGTGACTATGAAGATGTCGATGGAAGTTCAGGCAGTGTAGCTCAGGGAGAAGCAATTTATGATGATCCAACTACTTATGAGATGATCGGAGATGAGGATCTAGACCTCCTGAAACCAAAGAAAACAGCTAAGGGAAAGAAGGGGAAGAGGGAGAAAGCAATGGTACTTTATTCCAAAGACTCTCCCTCTCAAAGTACAGAGAAAATTTCAAAGTTAGAAACAGGGAATAATGGAAGAGGCTAAAGAGTGCAGTGAATGTAAGGTATACTGAAAATTTATTAAAGGATAGGGGAGTTATGGCAACGTTAAGAAGTTACTATGATCCTAAAGAAAAGTCGGTAATGGAGAGCTTAAATGAAAGATTGGATGCTTATCAGCGAGCTGACCTCTTAGAAGCATTTGCTAAAAACAAGGAAAAAGCTAGCTCTAAAGCGAATAAGATTAAGTTTGAAGAAAGTATTTTGGATTTAAGGAGCTACGATCTTGGGGAGAGAACTAATGGTCAATTTTCATCAAAAGGAATTTTATGGCCAAGTATTATCAGGCTATCTTATAAGCTGGCAGATGAGAAGTTTAGCCGACAAGTTGCTGTTTTGGATCACGAGTTAACACACAAGGACCAGCATGACTTAACAGCAAATACTTCTGTTAAAAGAGCAAAGAAAGCGGGGTTAGACAAGACACGTTCAAACTTTAAATATGATTTGAAGCACTATGATGCGAGTAACAAAAGGTATTATAAAGCTAGTCTCTTAGAGAGGGATGCCAAAGAAAGTATAGATCGAACTAAAAATGCCCTTGAGACGATAGCTAGAAAAGCATTAAAGACAAATGCCGTTACTGAAGAAGGAGGATATATTGCGGTTAGTAAACCTAAGAACACCATTGTTAAAGGCTTAGAAAAAGTGGAGGTAGAAAGGGTAGATAACAACTTTAGGTTTTTAAGAGAGTCCAAGGAGACATTTACTAGCAAATTAAGCGAAAAGAATAAGAGGGAACTGGAAGAGTTACTCTTAGATTACCAAGAAATCGAGGATCTATATAAAGAAGGTAAGACAGTTAAATCAACCAGAGACCTTATGGTTTTAGAGCTGGACAGGAAAGTAGATGAATTCCAAAGGACAAATGACATTAGCTTTGACTTAGCTGAATCGGAGAGAATATAAAAAGTCAGATAAAGTAAAGAGAAATAGAGTGGTGAGAGGTTCTTAAAACCTCTTATCACCCTGGGAGGTGAAGGAAATGATAGTTGTAGCAATAAACAAATTAAGGTATGAGATAGGCCAGAGGCTAGAAAGACTGGAGGAAGAGGAAAAAAAGATAGCAATTGAAGTGTTTGAATCATTGAGTAGTTTGGAGAAGATCTTCAAAAAACGATTAGGCAGAGGCAAAGTATATTAAAAATTTATTTTATTGTAAGGTATGAGGTAAGTTATGAACCTATTAATTGAGTTAGAACGAGATATTTTTATTCCATTGAAAAGGGAAGCTAATCTTACGAAAACGGATATGTTAATTCTTTTTTTACTACTGGAGAGTAGCAATATCACGATGTATGACATAAGGAAAAGAGATATTATAGATCCGGGATTAATAAGCAGGCGCATAAAATTTCTGGAAGAAAATGGATTTATTAGAAGGTTTCAAAATGGCCGGGCAAAGGAGATAGCTTTAGAGGAGAGGGGGAAATTTTATATAGAAAAAGTTATTTCCTTTCAGAAGAAGTATGTGAAAAAATTTATGAATTGTATTTTAGATTGAAAGATTTGGATCACTCTATATTTATTTTAAACTATTGACGAGAAAGGAAGAGCTTTGTAGCTAAGAGCGAGGGTAAAGAGGATTTTGGGAATATCATTTGAGATGATATATTTTAATTGAGATAATATTCATGTCACATAAAGAGGGGTGTTTTTAACACTTGCTGTAGTTTGAATAAAATGATAGTTTATATTTAGGAAGGGGGACAATCACTCCCTACAGACAGATACGCTAAAAATACAAGAAATCCCCCCTTCCTAATAGATTCTTCTCAAAGGTAGCATTACTTATAAAAGCCAACTTTGGGAAGAAAAAAGTTAGATATTAAAAGAATAATCAATACCATAAATATTATTATTGTTCTTTAGAAGAAGTCGTATTTTTTAAACCGCCAATGTTAAAGAGGTCATGTTAAGAGGTTCTTATATGATTTTCAACCTTCGAGTGGATAATGTGAATAGTTTTGTGAATTTAGAGATCCTTCTCTTGATTACTAATTGATACTGTTGTATCAAGGTAATCGGGAGAGGGATTTTTTATATTGAGAATGCCAGAGGAATTGATCAGGGAAATGAGCTTTAACACCGGGAAAGGTGAAATTGAAGAAGAAGTTAAGTGTCTGATTTAAGAATTATTAAATAAATCGACTATTAACTTTAATCTTCTCATCTTTTTTGATGTTGTAGACTCCTCTATAAAAGAGGAAAAGCGTGCCGTTGGCTATAAGTGCTGCTTTAGAGTTGAAGAAAGAAGAGTTTAGGGAGATCCCATAGGTGAGAATAACCTTGGAATTCTAGCTGTCAGTAGCTATAGGTTTAAGAGTAGAGGGGCAAAAGATACCTAAACAGTACCTGAAGGATGCCGAAATAGTTTTGAAAGTGATACTTCATATAAAGAGCCTTCCTAATCAATAGGTTGGATCCAATGATTAGGAAGGTGGATATTAATTTTGAAACGTTTCGAGTTTCTAGACTTTATAATGCTTTCAATAAATAAAGTTATTTAACTTTAAAGTTTTCAAATATTACATTGGTAAGGAGGTGATCCTCAAGCTCTAGGGAATCATAGTGATAACTCTCTCCCTCTATTCCATGAGCGGTAGTTCCGTAGTCATCTAAAGAGATGTCCCAAGAGATCAATCCTGCAAGTCCCTGGTTTACAACAAACTTAGACTTGTAATCTAGAGATACTTCATCTTCATATGTATAGAAGATCCCATCCTTTTCACTAAATAGATAAGGTACTTGAGCCACACTGTCATAGTAGTACTTAAAGTTGCTTCCCTTTAGTCTTGTTCCATCAAATGGGTTTGCTGGACCATTTGGATCTAGAGTAGCTATCGATACTGTCTTTCCAGCTTTAAGAGCATTTAGGTGTCTTAGCCCCATTACTCCAGCACCTCTTCCTCCATCCATCACCCCAGGAGCTGCTCTGCCTTGAAGGTCATTTATATCAATATCGTACTTATTTACTTTTGCATATAAGCCTGGCAATGATGGGATTGGCCATTGGCCGTTTGGCTGGCTCTCTTTTCTTACACCAGACCACCCCCTGGAGTAAAATGGCGATCCTACAACTAGTTTGTATCTAGGAATACCGAAGTTTGTAGTCACATAGTGAATTACATCCTCTATAGAGGTAGCATTACTATTAGGGTTTGTTATGTTTTGGTCTTCTTGAAGGTTTTGATATGTGTATGATTGGTGGTTCGTATACGGGTCAAATGCACCATGAGTATCATATGTCATATAGCTTATGAAGTCACAATATTTATGCCAATTAACAGCCCCACTATTTGCCATGTGCACCTTTCCTGCACTTACAGCACAAGCTAGGTGGTAGTATTTTCCATCCTCTTCTCCAGCTTTGTCTAAAGCTGCTCTGAGGTCTTTCATAAGAAGGGTGAATAACCTACCTTCATCCTCTGAGGCTCTTGGAGTTCCCAGGTCATTTCTATTGTCTAACAGGTCTCCCTCTCTCTTATTTTGAGGGAATTCCCAGTCGATATCAATTCCTCTCATATTTAGAATTCTCATAAGCTCAATGCACTTAGATACAAAGAACTCCCTATTGGCATCTCTAGCGGCATCTCTAAAGTAGCCAGAACGAGACCAACCTCCAAGAGACATTAGAGGCATTACATATGGATACTTCCTGCTATATTTCAGAAACTCAGTGTGGAATGCACTTGTGCTTCCCCAGTCGGAGAAAGCTGCTCCTGGATCAAAGATATTAGGCTTTATTTTTGGGGTGCCAGCATAATTAGGACAGTCCCTTACTGAGTTAGCTAATATCTCATGAATAGCAGTATCCTTATCTAGGTCGAAGCTTCCAGTATAGTCAGGTCTTATATCAATGAATGAATATTGCATATGACTTACCTTATCCCAAGGACTTATTTTAGGAGTATACTTTCTTGCTCCCCACTTAGCCCACTCTGGCATATATGTAATATGCATCTTTTCCATAGGAGTATTCAGACTTTTGACCTCAGATGGATCCATCGGTGCAAGATGTGACACCGCCGGAGAAAATGACGGATGAAGATCAGGGCTAAAGATATCAGGGCATTTTGGATAGTCGTATCTTTTCCATCCATTCTCTCCCGCTCCAGGTACATCTCCCTCATTAATCCAATAGTCAGCCTTCCAATGACTATTATTATGCCATATAATAGGGAGGTTATCTGCGCTTCCTGTGAGACTGGCATCCCATTTGGTGTATTTACACATTTCTTCTCCACCGGGTTTAGATATTTCTCTAATGCCAGTGGTTGACTTGTAATATACCACAGCATCTTCTTTGTCTTCTCTCTTAAATGTCACTTTATATACCACTTTAATATCATCTGTAGGTTTAATTTTAAAGGAGGTTAGATGTACAGTGTTTTTGGCAGAGCCTTTGTTCAACGCTGTATAATTTACACTTTGGGTTTCCTTTAACTGTCCATTTACATATATCCCCAGTTTGTTGCCGATAGTTCCCCAGGTATTATTTAGAGTTACTTCAACAGCATCTCCATTTTGAGTAGCATATGCCCAAGTATTTGAGTATGGCAGATCCCTAGGGAAGTCCTCATCCTCTACTTCCTCATGAATAATCACCTGATTTGATAGTACCTTCTTGCTTTTTATTCCGGCACCATCCTTCAGATCATAGAAGTACTCTAACACGGAACTATATGTTCCAGGGGAGTTTGTTTCAAAGGCTACTAAATCAGGAGTTATAACTTCTTGAACCTCTCTTTCTATTCCCTCTGAATTGAGTATGTGTTTGTACTTGAAGATGGTATTGTCTGGATCTGAGACCTCCCTTGGAGTAGCCTGTAGGGCTTCCCCCTCTAAGGATAGGTCAAGTATTTTTATTACAGGTTCGTTAAGAGGCTTACCTCCTTCCTCTTCACCTTCTAAGAGCTTTTCTATCTCCTGGATCAAAAGTTTAAGTTCTAGGTGGTAGTCTAAGGTTGAAACTATTTCTAGTTCTGTAACCATTTCCTCTAATTTTCCAATTTTATCTGTGAGTTCGATACTGGGAGAAGTCAAGCTATCATATCTTCTTTTTATAGATTGAGTTCTTTTTTCAACTGTTGCTTTTATTGCTGAAAACTTATCATAATATTCTTTTGTACTCATTGATCCCTCTCTTTTTCAAGTTATTTTGTAGGTTTAGAAAGAGCCGAAGGATCGCCTTATTAAAGTTTATTTTTGATTATTTCCCTCTCCATTTTTTTTAAAGTATCAGAGATGTTTTTAGCTTTTTCCAACAGAAGGTCATTTTTCTCTAGAAGCATATCCAAAGAATCCTCTATTTTTTGTGAGTTTTTTTTTTCTAGTCTTCTTATATCTGATAAAAGTTCACTTCCCCTTATTTCCAATTTTTCAACTAGTAGTATGTTTTCTAGCCTTTTCACCGAATCAATTTTTCCCATCTCATTTCTTTTCTCTTTTTCTTTGAAATCAAACCATTTAGGGATAATTTTCATAAAATAATGTCCCCCCTTCTTTAAAAAATTATAATTTAAAATGAATTGTTGGTAGCTACAATTCATAAGATACTTTTAATCATTACTTTTTTCAATGGTGTTTTTTTTTTGAAATTCAGAAGTGTTTATAATCCTTTATAAAACAATGGTAAAAAAATAAAAAAATTCAACAAAAAAATACTAGTGTATTTTTTTGTTGACATCTGATAAAAAAAAAGATATATTGATTGGCAATTGTAGGTTTGGAAAGTTAATGCTAGAAGGTCTCTCCTTATAATTAAATGAAAATAAAATACTTATAAGTTTAAGGAGAATGATTAACATTATGAATAATTTTGATATTGATAAGTTAAAAATCAAGATAACAAATTTTATCCAAGACGTTAATAATATGCAAAAAGATGTAAATAATTTAATAGACACTATTTCTTCCACTCAGGAATCTCTAGTTGTAGAGGAAAAGATTAAGCTGTTAAAGGAGATGTCAGCAGCTCTGACAATGGATTCCACCATAGAAGAGCTTCTGAAAATCGATGGCTTACTGGAAGAGATCCATAAGATGGTGTTTGATCTTGACTATGTGATATCTGGTGATATTCCAGAGTATATAGCTCCAAGTGTTGACTCTATTTACGTTACAGTTGACGGCAAGAAAATTACTGCCTTAGCTAAAGGGGTAAAGGACCCTCAGCAAAGGTTAAAAGATGTAAAGTATAGACTTTGTGGTTCTACAAATATCCTTATTCAAGAGCAAGGAGGTCTTCAGCCCCTATATCCTTATTCATTTAAGGAAGATATTGAAAGTGGCAGCTACTATGTTCAAGGGATATTCAGTTACATAGGTAAGATGGGGGAGAGAACTCTGGAAGTTACCTCTCAAGATATAGTCATAAACGAGGAAGAAGTTATTATACCGATTATTGATAGTTTAGCTGTAGAGGTAGTTAACAATAAAAATGTAGCTGTAATGGCTAAAAATATAAATGACCCTCAAAAGAGGTTGTTAAAGGCAGACTATTTTTTATTTGACAACTCCGACTCCCTTGTGGAGGGCAAGGAGGAGCAGGATGTAGCCTCTAGGGTTCAGTTTAGGAGAGATTTGGAGCCGGGACAGTACATTGCTTTAGGTGAATTTACATATCAAGACAGGGATGGAACCGAGGTAATCTCTATAAACTCAGCTCCTATAACTGTAGAGGGTGAGGAGAGCTTTATTGCCAGCGTAAATCTTACAAGTATTAATCAATGGGAGAATGGCTTTAATGGGAACCTAGAAGTTAAATCCCATACTTCACAAGACTTTGGGGGAGAGTGGGAGCTCACATTTGAAACAGCTCTTGAGTCATTTTCACATTGGCAGATAGCTACCTCCCTTTCAGAAGGAATTATGAAGGTGAGTTCAGGGACAGCTTGGAATGGCAGCCCTCACTTTACTCTTCCTCCACAGGGTAGCTTAAAGGTAGAGGGAATATCAGCAAATGGAGCTCCATTCAATAGAGAGGTTATTAAAAATTGTAAATTAAATGGAAACAAGGTTAGGTTATACATAGATGGGGAAGCTGTAAATGAGGGAGCCATTGGAGAGTTTAGCTTTCCAGAAGATACCCCTATTTCTGGATCGATAAAGGTAAGCGGCCTAGCTGTATCAGATAATAATAAGTATCTAATGGGGACTATTACTATTCCTGAGCCAGAGATCTATGATAGATATGCTGTCTACCACAACAGCTCTAAGGTAAGAGAGGAAGATATAGTGTCTTTAAAGGGGGAAGAAACTAAAGTCAATATTCAAGTTCCTATGTCATCACTACCTATCAATTCAGGGGTAAACAAATTATCCGTAGCATTTAAAAATACCAAAGAAAAAATCTATGAGAGTAATGAAGTTAACTATGTGGTAGCAGCTCCAGACCGTCCTGAGAAGAAGCTTGTGGGATATTGGTCCTCATGGGGGGGGAATGGCCCTACATCTTATGTTGATCTAGAGGATGTTCCTGCTGAATATACTACTGTAGTGGTTTCATTTATAGAGCATGAAGGGGATAATATTACTCCAAAGTTTGATCCCACTGATTCTGGTCAGGTTACAGATCAAGAGTTTATGGAGAAGGTTAAGACTCTTCAAAATAGAGGGGTTAAGGTGGTAATCGCTATTGGAGGACAAAATGGTGTCTTTAAACTTAAAAGTGCTGCAGACAAAGAAAAATTTAAGTCTGGAGTGATTAGAATAATTGAAAAATATGGCTTTGATGGATATGATATAGACCTTGAAGGAGGCTCTATTGGAGGAAGCGCAGATTATTCACTGATGGTAGAGGCCACCAGAGAAATTGTAGAGTATTTTAGAGGTTCTAATCCTGAATTTATCTACTCTATGGCACCTGAGGTAGCATACCTAATTACATCAGGCTTTGGAAACTTCTACATCAGACTCATCAAAGAGCAAATGGATTTAATCTCATATATTCATCCTCAATACTATAATGCTCCGGGAACAGGGGTTTTTAAGATGGATGGAAGTGGAGTTATGGTGGAAACCTCTAATGACTCCATTATGCAACAAGAATTTATTACAGAATTTACTCATGCACTTACTTTAGGGCATGACGGAGCAGGTTGGGGACAAGATCCTGCTCAAAGTTTTCCAATTGGAAGGATTCCAGAGGAGAAGTTAATAATAGGGCTGCCTGCTGGTACTGGAGCTGCTGGTACTGGAGCGATAGATAATATGGAGAGTATAAAGACAGCTTGGAATAATATCGTAGCTAGAGGAATCCACAGTATCAAGGGGTTTATGACTTGGTCCATTGACTGGGATAAATATCATAAATGGCAATTTAAAAATATGGTTGACAATTTAGAGAATAGATAATAAGTGCTTATTTATCATTCTCTGACTATTTTAGATAATGGTTATAAAATTTGATTTACAATGAAGGGCGACCCACCAGGGGTCGCTTTTTTATTGTATAAAAAGAAAACCACCTGCTATGCGGGTGGACTCAAAAAGCCGGAAGGCTATGCGTATGATATGAAAAACCTCCCTTGATATAATCACTTTAGGTTTGCCGACCAGTGAATAATTAAGGGAGGTTCAAATGGATAGCAACAGTTTAGCACATACTCGATGGAATTGTAAATATCATATAGTTTTCGCGCCAAAGTATAGGCGACAGATAATATATGGGAAGATAAAACAAGATATAGGTCAAATACTTCGAAAGCTCTGTGAAAATAAAAAGGTAGAGATACATGAAGCAAGTGCTTGTAAAGACCACATACATATGCTAGTAAGTATTCCACCTAAGTTAAGCGTTTCAAGTTTCATGGGGTACCTGAAAGGTAAAAGTTCATTAATGATATTTGATAGACATGCAAATTTAAAATATAAATATGGAAATAGACATTTTTGGTGTCGAGGATATTATGTTGATACAGTAGGTAGGAATAGGAAAAGGATCGAGGAGTATATAAGAAATCAGCTGCAAGAAGATATAGCTGAGGAACAGTTAACTTTGAAAGAGTATATCGATCCTTTTACTGGAGATAAAGTAGGAAAGAACTAGAAACCAAGAGCTACTTGAGTAGCTGAATGAAATATTACGCGGTTGGCAAACCGTTCAGAAGGGCTTCAGCCCAATGCTGGGACATCGCCCTTCTAGGGCTTGAGCAAACTACCACTTGAAGTGGTAGTTTTGATTATGTTTCATGATAGGTGATAAGTAAAATTTATCGAGTGGAAGACTCTTTATTTGTAAAGGTATTGGCTTAACTTTTTTGAAAGTATCACTACATTAAGTAAGGCGGTCAAATGTTAAGGTGTAATTATTTAAAGAAAATAGTAGTAAAAGCTGTTTTCATGAAGCTTTTTAAGCCTTGTAAGTGTTTAAAACACTTATAAGGCTTAAAGTAAACGTGGTATTGTTTTACTTGTAGAAAAGCAGGGATTTCATCCCAAACGCTCCTATACGCCAATAAAATTAGAATTTTTGCTTTTCTATTAAAAGTTTTGTTCAAGGTAGAATTTCAGAAAAAATATCTACCTTGAATATTAAAGAATAAGCCAAGGGCTAAAAAAATCAACTAAAAAATATTGAAGAACAGGGTTTGGGAGGGAAGGATGGATCATTATCTACATTTTAATAAGATGTTGGAAGCTTTTAGAGTTTTATGTAATGCATGCAATTTAGGAGTAACATACGTGGAAGTTTTGATTCTTATAGCTATTAAGGGTAATAGCCTCAATAAAAAGGAGGTTGCTGAAATATTGTTAAAAGATAAATCTTATATGTCAAAAAAAATAGATAGCCTCTATAAACGTAAATACATAGTGAAAGATTACTCGACACTTTCCTATGACCTTTCTGAGAAGGGGAAAAAAGTACTTATAGAGATAGAAGAGGTAAAAAATGATATTATCAGAGAAAGGAGTGTTGACTCTATGTTTGAAAAAGAGGTAGTTGAGTTATTGACTCCTTTAGAAAAATTTTAATTAGCTATTGGTGAATAACTTTTAAATAAATGCTGTGGAAATTAAATAAAATTATCTCTGAGCTTATCCATTAGAGGGAATATGTAATTTAAAAAAATAAAATGATATAGGTAATAAAGAATACCACAGAAAGAGATAAAGCTAATCTGTATAGTAGTGAATCTCTAATAAAAAATAGCTGCCCATAGGCAGCTTTTTTTATTAGAAGTAAAATTAATCTACTTCCCTTCCCCTGCTGGCATCCAATATCTTGAACCACTGCCTTCTGTTGAGGTGATAATCCAGGGCTTTAACAGCTCCCTTCAACCTGGTAAAATTGCCGGTACCCACCACTGGAATGATGCCTGCAGGGTGGGTCAGAAGCCATGCATATATAGCCTGATCGATTCCCTCGGCACCGATCTCTACCCTTACCTCCTCCAGAGCTTCCCTCAGTCTGATGGCTTTAATGCTTTGAGATTTAAAGATCTCTCCTCCTCCAAGGGGAGACCATGCCATAGGTTTTATTCTGTTTTTTAGTGCAGAGTCTAAAGCTCCATTTTCAAAGTTCTCAACATTCCATGGGGAGAGCTCTACCTGGTTTGTAACAAGGTCTTCATCCACATAGGATTGAAGCATATCAAATTGATGGGGAAGAAAGTTGGATACACCAAAGTTCCTAACCTTTCCCTCCCTCTTCAGGTGGCTGAAGGCAGAGGCAACCTCCTCTGGATCCATTAAAAAATCGGGTCTGTGGATAAGGAGAAGGTCGATATAATCAGTTCCGAAGTTCTTTAGAGATCTCTCTGCAGAGCTTATGATATGCTCCCTGCTGGTGTTGTAGTAGTGACCATCATTTTCAGGCCTGTTTTCAGACTTAAATGTTATTCCGCACTTGGTTATTATCTGCATTTCATCCCTCAGAGAGGGGTCCAGTGCCAGAGCTCTTCCAAAGAGCTCCTCACAGGTGTAGTTTCCATAGATATCAGCATGGTCAAAGGTTGTCACCCCTATCTCCATAGACCTTTTAATGAGGTCCAGGCACTGGGAATCGGTTAACTTCCAGTCGTTGAGCCTCCAGTAACCGTGTACTACCTTTGATATCTCAAGATCTTCTCCAAGCTTTACTTTCTTCATCTTGTCCCCCTTAAAAGTTTATTTATTAAACTTAGCCAATAGGTCTCCCAGGTTTGTAACAGCATCTTCCTGGTCACTGTACTGATTGATAAGCCTTTTATTCATCCCTCTCTCTCTTTTGGAGACGGAGATACCACAATCGTTTTTCTTTTTCTTCTCATCCCTGTAACCACACTTTCTATCCTGGCATACAAGGATGGCTCTCCCCTTCTTGTCCTTGACGCTGAGCATAGGCTTGCCACACATAGGGCACTTTTCCTTGGTGACATTGTCGTGCTTAAAGTCCTTGGTATCAGCCTTAACAACTCCCACAAGCTCTATGGCGTTCTCTCTGATATCCTTCATAAAGGCAGACCTCTTCTCCTTCCCCTTGGAGATCTCCTCCAGTCTCTTTTCCCATTTAGCTGTTAGTTCAGGGGATCTGAGGGCTGCAGGAACCATCTCTATGAGCTGCTTTCCCTTGGATGTAGGTGTTAGAGTTTTTCCGTTTCTCTCTACATAGAATGAACCGATGAGTTTTTCTATTATCTCAGCCCTGGTTGCAGGAGTTCCCAGGCCTCCCTGGGAAAGTATAGCTTTAGCATCCCTGCCCTCCACATACTTTCCGGGATTTTCCATGGCAGAGAGAAGGGTTCCCTCTGTAAACCTCTTGGGAGGATTTGTTCTTCCTTTTTCTCTCTTTATTGCTTTAACCTCCAGGGTATCTCCTACCTTTGGTGAGATGAGGTTCTGCTCAGGAAGGGTCTCCTCCTCCTGGTCGTTTCTACCTTCCCCTCCAAGGACCTTCTTCCATCCCAGCTCCTCTATAGCTCTTCCTCTGGAAATAAATTCACTTCCCTCTATCTCAGTAATTATAGTGAGATCCTTGTATATTGCCGGGGGTAGGAGAACAGCCAGGAACCTCTTTACAACAAGGTCGTAGATTCTCTTCTCATCAAAGGTAAGCTTAGAGATAACAGGCTTCTCCTCTGTAGGTATGATAGCATGGTGATCTGAGACCTTTTTATTATCTACCACACTCTTCCCCAGTTTGATAGGTTTCTTAGCTATCTCTGAGGCCAGTTTCCCGTGGGAGGTTCCCTCAAGGGCTTTTAACCTATCCTTTATAGTCTCCACCATATCTGTTGTGATATATCTGGAATCTGTTCTGGGATATGTAAGGACCTTGTGCCTCTCATAGAGGTTCTGCATATACCCCAGAGTCTTCTTGGCTGAGTAACCAAATCTTCTGTTAGCCTCCCTCTGAAGCTCTGTAAGGTCGTAGAGCTTAGGGGCATACTCCTTTCTGCTCTTCTCCTCTACCTTCATCACACGAGCCTTCTTCCCTTCTAATTTCTCCATAATTTCTGAAGCTGTATTGTCGTTGAAGATTCTAGTGCTTTTGTTTTTTTTACCTCTCCAGTGACCGAAGAATCCTTCAAACTGGCACCTGATCTGGTAGTAGCTTTTGGGAACAAAATCTTTGATCTCTCTCTCCCTCTCCACTATCATAGCCAGGGTAGGGGTCTGAACCCTTCCTGCGCTCAGCTGGACATCATGCTTACATGTTAGAGCCCTGGTTACATTTAGTCCGATGAGCCAGTCGGCTTCCGCTCTGGAAACAGCAGCCTCATAGAGCTTTTGATACTCCCTTCCATCCTTGAGGGTTTTAAATCCCTCTGTTATGGCTTTATCTGTCTGGGAGGAGATCCACAGCCTCTTGATCTTCCCTCTGTAGCCTGCCAGAAGCATAGCCCATCTGGCAACCAGTTCTCCCTCTCTACCGGCATCTGTAGCTATGATGAACTCTTTGACATCCTTTCTTTTAGATAGAAATGTAAGGGTCTTCAGCTGGTGGGAGGTTTTCTTCAGCCTCTTGACCTTGAGTTTTTCCGGCAGCATAGGAAGGTCTGCCATATTCCAGTTCTTATATCTGACATCGTAGTCTCCGGGCTCCCAGAGGGTAGCAAGGTGACCCAGGGCCCAGGTGATGATATAGTCCTTCCCCTCAAAATATCCCTTATTAACTTTATTACACTTTAATACCCTGGCCATATCCTTGGCAACACTGGGTTTTTCAGCAAGTATCAATGACTTCATATGAATCTCCTCTCTATTATTGTGAGTTAACTGCATTCCTTTTGGTAATTGGAATACAGGTTTTAGGTATTGTTGCTATTAAAACTCCCCAGATTACATTAATCTGGAGGTCTTAATTATACCCTATCTTCCCTGGATTGTACATTTTATCCAGGGGATCTTTGAAGGTGTCGCGGCGCCACTAAGAAAAAAGCACCCTCTATGAGGGTGCTCTAAATAGCTATACATTTTTAACTTCTGTTTCTACTTTTTTATCGTCCTTGAAGTTTATCATCTTGATAGCCACTCCAATAGCCAGGAACATAGTCAGTCCCCCATAGTAGAGTTTGATGGTATCCATCTGTTCAGCAAGAGGAAGGTTTAAATTATATCCAGAGAATACAATGGCTACTATGTTTAGGATAGTTATCCCTGCTCCCACAGCATAGGCAACTCCATTGTTTTTACTTATCTGGAATGGAGAGATATGTCCCTTTCTTCTAAAGTTGATATAAGCTATCCCCAGGAAGAGGTAGGGAAGGATAAATGACATGGTAGACATATCATAGATCTTGTAGTAGAGATCCCCAGCAGATTTTCCTCCAAAGGTAGTTATAAGGATGAAGAGGAATGAGAGTATCGTCTGAAATATAAGAGCATTTCTAAGGATACCTCCCTCTGTTTTTTCCGTCATCCACGATGGGAATGTACCCTCGGGAGCCTCACTGAATACCGCCTTGGAAAGGGCCATAGACCAAAGTACCAGAGCTACTAGGGTAATAAGGGTGTAGGCAAAACCTATCATCTTTACAAACCAGATCCCCAGACCAAAGGAGTTACCCATGAAGGCATATCCGCTGATTACAGCATTAACCAGGGAGATGTGAGAGAAGTCCTCTGTAGTTCCATAGGCAGCAATGGAGATTATCCCCAGAACATAGAGAGCCCCGATAAGAAGGGCTGAAAGAAGCAGTCCCCTTGCAAAGTCCCTCTCTGGTTTCTCCACTCTGTCCACATAGGTACCAACCATCTCGGAACCTCCATAGGCAAAGATGATCCAAGCAAAGGTACTGAGAATATTTCCTATGCTCTCCTTAGTATTCATTGGGAGCATGAGGGAGTCCACAGTGAGCTCTGTAGCAGGATTACCGAAGAATCCCAGATACATCCCAATTCCTCCCACAAGAAAGATCCCCGCAACAAAGAGGGAGATATAACCTGTAATGGTGGAAACCTTATTAAAGCTCTTTTCATATTTAAGTCCTATAAGGAGAGCTCCCAACAGTGCCAGTGCCGAAAGAATAGCCATGGGGATATCTCCTATATTGGCATCTCCTGTAAAGGCAAAGGAGAGGTATGTAGGTACTCTAGATGCCAGGGTAGGGAGATAAAAGATATTTGCCACAAAGTAGGACCACAGGGCAAAGTAAGCTATGTTACTTCCCAGACCTATATCGATCCACGAGTAGATTCCCCCAGTACGGTCCTTGGCGTAGGATGCAAACTCCGACATAATAAGACACATAGGGAGAAAGTAGATAACAGCTCCCAGGATGAACATGGAAGTAGAACCAGTTCCCGTAGCCTTGAAGTTGTTGGCGATATTTCCAAAACCAAAAACACCAACAAATATTATCATTACCATGGCGGTAATGGATAGGTATTTCTTTTCCTTCATAAAAATCCTCCAGATCAAAAAAGACACCAGAAGCGGTGTCTTATAATTAATCGCAGAAACAATTAAGATATAATCACCGATAGCTCCCCATAAAATGAGAGTCATATGGATCTTCTCCACTATGACCAGAAGTTTTCCCTGTGGGGGAAGCCCTCTTCGGCAGCAAATCCTTTTATATATTATCTACGTTTCCACAAACTCCAATATATTACTGATATTTACCGCAGCCTCTATCCAGTTCTTTTCACAAAATTTTAATTTACGACGCATTATACCACCAATATAGTACTTTGTAAACTTTTTGTTTAGATTATAATATCGATATGGGGAATGAAAAGGATTGATATATGGAAAATGTCCAAGGGAGTGGGAGTTTCAGGAGAGGGAGGAGGGAAAGGTGAGGAAAATAAAAAGGAGCTTTTGGAGGGGAGAAGAATAGTTATATATAGACTTATTTATAGGGAGGAAATTATGAAGAGATATTTAGCTATTATTATGGCAGTTGTTTTTATGGCATGTACATCTACAACCGAGCAGGCAACTCAGAAGATAGAGGACTTTAACGCCTACGGAGTCTCAGGTGAGGTGGCAGACGGAATCAGGGAGATAGATGTAGAGGCTGTAAAATATAAGTTTAACCCTGCTATTATAGTTGTAAATTCAGGGGAGAGAGTAAAGATAAGATTAAATTCAGCAGATGCAGCTCATGGGTTTGCTGTAGATGAGATAGGCTTTGATCTCAAGGGAGAGAAGGGAATGGTTACAGAAAAGGAGTTCACAGCTCCTGAACCTGGTGTTTATGTAATCAAATGTTCTGTATACTGTGGATTGGGTCACAATAATATGATGGGAACTTTGGTTGTTAAATAGATAGAGGAGGAGACAGTTTTGCCAGACTGTCTCTTTTTTTGAATTATGAAAGGGGAGGTGAGAAGTATGGGAATATTGGGTGTTTTGAAGGAAGCATGGCAGATGAAGAGAAATATGAAACGTTCCCGGGAGGAGATCCTGAAGATACAGGAGGAGAAGCTCTACAAGCTTATCGAGCATGTATTGAAAAACTCCAAGTTTTATAGGGAGTACTATGAAAAACACGGGATAAGCCTTGAAAACTACAGGGAGATAGAGTACACCGACTATCCCACTATCGATAAAAGCATAATTAAAAATTACTTCGACGAACTAATCTGCACAGAGGATTTTAAGCTGAAGGACCTGGAGGAGTTTGTATCCCATAAGGAAAACTGGGGAAGAAAGTACAGAGATAGATACACGGTAATGACCTCCTCGGGATCTACGGGAAATCCAGTGATTTTTGTCTATGATGGATCAGCCTGGGATACAGTAAAAGCTTTTATTCCTGGAAGGGTAGATACCGCCCACAGAATGAAGCTATCTACAAGGGAACGGATAGCCTTTCTCATAGCTGCTGGTGGGGACTTTGCCAGCTATAACCTGGCCAAGGAGGCTGAAGGGATCAACTACTCTACACTGATTTTAAATGTAAATGAGAGTTTAGAAAAAATAATAGAAGCCGTAAGAGGCTTTAATCCTACTGTTTTATCGGGATACTCCTCCTCTATCTCTCGTCTTGCTGAGGAGAAGCTAGGGGGAAGACTGGACATATCTCCAGAGAAGATATTTTGTTCTGCAAATAAGCTGACCCCTGAGAGAAGAGAGCTTATCGAGAGAGCCTTTGGAGTGTCTCCACTGGATTTTTATGCAGCTTCGGAAGCTCTAGGGATGGCTTCAGAGATACCGCAAAAAAAGAAGTTATTTCTCTTTGAGGACTACTATAAATTTGAGATTGTAGATGAAAAGCTGGAGGAGGTTGCTCCTGGGGAGACTGGGGACCTCATAGTCACCAGTCTCTATAACTACACTATGCCTCTCTTGAGGTATAGGATGGAGGATCGATTGAAAAAATCCCAGGTTCAAGACTTTAACTTCACCCTGATAGATGAGGTTGTGGGGAGAACCCTGGATGACCTCACCTTTGAAAGAGAGGACGGGAGTAGAGACAACATAAGTGCACTCCAACTTGTAGGGATGTATTTTAGAGGAATAAAAAAAGTTCAATTTATCCAGGAAAGTAAGGATACTTTAAGAGTAAAGTATATTGCAGAGAAGAATATAGACGCTGAGGGAGAGATCTTCCCTAAGCTTGTAGAGGTATTGGCGGTTAGAGGTTTAGATAGTCATGTTAAAGTGAAATTTGAGAGGGTAGATGAGATAGAGATAGATCCCATAACCGGAAAGTACAGGCCGGTAATTCCTCTGAAGGAAGGATAAAATAATAATATTATTCTCCTCAAAAAAGGAAAGAAGAGTGATTTCCTGTATATCATTAAAATGAAAACTAGGTAATTAAGGGAGTGGGAATCATGTGGGATAGTACAGTATTATTTGCCTTTGGGCTCACATTGTTTGCAGGTCTTTCAACTGGTATAGGGAGTGCTCTGGCATTTTTCGCCAAGAAGACCAATACTAAATTTTTATCTATAGCCCTTGGTTTTTCTGGGGGAGTAATGCTCTATGTTTCCTTTGTGGAGATATTTATTAAGGCCAAGGATGCCCTTGTGGCTGAGCTGGGATACAGGGGTGGATACTGGGCAACAACGATAGCTTTTTTTGGAGGTATACTTCTCATAGCCATAATCGATAAAATGGTACCTACCTTTGAAAACCCCCATGAGATGGCGGGAATAGAGGATATGGTGGAGATAGATGAGATAGAGGAACACCTAAAGGAGATGGAGGAAAAGCAGGTTAGTGAACACGAGGGAAAGAGAAGCAGCTCCCTCTACAGGATGGGAATATTCTCAGCCCTTGCCATAGGTATCCATAACTTTCCAGAGGGACTGGCAACATTCACCTCAGCTCTAAAGGATCCGGCTCTGGGGATCTCCATAGCTGTTGCTATAGCCATCCACAATATCCCAGAGGGGATAGCTGTTTCCGTACCAATCTACTATGCTACGGGGGATAAGAAGAAAGCTTTCTATTACTCCTTCCTTTCTGGCTTATCGGAACCAGTGGGGGCTCTTGTGGGGTATGTGCTTCTATACAGGTACTTCAATGACCTTGTATTTGGTATCCTCTTTGCAGGGGTAGCGGGAATCATGGTATTTATATCCCTAGATGAGCTTCTTCCGGCAGCTCAGAGGTATGGAGAGCACCACCTCTCTATCTATGGCCTTGTTGCAGGGATGGTAGTGATGGCTGTGAGTCTTCTGCTCTTTGTGTAGCTATATTTAAAATGGAAAAAACTTTATATTTTAAAAAGAGGAATGTCCACAAGGAACGCTCCTCTTTTTTTGTTTCTTAAAGAAAGTATAGAGCTCTAAAGATATCCAGAAGTAAATATATGGCAACCCTCCCTTTAGTTTTTGAAATACATAGGAGATATCTTAGTGTTCATTTCTTTTGTCACCCAATACCCCAAGGGTACTTCCTCACTCTGTTCACAGCGAAGAAAACGAACCAAAGAAAATCTGCCCTTCTTTATTATTTCTCATAAGCAGGATTATTAACCTACGGTCTCTTTAAGCTACAGTCCTCCCTTTTGATGTAATAATTTATAGTATAGCGGTGCGGAACTTATTCTGTTGTACGGCCTAGCTTATTTTTAAGCATAAAGCTAGATCGATATAAAGAAGGGAAGAAGTCAATACTTTTAAAATGTAGTTGCTTTAGTTGTTTTTATTTATGCCTTGAAGTTGTAGAGGGGGGTGATCTCATGGATAACCTCTACACAGGGTTCCAGAAGGGTCATAATCTCCTTCTTGGGTTTGTATGCTTTTGGGGCCTCATCCAGGGTGCTCTGAGAAACTGAGGAGGTATAGATCTTCTTCATACTGTCTCTAAACTCCTCCATGCTGAGAAGGTCCCTGGCTTTTCTTCTGGAAAGTACCCTCCCTGCTCCGTGGGGAGCTGAGAAGTTCCAGTCGGGATTCCCCTTTCCTTTTGCAACTATGGAACCGTCCCTCATATTAAATGGGATGATGAGTTTTTCTCCCTTGTGGGCAGAAACAGCCCCCTTTCGAAGGATGCCGTCCTCAAAATTAAAGTAGTTGTGGACACTCTCCCACAGGGGTGAATCTTCCCCAAGATGGGTGAGAGGCTTCCCCTGGAGGGCAAGGGAGATTCCCCTTTCTATGTAGAAGGGATCCATATTGAGGTGGTGAACTATCCTCAGGATCATAAAAAGCCTGTTGAGGGTGGCAAAGGACTGGCAGGTTCTCATATCATCCAGATAGTGGAGAACCTCTCCTCTCTCGAGATACTTCAGGTCCCGGGGCACATCCTCCCTGCAGTGGGATTCTGCAATTTTTTGGTGGTACTGGGCCACCTGGTGTCCCAGGTGTCTGGAACCAGAGTGCACAACCAGGTACTTTCTGCCGGTAGTGTCTGCAGATACCTCTATAAAGTGGTTTCCAGATCCCAGGGAACCAATGGAAGCCATATGCCTGTCAAACTTTGTATTTGTTTTATCTGATAGGTGGAGGATCTTTTTTGTGAACTCCCGGGGGAAATCCTCCTCCTTCCAGCTCCTATTTACATCGTGGCCATGGGGAATCTGCCCCCTGATAAACTTATCAAGGTAGCGGAAGTTTATATCGACTTTTCCCAGCTCAAAAACCGTTACCCCACACCCTATATCTACCCCTATAATATTCGGAATCATAAATTCAGGGGAGTGGGAGCACTCCATGGTAAGGCCTATAACCGAACCCTTCCCAGAGTGAACGTCGGGCATAACCCTTATCTTATTTCCAGAAAAGATCCTCAGAGAGCAGATCTCCTGGATCTGTTTTATACAATTTTCCTCAAGGTTTTCGGTGAAAACCTTAGCAGTGTTAAACTGTCCCTTTATATTCATAGTCAACCTCCTGATCTTTAATTATAACCTATGAAATCTCTAAGTTGAATGAAAAAATATCTCAGAGGAAATCTTTTACAGGTCTTATGGATTTTCAGAGGAAGGAAAGGATGGAGAGACGGGGTAAAAATGGTTAAGGAAGGGAGGAAAAAGTATGAGGTTCATAGGAATTATAGTAGTGGTACTTTTTATATTTATTCTGATGAAGTTTTATATGGGCATGTCCTTAGACGGTAAAGATAATGAAGTAATAAAGCAGAGGGAGATCTACAGGGAATCTCAGGAGAAGTTAAAGAGGGCTACTAAAACCTTGGAGTTGGAGTATGGGAAGTATGAGGATATTGAGGGAAGAGAGTAAAGGAGGAAGTATGATCAGAGAACTGCCAGAGAGTCAGGGAGCTATCCTAGGTTTTGAAATTACAGGAAAGGTATCCCTAGAGGAGGAGAAGAAGTGGATAGAGAGGATAGAGGAAGCAGTAAGGGAGTACGAGAAGGTAAGTACCCTGGTAGTTTTGTCCGATGAAGCACATTGGGGTATAAAAGCAGGGATAGAGGACCTGAGGTGGCTTACCGCTCACATGAAGGAGCTGGATAAGATAGCCCTTGTTTCAGACAGGAAGATATGGAAGTGGCTGGTGGCCCTGGATGGACCATTTGCCAAGATAGCAGGGATCAATGAGAAGCACTTTCAGCCAGATAAGATAGAGGAGGCCTGGAAGTGGATCAGGGAGTAGGAAGAAGGTGCTGGCAAGGTTTAAGGGAGAGTTTGTGGCACTAAAAAAGTCATAGAGATTTAAAAAAGGGAGGGTTACCTCCCTTTTCTTTATAAGTTAAACTCCTTGAAATTTATATATCTAATGTTTTTTAGGTGAAGCGGATTTACAGGGAACCTCCTCTCCCTGCCAGGGCCAGCGCCCGTGGACCTCCAGGTGGATTGTAAATACCAGCATAGTCCAGATGACTACAAGTAAACCAAGGCTGGCTACCCCTGAAAGGGTGGGGTTTACGGTAACTGTACGGATAATATCCCCTGCAACGAGAAAATCCAGCCCCAGGACCATATTGCTTTTAATATTCTTTCGAAAGTCGGTGATGAGGGTATTCCTGTCCTTTCTCTTAAAACAATGGACAGCTGATATTCCAGCGTATATAAAGCCAATGGCTATAATGATTACACCTACCGCTTCTATGGTGTGGGCAATGGAACTCCCCACAGGGGAAAATTTATTTATCATATCCATCCTCCTTTTCAAAACCTCTATAGGTATTACGCCCCATTCCCTGCCTTCCCTTTAAAAAGTTTCTGAATGTATCCTTCATTTGCTATAATGATGGAATAGAGCTTTATTGGAGGTAGGAGATGGGTGACAGACTTAGAGATGTATTGAAGAGGGTAGCCAAACTTTTAAATAATGGGGGTATTACCTGGGCAGTGGGGGCCTCTGTAATGCTGAATCATTACGGGCTAGTAGAGGAGACTGGGGATATAGATATCATGGTTAGTATGGAGGATATCCAAAGGCTGGATTCAATACTCTCTAAATTGGGAGAGAGGGTAGTGGGGGTTCCAGATGAGACCTATAAAACCAAGTATTTCTATGAGTATATGATAGATGGGGTAGAGGTGGATGTTATGGCTGGCCTCTGTGTCCACAGAGAAGGCAGAGACCACTCCTTTCCCTTTAATAGGGATTCCATTGGGGAGTGGATGGAGGTGGATGGAGTAGAGGTACCCTTGGCTAAGCTGGAGGAGTGGTATGAGATCTATAAGGTGCTTCCTGGAAGGGAGAGGAAGGCGGAAGCCATAGGAAAGTATCTGGACTCTCACCATCCTAGAAGGAAAAGTTAAAGGTCATAAGAAGATTGAGGTAAGGAATTAGAGAATTTCATTGAAGGGATTGGAGGAAGCCTATGATACCTATTCAGGATCTTATAAACAGAATTAAGTGGGATGAGGAGTTTAAAAGGGGAGAGTTTAAGATTGGCTACTATGACAGGTTTAAGAAGGATATTATCTACGTGTCCTTCAGTGAGATAGACTTTGTTCCTGAAAATCACTTCCTTTTTGAGATGACCGATGCCCAGGGAGAGGTCCATACCATCCCACTTCACAGGGTTAGGAGGGTCTATAAGAATGAGAAACTCATATGGGAGAGAAGGGCCCAAGAGATCCTGGAGGAATGCGTTGTAGAGGATGAGGATGAGATTCTGTAATTTGTATTCTAAAATCCATTAAAAGATAAAAAGCAGGCGAGGATTACCTCTTCACCTGCTTTTTTATTTACTTTTTTATTTAAAGTGTGAACCTACTTATAAAATCCGTAGATAGCCAGATCCACTAACCTTCCGTGGAGGTTTTCGGAATTTTTAATTATTCCCTCCAGATTGAATCCAAGTCTCTCACAGACACTTCGGCTGGGCTGATTTTCAGATGCTGCTGCAATCTCTACCTTTTCCATTCCCATCTCATCAAGGGCATACCTTGTAAGGTAGTCCACAGACCTAGTAATAATACCCTTCCCCTGGTATTTAGAGGAGAGCCAGTATCCTATCTCCACCTTCTTGAGGGGTCTGAGGATCTTGTTGTAGCTTACTACCCCTACGATATCTCCTCTATACTCAATGGCACAGGTCATGGATCTCCCCTCTGCAAAGGCCACAATGGAGTTTTTGATAAAGAGTCTAGAGTCCTTTACACTTTTAGTGTAGGTAGGCCATGGAAGCCACTTATTCAGGTGTTCCCTATCGGAATCCACAAGTTGAAAGATGGTATCTGCCAGCTTTTCAGTTAAAAATACAAGGTTTATTTCTGAGTCTACTTTTAATTTAAATAACATAATCCTCCTCTAAAACTCTCGATATATTGATCTTATACTTCTTTATCTGTCTACTTAAGCTGAAGGCACAAGGTATTGGGGAAAAATCCCAGCTTCCTATAAAAGGAGATAGCATCATCATTTTCATAGGCTACCCTTACTCCTATGGAACTACATCCTCTGCCCTTCATCCATTCTAAATGTTTACTTGAAAGGGTTTTTCCTACTCCCAGCCCTCTGCTTTCTTCGGTTACGTGGAGGGATTCCAGCTCTCCCTTTCCACCTGTAATCTTGGAGATACAGTACCCAATATATCTTCCATCTCTCTGGGCAACTGTTACCTTAATCTCTTCCCTGCTTCTATTCCTTAAGTTTTGCATCCTCTCCTCAAAGGTAATGGAGGTATAGAGCTCCTTAAAGTGTCTGGATATCTTCTGATGGAAGATCCTATTACTCTCCCAGAGCTCCTCTATTACCCCTACCTCTTCAGGGTCGATATCAAAAATTTTATACATCCCTTCCCCTCCTTAGCTGTTGTATCTATCTTCTCAGGGTAGCTATGAGCCTCTTTGGTTCCCTGAAGTAGGTGAGAGCATCCAGGGGAGAGGTGCATACTATATCTGTTGACATAAGGGTCTGAGTACAGATCCCCTCCCGGTGAAGGATTCCTATTCCCAGGACAGATTCCCTTAGCATGAGGATATCATTTCTTCCATTTCCCAGGGCTGCCACCCTGTTTCTGCCAAGGCTTGCTACATACTCTGCCTTAGCCCTGTCCTGCTCCTCTGGGCCGATCTTGTGTATGATACCGGAACCCCCTGCAGCTCCCTTTCCACAGACCCAAAGGTATCTGCTGTAATAACGTGGATAGTGACCTCCTCAGCCAGCTTCCCCATGAGCTCAGCCACTCCCTCTATAAGTCTGCCATCTAAAGCTATGGTTCCATTGTAGTCTGAGACTATGTGGTCTATCTCCAGGGTTTCCCCTCCTGGAATAATAATTTTCATTGAGAACGCCTCCTTATTTTTGAAAGAGTATATTCCTCTGGGGGAGATTTGTCAATGCTTATGAGGGAAGGAGATAAGATTAAACCTTCCTTATAAATGGGCGTTTAAAAGTTTTTTAGAAAAAAACTATGCTATACTTACCTAAAAGAAGTTAAATAGGAGAATTAAAATAAAGTTTAAAGAGGTGGGGGAAGTATGAGGATTGCACTTGTAGGTTGTGGTGGAGTGGGAAGAGCCTTTCTGAAACTCATGGGAGAGAAGGGAGCAACATCTAGAGAGAAAGATTTAAATATACAGGTAAACTATATTATTGATGTGGATGGTGGTATCTATAGCCCAGAGGGAGTAGATTGCAGGAAGCTGCATGAATTTCTGGAGAGGGGCGGCAGGGTAGCTGATTATCCCGCAGGAGGAAGTTACGATATAAACCTTGAGAGGGGTCTTTCTCAGGGTGACATGGATGTGATGGTGGAGCTGACCCCTACCAACAAGGATACAGGGGAACCGGGACTTACCCATATAAGAAAAGCACTGGACAGGGGGACCCACGTGGTTACCGGAAACAAGGGGCCCATCCTTTTGGCCTACAGGGAGCTAAATGAGCTGGCAGCCAGGAGAGGGGTTCAGCTGGGGATAGGGTGCACCACTGGAGGAGCCCTTCCCTCTATAAATGCTGGACTTATAGATATGGCCGGAGCGGAGATAGAGTCCATAGAGGGGATCCTCAATGGGAGCACCAACTTTATCCTCAAGGAGATGGAGGAGAGGGGTGTGGAGTATGGAGAAGCCCTAAAGAGAGCCCAGGAGCTGGGAATAGCTGAGACGGATCCAAGGCTAGATGTAGAGGGATGGGACACGGCTTCAAAGCTTCTCATCCTAACAAATGTCCTTATGGCTGGGGATAAAACCCTTGAGGATATAGGTGTAGAGGGGATTACAGGACTTACCCCTGAAGATATTGCAGCAGCCAGGGAGGAGGGAAGCAGGTATAAGCTTATCGGTAGGTCTCAGGTCATAGAGGGAAAGGTCGTAATGAGTGTGGAGGCAGAGAAGGTAGGGGTAGAACATACCCTTTATGGAGTAGAGGGTAAAAATAAAGCGGTGAGGTATACCTCCTCCACCCTGGGAGACCTGACAGTTATAGGAGGGGCATCGGGAACTATCCCGGCAGCAGCTTCCATCTACAGGGATATTGTGAATATAGCAAGGGGCTATAGATTTTCTCAGTAGTATAAAAAAGAAGCTCTAGAGGAGCTTCTTTTTTTATTTAAAACTATGGGAAGTAGTTTTGCAGAAAGAGTTTCAATCAAGGGTATAGCTAACTCAAAAAAGCCCCTGTGAACCTGGGGCTCAATTAAATTATTTGAAGTGATGACTATGGGCAGCTGGGAAAGTGGCCATAGAAGTATTCAAGCTAATAGTCAGTCATTAAGTTTTCCCTGGAATATATCGTTCATCCTCTCCATGACACTATAAAAGGTCACCATATCCTTCCATGAAATTCCGTTGGCGTTGATCTTTTGAAAAAATTTGATCCTTTCCTTGTCCACTGCTTTAAACATCTCCATTCCTGGAGAAGTTATCCTTATTATTTTTTTATTTCCAGCTTTTTCTCTTTCAATTAAGTTATTTTTTTCTAAGTTTTTAATGATATTCAGGATATACTTAGAACTATAGGGAAGCTGCCTTGAAAGACTGTAGTAGGTAGTTTCTCCTAGTTTACTGAGACAGCTCAGAAGAAAGAACTCTGGAGTCGTGATATGAATCCCATTGAAGTTAAATTGCTCAAAGTATAGGGAAATATTCTTATAAAAAAGAACAGTCTCCCCAAATGTACACTTCCCTAATATAGTATCCCTCAATGGTTCTTCATCTTTAATTAATGCCCGAACTTCTTTTTCCTCCATGATTTAACCTTATATTTAATACCTTCTTATATTAAGTGTACCATATAAAATTAAAATGTTTTAATAATGAAGCAAAAAAGTAGAAGAAGTTAAGAGATTAACCTTTACCTCTTTGAATCTCCTCTATGAGTTCCTCTGGAAATCCCTCCTCCCTCAGGGAAGCGACAGTGGAGGCTACATCGTACTCTACCTCTACAATCTCCGCCACCACATGGTCCTCCTCTAAAGTAAGGAGGGCATAGCTGGCATAGGGGCTTCCAAACTTGGGTTTTCCCACACTTCCGCAGTTGACCATCATCTTATTGTTATAAAAGTCGATGTAGGGGATGTGGGTGTGGGCAGCTATAAGAATATCTTCCTCAAGAGATAGGAGGGCTTCCAGGGTGTTTTCCTCCCCCTCTCTCAGGTACTCCCTGCAGCTTTTAAGGCCTCCATGAACCAACTTTAACCTGTTTCCCTCTATGGTGAGGGAGATATCCCTTGGGAGGTTTCTTAAAAATCTTATATTTTCAGGGGTGAGGGTGTTGTAGGTCCACTCCTTGATCTCATCTCCCTTAAAATCTTCAAAGACGATGTCCCTATCGTTGTTACCTATAATGGCTTCAATACCCTCACCTCTTATGGTGTCCACAACCTCATTGGGCCTGTTGAGGTACCCCACAAGATCTCCCAGACAGTAGATCCTGTCCGTATTATTTTCACGGATACTCTTCAGAACAGCCTTCAGTGCCTCCAGGTTGGAGTGGATATCTGAAATAAATGCAACCTTCATCTTACTCTCCTTTACAAAATCTGTATAGCCTCCTTAGAGGCTGGATAAAAAGTGTAGAAAACAAAAAACCTGCCCTACAGGGCAGGTATTAGTATGACTATCTAGGAGTTACATTAGAAGCCTGAGGACCCTTAGCACCTTCAGTGATCTCGAAAGTTACTTCCTCACCCTCCTCTAAAGTTTTAAATCCAGGCTTGTTGATCTCTGAGAAGTGTACGAATACATCAGTTCCATCCTCAGCAGTGATAAATCCAAATCCTTTTTCTCCATTGAACCATTTAACTTTTCCATTTACCATTTCTTGACTCCCCCTATAAAATAATTACTTAAGCAAAAAATAAATTTCATAAACCCCAATAAAAGTTCTCTTCAATTCTTTTTACGCTTACATTAGATTCTACTTCTAAAAATACCCTACGTCAATAGCAGAAGGAGAATATTTGAGGAACTTAAGGTGGGAGGGAAGGTTTTACCTTCAACTATAGAGGGGGAGCACAGGATATATGGAGCTCCTGCCTTGATTTTCTTCAAAATACATCCTTTAAAAATTAACTTAATTTAAGATAGAGTTTCACAACCATCCTTTTTTCTTGATAAATAACCTCCTTGCTGTTAATATGTACATATATTGTATTGAAAGGAGAGAAAGGTGAATAAGAGTACTTTGACTTTGGAAAGCAGAGGTGTCATGGGGGTAGTAAATAAAAACCTTATGATAATAGCCACCCTCTTCTTTTCAGGAGCCTTTATAGCAGGAAAGTTTTCAGTGGCAGAGTTTCCAGTGTATTCTCTGACATTTTTTAGATTTTTAATAGCGGCAGTGGTATTGTTTTTTATACTTAGGATAAAAGGGGTGGATCTTAGCTTGGAGAAAAGGGATATCCCAAGGGTGGTTCTTCTGTCTCTTCTTGGGATGGTGGGATACCATGTGTTTTTCTTTACAGCCCTAAAGCATACCAGCAGTGTGAATACCTCCCTTATAGCTGCCATGAATCCCATTGTGACCACGATAATGGCCTCTATATTTTTAAAGGAGAAGTTTCCTAAGAAGGCCATCGGGGGAATCCTCATATCCTTCACAGGGGTGGCCCTCATCGTCACCAACGGTTCCCTGGAAGTGATAAAAAATATGAACTTCAATATTGGAGATATCTACATGCTTATGGCGATCCTCTCCTTCTCCATCTACTTTATAGTGCTTAAAGGGATAGTGGGAAGGATAGATCCTATGAAGCTTACCTTCTATGTATTTTTCTTCTGTGTAGTTATGCTGGTTCCCATGGTGATATATGAAAATCCTGTGGAGTACCTGCCAAGGACTACATCCAAGGGGTGGGGAAGCCTCATCTATATGTCTATCTTTGCTTCAGTGGTGGCTTATCTCATCCAGCAGATATCTGTAAAGAGGATTGGTCCAGCTAAGACCTCCCTCTATGTTAATCTGGTACCTTTGTTTTCCATGATAATGGCCTACTTTATCCTGGGAGAGGTGATTACCCTGCCAAAAATATTTGCAGGAGCCATGATAATATCAGGGGTATTGATCACCCTAAAGAGCAAGAGCAGCTAGACTGAAAGGTATAAAGACCTCTCATTTTCAGGGATTTTTCCCTGGGAATGGGAGGTTTTTTAATTTTTTTGGCAGAAAGATGGAAGTACAGAAAACGAGCAGGTAAAAGGCATTAGGAAGAAATATGAATTTTAAATTACAAATAGATTAATCTTTATAAATTAAAATTTAACGATATTTTCAGGCTTCTACTATACAATGATCGTACAAAAAACTTTGCGTACGGTTTTTGAATATTAATCAATAAAATTTGATACAGGGGGGATATATGATTACAAGTGTTTACAGTTTTTTCTCACTCTTGGTACTGTTTATAACAGGAGTACTCTACTGTGAAAAGAAGCTAAAGTTAAAAATTTTTAAGGTGATTCCAGGATTAACCTTCATCTACTTTGGGGGGATGATAGGTGCATCTATGCATGTGTGGGAGCTTACTCCACAGCTTTCTAGCTTTATAGGAAGTCTGAAGTACTACCTGCTGCCAATGATGCTATTCCTGCTACTCTTAAAAAATGACATCAGAGACGTATTTAAGCTTGGACCTAAATTAACTGGTTCCTTTCTTGCAGTAACATCGAGTATCTTAATTGGTTTTGTTATAGTGTTTATAGCTCTAAAATCTAGGTTTGAGCCTGAAGCATGGCAGAGTTTCTCGATCCTTTCATCATCTTGGGTAGGAGGATCTACTAACATGGCAGCTGCTCAGCAGGGACTTGGAGTTAAGGATGGTTCCCAGGCACTTACATATGCCTTCCTAATGGACAATATCTGTGCTTCCTTCTGGCTGGTACTTCTTATCAGTTTTGCCCCAATGAGAAAAAAGTTTAACAAGTTCTCTGGAGCAAACAGTGAGGAGGTGGACAGAATAATTTCTCATATCCATACAAATGCAGCAGCTAATGAGGATAAGAGAGACTATGAGTTTATGGACTTTATGCTAACTCTAGGTCTAGGTCTGGGAGTAGCTGGTATCGTTATGGTTCTTGGAAAACAGGTAGTTAACCCTGGAGGACTTGTAGAGGGAGATTTCCTCTATGGACTTAGAACATTCTTCAGCGGATCGGGATGGGTAGTTATTCTGGCAACTCTCTTTGGAATCCTAGGAAGTACAACTCCTCTAAAGAAGATA
Organism: Propionigenium maris DSM 9537; assembly: GCF_027925155.1. Taxonomy (GTDB): domain Bacteria; phylum Fusobacteriota; class Fusobacteriia; order Fusobacteriales; family Fusobacteriaceae; genus Propionigenium; species Propionigenium maris. Next base: position 85,554 of record NZ_BSDY01000002.1, on the reverse strand, counting down.
AAGGGACCAGACCACATGGGAAGCGTACTTCTCTATATAGTTGTAGGTCTGATTGCAACAGCTACAGACTTCTCCACTATAGATATGGGACAGGCAGCAATCTACATCATAGCTGGATTCCTGGTACTAGCTTTCCACCTGATAGTACTTCTGGCTCTTGCAAAGATATTCAAGCTGGATCTATATATCTGCGGAATAGCTTCCCAGGCAAATATCGGAGGATCGGTTTCAGCTCCAATCCTTGCGGGAACATATGATGAAGCTCTTATTCCTGCTGGACTTATGATGGGAATATTCGGGTCGGCCATAGGAACGGTTACAGCTCTAATGCTTGCCAAGGTATTAATGACCTTTGTTTAGAATTTAAAAATACTTTAGTCTATCTTTATTAATACAGATAGACTCTAGAGAAGTTAAGGCACCCCTCAGGGGTGCCTTTTTAATTTTCAAAGAATTAAAATCATCTTGCTGGTTATAAAAATTAATCGTTCATTAAATAAATTTTAATAAAGAAACTGTAACTTTATTTTGGTGTGCTTACGTATTTGACTATTTTATTGAGGAAGGCGGCTATGATTAAGAAAATTTGCTTATTGTGGATTTTCACAGCTACACTAGTGGCAGCAATGAATGGGCAGGCAGACTACTATGACTACACCTACACTCAAAAAGATTACAGTGAAACACTTCTTGAGAGGGAGGATGAGTTCATGGACAGGATGTCCAGAAGACTGGATATGTCCATAAGACCGGTGACCAACCAGGGGGGATACCATGAGTATTCATATACTCAGAAGGACTACAGTGATGTACTCCTTGGAGGGGAGGAGTATGACGGGATCAACAGGATGTCCAGGGGACAGACCCTTCAGGATGAGAAACAGGTAATAGATCAGGCAGGCTACTATGAGTACCTATATACCCAGAGGGACTACAGCCATGTACTTATAGAGGGAGAAAGATAGAAAGCCAGTGGAAGGGTGGTGAATATAGAGGCTCCTGCTGAACTCTCAGCAGGAAGGTAGGATTAAAGCAGGGAAACAGGGGCAAAAAGAAAGAGGGAATGCAGATATCTGCATTCCCTCTTTAAATTACTATCTTATCTGACCGCTTCCCCTGATAATATACTTACCAGTGGTGAGTTCCCTTACCCCCATGGGACCTCTGGCGTGAAGTTTTTGGGTGCTGATGCCTATCTCTCCCCCGAAGCCAAACTCCCCACCATCGGTAAACCTTGTGGATGCATTGACATATACGCAGGCAGCGTCCACCTCCCTCAAAAATCTTTCGGAGCTTACCACGGAGTTGGTGACGATGGCTTCGGAGTGCCCTGTACCATACTTATTGATATGGTCGATGGCCTCCTCTATCCCTTCCACCACCTTTATAGACAGGATGGGAGCCAGGTACTCTGTATCCCAGTCCTCCTCAGCAGCAGCTACGGCTCTTGTCATATAACCGATACCCCTCTCATCTACCCTCAGCTCCACTCCTCTGGTAGCAAGGGCGTCCTCCACCTTCCCCAGCATCTCCATTTTGTTCACATGGATCAGAAGGGTCTCAACAGCATTACACACTCCAGGTCTCTGAGTCTTGGCGTTTATAAGGATATTCAGAGCCATATCCTCATCTACTTCCCTGTCTATATAGAGGTGGCATATACCTGCCCCAGTTTCTATTATGGGTATCTTGGACAGCTCGGTGATAACCTTCTTGAGTCCCCGTCCTCCCCTTGGTACCACAGCATCTATGAGATGGTGGAGGGAGAGAAGCTCCCCTACCAGGGAACGGTCGGTTTTTTCCACCAGCTGAACAGCTCCCTCTGGCATTCCAGCCTCCCTTCCAGCTTCTGTGATAAGCTTGGCAAGAGCCTTGTTGGAGTTTATGGCATCGCTTCCTCCCCTGAGGATGATAGCATTCCCCGACTTAAGGCAGAGACCTGCTGCATCTACAGTTACATTGGGACGGGATTCAAAGATCATGGCGATGACCCCTATGGGAACCCTGACCTCCTCTATCTTGAGGCCGTTTTCCAGGGTCCATCCCCTTATGGATTCCCCCACTGGATCTGTAAACTCAGCCATCTTAATGAGCCCGGAAGCCATGGCATATATCCTCTCAGGGGTGAGGGTAAGCCTGTCTATAAAAGCCTCTGCAAGTCCCCTCTCCCTTCCTGCTGTAAGGTCCTTCATATTCTCCTCTATGATATACTCGTGGGATGCCCTTAATTTCTCCCCCATAGCTGTGAGTATCCTGTTCTTATCCCTTGCCTTCATCCTTCCCAGAGCTTTTGAGGCTCCCTTGGCTCTCTGAGCCATATTTAATATATAATCCATTCCTTCCTCCTTAATTTCTAAACATATTATTGCTGTGTACAACCTCCTTGTACTCCTGGTAGCCCAGGATCCCCTCTATCTCAGAGGTTTTGGCTCCCTTGATGAGTTCTACCTCCCTAGAGGAGTAGTTTACGATCCCAGCAGCTACCTCGCTTCCCTCTGATGTACAGAGGGAGACGATGTCCCCCTTGAGAAAATCTCCCTTCACCCCTGTGATCCCACCGGGAAGAAGACTCTTTCCCTGGCCTATGGCCCTGCAAGCTCCAGAGTCCAGTATGAGAGTTCCTGCTCTGTTGGATCCATACTTTATCCAGTGTTTCTTAGCACTTACAGGGTGAGACCCTGGAACAAACAGGGTTCCTGCCTGGTGCCCATCCATGATATCCACCAGGATGTGGGGATCCTCCCCATTTGCTATGAGCATCTTCACACCCTTGGAGGTGGCTATCTCAGCTGCACTTATCTTTGTGGCCATTCCCCCGGTTCCAAGCTTGCTTCCTGCCCCGGCAGCCATCTCCCTTATCTTGGTATCGATTTCTGTAACCAGGGGGATGAGGGTGGCTTTTGGATCTTTCCTGGGGTCTGCAGTATAGAGCCCCTCGATATCTGAAAGGATTATGAGGAGGTCTGCATCTATAAGGGTAGCCACAAGGGCTGAGAGGGTATCGTTATCCCCCACCTTGATCTCCTCGGTAGCCACTGCATCATTTTCATTTATAATGGGGATGACCCCCTTCCTTATGAGCTCGAAACAGGCATTTCTCCCATTTAAAAATCTCCTTCTGTCTGCAAAGTCTCCCCTGGTGAGAAGGAGCTGTCCTATGTTTTTACCGTATTCAAAAAACAACTTCTGGTAGAGGTGGATGAGGGCTACCTGTCCCACAGCAGCCACAGCCTGCTTCTCGGGAATAGTGGTAGGCCTTTCAGATAGCTTCAACCTTCCCAGGCCTGCTCCTATGGCTCCGGAACTCACCAGGACCACCTCATACCCAATATTCTGTACGTGGGCAACAGCCCTTACCAGCTTTTCTATCTTGTCGATATTTAGGAGACCGTTTTCATGGGTAAGGGAAGAGGTCCCCACCTTGATAACGACCCTTTTTACATCTTTTAAAAGTTCTTTTCTATTCATATTCAATCCTCCTATCAGATAATATTCTTTAATTAATGAAAAATCCTTTATAATTAGCCAGGTAGGAATGTTGCAGGGAGCCTTGTAAAAAACTACAGGAGGTGTTCCCATGAAGAGTGTTTTAATGCTGATATTTTTGAGTATAGGTATTGCTGTTTTCCCAAAGGTTTCAGAGGAGGAGTATCTGAAAAACAATGTCCATGTGATAAGCCTTGAAGAGTATAGTGGGGAAAACTTTAAATACCTGGACGATGAGAGGGAAGTGAGGGTGTTTTTTTCTGGGGAGACCCACGGATTTCAGGAAAACTATCAGCTGAGGATACAGCTCATAAGGTACTTCTATGAGGTGCACGGTATAAGAAGGTATCTGGGAGAGCTGGGGTACAGCTCGGGATACTTTTTAAACAAGTACCTGGAGACAGGTGAGGAAAAGTATCTGGAGCTTGTAAACTACTCCCTGGAGGGAAGCCACGACTTTTCCGTAGAGGACTATGAGTTCTGGAAGGAGCTCTACAACTACAACCGTACCCTGCCAGAGGGAGAAAAGATAAAGATATACGGACTGGATATGGAGCACCAGTACTGGATTCCCCTCCTGGCTGTACACGATATCCTTGAAAAGGTGGAGGTAGAGGAGCTGGCTCCAGAGGATAGGGAAGGCTTTAGAAAAGCCAAGGTTCTCTTTAAGGAGATACACGATATGATCCTCCCCCCTGGAGAGGACTACAAGAATATCTACAGAAATGTAGAGGAGATAATAAAGAAGAAGAAACTAAGGTATAGGAGAGATGATATCCTGGATGCCTTCAAAACCTCCAGGATGAACTTTATCCTGGGAAGAACAGCAGCTGAAAAATACTATACTGCCGAGGAGCTTGTAGATATAGAGGCCATAATCTTTAATGCCCTCAACACCATTGAGTTTTTAAATCTGAAGGCTAATGAGGAGATCTATTTCTATATGAGGGAGAAGTTTATCTTTGAGAACTTTATCAGGCTCTTCAAGGCCTTTCCCCACGATGAGTTCTATGGTCAATGGGGAAGGTTTCATATCTCCGGAAGGGAGGACAGCAATGAGATAAGGTTTGCCCAGCTGGTGGAGGACTTTGCTCCGGATTTCTACAGGAGCATAACGGCTATAGAGTTTCTCTACAACGACAAGAACCATCCCGATTACAGAAAGAAGGGGGTGAGGGAGAAGCTGAATATACTGAAGAAGTATATCCCAGAGGGAGCAGAGGCGGCTATCTTTAACCTCAAGGAACTCTCGGAGGATTCCAGACTTCTGGATAAGCGGGAGAGAAGGTATATTAAGTATATTGTAGTTATAAACTCCTCAAAGAAAGCTGAAAAACTCAAGGAGTAGAGGAGAGGCCGGGTGACCGGCCCTTTTTTGATATTAAGGAAGGTATAGAAATTATAAAAAAATTACCGAATCCTATTGACAAAACATTCGGAAACGGATATAATTTATACGAAATAGAATGAATGGTGGTGATAATATGATTCAGGCAAGTTGTGTAATTGGTATGATGTACCATATCAGTGACAAGTTTGATGAGTACCTAAAGAAAGAGATGAAGAAGAGAAAGATCCCTATTCAACCTAAGCACGCAGGATTGTTTATGATCCTTCTGGCTAACAACAACAAACTTGAGTTTAAGGAAGTAGCTCATATTTGGAGGAAGTCAAAATCCACTCTCTGCGACATTGTGAGCAGATATTCAGAGGAAGGTCTTATAGAGAGGGCTCAGTGCAGCCTAGACAAGAGGAATGTCTATGTGAAGCTGACCCCCCAGGGAGTAGCTTACGGTCGGGATTTCGACGAGATAGCCCATGAGTTTCTCTTTAAAACTACCAAGGGTCTTACCCAAGAGCAGGTGGAAGAGTTAAAAAACATCCTTATGGTGATGAAGGAAAACCTCTCCTATAAGGGATAGGTTAAGGATAGAGGCTATACACACTAAGGTCTGTATAGCCTGAAAATAAATTTAAAAAAATTGTTGACAAAACATTCGAATTCGAATAAAATTATATTGTTCGATAGGGAATGAATATAAAGATCGACTTGGCAGGGGAGAAGATCCCCATTTAATTTAACTATAACATCCGGAAACGGATATTTTTTTAAAAGATATTATTCGGAAATGAATAATTCTGAGGAGTGGGTTCTATGAAAAAGATAATGACAATTGCAGTATTAATGGCTATGACAGTTTTAGGAGGACAGAAGGTAATGGCTTCTGGAGCAGGTGTAGGATATGGAAGGTATCTATCGGGTAGGTTTCAGGAGAAGGTAATGGAAAAGGTTTCCAGAGAGAATATAGATATGATAAAGACGGAAGCTTTAAGAAATCACAGATAGTAACATATGTTACGGAAAAATGGCAGATGATATTGTAAGATATTGTTGAATTAAAAAGTAAGAAATTGCAGAAGACAGGAGATTTAAAATGAAAAAGATAATGACAATTGCAGTATTAATGGCTATGACAGTTTTAGGAGGAGAGAAGGTAATGGCTTCTGGAGCAGGCGTGGGATATGGAAGGTATCTATCAGGTAGGATTCAGGAGAAGGTAATAGAAAAGGTTTCCAGGGAGAATATAGACTTAATTAGGACGGAAGCTTTAAGGGATCACAGATAGAAATATTATGAAAATTCAAGATTAGAGAATATGGAAGCAGGAGATTTTAGAATGAAGAATCTATTAATTATAGTTATGATTGTGTTTGGTGTAACAACATATAGCAGGGACTTTGAGTACAGGGAGAAGGAGGAAAGGTCTAAATTTGATACGATCTCCCTAGAAAGGGGCGGCAGATATGACTTCTCAAGCTGGGCTTCTCAAGAGACCACAGTAGAGGAGGTGAATCTGGAATTTGAGAGATATTCCGCTAGTAGTAACTATTTTTAGAGGTGTTTTTAAAAGATTAAAATATTAAAGATTAGCTGTAGGAGGCGTAGAGATGAAAAAAGTATTATTAATGGCAATGATGGTAGTAGGAGCAGTATCCTTTGGTAGAGATTTTGACTACAATGAGAAGAGAGATATAGTGGATGTAAACAGAGCCCAGGTAGAGAGGCTGAGCAGATATACAGATACAGATTGGAGCAGCGATAAGGCTGAGATAGAGGCAAACTTTACAAGGTATGCAGATTTCCACAGGGAGCTGGATACAATGGACAGAGGGGAGTCGGATAAGTAGAATTTATAGGATTATTTAAAAGATTAAAATATTAGAGATTAGCTGTAGGAGGCGTAGAGATGAAAAAAGTATTACTAATGTTAATGATGGTAGTAGGAGCAGTATCCTTTGGTAGAGATTTTGACTACAATGAGAAGAGAGATATAGTGGATGTAAACAGAGCCCAGGTAGAAAGGCTGAGCAGATATACAGATACAGATTGGAGCAGCGATAAGGCTGAGATAGAGGCAAACTTTACAAGGTATGCAGATTTCCACAGAGAGCTGGATACTATGGACAGAGGAGAATCTGACAAGTAGGTAGATCCCTTAATATAACTTTCGCTAAAACCCCCTCAATTTATGAGGGGGTTTTTATTATAAACCTTAGAATTCATTAGAGATTTCAAAACTAAAGAAGATATCGGATTACCTGGTTTAATTGACTACACGTCAATGTGATACAATGATCTACTTTTAGAAGTAGTTTAAAGGTGAAAGGTTTAAAAACCCAATAAATTAAAGGTAAGATGGAGAAGAGTGAGATGAAGAAGATAACATACAAGGATATAAAGAATATGCCCGATAAGGAGAGGCAGGAGCTCATAGAGAGGCTGAGATAGATCTGTTGAGGATATGCAATCTACCGATGATATCTTTAATAGGAAGAAGATGGGAGCTCTAGTATCCTATGAAAAAATTAAATAATGAGATACTTTGAGGACTCCCCTGGAAAGGGGAGTTTTTCTTATGTAAGAGGATAGCAGGGGGAGTTAGAGTAAATAGATAGGTAGATAATGAATATAGACAGATAGGGGGAACGAGATGAAGATAGCAATGATAGGACTGGGAAAGATGGGAGGAAATATGACCAGAAAGCTCCTTGAGAAGGGGCATGAGATGGTGGTCTTTGATTTAAATCAGGAGTTGAGGGAGAGGTATGAGGAGCTGGGAGCTCATGGGGCAAGGGATATAGAGGACTTCATAGAGAAGTGTAACAATCATGGTGCGGAAGTTGTGTGGAGTATGCTTCCCGACAATATAACCTTTGATACTCTAACCAAGGTGGCAAAGGGCCTTGAGGGGAACAGGGTTATAGTGGACGGGGGAAACTCCTACTACAAGGATACTGTGATTCTGGCTGATGAGGTAAAGGAGTATGACCACGAACTTGTGGATGCAGGGACCAGTGGAGGAATATGGGGCCTTGAAAAGGGATACTGTTTTATGGTAGGGGGATCCCACAGGGCCTATAAGATAGTGGAACCTATCCTCAGAGATTTGGGAGCAGAGGATGGATATGCCCACATGGGACCTGTGGGATCGGGGCACTACGTAAAGATGGTCCACAACGGAATAGAGTATGCCCTCATGCAGGCCTATGGAGAGGGATTTGAACTTCTGAAAAACAAGGAGGAGTTCGATCTGGACCTGGAGAGGATATCCAAGGTATGGCAGAGTGGAAGCGTAATAGATTCATGGCTCTTGGAGCTGTGTGAAAAGATGTTTGCAAGGGACGGGGAGCTTTCAGATATCAGGGGATATGTAGAGGATTCAGGGGAGGGAAGGTGGACGGTGCTCGAGGGGATAGAGCAGAGAGCGGCAGCTCCCCTTATAACTCTCTCCCTGCTGCAGAGGTTCAGATCCCGTAGGGAGGAAACCTTTACAGATAAGGTGATAGCAGGACTTAGAAATGAGTTTGGGGGGCATGGTTTTAAGAAGAGGGGGGAGTAGGATGAAGAGGGTATGCGATATAGACTTCAGCAGGAGCATCCAGGGCAAATCTCCCTTTACCCTGGTGATATTTGGCGGGAGCGGAGATCTCAGCAAAAGAAAGCTTATCCCCTCCCTCTACAACCTCTACTCTCTGAAGAGGCTTCACGAGGGTTTTAACGTTATCTCATATGGGATGCCTGGGATGTCTACTGAGGAGTACAGGGAGGTAGTGAGATCCTCCATTGACACCTACTATAAAAGAGTTGAGAGGGGAGACCTGGAGGAATTTACAGGAAGGTTTCACTACATATCAGGAGAGTTTCATGAGGAAAGTAGGTATAGGGAGATACTGGATCTCCATAGGGATCTTTCAAAAGAGGATGTGCAGCTGGTCTACTATCTGGCTATACCTCCGGTTTTTGCTGAAACGGTGATTAAAAATCTGGGGCAGGACTTCCTCAGGGAGAGTGGTTACCCCAGGAAGGTGGTAATGGAAAAACCCTTTGGGGTGGACAGGGAGAGCGCAGGAAGGCTCAATGAGGTTGTTTTGAAGGTATTCAGGGAGGAGGAGATCTACAGGATCGACCACTATCTGGGAAAGGAAACTGTGCAGAATATCCTCTTCTTTAGGTTTGGAAACAGTATATTTGAACCCCTGTGGAACCGAAACTTTATCGATCACGTGCAGATAACTGCAGCTGAGAGTATCGGGATAGAGCATAGGGGGAAGTTCTATGAGGGGGCAGGGGTAGTAAGGGACATAGTTCAAAACCATGTTATGCAGCTCCTGGCTCTGGTGGCCATGGAGCCTCCTGCTGATTTTCATGCGGATATGATAAGGGATGAGAAACTGAAGATATTTAAGTCTATAAGGTCCATGAACGAGAAGGACCTGGGAGAAAACCTGGTAAAGGGACAGTATGGAGAGGGAGATGAGATTTTGGCCTATAGGGAGGAGAGGGATGTAGAGGAGGATTCCAATACACCCACCTTTATGGCAGGTAAGTTTTTTGTGGATAACTGGAGGTGGGCGGGGGTACCATTCTATATCAGGGCCGGAAAGCGTCTCAGGGAGAAGGTGACTGAGATCTACATCCAGTTTAAGCAGCCCCCTCTGAAGTTATTTGGGGATGAGTGCAATGAGATAGTTCCCAATGGCCTTCTTATCTCCATACAGCCAGAGGAGAGGATATCCTTCAGGCTGAACTCCAAGTATCCGGGGAGTGAAAACTATCCCCATCCAGTGGAGATGGAGTTTAACTATAAGCAGCTGGGGACCTATGATAACCTGGATGCCTATGAGAGGCTTATACTGGACTGCCTGAGGGGGGATCTCACCCTCTTTGCAAGGCAGGACGGGATAGAGGCTATGTGGGAGGTTGCAGATCCTATCAACAGATACTTTGAGAAGGTAGACACAACCTCCCTTCCAAACTATGAGAGCGGCAGCTGGGGACCGGAAGAGGCTCAGGATCTTCTCTTCAGGGATGGAAGGTGCTGGAGGATAAGCGATAACTGTATAGATATGGAGGAAGTATAGATGATAGAGAGGATAGGGCACAGGAAGTTCTATGAAAGGGCTCTGGAGATATTTTTGGAGGAGTACAGGAGAAGTATAGAGGAGAGGGGGGCGTTTTCCGTAGCTATCTCTGGGGGGAGTACTCCAAAGCCTCTCTTCAAGCTCCTGGCCAAGGCAGATATAGATTGGAGGAGGGTACATATATTCATGGTGGATGAGAGGTATCTTCCTCCAGAGGACCCAGAGAGCAACTATGGAAACCTCTGGAGAACCCTTCTCAGCAAAATAGAGATTCCCAGTGGAAATATAAGGTATGTAAAGCACTTTGAGAGTCTGGAGAAGAGTAAGAAGGAGTATGAGTTTGAGGTGGAAAAGTTTTTTCATAAACAGGGAAGGGGATTTGATCTCATATTTCTTGGGATGGGAGAGGATGGTCACACAGCCTCCCTCTTTCCAGACAATATAGACCTTCTTGGAAGGGTGGTCCCCTCGGTGGAAAGCGATTACCACAGATACAGCAGGATAAGCCTTGGGATAGATACGATAAACCGGTGCAGAAGAAAGGTTTTTCTTCTTACCAGAAAGAAGGAGGATATCCTAAGTAAGGTTCTGGAGGGAGGTTATCCAGCCTCCAGGGTAGAGGGGGATGTAACCTATCTCCTGGAAGAGTAGATAGAGATAAAATAGGAGGGAAGATCCTTAGATCTTCCCTCCTATTAAGTTAAAGATAAAATTTAAAGCTACCACCTGAGAATATTTATCTTCTCAAAGGGTTCAAAGGTGTCCCCCTCCCCGTCGGAATAAAGGTTTGTCCAGAACTTTTTGGAGTTATCCACATCGTTATCCAGGCACTCTACCTGAAAGCAGATAAAGTCATTGCTGTAGTGGATCTTTCTGGCCCTTCCTTCTAAATACTCCTTTTCAGGAAACCTCTCTGAAAAATAGATTCCCTCTATCCACGGTGTAGTCCCCATTCTATAAACTGGAGAAACCTCCTCTATATCCTTGGGTTTAATATGGAGGGAGTAGTCCTCCTGCTCCTCATTGTAGATCTCAAGAATTCTATCTCTTGTATATTTTTTTTCTATAATTCTTTTAATGTGATGCCAGTTCGCCTCCTTGACCTCATAGGAGGTTTCATGTTCTATGAAAAAATCACATAGATATGAACTTCCCTTTCTATCCCTTATGTAAAAATACACTTCTGTCTTCATCTTTCATCGTCGCTCCCCTTAAAAAATACGCTGTACCAATAGATATGATATAACATTTATCTAAAAAGAACAATAAAAAAGGCAGCCTAAATCTTTGGGAGAATGGCTGCCCTTTTAAGAGATAATTATGAAAAAGTTTTTAGTCGGGATGCTACTCCCTACCTGAAGATAGTATAGTCTATTTCATAAAAAAAGCTGATGCCATTTGGCGTGGCAAAAAAGTTTTTTATTAATATACACTCTGAATCTTTTCCAGATCCACCTCTTTTTTCAGCCTCTTCTGGTAGCGGTCTGTAAGCATGTCCTCTTCCCCTTCAATCTCTTTGATCCTGTCGATATACTTTCTGATTCCCTCATAGTCTCTGGTCTTATTATCCCTGGCCATGAGTCTGTCGATCTCGATTATATAGCCCAGCTTCTTGTGCTCCAGTTTCTTCATGAGATAAAACCACTCATTTATGATCTCTGTGGCCCTTTCCAGCTGCTCCTCATCTATGTCGATCCCGCTGGCTTTAGCACTGTTGGTCTGCCAGTAGATATCATAAAGTCCGTAGACCTCCCGCTTATTCTCCACTCCATTATCAGCAAGGACGGGAGATCCCAGTATCAGGATTAATGCTATAAAAAATATCTTTTTCATGATCCATCACTCTCCTTATTTATTCACCCTCTTATACAGCAATAGGGAGAGCTTTCCTTCAAGGTAGATCTGCATCACCTTTTAAATGGCAGCATCCACTAGTGGGAGGATATTTTCCTCATATTTTCAAAAACCTGACCTAAAACCTTGAGGGTAGCTTTGTAATCCTCCTGAGAGCAGCCCTCTAAGATCTCTTCTCTGAAGATGGAGGCCTCCACCCTGACCTCCCTGCAGATATCCTTTCCCTTGGGAGTAATGTAGAGCTTAAAGGCTCTTCTGTCGGCGGGGTCTGCCATCTTCTCTATAAATCCCCCGTCTATGAGTTTTGTAACAGCTTTGGTAGTTGTAGCTTTGTCTATAAAGAGCTCCCTGCTCAGGGAGATGAGGGAGGTACCAGGATTGGTATCTATGGAGAGGAGGAAGGGAGCCAGTCCCGTAGTCATCTGATACTTTGAAAGTCTCTGGTTTAAAATCATTATCTGGTATCTATAGATAATTGCAACAGTCTGAATTAGTTCTTTTTCTTTCAAGGTAACCGTCCTTTCATTAAATTATAATTAAGATAACTTATTATAAGGCAAAATCTTTAAAATAAAAAGTATTAACAGCATACTTAGGGTTATCATATTAGATCTTAAAAGGCACTTGTATACTGCTGCCCCATCTAAATTGATATAGAGAGTGAATGGAACTATCAACCCAGAAATTAAGGAAAAGTTACTGTATATTTTTTTTGGATCTTTAGGGTACACAGCATTACGAACAATGGGGATAAATACCAATAGTAACCCAAGGGACATCAGGAGAACATTTTGAACCATCCCATAGAGGAGAAGGCTGAAGATGGCGGTGATAGAGCAGGCCTTAAAGTGGGTTTTTATATTCTCTACAGCCTTAAATCCCATAGTCTTAGTATCAAAGCCTATAAAAATTGAAATTAGGACTACATAAGCAAAAAAAGCGAACCTGAATTCAAAGTACATAGAAAAGACCCAAACAAGGGAAAGAATCAGTGAAAAAAAGTACACCTTCCAATTTTGAACCCTGGATTCTTTCAGGGGTTTAACCTCCTCCATGTTCATATTACTTGGAAATAACTTAAATGTAATAGTAACTATGATAACTACCCAGAGCATCTCCCAGAGATACTGTAATGCTTCTTCATCAAAGGTCGCTTCCAAATAGCTACCAAATATAGAAGCATACATAAAACTAAAATTAGATATAAAAACGGTGTTTGATTTATAGTCGTGGGCAAATAGCTTAAGGGTAGTCACAAAGATTATATATACCAAGAGGCTTTCCAGGTGGGGAAAGGGTATAAATAACTCGGTGGCCACAACTCCCAAAAGAAGGCCGATGCATATGGCACCTATCTTCTCCAGTAATAACCTTACCTCATACCTCTTCATTGCCAGGGTTATGGAAACAGAGAAGAAGGATATAAAAAAGGGGTTCCTAAAGTGGGAGAGGAGTGCTACCATCAACCCAAAAACACTTGTAAATAATATTCGATTAAAAAGATTTTTTAATTCCTTCTCTTCTCTCATAGCTACCTCCTAATAGATGTAGTTGGAAGCAGAGACTAGCTTCATCCACAGGTGGTTGATACCTGAGAGTATCCAGTGTTTATCATCTACTACTCCCACTGCTACCTTTGATCCCGAGCTTATATTCGCCTCTGCCGGGAGAAGATCATCCACAACAATCCTCACCCTTCCCCTTCCAGTGGTTCTGATCCATCTGGTATCCTCCTTTATCTCCTGAAGGCTTTCTGGGGAGGTGTATCCGGATTTTAGGTGGTTGGTGGTCTTAATCACGTGACCCTTAAAGATCTTTCCAGGTATAGAATCAAAAACCACAAGGGTCTTCTGACCGTTCCTTAGGTTGATGAGACTCTTCTCCATATAATCCACATAGATATTCATATCCTTCCTATTGTATACATAGCCATAGCTCTTGCTGCCATTGACTATCTGTCCCCTATAGAGCTGGTGGATGGAGATCTCTCCCATGGCAGGGGCTCTTACCACTGTATCCCTCAGATCCTTTTCCGTCTTTTTTATCCTGGCTTCCAGGGACTTTAAGACCTCGTTTTCCGTGGAGGTTTTACCCCTCTCCTTCCTGAGGGAATCTACTGAGAGCTCTGCTATCTCCAGCTCCCTCTTGGCTGTGTCGTATGCCAGTTCATACTCTTCATACTCAGCCTTGGCAACCAAGTCATCTATATAGAGCTCCCTGTATCTCAGGAAGTTGACCCTTGCTTTTTCAAGCTTCTCTCTGGTTTTGAGAACCTCTTTCCTGGCTTCGAGAATCCTATAGTCCAGGGCGGATAAACGGTTTTCCTCATCCCTGTACTTGTATCTCAGCTCCTCTATATCCAGCTGAAGCTTGGTATTGTCCAGCTTAAAGAGGGGTGTTCCCTCCTCTACCTCCTGGCCGTCTTCGATATAGATCTCCTCTATCTCCCCACCCATCTTACTGTAGATGGGGTGAAGCCTATACTCCACAAATCCCCTTCCAGAGTAGGGGGTGTAGTATGCCAGAAGTGCTGAAATTATAAAGGTTAAGATAAATAGTAGAAGCAATATATAATAGGTGATCTTCAGATCCCTTAAGTGCTTAATCATGGGTACCTCCTAAAAAAATCTAAAATAGTTTCAATTGCAACTATTTTAACATTTTTTAGTTTCAATTGCAACTACTTTGGATCTGGAGTTTTGTAGAGGGATAATTATAACTGGTGAAGGATGATAAAAAGCAACGTGACGTTGCATCCTGATAATCAATTGGAACACTAATTATTTCATGTAAAACTTTTAAAAATTCATGTTTTCCTTAACAATAAAAAGAAGCATGAGGCTTCCTCCTTTCTAACTTCAGACCTCCATCTTTTGTCAGGGGCGGTAACTCAATACTTCTAGATCTTCCACACTAAAAAACTCCGGCAACTGCCGGAGTTTTTTGGGTTACTTAAGAAAGTCTAGCAACTAAAAATGCCTACTTTTCATGAGACAAGAAATGAACATCTTCTATAAGTAAGTGATGATAAAAAGCTCCAAGAGCTCCCTTACTTTAATAGCTCATAGTAGCTACTTGATATTTCTATAGCTTCCCCAAACAAAGTTTCTTCCAAAGAAGTAGTTGAGGGAGATCCTCTCAAAGCTGTTTTCCTCTATGAGAGAGAGGGTATCCCTGTTGAGGTGGCATCCTATGGCAAATATCTTCCATGGGGGAGTCAGGATATCCTGAAGGAGGGCAAGTAGTTTATTCTCATTCCTTATATGCTCTAGGATAAGAAGGGTACCTCCTCTCCTGCATACCCTTTTTGCCTCTCCAATGGCCCTTGACGGATCTGGGATGGTGCAGAGAGCCAGGGTGATAACCACATGATCGAAGGTATCATCCTCAAAGGGAAGCTCCTCTGCTGAGGCATCGATCAGGCTGATCCTTCTTTCCCCGATCTTTTTTAGGGCTTCCTCTCTGAGAGTATTGTCGGGTTCTATTGCTGTGACCTCTGCCTCCTCAGAATAGAGGGCAAAGTTTACCCCAGTCCCCGCTCCAAACTCTACAACCCTTCCCCCGATACTGCTCAGAAGGAGCTTCCTCACCTGGTGGAGTTTTCTTCTCTCAATGGTACTCATTAACCTGTCATAAAGATAAGCTTTCATATCTATCCATCCTTTCATTAATCATCTAAAAATTATAAGAAGTTTATCTTCTCTGAATCTATAGATCTATTTTAACCTATTTTTGAGGCAGAAGTGTGAACTTCTGAAAAAAACTTATAATCATCTATTTATTAGAATGTCATCCCCTATAAATTATAATTTCCCACTTATAAAAAGGTTCTCCCGCCTGAGCAGGAGAACCTTTAAGGGGAAGGGATATAAAAAATTATTTTTTAGTGAAGTTCATACAGTCTACGTGGCTTCCAACAAGATGCATGTGTATCCCGTCACAGGTACACTCAAAGGAGTTGTTGTTGGCACAGTTTTTAACCTTACATGAGCCAACTCCTCCAGTTACACTATCAAATCCGCCCCTGTCATTACTCCGCATAAAGGTATCACACACGGGCAGATCATCACCAATATTAATAGCAAAGGTATGGCATTGCTTATCTCTGTTATAGATACAGCCTACAGCATCACAGTCAATAATCTTGGAAATATCCATATTCTCCTCCTTTTCCCTCCCTGACTATTAATATACTCCTATTAAAAAATTTTCCTTGGCGGAAAAAGAATTTTGACATCTGGAGGAGTTGGAAGTATTCTTAATAGTGGAATTGCAAACGTTTGTCTTTTTAAAGGGAACCTATCAGGGAAGGCGGTATCTCTCAAAAAGTAAACTTCAATTATTCCTTATAAGGGATGATAAGTTTACAGCGGGGGATCGTTTTAGGGGGAGGACAGGTAGTTTGCAGGTTTAAAGGTAGAGCAAGATAAGAGGGGGAAGCAGGATGGCAGTATATAAAATAAGTGATGATATAAGTTTATACAGGTATGGGAAACCCTATGACACTGAAGCAGTGGTAGTGAGGGAGCTGGAGAAGGCAGGGGATGAACCACTAAAATATCTTCAGGAGATAGAGGGAAAGGGAGTTAACCTTACCTACACAATGGACAGGGATGATATCATCTTTGGACTGGGTGAGAATATGGGGGGAATAAACAAGAGGGGAAGGGAGTATATAAGTTTTTGTACAGATGACTATGAGCATACCGAGGGAAAGAGAAGTCTCTACGGGGCCCATACCTTTTTTATTGTAGACGGAAGGGATACCTTTGGGGTATTCATAGACTACCCGGGAAAATTTAAAATAGATGCGGGATTTACCCACAGGGATATCCTGGAGATAGAGATCCCCACTGGAGATGTAGATATCTATATTATAGAGGGTGAGGACAAGAATCAGATAGTCAAGAACTTCAGGGAGCTTGTGGGAAGGTCCTATATCCCTCCCAAGTGGGGGTTTGGATACCAGCAGTGTAGATGGTCCTACCTCAATGCAGGGGAGGTGGAGCAGGTGGTAGACGCCATGAGGGAAAGGGGAATCCCCTGCGACACCGTCTACCTGGATATAGACTATATGGTGGATTTCAAGGACTTCACCGTGGATGAAAAGAAGTTTCCCAAGTTTCCTCAGTTTGTGGAGAGGATGAGGGAGAGGGGAATAAGGTTGATTCCCATTATAGATGCAGGGGTCAAGATAGAGGCTGGATACGACGTCTATGATGAGGGTGAGGAGAAGGGATACTTCTGCACCACAAATGAGGGAGATACCTTTGTGGGGGCTGTATGGCCAGGGCGTTGCGCTTTCCCGGACTTTCTCAATCCAGATACAAGAAGGTGGTGGGGAAACCTCTACACCAGGCTTACAGATGTGGGGATAGAGGGGTTCTGGAACGATATGAATGAGCCGGCCCTCTTCTACACCCCGGACCATCTGGAGGAGGTAATAGAAGAGGTTAAGTCCTCCCAGGGGGAGAATCTGGATATCTACTCCTTCTTTAAGTTTAAGGACAGGGTTGTGGAACTCTCCAACAGAGAGGAGGACTACAAGAAGTTCTGGCACAGGGACAAAGATGGGAGGAGGATAAACCACCATGAGGTGCACAACCTCTATGGTTACAATATGACTAGGGCTGCCAGCGAAGGATTTGCCAGAAACAGATCGGAGGAGAGAACTCTCCTCTTCAGCAGGGCATCCAGTATAGGGGCCCACAGGTATGGGGGGATATGGACGGGGGACAATAAATCCTGGTGGTCCCACATCCTTCTGAATATCCAGCAGATGCCGGGCTTAAGTATGTGCGGCTTCCTTTACTCAGGGGGAGACACCGGTGGATTTGGAGATCATGCCGATGCAGAGCTTGTGACCAGGTGGACCCAGTTCAGCATCTTTACTCCCTTGCTGAGAAACCACGCTGGGGGAACGAGACCCCAGGAGCCCTACTCCTTTGACGACGACTCAGCTGAGTATATGAAGGGAGCTATCGAGCTGAGATATGCTATGATTCCCTACCTCTACTCGGAGTTTATGAAGGCTGTGAGGGAGGACAGGGGGTATATGATGCCCCTTGCTTTTGAGTACGACGACAGCAGATCCAGGGGTGTGGAGGATCAGCTCCTCTGCGGAGAATCTCTCATGCTGACCCCTGTATATACCCAGAATGCAAGGGGAAGATATATCTACCTCCCAGAGGATATGCTCTGCTGGAGGGGAAGGGACCCAAGAAACAGGGAGATCCACAGGCTGAAGAAGGGGGAGCACTACCTGAATATTGCCATAGATGAGGTTCCCTTCTTCATAAGAAGGGACCGTATGATGGTTATGGGGAAACCTCTGAATTATGTGGAGGAAGAGGTCATCAGGGAGCTCAACGTAGTGGTTAACCTGGAGAGCAAGGCTGTGTACGACTTCTACGACGATGACGGGAAAACAACCAATGAGGCCGATTACTCCCTCATGAGGTTTACTGTGAGGCGTAAGGGGGAGGAGGTAACCGCCAAGGTGGAGCAGGTAGCGGGAGAAACCCAGGTGGTAGTTGTTAACTTTGAGATCTATGCCGGGGAAGACCAGGTAGTTAAGAGGAAGGTATATCTATAAAAAGGAAGCCCTGAGGGCTTCTTTTTTATTATGGAAAGAATAGTTTTTTTAGATAGTTTAGCTCTCTTTAAGATAGCGAGGTACTTTCTTACCATGATGCAAGAAAAGCTCCAAAGAACTTCGCTACTTTTGTCTTGATACAAAAGTAGCCCAAAAATCAAGTCTTGCGGCAATTGTCTTTATAAGCAGTACAGGGATTCCATTGCTCTCATGGACTCTCTACAGAGCCTAAAGAAGTTAAACGCAATGAAGCAGGTTATTGATGTGAAGCCAGACGACAGCCTGCAGACAGCTAACAGCGATAAAGAATATTTTTTAATAATATTGCGCTAATTCAGGTAATAAGTAAGATCCCCCTCTTTATATGGATATGGCTTTGAACCTATTTATCTGTCTAGACCGTTACGCAGATTAAGTTCCGCAGCGATAAACTCATATATTTTCCAGGAAGAGCGAGGACTGTAGCTTACAAAGGTCGTAAAATTAATATTAAACTTAGGAGAGCTTATAAGGAGGGGCACATTTTCTTTGGTTCGTTTCTTTTGGGTGACAAAAGAAATGAACATAATCTTTAGAGAATTCTTAACGGAAGTTAAGCTTTGGTTAATCCTAGAAAGGTAACTTTATTTGTTATCTCGAAGGGAGGAATTATGAAGAAGTTTTTAATAGTACTGGGAATTACCCTGTTTATAGGCAGGAATTTTGCAGTAGATTTCAGTATGGAACCGAGGGAGGGAGAGCAGGTAGGATACATGGTTACCGAAAACAGCGGAGATAACACAGAGGGTCGCGACGGGATGGATATGAAGGACACTGAGGACACCATGCCCCCTACATGAAGGGTTTAGCAGGAGGAGGGCGGTGCCCTGCCAGTTGGTTAAAGGTCAGTGGATGGAATAACGGTTGCAGCGGGGCCGTTATTTTATTTTGCAATAGGAAATAATGTGACCTTACATCTAAATAATCAGTTGAGAACATTACTTTCTAATAGTAAAAAAAGCCCTGAAAAGGGCTTTTTTACATTAGTTTTAAAGGTTACTTCAGGCAGAACTCCTTGAAGTGAGGTAACGATTCACACCACTCACAGAAGTTACCCCAGTCCTCCTTTAACTTGTGGTGCTTTCTCTGAAGGTAGATAGTCTTCAGCTGAAGGTAATTGCTTGTTACCCTCATAGTCTGCTCAAATCCAAGAGGACAGTTTGAGATTACCTTCATAAAGGCCTCATACTTGGAGTAGGTAGCTCCCTCTACCTCTACCTCGGTCATACCAGGCTCAAAGGTATTGAAGATATCCACCCACTTCTGCAGGTTCTCGATTACCACATCGTCCACATACTTGTTGCAGCAATCCTTGATCTCCATCTTTGTCAGTCTGTGCATCTTAGAGTTTGAAGATACGATATCGTGGAATGAGTATCTCTGGAACTGTGGAGTCCAGTAGTTTGGATATCTCACATCAAACTGTACTATGATCCCCTTAAGGAAGTTGTCGTGTCCAGTACCTGTAGGAACACTACCAAGCTTAACAGCTCTCTTTATATCCCTCTCAGTAAGCTGAAGCTCCTCCTCCGTCCACTCACCTATCTCATCTGCTCTCATAGGGTATCCCCCTGCAAGAACGCTCTCCTCTAAACCATATACTCTTGAATTAAATACCTTTAACATCTCTTGTATCCTCCTAATTAGTCGTAGTTTCTCTCTATTGTCCTCTTCTCTCTGAGAGAGCTCTGAACATCTATTATCCTCTGATTTGAGCTTCCCCTGTAGAATAGCTCCGGGTTGGCATTGGCCTTCTCAAACTTTCCGTCTACCAGGGTATCTATGTAGTCCAGACACGCCCTTGTAGTCTCCCCTGCCTTGAGAACCTCAAAGAGGTAGCCTGTATAAGCCCAGACATCTATATCCACCTGGGATTTCAGCCTCTTCAGGAACTCCAGAAGCTCTTTTGGCTCAAAGAAGGGATCTCCCCCTGAAAGGGTAACCCCGTCTAGAAGGGGGTTGTTTTTTATCTGGGAGATTATCCTCTCCATATATTCATCTGTAACCTCATCCCCGATATCGCCCTTCCATGTTTCAGGGTTGTGACACTCCTGGCAGTAGTGGCTGCATCCCGAGAAGTAGATGGAGTATCTGAACCCCGGACCGTCGGAGATGGTTTCCTTAAATATCTTTATTATCTTCAAAATCGTCACCTGTTTTCCTTTATTCCATTGTAGATCTAGCTGTTAACTGTAAAGAGTAATGAGTCCTCCCAGGGTAGCCACCGAGAATATAGTCCCCACCACTGTGGCATTGGAGGACTCCATATTATAGAGCCCGTACTTCATTGAAAACATAGGGGCTATAGTTGCTGTGGGGAGAGCCCCCAGTATAACTATCTCCCTTGCAAGGATCCCCTGTATCCCCATGGCCATGGTTATAAAAAACATCACAAGGGGGGAGAGGATACTCTTGATAAACACCATGAGGACCACCTCTCTGGAGATAACTATCCTGTACCCCGACATGGTAACACCCATGGCAAAGAGGGAGAGTCCCGGGGCGGGGTCCCCAATGAGGGCCATAGAGGAGTAGATCCCCTGGGGCATCCTTACTCCGCTAAAGGATACCGCGATCCCCACTAATGGAGCCAGCAGTACCGGATTTAAAAATGTCTCCACAACCTTCTTCCCCGTGGCCATGAGCTTACTTCCCTCTCCCTTATCCTCATCCTCTAAAAATATAAGGGTGAGGGGAACCAGAAGGAGACTTCCCACTAGGGTGGAGATTATCACAGGTATAAGGGATTCCTCACCATAGAGCCCCATGAGTATTGGTAAGCCTATGAAAGCAAAGTTTGGAAAGGAGGAGGTCAGGGATGCCAGCCCTCCGATCTTCTTATTGTGCTTGAGGATAAACCTGTAGAATAAAAAGGTTATGATATATATAACCATAAGTCCCACTGTGAAACTCACAAGGATCTCCCTGTTCATAAGGACCTGGGGTTCCACCTGGGCTGTAAACTTAAAGAGCAGCGCAGGTAGACTGAAGGTCATTATAAAACTTGTGAGGGATCTGCAGTGGGCAAGGGGGATAATTCCCCTTCTCCCGGCAGCCCATCCCAGAAGTATCACTGAAAATACCGGCATAAGTGTGTTGAAAATAGTTGTTAACATGTGTGCTCCTTAGAATTTAGACTTAACCCAGTTTTACAGCCCCTATAAATTCCTTTAAACCATTAGCTTTCTATATATTTGACCTCTATGCCCCCGAAATAAAATATCATCTCTATCTTTTTTTCTACCACCAACTTTTGATAGGAAGGAGTAAGATAGAATTACGCGTTTTTTTAATTTTTAGTTTAATAACCTTTATTTTTAAAAAGCGTTAGAAAAAATCCATATCCTCCATTTCCCATGCATATTCCAATCTTTCACTTTCATAGGATGAGATAAGAGCATAGACTTCTTCTAAAGTTTTATACCCCTTAAAGGTTTCCTTACTGTCCCTGTAAGCCGTTACCTCATCTATGCTGAGGTCCATAGGATCGATCTTAGAGCTCTTAAATTTCCTCATGGCTAAGTCATCCAATTCTTCTATTCCATATAGAAAGATTCCTCTCATAAGGTGGTGCTTCATGGAATTTGAATCAAGTAAAGGTTTTAAATCTTCTAATGTTTTCATTCTAGCTTCTGAGTCGGTTTGGATGACTGCTAAAATACCCTCTAACACATAGCTAAGTCCCCACTTATGTACAGATTCATCCTTTAAAAGAGCTATAAGTACCTCTAAATTATTTTTACCCATTTTGTAAAAGACAAAGTTGAGACATTCACTGTTAATTTCATCAAAAAAGTAGTTATAATAATCTATATCAATCTTAACGAGTTCTATAAGGTGTTTTAAGCTTCTTTTAGAATTTAAAGTAGCAAGCATGACGGCTACGTGCGGGATATGCTGGAAATCTTTATCTTCATTGGGATTATCAAAGACTGTTTCAATGCATCTTTTCAATTCTTGATATAAGTTTTCTTCTGCATCAGCCCTTGTAATGATTGAGTTAATAACCTTTAAATTATCTCCTTTGAAATCTTTTAATATATCAAAGGTTTTCATCCAATAATTCTCCATATTATACCTTCTTTTTAACCCTCACCCCTCTGATTCCCCTCTCCCTGAATAAGGAGAGGGGAAAGCTAGGTATTTAAGCTATGTTTCTCCTTAATAGGGAGAAAATATAAGAAGGATGAGGGAGTTTTTTAACTTTAATGGTTACTTCTGTCTTGATACAGAAGTAACCAAGAAATCAAGACCTTTCAAATGTCTTCTAAGTAGAATTGTTCCTATACGACCTTTGTAAGCTATAGTCCTCGGTTCCCTGCTGAACTTAATCTGTTCAACGGTCTAGTGTAATTATCCAGCTAAAGTCATGTCGACTTGAAAGGTCGGGTATTTTTAGAACCTGAAAACATTAAAACTTACAGATATCGTTTTTAAAATAGATCCAAAGTACCAGTTTCTTTAATAGGCTCTGAAGTTACTCACTATAACTTATCTCTAGAGAATCTTCTAATTGAGATGTCTCCATTAAAAGTGCGATATCTGATAAGTCTCCAATTTCAAGTACAAATTCATTATTACTTCCTCTATATTGTTGATCAGGTACTAAGGCTATTCTATATTCATTTTGGTGTTCATATTTCTTGAACTTTTTAAAAATACCAACCTCACCATGGTAACTATCTTTATCTACATATTCAATGACTTTTGCTTGAAAGTCATTACTTTTATTTTTAGCACTATAGTTAAGTTTTTCAACAAATTTCTGAGGATCATTAAATATAACACAATGAGTGTAGTTTTCATCATCTTTGATTTCTTGTGGTAGGTGAAATATTAAATTATCTTTACATATTTTTTCCAAAGAAATTTTATATAAGCAAAATAGATTAATATTTGAGATATCTAAGTTAATTTTCAAATTAATCAAACCATTTTCTTTGCTAAGAGTTCTTTCTGGGATTTTTATAAGTTTTCCATCTTTTTCAAATTCTACAGGACCTATAGTAATTTTAGTATGGTCAGGCTGTAATATTTTTTGAACCCCTTCCTCCTGATCCCCTATATTATTACAATCTTCATAAGCCTTAAAAAACTCCATTGAGTTCATGTAGACTGTTCCCTTCATTAATGATTCCATATGCTCTTTTTTTCCAAATTTAATTAACATATTTTCTCCCCTTTTCAGATGAGATAAA
The DNA here is from genome assembly GCF_027925155.1 of Propionigenium maris DSM 9537. Classification (GTDB taxonomy): domain Bacteria; phylum Fusobacteriota; class Fusobacteriia; order Fusobacteriales; family Fusobacteriaceae; genus Propionigenium; species Propionigenium maris. Next base: position 61,959 of record NZ_BSDY01000002.1, on the reverse strand, counting down.
GATACAGCAAGTTAATATAATCAAAACTACAACCAAAAATTTTCAAATTAAAGAGGGAATATGAAATTCCCTCTAGGTTATTACTTTTATTTATACTGAAGCTTTTGAGTTGCCGTCCTCTTCCAAGTTGATCCTCCTTGTACAGGAAATATCTACCTCAGCCGTTATACAAGTTAAGTTCCACAGCGATAGACCCATATATTGAACCTATGAGCGAGGACTGTAGCTTATAAAGGCTGGATAGTAAAACTTCTGCCCGGGAAACATTTTGGAAGAGGCACCCTTTCTTGGTTCCTTCTTTGGGTGAGCAAAGAAGGAATAAAAAGAATTATCTATTTAAAAGAAAAGTTCTTTTGATGAAGTTAGGGTAAAAACCGGTCTTTACAGACCGTGTTTTATCCTATCTTCTTCTTCTCTTTGTTTATATGAATTCCAGTTATCCAGATCCCCTGTAAGGTATCCAGTGATTCTTCTTGTCTTAGAGATGCTTGTGCTTCCGCATGCAGGACAATCGGTCTTGATGATTCCCTTGTATCCGCACTCTCTACACCTGTCTACCGGGTGGTTGATAGATCCGTATCCGATACCAGCCAGGTGCATCTCTCTAACAAGCTTCATGATAGCTATTACGTTCTTCTTAGCTTCACCGTCAAGCTCGATATAAGTGATGTGTCCCCCTCTAGTAAGGTTGTGGAATGGAGCCTCTCTTCTGATCTTTTCCACAGCAGAGATATCCTCCTTTACATCCACGTGGAATGAGTTGATGTAGTAGTCTCTGTCGTTTACTCCAGGGATCTCTCCGAATACCTGTCTGTCGATCTTTGTAAATCTTCCAGATAGTCCCTCTGCTGGTGTAGCCAGAGCTGAGAAGTTTAACTGGTGCTTGTCTCTTAGCTCCTCTGCAGTTGTCTTCATGATCTCCACAGCTTTATATAGTGTGTCGTATGCCTTCTCGTTCCTACCGTGTCCCTCACCGTATAGAGCCATCATAGCGTTGTGTCCGCCGATGAATCCTATTCCAAGGGTACCGCTAGCAAGAGCTGTTCCAACTTCCTCGTTAAGACCAAGGTTCTCTCCTCCAGCCCAGATACCGTTAGACATCATGAACGGGAACTGTCTAGCAAGAGCTGTTCTCTGGAATGAGAATCTGTCTGCAAGCTGCTTACCTACAAATAGAGACATCTCTCTTACCTTCCCGAAGAACTTCTCAGCTGCAAGGCCTGCAATAGCCTCGTCTGTAGCCTCTCCCAACTCAGCTGTAGCCTCTAACCTTGCCTTGATAGCAAGTCTTGGCATGTTTATAGATGTAAATGAGATATTTCCTCTACCTACAGATGACTTCTCTCCCAGAACATTTTCAAATACTCTGGTTCTGCATCCCATTGTAGCGATCTCATACTTATATCTGTCTGGATCGTTGATATCCCACTTCTCATTTACGTTAAATGGAGCATCTAGGAATACGAAGTTAGGGAACAGTCTCTTAGATGAAACCTCACAAGATCTGATGAATAGATCGAAGTTTGGAGTTTCAAACTCAAGCTCTCCCTTGACAGCCTTCTCCCAGTTAGAGCAAGCCAGTTTAAAGTCAGCCTCAGAGTAAGTGATTCCCTCCTTAACCTTAAGGATCTGGATCGGGAAGATCGGAGTTTCAGAATCTCCCAGTCCCTCCTCAGTTGCCTTAAGCAGCTCAAAGGCTACCATTCTTCCCTCTGGAGAGGAGTCTGTACCGTAGTTTATAGATGAGAATACAACCTGGTTTCCTCCTCTAGAGTGCATAGTGTTAAGGTTGTGGATAAACCCTTCCATAGCCTGGTGAGTCTCATTTCTAGTGTCGTTGTATGCGATCTTAGCCAGTCTCTCAACTGTAGACAGTGGAAGCTTCAGCTCCTCTGCAAGGTGTCTCTTGATCTCGTCGGATACCTCGATAGTAGTAACAAGTTTATTAACTATCTCCTTAACCTCTCTGTTCTTCTCCTCGATGTAGTCCACCTCAAGGAATGTAAGAGCTCTGTATCTGAAGTGTCTTCTGAATGACTTCAGTACCCCAGGAGCCATGAAGAAGTCGAAGGCTGGGATAGCCTGTCCACCGTGCTGCTCATTCTGGTTTGTCTGGAATACGATTGTAGCCAGTACAGCGTAGGTAGAGATAGACTTAGGCTCTCTGATGTTTCCGTGCTTAGACTTGAATCCGTCTGTAAACAGCTTCTTAAGGTCATACTGAACACAAGTAGATGTCTTAGTAGGATAGTAGTCAAGGTCGTGGATGTGGATATCTCCGCTTAGGTGCGCCCTTGAGTACTCTGAGTTCAGCAGGTACTTGTGTGTATAGTCCTTGGTAGTCTCGCTGGCAAATGTCATCATCTGACCACTTGGAGTGTCTCCAGACATATTTGCATTCTCATTGTTGATGTTGTTCTTCTCAACAGTTACGATACCGTCGAAGGCCTTCTTTATGTGAGTTCTTCTGTGTCTCTCTACATTTCTCATATCTCTGTATAGGATGTATTTTTTGGCAACATCTGGATACTGGTGCATAAGCTCATTTTCCACGATATCCTGGATAGCCTCCACCTCTAGATCATTGCTCTGATTCATAACTATATCTGCCACCTGAGTACAGAATTCCATAGGAATATTTATCCCTGCAGCCAGTGCAGCTTTGTTTATTGCATTAATGATTTTCTCTCCGTTAAATGAAACCTTCGTTCCATCTCTCTTGATTACGAACATGAAAAACCCCCTACATTTAGTTTTTATCTACCAAGTATGATACCACATATAGTGTTCTGTGTCCATAAATTCCATTTGATCTTATCTATATATTATTTATATTTTCAAGGGGAAATTTGGTTTTTTAAGGCTTAGATGAGCTGGGGAAGGGGGCAAAAAAAAAGAAAAAAAGGAAAAATAGAGGGGGTGTCAAATAATAGTCAAATCCTATGAAAACTGGACTCTCAGGAAGGTTCTCCTTTAAAGGCTTGTGGTTTCTTTTTAGGGAGAATTTATGGGAGTAGAGATAAATGGTAACTTTTAGGGTTTTAATCCATCTTTTAAATATAGTTATTTTTTGAAGTTCATTTCTTGGGACTGCAATAATATTTAAGTTAAGATTATTTGCATTTATAGTAAAAACTATTCGTACCTTTTGTCTTGACACAAAAGGTACCTAAAAAGTCAAGACTTCCGGTAATTGTCTTTCTGAGTAGAGCAAAGTTTTCGTTTCTTTTATAGACTCTGGATAGAACCTAGCTTGCTCGACGAAACGAAGCATGCATATTTGGTGGTGCCCGACGACTACCTGCAGTCGGCCTTTTAATTCTTACAGTTGGGATATATAGATTAATTATAGATCTATGCAGGCAATTTATTATTAGAGCCTCTTGAGCAGGCAACAGAGCTTTCTACTTATAAGAGCTTAAAATAACGTAGCTGTCTGAAGGCTGTCGTCTGGCTTCACAACAGCGGTCTACTTCATTGCGTTTAACTACTTCAGGCTCTGTAGAGAGCCCAGGAGAGCAATGGAAGATCTGTATTACTTGTAAAGACAATTGCCGGAAGACTTGATTTTTTGGATACTTTTGTATCAAGGCAAAAGTATCGAAGTTCTTTGGAGAAGTTCTTAATCAAGACAAGAAATGAACATCAAGATCTAAATAGAGGAAGGTTAGCTTCTTTTTTTATTTAAACTATGAAGATTTATAATCTATGTAGCCTAAATATAGGCTAGGCATTTTAAAAAAAGATACATTTAATAAAAAAGGAGGGGAAACCCCTCCATAATTTTATTAAAAGTATCTTTCTTTTTTGCCATCCTTATTATAGACCGTCCACTCCTGGAGCTGGCCATCCTTGTATTTACGCTTCTCCCTTAGCTTTCCGTTTTCATAGTAGGATGTAAAGGTTCCGTCGATCCTTCCCTCTACAAACCTTCCCTTGTTCTTCACTGAGCCGTCCCTGTAGTAGGAGGTAAGGCTTCCATGGAGGACTCCCCTGTGGAAGGTCTTTCTCTCCTCTACCTTTCCGTTGTCGTAGTAGTAGATGGATTCCCCGTGGAGGTCGCCCCTCTGCCAATTCTCCCTTGCCTCAACCCTTCCATTCCTGTAGTAGATGAGGGATCTTCCGTGGGCCACTCCCTCTGTCCAGTTGGATTCGCTGGAGATCTGACCGTTTTCATAGTAGAACTTCGCTACGCCCTCCTCCTGGCCGTCCATCCATCCCAGCTCCGATTCTAAGGTGCCGTCCTCATAGTAGCTCACAAACCTTCCGTGGGGGTTTCCCTTGTTGTACCTCCCCCTCTCGAGGATCTGACCGCTGGGGTAGTAGAAGGTGAACTCCCCGTGGGGTTCATTTTCAACAAAGAACTCCCTGGATCTCAGCTGACCGTTTTCATAGTAGAAGAGGAACTCCCCCTCCCTGTTGTTATCTGTAAATTGTCCCCTTCCCTCTATCTGTCCATTTTCATAGTAGGCTACCCAGTCCCCCTGAAGTTTACCCCTGGAGTAGGTTTCAGTTGACTGGATCTGACCATTTTCAAAGAAGTAGATCCACCTTCCCTCCTCCATATCCTGGGAGTAGTTCTTGTGGATAGAGGGGCTGCCGCTCTCATAGTACTCTGTGAAGACTCCCTCCTTCTTACCCCTGTTGTAGTTACCTATGAGCTCCACCTGACCATTTTCATAGTAGCTCACAGCCTCCCCCTGGAGGACTCCCTCCTGGTTTATGGCAGTGGACTTAACTTTTCCGCTCTCATAGTAGATGGTAAACTTGCCGTGGAGCTTTCCCTTCTTGTGGGTGGTCTTTATGCTCAGGTTGCCGCTAGGGGAGTAGAAGAGAAACTTTCCGTCAACTATTCCGTCCCTGTACTGGATGATATCCCTGATACCTCCGTCCTTATAGGAGGACACCACAAGCCCTGAGTAGGGTTTGTTTTCTCCAATTATATAGACCAAGCCCTTCTCTACCCTGGTGTTGCTCTGGGCTTCGCTCCTCTCATCGGTGTGGACCCCCTTAAGGGGAGAGAATATAATAAAAATCATTATAAAAATGGATATTACTCTCTTCATCTTAAAAGCCTCCTTAAAAACTCTCTATATAAAAGGTTTACCGTGTGAAGAAGTGAATACCTCCTTGTTCGTTCTCAAGGGGGTATTAAAGTTTGTTTCTTGGTGGTTTTAGTAATTAGTTGTCTATTTATGCCTGCAATGAAGAAGAGGTTTTGCACCTTTCTCTTGAAAAAAGGGTGCCCAAAGTTCAAGACTTTCGGTAATAGTCTTTCTGAGCAGAGCAGGTTTTCCGTTTCTTCTACGGACTCTGGATAGGACCTAATAAGTCCGACGAAACGAAGTCATATAATTCTGTGGTGCTCGACGACTACCTGCAGTCGACTATAAAAAATCTCATAATCTATAAAAAGCTAGATAAGGAATTGCTTTTACTAAGACTTTGAAAGTAATCCACATAGTTTTGTACTGATATGAAGTTGAATTAGAATGGCTGTCTGCAGGCAGTCGTCTGGCTTCACAACAGCAGCCTACTTCATTGTGTTTAACTACTTTAGGCTCTGTAGAGAGCCCAGGAGGGCAATGGAATATCTGTATTACCTTTAAAGGCAATTGCCGGAAGACTTGATTTTCGTGGAAATCAACGAGGCACCAAGTGACGACTATGATTTGCCGCAACGCAGTGTTTCTTTGCGTTGTGCGGTTACTTTTGTATCAAGACAAAAGTATCGAAGTTCTTTGGAGATTTTCTTACATCATGGCAAGAAAGTACCATAACCAATAAAAAAAGGATGACCATAGGTCATCCTTAAATATCTTTAATTATCCCTTGTTAGTTACAGCCTGTGCTGCTGTATCCTTTTTTAGGTAAAGAGTGTAGTAGATTCCTGGAATGAATAATCCACCAGCAAGAGCGTTACCAATTGTTACTGGAATGAAGTTACCCATAAATGCTTCAGCGATTGTGAAAGCAGAAGGATCTAGAACCCATCCCATAGAGATAACGAACATGTTTGCAACAACGTGCTGGTATCCAGAGAATGCGAACATCATAATTGGGAACCAAGCTGCCATGATCTTACCACCAGCATCTGTAGCTGAGAATGAGATCCATACACCTAGTGCAACTACAACGTTACATAGGAATCCGCTGAATAGAGCAGATGTAAATGTCATGTGAGCCTTGTGTGTAGCAAGGTGAACAGTAGCATCGATCATAGCTTCACTCTTGAAGATACCTGCCATAGAAACAACAAATACAAGGAATAGTGATCCTGCAAAGTTACCTAACCATACAAATACCCAGTTTCTCATAACGTCTGAAAGCTTAGCGTCTCCAGTCATCCAAGCAAGTGTAGCCAGGTTGTTTCCAGTAAATAGTGATGCTCCAGCAAGAAGTACAAGTATTACCGCAGTAGGGAAGATAGCCGATCCGATAAACTTACCTACAACTGGGTTGATAGCAGGTCCTGCGAAAGAAGTAGCAGTGATGTATGCCACATAAGCAAGTCCTACAAACATTCCCGCCATAAATCCAAGGGTAAATACTTTAGAAGGTTTTGTATTTGCCTTCTTTACACCCATCTTAACTACAGCTTCAGCACATTCCACTGTATTCATAAAAGTTTTCATCTTAAAAAAGTCCTCCTGTATAAAATTTATAAAATTAACTAAAATTAAGAACTACTAAACAGTATCTGAAATCCTCGGTAATTCACTTTTAATGAGAATTTAAGATAGCCGATTAATTATATAAAAAATTATTGAGAATGTCAAGGATTTTACAGAATTGTCCAGTTGTGGGAATTTTTAATAGTAAACAAAGGGAAATTAACCTAAAAGAGCCCTTATTACTTGCTCTTTAAGTAAAAACGTTGTATAAAGTATATTAGTGAAATTGTAATGATTACAGATAATACGATATAGAGGGTGGTATGGATGAATTTCAATGTAATAAAGCACATGAATAAGAGTTACGATAAAAATTTAATGCTCTACTTTGAGGGAGAGATAGAGCCGTGCAGATGTATCTCAGAGGAGAACATGATCCTTGTAAATGAGGTGCTTAAAAAAAATGAGTTTACAGGTAAGGAGGGGGAGAAGGCAGAGGTAAGCATCCTTCAGGGAGGTAAACTTCTAAACCTTATCTACCTGGGAGCGGGAAGGAAGGAGGAGTTTAACCCGGAGGTTCTGAGAAGGGTTGTCTTCAAGGCTCTTAAGGGAGAGAAGGGGGATATCCTTATCTCAGCAGATGACTCTGAGCTTCTTCTCACAGATGCCCTTGCAGAGGTGGCGTGCTACCTGAACTACGACTTTGATAAGTATAAGGAGAAGAAGGAAGAGAAGGTTATCAACCTGGATCTCTTCAAACCAGAGGGTGAGGAGACTGGAGATGAGGGAGTTGTCCTAGGGGAAGCTGTGTGTATCACCAGAGACCTTATAAATGAGCCTGCCAATGTTATCTATCCTGAGTCACTGGCTGAGATCACAAGGGAACTCGGGGAAAGATACGGGTTCCTAGTAGATGTAAAGGACGAAGAGGAGATAGAAGCCCTTGGAATGGTTTCCTACCTTTCAGTGGCAAGAGCAGCTGAAAAGAGACCTAAGCTCATCCTAATGAGATATATGGGGGACCCTTCAAATCCAGAGGAGATAAGCGGACTTATCGGAAAGGGACTTACCTATGACACTGGAGGTCTTTCTCTGAAGCCTACAGACGGTATGGTGGGAATGAAGAGTGACATGGGGGGAGCAGCTACTGTAATAGGAGCTATGACTGCTGTGGCCAGAATGAAGGTAAGAAAGAACATCGTAGCTGTGGTGGCAGCCTGCGAAAACTCCATAGGGGGAAATGCCTACAGACCTGGGGATGTAATAGGAAGTATGAATGGTAAGAGTATAGAGGTGACAAATACAGATGCCGAGGGAAGACTTACCCTAATAGATGCCATTACCTATGCCATCAGAAATGAAAAGGTATCCGAGGTAATAGATGTTGCTACCCTTACAGGAGGGGTAATTGTAGCCCTTGGATTTGATGCTACAGGTACATTTACCAACACAGATGAGATGTATGAAAAGATTGAAGGAGCTTCAGGTGATTACGGAGAGCTGGTATGGAGGATGCCTCTCTTCGATAAATATAAAGAGATACTGAAGTCCGATATAGCTGACCTGGTAAACTCAGGGGGAAGATGGGCAAGTGCTGCAAGTGCTGCCAAGTTCTTAGAGGAGTTTGTAGAAGGAAAGCCTTGGATGCACCTGGATATAGCGGGAACATCCTTTGCAAAGAAGGCAGAGGACTACTATCCTAAGGGGGGAACTGGTAGAGTGGTGAGAGCTATCTACGGTTACTTCAAGGGGTAGTGTGGTCAAAATAGTCCATATATGATATACTAGAAGAGTAATAAATTATACGGGGGTTTCATATGGGTTACGGCTACATGTTTCACCTGCTAATACTAATGACAATACTTACAATCTTTAAGGTAACAGGTGGATTAATAAGTTAAAAAAGTTAAAGCTCAATCTTCAGATGAAGGTTGAGCTTTTTTCTTTTCTTACATTCCTTTTTAATTTTTCATTCTCTTGCTTCCTACTGGTCTTCCCACCTCTTAATTATACGGGCAGGGTTTCCTCCCACCACTACATTGGCAGGTATATCCTTGGTCACTACACTTCCTGCTCCTATAACCACATTGTCCCCCACAGAGACCCCTGGCAGGATTATGGCTCCTCCCCCTATCCATACATCATTTCCTATCCTTATCTCCCTGGCAAACTCCATACCGCTTCTTCTTGTAACCGGATCCAGAGGGTGTGCTGCTGTGTAGATCTGTACATTTGGAGCACAGAGGACATTGTCTCCAATAATTACCCTAGCACAGTCCAGGATAGTGAGGTTGTGGTTGGCATAGAACCCCTTTCCCAGGGTTATATTGTAACCGTAGTCGCACCAGAAGTTTGGCTCAATATGAGCGTCGGTCTTCCTTCTAAATAGTTCCTTCAGAACCTCTTTTCTCCTCGCCTCATCCTCAAAGGCCATAAGGTTATATTCACGACAAAGTTTCTTAGCTTTTTTTCTGTCTCCTGCAAGCTCCTCATCCCATGGCTGATAGTCCATCTGAGCTATCATTTTTTCCCTTTCCGTCATAGTTCCTCCTCTTTCCGAAAACGTTTTCGCAGATTTCATTTAGAGGATTATACTTAAAAAAAATCCAGATGTCAATGGAGTTTATCTCGATAAAGGGAGGGTGATCCTCTACCCCTTCTAGTCTTATGAAATGAAATTTTATAGTGGCAATCATCTATAATTTTATGCTTTCCTCAATAATAAAAAAGCAGCCCCAGTGGACTGCTTTCAAAATTACATCTCAGTGAAGTGCTCCTTACCTACAGCACATGGAGGGCATACCCAGTCATCGTTAATATCTTCAAAGGCTGTTCCTGGTGCTACTCCGTTTTCTACATCTCCTACTGCTGGATCGTAAACATATCCGCAGATATCGCATACATACATCTTCATATATCCTCCTACTCTTCATTTTTGTAATGGTTTTAAACTTGTATTGTACTCAGAGTATATTACCTTATCTTAAATTTGTCAATACTTTATATGGAGAATTTTATTAAATAAATATTTATTTAATGAAGGGGGGAGGAAGGTTAATATTTTAAAGGGAGTATAGTAATAGTGAGGGGAGGGATTGCTTTGGAGAATATAATATTATTTTGGTTTATAATTTTCGGACTCATATATATATTTACAAAAGAGGAGAGGGAGGAGCCTGAAGAAAGAGCAGATTCCCAGGATGAACCTACCCTGGAGATCCCCCACAGGAGGGATGAGATAGCCAGCCTTTTAAAGGACGGCCTGGGGGAGGAGGAGAAGAGGACTGAGCTTAAGAGGTTCAGACACAGGTGCTTCAACTGTGAAAGTGAGAAGGATCTGGAGTTTGATCACCACCTGCCACTGTCCAAGGGGTATGCCCTTAGGTCGAGGGAGACGGGATCCAATACAGTGGTTCTCTGCAGAAGGTGCAACAGGGAGAAGGGGAATAAGCTTCCCTATGAGTATTACTCCAGGGATAAGCTGCGAAAGCTTGAGGAGATGGGGATAAGGAGCCACCTCTACTACTCCTCAGCAAGGATAGTGGAGATAGAAAAACTCCTCATAGGAAGGAAGATAGAGAGACTGCAAAGATCCATAGAGAGGGGAGAGAGGATAAGGTTCTCCTACTACGATCAGAGTAAGATAATGTTTCTTATGGAGGAGATAGAGGATGTGCCCCTTAAGGTTTACAGCAGGCGAAGGATAGAGAAGTATAGCTCGGGATGGGAGTGGTATTTAGAAGGAGAGAACGAAAGGCTCTACAATATTGCCTGGATCTACAGGCTTGAGAGGGGCCAGGAGAGAAAGAAATCCTACAACAAGGTAGAGCACCTTAAGATTAAGAAGGGGGGCAATCCGGGATAGATATAATAAAAAAATCCCTGAAACTATAAATTAGTTTCAGGGATTTTGTCTTGGATGGTTGTTTTTTTATCGTAGCTGTAGAAATACCTTCCGATAAGAAAGAATGCTAAAAACACACTGACTATATAGGCTACATAGCTGTAGAAGAGGATCCCCATGGTGATGAGGGCCGTCACCGGAATGAGGTAGCCTCCAGGAAGGCTTAGAGACCCCTTGATTCCACGTTTCCTGAAAATAATCACAGCTATACAGGTAAGGAGATACTGGGAGATCCTTGAAATCACAGAAAATGATGCCAGGGTATTGAAGTTCCCAATAAGAACTATGAGGAGGGAAAGCCCCCCAGTGAGGATAATTGCTGCCCCTGGAGTACCATACTTATTTTTCCTGGAGAGAAACTCCGGCATGGTATTTTTCTCTGAGAGGGCCACTATGGACCTAGGACTTGTAAAGGAGGAGGCAATGTTGATACCTATTACAGACATTATTATCCCAGAGGAGAAGAAGCTTCCTCCCAGGGGCCCAAGCAGGAGGTAGGCTGCATGAAATATAGGATAGGAATCTGGATCGATATTTCCCCTAAGAACTCCCAAGATAACTAAGATAAGTATAGTATAGAGTATTGTTATGGCTGCCATTACACAGATGATCCCCTTGGGAAGGTTTTTAAGGGGGGTTCTCATATCCCTGGCTGCTACTGCAATGGACTCAAATCCTGTAAATGCATAGAAGAGGATGAGGATGGGATCCTGAATTCCCCTGACAAACCCGTCAGACTCTACTCCTGTAAAGACAAGGTCGGTTCTTCCTATATACTTAATCCCTATAAAGACAAATAGGAGGATGGGAACCATCTTTCCCAGGGTAACGATGTTGTTGAGACTTTTGGTCAGCTCCACCCCTAAAAAGTTAACATAGGAGAGGACGAGGATTAGGGCTCCAGCAAGGATTTTCTGAATATAGGGGATGTGACCGATATCCAAAAAGGATACCAGGAGGTTGGCAAAGGCAACGGCCATAGTGGCCCAGGCCAGAAGGGAGATAACCCACTTCATAAACCCCACCTGAAATCCCATGAACTCTCCCATGGCTTCCCTTACATAGATGTAGGGACCTCCATACCCCTCAAAGATTCCCGAGGCCTCTGCAAAGCAAAGAGAGATAGCCAGAACAGTGGCAACAACGATGAGAGGGGAAAGAAATCCCCCTTCATTTAAGGCTATATAAAAGGTTCCAGGAAGGAGGAAGATTCCCGATCCGAGAATGGTATTTATTCCAAGTAATACAATACTCCAAAATCCCAGCTTATTTGTCATCTTCTTCCCTCCCTTCCTAGTTTATTTCAATAATATCTAGATAGTATATCATCTGTATCTGTAATTTGAAAGAGGGCCTCCACTGAAGCCCTCCCCCTTAAAACTTTTATTTCACTCTGAAACTACTTAAGCAGGAACCTGAAGATATTTTCCATCTCATTGTTCCCCTCAGCAAACATCATCTCAGGGTGCCACTGTATTCCAAGGATCCTTCTGTCATCTACAGACTCATATGCCTCGATGATCCCGTCCGACGGAGATGTAGCTGAAACTGCAAGGCCTTCTCCCAGCTTGTTGATAGCCTGATGGTGCACAGAGTTTACCTTCTGCTTTTCTCCGATAAGGGTGCAGAGAGTGGAGTCCTTCTCTATCTCAACAAGGTGAACAGCTTCGTGGTGGCTGGATTTCTGCACATGCTGAATCCTAGTCTCTCCATAGTATTTAAGGTCCTGATGAAGGGATCCCCCAAGGTATACATTCATTATCTGCATCCCCCTGCATATTCCCAGGATAGGGATATCTTTCTCCAGAGCAGCCTCGATGAGCAGGTAATCAAAGGTGTCTCTCTCTACAAAGGGAGCCTCTGTCTCTGCTGCGAACTCCTCTCCATAGAGGAAGGGATTTACATCTACCCCTCCAGTCATTATGAGGGCATCTATCCTATCCACATATGTTTTAGCCACCTCTTTATTGGTAGTGATAGGAAGGATCAGAGGAGCTCCCCCTACCTTTTCTATACACCTGGCGTAGTGATCGAAGACATAGTCTCTGTTAAAACCATCTAGAAACTTTCTGTTTCCAGAGATACCGATTACTTTCATTAATTAGCACCTCCCAGTGCAACCTTTTCATCCATCTTCTGCATCCTCTCCTTGGAGAACCTGTAGAATGGCGCAACTACAACCAGTCCACCTAGACCATAAACTATCTTATGAGGAGTAGCTATACCAGCCTTAATCAGTAGGATAATACTTACAACAAGGGCGATAATAGGTACAGTAGAACCAAATGGAATTGTAAATCCGTCATACTTTATTCCATTTTCCCGATCTCTCTTTCTGAAGATCAGTACTGCAGCACATGTAGGGATATACTGGATAAATCTTACGATTACTCCTATAGATGCAAGGGCAGCAAAACTTCCACTCATTGCCAGGATTATTGTTCCAAACATAGAAGCAAGAACAGCGTTGTAGTGAACTCCCTTACTGTTTGTCTTCAGGAAGAACTCAGGAACAAGACCAGTCTCAGCAAGGGCTACCCCAGACTTAGTAGAGGTATAGGAACCAGCCATATTTATTCCTATTATTGAGATTAAGATTCCAGTCATGATAAATGATTTTCCACCTTTCCCCAGAAGGACACCAGCAGCTTCTGCAACAGGAGCCTTACTTACAGCAAGAGATGGCCCAAGAACCTTCATACAGATAAGAAGGATAGCAATATAAACAGCAGATACAATTAACATTACCACTACAATGGCCTTTGGAAGGTTTTTCTGAGGATCCACCATATCTCCTGCTGCGATACCAATAGCTTCAAAACCTGTAAAGGCGAAGAAGAAGAGGATCGCTGCTTCTACCAGGGTATTTCCATTGGGTGAAGCAATTGCAGCTCCTTCAGCTAGAGTAGCTGTATCAACCTTACCAAAGAGGAAGATTCCAGCAAAGATAAATAAAAATAGCGGCAGAAGTTTTCCAAGAGTTACTATATTATTAACTATCTTAGAGGATCTAACTCCCATTAAGTTAACGACACTCCAGAAGAGAATACTGAAGATTGCAATGGCCATTCTTCCAGTGGGTGTGTCAAACATCGGGAAAACCAGAGCAAGCCTGTTACCTAAAAATACTGCAAAGGTAGCCCAACCTATAATTCCCATAAGCCACTTCATAAGACCTACCTCATATCCAAAGAATGTTCCAAAGGCTTCCTTGGCATAGATATATGGACCTCCATTTACCTTAAAACGACCAGCAGCCTCTGCAAAACAAAGAGCAATGGAAATAACCAGTAAAGCGTCAAAAATAATTACCCCAACACTTGCTTCCCCAATCATAGCATAAGCTTTATTGGGTAATCCAAAGATACCAGTACCAATGATACAGTTGATACCTAAAAGCACAATACTCCAAAAACCTAACTTCTCTTTCATAAATTGCCTCCCTAAATATTATATGTAATGAGTTATCGGGTGCCCTAGGGTGTAGTTCAGACTCCCATAGAGACACTGAATACCATAACCGCCAAAAGCTCCTCCATTACGAATTGTTTAAGAACCCTAAGTTCGAAATAAGTATATTACCCCCTTGTTAACATACTGTTAATTTTGATTTTATTTTTTAAAAAAGCTATAATGCTTCTGAGGGGGAGAAGATGAAGAGAATAATTATGTTTCTATATATAGTGGTATGCATAGGAGTATTGGGGGCAGAGTCTCCAATGGATATAGCAGAGGAAGGGTGGGAGGATCTCCACCCTATAGAGGCTTTCTTTGAAAGGGTGGTTCACCTTCAGCCTGCAGTGGAGAGGATATATCTTTTGGGTTTTACAGGGAAGGAGAGAGCTGCCCTGAGGAAGGATTTTTCCAGAATAGAGTTTTCAGAATTTTCCATGGAGGAGAACGCCGGAGAGGGGGGAGAGAGCAGAGCCCTTGTTGTTAAGGGAGGGAGGAATACCAGGGAATTGAATGATCTGGACTATCCCGTTTACGGTTACAGGCATACCCCTAAGGATGAATTTACCATGGTACTCTACCCTGAGGAGAGGTCAAGTGGTGGAGAGAGGCTTTTCTTTAACTATCCCAAGGCAAAGAAGTACAGGTTGAACTATTTTCTTCTGGAGGGAGGGTACTCCTTCTACAATATGGATGGTCACTTCTTTGTAATAGATAAGAGAAACCTCAATAAGATAATAATCTCCTTTCACCTGACCATAATAGTTTCCTTTATTATGTTCTACCTGATAATAAGCAGAAGAAAGCTTGTGAGGGAGCTTGTGGAGACAAGGGAGAGGGCAGAGGAGGCCAGCCTGGAGAAGGGGCGATTCTTAGCCAATATGTCCCATGAGATAAGGACACCCCTCAGCGGAATAATAGGTACAGTGGAGATCCTTAAGGACCTTCCCATGGAGAGAAAGATCTGGGAGAGAATAGAGGTTATAGGGGGAGCTTCCCACCACCTGCTGGAGATAATAAATGATATCCTGGACTTTTCCAAGATAGAAGCCAATAGGGTAGAGATCCACAGGAAGGAGTTTTCCCTGAGGGAAATCCTCACAGAGGTGCTACAGATATTTGAGAGTCTGGTTAACAGGAAGGGGTTGAAGCTAACCTGCAGGTGCTCAAGAGATCTACCTCATATAGTTGTGGGAGACAGGCTGGCTCTGAGAAAGGTCCTTATAAACCTGGTGGGGAATGCAGTTAAGTTCACTTCAGAGGGGGAGGTTGTAATTGATGTTGAGCTAGATGAGGGAGGAGAGATCCTCTTTAGGGTAAGGGACACTGGAATAGGTATTCCAGAGGAGATCCTTGGCAGGATAACCGAGGATTTTATCCAGGGACAGCAGGGTAACTCCAGGGAGTATGAGGGTACCGGACTTGGCCTTGCAATAACATCTAAGTTCCTCCACCTAATGGGATCAAAGCTTGAGGTCGAGAGTACCCATGGTCTTGGGAGCACCTTCTCCTTTAAGCTACAACTTCCAGAGGGAGAGGAAAAGGTGCACCTGAGCAGCAGAGGCTTTATCCTCTATACGACCTGTAAAGAGATAAGGGATATCTTCAAGGGCTTTGGGGATGACTATATCCTTCCCTATATAATCGTTTCCGACGAAGAGGAGTTTATGGAGCTCATAGAGGATGAGGAGGTAGCCCGAGATTACCCACATACCTTTATAGGGGAGGAGAGCTACTCCCCTGAAAGACATACTATGGAGTGTACAGTGGTGTGCATCTCCCCTGTGGAGATGGAGGGAGTTCCGATTATCTGCCTGAATCCCCTCTTTAACTGGAAGATCTATAGGAGCATGGAGAAGGTAGGAAGGAAGCAGGAGGAGAGTAGTGGAAGGGGCATCAAGGCACTTATTGTAGATGACAGCAGGCTAAACCTGAATGTCCTGAGGGAACTGCTAGAGGGAATGGGGGTATCTGTTATTTCAGCTGAAAGAGGAGCCCAGGCTCTGGAACTCCTCACAGATGAGGTTGATATTGTATTTACAGATATACAGATGCCCGAGATGGACGGGTATGAGTTGGCCAGGAGGATAAAGGATATAGATAGAAAGCTCCCGGTGGTGGCCATAACTGCCAATGCATTCATAGAGGACAGGGTGGAAGCCCTCAAGGGACCTCTGGATGCCTATGTGACAAAGCCCTTTCAGAGGGATGACCTCATAGAGGCTGTGGAAAACCTTGTACCCCAGATAAAGGTCGAGAGACTTGTGGACAAGATGGAAGATGAGGGGATAATAGCCGACTGCCTCAAGGAGATCCCAGAGGGGCTTATAGGGCTTAGAGAGGCCATAGAGGTTAGAGCACCTGAGAAGATAAGATACTACGCCCACAAGCTCAAGGGAGAGTTTTCCTACCTCAGGGAGGACAAGGTAAGGATTCTTCTGGAGGAGATAGAAGGGAACCCAGAAAGCTTTGAGAAAAATATCCGGTATTTAGATGTTATAGAGGTTAGATGGGAGAGTTTAAAGGAGAGAATTGGAGAGGGATTATGAAGATACTTGTAGTAGAGGATAGTTTGGTAACGAGAAATCACCTGGAGAAAAGTTTACAGAGGGAGGGCTTTGATGTGTGTACAGCTTCATCTGGGGAAGCTGCTCTCCAGACCATAGTGAATCAGGGGCCCCAGGTGATCCTGCTGGACCTCTACCTTCCAGGAATAGATGGCCTGGAGGTGTGTGAAAGGATAAGGGAGCACCCCAAGGTATACGGGACCCCCCATATAATAATGCTCACTGGAAAGACGGAGCAGGAGGATATAGTGGAGGGCTTTGTGAGGGGGGCAGATGACTATGTAAAAAAGCCCTTCAATATAGAGGAGGTAATCCTCAGGATAAGAGCTGTAGAGCGTAAGAGTGCTGTTAAGGCGGAGATGCTCAAGATAGGGGAGATAGCCATAAACCTCTCAGCCAACAGTGTGAGGGAGGGGGAAGCGGAGATAAAACTCTCTAAAACCGAGTACAACCTCCTCGTTTTTCTCGCTGAGAACAGGGGGGTAGCCCTTTCCAGGATGAAGATCTATGAGATGGTGTGGAGGGATGAGTTTATCCAGGGGAATAGGATAATAGACGTATATATAAGAAAGCTCAAGAATAAGATATCCACCTTTGAGGATCACATAGAGTCCCTTCAGGGAAGGGGATATATCCTCAGATAGAGAAAAGAAAAAAATTATGATCCATTTGACTCTCTACCAGCTTTAGAGTTTATACTTAAGGAAGATAAATCTAGGAGAGCAGGGAGTGGTAAAATGAAGTTTAAGGTGAGTAGAGAGATATTTGAGATGCAGCCTGATCTATGCTTTGGTGTAGTTGTGGCAAGGGGAGTGGAAAATAGGGAGATCTCCACAGGCCTTGCGGAGGCAGCTAAGACCCTGGAGGAGAGGTATTCTGGGAAAAAAGCAAGGGATATAGAGGAGATAGCTCCCTACAGGGAGGCTTTTAGAGAGATGGGGTATAATCCCAATAAGTTTATGCCCTCTATAGAAGCCCTTGCAAGCAGGGTACTTAAGGGAAGGGGAGTTCCAAACATCCTTCCAGTGGTGGACCTATATAACAGTATCTCCCTGAAGTATATTCTTCCCATAGGGGGACACGATATGGATTCAGGAGAGGGGGATATAGAGGTGAGACTCTCTGGAGAAGAAGATAAATTTACCCCTTTTGGAGGTTTAGAGGCTGAGGAGATGCCCCTGGGAGAGGTAGTCTACTCTGTGGGGAGTGAGGTTAAAACAAGAAGGTGGATCTGGAGGCAGGGGGAGCTGGGGAAGTTGACTCAGGATAGCAGAAATATCTTCTTTCCCATAGATGGTTTTGAGGGAATGAATGATCACAAGGTGAGGGAGGCAGCTGAGGAATTTGCTAGCAAGTTAAAGGAACTTTTTCAGTGTGAGGTCGCAGTGGGTTATGTTAACAGAGAGAATATGGAGATGGAACTATAAAATAAAGCGGTACTCCCAAAGGGAATACCGCTTTATTTTTGTGAAGTTTGATAACATATGGAGCCGGTTATTTTCTAAAAAATAATTTTATAATAAAGTTTTTTTTGTATTAAGTAGAAGTGTAGAGTTGTATTTATCTACCAAAGTTAAAAACACTCCCTTTCAGGATCTACCTCATATACATCTGTCACAAGGAAGACCCTCTCCAGTCCCTCACCGTCCATTTTGGGGGTCATCTCATAGTGTCCTCCGATCTCTACATAGACCTTATCCATAACTTCTTTACGGGCAGAGAGGTATCTTCTTTCCAGCTCTATATTTCCATCTCCCCCTCTTATAAAGATTTTCTCGCCGTTGTCACATGAAAAAAGTATTGCAGCATCGGCGTAGTACATATACATTCCCGTCAATTTTGTTCTATCTTCTCTTAAATTTTCATTAAATGAACACCCGACCAGAAAAACCAACATAGAAAAAACTATAATTTTTTTCATCTTGAAAAAACCTCCCTCATGTATTTTTTTAAAAATTTTTGTTAAAATTCGACGAAATACAGCTTTTTATACTAGGAATCACAATAAAAGAGAAAAAAATATTGATAACTATGACAGCTGTCCTATCTTAAATTTCATTATTTTGATATTATAACTTTGTCTTAAGAACACATTAAATTCTTCAACTTGAAAAAGACGTGAAAACTTTAAAAGTGTTATTAATATTTCTTAATTATAGTAAATGCTGTAACGATTTTCAATGTTAATCTTATGTATTTAACATCAACAACCTTATAAATCCTAAACCTTTAATTAACTTTTCCCCAAAAAGTATAATTAGAATTCTCTTTAATAATAGAACTTGACAAAGTTCATAAATTTTTATAAGATTAAGTTGAAAATTGAAAGACCCATATATACCTCTAATACGGTGAGGAGTTTCTACGGACTACCATAAATAGTCTGCTATGGGCCAGACGGCGTTACAATTTATTCTGAAACCAGTTGGCCCGATTGTAAAGATCAGGGTTTTTTTGATTTTTTGGAAAAATTAGGAGGTTTTAGGATGTTAGAAAAGGTTTTTAGGTTGAAGGAACACAATACGACGGCAAGGCAGGAGATAACTGCCGGGGTGACTACATTTCTTACAATGGCATATGTGATATTTGTTCACCCAGATATGTTGGCTCAGACAGGTATGGATAAAGGAGCGCTGATTACAGTGACCTGTCTTTCTGCATTTATTGGTACTATGATTACAGCACTCTGGGTAAATGCTCCCCTTGCAATGGCACCGGGGATGGGGCTAAATGCCTTCTTTACTTATACCCTTGTGTTTGGTCAGGGAGCTAGCTGGGAGGAAGCTCTGGGAGTTGTATTTATATCTGGTCTTGTATTTTTAATACTTACACTAACCGGTGTAAGGGAGATGATAATTGAGGCCATTCCAAGTCAGCTGAGACTGGCTGTGGGAGCGGGGATCGGGTTATTTATAGCCTTTATAGGTCTTCAAAGTCTTGGTCTTGTTGTGGGGAATCCGGCTACCCTAGTGGGGCTTGGAAAGGTTAATATCTCTGTGGCTTTAGGTCTTGTGGGATTTGCTGTTATCGGCTTTCTTGAGATGAGGGGAATAAAGGGAGGAATCCTTATTGGTATCCTTGTTACCACTATTCTAGGGGTTATACTGGGACAGGTAAGCCTTCCTGCAAGCTTTATATCTACCCCGCCAAGTATTGCACCGGTAGCTCTTAAGTTTGATATTTTGGGAGCACTGAAAATATCTATGATTGGTCCTATCTTTTCATTTATGTTTGTGGACCTCTTTGATTCAGTGGGAACTATCATGGCCTGCGCCCATGAAGCGGAGATGATAGATGAGCACGGCAGAATAGAGAATGCAAGTAAGATACTGGAAGCAGATGCAGTGGCTACAGTTGTGGGATCTGCTCTGGGAACATCTACAACAACAACATTTATCGAATCGGCTTCTGGAATTGCTGATGGAGGAAGAACAGGTCTGACAGCTATGACTACAGCCCTTCTTTTCCTAGTAGCTCCGTTATTTACTCCGATCATCGGTATCGTGCCGGCATTTGCTACAGCACCTGCCCTTATGATAGTGGGAGTTTACATGTTTAAGAACCTTCTGGATATAGATTTTCATGATATAGAGGTAGCTATTCCAGCCTTCCTTACGATAATCCTTATGCCTCTTACATACAGTATATCGGTGGGAATCTCTTTTGGATTTATCTCTTATATCCTGGTATCTATCTTTTCAGGGGATGCAGGGAAGATAAAGCCTATCATGTGGATTATTGGTGCTCTGTCTCTAGTTGAAATAATATTTTAATTACATCTATCCAATAATAAGTCACCTCTTAGAGGTGACTTATTATTTTTTTTTTAGTATACTGTTACTAAAGAGATGAAACAGGAGAGGGAGTAGGAATGACAGCAAATATAGGTGAAAAGATAAAGGAATTAAGGGTAGGAAAGGGGATGACCCTGAAGGATCTAGGGGAGAAGGTGGAACTTTCCACTGGTTTTCTCTCACAGCTTGAAAGGGGCCTTACTACCATCTCAGTAGATGTACTCCAGAGGATATCTTTGGAGCTAGGTGTGGAACTCACCTACTTTTTCAGGGAGATAAAGAAGGAAAAGAAGATAGTTATGCGTGGGTATGAAAAGGAGGTCTATGAGGTCGTGAACTCTCAGTTTATCCACTATCACCTGAGTAATGATCTCACCGACAAGACCATGGTTCCCAGAATAATAGATATTCTTCCCAGGGAGAAGCAGGAGAGGATAAAGGGATACTCCCACGAGGGGGAGGAGTTTGTCTATGTGCTAGAGGGGATATTGACCCTGGTAATGGATGACAGGGAGGAGATCCTCTATCCAGGGGACAGTGCTCACTACAGCTCAGCTTCCCTGCATAACTGGGGAAATGATACCAGTAAGAAAACAAGGATTATAGCTGTGGGAACTCCCAACAGCTATAAGGAATAAAAAAGAGAAACCTGTTATGAAAACAGGTTTCTCTTTTTTTAATAGCTTTAGCTAAAAAAATAATTTAAAGATATAGTTAGCAAAAACTCCAGCGGCTACTCCTCCAATAAGGTGGGTAACCATAGCTTTTCCAGCAAGCTTTCTAGATCCAAGAGCATCCATGAGCCCCACATGGGTGCTCATAAAGCCGGCCCAGCAGATTCCCATAGCTGAAAATACTGCAATATCGTGGGCATCCATGAGTCCCTTATCTAAAAGTCCCTTTGCCATTCCCATGGCAGCTCCCACTGCTCCCAGGGAGGTTATTGGCAATGCCAGAGCCTCGGTACTCTGAAACCCGAAGAGGGGAGTGAGAATAAAGGAGAAGAACTCCCCTATTTTTGGCAGAAGACCAATACCCTCATAGGCAGCTCCAGTGTATACAGCTACCCCGTTCTCCACACCGCTGGGACCAAAGGTGAGCATCATCACTATGGTACATACCACAAGGATACCTGGAATTACACTTAAACCAAGATCCACTCCGCTCTTTCCTCCTTCCAGCATAGCTCCCAAGACTCTCTGGAAGGTGCTGCCCTCACGGATAGTCCTGTACTCGATAAATTCTTCGGTATCAAGGTATCCCTTCTCCTCCTTAAACTCTTTTTGGCCCACAATAAGCATAAGCCTCACACTGATAACTCCCCCAAGGATAGCAGCAATATTTCCCACAATTATTGCTGGAATATATTCACTTCCGAGCCCCAGTACGTAACTTGTAACTATGAGACCCATTCCAAAAACTGTTCCCAAATTCACGAGAGAAACCAGCTGATACTTCTTAAAGTACTTGGAGAACCCCTCGTCTTCAACCAGGGAGAGGATAGCGGGATTATCTGAGATATAGGTGGTAATAGCTCCCAGGGAAGCAGCTCCAGGTAATCCAAAGAGGGGCTTCATTACCGGTGAGAGAAGCTTGTTTACAAGAGCAATTACACCAAATTCTGAGAGGAGTGCAGCCACAGCCCCTGCAAGGACAGCTACTCCCATTATAAATATAGCTGTGTTGAGAATCAGGTCGTGGGCCGTCTTCATCATAATGCTGAACATGATTCCTATTCCCATCTGACTTCCTAAAAAACCAAATATAATACACGTAACACCTAAAAAAATATAAGTTTCACTAGATACTGCCCTTCTTCTTAAGTGGTCCTCTGAGGGGATTCCTTTAGCTGTCTCCATAACTTCCTCCTTTGGATTAAAAAAATGATATAAATAGACCCGTAAACTTATTTTTTTGTGTCTGGATGTTAATTTAAGAGGAGTATACTATTCATATTTATAAAAATCAATTTATTTTTATAAATATTATTATAGACTTAGTGAAAAAAATGTTATATACTCCCATTGAAAAGAAAAAATGTTGAAAAAAATTTATATCTATGAAAAGAGGAGGGGAGAATGGAGGCTACTATAATTAATATTCAAAAATACTCTGTTCACGATGGTCCTGGAATCAGAACGACAGTATTTTTTAAGGGATGTCCCCTAAAGTGCTGGTGGTGTCACAATCCCGAGAGTATAGATCCCCAGGAGGAGATGATGCTCTGTCAGGATAAGTGTACCAGCTGCGGCAGGTGTGTGAAAAGGTGTGCCCAGGAGGCCATTGAACTAAAAAATGGTGACCCCTTTGTAGATCTGGAAAAATGCATCAGCTGCGGGAAGTGTGCTGAATTCTGTATAAGTGAGGCCAAGGAGCATGTGGGAAGAAGAGTTCATGTAGATGAACTGATGATTCAGATAAAAAAGGATATGACCTTTTATGAGGAATCGGGAGGGGGAGTAACCTTCTCCGGTGGAGAACCCATGATGCACTCGGATTTCTTGAGGGAAGTCCTTATAAGGTGCAGGGATCTGAGGATCAATGCCACTATGGATACCTGTGGTTATACAAGCTGGGAAAACTTTGAAAAGATAGCCCACATGGTAGACCTCTTCCTCTATGATCTGAAGATATATGACGATGAAAAGCATATTAAGTATACGGGAGTTTCCAACAAGCTTATACTGGAGAATCTGAAAAAGCTCTCGGATCTGGGGAAAAACATCTACGTGAGGATGCCTATCATCAGAGGAATAAATGATGACGATGAACATATAGACAAGAGTATAGATTTTCTTTCAAGCCTAAATATACTTCAGGTGAATATCCTTCCCTACCATAAGCTGGGAATGGATAAATACGATAAACTTACCATGGAATACAAGCTTTCAGGAGGGGAGAAACCTGAGGCTAAAAGGATGGCAGAGATAGAAGAAAAGTTTAAAGCTGCAGGAATAAAAGTGAAGATAGGGGGATGATAGAGGATGATGACTGAAAGAGTGAGAAAACTTAGAAAGCAGAGTGTAGAGGCTGTTCCCAGGATATCCATGGAGAGAGCTATAATTGTGGATGAGGTATATAAAAGATATGAGGGAAGCATTCCAAATCCTGTACTTAGAGCCCTGGTTCTTAAGGAGATCATGAGCAGGAAGGAACTCTGTATAAATGACGGAGAGCTAATCGTAGGGGAGAGGGGAGAGGCGCCAGCAGCTACCCCAACCTATCCTGAGCTCTGCTGTCATACTATAGAGGATTTTGAGATTATGGACAAAAGGGAGAAGATATCCTTTAAGGTTTCAGAGGAAGCCAAAGAGATCCAAAGGGAGCAGATAATCCCCCACTGGGAAGGAAGATCCATGCGTAGCTGGATCCTGGGTAGCGTGACAGAGAAGTGGAAGTCCTGCTATGAAGCTGGTGTATTTACAGAGTTTATGGAGCAGAGGGGTCCCGGTCATACTGTTGCTGATGAGAAGATATACAAAAAGGGGTTCCTGGAGTTTAAGAGGGAGATAGAGGAAGCTATCTCCAAACTGGACTTCCACTCAGATGATGAAGCTCTGGATAGGAAACACCAGCTGGAGGCTATGGGTATAGCCTGTGATGCAATAATGATACTTGGGGAACGTTATGCTGAGAAGGCCAGAGAGATGGCGGAGGTTGAAGAGGATGAGGTAAGAAAGGCTGAGCTTGAGAGGATAGGAGAGATCTGCAGCAGGGTGCCTGCCCATGCCCCTCAGACCTTTGAGGAAGCTTTGCAGATGTACTGGTTTGTTCACCTGTGTGTAATATCTGAGTTAAACCCTTGGGATTCCTTCTGTCCAGGAAGGTTGGACCAGCACCTGAACCCATTCTATGAGAGGGAGGTAGCAGCGGGAACCCTTACCAGGGAGAAAGCCAAGGAGCTTCTGCAGTGTTTCTGGGTGAAGTTTAACAATCAGCCGGCACCTCCCAAGGTGGGAATCACCCTTAAGGAGAGCGGAACCTATACGGACTTCTCCAACATCAACAGCGGAGGTCTGAAGGCAGACGGCTCCGACGGAGTAAATGAGGTGAGCTATCTGGTGCTGGATGTAATAGATGAGATGAAGCTCCTACAGCCAAGCTCTAATGTACAGATAAGCAAGCAGACTCCCCAGGCATTCCTAAAGAGAGCCCTTGAAGTTGTCAGAAAGGGGTGGGGACAGCCATCACTCTTTAACACAGATGCTGTAATCCAGGAGATGCTCATAGCCGGTAAGGATATAGTCGACGCAAGATGCGGTGGAAACAGCGGGTGTATCGAGACGGGAGCCTTTGGTAAAGAGGCCTATATACTAACTGGATATATGAACCTTCCCAAGATCCTGGAGATTACCCTGAATAATGGTCTGGATCCTGTAAGTGGGAAAATACTGGGGATAGAGACTGGAAAACCTGAGGAATTTAAAACCTATGAGGAGCTCTTTGAGGCTTATAAAAAGCAGCTGCAGTACTTTGTGGATATCAAGGTAGAGGGGAACAGGATAATAGAGAGGCTCTATGCCACAAAGATGCCGGTGCCATTCCTCTCAGTGATTATAGATGACTGTATAAGTGAGGGGAGGGACTATAACTCCGGGGGAGCAAGATACAATACCTCCTATATCCAGGGAGTGGGGATTGGAAATATCACGGATATGCTGACCTCCCTCAAGTACAATGTCTTTGAAAATAACAGATTTACCATGGAGGAGATCCTGGAAGCTATGAAGGCAGACTTTGATGGGCATGAGGAGATCCACCATCTGGTAAAGAACAGGACTCCTAAGTATGGAAATGACGATGATTATGCCGACGATGTTATGAAGGAGATCTTCTATGCATACTACAATGAGGTTACAGGAAGACCCAACGGCAAGGGTGGAGAGCACAGGATAAATATGCTTCCTACCACATGTCACGTATACTTTGGTTCTGTAATTGGTGCTACTCCAGACGGAAGAAGGGCCACTAAGCCCCTGGCAGACGGAATATCCCCATCTAAGGGAGTGGACAGAGTGGGACCTACAGGGGTTATTAAGTCAGCTTCCAAGATGAACCACCTTATAACAGGGGGAACCCTTTTAAACCAGAAGTTTACCCCGTCGGTGGTAGCTGGAGATGAGGGACTTAACAATCTGGCCTCCCTTGTGAGATCCTACTTTAAGATGGACGGACACCACATACAGTTTAATATAATCGGTAAAGAGATCCTCCTTAAGGCGCAGGAGAATCCTGAGGAGTATAAGGATCTTATAGTGAGGGTTGCAGGATACAGCGATTTCTTCTGCAACCTGGACAGGGCCCTTCAGGATGAGATAATAGAGAGAACGGAACAGGAATTTTAAGGAGTGGGGGATGAGATGAAGAGGATAGGATTTATAGGGTGCGGAAATATGGCCCAAGCAATGATAGGAGGAATAGTAAAGGCGGGAAAGTATCCCGGGAGCAGGATAACAGCCTCCGACCTGAATGAGAAAAATCTGGCAGCAGTAGTGGAGAGATATGGGATAGAGGCAGCTGCAAACAATATACAGTGTGCAGAGGGAGCAGATATAGTGATCCTTGCTGTGAAACCAAACCTATATGAGAGGATCATCTCTGAGGTGAGAGATGCTTTCAGGGAGGATGCTATCGTTGTAACTATTGCAGCGGGAAGGAGCATGGATAGCACTGAAGGGGCCTTTGGAAGGAGGATAAAGGTGGTTAGGGTTATGCCAAACACCCCTTCCCTTGTGGGGGAGGGAATGTCCTCCCTCTGCAACAATGATCTTGTATCTGAAGGAGAACTTCAGGAGGTAGTGGAGATATTTGAGAGCTTTGGAAGGACAGAGGTTGTAGAGGAGAAGCTCATGGATGTGGTGACCTCTGTGAGCGGATCTGCTCCGGCTTATATCTATATGTTTATAGAGGCCATGGCAGATGGGGCGGTTCTTGACGGTATGCCAAGGGAGAAGGCCTATAAGATGGCGGCCCAGACGGTACTAGGAGCAGCTAAGATGGTGGTAGAAACGGGGAAACACCCGGGACAGCTGAAGGATGAGGTATGTTCTCCAGGAGGAACTACCATAGAGGCTGTGGCTACCTTTGAGGAGAAGGGCCTGAGGAATGCAGTGATTACTGCCATGAGAAGGTGTACGGAAAAATCACGAGAGATGTCCAGGGGATAGAAAATAATTAGGGGGAAGGAAGATGTTTAAGACAAATGAGTACTTTGAGGGAAGGGTAAAATCCCTCAGCTTTGAGAATAATGAGGGACCTGCAACTATAGGGGTAATGGCTCCGGGGGAGTATGAGTTTGGGACCTCTAAGAAGGAGTATATGACAGTTACCTGCGGAAGAATGGAGATAAAACTTCCAGAAGCCAAGGAGTGGATAGAGGTGGAGGCTGGAAAAATCTTCGAAGTGGAGGCAAACAGATCCTTTAATGTGAGGGTAGAGGAGGAAACCTCCTACCTCTGCCTCTACAGATAGAGGAGATTTAGATATAAAAAAGGGAACTCAGTGGAGCCTGTAGGCATAACTGAGTTCCTTTTTGTTTCTATTTACTTTTTCACTTTTAACCTATTTCTTTATAAGTTTGCTGAAATCACTGGCAGTGGGGTTCTGGAATACTTTAAGGTCAAATTCCGGAAGCACAGCCAGAAGGTGGTCGAAGATATCTCCCTGGATATTTTCATAGTCCCTCCATACTGTTGTGTTGGTAAAAGCGTAGATCTCCAGGGGAAGCCCAAGCTCGGTAGGAGCAAGCTGCCTCACGAGGAGGATCATATTACTGTTTACACCTGAGTGGTTCTTAAGGTAGGAGAGGGCATAGTTTCTGAAGGTTCCTATATTAGTAAGCTTCCTTCCGTTTATGAGAAGGCTCCTGTCTCCGAAGGTTTCCTTGTTGTACTCTGCAATGGCTACTTCCTTCTGGGAGATATACTTGGAGATGTAGCTTACCTCCTTATATTTTTCAAGCATCTCAGGGGTACAGACCTTGATGGAGTTGATATCTATATAGATGGACCTTTTTATTCGACGTCCCCCAGTTTCCGTCATACCATCCCAGTTTTTAAAGGAATCTGAAACCAGGGCAGTTATGGGGATATTGCTTATGGTCTTATCGAAGTTTCTTACCTTTACAGTGGTAAGGTTTATCTCGATGACATCTCCGTCTACATTGTGCTGAGGAAGCTCTATCCAATCCCCTATCTTCACCATATTATTTATATTTATCTGGACTCCCGCCACAAGTCCCAGGATAGTGTCCTTGAAGATGAGCATTATTACAGCTGTGGCAGCTCCGATTCCGCTAAGGAGTATGGCAGGGGACTTTCCAAGGATATCGGATATAATGAGAACAGCTCCAATGAGAAATGTAGTGATCTCCAGCACCTGGATATATCCCCTGATGGGTTTCTTTCTGGAGATATTCAGCTCCTCATAGAGGAATTCAAAGCTCTTTATAAACTTTAATACTATCCTTATCACAGTGACTGCTATATAGATATTCAGAAGCTTTCTGAATAGAGGACCTGTCACAGGAAAGATAGGTGTAAAGGGGTAAAGGAAGATAGCGGGAAGGAGGTGTGAGATATACACAAATCCCTTCTTCTCAAAAAAGATATCGTCCCAACGGGTCTTGGTCTTCTTTACCACTCCCTCTACAAACTTAAGGATGAGGTTTTTGCTTATGAAATCCACAATAAGAGCCACTCCTAAGAGGAAGAAAAAGAGGATGAGCCTCAGGATATATATACTTATCCGGGAATTTACCCCGGCTTCTATTAGAGTGTTATTAAGAAAGTCGATCATCGAGATACCTCCAAAGATATTGTTTATTCTATCCAACTATATCAGAGAAATCAAAAAAACAAAAGAAAAAAGAAGCTGTATAACAGCTTCCTTAAAGTGCAGTTTTCAGATCGTGGGCCCTGTAGAGTCTGGCATAGGTATTTTCATAGGAGAGGAGCTCCTCATGGGTTCCCTCCTCCACTATTCTACCCTTCTCCAGAACTACAATCCTGTCTCTGTCCTTTATGGTGGACAGTCTGTGGGCTATTGTAATGGTAGTTCTCTCCTTGGACAGCTCATTCAGGGAGGTTTGGATAAGCTGCTCTGTTCTGTTATCAAGGGAGGAGGTAGCCTCGTCCAGGATAAGTATTGGAGGGTTCTTCAGGAAGACCCTAGCTATGGATATCCTCTGCTTCTGACCTCCGCTGAGCTTAACTCCCCTTTCTCCCACCTGGGTCTCAAATCCCTCTGGAAGGGACATGACAAAGTCATAGATATTGGCCCTCTTAGCGGCTTTAATAATCTCCTTATAGGAAGCTTCTAGGTTACCATAGGCGATGTTTTCCCTTATGGTACCGTCAAAGAGGAATACCTCCTGCTGAATTATTCCGATATTCTTTCTCAAGGAGTTTAAAGTGACCTCCCTGATATTCTGGCCGTCGATGGAGATGCTTCCCCTTTCTACCTCATAGAACCTAGGAATTATAGAGGAGATAGTACTCTTTCCAGCTCCGCTGTTTCCCACAAGGGCGATATTTTCACCGGACTTTACCCTGAGACTGAAGTTCTTTAATACAGGTTCAGAGGCATTCCTGTAGGTGAAGGAGATATCCTCTATGGATATCTCTCCATTGGTGATCCTTATATCCTCTGCTTTAGGGATATCCTCTATCTCAGGATCGATGGACATGAGCTCCTTAAATCTATAGAAGCCTGCCATCCCCTTCTGGTATGCTTCCATAAGGTTCATCATCTTCCTTATGGGCATAAAAAACTTGTTTATGTAGAGGAGGAACCCTACAAGAACTCCCAGGGATATCTCTCCACTAAATACCATCCTTCCACCAAAGAAGAGGATAGTCAGGTGGAGAAGGTTCATAATCAGGCTGAGGCCTGAAAAGTATCTGGCAGTGACTATAAATACCTTGTTTTTTATGGCTCTGAAATCCATGTTCTTTGTCTGGAACTTCTCTCTCTCAAACTCCTCGTTGGTAAAGGCCTTAACAACCCTTATCCCCCCGATACTGTTTTCAGCCTGGGAGTTTATCTCAGCTATCTTTTTAGCAGATTCCCTGTAGTGCTTCACCATTATATTCTTATTGAAGAATGCAAAACCTATGAGGATGGGGAGTACAATGAGCACTATCAGGGTAAGCTTTATATTCATATACGCCATAAGAGCTAGGGAACCAAAGAGGCTCACAGTGGCTAAGAAGAAGTCCTCGGGACCCCTGTGGACAAAGCCCGATATTCCGCTGAGATCATTGACAAGTCTCGACATGATAGTACCGGTCTTGGTGTTGTCAAAGTATGAAAAGCTGAGCTTCTGTATATGGGAGAAGAGATCCCGCCTCATATCCGTTTCGATATTCATCCCCAGTAAACGCCCCCTGTACTGGACGATGAAGCCTATGAGATATCTGGCTAAAAACACTCCTAAAACTCCTAAAGAGATGAGGTAGAAGCTCCCTATGTCCCTTTTGGGGATGAGGTCATCTATGGAATATTTAACTGCAGCTGGAAATACAAGGTCCAGGGAGGACATTATAAAAGCACAGAAGAAGTTCATTATAAACATCCCTTTATATGGTTTATAATACTTGAGAAAAACTTTCAAATTACTCATAGGTGCTCCTTTTAGATACCATTTGGTTTTAAATTTATCATACACTATTTTATGAGATTATACATAGTTATTTTTATTTTCCTTTTAAGGGAGCCTTTGTTTTCAAGGGGTCTCTATGTAAAGATTGATATTATTTATAAACCTTTGAAAAATAATATCTTAATTATATAAAGGAAGGTTTGATATAGCTGAACGCTTTTATTTACACGAAAATAATAGGATGTAAAAAGAAAGGTGGTTCACTAATATTTACGAATGTTTTAAAAATAAACTTTTTGTCAAATTTTGTTTGATTTTATAGGGAAAAAAAGCTATAATCAAGCTGAAAATGAAGTATTTGGTTCTCTATGAAAAAGGAGATTAAAAGGGAAGAGGAGTGAGAAGCTCCCGCGGTCCCGCCACTGTAATGCTGACTGACCTATCAATATTCCACTGGGTAACCCCTGGGAAGGAGATGGGATCGGGATGAAGCTAAGCCAGGAGACCTGCCAACTACACATAAGCGATATTATCTTGCGCGGACAGGAGTAATATAAGAAACCCCTAGTTTAAATTCAGGCAGGTTTTTTGTATATAAATTTTTAGTCCCTTCAAGGTTGTTGAATGGGGCTTTTTTTATTACAAAAGGGAGGATAAGGGAAATGAAAAAGATGTTAGTGGCAGCAATTCTTCTAATGGGATTGACTACAACTGGAGCAATGGCACACGGAGGAACTACAAGCAGCAAGGGGGAAAATGTATTTGAGCACCTTCACAAGGGGGACAAGAAGGCAATCCTGGTAGTACACTTTGGAAGTACAGTTGATGAGACAAGGGGTAAGACAATCGACGTAATTAACAGGGAATATAAGCACGATTTTGAGGACTTTGAGGTAAGGGAAGCATTTACTTCAAGGGAGATAATAAACAAGCTTTCCAAGAGGGGAATAGAGAAGGATAACCCAATGGAGGCTATGGAGAAGCTGGCAGCAGAGGGGTATACCCACGTGCTGATTCAGACAACAAATATTATGAACGGGATTGAAACTGAGAATCTAAAGAACGAAGTTGAAAAGTACGCAGATAAGTTTGAGGTAGTGAGAATGGGAACACCTCTTCTTACAGATACAGAGGACTACAAGGAAGTAGCTAAGGTTATCAAGAAGGAGATACCAGCAGACAAGGATACAGCAGTGGTAGTAGTAGGACACGGAACTCACCACTATGCAGGAGCAGCTTACGCTAAGATGGACTATGTATTTAAGGCTGAGGGATATGAAAACTACTTTGTAGGTACAGTGGAAGGGTACCCTGCAATGTCAGATGTAGTAAGTAACCTTAAGGCTGAGGGATATAAGAAGGTAGTACTGGCTCCATTTATGTTCGTAGCTGGGGATCACGCAATGAACGATATCGCAGGAGACTGGAAGGATGAGCTTGAGGAGAAGGGATTTGATGTAAGTCTTGCTATAAAAGGACTTGGAGAGTATGCTGATATCCAGCACATCTATATCCACAAGAGCTTCGATGCAATGGTACACGAAGAGGTAGATATGGCTGCTAAGAAGGCGGAACTGGCTAAGAAATAATATTTAGATGGACGGGAGTAGTATATGAAAAGACTGATACTTATATTTATTATCTTAGCTTCAACTGTTTTAGGAAAAACCTATGAGGTAAAGGATGTTTACGGAGAGGTACACAAACTGAATAGAAGCTACAGCAGGATAATATCTCTCTACCCTTCTCATACAGAGGTACTGGTAGGGATAGGGGCAGGGGATGCCCTTGTGGGAACTACCATGAACGAGGATTTGACGGACCTGAAATCTCAAGGGGTGACGGAGTTTAAACTGGGAGATTCTGTGGAGAAGTTCATAGGCCTGAAGCCAGATCTGGTACTGGTGAGACCTATGGTAGAAAATAAGTATAGGAATTTAATAGCTATCCTTAAATCTAGGGGTGTAGAGGTAATTTCTCTGCACCCCAAAACTGGTTACGAGCTGGAGGAATACTGGCTTGCCCTGGGGCGATTATCCGGGAACGAAGAGGGGACCAGAAGATATATAGAGGAGTATAAAGGAAGACTTGCCAGGCTAAGGGAGCAGGGAGAGAGGAGAAGGGTAAAGGCCTTCTTTGAAGCCAGATACAGCAGGGGACTCTACACAAATGCAGAGAATTCCATAGCCTCCTATGTGTTGGAAGTGGCGGGGGTAGAGAATATCCTTGAGGAGAGTAGCGACAGGGGATCCACTATTGTTCCCATAAAACACGAGGAACTCCTCTCAAGGGGAGGAGAGATAGATCTCTATATTGCCCAGAGGGGAGTAATGAACCGAAGGAGCTTAAGGGATATAGAGGCCAGCAGTGGCTACAAGCTCATAAGGGGAGTACGAGAGGGAAGGATCCTTCTTGTGGATGAGAAGACAATGTCCAGACCTACCTCTAAGATATTGGATGCTGTGGAAGAGATCGAGAGATATATAGAGGAATATTATTAAGGAGAAGCAGAAGATGAAGGGGATAGTAATATCGGGAACAAGATCAGGTGTAGGTAAGACAACGATAAGTACTGCAATAATGGGTGCCTTAGAAGATGTGGCTCCCTTTAAAACTGGGCCGGACTATATCGATCCCAGATTTCATGAGTTTATAACGGGGAGAAACTCCTACAACCTGGATATATTCATGTGCGGTGAGGAGAATGTAAGGAGGCTGTTTCAGGAAAAAGCTAGGGACAGGATAGGAGTGGTAGAGGGGGTTATGGGACTCTACGACGGACTGGGACACTTTCTGGACAACGGAAGTACAGCTCACCTTTCAAGGGTACTGGGGCTTCCGGTGATTCTGGTGGTAGATGCCAAGGGAGGCTCTACAAGTGTGGCGGCTCAGGTGCTGGGGCATAAGAACCTGGACCCTCAGGTGAGGATAGGGGGAGTTATATTAAACAATGTGGGGAGCGAGAAGCTCTACAGGATGCTGGCTGAGGGAGTAGAGCAGTACACTGGGATAGAGTGTGTAGGATACTTTCCCAACAATCCAGATATAAACCTGGGAAGCAGACACCTGGGGCTGAAGCAGGCTGAGGAGATGGAGGAGCTCTCTGAAACCCTGGATAAACTCAGAGCCATGGCAAGGGAGTATATAGACCTTGAAAGACTCACCCAGATAGCAGAGGAAACCTCACTAGTTAATGTAGAGGAGGAGACCAAGAAGTCTGAAAGAAGATCTGAAGATATGTATAGAGGAATGAAGGTGGCTGTAGCAAGGGATGAGGCATTCTCCTTCTACTACAGATACAACCTGGAGCTCCTTGAGGAGAAGGGAATGGTAGTGGAGTACTTCAGCCCCTTGGCCAACGAGGAGGTTCCAGAGGGTGCAGAGTTCATCTATATTGGCGGAGGGTACCCGGAAAACTTTGTAGAGCGACTCTCAAAAAATACTCGAACCATGGAATCCCTCAGAAGATGCCACGAAAGGGGTGTGCCTATCTACGGTGAGTGCGGAGGATATATGTACCTTGCTCACGAGATAAAGCTCCTGGACGGAAGTATCCACAAGATGTGCGGTATCCTTGAGGGGAGGATAGAGATGAGGAATCGTCTCAATATAAGGCGTTTCGGATATATAGACATCCTCACCGAGGAGGGAGTCAAGGGAAGAGCCCACGAGTTCCACTACTCCGGGGTAGATGAGACAGAGGACAGAAGATACTACTTTGATGCCATGAAGAGGGACAGAGCCTGGAAGTGCGGAGAGAGGATAGGAAATACCATAGGGGGATATCCCCACATACACTTCCTGGGAAATGAGGAAGTATTTAATAAATTATTTAGCAGGGGGAAGAGATGAGTTATATAAAGGTACCAATGGATATAGAGAAGAGAAGTTTTGAGATTATAGAGGCTGAGATGGGGGAAGCTAAGAACAGGTTCAAGGACTATGAGATGCCCATCGTAAAGAGAGCTATTCATACAACAGCGGACTTTAACTATGGAGATATAATAGAGTTTTCAGAAAGCTTTATGGAGGAAGCTCGTGAAGCGATCCTTGGTGGGTGCAAGATATACTGCGATACCAAGATGATAGTAAATGGTCTTTCAAAGAAGAACCTGGAGAGATTTGGTTGCGAGGCATATTCCCTGGTATCCGATCCAGAGGTTGCAGCAGAAGCCAAGGAAAGGGGAGTAACAAGGTCCATTGTAGGTATGGAGAGAGCAGCTAAGGACCCTTCAACTAAGATCTTCCTTATTGGAAATGCACCAACAGCGTTATTTACTCTTCTAGAGATGATAGACAGGGGAGAAGCTGTTAATCCTAAGCTTATAGTGGGAGTACCAGTAGGATTTGTAGGAGCAGCTGAATCCAAGGAGGAGCTGGCTAAGAGAGGTGAGCTACCATACATCCTTACAGCAGGAAGAAAGGGTGGAAGTACTGTGGCTGTATCTATGCTCCACGGAATCCTCTACCAGCTCTTTGACAGAAAGGATTTCTAATGGAGAGGTACATCTATCAAAATGGTAAGAAGCTCAGGTGTGGCTATACAACGGGAAGCTGTGCCACGGGAGCAAGTCTGGGAGCTCTTTTAAACCTAATGGACAAAAGGGTTGAGGGGGTGGAGATAAGAGCCCTCAACGGCTGGGATATCCCCCTTGAACTCCATAATCAGGAGAGAAGAGGGGAGGAGACCACAGCCTCTGTAATAAAGGATCCGGGAGATGATCCTGATATTACAAGGGGAATTCACATCTTCTCCAGGGTAGCCTGGGGGAAGCCTGAGAATACAGATGGCTACTTTATAAATGAGAGGAAAAACATCTACCTCACAGGGGGAGAGGGAGTTGGAACTGTAACCAAGAAAGGGCTTCAAGTAGGTCCAGGGTACAGCGCCATAAATCCCGGTCCAAGAAGGATGATATTTGAAACCTTGGAGGATCTTATCCCTGAGGGAAGGGAGATAACCATAGAGGTAAGTATTCCAGAGGGAAGGGAGAAGGCAAGAAAGACCTTTAATCCCAAGCTTGGAATAGAGGGAGGCCTCTCAATCCTGGGAAGTACGGGAATAGTAAAGCCCATGTCCGAGGATGCCCTCATAGACTCCCTGAAGATAGAGCTTTCAGTGTGGAAGGAGGAGAGTGGCAGGGAGGATGTGGTATTCACCTTTGGAAACTATGGGAAAAAGTTTATAGAGGAGAATACAGACTACAGCGCCTCGGAAGCCATAGTGACCTCCAACTATATAGGGGTAATGATCGATGAAGCCTACAGGCTGGGATTCAAGAAAATCTATATAGCAGGGCACATAGGAAAGTTTGTAAAGCTTGCAGGGGGAATATTCAATACCCACTCCAAGGTGGCAGATGCAAGACTTGAAGTTCTTACAGCCTGCGCAGTGATAGCAGGGGAGGAGAGAGTAACCCTGGAAAAGATAGTGGGATCCAATACCACAGAGGAAGCGGTGAGTTATATCAAATCACCAGCTGTATGGAAGGCCGTGGGGGATAGGGCCCTGAAGTATCTAAGGGAGCGAACCTACGGAGAGATAGATATAGAGATAGCCTTCTTCTCCTTTGAAGAGGGTAGGCTGTATGGGAGTGAGGGAAGATGAACAGGATAAAGATAGTGGGCCTTGGCCCTGGAAACTTAGACTACCTTCTTCCTATATGCAGGAGGGTAATAGAAAAGGCCGATATCCTTGTGGGAGGAAGAAGAAATATAGAATCCCTGGAAGAGTTAGCTGAAGATAAGGAGATCAGGTATATAGACAGGCACCTCAAGGAACTTATAGAGGGGCTGAAAACTGAGATGAACAGGGAGATTGTAATGGTAGTCTCTGGAGATACAGGGTTTTACAGCATGCTTGAATTTATGAAGAAAAACTTCAGGGATGAGGAGCTGGAAACCTATCCTGGGATCTCATCTATACAGTATCTCTTCTCCAGGTGCAACCTTTCATGGTTTGATGCTCTGGTTAAGAGTATCCACGGAAGGGACTTCGACTTTGAGGAACTTCTTCCCAGGTATTCCCACTTAGGGCTGCTAACAGATAAGAAAAATACTCCCCAGGAGATAGGGAGAAGGCTGTCGGCAGCAGGGTATGGGAATACAAGGGTAGTAGTGGGGGAGGATCTCTC
The DNA here is from genome assembly GCF_027925155.1 of Propionigenium maris DSM 9537. Classification (GTDB taxonomy): domain Bacteria; phylum Fusobacteriota; class Fusobacteriia; order Fusobacteriales; family Fusobacteriaceae; genus Propionigenium; species Propionigenium maris. Next base: position 25,892 of record NZ_BSDY01000002.1, on the reverse strand, counting down.
CTATTCCCACGAGAGGATAGAGGTATATAGGGCCAGGGATCTGGCTGAGGTAGGAAGAGAGTTTAACATAAATGCAGTAATAGTAGAGGGTGATCTGAGTGGGACACATTAGAGACAGAGAGTTTATTCGGGACAAGGTGCCCATGACCAAGGAGGAGGTAAGAGCCATCTCCATAGCCAAGCTTGAACTGGAGAGGGATACAGTCCTTCTGGATGTAGGGGCTGGAAGCGGGAGTATAGGTATAGAGGCAGCTACCTACATGAAAAGCGGCCATGTATATGGAATAGAGGTAAATCCCGTGGCAACGGACCTCATCAGAAGAAACCTGGAGAAGTTTCAGATAGAGAACTATACCCTCATAGAGGGACGGGCTCCCAAGAGCCTTCCAAGGCTGAAGCTGGATAGGATGTTTATAGGGGGATCCAAGGGAAACCTCGAGGGGATACTGGACTACTTCCTGGAAAACAGTTCAGAGGATGCCAAGGTGGTAATAAATGCAATCGTACTGGAAACCCTCACAGGAGCCACTGAACTTCTCAAGGAGAAGGGATTCTGCGAGATAGAGACGGTACTTGTAAATATAGCTAGAAATAAAAAAATAGGTGATATGAATATGATGATGGGGGAAAATCCCATCTATGTAATATCAGCAAGGAGAGGAGAAATAAATGGCTAAACTATATGGAATCGGAGTAGGGGTAGGAGACCCTGAGTTAATGACAGTAAAGGCAGTGAGAGCGTTGGAGGAATCAGATGTAGTAATCCTGCCAAGAGCAAACACTAAAAACTATAGTACAGCCTTTGAGATAGCTAAGAGATATATGAAGGACGATATAGAGAAGGTATTTGTAGATTTCACCACTGTGGATGACGACAAGACAAGGGAAGACGACAGAATAGAGTATGCTAAGATTGTAAATAAGTGTGTAGAGGAAGGAAAGACTATGTCCTTTATCACAATTGGAGATCCTATGACCTTCAGTACCTTTGTATACGTGATGGAGCTTCTGGAGAAGAAGATAGAGGTTGAATCTATTCCGGGAATAACATCCTTTGCATCTGTAACTTCAAGATTAAACACTCCCCTTGTAATGGGAGATGAAACTCTTAAGATAGTACCTGTATCCAAGGACACAGATATCGTAAATGAGATAGAGACAGCTGACAATATAATCTTCATGAAGGTTACAAGAAACCTTGAGAGGTTAAAGGAAGCTTTCAGAAACACTGGAAATATGGAGAATGTAGTACTTATCTCTAACTGTGGGAAGGAAAGCGAAAAGATCTTCTATAACCTAGAGGATATAACAAGGGATGATATCTCATACTTCTCAACAATACTATTAAAAAAAGGCGGGGTAAAGCAATGGCAAAAGTATACTTCATAGGAGCAGGACCTGGGGATCCAGAATTAATAACAGTTAAAGGGCAGAGACTTGTAAAGGAAGCAGATGTAATAATCTATGCAGGCTCACTGGTACCGAGGCAGGTAATAGAGTGTCACAAGGAAGGGGCAGAGGTATATAACAGTGCAGGGATGAACCTGGACGAGGTAATAGAGGTAACTGTAAAGGCAGTGAGAGAGGGTAAGATGGTTGCAAGGGTACATACTGGAGACCCGGCTATCTATGGTGCTCACAGGGAGCAGATGGATATACTGGCATCCCATAATATAGAGTTTGATGTAATCCCTGGAGTAAGCTCATTCCTGGCATCAGCAGCAGCTATAAAGAAGGAGTTTACCCTTCCAGATGTGGCTCAGACGGTGATCTGTACAAGAATGGAGGGAAGAACCCCAGTACCTGAGCTTGAAAAGCTTGAGCTTCTGGCATCTCATAAGACATCCATGGCGATCTTCCTGTCTGTACAGATGATAGACAAAGTAGTGGATCAGCTTCTGACTCACTATGAGGCAGATACTCCAATAGCTGTAGTTCAGAGAGCTACATGGGAGGACCAGAAGATAGTAGAGGGGACCCTTGCAAACATTGCAGAGAGAGTAAGGGAAGCTGATATTACAAAGACAGCCCAGATCCTAGTGGGAAGATTTATGGGAGATGAGTACTCAAAGTCGAAGCTATATGACAAGCACTTTACCCACGAGTATAGAAAGGGGATATAAGATTTTGTACCTTTTGTCTTGATACAAAAGGTACCTAAAAAATCAAGGCTTACGATAATTGCCTCGTGAAAAGTAAATAATTTTAAATTATTATACTTTTCCGCAACGTTAAAGGAATTTAACGTTGTTTCATTAGTTTATCAACGTAATTCCTAAATTACGTTGTGGAGAAATATAGTTGCTCAGAAAGAGCTTCTTATTTCTCACAAGTTCTCGTTTCTTATGGAGGCTCTGAATGAAACCGGAGAAGAGGACGAAACGAAGTAAAGGATGTTGTGAAGTTTGACGGCTATCTACAGCCGCTATTAAAAAATAAACTTAACTTGGGAAGCTTCTCAGGAAAGGGAGAAATTATGAAGTGGGCTATTATAAGTGTAACTAAAAAGGGTGTAGAGAGGGGTCTGGAGATAGAATCAAAGCTCGGGGCTGATATCTACACCATCCCTAAATTTCACAGGGAGGGAGCCATCTCTATGAAGGATGGTTTCAAAAAGGGAGTAGAAGAGATATTTTATAAATATGATATGCTTCTCTTTATAATGGCCAGTGGAATAGTGGTGAGGAGTATAGCTCCCCTAATCAAGTCTAAGGATGTAGACCCAGGGGTTCTGGTTATGGATGAGGGAGGAAACTTTGTAACCTCCCTTCTCTCAGGGCACCTAGGAGGAGCCAATGAGGGAGCCCAGAGGGTGGCAGAGCTGACAAAAGCAGTTCCTGTGGTATCCACAGCCTCAGATGTATCGGGGAAGATAGCGGTGGACACCATAGCCATGGAGATGGGAGCAAAGCTGGAGAGTCTGGAATCGGCTAAAAGGGTGACAAGCCTCATCGTTGCCGGTGAGAGGGTGGAACTGAAGGTACCTGAAAATATTGGAGGACCCAACCCTGCCGGGGTGGTAGTGGTATCTAACAGGAAAACAGTGGAGATCTCCCAGATAATCCCAGAAAACATAGTGGTGGGAATAGGATGCAGAAGGGATACTCCCTGCAGGGAGATCATGGAAACCCTGAAGGAGGTCTTTGACGGTCTGGACCTTCACATGAAGAGTGTGAGGTTACTTGCCACGGTGGATATCAAGGCGGATGAGAAGGGGCTTCTGGAGCTCTCTGAAATACTGAAAAAAGACCTTGTGATAGTGGCAAGGGATGAGATAGCTAAGATAGAGGAGAGGTTTGAAACCTCTGAGTTTGTAAGAAAGACAATTGGAGTAGGAGCTGTATCAGCACCAGCAGCTGAGATTGCCTCAGGAAGGGCAGGGAGCTTTTTACTGGAGAAGCATAAAAAAAACGGAGTAACAATATCTGTATATCAAGAGGAGACGCGTTAAGATGGGAAAGATATATGTAGTAGGAATGGGACCTGGAAACAAGGAAAATATGACCTTTAGAGCATACAAGGCGATGGAGGACAGTGATATATTAATAGGGCATAAAACTTATATAGGTCTGGTAGAGGATATGTTTTCACATAAGGAGCTAGTGAGATCAGCTATGAAGAAGGAAGTTGCAAGGTGTGAGGAAACCCTGAAACTGGCTCGTGATGGGAAGATAGTATCCTTAATAAGCAGCGGAGATGCTGGGGTATATGGAATGGCCGGTATAATGCTGGAGGTAGCAGCAGGAAGCGGTGTAGAGGTGGAGATCATTCCGGGAGTAACATCTGCCAATGCTTCAGGATCGGTTGTGGGAGCCCCTATCATGCACGACCACGCAACTATAAGTCTGAGCGACCTTCTTACAGACTGGGAGCTTATCAAGAAGAGACTGGACCTTGCTTCAGCTGGAGACTTTGTAATCTCCCTATACAACCCTAAGAGCTTCAGCAGAACCACTCAGATCGTAGAAGCTAGAGAGATAATGATGAAGCACAAGGGAGAGGAGACTCCAGTGGCCATCGTTAGAAATACCGGAAGGGAAGCTCAGGACTATGTACTGACTACTCTTAAGGATATGCTTAATGAAGAGATAAATATGTTTACCACAGTAATAATAGGAAACTCAAAGACCTATGTAACCGACGGGAAGATGATAACTCCTAGGGGTTACAAGCTATGATATGGATTGTGGGAGGTACCAGTACCTCCCGTGATATATCCAACAGCTTAAGGGAAGCAGGGATAAAGCATATAGTTACCGTTGCCACAGAATACGGAAGGAAGCTATATAGCGATATAGAGGTGGTAGTGGGACGTTTTGACCATCTAGAGATGGTGGAGTTTATAGATAAGAGAGGGATAGATCTGGTTATAGATTCAACCCACCCCTATGCTGTAGAGGTAAGCGAAAACTCCATAGAGGCCTGCAGAGAAGCTGGAATTCCCCACATAAGGTTTGAAAGAAGGATGTGTGACTATGGTCAGGGAAGAAGGTTCAAAACCTATGAGGAGGCAGTGGAATACCTTAATAGAGGAGAGGGGAATGTCCTGGTGACCACTGGGAGTAATAACCTCGCTCAGTTTAAGGGTGAGGATCTTTCCAGATATTACTTCAGGATCCTTCCAGTGGTGGTATCTATAGGGAAGGCCATAGATGAGGGGATATCCCCCAAGAATATTCTGGGGCTGCAGGGACCCTTTACCACGGAATTTAACAGAGGAATCCTGAGAAACTACGATATAAGGTATCTCATTACCAAGGAGAGTGGAGCAGAGGGCGGCGAAGCTGAAAAGGTAGAGGCTTGTATGTTAGAGGGTGTGGAGTTAATTATAATAGAGAGGCCAGAGGTGAAGTTTGAAAGGGTTATCTATGAGATAGAGGAACTTTTAAGGGAAGTTTGGCGCCACCTGTCCTTGCCAGGGCAGAAAAAAAGGGATAGAGTTTAGAGAGAGTTTATTTAAATATTTAGGAGGCCAGGTAATGGATTTACACGGAGGAAATATATACAGGATAGCCAGAGAGAGGGGAGTAAAGGATCTGCTGGATTACAGCGCAAATATTAACCCCCTGGGAATATCTGAAAAACTCAAGGAGAGGGTAGCTAACAGCTGGGAGCTCTTTGAAAGATATCCAGACCCACACTATATAGAGCTCAGGGAAACCCTGGGAAAGCACAGTGGTGTAAAGAAGGAGAATATAGTAGTGGGAAATGGAGCTACTGAGGTTATATTTCTCTACTGTAAAACTGTAAATCCAAAGAAAGCGCTAATAGTTATGCCTACCTTTGCTGAATATGAAAGGGCTCTGAATACAGTGGGATGTCAGGTAGATCACTTTAAACTCCTTGAATCGGAGGACTTTAAGATAGATGTGGACAGGCTCAGAGAGGAGCTAAAGAAGGACTACGATCTGCTCATTATGTGTAATCCCAACAATCCCACAGGTAAGTTTATAAAGCTTGAGAGGATGAGGGAGGTAGTGGCAGCAGCCAGGGAGAGCAATACAAAGCTCATGGTTGATGAGGCCTTTATAGAGTTTGTAGAGGGAGACTACACTGAAAGCGTAGCGACCCTGGAAGAGGAGCATGTATTTGTGGTGAGAGCCCTTACAAAGTTCTTTGCCATCCCGGGAGTAAGGCTGGGATTTGGAATATGCAACGATATGGAGCTCCTTGAAAGGATAGAGGCTCACAGGGAGCCGTGGACGGTAAATACCCTGGCAGAGATATCTGCTAAGGTCCTACTAGAGGATGAGGAGTATATAGAGAGGTCCAAGAGGTGGATAGAAAGCGAAAAGGAATATATGTATAGTGGTCTAAGTGAGGGGCACAAGATAAAGCCCTATAAAACTGAGACCAACTTTATCCTAGTGAAGCTCCTGGGAGGTATTACAGCTGGAGAGCTAAGAGACAGGATGATAGATGAGGGAGTGGTGATAAGAGATGCTTCCAACTTTCCATTTTTAGGGGATAAATTTATAAGGTTAGCCGTTAAGGGAAGGGAAACTAACAGTCAGGTTATTGAAAGGATAGTGAGAGTAACGAATGAAGCTAGATAATTTTTATGTGGTGGGAGTTTCTCACAAGACTTTGGAGATAGAGGGAAGAGAGGAATTTTTTAAGGAGGGTCTGGGACAGATAGGAGCAGATCTTTTTGAGGAGGGAAGGCTGAGGGGATATGTAAGCCTTTCAACCTGTCTTAGAGAGGAATTGTATATTCACAAGGACAGTGAATTTGATATAATGAGCTTGCTGGACAAGCTGAGAGACAAGAACTACATCTACATCTACAAGGGGATGGATGCTCTAGATCACCTCTTCAGAGTAGTATGTGGTCTTGAGTCTGTGATCAAGGGAGAGGATCAGATCCTGGCGCAGATAAAGAAGTCCTACAGCTCTTCCGTGGAGAGGAAGTGCTCCTCCACAATTATAAACACTATATTTCACAGGGCTATAGAGCTGGGGAAGAAGTTCAGGTCTAAGAGCAAGATAGCGGAGAATGCCCTTTCTCTGGAGGCTATCTCTGTGAAGTTTATAAGGGAGAGGGTAGGTAGGTTAGAGGATAAAAATATCTTTATTCTGGGAGTGGGAGACCTGTCCCAGGGGATACTGAATATTATCAAGAAGGATACAATTAAGAAGATAACCCTGGCCAACAGGACCAGGGAGAGAGCCCTTGAAGTGGCGGAGAAGTATGGCTGCGGAGAGGTAATAGATTATGAGGAAAGATACACTGGAATAGAGGAAGCAGATGTAGTTGTAAGTATAACATCAGCTCCCCACCCAATAATTGAGAGGAAGGAGCTAGAAAAGCGTGGCATCTGTGGAGACAAGAAACGTTTCTTCCTGGACCTTGCAGTCCCAAGGGATATAGAGGAGGATGTGGCAAGGGATGACCTAGCTGAGCTGCACAATATAGACTCGGTTTGGGAGGTATACAAGGAAAATATGAAGAACAGGGAGAGAGCAGGAAGCGACTATCTCTACCTTATAGAGAAGCAGATACAGGTACTACTAAAATGGTTTAAATACAAAGAGGAGCTGGAAAAGGTATGTTAAAGAAGATCGTAATAGGAACTAGAGCAAGTATCCTGGCACTGGCACAGACAAAGCTTGTGGCGGGAATGATAAGGGAAAGATTTCCCCATATAGAGGTAGAGTGGAAGGAGATAATAACAAAGGGAGATAAGGATCTGAGAACCAACTGGAACAACTCCAATACATCCCTAAAGTCTCTCTTTACCAAGGAGATAGAGAAGGAACTTCTGGACGGAACCATCCACATAGCAGTACACTCTATGAAGGATATGCCGGCAGTATCTCCAGAGGGACTTATCTGCGGTGCTATACCTGAGAGGGAGGACAACAGAGACGTATTAATAACAAGAGACGGCAGGAAGCTGGCGGAGCTTCCAGAGGGAGCGGTTATAGGAACAAGTTCCCTTAGAAGAACTATGTCCATCAAGGAGCTTAGAAGCGACATCACTATAAAGCCCATAAGGGGAAATATCCATACAAGACTTGGGAAGCTCGACAGCGGAGAGTTTGACGGAATCCTTCTGGCTCTTGCAGGACTTAAGAGAACAGGTATGGAGGACAGGGCTACAGAGATCTTTGAGATAGATGATTTTGTTCCTGCACCAGCTCAAGGATCACTTCATATCCAGTGCAGAGAGGACAACACTGAAATAAGAGAGATACTGGATACCCTAAACGATGAGAAGAGTAGATTAGTAGTGGAAGCTGAGAGGGAGTTTTCCAGAATATTTGATGGAGGATGCCATACACCAATGGGATGTGCTGGTAAACTAGTTGGAGATAAGCTGAACCTCAAGGGAATGTACTACTATGAGGGTAAGGTATATAGAGATGAGATAGAGGGAAGTGTAGAAGACAGAATAAAGTTGGCTGGAGAACTGGCTGAGAAGATAAGGGGGCAGTACAATGGCTAGAGTATATATTGTGGGAGCAGGACCTGGAGATATGGAGCTCCTTACCTTAAAAGCAAAAAGGTGTGTAGAGGAAGCAGATGTAATAGTGTATGACAGACTGGTAAACAGCAGAATCCTCTCCCTTGCCAAGGAGGGATGTGAACTTATCTACCTGGGTAAGGGAAATACCGAGGGGGGAGTAATCCAGGATGAGATAAACAGAACCCTTGTGGAGAAGGCTCTTGAAGGTAAGGTTGTAACGAGGCTTAAGGGAGGAGATCCCTTTGTATTCGGAAGAGGGGGAGAGGAGATCCTTGAACTGGTTAAAAACAATATAAAGTTTGAGGAGGTTCCAGGGATAACATCTTCCATCTCGGTGCCTGCCTATGCTGGAATACCAGTTACTCACAGGGGAGTATCCAAGTCCTTCCACGTATTCACAGGACATACGGAGAAAAACGGGAAGTGGCACAACTTTGATGCCATAGCAAAGCTTGAGGGAACACTGATCTTCCTTATGGGTGTAAAAAACCTGGGAAGGATTGCAGGAGACCTATTAGATAACGGAAAGAGAGCAGATACCCCAGTTGCCCTTATAGAGAAGGGAAGTACCTCTAAGCAGAGGATCGTAACTGGTACCCTTGAAAATATCTGTGAGGTGGCTGCAGAGAACAAGGTAGTTCCCCCTGCAATAATCATAATCGGAGATGTTGTAAACCAGAGAAGGGACTTCAAGTGGTTTGAGGACCTGGAGCTTCAGGGAAGAAAGATCATGGTAACAAGGGACAGAAGACAGGCTGGTGCCATGTCTGAGATGATAGACAGAAGGGGAGGAGAGGCTGTTGAGCTTCCCCTAATAGAGATAGAGGACAGGATGAAGGATTACAACTATGAGGAGATAGGGGAATTCACAGGGCTTCTATTTAACTCGGCCAATGGAGTAAGATCCTTCTTTAACAATATAGATGATATCAGAAGACTTGGAAGTGTGAAGATCGGAGCTGTGGGAGTTAAGACCCTGGAGGCTCTTAAGGAGTACAGAATAGGCGTAGATTTTGTACCTGAGAAGTACCTTGTGGATGAGCTTGTAGCTGGCAGCGTTGAGTTTACTCAGGAGGGAGACAGGGTTCTTCTGGTAACTTCAGATATCTCTCCAGTGGATATAGAGAAGTGGAATACCAAGCATGGAAGAAGCTACAGCAAGGTAACAGCTTACTGCACAAGGAAGGTAGTGCACCCTAGAGAGGAAGTAGTATCTAAGCTCAAGGGTGTGGACTATGTAACCTTCCTAAGTTCATCTACTGTAGATGCATATATGGAATCTCTAGGAGGAGACCTTGCAGGGACAGAGGGAGTAAAGTATGCTTCCATAGGACCTGTAACATCGGAAGCTATGAGGAAGTATGGAATAACAGTGGATATAGAGGCGAAAAGATACACTGCTGAGGGAGTGGTAGAGGCAATAAAAGGAGAGGGTTATGCAATTTAACAGACACAGAAGGCTCAGAAGCAGCCACAGTATGAGAAACCTAGTAAAAAATCTATATTTAGAGGCTACAGACTTTGTACTTCCTATATTTATAGAGGAGGGAACGGGAGTCAAGACCGAGATAGAATCAATGCCTGGTCAATACAGGTTCTCTCTAGATATGCTTCAGGATGAGCTAAAGGAGATATGGGAGTCTGGAATAAGAAGTCTTATGCTCTTTGGAATTCCTGCAGAGAAGGATCCAGTTGGGAGCGGTGGATACGCTGAAAACGGGATAATCCAGGAAGGTATAAGATTTATCAAGAGGATCTACCCTGAGATGCTTGTGATAACAGATGTGTGTATGTGTGAGTATACATCTCATGGACACTGTGGAATCCTAGAGGGAGATACGGTAAATAACGATGAAACCCTTGAGTACCTGGCTAAGATAGCTGTGTCCCATGCTGAAGCCGGGGCAGATATGGTAGCACCATCGGATATGATGGACGGCAGAGTATGGAGGATACGTAGAGCACTGGATGAGGCAGGATATATCAACCTTCCAATAATGTCCTACAGTGTAAAGTACTCATCGGCATTTTACGGTCCCTTCAGAGAGGCAGCAGATTCAGCTCCTAGCTTTGGGGACAGAAAGACATATCAGATGGATTTCAGAAGCAGTAAGGAAGCGATTCTAGAGGCTCACGACGACCTTAAGGAGGGGGCAGACATTATAATGGTAAAACCTGCTCTGGCTTACCTGGATGTAATAAAAACCCTGGACGACAGATTTGATGTACCTATCGCTGCTTACAATGTGAGTGGGGAGTATGCTATGATAAAGGCCGGAGCTAAGATGGGATGGATAGATGAGAAGAAGATAGTTACTGAAAAGATGTATGCACTAAAGAGAGCAGGGGCATCTATAATTATTACCTACCATGCTAAGGAACTTGCCCAGTGGATAGCAAGTGGAGAGATAGAATAGATGAACGTAGTTGGAGGAGATGAGATGATACATAATAGATCGCAGGAAGCCTTTGAGAAGGCTCAGAAATTTATACCAGGGGGAGTAAACAGCCCTGTAAGAGCTTTCAGATCGGTGGAGAGAAGTTACCCTATATTTATCAAGAAAGCCAAGGGAAACAGATTATGGGATGAGGATGGAAATGAATATATGGACTACTTAGGTTCTTGGGGACCTATGATCCTTGGACACAACAATGAAAGAGTTCTTGCAGCTGTGAAGGAGTGTTTAGAGGACGGAAGCTCATTTGGACTCCCTACAAGTATGGAGGTAGAGCTTGCAGAACTTATAGTTAACTCTGTTCCATCTATTGAGATGGTGAGGCTGACTACCTCTGGAACTGAAGCAACAATGGCAGCTGTTAGGGTTGCAAGGGCATACACTAAGAAGAATAAGATATTAAAGTTTGAGGGATGTTACCACGGTCACTCGGATTCACTTCTTGTAAAAGCGGGATCTGGACTACTTACAGAGGGATATCAGGACAGTAACGGGATAACTGCAGGAGTAACCTCGGATACTCTTACCCTTCCATTTGGAGATCTGGATAAGGTAAGGGAGCTTGTGGCAGCTGACAAAGAGATAGCTTGTATAATAGTTGAGCCGGTACCTGCAAATATGGGTCTTATGAAGACTGCCAAGGAATATCTACAGGGCTTAAGAGAGATTTGTGACAGCGAAGGGATAGTTCTGATATTTGATGAGGTAATCAGCGGGTTCAGACTGGCCCTAGGAGGAGCTCAGGAGTACTATGGAATAGAGGCGGATATAACTACTCTAGGAAAGATAATCGGAGGGGGATACCCTGTTGGGGCCTTTGGTGGAAAGAGGGAGATAATGGAGATGATAGCTCCCCTTGGAGATGTATACCATGCAGGAACCCTTTCAGGAAACCCTATTTCAGTAAGAGCAGGATATGAAACTCTGACAATGCTAAGAGACAACCCTAGCATCTACACTGAACTTGAGGAGAAGGTAGATTATCTTACAGGTGAGATAGAAAAAGCTGCAGCAGAGGAGGGAGTAGACCTAGTGATCAATAAACTGGGATCCCTATATACAATCTACTTTACCGCTGCAGAGAAGATAGAGAACCTAGAGGATGTAATGGCTACAGATACATCTAAATATATTACATTCTTCAACACTATGCTGGAGGAGGGAATAATAGTTTCTCCTTCTAAGTTTGAGGCACACATCATGTCTATAGCTCATACCAAGGAAGACCTTGAGAGAACCATAGCTGCAGCAAGAAAGGCCTTTAAAGTAATCGCAGAGCAGGGATAGGGGTATGAGTATTGGTGTAAAGATACTTATAGCGTATTGTCTGGACCTTATCCTGGGGGACCCATACAGGATCCCGCACCCAGTGCAGTTTATAGGGAAATTGATCTCCAAGGTTGAAGATTTAATCTACAGATATGAAAATAAAAAGTTCTGGGGGGGAGTACTACTCTTAGTAGTGACGGGAGTTACCTTTGGAGTAACCTCTCTTCTGGGAATGATAGAGGTAGCGGAGATCTACCTCCTCTACACTATATTTGCCACCAGGTGTCTTGCCAATGAGGGGAATAAGGTCTACTCTATCCTCTGTGCTGAGGATATGGAGAGAGCCAGAAGGGAGCTATCCTACCTTGTAAGCCGGGACACTGGAAGTATGGAGGAGAGGGACGTTATCAGAAGTACCCTTGAAACTATCTCAGAAAATACAGTTGACGGAATAATAGCTCCCATGTTTTACATGGTTCTTGGAGCTCTTATCTTTCCAGGGGCTTCCTATGGAGCTCTTGCCTTTGGGATGACCTATAAGGCTATAAACACTCTGGACTCCATGGTGGGGTACAAGAATGACAAGTATATGGATTTCGGGATGGTTTCAGCTAAGGTAGATGATCTGGTTAACCTGATACCTGCAAGGCTTACAGGGATGATACTCTATCCTCTCACAGCTCTTATAATGAGGTATGATTACAGGTCTGCCCTGAGGATCTACTTCAGGGACAGGAAGAACCATGCCAGTCCCAACTCAGCTCACCCAGAAGCAGCAGCAGCAGGAGCTCTGGGGATACAGTTTGGGGGGACAACAAGCTACTTTGGTAAGATATACAACAAGCCCACAATAGGGGATAGATTAAGGGAGTTTCACAGGGAGGATATCAGGAAGAATATCAACCTTATGTATGGAGCATCTCTTATAGCAATGACACTATCTATGGGAATACTAGTAATATAAATGGAAGGCCTAGGCCTTCCATTTTTTGATGGGTCATCTAATTCTAAAGTCCTATTAACCTTCTGCTATATCTTGGAATAGCTTTCTTTACTGCAGCAGCAGTTATCGCTGATACCAGGGAGATGCCCAGTGTAGTTAGAAGGAGAGTAAGGATATTCCCCTTAGGAAGGCCTCCCAGCCTCTCGCCCCAGAGAATTAAGTAGCAGTGAAGGAAGAAGATGGCAAAGCTGTACTTGGCAGTGAAATCCAAAAAGGGGATGCTCCTCTCCTCAAACCTTCTGAGAAAGACCATGAAGAAGAAGCAGAGGAATACCTTCTGAAGGATCATAAAATCTATTCCATTGTAGACAAGAATATCCTTATGAAAGTTTCCCACATAGCCTCCCTCTACAGCCTGAGGGAAGGTAGTTACCCCCTTCAATGGGCTGTAGGAAGCAAACTCTCCCTGAAAGAATGCCAAAAAGACTGCAATAGTTAGAAAGATCCACTCCCTGTTCATAAGCTTTTCATATATCCTCTCCTTATTTATAGACGCCCACATCCCCATAAGGTATACTGGGGCAAAGTAGAGGAATGACTGAAGGACACTTATATTGTAGAGAGGCCTGTGGATAAGAGCTGAGAGGGCAATTCCTACAACTATAAGGGGCTCCTTGTACCTTGAGTTCATGAGCCTCAGAAAGATCGGGGAAGCCAGGAACAGGATCACTGCAAAGGGGATATACCAGTAGGCAGTGAGGTGAAGTCCCGTAAAGGGATAGAAGAGAAGGGCGTCCCAGGCACTTGCTACTCCCAGGGTACGGCTGAACCTCTCATACTTTATAATATCCCAAATGGGGTAGACAGAGAGAAAGAGGTAGGGAAGAACTACATTCTGTAGCTTCTTTACCATAAACTTTCTGTAGTTAAATTTCTTGGAAAATACATGGTGGAACATGAATCCCGAGATAAAGACAAAGAGGGCAGTTCCCCCAGTTAAGAGATTGGCTGTGGTACGTTCAAATGGATTTGAGGGAGCAAAGCCCGCCAGGGTATAGCTGTGCCCTGCCACGATTAAGAGTATGGCGATGCCTCTGAAGTAGTTGATTGAGTTGATAAACAAGGTAGTTCCTCCTAAAGATGTAGTTTATAAAAATTCTACTATACCAGTATGCCTTTTTGAGGTTTTAAGTTACGGTAGATACTTAAGATTGCATTAAAAAAAACCTGCCTAGGCAGGTTTTTTGAATTTAAAGCTTCCCCTCTTTACTATAGGGATGGAGAGGATAGCTGAGTTTAATATAAATGCAAGGATAATATAGTAGTTTGCATTACCTCCTCCAAGAAGCTTTCCATAGAGGGCAGTAGCTCCTCCCACTACAATGGCTGCAATCACATAGGATTTATGAGCCCTGTATCCAAAGATTCCCAGAAGACATGGGATTATAAAGGCTCCAGAGTAGATAGCCAGCGCCAGGAAGAAGGAAGCCAGGATAAACTGAAGCTTTAAAGCGATTAGTATGGACAGTAGTCCAAAGATCACTATGAAGACCCTGGTAACAGTAATGGCTTTTCTTTCCTTAAGATCCCCTGTAAATATCTGGGTAAATGTAGAAGCCGCCGTAAGAAGGGTTGTGTCTGCTGATGAGATAACAGCAGAGAGCAGCCCGAAGTAGAGAACCACTGTAAGGGGTCTCGGAAGCACATCTGTGGCTAGGTGCATGAGGGCAGACTTCTCACCGATATTGAGATCTGGGAAGATATTTGCTGCATACACCCCCAGAGCAGCCAGGATAAATGCCAAGGGAAGGAGAACTCCTATTGAAAGAAGTATGGATCTCTTGGCAGTTTCCTCATTCCTTGCACAAAATACCCTGGAATATATATCCGGCCCCACAAAAAACGTAGTGGAGTAGGTAAGGACCATTATAATCAGATCACCATATCCAAAGCTATCATTGATTATGGGAGCAGAGGACGTAATCTCAAAGTTAGCAGAGGTATAGAAGAAACAGGCAACTACCCCCAGGAGAATAAGGATAAACTGAAGAAAGTCGGTCTTTAAGATGGAGAGCTGTCCCCCTAGTGCTGTGTAGGCTATAAAGACCAGCCCACTGATCCAGATTCCATGGGTATATGAAAGTCCCGTATAAACTCCTATTATCTTTGAAGCTCCCATGATCTGGGAAGCAACGATACCAGTCCAGGCGATGGGGATGATAACCGAGGCAAGGATCTTGACCTCTTTTCCATAGAAGGTCTCCATAAGTCCTGGAAGGTTGTATCCCTTAAATCTCTTCAGGTGTCCCACAAGGGGGTAGAGGATAGTCAGCCCAAGGGATGCACAGAGCATAAACCAGGCTCCAGCCCACCCATTACCAAAGGCAAAGTTAACGCTTCCCAGGATAGCCGAGCTTCCCAGAATAGTGGCAAGAAGACTACCGGTTACCTCTAGAGTCCCAGCCTTTCTTCCTGCAACAAAGAAGTCCTCGCTCCCTCTAATCCTTCTAAAGGAGACTATTCCCACTATAAGTATTCCCACTATATATAGATTAAGAATCATATTCTGCATAGTATTCACCTCTAATTCCTAGTTATCTTATCTTCCATACTTGAAAAGATCTGTAAACTTCTTTGGAATCCTTGTCTCAAAACGAAGGATCTCATTTGTAATAGGGTGCTTGAACGCCAGTACCTGTGCATGAAGTCCCAGACGTCTCAGTGGGTTTGTAGAAGCTCCATACTTCTTGTCTCCAACTATAGGGTGTCCCAGTTCCTTCATGTGGATACGGATCTGGTTTTTTCTACCAGTGGCGATCTTTACCTCAGCCAGGGAGTATCCCTTGCTTCTCTTAAGTACATTGTAGTGGGTAACAGCCTTCTTACCGCCGTTATCTGTCTTGCTTGAGTATGTAACAAAGGCAGAGTTTTCCTTAAGCCATGAGATCATAGTGTCGCTGTCCTTCTTGATTCTTCCCTCTACAAGGGCAACATATGTTCTCTCCTGAACCTGTTTCTTCCAGTTTGACTGCATAATCTGCTGAGCTTCTGGAGTCTTGGCAAACATCATAATACCAGATGTATCCCTGTCCAGTCTGTGGACGATGAAGATCTTGTTCTCTGGATCGCTTACCTTAACATGTTCCTTCAGGATATTGTAGGCTGTTCTCTCCTGCTGCTTATCTGTTCCCATGGAAAGAAGACCTGTATCCTTTGAGATAATAATAAGGTGGTCATCCTCAAATAGGATCTCCACTCCCTTTGTATTGGATGTAGAGGTACGTACTTTAGCCCACTGAACCTCTACTACATCTCCCTCTGCAAGGAGATGGTTGTACTGACTTATAGTTTTATTTCCAACCCTTACCTGACGGTGGACAAGAAGGGATTTTATATTGTTTCTGCTCTTTCCTGGAAGTTTTTCCATAAGAAAGTTCATAAGCTCTGCAGCTTCAGTTACCTTTAGAGTCGTAACTCTGCTCTGGTTTCCCTTACCGCCTTTATTTAACTTCTTTCTATTGGTTTTTTTATTGTTTTTCATCTTATCCTCCTTAAAAAGCCCTGGGGCTTCACTAACTTAAATATTAAAGATACTTCTCAAATAGTACCAAAATTAATTATATCATATATTAGACAAATTAACCATTAAATATAGGGTAAATAAAAGGAAAGCTCCCATGGCAAAGTGAGAGCTTTCCTATAAAATCAAAAACATAAAATGAGAACTAAGCTTTTTTACCTACCCTTGTGAGAAGGATAAAAAACCTCTCAGGATAGTAGTGTTCCTTCATATACTCCTCTATGATATTTATCATCTTCCCAGTGATATAGAGGCAGATATATGCATAGAGCATAACCTCTATTCCAAAGGTGATAGCTGAGCTCAAGATGATGAGAAGATCCACTATTATTAACGATGTCCCCAGGGGAATATTGAAGTACTTGTTGAAGATCTGAGCTGTAATATCAGTACCTCCAGTGTTGCTTCCAAGGCTCATCACAAGCCCCATACCTATTCCCCCTATAACTCCTCCATAAACTGTGGAGATCAAGAGATTTCTGGCAGCTATCTCCTGAAGTGGAACTATCCACGGAGAAAGCTCCAAGAAGTGGCAGTATACTGAAAGCATTATAATTCCATAGATACCCTTAACTCCATATTCCTTTCCGAAGATCTTTACTCCGGCAATAAATAGGGGAATATTTATAATAAGCATCATAGTACCTATAGGTATCTTAAAGAGATACCAAGTGATGGTAGCTATTCCAGAAACTCCGCCGGCAGCCAGTTTACCAGGAACCAAAAATCCGATAACTGAAAGAGCGGTGAGGATTAATCCTAGGTTAATAAGTAAAAAATCAATAAAAAATGTAGAAACTCTTTTTTTCATGGTAGATCCCTCCTCTACGAAATAAGAATAGTGACCTGGTCACAAGAGAGATAATACCATATATGGGGGAAAAGAGATAATTCTTCTTATTCATCCAACAGCCCTCAATTATGCATTACATTCATCACCGCGATTAATTTTTTAAAAATCCATCTTATTATCTATGAGCCAACCAGTAAAGAAGGTGAGGACAACAAAGATAATGTAGAAGGACATCCCCGTGTAGAGGTCACTGAACTCATAGGAAGCTGACCTTGGTAGGTAGGCAAACTTTCCCATGAAGCTTGTGAGGGATGTAAAGGTGAGGAAGGTGATGAGACCTCCAAACTTAATCCCGTTGAAGATAGTCCTTACCACGGTGATAGAGGCAAAGATAGCCGAGATGATATACAGGAGCCATCCCAGGGCATAGAAGATAGGCACCGGCCCCAGGTTGTAGCTAAAGGTCCCTGTACCATCTGTAAATCCTCCAAGAAGAACTACATTAACTGCCAGAAGTATCCCCAGAAGAGCAGTTATCCCCAGTCCCTCAAGTATTGCAGCCAGGGACTTAGCCAGGGTGATCTTAAAGCCGCTGTTGGGAGTCATATAGATCATATATCCCTCCTTGCTCTTGAGGTCTCTGCTGTAAAAAGTGATAACTCCTATAATATGGGCTATAAACAGTGCCAGAGCCAGAAGAAAGAGGTAACCTACATATGAAAAGGATCCCCTAGTGGTATTCACAAGGAGAAATACCTCCATGGCTGTTGCTATTCCCAGGATAAGCATAATAGCTTTCTTCTTCTTCAATATTTCATACTTAATAATGTTAATCATTGTATACCTCCCAGTACAGATCTTCCAGGGAGGTATTTCTCTCCTCCCTTAATGCTTCCAGGGAATCCTCCAGTACAAGGAGCCCTTTCTTTAAAAATATAACCCTGTCCAGGATAAGCTCGATATCCCCCAGCATGTGGCTGGAGATTATGATGGCCTTCTCCTCGGACATACTTCCTATAATAGTTTCAGTTATCTTCTTCTTGGAAATGATATCTATCCCGTTTAGAGGCTCATCCAGCATATAGAGGGAACACTCCCTGGCCAGACAAAGAACCAGCTTAAGTCTCATCCTCATACCTGTAGATAGACCAGAGACACTGTCCTTAAGATCTATCTGCATATACTCAAGAAGTTCATTGGCTCTTTCAGAGTTGAAATCAGGATACATATCCAGATAAAACTTCACTACCTCCTCTACTCTCATATATGGATAGAAGTAATCCTCAGTAGGCATGTAGGAAACTATATTTCTTATGTCCACTCCTCTTCTTCCGTCGGCTTTGATACTTCCCCTTCCCTTTACCATACCGTAGATACTCTTCATAAGGGTGGATTTACCACTTCCATTGGGACCTATAAGTCCATAGATGTTTCCCCTGGTAAGGGTAAGGTTTATATCTGAAAGGGCCTTCTTCTTAAAAAACCCCTTGGTAAAATTTGTTACTTCTAAAATACTATTCATCCTCTGCCTCCTTTGTTTCCAGCATCTCTTTTTTTAAAATCTTCATTATCTCATCATTGGTCATCCTCATCTCATACATCTCCTGAAGAAAACCCTCGACAGCTGTCTTTGCCAGCTCCTCCTTTATTCCACTGAGCCTCTTCAGGTCATCGGTAACAAAGGTTCCCCTGCCTCTGAGGGTGAAGGTGAGTCCTTCGCTCTCAAGCTCCCTGTAAACCCTTGCTGCTGTATTGGGGTTTATGGACAGCTCCAGAGCCAGCTCCCTTGTAGAGGGAAGTTTCCCCCCGGGGGAGATGATCTTATTTACTATATCCTTCTTTATCTTATTGCATACCTGAAGGTAGATAGGTATGTCTCCTCTAAACTCCATGTGTACCTCCTAACTAGTGCTATAGTTAGATAGTACACTAAGACTATGGAAAAAGCAAATTTATTTTCTTTAAAATAAAAAAGGTGAGGGGAAACTCCCCGCCACCTCTATCTACCTAGTTTTTTACTTTGATACTTTCTCTGGCAGATCTGTCCTACCTAATCTTCTCTATAGTCTTTGAAACTGCTATTGCAGCCACTCCCTCAAGGCCTTCCTCTATCTTGGAGGAGTCTTCTATATACTCATCCACAGAATAGGACGCAGTCCCCCTGCTGAAAGTGGTTATATTCTCAACATCCTTAAAGAGGACCTCTTCATCTTCATCGGTGATCTTTGTTTCCAAGACCATTATAGGGTGCAGTTTCTTAGAGAGTCCGTGCTTCTGTCCAAAGCCATACAACCTCACTGTAAATTTCATCTCCAGTTCTGCATCCTCTTTAACTTTTATCTTAGCTTTATCAAGTTCCCCTAGGGCAGCCCTTAGAACGATCCCTTGGATATCTACATTGTTATCGATCATGGTTTTAGAGAACTGTTCCTCCTTATCCTCCATACCATTAGCCACTATATCCCCTAAAAGACTTCCGATTCCCCCTCTAACGCTGCTCTGCATATCGCTGTAGAACATATCATCCAGGACAATAACTTCTTCAGATATCCTTAAGGACAGCTCAGATCTATCCTCCAATCTCATCTTATTGGATGAGCATCCAGCCAGGGTCACAAACACAATAAAGGCTATAAAAAATTTCTTCATACTTTATCTCCCTACTTTTTTTATCTGTCATTATACCATAAAATCAACGGAAAGTTAGTAGTATATAGTAAAGAACTCTCACTCAGTCTACCACTAGGAAGTTTTGCAGAAGCCTGCTGCTTAAACAGTAAAAAGGAGCTCCGGATATTCCGGAACCCCTTTAATTATCCCTCTAAGATATTTACCCTTAACACTCCCTCCACACTGGAGATAGTCTCAACCAGATCGCTGAGCTCCTTGTACTTTGGAAGAGAGAGGATATAGTTTCTCTTTATCTCATTTTGCCCGTTGACACTCTTTTCAAAAACTATCCTCTTGGAGATAATCTTAATATTTTTATACTGGAAGAGCTCCTTTATGAGGGAGTCCACCTCCTCACAGTGCAGCTGGCTTATGGATATCTTCTTCTTGGTCCTCTTCTCTAGGAAGGACACCTCTATGGTCCTTACTATAAAGAGGCATAGGATAACCATAAAGGTTGCTGCTATGGCAAAGCGGTAGTAGCCAGAACCTATGGAGATTCCCAGTACAGCTGCCAGCCAAAGGGTTGCAGCTGTGGTAAGTCCCTTTACCTTATCCTGTCCCCTCATGATAACTCCGGCTCCCAGGAAACCAAGTCCTGAAACTACTGGAGCAATGAGTCTTGTAGGGTCGGATTTCACCACTCCTCCAGCTGCATCAGCAAGGCTGATTGCACTGTAGTATATCTGCTGCTGGGTAATGGCCACTATGGCAGCTCCTCCGCATACAAGGAGGTTGGTGCTCATTCCAGCCGGCTTTCCCTTGGACTTTCTTTCATACCCAATAAAGCCTCCTACCATACACGCTACAAATACTCTGAATACAAGTTCCTTTAAATCTAACATATATCACCCCAATCGGTTTACGCCTAGTTATTCTTTAAAACATCATATAAACTCCTAACAGAATCTATTATATAACTTGGTTTAATCTCGCTTGTGTTGAGGTCTTCCCTCTTAGCATCTCCATGAGAACACTCTCCTAGCCCAGCAGGTTCGGCACAAACATCGCCAGTGGTGCTGAATAGGTAAGGAGGATCAGTACCAGTAGAAGAGCCATTATAAATGGGATGATCTCCTTAACAAAGTCATCCAGTTTGACCCCTACAATGGTACATGTGGTAAACATCATAGATCCAAATGGAGGAGTTATTCCACCTATCATAATATTAACGATGAGGATAACCCCAAAGTGGATAGGGTCCACTCCCATACTTGTTACTGCTGGTACAAGTAGAGGTGCCAGGATAATCAGTGCAGCTCCTCCCTCGATAAACATTCCGATGAATAGCAGCAGCAGGTTTATAATTATCAGAAGAATAAACTTACTGTCTGTAAAATCCATTAAAAATGCTGTAATAGTCTGTGGAATTCTCTCTAGAGTCAGGTAGTATCCAAATACCTTGGCTCCAGTTATAAGGAACATAACAGACCCAGTACCATATACTGTATCCCTTAGAATAATTGGAATATGCTTCCACTCCAGCTTCTTGTACACAAATACTCCGATGATTATACAGAAGAATACAGCAATTCCTCCAGCTTCAGTAGGAGTAAATAGTCCGAAACGCATTCCCAGGATGATTCCAAAGGGAATAAACAGTGCCCAGATGGAATCTATAAACTGACGAGCTATCTCCTTAGGCCTTGCTATCCCACTTCTCGATGGCTTATAACCTCTCTTCTTGGAGATAACATGAACTGTGATCATAAGAGCCAGTGTCATAAGTACCCCAGGTGTATATCCAGCCATGAACATCTTGGAAACTGAAACATTGGCTATAAGAGCATAGATAATAAGGTTTGTACCAGGTGGTATTACTGGGCTGACAGAGGATGAAGCTGCAGTAACAGCTGCTGAAAATGGAGCACTAAATCCTCTCTTTTTCATCTCTGGTACCAGTATCTTAGATTGCATTGCAGCATCTGCATTGGCTGATCCTGAGATACCACCCATCATCATACTTAAAACTACATTTACCTGAGCCAGTCCTCCGGCCATGTGCCCGGCAAGTACCTCAGCCATAGCCATCAAGCTGTTACTGATTCCAGAGTAGTTCATTACAGATCCTACCATTATAAAGAATGGTACAGCCAGATACGGAAATGATTCAATTGAAGTAACGAATCTTTGCATTATCATGTTCATAGACATAATATTATCCACAAAGATAAAATAATACATCGATGCACCCATTAATGCAAAGGCTATTGGTATATTAAGGAAAAACAATGTAAATAAAATTATTATCGGATAAAAACCTTCCACTTTTCTACTCCACTCCTCTCTCTTGTTCGATTATAGTCTGTCCCTGACCTCTATGCTCATCTATAAATAGCTTTATATCCTCAATTAAAAACATCAGAGAATAAAATGTCATCAGTCCGAAGGAAAATACTATGGATGAGTTGATATATACATAGGATATCTCCAGTGCTGAGGTGATCTTATCCGATCCAGCTGTATAGTTGTAGCTTAGATAAAAGAGAGTTGCATTTAAAGTTAATAACAGTGTATAGACTATCAGCTCTAAAATTCTTTTTCCCTTAAATGGCAGTACCTGAGTTAAAACCTCTACCCCTATAAGGGCTTTGTCCTTATATGCTGCTGTAGCCCCTAGGAATACAGTCCATATAAAACATCCCACCGATACTTCTTCGATCCACGGAAACTGGATTCCGAAGAGATATCTTAAAAACACATTTGTTATTACAGATATTACTGTAACGCTTATTGTAACACTCCCTAGAATTACTTCTATATTTCTAAAGAACTTTTTCATACTCCACCCCATATTCAATTATCTGCAATTCATAAAGGATAATCGTGAGTAGCAGACGGGAGTTACCATCTAGCTAATCACGACTATCAAATTACATCTATATTTTTATTTTGATCTAATTACTTCTAGCTCACTCATGATCTCATCGTAGATTCCAGGAGTCCACTTAGGGAACTTAGAGAATACTTTAGAAGTTTCCTTGTTAAATGCTGCTAAGTCTACCTCGTTAAACTTAACTCCAAGCTCTTCTAGCTTAACCTTGTACTCCTTCTCTAACTCAACAGTAACATCGTTGTTGTACTTAGCTCCTGCATCAAACTCCTCTTGGATGATAGTTCTCTGCTCCTCAGTAAGCCCCTCCCAAACCTGCTTAGAGATAGATACTGCTGATACTCCAAGAAGGTGGTTAGTAAGGGAAACTTGCTTTCTTACCTCGTAGATCTTAGTTCCGTAGATAGTCATTAGAGATCCCTCAAGTCCGTCAACTACTCCCTGCTGGATTCCGCTGTATACCTCTGTAAATGGTAGTGGAGTAGGGTTAGCTCCCATAGCTTCTAGTGTGTACATGTAAAGTTGGCTAGTTGGCACTCTTACCTTAACTCCGTTAAGATCCTCAGGTACCTTTACTTCCTTATCTGTAAGCATGCTTCTGAATCCAAATAGGTAGTCTAGTGACAGTACCTTGATCTGTTTCTTTTCAGCTTCAGCCTTTAACTTCTTAACTAGATCCGACTGAGTCATTGCAAGATACTCATCGAAGTTTTTGTATAACATAGGTCCGTTTATAGCGTTGAAGTCAGGTACATAGTCTCCAATGAAGTTAAGTCCGTCAACAGATATCCAGTTTGCTCCGCTAACTACCTGCTCCATACTGTCCTTACCAATTGGAAGCTGTCCTCCAGGGTATACCTGAATCTCAATATTTCCATTGGATCTTTCAAGGATCTTCTCTGCTACTCTCTTAAGAGATTTTGCAGTTTGCTCATCCTCTACAAACTTAGTACTAAGCTTGATAACAACCTTTTCCTCTCCCTTTGTTGCTCCCTCTTCCTTCTTACCGCAGCTGGCAAATAGCATGATTGCAGCTAACATAAGTGTTAACATCTTAAAGATCTTTTTCATTTCATTCCTCCCATTGTTTTTTATCTATTTTCTATAAATTTAACAGCACGATCAGGGAAATCGGTAAAGACACCGTCTACTCCCGCTTTATTGTAGAAGATATCTAGCATATCCTCGAAGTCAGAGGCATAGGCAGGGATCCTTCCGTTATCCAGTCTGAATGTATATGGATGAACCTCCATATTGGCTTGGTGAGCTTCACTTACCATATCTGTAACAATTATATTGTCCTTAGTGGACTCGTTACTCACAACCATAGGCTTCCATGGACCTATTCCGTCTGCATACTCAGAGATTCTCTTCATAGCTCCCTCTTCAAACATCCAGTCATAATCATATGGCTTTGCTGTTCCATTCTCATATACCATAGTTTCATTCCAGCTAGTCTCTGCAATAAGCTGAACCAGTCTTATATCCATCCCCATCTCTGGCATAAGCTCATTCTTAACTCTCTCCAGTTCATTTGGATCGAAGCACTGGAAGTAAACTAGGTCTGTTTTTTCAGTATATCCATACTTCTTAAGAACCTTTAATACAGCTACACTGATATCCTTTCCTTCGTTTCTGTGGAACCATGGTGCTTTAACCTC
The DNA here is from genome assembly GCF_027925155.1 of Propionigenium maris DSM 9537. GTDB lineage: Bacteria > Fusobacteriota > Fusobacteriia > Fusobacteriales > Fusobacteriaceae > Propionigenium > Propionigenium maris. Next base: position 1,717 of record NZ_BSDY01000002.1, on the reverse strand, counting down.
TGGATAGATTCCGATATTTTTACCTGTACTCTTATTTAGCCCCTGGATCAGCTCGATCTCTTCAGCCAGGGTATGTACCCTGAAGTCGGACTTCCAGATAGGGAACCTGTCTGGGAACCCTGCCACAGTCTTACCATCTTGGATATTGAATCCCTCTGTCATTCTAAGACCCTTTATCTCCTCTAAAGTAAAGTCGATGGCATAGTATCTTCCGTCCTCTCTCTTTCTCTCAGGATAGACCTCAGCCACATTTGTTACCCTGTCCAGGTAGTGGTCGTGGAGTACCACCAGCTCATCGTCCTTGGTCATAACCACATCCTGCTCAATATAGTCTGCATTCATAGCATAAGCCATGGATTTAGCAGCCATACTGTGCTCAGGCAGGTATCCGCTGGACCCCCTGTGGGCAACTACGATCTTCCTCTGAGCTTCTGTCTCCTCCTTGGTAACAGTATTTGCACTACATCCAATGAGTGCTCCAAGGAGCAACACACCTAAAACCTTTTTCATAAATCTCCTCCCCTTGCTATATTAGTTTTGTATCTTTCCTTACATATAACAACAAGCGGCATCAAACCTATTCCAGGACCTCTTTAGCTCCTTGAAGTTACCTCTGGTTTTAGTCGGTGCTTTAGCTCTTGTGCTCCTCCTGTCAAAAAAAAAGAGAACGCACTTAACCCAGGGGTTATAGTTCGTGCAGCTTCTCCAAGTCTTTAGCTTTTATTATTAAATTTAACTACTTTAATACCAAGTTTTCATAAGTGATCAGTTCCTAAAAAGAAATGCATAGTAAAGTTTAGCCCCACTTTTGCTCATTGTCAATTGAAATGTAAAAAAATGTTAAAATTATGTAAAAAAATGTTAAAAAAGTCTGAGAAAGGTACGAAGAGTTTAAAAACAGGAGCTGCCGTGGCAGCTCCTAAAGTTTTTAGCAAGAAACCTTTTCCTGAGCCATGAACTCTGCTTCTACAAGTATTGCAGTGGCCTTCTCCAGGTTCTTCTCATTTACAAGAACGATAGGTCCTGTACAACCCATTCCAGACTCAGCGTAGATACTGCTTCTCATCAGTCTCTCCACTGCATCGTCAAGGTCCATAATATCTATTCCAGAAAGCTGTCCAGTTACTACTTCCTTAGCTGGTGCTACAAAGTCATCTGCAGCTGCCTTTGGCGCTTCCTTCTTGAATCCCTTACAGATCTCATCAAACTTTGCTGCCTTTACTGCTGCAAATTCTCTCTTAGCAACTTCCTTGAAGTTCCCCTTAGCAAGCTGTGCTGCATACTGAAGTGCGTTAGCTACTACAGGTACTCCAGAAGCTCTTGATAGGATAAGGATCTGTCTTTCATAGTCAAAACCTATTCCAGGTCCGTATCCGTATCCTGCTGCCTCGTAAGATCCACCAGTTGAGTAAGATGAGAACATCTTCATGAGGATGTTTCCAGTTAGTGAATCAGTTACCATTACGTCGATACTTCCCATTAGAAGGTCGTTTCCTCTCATGATAGATCCACCGTCTGCTCTTCCAGACTCTCCGAAGTTTACAGGGTATCCATTCTCATCTAGCTTCTTAAGAGCTCTCTCTACTCCTCTTGCGTTATCTACATTTAGTATTCCCACTGTAGGCATCTCGATTCCGCATGATTTTGCAGCGATGATTCCATAGATTGTGTTCTTGAACATAGCCTCAGTTCTCTCTGTAGATGAAGTTCCAGTAGT
>NZ_BSDY01000001.1 GCF_027925155.1 Propionigenium maris DSM 9537 | reverse complement strand
TAGTGAGGGTGATGATAAGCTTCTTTTTAGAATCAGGGTTTTGATACCAAAATTTAACAATTTTACTGTTAAAAAAGATGATTCGGTAATCTGCAACAGCAGGACGCGCAAGATATCTACCTATATATTTCGCAATAATTTTAAAATTACCAACTTTAGATTTAGCATTAACGTAAAAACCATTTGGATACCTTTTATAGGTTAATGAAACCTTATTTTTAAGGTGTTGAGAATTGATATTCTTGGCATATTTAGCAATGATATCCAAGACACACTTTTGCCAAGCCTTCCTTAAAACTTGCCAAGGAAGGTTTTTAATATTTTTCCATTGGTTGCTTTTATTAAGTCCTCCAAAAGTAACTAGACAATGGATGTGGGGATTCCACTCTATTTTTCTGGAGAAGGTGTGTATTGTAGAGATAGATCCAAAAGTTGAAATTCCCATTTTATTAAAGGAGTACTTTAGCGCGAGGTACGAAGCCTCTGCTAAATCTTTAAGAAGGTGCCTCTTTTTGAAGAAGATGTTTCTAAGCCAGCCATTAGGTAAAGAGAAGACGGCATGTCTATGAGAACAATTAATTAAATTATTAGTAAGATTATGCGCCCAGGTTTCAGAGTAAGCTCTTCCACAAGAAGAACAAAAACGAGACTTACAGGAAAAAGGAGTTTTATGAATAGTTTTACACTTTAAACAGATAAATGATGTATATCCAACCTTAGGATCTCCACATTCAAGAAAGCGATTAACATTATGAAGGATATTATCTTTTAAGGAAGAAGGAAATTTATGGTTATTGCATCTCCAATATTTAAAGAAGTATTTTGAAAGAATTTGTTTTAATGGTTTATTTAAAGAATTCATATCTATATGATATCAAACTTTCAAGTACAAAAAAAGCTGCCCGAAGGCAGCTCCTTTTTAGTTATCAGTTTGTCAGCTCCACCAGAAGTTCTCCGGATTTTACTCCCTGTCCCTCCTTTACCAGAAGTTTTTCAACCACTCCTGCTTTCTTGGCAGTTATATTCGTCTCCATTTTCATGGCCTCTATGATAACCAGGGTTTGATTTTCCTCTACCCTCTCCCCCTCTTTTACCAATACCTTTGCAATGGATCCCGGAATGCTGGCACCTATATGAAGATCGTTGCTGCTGTCCGCCATGAGGGTGCCATTGCCTCCTTCTAAACTCAATCTTTGGGATTTATCAGCTACTTTGATCTCGGTTCTATTCCCATTTACCTCGAAGGTTACAGTTCTGAACCCCTGGGAATCTACCTTAGAGATCTGGAGAAGGGTAATAACCAGCATCTCTCCCTTATTACTTTCTATCTCACAGGTCTCTCCCTCAGTGAGGCCGTGGAAGTAGATATCGCTTCCCATGGAGGAGAAATCTCCATACTCCTTCAGATACTTGAGATACTCCTTATATACATCGGGATAGAGGGCGTAGCTGATAGCATCCTCTATACTAGCCTCGATCCCATATTGAGATTCAAGATGGTCCTTTATCCCCTCAAAATCCTCTGGACAAAGGAGTTCTCCCGGTCTGCAAGTGATAGGCTCCTCTCCTTTTAAGACAAGTTTCTGAATATCAACTGGGAAACCTCCATCTGGCTGACCCATCATCCCCTTGAAGTAGGCTACCACCGAATCTGGGAATGCGAGATATTTCCCCTCCTCTAGAAGAGTTTCCGGTGTGAGGTTATTTTTTACCATGAATATTGCCATATCCCCTACCATCTTGGACGACGGAGTAACCTTAACAATATCCCCAAGCATATGGTTTACCCCTCTGTACATCTCCTTTACCTCGTTGAATCTGTGTCCCAGCCCAAAGCTCTCAACCTGAGGCTTGAGGTTGGAATACTGTCCTCCCGGGATCTCATACTTATATATCTCTGCAGAACCAGACTTAAGGCCCGATTCAAACTGTGCATATACAGGTCTCACAGCATTCCAGTAGTCGGATATCTGCTGAATATCATCTAGGTCTATTCCAGTATCCCTTCCTGTATTTTCTAGGGCAGCCACAATGGAGTTCAGGGAAGGCTGACTTGTGAGGCCCGACATGGAGTCAAAGGAAGTATCCACAATATCTACCCCTGCTTCAGCTGCCATAAGACATGTAGCTACTCCGTTTCCAGTGGTGTCGTGGGTATGAAGGTGGATGGGAATGGAGATGTTTTCCTTTAGAGCCTTTACGAGCTGATAGGCTGCATAGGGCTTTAATAGTGCAGACATATCCTTTATCCCCAGGATGTGAGCACCTGTTTTCTCGATCTCCTTGGCCTTTTCTATATAGTACTCCAGGCTGTACTTTCCCTTTTTATGGTCAAGGATATCCCCAGTATAACAGATACATGCCTCTGCTATCTTTCCGTTTTTAATGACCTCTCTTATGGACACCTCCATTCCCTTTACCCAGTTGAGGGAATCGAAGATCCTGAATACATCTATACCACTGTCAGAGGCCTGCCTGATAAACTCCTCTATAACATTGTCCGGGTAGTTCTTATACCCCACAGCGTTGGATCCCCTGATCAACATCTGTAGAAGGACATTGGGAACTTCTCTTCTTATCTCTCTCAGCCTCTCCCACGGGGATTCCTTTAAAAATCTATAGGAAACATCAAAGGTAGCTCCTCCCCAGCACCCCAGGGAGAAGAGGTCCTTGGCAAGGATAGAGGTATCCTTGGCTATCTTGGTAATATCTTTTGTTCTCATACGAGTTGCCATAAGGGACTGGTGGGCATCTCTCATGGTAGTATCTGTAAGGAGGAGCTTCTTCTGACCCTTGATCCACTCTACTACTCCCTCAGGCCCTCTCTCCTCTAGGATCTGCTTTGTTCCCCTTAATCCTTCCGGGTAGGATAAACCAGGCACTACAGGGACATCAAAGTTCTTCTCACTGCCGTGGGTCTCATTTACCACCTTTTCAGCTATAAACTTAAGGACACTTCCCTCGAAGTCCTCTCTGGATGCTCCCTTGAATAACTCCGGGTGCTCTCCTATAAATCCTGTGTTGCACCTACCCTCAGCAAATACAGAGTGGTTAATCACATTTATAAGGAAGGCTATATTTGTCTTTATCCCAGTTATCTTGGTATCTCTCAGGGAACGGAGTACCTTTCTTCTGGCATCCTCAAAGGTCCTTCCATAGGAGATAACCTTTACCAGAAGGCTGTCGTAGTATGGACCGATTACTGCTCCTGCATATCCATTTCCCCCATCCAGACGTACCCCTAAACCTGAACTTGTTCTGTAGATATCTATCTTACCAGTATCTGGGGCAAAGTTGTTTAATGGATCTTCAGTTGTGATCCTGCACTGAATGGAGTACCCTCTGGGTTCTATACTCTTCTGACTAGGAATACCTATCTCCTCCGAGTCCAGTCTGTATCCCTCTGCCACAAGGATCTGACTCTGTACTATATCTATCCCGGTCACCATCTCAGTTATTGTATGCTCCACCTGTATTCTGGGATTCATCTCAATAAAGTAATGGTTACCTGTTTTATCCACAAGAAACTCAAGGGTTCCAGCACTTCTATAACCTACGGATCTGGCTATCTTAAGGGCATCCTCGCACATAGCCTCCCTCTGCTCCTCTGTAAGGGTGAGGGCTGGACATATCTCCACCACTTTTTGATGCCTTCTCTGTACCGAACAGTCCCTCTCATATAGGTGGACTACATTTCCATATTTGTCTCCCAGTACCTGCACCTCTATATGTTTTGGTTCCTCCACATACTTCTCCACAAAGATATCATCTATTCCAAAGGCTTTACTTGCCTCGTTCTTTGCACTTCTGTAGGAGGATATGAGTTCTCCTTCCTCCCTAACTATACGCATTCCACGGCCCCCGCCTCCTGCAGCAGCCTTAAGCATTATAGGATATCCGCAGCTGCCGGCAAACTCCAGAAGCTCCTCCTCTGATTTTACAGGCTTATCCACACCTGGAATGGTAGGTACTCCCACCTGTGAGGCCACAATCTTGGACTTTATCTTATCCCCGAGGCTCTCCATCATATCTCCATTAGGCCCTATAAACTCGATACCAGCCTCCTCACACTTTCTTGCAAACTCTGGGTTTTCCGAGAGGAATCCATATCCAGGATGGATTGCATCTACCCCCTTCTTCTTGGCCAGAGTGATTATCTCATCTATAGCCAGATAGGCATCGATGGGAGCCTTTCCCTTTCCCACCATATAGGCCTCATCTGCTTTTACTCTGAAGATTGCCCCTCTATCCTCCTCTGAATAGATGGCCACCGATCTTATCCCCAGCTCCTTACATGCTCTGATTATTCTTATTGCTATCTCGCCCCTGTTTGCAATCAATATCCTCTTAAACTTTCTACTCATATGCCCCTCCTATGTCTTAATAGAATCAATATATTAACTTAAATGACTTAAGATAATTTTTTTATAAAAAAAACAGGCACTTAAAATCAAAGCCTAAAGGTAAACCCAGACTAATATGATTTTAAATCCCTGTAAAACATCCATATTAATACCAATCATGCCAGGCACGAAGGGGTTCATACAAATATATTTAAAGTTATCTAAAGTTATTTATGTTTTTTATTTATGTTTTTTATTTTTGTTTTTAGGTTTACTGCTTTCATTCAATAATCCCTTACTTACTATATAATTTACAGTATTTCTGGGGCTTTGTCAACAGCTTTGATAAATTATCTGTCTATAAAGAGGCCCATTACTACGTAGTTGTAGTACTTCCCCTCTATCTTCACCTCATCTATGAGAACTCCCTCCCTGATAAATCCCAGTCTTTCATAGAGTTCCACAGCTCTGCTGTTGGTATCCAGCACCTTGAGTCCTATCTTTTCAATGGAGTTTTCCCTGCAGTGGAGGATGACCCTCTCAATGAGTTCCTTCCCGATACCTCTTCCCCAGTGGCTCTTGGCTACAACTATACCAATCTCCCCCACATGGGCCAGACGTTTTCTGTTTTCCCTTCCCCTGAAGGTAATATTTCCTACTATCTCCTCCCCCTCTACCGCTGCAAAGGAAGCATTCTTCCCCAGACTGAGGATCTTGAGCATAGCCTGGGAAGCTTCCAGGTCGGGAGCTTCCTCTCTGTCAAAGGTGAGGTAGGTGGTCTCCTCTGAGACCTTTTCTAAAAATCTGCTGAACCTATGGGAATCCTCTATACCAAGCTTTACTATCTCCATACTCCACCTACCTCATAAGTTTTCTTATGGCTCTTCCAACTTCCTTGTTGTCTATAATCTGTGAGTATTTGTTTATAAGCCAGTCATACTCCTTCTGGTTTACGTTGAGTTCCTTGATAACAAAGGTTTCCAGCTTCTCCTTCTCATCTGGAAGTAGGATGGTTCTTGTGGAGTTGTTTATCTCCTCTATAGTCCCCTTTCCCTCAAAGTATGAGAGGATCTTTGTCCAGTTGGAGAGAAGGTCGGTCTTTCTCAGAAGCATAACACAAGTGTAGTCAAGCTTAGGTATCTCCTTATATCCCCTCCTCTTGAGAAACTTAATTGTATCCTCATCCTTCTCCGTCATCCAGAGAACCTCTCCGGCCTTTCTTGTATTCATGATCTTTGGAAGCCTCTTGGTCTTCCCCTTATTCCTCAGATACTTGGAAAGGGGCAGAGCCTTGCTCTCCAGGTAAAACTTTATAGCAAAATCATTAAAGGTTGATCCTGAAGGAATTTCTCCACTCTCAACTATGTCTATCATCTTATCTACTGCATCAAAATCTACCATATTAAATCTTCTCCTGTATTATAATTATTTAAACTAATTATACCACCAAAAACCCTTGATTTCAAAGGAAATATCATTGAAAGATGTTATTATTTATGGTAAATTAATAATGAGACCAAAAAAAGGAGTACGTCAATGGGAAGATTAAAGAAGATAGCACTAGGTTCTCTCTTTCTTATCTTAGCCGGCTGCAGCAGTAACTACCACACTGTAAAGAGAAATGAAACTCTCTATTCCATTTCAGCCAGGAATAAGATAAGTGTAAATGAGATCATGGACCTGAACAATATGACTTCAGCAAAGGTATATGAAGGTCAGAGACTCCTTTTGAAGGGAGAGAAGAAGAAGAGCACCAAATCAACCTATCATGTTGTTAAGAGGGGAGAAACCCTCTATAGAATATCTGCCAGATACAATGTAAACGTGGATGACTTAAAGAGATACAACAACCTAAGGGATAACAATATTCAGGTTGGCCAGAAGATCTACCTGATGCCGGGACAGACTAACGCAAGGGTTGCAAGTAGCAGCAGCTCCAGGAATAACCTGAGTTCACCTACCCTCAGATCCTTTAGAAAACCCCTTAAATCAATATCTATCAACAGTCCCTATGGTACAAGAGTTCACCCTGTAACAAAGAGGAGGACAACCCACCACGGAGTAGACCTGAGAGCTGCCATGAATACACCGGTATATGCTCCCTATGCAGGAGTTGTGACCTACTCTGGATGGATGAATGGATATGGTAAGATTGTAATTATCGACCACGGGGGTGGATATACCACGAGGTATGCTCATCTGAACAGGTGGATAGTGGGGAAGGGAACAAAGGTAAAGAAGGGACAGCTTATTGCTAAAACCGGGAATACCGGACTGAGCACAGGTCCGCATCTTCACTATGAGATCAGAAAAAACGGGAACACCATCGACCCTGCTAGTACTCTATAAGAGAAGATATGAAAGTAAGGGCAGCTATATGCTGCTCTTTATTTTATAAATAAATTTCCGTATTTATTATTATGCGACAAAAGGAGATATAATGAGATTAGACAAATTTTTAACTGAGTGTGGAGTGGGAACTCGTAGCCAGGTAAAGGATATAATTAAAAAGGGAGAGATCACTGTAAATGGCAAAGTAGCTAAAACTCCCAAGGAACATATAGATGAGGAGAGCGATGAGGTTATCTACAATGGTGAGAACCTCTCCTTTAAGAGCAACAGGTACTATGCTCTCTATAAGCTTGCTGGATATGTGACAGCTTTAGAGGACAGGAGGGATAAAACCGTAATGGAACTCCTGCCAGATTGGGTAAATACAAAGAAGCTCTTTCCAGTGGGAAGACTGGACAAGGACACAGAGGGGCTTCTCATCTTTACTAATGACGGAAAGGCTTCCCATGAGATGCTTTCCCCAAAGAGGCATGTGGATAAGACATATTATGTAAAACTTTTAGAGGAAATTCAGGATGACAAAGTAAAACTACTAGAGAGGGGAGTAGATATAGGAGGTTACGTAACGAAACCCTCAAAAGTTCAGATAATAAATAATACAGAAATACTTCTTACTATAAGCGAGGGGCGTTTCCACCAGGTAAAAAAGATGATGGTGGCTGTGGACAATAAGGTGGAATACCTTAAGAGGGTCCAGTTTGGAGAACTCCACCTGGGAGATATGAAACCTGGTGAGGTAAGGGAGGTAGATCTGGCCGACATAATTTAAAGGAGCTGATATTATGAGGAGGATAGCTATCGGGTTATTTTGTTTGTTTTCTTTAGGAGTAGCAGCATTGGGAGAGGAAGTTGTAACCAACTCCTCTGGAGAGGAGATAGTTCTCTATAATACAGGGCGTTGGATCACCAAGGAAAGAGCTGATAAGATTAAGGCCTTTGAAGATAAGGTGGATATAGAGATATTGAAGATGAATAAGAAGAGTAATCAATATAGGACTATGACCTTTAAGGTAACAAATAGATCCATGGAGGACCTAACTTATGCAGCCTTTGGAGTAAAGTTTAGATTTGGAGAGGAGTACTCCCTAAGAAAACTCATCTCTGTAAATAACTTAAAAGCCGGTGAAAGTGTTGAGATTCAGAGGCAGATAAGTGTGCAGGATATAGAGGGAAGAGATACTAAGATAGAGGTAATAGACTACAGCTTCTAATCTATTTTCTATAATTATATTAACAGGACTTTTTAGGAGAATGCATGGATATTATAAATAGAGGCAGTACTGAGCTAGCCAGAAGAAAGAAGAGAAAGAGAAGCGGGGAACATAAAAATCTCTTTTCCATATATAAATCGGAGAAAACCCTCAAGGATTATATGTTTTACCTGAATAAGTTCTTGAACTATACCTATGAGGGAGGAGGTCCCATAAAGGGAGAGGAGATCGTCCAGCTTATGACTGAGATTACCAAGGAGGATGTAGAGGACTATATCTATCACCTGGTAGAGGAAAAGGAGATGAAGAAGACCTCGGTAAACAAGATAATCTCAGCACTGAAGAGTCTCTACAAGGAGGTTGAGAAACATGGTCACGAGAATCCCACAAAGTTTATCCCCCTCCTGAAAACTACAAGACACAACTTTGATAATGTTCTGAAGATCTCTGCTTCAGATATTCAGGAGATCCTGGACAAGTATGATGTGGTGGATGATAAATCCTATAGAAACAGGATGATCCTCTATACCCTCTTCTATACTGGAATGCGTAGCCAGGAGCTGCTGGATATGAAGTATAGCAACATAATAAAGAGAGAAAATGAGTATGTGGTAAAGATCGAGAAAACCAAGAGCGGAAGGGAGCAGTATAAACCCCTTCACAATGCCTGTATGGATAAGTTAAAGACCTATAGGAAGTATATGGAAAACCTCTACTCTATGAATGAGGATGAGATGGAGGACTCCTATGTATTTGCAGGTACAGGGGGAACAGATAAAAAACTCTCCTACAGTGCTCTCTACAATATCGTTCAGGATATGGGAAAGCTGATAGACAAGGATATCAGTCCCCACAATATTCGTCATGCTGTTGCAACGGAACTTTCCCTTAACGGGGCGGACCTTGTGGAGATCAGGGACTTCCTTGGACATGCAGATACTAAGGTAACTGAGATCTATATCAATGCCAAATCCATCCTTGAAAAGAGGGCTCTTGAGAAGCTCCCTGAGCTCAGGTAGGGTGTAGTAAGTGCAGTGCGCAAATCATGAGGCCTTAAAATTGGAATAAGAAGACTTTTTGTTTGGAACCTCTGGAACCATTGAAAAACAAGGGATAGAGAGGCAGTTCAAAGGATAGATAAAGAAAAATCTGTAATCTTGAAGACTAAATAGAAGAATAAATAAGTTTAGAGGGAAACCAACAATGGTTTCCCTCTTTTAGTAGAAAATACTTTAATAACTCGATATTTCCCTCTTTTGAAAAAGTCCTACAATTTTAAATATAGAAAATAGTATTTTGAATTTTTTTTGCAGTTAATCTTATCATATTAAAAATATTAAAAAAGCTCATTTTAAATAATTTTCACAAAGATCCAGACTTATCTTTAGAAGTTACTGCGACATATTTTTCTCTAGAAGTGACCACTCCAATTTGAAACCATTTAAAAAATATCCAATTCACCTTCCTTAATCAGACAGAAGAGGAAGGAGGCATAGCTTTATTCCCAGGCTAAAATTCCTATCCTAAGAGGATTAAATCCTCTTCAAAGTCGCTTCAAAACTGTGGAAGCAGATCCACTCTTGATAACCAAAGAGATAAAAGAGGAGCTAGGAGAAGTTCCTGGGGATATGAAATTCAGGGTATCTCTCAAGGTTATAAAAGAATAATATCACAATACATTCTTGAAAATTTCATACTGGAGAGGTGAAGATCTGGGCCAGGACAGATGAGATACTACTGTCGCTTTACCATTCTACCCTCACCTTCTCTTTTTTCAAGGGATCTCCTCTCTAAAGAGATGGTAATTATTATCTCGGAGATCGTTTATTTTCAGTCCCGCAAATATTTCAGTCTCATTTTACATCTAAACACAAAACTCTTATTTTATTGACCTAAATGCACTAATTTTATTCGGGATAATTTTTATTTTTATAACAGTGATCAATATAACCTTTATTATATATAGTTTATTACCGGAACTTTTATAATTAAAAATTACAGTAGATAATTTATGGAGTTTTAGAGCATTTCTTATGGGAGTACTGCTAGCAAAATTCTTCTTGGGTGTCGTCACCTTCATCTTTCAATAGCCCAAAGGCCTATGACTAAAATCTCTAATCAAGACAAACAAGAGAAATTTTTCTCTTAATTGTCTAGAGAAGTTTGATAAATAGGAGCCGCCCTTTTTATACTCAACACAATTAGGGAAGCTAATTATCAGCTGGTACCTACAATTTACGGAACTTTTACTCTATCATTTTCTTCTTTTCTTTAAATTATTCCGTGTAATTTCTATCTATAAGGACATATAATAATCAAATTAAATGTTATTTTGGTGATGCAACATACAAATATTCATAATTATATATTTTGTTCTTAAAATCAAAATAATAGCATAGATTGAAATAAAGGTCTTATTAAATAAAATACAGACAGAGACTTTCTATAAATATAGTTAAAAGACTTTTTTTATGTTTGTGTAAAAATAGAAATCCCTCTACATTAGTAGAGGGATCTTTCTTCTATGAATAACTTACTATAATGGTCTCATCCAGTATTCTAAATGTGAGGGTTTCAGTTACAAATAGTTTCACATAATTTTCTCCGTGCTCCTGATATCCTATGGAAAAATCCTCTCCAATTGTCAGTTCGATATTTTCATTGTCAAAGGGAATAAGTACAGCTCCAGAAATACTTCTGCTGACAATTATATCTCCACCTACAATATTTTTGATCCTCTCCACAAGGGCTACCTCTTTTCCAAGGGCGTTTAACTTACACCATACCTCCTCACTTACAATAAGTACATATGGTTTTTCAGCTATGGCTCTTTCAAGGATCATAACTCCCTTGGTAACATTTGCAAGGATCTCACTTTCAGTGTCCCCAAGTTCTCCCAGCTTATTTGGAGAGGATTCCAGGATCCCCTTGATGCACGCATCCTCGAGGCCGTTAAATACAACCTTCTCCTCAAACTGAGCCATATTTTTTACAGCTTCATCCAGGGCATCTAAATTTATATCTTTAGCTCCCCTCTCGATATTATCCAGTTCCCACCTTCCAAGTTTAAAGCTTACCCTTGGTTCTATTAGGGGTCTTACAGAGTATATTCCATAGTTTAGCAGTTCGTCTGAATGAACCTCGATTCTTCCCTCAGTTACAGAGGTAAAGTTCAGTCCCATGGGACCATTTACCCTGACAAACTTTCTTGCTGAAAGGTAGTTCTTTAACACCTCTTTAGCTCTTCTATCTATCTCCTCCCACGCCTTTACCGATATGGGAGCCAGTTCTCTCTTTAAAACATCCATCTCAGACCTCCTATTATTTCATACTTCCTATATTTAATGAACTTCCCTTAGAAACAATCTCTTCCTCTGCTGGAACTTCCATAGCATCCTCTAACTCTGTAATATTTGTATTTGTAAAGAAATAGGTTTTCATCTCATTGTCCCATCCATCCATATTTCTTCTCAGCCACTCGAGAAGCATAATAGCGTGTTCCATTTCCTCATTTCTGTTGTGCTCTAAAATCTTTTGAAGTGTAGGATCGCTTGTTACATCAGCCCTCTGGTTATACCAGTCCACTGCCTCAAGCTCCTCCTTAATACTGCTTATTGCTCTTGTTATATCCTTAGCTTTTTCACTTAACAGGTCCATTGGTTCATTATATAAATTTGCCATATTCCCTCCCTGATTGTTACGAATTTGTCTGTAAAGTATTTACTGAAATTATCGGGAAATCCTTTTAAATTTAAGTGCCTGGCTCCTATAAATTTATCGTATATGAAAGTTAATGGTTTCTGTAAAGCAAACAAGTGAAAGCCTAAAGAAGGAGAGAAGAGTTGAGATCTTAAAAGTAAGACCAGGTATTCCCCAATTTATTGGTATTTCGCCCTTAAAAATTATCTTTTTTATAAAATAATTCAATGAATAAAAAAGGAGTAATCGTATTTATGATTACTCCTTCATCAATATCTTAAAGTTTATATAAGCCTTCCCTTTACAACCATCTGAGAAATCTCAAGATTTTTATCGATTATCGCAAGATCTGCGACATATCCCTTTCTTATTAGCCCATATCTGTCATCTACACCTATGGCTTTAGCCGGATAGATAGTTGCCATCCTCACAGCTTCCTCCAGTGAAAGATTTACATGGTCAACCAGGTTTCTGACTCCCCCTATCATAGTAAGGGCTGCTCCCCCAAGGGTTCCATTTTCATCGAAGCACTTTCCGTCTTTGTGGAATACCTTCTTCCCCTCAAAGATAAAGCTCTCCATATCAGTTCCTGCAGGTGCCACTGCATCGGTAACCAGATATAGCCTCTCACCCATAATTTTTTTAGCTATCTCCACAGCTGGATATGCCACATGGAGACCGTCAACTATAATACCTGCATGGTAATCCCCATTTAATACTGCTCCAACAGCACCCGGTTCCCTGTGTCCCATTTGACTCATTGCATTATAGAGGTGGGTAGCAAGGGTGATTCCATACTCCCTCTTCTCCTCTATCTGATTATAGGTAGCATTGGTGTGTCCCAGTGCTACATTTATTCCGCTTTCTGCCAGCTCCCTTATATGCTCTGGTTTAGCATTTTCAGGTGCCAGGGTAAGAATTTTTGTAACCTCTCCCCCATATCTGGCTATCTCAGATACCACTGAGTTGTCCAGTACTCTTACCAGGTCCTCCCTGTGAACACCTCTTTTTTCCACTGAGATATAAGGCCCCTCAAGGTGAAGGCCCAGCACTCCAATCTCTTCAGGGTCCTCCATACCATCCACAACCTCTAAAGATCTTCTTATATTTTCATCTGTACTTGTAATAAGGGTAGGAAGGAATGAGGTACACCCATATCTGATGTTGGTCTCATTCATGACCTCCAAAGTTTTTCTGCTGATATCATCATTGAAAAGAACTCCTCCACACCCGTTCAGCTGAAGATCTATAAACCCAGGGGTAATGTAATTGCCCTCTGCATCCATCCTCTCTACATCTGAAGCCAGGTGGTCCTCCTCTACAATATCCACAATCTTACTTCCCTCTATGAGAACAGCCTTTCTATCTAAAAAGTTTTCCCCATCGAAAACTCTACCATTAACTATCGCAAACATGGTTCTCCTCCTATCTTCTATAAAGGTCTTCCTCTAATTTTTTTATATCCAGGTTGGGAGCCTCTATATCCTTGAAGTACCTGTAGGTAGATACCTTCAGTTCTCCACATGCTTCCTCATCTGAAACGATGATCCCCTTAGGATGAAGCTGAAGAGCTGAAACTGTCCACATGTGATTTACTCCACCCTCTACAGCATGGTACATAGCTCTTGCCTTATGATGTCCATTTACCATTATAAGAACTTCCTTGGCATCGAGGATAGTTCCCACTCCTACAGTAAGGGCCAGCTTTGGAACCTTTTCTGTATCTCCTCCAAAGAATCTCGAGTTTGCAAGGATTGTATCTGTAGTAAGCTCCTTATCCCTTGTTCTAGATGAAAGGGATGATCCAGGTTCATTGAAGGCGATGTGTCCATCTGGACCTATTCCACCAAGGAAGAGATCTATTCCCCCTACCTTCTTGATCTTATCTTCAAACCTCTTACACTCGGCTCTGTAATCTGAAGCCATACCGTCCAGGATATTTATGTTTTCCCTTTTTATATCTATGTGGTTAAAGAAGTTCTCATACATAAAGTAGTGGTAGCTCTGCTCGTGGGTAGGTTCAAGTCCCACATACTCATCCATATTAAAGGTAATAACATTTTCAAAGGAGATAATACCAGCTTTATAAAACTCAATTAGCTTTCTGTACATCGGCAGTGGCGTGCTTCCAGTTGGAAGTCCCAGCACAAATGGTTTTTCCTTAGTTGGTTTAGCTTCAATCAGTTTTTCCGCTACATATACTGCAGCCCAGTGACCTATGCAGTTATCTGTAATTATCACTCTCATTATCCATTCAACCCCTTTTATAATCTTGTTTTCTTAATATAAAGATAACATAAAACTCCATCAAAATCAATAAAAATTGAATTAAAATTTCATTTTTTATTCTGAATAGGAAAAAAAAATACATAAAATGAAAGATCGGTGAAACTTCCGACATTCAACTATTGCAATTTTCTGTAAAACTATAGCTAGCTTATAATGATATTCTTTTCACCTGAAATATTTACATATTTTATAGTGTTCTTTTCTATAGTCATCCTCTTTTTGAAGCTATCTTCTTCTAACTTAAATTTTTTAAAGTATATAAGGGTAATTTACCATGAAGTAAATTTACCGACTAGAGACCTTCAGCCTTGCCTCCCTCCAAAGCAATGGAATATGGTGTTTTGTTTGTAACTTTAGTTCACAAACTTTGTTTGAAAAGTGTACTTTTATCCTGTTTAAAGAAATAAAATTTCATTTCTGAATATTAAAAATGATTTTTTTTTACGAAAACTATTGATTTTTTGAAAATTTCTAGTACAATATTAATAACAAATTAGAGAACTTTTATTTTGAAAAGGGAGGAAAGTTTATGTTTAGTTACTTACAAAAGATAGGAAAGGCACTGATGGTACCTGTAGCAGTTCTACCAGCAGCAGCTATATTAATGGGTATTGGTTACTGGATCGACCCGGCAGGATGGGGGGCAAACAGCCAGTTAGCAGGATTTTTAATTAAGGCCGGTGCCTCTATTATAGATAGCATGGGAATATTGTTTGCAGTTGGTGTGGCTTATGGAATGTCCAAGGATAAGAATGGAGCAGCAGCTCTTGCAGGTCTGGTAGGATTCTTAGTCGTTACAACTCTTCTTAACCCTGGCACAGTGGCAATGCTAAAGGGAATCGATGCATCTGAGGTTCCTGCAGCCTTTGGAAAGATCAACAATGGTAACCAGTTTGTAGGTATCCTGGTTGGTGTTATTACTTCAGCACTATACAACAGGTTTAAAGACGTGGAGCTTCACAAGGCACTTTCATTCTTCTCTGGTAGAAGACTTGTACCTATTGTTACAGCAGCAACTATGATAGTTGTATCCTTTGCCCTTATGATTGTATGGCCTATTCTATTCAATGGTCTTGTGGCATTTGGTACTTCATTCATCGGACTGGGATCTATGGGAGCAGCTCTATATGGTTTCCTAAACAGACTTCTTATTCCAGTGGGACTTCACCATGCACTGAACTCAGTATTCTGGTTTGATGTAGCTGGTATCAATGACCTTGGTAACTTCTGGGCATCCAATGGTACCAGAGGAGTTACTGGTATGTATATGGCTGGGTTCTTCCCTATCATGATGTTTGGTCTTGTGGGAGCGGCAGCAGCATTTGTTAAGACAGCTAAGCCTGAAAACAAGAACAAGATAAAATCAATCATGCTGGCAGCTGGATTTGCAACATTCTTTACAGGGGTAACTGAGCCAATGGAGTTTGCATTTATGTTTGTGGCTCCTGGACTATACCTGGTACACGCTATCCTGACTGGTATCTCACTATTCATCGCTTCTAGTATGCATTGGATTGCAGGATTCGGATTCTCAGCAGGTCTTGTTGACCTTGTTCTTTCATCGAGAATGCCACTGGCTAATATGCCATATATGCTGGTTGTTCAGGGACTTGTCTTTGCAGCGATCTACTACTTCTCATTCGTATTCATCATTGAGAAGTTTGACCTTAAGACTCCTGGAAGAGAGGAAGCTACAGAGGAGGAGGCTGAGGAGAGAAAGGTATCTTCACACTCTGAAAAAGCTGGACTTATCCTTGCATATATCGGAGGAAGAGACAACATCGTAAATGTGGATAACTGCGCAACTAGACTTAGACTAGAGGTAAAGGATAACTCACTGGTGGATGACGCAGGTATCAAGAGGGTAGCTTCTGGAGTACTTAAACCAGGAAAGACCTCTGTACAGATAATTGTAGGACCTACAGTTGAATTTGTAGCAGATGAATTAAAGAAGTTAGTATAGAAGTTAAGGGAGGTGGAATCACCTCCCTTTTTATTGTTAAGGAAAGTATAGAATTTATAGAAAACAAATGAAGTGACAGCCTCCCAAATGATTATCAGGTTGCAACGTCACCTTGCTTTTTCTAATTTACTCTTATATTAAGGTGGAATTCATAGTTCTTTAGCTTCACATTAAAAATCTACTTCCTTTCCTTATACTCCTTCAGCTCTTCTAAGTATCTAGCAACGAAAGGTAAAGTTACTCAAGGTAGCAATTATAAATCCCTAGACTTTCTTTAATTTGTCTTTTGGATCATGCTAAGAGATGGAGTCCCTTCCTTTATATAATGAAATAAAACTTCTATAAGAATCCTATACTTTCCGTGAAAATAAAAAAGATGCTGTTAATTGTCAGCATCTTTTTCATACATAAAGATTAACTTTTCTTAAGAGCTATTATTCTTACACCAAGTTCCTCCTCTAGCTGAGCTATCTTTTTAAGCTCCTCCTGAGACAGCTCCTTATACTCATAGTCCGACTCCCTGTAAGCTATAAGAAGAAGATCATTCTCCTTCTCTACCTTTTTAATCTTTTCTATCCCCTTATCATCACATCCAGAAATAAAGTAATGCATAATCTCACCTCCATTAATTAACTCTAACCTATAAACCTCTGAAAATCAACTATTCATCCCCCTGAGATATCAAACTCTATCCCTCTTTTTCTGAAACGAAGTTCACCATATAAGCTGACTTTTCTTCTCACAACTAAAAATCAGACTGAATATTGTCTTTGTTTTATTCACTATATTAATTAAGGATAAAAATTCAATCAAAAGTACACTTTTGAATTTGAAGGAACAAAAGTTTATTATCATATAAGGTTAATAAGAAACAAATCTAAGTGTGATTTTACTTATAGAGGAGGAAAATATGTTAGTAGCGATTATTATGGCTGGTGGAAGCGGACAGAGGTTCTGGCCCCTTTCCAATGAGGAGCACCCAAAGCAACTTCTAAAGTTATTTTCAGATAAGACTATGATAAGGGAAACTGTGGATAGGATCCTTCCTATAATTCCTGCAGAAAGAATCTTCATAGCTACAAATATAAAGCAGGCTGAGGATATAAGAGGAGAACTACCCTTTCTTCCAGAGAGAAATATTATAGTGGAGCCAAAGTTCAAGGACACAGCTGCATGCATTGGATATGCCAGTATCTATATAAGAAGCCTCCTAGGAGAGTGTAACTTTATAGTCCTTCCATCGGATCACCTCATAAACGACAGAAACACCTTCCTGGAGATAATAAGAAGGGGAGAAGAACTCATAGAGAAACCTGGAAGGATAGCAATATTTGGGATAAAACCAGATAAGCCGGAAACAGCCTACGGTTATGTAGAGGCTGAGGGAGAGAGGATAGGGGAAGCCTTCAGGGTGTCCTCCTTCAAGGAGAAGCCAGTACTGGAGGTAGCAAAGGATTATCTGGCTAAGGGAAACTACTACTGGAACAGCGGAATGTTTATGTGGTCGGATAGAACCATCCTATCCCATATAGAAGAGCTCATGCCAGGGCACTGGAGTACCCTTAAAAACATCGAGGAACTTTTGAAGGGGGAGATGGATGAAGATTCCCTGTCCAGGGCCTTTGATGAGTTTGAAAAGATCTCCATTGATTACGGTGTGATGGAGGGAGCCAGGGATGTGGTGGTGCTACCAGCTGACATCGGGTGGAATGATATTGGAAACTTCACAGCCTTTGACGATATCTTTACCCACAGCGAAAATGGCTCGGTAGTGAGGATCCACCAAGGAGAACAGGTGGTGGAGCACAACTCCAGAGACAATATCATTATAAATGAGGGAAGTAAGAAGGTAATTGCCACCCTTGGGATGAAGGATACCGTTATCGTCGAAACCGATGATGTCCTTCTGGTGTGCAGAAAGGAGGAGGCTCAGGATATTAAAGCTCTACTAAAAAAGGTAAATGAAGGGAAGTGATACTATGGTTGTAAGGATATCCGTTGACCTACAGGAGATTATCCCCTCTATGCTCAAAAATCGCCGGGAGGAGATCCTCCGCCTGAGAAACTATATGTTTCAGAGGAGGTACTCGGAAGCTAAGGATCTTTCCCATGCCCTAAAGGGCGTACTGGGGAGCTATGGTTTTGAAAGAGCAGGTGAGATAGCGTCCAAGGTAGACGAGGATCTGCAGGAAAAAAGGTACACCGATGCCAGAGATGATGCAGAAAACCTGAGCAGGCATATGGATGAGATGGAGATAGAGTATGTAGAGGAGGAGTTTTAATGGCTGGGGGTAGGGTACTTTTTATAGATGATCAGAGGGATTTTTTAGAGCTTCTGAAGATCAGGCTGAAGGATGAGGAGTATGAGAAACACTTTTTAGATACCACAGATGGAGTGGAGGAGTATATCAAGGAGAGGGATATAGATGTAGTGGTCAGTGATATGAATATGCCTAAAAACGGTATCGAACTCTTTAAATCTCTCAGGAAGAGCAACCCCAATGTGGTAAGGATTGCTCTTTCTGGATCCCTGAATACTGGGAGCCTTCTAATGGCAATAAATGAGGGGGATGTGTATAAGTATATACCAAAACCATGGAAGGTAGATAGTGAGGGAAGGGAGATAATAAAGAAAGCTATCGATTACTCTAAATACCTAAAGTTTAAGTTCTATTGTGACTGCGATACAGATGTGGTTTCCATGGAAATCCTGGAGCTACTTTTAAAGACCCTTGATACAGACTATGAAATAATTGAGAGAAAAGATGCTGGGGAGGACTGCTTGGACCTCAACTTGAAGTATGTACTTAAAATAAAGAGGTGAGATAGATGAGGGGGAGATTGATTGCTGCACTAATGATCCTGGGCGGGACCTCGATCATGGGAGCTACACAAGTATTTAACGGGGAACACTTTACTGGGATAGAGTATCAGCACAGTGATATAAAGGATATAGATAGTGGAAGTATAGATGCCACTACCCTTACCCTTGGAAAGGGTTACTATAATTTTATAAACTATCCTGCAGATTTTGAGGGAGTATTTAAGTATGATGTAAAGGGCGAACACCACAGTATGGCCAACAATATAGGATATACCAGCTTTGGTGGTAGATACCAGTACAATGGCTGGGGAGATAAGGGGATTATCCTGGGAATGAAGGGATCCCTTGATTACGATAACTTCTATGAAAACTACAACGACTACTTCTCCCGTTATGTTATAGAGGGAGACTACCCAAGAAAATCTGGAAAGAACAAGGATGAGGAGGACTTTGGTGTAAAGTTCTACGGAGACCTTTTTAAGAAACTGGATCACGGATTCACAGTGGGATTCTGGAATGACGTGGTAGTTGGTAAGGAGGAGGTTACCGATCCCATTCCCATTGTAAGGGATGATCAGGTAGTTATAGCAGATACCAAGGACAGTAATGTATATGACAATACCGCTGTCTCTGTAACTATAACCCCTAAGATAATCTATCAGACCCAGGTCACAGAAAGCAATAGATTTGTCTTTGAGGGATATATGGAGAACAGAAAATACTACAATAAAAAATTTGAAGTAGAGGGAAAGGAGGAGGACAGATACTATAAGTATGTGCTCACTCCCCAATTCATAACCAAGGGAAGTGTAGGAGAGGAGTTTACCTACTTTAACTACATGGCCTTTGAAAATGAAAAGTTTGAGTACCTCAGCTTCTGGCAGCATATCTTCAAGATGACTCCGAGATTGGAGTATAGAAGCAACAGATGGCTTCTGGGGTTCTCTGGAGGAGGATATGATTTTGAGGATGAGATTGGAATTATATTTGATAATCAGGAGCTCTTTGGATATAAGAAGGCAGATACATACTCAGCCTGGATCTTTGCTCCCAAGGTATATGTGGAGTACAGGGTCTGGGGTGATTTCTATCTAGGTCAGGAAACTGCTTACAGACACGGTGAATGGGAAACAGATACTGAGGATCAGTATATGGATGAGACCTCCTATATATTCTACTGGAAGTATGAGAAGTACATTACAGAGGATATCATGTTTATCCTGAAGAACTCCTATGAGCTCTACAGGCTCAGTACAAATATCCCTGTAGAAAACAGACTTCCCGAGGAAAATATAGTGAGGGTGACTGCAGGGGTTAAGGCATACTTTTAAGGTGGTTTAGATGAAAATTTTAAAGAAGTATAAATTATTTAGGAGAGAAAAGACTCCTTGCAATGAGATAGAAGCAGACTATGAAAAAAATATGGATACCCTGAGAAGGAAGCTCATGATAAGGCTTATCAGCGGAATATTTGGTACATCCCTGCTGTTGCTCCTTGTTTTTACAATGGTCTCCATAAGATCTATAGACTCCATGCTGGTGGAAAACTTCATTACAAAGCTCAACAGGTCTAGGGATGAAAGGATACTGGCTACCGAGGAGTACTACAGGAGGATAGAGAGGGAGATGGCAGAGGGAGTAAGATCCTATGCTGCCGAGGGGAGTACCGACTTTATAGATAAAAGTATCTCCAGATACAGGGAGATGGGTGTAGATGAGGTAGCTCTACTCAATGGAGAGTACAGGATTCTCTATCAGTCGGTAGAAAGAGAGTGGCTTCCCATTAAAAAGGAGATAAAATCCCTCAGGTTTCAGGATCCTCTCTATATAAATAAGCTTACCATAGACAATGACACTACCTACCAGCATATCTACTACAAGTTTTTTCAGCCAGGGGGAGGGGAGTACTACCTCTACTTTAAGCTGAATAATTCATACCTGAACAGGATATTAGCCAGGTCAACCTTTAAAGCTGATATCTTAAATGATGAATTCTATGTTGTGGCATCCAACAGGGAACTAGAGAGTACTGAGTATGTAATAAATGATGTAAGCAAGAAGATGCTGGATGGAAGGGTAGGAATAGACTCCTTCAAGGGAGAACTCTACTCCTATTCATTTATTGAACTGGATGAGACATCTGTCTACCTCCAGGTCTACGAGGATGAGGCGGTCTATAAGGCCCCCCTCACAAGATATAAAACAAAGATATCCCTCCTATGGATAATTGCCATGGCTGGTACCCTTACCGTTGTTGTTTTTATAAAACTCTCTGCAGAATCTTACTCTACTGGAGCTGCAAGGATAAGTGTGGAGAGGGAGGGGGATAAAAGGTATAAGTTTTTAAAGAGGGAACTCATCGACATCTTCGATGATCTGGAAGAGATAGAGGGGTCTCTGAATAAACTGGATGAGTTTACCAAGAACCTGGATACCATCAAGGGCAGGATCCTCCATCAGAATAAGCACTTTATAGAAAGGGTCAGAGAAGATGAGAGGATTATAGAGAGGGTTAGCTCCCATGAGGAGTTGAAGGAAAAGATAAAGGATAAGCTATAACAGGTGAGGTGGTTCTATGAAGAGATATACTAAAAAAATAAATGAACTGATATATACATATAGATACGACCTTTTTTCTGGAATTTTTATGCTCTCATTTATCCTTTGGACTTTTGAGCCTATATTTTCTAAGGGTCATATAGTATTTAGTGATATTGCCTTTGGATATGAGTCGAACCGGTATCTCACAGAGATCTTTGGACTATGGAATGAAAGGTGGTCTACCTCTACCCTTCTGAATATTCCGAGGTTACTCTATATCCTCCCCTTCTGGCTCCTGTCGATGGTCTTTGGGGGAAGCGGCCCGTTTTTAATAAAGAGTTTTATTCTGGGGCTTATTACAATATCTGCCGGAAGTATGTACCTATTCAGTAAAAGGGTGGTCAGCCTCTACTTTCACAAGGAGTTTGACTTCTACAAGGTCTTTGCCCTTGTTACAGGTTCCCTCTACTATGCTCTCAATCCATGGGTAATCTTCAGGATACAGCATATCTACCTCCTCTGTGGATACAGCTTATTTCCCCTCCTTTTAAGGCTCTTTTTTGATATATTTGACCCTAAGTTTCAGGCCCAGGTAATAGATAACTATGATATATCAAGAGTAGTTCCCTACAGGAAGAATATCAGGGAGATGGCTGTCTTCGCTCTACTCTACAGCATCAGTGCAGGGGCTATCCACTACTTCTTCTATGGGGCTATATACTTTTCTGTAATTGGAGGTCTTATTCTTATTAAAAATGGCATAAGGCTCCTGCCAGACCTGAGCAAGCTTGGAGGTTTTGTAAAGAATATGGCGATGAAGTTGGGGATACTTATCCTCTTCTTCTCCCTTACCTCCTTCTACTGGCTGGGTAACTATGTCCTCAGCATCCTTACAAGATCTCAGGCATCTCAGCACAATATCAACACCGTGGATACAATGTCACTCTTTAGCAGAAACAGCACCTTTACCAATATCCTCTACTTGGACAGCTACTGGTGGCCTATGTTTGATATGACCAAGCTTCCCCTCTCCTTCTATATAGGTGGAGGGATACTGCTGTTATTTATTCTTCACGCCATGATATTCAGATCCTATAGATACCACATAATACTTTTCTTTACTGTGTTATCGGTCATATTTATTGTGGCATCTACAGGTACCAAGGTGGAGACCCTGGCTCCCATCTTTGTTTTATTCGTGACCAAGACACCAGTAATAGGGTCTATCTTCAGAGACCCCAATAAGCTGGTGGGCCTTTTGGCAGTGGGGTTTTCCCTGCTTCTGACCTTCGGGGTAGAGCAGGTACTCATACGTTTCAGGGATTCATACAGGAGCTACCTCACCAAGGGGATAATTATTCTTACTACTCTCTTCTCCCTCTGGTACTATATCGAGCCCTTTAAGCTCCAATTTATCGACGGGTTCTACTCTCCGGTAGAGATCCCCCAAGAGATGAAGGAGGTACAGGATAAGTTCTACGACGGGGGAGAGTTTAGCAGGGTACTCTTCCTGCCAGTGGCAGACAATATGATACAGCCCCATACTGGGGTGGCTACCCCTAAATGGAATAAAAATCCCAACCTGGAGGGGTTTGTGAAGGCTACTGGAGATATTCATATCTATAGCAGTAGAAAGAATACAATATTTCACCACGAGGGGAATATCGTGGGTATAACCTACTTTCTTAACTATATACAGCATCTCATGGACAGGGGCCTCTCCAGAAATATGGGGAAACTTTTAAAGGCCTTTCCAGTGGATGAAGTAGCATACCACGATGAGTATCTGGGAAAGGAAAGAAGGCAAGACTTCAACCTTAAGCTCCTCTCGGAGCAGGGAGAGATGGAGAAGCACTATGAGAATGATATCTATCATCTATATAAACTGAAGGATCCCAGAGGTTATATGGAGGCCTATGGAAATAAGATCTACACTCCCTATGGATTCTCCAAGCTTGAAACCTACCTGAGCACAGACAGGATGGAGATCAGGGATATACCGGTAATATTTACCAACCAGAGGATTGACGGTGAGATGGTCTTTGAGGGAACCCGTGATGACTACGTGGAAACTGAGACCTTTAACGATCTCCTCCTATCCACCCTCCCTGAGGAGTACTATGCATTTCCCTTTGAAGCTATAGAGGGAGCCAATGTATTTATGAACTGGGGAAAGGTCCTCATAAAAAACAGTGACTGGACCTGGTACCTGAACTCCCAGGGGATCGATAACTTCCCCTTTGATTTTGATATGGAGAGAGGGATGGCAGCTACCTTTTCCACAAGCAGGCTGGATGTTCCCCCCTATAAGTTTAAGGATCTTAGGGGAAGGATAATCGCTGATTTTGACAGCTTCCTGAGAACAAATAAGTTCTTTAAAGCTGACAACCCCCACCTCTTTTCCGTTCAGGCAAACCCTAAAAAAGCTACAAATAAGATACCTGTACTGAGGGGGGAGATCATAAAGGGGGATCCTAAATCAATATGGCAGGTAGCTAAATCGGGACTGATAAAGGCCAAGGAAAATAATCCCTACCAGTTTAATCTCCTTATCTCTGGTAGGGGAACAAATAAGCTTCACGTGAAGGTGAGGTTTTTCGATAGGGATCTCAATGAGATAGGGGTCAGCTATGTGGTAGCCCCTAAGGATGAATTCTTTTTTGATGAGATGAACTTCTACGGAGAGTATATCTCTCCCCCTAAATCTGAGTATATGAGGCTGGATCTCCTCTCCTTTCAAAACAATAAACAGAAAAACTACTGGTGGATCCACGATCTCTATATCAAGGATTTAGAGGAGTATAAGGGGGAAAACTACTTCCACTTAGAACTCCCTGGAAGGGAGGGGGAGAGGGGAAGTCTATATATAAGAACCCTTATATCCAAAGCTGGTGGCGAGATACAGCTGGAAAACGGAGATGAGCTCATAGATGTAGATACATACAGTAAAGATCTCAATAGGCTTCAGTGGATAGATCTGGGGAGCACTACCCTTGATAGCGATAAGTTAACTATCTACAACAGAAAGGGGTTTAATGCAATAAACGCCCTGGTTTTCATTCCAGAGGGAGAGAAGCGAAGGGTGGAGTTTCCAGTAAGGAGGCTCATAAAGGACTCTACTCTCTTTATGAGCTTGGAAGCTGAGGATGCTTTTGATTACGAGGGGAATATCCAGTCTGAGAGACGCTATCCTCTTCTCAGCGGAGGAAGGGGGATCAGAAGCCAGGAGGGAAGACTCTCCAAGAGAGTGGAGATTTTAAAGGATACAGACTACGAGATCCTTCTGGGAATGGAGGCTGTTCCAGAGCATGATGGGACCCTCACAGTTACCCTGAGAGATTCAGAAAAGAAAATAGTAAAGAGGGAGATATTTACCCCTGAAGCTAGTGAAACTTCTATTGCAGAGGAAAAAGATGAGGAAGAAAGTGTGGAGAGCGTCGTCATTCCCGATTACCTCTATGAGAACTTTCCCAGAAGGTATCTAAAGCTCCCAGATACACTGAACCACTACTCCAGGAGAAGAAGGAATATTAGAGAGCTAAAGGTGGGAGAGTATGAACTTGAGATCAGCTTTAACTCCAAGGCGCCCTCTATGACCACTTTGGAGGATATGCATAAATTTGATCCAGCTGAGATCATGGAGCCTGAATTTTTCGAGGATATCTTCCAGGAGGACTGCAGCGAGTGTGAATTTATAGATGAGGCTATGATGGAGGATGAGATCATAGGGGTGCCAGATGATTCCAATGGAGATAAGCTCCAGAAGATCCTCAATATAAGATATGACCCTACCTGCTCCTGCGACTGGTATGTATATGCCTCTAAGATGATGCCTATAGAACCTATAAAGGAGTATCTCATAAGCTATGATGCCAGATCAGAAACAGTGGACAAGAGGCATGGGAAGGTTCTATTTTTAGATGAGAAGAGGGATGTAGTGGATGTTCAGTATATCTACGAGGTAGAGGAGGAGTTTAAAGGTAGATGGAACTCCTATGAACAGATCCTTTCACCTCCAGAAGGGGCCTCTTTCATGCAGCTGCAGATATGGTGCAGGGGTGACAAGGAGGAGGAGGGACTGTTTCAGATGAAAAACCTGAATATCCTTCCCTATGATCAGCTGATCCTCCTAGACAACATCACTCTGAGAGAGAAGAAGATAGACCAAGAGGAAAGCTACTTTTTTCCAGCAGATACAGGAGTAGAGGTCTCCTATAGAAGGATAGATTCTATGAAGAGGGAGTTTCAGGTTGTAAATCCTCTGAATAAGAGGGTGATGATCTCCTACGGCGAGTCTCCCAACCCCCTCTGGAGGGAAACCATCGGGGGAGAGAGGGTAGATAAGGTTATGAACGGGGTAGGAGCCTACTTTATAACCGAGGAGAGCGGCAGAGGAGAGGTTAGTATCCTACTAAGAAAAGTTTACTACCTGGGAATTCTTCTTCTCATAGTGAGCCTTCTCACCTACGGAGGATACAGAGTTCTTCTCCATAGGAGATCTCAGAAAGAAAAGTTCAGAAGGGAGGAAAAAGATGGATCAGATAGTTGTGGCAACAAGTAAAAAACGTAATATTAACTACAGTGAAATCCTGGGTTTTTTCTCTTTTAAGGAATATAGTATAGAGGAAGCAGTGGATACCCAGGAGGGACAGACACTGATAATCGATACCCTATCCAAGGAGAGGGCCATAGAACTGGCCACTGAGTATAGGAGAAGGTATCAAGGCCTTCCCATCCTAATACTTACAGACTATAACCAGATCTTCACCTCTGGTGACATCTCCAGAATAGAGGGGACTGGCCAGATAAGGATACACTCTGTTACAGCAGACAATGGGGATAAGATCGTAGAGCTCTTAAATACCCTTATAAATCCCGAGTATGCCAGCGAAGTATTTAAACTTTCCATCATAGTCCCCCTCTACAACGAGGAGGAGAGATTTGAACACGTTTTAAATTTTGCTGAAAAATTGAACCTCTTTCTGGAGGAGAGTTATAGAAACTCCAAGATCTACTTCATCAACGATGGAAGTGCTGACAGTACTGGAGAGCTTGCTGAAAAACTCGTAAAAAAACTCAGTGAAAGCAGCTCCTATATCAGTGACTTTGGATTCTTGGAGGTAAGGGAACTGGAGAAAAATACCAGGAAGGCGGGAACCTATATAGAGGGATTAAAGAGCGTTCACAGCAACATTATTGTCATAGTTGACGGAGATGACTCCTTCTATGTGGAGGATATTGCCAAGATAGTAAATATCCTCAGGGAGGGTTACTATGATCTGGTGGCAGGGACCAAGGACCTTACAGCTGAGAACAGGCCTCCTGTAAGGAGGCTCCTGAGCTTTATTAAGAGAACCCTTACAAAACCCCTCCTGCCAAAGGGAATATACGATGCCCAGACGGGACTTAAGGGGATGAGGGGGGAAGCTGCCAGGTATATCCTTCCCCACCTGAGTGTAGAGAGGGAGCTGGCTATAGATCTGGAGATGCTCTATATCTGCAAGAAACTTAAATTTAGAGCCATGCAGCTTCCTGTGAGGTGCATCGACAGGGATGGTTCCCATGTGGATATAGTGAGGGATTCCCTCCGTTATTTAAAGAGCATTGCCAGTATCCTGTGTAAGCAGGATCAGGCCCTCGAGGTGAGGGAGTGATGGGAGGAAGAGGAGTATTGGTCACCCTTCTGTTAACTGGAATCCTTACAGGGTGCATTATCTATAGGGAACCAGTTACCATTGGTATAGACGACCATGAAAATGCAATGTTATTTATAGTAGCCAAGGAACTGGGGTACTTAGATGACAAGTTTAAGATAATAGAGTTTGAGAGCAAGGGGGACAGTGTAGAGGCCTTCTATCTGGGAAGACTGGATGTTGTCTACTCTACCCTCTTCGACTCCCTCTACTTCTACGGTAAGGGAGATAGGGGGAAGATATTTCTTCTTACCAGCCACACCCTTAAGAGAAAGGGCCTCCTCGTGAGGCAGGGACTTAGTACTCTGGAGGGAAGCAAAATTGCAGTGGAGGTAAGTGCCAATGAGTACCTGGAGCTGGTCAGCTTCATAAGAGAGGAGGGAATCTCCCTAGATAAGCTTGAAATTTTCTTCCTCCCAGAGGAGGAGGGACACAGTGCATTTCTAAATGGAGAAGTGGACGCTATCTACTACTATGATGAGTACACCGATAGACTAATGGAGAGGGGGGAGATCTACAGAAACTCCCGGGGTCTTAAGAAGATAAAGGAGGTCCTCATTGCCAGCGAGGAAAGCTTTAAAAGAAAGAGAGAACTAAAGAGTATTGTAGATGCGTGGTATGCTGCTCTGGCTATTAAGCTGCAGGAGCCTGAGAAGTTCCACAGCATCTTGGAGGATCTGGGCCACCACAAGAGTGAGTATGCGGGACTCTACAGAAAGATGTATTATTTCCATAGTGATAATATGTCTATGCTAGGAGAGAGGGAGATTGAAAATATCATTAAAAAGGAGCTGGAGGATATGGAGTTAAAGGCAGATATTAAGGAACTATACAGTGGGGAGATAATACAGTGAAGGGGGAAACTTCAGCTCTCTACAAGATCCCCTTTAAGATGCTTCTCTATACTATGGCTATAGGTTTTTTTGTCTATATGGCAATAACAACCTTTGTTGAGGGGCTTTTTGAAAAGAGGGTAGAGGACAGGGTTGCCGCTCTTTCATCTACTCTCGACTGGGCACTTACCCCCCTAGTGGACGCAGAAGATGCCCAGGGAATAGAGAGGCTCTTTGAAAGGCTTATCTCAACTACCCAGGTAGATCTACTGAGGATCTACGACAGTGAGTGCGCTATTAAGTACTCCACTCTTCCCCTAGAAGTAGGTGAAACAACTGAAAAAAGATTTATAGAGCCCATTATAAAGCGGGGAAGGATTATAGTAAGAAACAGAAACTACAGTAACCACTTCTATGAACTGGCCATTCCTATAAAGGGGAAGTACCTTATAAGAAGTGAGATAGCAAAAAACAGACACATCCTCTATATGAGGTATGACTTAGAGGATGAGATGGAGTTTCACCAGTATATGAAGTTTGTACTTCTCCTTATAAGCTCCTTCTTTCTGCTTCTGCTCTTCCTTCTCAATGTCACCCTTATAAAGTTTCACATCCTTTCCCCCCTTCTCATTATGAAGGATGGCCTTGCCAAGGTATCTGAGGGGGATTATACCTACAAGGTAGAAACAGGTAGGGACAAGGAGGTAAATGAGCTCATCAGGGTATTTAATAAGATGTCCTCCAAGATAAGGGAGAGTTCGGAGACCCTTGAGAAGAACAAGTTTGAGGCTGAGAGACTGAACAGCTTAAAGGATATATTTCTGGCTAACATGACCCATGAGCTGAGAACCCCCTTAAACTCAATTATGGGGTATACGGAGCTGCTTTTGGAGGATGAAAGGGACAACTTTAAAAGGGAAAGGCTCTCCTCTGTTGTGGGAGCGGGTGATCATCTACTGGGAATTATAAACAGCATCCTGGACTTTTCCAAGATGGATGCAAAAAAATTAGAGCTAGCGACCACTCCCTTTAATGTAAGAAATCTCCTAAAGAGTGTAGAGGACCTATTCAGGTTAAAGGCCAATGAAAAAGATCTGGATTTCCAGATCATAAGAGTAGGGGAACTTCCTCAATATCTAGTGGGAGATGAGGGGAGGATAAGACAGATCCTCATAAACCTTATCTCAAATGCCTTTAAGTTCACAGACAGCGGTCATATCCACGTGAGGATAGAATACAACTATAGAACTCTAAAGGGTGAGGTAGAGGATACAGGAAGAGGAATCGAAAAGGAGTACCAGGAAAAGATCTTCAACTCCTTTGAGCAGGTGGACCTCAACCACAAGGGAACGGGGCTGGGACTATCTATCACCAAGGCACTGTGTAAGCTTATGAAGGGGGATATAGAGGTTAAAAGTACTCCTGGAGAGGGAACCACCTTCTCCTTCCACCTCACCCTCCCATCTACAGAGGAGGCAAGGGAGAGTACCCCAGACTACGAGACACTGGATAGTATTATGGAGGAGAGCCCAGTCGTATCTAATGGATCAATAGTTGAAGTAGAGCATGAAGGAAAAAATAAGGATTCCGAGTTTAATATCCTGGTTGCTGAAGATGTAAGGGATAATCAGCTGGTTCTTGAGATGATGTTAAAGAAATCCCAGGTAAATATAGATTTTGCTGATAATGGTAAAGAAGCTCTGGAGTTATTCAGGAGCGGTAAAAAATACGATCTTTTCCTGCTGGATATACAGATGCCTGTAATGAACGGATTTGAGGTCCTTGCCGAGCTCAAGAAGTCAGGGGAGATCAATATAATCCATGTGGTTGCTCTTACAGCCTATGCCCTTAAAAATGAAACCGATAAGATAAGGGAAGCTGGAAGTGACGATATCCTTACTAAACCCCTAGATAAGAAGAAGCTGAGGGCACTGATTGAGGATAGAAAGAAAAGGAAGAGGAGGCGGGAATAATATGGAGGTAAAGTCACTGATATTAAAGCACCAGGCAAAGGTTTTTCCCGTATTGGATATCGCCCTAAATGGAGTAAACTACTTCTTTCATATCTTTTGCAGCTGGTATCTGAGTCAGAGAAGCTATGGTACCCTCAATGCTATTTTGAGTATACTGGCTATTCTCCTGGTTACCGGGATATCCTTTCAGACCTTTACAGCTAAGGAGGTGGCCAAAAAGGGGGTCGGGGCCAAGAGGATATATAAGACGGCCTTTGTCTATGTTGTTATTATCTGCCTATTCTTTCTGAGCTTTTCAGGAAGGATAGCTACCTTTACCAGAGGGTCCCACCTGGCCCTGGGAATTACCCTGAGTATCTTCCTTCTAAATCTCTTTTTGAGTATATTGAGGGGGATCTTCCAGGGGGAGAAGCAGTTTTTAAATCTGAACATAAACTTCTATATAGAGGTTCTCTCCAAGATCCTCTTTCTGGTAGTTTTCCTCCCAAGGTTCAACAGGATAGAGGTTGTTCTTCTAAGTGTTGCCTTTGGTATGTGTACAGCTATGCTCCACGGTATCATAAAGCTAAAGATAAAGAGGGTGATTGTCAGGGGTGAGGGAAGTATCTCCCCTGTGGCAAAGCAGACAATACTGATATTTCTCTCCAACTTTTTTATCTATTACTTTACATCCATAGATATGATAATAATAAACTACAATCTTTCATCTATTTCCGGGATATACGCTGTGGTCTTAAGATACAGCCAGATTATACTCTTTGTCTCATTTAGTCTTATTACGGTTTTTATTCCAAACCTCAGTTCCCAGGTAGGAGACAAAAAGGTCTTCAAGGAGAGAGCCAGAAAATACTTTTTCATCCTTCTGGGAGTACAGTTTTTGATGCTTATAGCCTATGAGACTATTCTGCCCCTTTCGGTAGCCTATCTCTTTGGAGCAGAGTATATAAAAGCCTCAGAGTATCTTCTAAGGGGAGCATTTATGTATATAGCTCTGGTAGACAGCTTCTATCTGGTTAACTTAAATATTATCCTGGACAGAAGGAAGTATATCCTTCCCCTTGGAGGGACTGCGCTGCTATTTAGCTTCTTCCTTCTACACTATGGAAGGAGCATCGACTACTTTTTATATGGGGGAATAGGTTTCTATACACTGCTATTTTTAACTCTTTTTACTATATTTTATTTTGAGGGGGCGGTTAAGGATGAAGAAGGAATATGCTAAGAAGAAAAGGATTCTTTTTCTCTCCTGGAGAGATATAAAGGCTCCTAAGATGGGAGGAGCTGAGATATTTACCCATGAGATGATAAAGAGGCTGGACAGGGATCGCTATGAGATAACCCACTTTTCCCCCCTCTTTGAAGGAGCTGAAGGAGAGGAGATCATAGACGGAATAAGATATATCCGAAGAGGGGGCATGCTCTCAGTTATACTGGAGGCCAGAAACTACTACAGAGAGAACAGAGAGAGTATAGACTATGTAGTTGACCAGTGTAATACCCACCGATTCTTCAGTAGGTTTTGGGTGAAAGAGAAAAAGAGGATCTTCTTCATCCATCAGCTTACCAGGGAGATCTGGGATATGAACACTGCCTTCCCCATAAACCTGATAGGAAAATATACTGAAACACCCTTCCTGAGGTTTTCCAGGAGGGATCCCACAATTACAGTTTCCAACTCCACCAAGGAGGACCTGGTGAGGATCGGCTTCAAGCCTGAGAGGGTAACTATCCTTCCAGAGGGAATCGACTTCATCCCATGGAATAGGGACAACTTCCTTCCCAAGGAGGAGAAGCCTACCTTCATCTATGTGGGGAGGTATTCCAACTACAAGGGAATAGATAAAGCTCTAGAGGCCTTTGGGCAGATAAAAGGCCTCTATCCTGAGGCCAGGCTGTGGCTCGTAGGGAAGAAGAAGGAGGTGTATATAGAGGAGGTACTGAAGCCCATAGAGGAGAAGTACTCCCTTTCAAGGGAGGGGGACAATCCAGATGTCACCTATTGGGGATTTGTGTCAGAGGAGAAGAAGCTAGAACTCATGAGCAGAGCCCACTGCCTTCTCTTTCCTTCACTGAGGGAGGGATGGGGCCTTATTATAACAGAAGCTGCTGCTGTGGGAACACCGAGTATCGGATTTGATTCTGCAGGTATTAGAGATGCCCTCAACCTCGGGGAAGCTGGCTACCTGTGCAGGGAGAATAGTGTGGGAGAGCTCATCTACCAGATGAGGCAGGTTATAGAGGAAAGGGAGAAGTATAGCCTCATGAGGGAAGCGGCCTATGAGTTCTCACTGAATTTTCACTGGGGAAATACAAAAGACCACTTCGATAGATTTATCGAGGGACTGGAGGTAGAGAGATGAAGACCTTAGTTATACTGCTGTCAGCATACAACAATGAGGAGATTATAGAGAGCTGTGTCATGAGTTCCCTTAATCAGAGGGGAGCAAATATTCATGTGGTGGTAGCTGATGACGGATCTACCGATTCTACTCCTGCTATCCTTAAAAAGATCTCCAATGGACACACTAACTTTCACCCTATATTCCTTCCTCACGGGGAGAGGGGGATAGCCAGAAAGAAGGCTCTGAAAAGAGCCAGGGAGCTAAATCCCGACTACATCTATATTATAGACTCGGATATGATATTAGAGGAAGACCTCTGTGAAAAGTGCATCTCCTACCTCATGAACAACCCTCAGATAGGTTCCCTGGTTATACCGGAAAGGGCCTTTACAGATCACGATAACTTCTTTTCCAAGGTAAAGGTATTTGAGAGGAATGTTGTAAATAGAGCTGGAAGGTTTCTGGGAAAAACATCTATTGAAGCTGCCAGATTCTGGAGAACAGAGGAGTATGAGAGATCTGGAGGGATAAACTTTAATCAGATAGCCTTTGAGGAGACTCAGCCTACAATAAGATATCTGGAACAGGGAGGGATTATTGAGAGAGCTGAGTTCACTGGAGTAGCTCACAATGAGAAGAGGGTTACCCTTAAGAATATCCTCCAAAAGAAGAGGTACTACTTTTCAGTAATGGACAGGACCATAGAAAGTGAGGATGGAGGCTTCATGAAGACAGTGAGAAGATGGTATTTCTTCAGGGGAGTGCTCTACAGAGGGGAAAATCTCATTGAGTATATAAAACACCCCGTCCTCACCCTGGGAATGATCTATATGTATCTGGCTCTTACCCTGGTATGGATCCAGGAGCTCATAAAAAATAATGCAAAAAAAGAGAAGATAAATTAAACTTTTTAGAAGTTCTCTACGACTAAAAAATGCATAAGTAAGATAAAACATTTTCTTTTTCATGATTTTACCCGCCTGTTTAAAAGCAGGCGGGTCTCCCTTTTTTGACACCTTAAATGTTTCTCAAAAAAAAGGTTTCATCGGTTTTTTTAGAATACACTTATATGGAATTGATAAAAAAAGGGGGGAGCCAGATGTTAGCTGAAAGATATCTTGAGATTATAAATGAATTAAAGAAGGTTAACGAGAGGAATAGAGAGGTATTGGAGGTAGACCCTACAGATAAGTTTGAGGATGAAAAAGCATATTCAATTGTTGAGTATCTCACCGGGGAGATAGAGGAAGCTATCCACGAACTGGAGCACCTTACCCGGGAGGTTAAGGAGGGAGTTCTTCTCCTCAATAGTCAGGGCAGGTATAACTTAGATACTATGCCTGAGTTCTACTTTACCTGTGGAAATATAATCGAGGTTTCTATAGAGGGCAAGTGGTACAGAGGAAGGGTTGAACATGACAGTAAAGACTACTACTTCTGTAACTATGAGGGTAAAAACCTTCCCCTCACCGAGGGAATGAAGGCAAGGATAAGAGTAGACAGAGCATAATAAGAAGTGAGCCTGAACTATAAAGTTCAGGCTTTTTTTATTGTTAAGGAAAGTATAGAATTATAGATTAACTCCATTATAAAGAGCCATTACATAGGGTTCGAAAGGATGCAACGTCACGTTGCTTTTTCTTTCAAATTTAATATGCTATCCCGGGATTAAAATACAAAGAAGAGGTGTGGAAGATCAAAATTTGGTACTATCAAACAGCTACCCAAAAGCTCAAATAGGGGAGGCTATATCCAAATTTTAAAAAACTAATCGAAATAAATACCGAGTATACCGTTACTGTAGAATATTTTTCTCTTTTTATTGATAATGTCAATGGAAGGTCTCCAAAAAGTTGGTAAAATCACTTGAACAATTACTAGTGGAAAGAGGAGGCAGAACAATGGCTAAAAAAATGAAGAGAGAAGATATGGGGTACAATAAGGCAAAGTTAGTTTGCAGTAATTGTGACACAGGGAGAAGAGCAGAGGGACAAAGTATCTACATTTGCCAGCTAATGGAGGAGGAGAGCAACTGGGTTCAGCCCCACGGTTTCTGTGACTTTCACAGTACCAAGACATTTGAATCCATGTTGGAAAAAGCCAGAAATGGTTTTAGGAAACATGAATAAAGGAAAGTATGAAGGTAAGTAGATTATTTGTACTAGGTATATTAACGGTAGTCATGCTGAGCTGCAGCGAGGAGAGCAATAACAATGATTTAAAATCAGGAAAGTTCTTCAGCAGAGGATCAAAGGCGATATCTATAGAGGAGAATGAGAGATACGAGAGGGAGCAGAGACAGTGGTTTATTGGTGGATACACAACAGAAAATCTATACAGATCAAAGACATTATCCAGAGCATCTTATTCTGATTCAAGAGCTATAAAAGATCATAAGATTACTATGAGGGTTTTAGTTGATAGCAATGGTTTCTTATTTCAGATATATCCAGGAAAGGGGAATATCAATAAGATGCATACAGGGGGATATAGAATAACCGCAGTAAATGAGGCTGGAGATGAGATAGGGTTCAGAAGTAGAAGATTTGGAAAGACGGTAATCTCAAGAGAAGGGAACCCCGGTAGCTATGAGAGATTCCATGAATTTTTTAGAGAGGCAGAAAGGGTTGAAATAACAATAACAGACAATTATGCATCAACATATAGGGGGATTTTAGATACAAAATATTATTAGAGCGAGGTAGATGAAGGATGATTTTCAAACTTATAGAGGAGAGAAGGACAAGAATAGTCTCTTCCTACAACAACAGTCAAGCTATTGGATGGCTAAAGTTTAAAACTGGAGAGGGGGAGATTATTCAAAGACGACTATATCAGAAGAATAATACTAAGGAGATGTATTACAGATATAAGGGGCAGCTCCTACCACACTTTGAATACTAAGGAGTGAGATGAAGAAAGTTATTCTGTTTTTAATGATCACACTGAATGTTATTACTTATAGCAGGATGTCGGTCTATGTAGGGGACAGGGAGATACTACACTCAAGGAAATTCCATGAAGGGATCAGGCTCTACTCAGATTCAGTATCAACCAGGCAACTTGCAATAATCAGAAGGGAGGGGGAGGTCTTAAGACTGTATAAAGGGGACAGTAAAAAGAGGCCTGAGGCAAACATAAGAGGGAGCCGTGGATCGGTAAGAATCTTTTCAGGAAAAACCATGAACCCCCTCCTTTACAATGCAAGGGAACACAAGGGAGTCATCAGGGTCTACAGGGGGGCAAGCAAGGAGGAACAGGTTTTAAGTATCAGAAAGCATGGTAATGAGA
Source organism: Propionigenium maris DSM 9537 (assembly GCF_027925155.1). Taxonomy (GTDB): domain Bacteria; phylum Fusobacteriota; class Fusobacteriia; order Fusobacteriales; family Fusobacteriaceae; genus Propionigenium; species Propionigenium maris. The sequence goes on along the minus strand of NZ_BSDY01000001.1, from coordinate 329,153 downwards.
TGAAGGTTTACAAGGGGATGAGGCAGAGCCAGCCAGTGGCAGGAATAAGGATCAGAAGCGGAGAATATAGCATGGCTGAATTAATGGGTGTGCTCATACAGGCTGGAATTTTAAGGGTCTAAAGAGGGGCTTGGAAGTTTGGCAGCGAAAATTTAATTGTATGAAATACTAAACCCTTTATGAGGATTTGTATTGGGAAAGTTCTGTATATGATTCTGAAAAGACATATCACAGAGGAAGGGAATCAAGGAATAGTTAGATTATGTTTAAAGTTAGAGAGGAATGAAGACCTATGAGAACACAAAAAGAAATGAAGTTTATTAATTATAAGGATGGAGAAGCACTGTTTATAGATCCACAAGGGGAGGAGGTAAGGTACAGGGTACCAGATGACAATGAGTGCAGCTGGGGAAGAGAGTTAACAGAGGCAATTTCTAAGATGGAGCTGGGGAAGATCTATGACTTCCAGGTTGTAGAGTTAGTGATAATCGATGTACTGGGGGAAAACCTTAAGTATGAAAAGATGAAGCGAAGAGACGACAGAAGGAAATATTTAAAGAGTAAGATGGATAAGGGTACATTAACGGACCAAGAGTTTTCTGAAGCTTTAAGACTTGGGGTAAAAACATCTAACAGAAACTATACATGGGGAATTATAGCAACAGTAGGATTGCTCGCTAACTATATGTTTGATTTTACAATGGGAATCACGGTATTGGGAGGTCTTATAATATTTAGTATGTTGTGGGGGTATTTTGAATAACGGGTAGTGGATATAAGGGAAGGATAAATTGAATAAAATAAAAAACCTGAACTTTGGAGTTCAGGTTTTTTATTACTTTTCCACAGAGTAGAAGCATCTCTTCGGGGAGATCACTGTCTCCTCCTTCTTTAATGCTTTGATTGCTTTGTCTACATCCTTTTTTTCCACTCCAAGCTTCTCAGCTATCTCTCCACCCTTTAGGGGTTCAGATTTTTTTAACAGGTCAACGATCTGATCTTTAATCTCCACAACATCCTCCTCAAATTTGAAATCGATACAATAATAACATCTAAACAAGTATAATGCAAGGGTATTATTAAATTTTAGTTAAAGGTTTTATTCAGAGACAGAGTATATCACATATAGATGAAGGGGGGAGAAAGTATGGAGGAAAGGTTTAAAAGGATAAATGATATCCAAAAAGAGGAAGGAAAGTATGTGGCCTACTGGATGCAGGGAAACCAGAGGACCAGGTACAACCACTCCCTGGAGTATGGAGTAATGGAAGCAAACAGAATGGGAGTTCCCCTGGTGGTATTTTTTAATCTCATGGATGATTATCCTGAAGCTAACTACAGGCACTACTACTTTATGATGGAGGGGCTCATAGATGTCAGGAAGGAATTGAAGGGAAGGGGGATAGAGTTTTTTCTCCTCTATGGAGATATAGTTGAAAATATCTTGGAGATCTCCCGGAATGCCTTACTTCTTATATGTGATAAGGGATATATGAAGATGGATAAAATGTGGAGAGGAGAGATCGCTGATAGGATAAATTGTCCAATGATAGAGGTGGAGTCCAACCTTGTGGTACCAGTGGAGGTGGCCTCCAATAAGGAGGAGTATGGGGCAAGAACTATAAGGCCTAAGATAAAAAGGGTTTTAGATGACTTCCTCTATGATTTTCAGCAGGAGGAGTACAGAGTAGGTAAAAAGGTAGCAAGAAAGATTGTAGATGGGTGGAAGTCTATAATTCTCCCTGAAGAAGATTCTGAAGAGCTCTGTGGAAGGCTGAAGCTGGACAGGAGTGTAGACAGGTCTAAGGTCTTTGAAGGAGGAGAGAAAGCGGCTCAGAGGAGATTGGAGGAGTTTTTAGAGGAGGGCTTGGACACCTACAGTTCCCTGGGTAGTAATCCAGGAAAGGAGAGTGTCTCTAAGCTATCTCCCTACCTCCACTTTGGACAGATCTCCCCCCTGGAGATAGCCACAAGGGTACTGAAGGAAAGAAATCCTCAAAACGCCGGTGATGTAGAGGACTTTCTAGAGGAACTCATTATAAGGAGGGAGCTTGCCTTTAACTTCATCTACTACAATGAAAACTACGATAAGTGGGATAGAATCACCTATTCCTGGGCATACGATACCATGAGGATCCACACTTCAGATGAGAGGGAATACCTCTACACCCTGAAGGAGTTGGAGGAGGGGAGCACCCATGACCTCTACTGGAATACTGCCCAGAGGGAGATGGTGGGAACAGGTTATATGCATGGGTATATGAGGATGTACTGGTGCAAAAAGATCCTGGAGTGGTCGGAAACACCTGAAGCTGCCTATGAAAGAGCCATCTACCTGAACAATAAGTACTTTATAGACGGAAGGGATCCCAACTCCTATACTGGAGTGGCCTGGTGTTTTGGCAAGCATGACAGAGCCTGGAAGGAGAGAGCTATCTATGGAAAGGTAAGGTGCATGATGGCTTCGGGCCTAGAAAGGAAATTTCATATGGAGGAGTATATAGATAGAGTAGAAAAAGTATTGAGGGAGGGAGGATAATATGGAACACACTTTAACCGATAGAATGAAGATAGGAATCTCTGCTTGTATGTATGGAGCCAAGGTGAGGTATAATGCTAAGGGTTGGGATATGCTGGGATATCTAAAGAGGGAGAGGGCTAATTTCCTCTGGACACCAGTATGTCCAGAGGTGATGTCCGGTATGGGAGTTCCAAGACCACCTATAAAGCTTGTAGGAGGAAATGGTATAGACTTCTGGGATGGGGGTGCCCAGATTAAAAACCGTCACGGGCGAAACGTCAGCTCTATGATGAGGGCAGGGGCAAAGGCCTGTATGGAAACTCTCGAGAGGGCAGATGTGGACGCCTATATCTTTATGGAGGGGAGCCCCAGCTGCGGGGTATACAGAACTACTCTGAAGAATCAGCGTCTGGGTAAGCCCCCTGGAGTATTTGGTGCCCTTCTACTGAAGAAGGAGATATTTTTAATTCCTGCAGCAGATCTCCAGAGCCCAGTTAAGTGGTGGGACTGGAGAAGAAGGCTAACTGCCTTTACATGGCTCAAGAGAAGGGATATCGATACAGTGTCCGACCTCTTTGAGATATGGCATACCCTCAAGTTTCTCTGCCAGGAGATAGATGAGAAGAGTTCAAGGGAGCTGGGACATCGAATCGCTTCCTTTTCCAAGGTCACATCTCTCCAGGAGATCAACAGGATAAGGATAGAGATACTGGAACTCCTCAGGAGACCATCCGATGCCAAGAGGGTTAAACAGTGGCTGTGGAAGAACTATACCCACCTTAAAAAGATACACGGAGTAGAGGTAGAAAAGGTATGTCCTCCGGAAACCCTTAGAAATATGACACATATCGCTGAGGAGATGCTAGCTGTAGAACTGGAAGCCAGACGGGAAGAGAAGTTATTTGGAAGCTCACCTATAGATTACAGACCTTCAAGATAGCATAAGAGGTACAGGCAATCTTAAATACGTAATTTATTTGAAGGAATTATCCTCCTCTTACAGAAAAAAGTATTGAGAAGTAAGAATAAAGATAAAGAAGGTGATTTCTATGAAAAAACTCTTGATGCTCATATTTGCCCTCATGCTCGTTGTGGGATGTGCCAAAACCGAGCCAAAGCAGGAGGATAAACCAGAGGTAGTTAAAAGTACAATTATAGTTGAGGAAGAGGTAGTAGAGGAGATAGGGGAACCTCAGGTTGAAGAGGAGGTTCTTGTAGTGGAAGAAGAAGAAGAGCCTCAGGTTGAAGACAGTGTTCAAGAGGTTGCCCCAGTAGCTAAGCCTGTATACAAGAAACCAGCTCCAAGGAAGAAATCACCTCCAAAAACTATTACACCTGTCCCTGAGCCAGCTGATGAGGAGATCGATACTGCCATAGTTAAAGAGGTAGAGGAAAAGGTGAAGGTGGATGAGGAAACCACCAAGAAGGTAGAGGAGGTTGAGCCTCCTGTAGTTCCTGAGGAGAAGGTAGAGGAAAAAGATAATTCCAAGGGAATATTTGTTGCTTTAGGTGCTGTGGCAGCAGCAGTAGCAGCCTTTGTAGTTGCCAAGATGAAAAAGCCACCTACTAAGGAAGAGGAATAAAGTATATCCACTAAAGGCTATCTGAAAAGATAGCCTTTAATTTTTTTTGTAAAAAAGAACCTGTATCTTTTGTTTTAATTTAGAGGTCAAAAATCTAATATTTTCATATTTTAAAAGATACCGACGGACGTTATATAACACCTGTGCATAAAACATAGGTGTTATTTTATGTTTTTTATATATAGTTATAACCCTTTAAAAATATTGACTTAACAAAGAAAAGAGTGTTATATTATATTGCCTATGCATAACACCTAGGAGGTTAATTAATGCCTAAGAAAGCAGTTTATTCTCGAGAAGTTATTTTAAATTATGCTTATAAAATATTAGTTGAAAGGGGACTTCAGGATATTAGCGCCAGAAATCTAGCCAGGGAGATGAACTCTTCTACTATTCCTATCTATACCTTTTTTTCCTCTATGGATGAGGTAAAGGAGGAGTTACTTAAGCTCGCCAAAAATAAGTTTATGGAGTATATAAGGGAGGATTATACCGACCTTGTTCTCCTAAATGTAGGGATGGGAGTAGTTCTCTTTGCCAGGGAGGAGAAGGAACTCTTCAGATCTATCTTCTTAAGAGCAACGCCCTACAATGACTTAATACAGGAGATATTAGAGGACTTTAAAGCCCTTATAAAGGAGCAGTTTGCAAGGGATCCCAGGTTCCAGAACCTCAGCTGTGAGAGAGCCGACTGGCTTTTAAACAAGGGATGGATCTATGCCCAGGGACTAGCTACCCTTACCTGTACTGGTTATATAGAGGATCCTTCAGATGAGTATATAAAGAAAAATCTGCTGGAAACTGGAAGGTTTTTTATAAAGGAAGCTATTAATCCTGATGAGAGAGATTATGAAAATTCTTAAAAAGTTATTACTACTAAGTTGTATTGGCCATGTTTCCTACTCTGCAAGTGTTGACTACCTTATGAACCAGTCACCTGCATATCTTGGAAACCCGGCTCAAAATGCTATTATTTCTGTAGACGGAAGTAATTATAACCCTGCAGGTATTGTGCACCTGGAGGATGGTAGATATCTACAGATTGGAAACCAATTTGGATTTATCCACGAGGGGATGAAGTCTGAGGGAAAGGACTATGACTCAGATACCTTTGAACCGGTAATTCCAAACATAAACTTTGTCAACAAAAATGGGAGCACAGCCACCTACTTCTCCATAGGAGTAATTGGTGGGGGAGCTACTCTTGAGTATGATGACGGAGTACCTGGTTCAGGAAAGATCCCAGGTATCTTGAACCAACAGGGAGCGAAACTCATACCAAAATTAGGGTTTAATCCCTTTGAAAATGTATATATGAAAGATTCCAGCTTTGAGGGAAGCAACAAGTACTTTGGAGCTACCCTTGGTAGGGCTTGGGCTCTAAACGAAAAGTGGGCGCTTTCAGCAGCAGGTAGAGTAGTCTATGCTACCAGAGAGCTCAAGGGATATGCTAAATATGATGGGGTTACTGAACCAGTTGAGGGGATGATTGTACAGAAGAAAGACTTCACCATCGACTCTGAGAGGGAGGCCTGGGGAGTTGGAGGAATCTTTGGTGTAAACTATATGCCCAATGACAGGTGGAACTTTGCTGCCAGATATGAAACAAAGGTTAAGCTGAAGTTTGAGGCAGATGCTACAGATGACCCAGCAAAAATCCTTAATAAAGAGATTGGATTCCTAGATTTCTATCCTCAGTATGCAGACGGGGATAAGAGATACAGAGATCTCCCTGCAATGCTTGCCCTTGGAGCATCCCATAAGCTTACAGACAGGCTTGTTATTATGGCAGGGGGTAACTACTACTTTGTAAAGGATGCCGACCTTGACGGACAGAATGGTTATGACAATGGATACGAGCTGAATGTAGGTATGGAGTATCTGATAAATGAAAAGTGGTCGTGGACCCTGGGTTATAACTATGCTGATACGGGAGCTAATGAAGAGACATATTCAGATGTGGAGTATGCCCTAGATTCCCACATCATTGGTACAGGTATAAAGTACAGGCCCAATCCAAATCAGGAGTGGTTACTATCGGTAGCTCAGATCTCCTATGACACAGCTACAGCCTCTGGAGAGGAGAAGGACTTTAACGGAACGGAGGCAAGCTTCCCTTCAGTGAAGTATGAGAAAAGCTTCCTTGCCTTTGGTATCAGCTGTACTATGAAGTTCTAATAAGAATATAAATATAATGAAACTTTCCAGTTTATAAAATATCACTGGAAAGTTTTTGTTATATAAAAGGATTTAGCCAACATTGCTCCTAATTATAGGTAAATAGACCTGCTTCATTAGGAGGATACAATGAAAAAAATACTCTCTTTTCTCTTCCTTTCTCTTACAGTGATAACACCTTCGATAGATCTGTCTTTAGAGGGAGGATATTTAAACAGCACCAATGAAAAAACATATGACGGTTGGTATATACAGTCTGCCCTTCCCCTATATAACTTTTCTCCTACCTTCTACATAAGCGGGGAACCCTTCATCCATGTAGCTGACGGCACTCTGGATCCTGGGGTTATGATAAATCTCAACAAGGAGTTTATCCTCGCCCCCCAGTGGAAGTTTATTATTTTTGGAGGCCTTGGATTTATGTACCTGAATACCTACAACACCAGCCAGCACGACAACTTCAACTTCAAGGAGAATATCGGAGTGGGACTCAGCTATGCTCTCTGTGAGGACACTGAACTCATCCTTAAGGGGACAATCTGGCATATATCCAATGCAGGAATAACCGACAACAATCCGGGAATAGATGGAAATACCCTGGGAATAGCTATAAAAAAATCCTTTTAAAGGATCGTGACGCTCCACCCTTCTAATTTTATGCAGTGGGGCTTTATCGGTGAGAATAATCTATAACTTTATACCTTCCTTAACTATAAAAAATAAAGTGAAGTTACATTCCAATAACCAATTGGAACACTTATTATTTCATGTAGATTTATATAATTTCTATACTTTCCTTAATAACAAAAGACAGGCTGCTTAGGCAGCCTGTCTCTTTAATTTTCTATTGAAAACTTAGTTTGTAAAAGTATGGATAGTTTGCTGATGTCTGCACATATCCCTTTACAGATTTGTTTAATCCTGCATTGGATAACTGATAGTAGAGGGGAAGTACCGGTACATCCTCATTTATAATATCCTGAGCCTCAGCATAGAGGTCCCTTCTCCTGTCTACATCAAGCTCCTCCTTGGCCATGTCTAGCACTCTGTCCAGCTCCTTGTTCTCATAGAAGCTTCTGTTTCCTCCGCTTCCCTTGTTGGCACTGTGGGTATTGGGAACAAGTCCGTAATCCCCGTCACCTGTAGATGGAGACCAACCAAGCATATAGAGTTCAGCTTTACCAGAGGATGTAGCTGAAAGGAATGTTCCCCACTCTACAATCTCTATCTTAAGATCTACTCCGATCTCCTTGAGCTGTGCCTGAATTACCTCACATATCTGCGCTCTTGTGGTATTGTTACTTGTAAGTACAGTAAGCTCGATGTTTTCATATCCAGTTTCCTCTATAAGCTTCCTAGCTTCCTCTGGATTGTATTCATAAGTAGCTGCACTCTTGGAATATCCAAAAACACCTGGAGCAAGGAAGCTGTTGGCCTCCTTCATAGCTCCCATGAGAATAGTTTCAATGATTATATCCTTATCTATAGCCATTGCAATTGCCTTTCTCACTTTGATATCGTTCAGATATGGCTTTTCCACATTCATTCCTAGGTACTGAACACTGAAGGAACTGGTCTCAGCAAGGATAAGGTTATTATTTTCAAGGATTGTATTTCTGGACATAGACTCTAAATCAGCAGCAATGTCTATCTCTCCAGTCTCAAGGCCTATCACCTTACTGTTCTCCTCAGCTATACTCCTGATCTTGATATACTCGATAGCTGGTTCCCCTCTAAAGTACTGGGCATTTCTCTTTAGAACTATATTGTCCCCAGCTGTCCACGAATCCAGCATATAGGCCCCGGTACCGTCTGCTATCTGATCTATATTCCCCTCATTCTCCTCTACAAACTCCTTATTGAGGATGGAGGCAGATTTATGGGACAGGTGGTAGAGGAGGGCTCCAAAGGGCTTCTTCGTGGTTACAGATACAGTGTACTTATCCACAACTTCTATCCTATCAAAGAGGGTATACAGACTCCCCAGCTTGGGAGATCCCATTGCCCTTTCCAGTGAAAACTTTACATCCTCAGCAGTTGCCTCCTTTCCGCTGTGAAACTTTACTCCTTCCCTTAATTTGAATACCATTGTGGTATCACCATCATTCTTCCACTCTGTGGCAAAGCTGGGAATGATATTCATATCCTCATCCACTTCCACAAGCCTGTCATAGATATTGGCTATCACCCTCTGAGAATACTGGTCGGTACTTGCATGAGGATCCAAACTCTTAGCTTCCGTCAACTGAGCGTATACAAGGGTATCCTTCTTGGGAACCTCTGTCTCCTTCTTACCACACGATACAAGCCATACGCATACCATTAGCAGCAATAAAACTCTCTTCATATAACTCCCCCTTTTTAATTTTTGTTTTTCTATGCCCACTCTAAAAGCAGTTTAAATATCCTGCCCATCTCCCTTGAACCGCTGGAATACATCATCTCTGGATGCCACTGGACCCCTACTATAAACCTACTGCTATCTCTCCACTCGATGAGCTCCACAGCCATATCGCTGGCCCTCCCTGTAACTTTTAAGCCTTCACCTACCTCCTTTACAAGCTGGTGATGGTAGGAGTTCACCCATAACTCCTCCCCAAAGATCTCTGAAAGAACCGAGTCCTCCTCTATTGCTACCTTGTGTACGTGCTCTCCTGGAGAGCTCTCCTGAATATGCTTAAGGTAAACATTCTTATTGTACTTGAGGTCCTGGTAGAGGCTTCCTCCAAAATATACATTGAGAACCTGCATCCCCCGGCATATACCTAAGATAGGAATCCCCTTCTCCACTGCATACCTTATAAGAAGCATATCAAAGGCATCCCTATCCCTAAAGGGCATATCTCCCTCGGGAAGGACTTCCTCATTGTAGTAAACCGGATCCATATCATGCCCTCCAGAGAGAATAAGTACATCTACCATATCTATATAGCTTTTAATTGTCTCCTCTCTCGTGGTAATGGGAAGAATGAGAGGAACTGCCCCTGCCATCTCTATGGAATCTGTATAGTGGGTATTTACATAATCCCTTTCAAAATCACTCCAACTTCTTCTGTTTCCGCTGACTCCTACAACCTTCTTTTTCATAGACATCCCTCTGCTTTTTACGTTAATATGGTAATGGTATACTTTTAAAATAAACTTCTGTCAAGATTTCCCACACATTTTGTTGAGGTATTCAATTTTCGATACTTCGCCCTCCTCATATAAACATCACATTTATATGAGATAATTATAAAAAATACGATATAGGTGAAGATTAAATATGAAAAGAGTTATTGAGACAATAAAGAGACAAAAAAGAAAGCTTCTCATCCTCCTTGCAGCAGGATGTATAACCATGGGAGGAGTATCCATTGCAACCTACATAAGTGTTAAGGATTCGATAAATTCCTATACCCTCACAGAACCCATTACAGTTCTTGACAGGGATGAAAATATAATCGAGTATATCTCCAGACAGAAGGGGGAGAACGCCGATATCAGTGAGATCCCAGAGGACCTGCAAAATGCCTTTATAGCTGTGGAGGACAGGAGGTTTTACTCCCACTTTGGAATAGATGTGAGGAGACTTGGTAAAGCCGTACTGGTTAATCTTTCCAAGGGAAGGGTGTCCCAGGGAGGAAGTACAATCTCCCAGCAGCTTTCAAAGAACGCCTTCCTTAGCAATGAGAGAACCATCACAAGAAAGTTTAAGGAGCTTATTATTACCCTTGAGATAGAGAGAGTCTACACCAAGAAGGAGATCCTGGAAAAGTACCTCAACGAGATCTACTTTGGCTCGGGATCCTACGGTGTAAGGGAAGCTGCGAGAGATATCTTTAACAAGGATGTGTCTGAGATAAATCTCCCAGAGGCAGCCATGCTTGCAGGTATTCCCAACAGACCAAGCACATATAATCCCAGAACTAATCTGGACAATGCCCTGAAGAGAGCCCACCTTATACTGAAGCTTATGTATAATCAGGGAATCATCGATGAAGCTCAGTACAACCTGGCTCTCCAGCATAAATTTCTAAAGGAGCAGGACCTTCCAAGGGGATATCGTAGAAGGAAGAATGTCTCTGTCATAGTGAAGGACGGGAGAAGGAAGAGGGAGAGCGCCAAGGCTCCTGATTTTACAGATATAGTAGAGGATAAACTTACCGACCTTGTGGCTGTGGATATAGTAGCAAGGGGAGGGCTAAAGGTATATACCACCCTGGATACAGAGATGCAGAAAACTGCCCGTGAGGAGTTTAACTCCTACTCCTACCTGAGAAAGGATGCTAAGCTCCAGGGAGCCATGGTGACATTAGATGCTCACACTGGTGAGGTAAGGAGTATCATCGGTGGAAAGAACTACAGTGCAGGAAACTTTAACAGAGCAGTAAATACCAAGAAGCAGATCGGGTCTACCTTCAAGCCCTTTGTTTACTATACAGCCATGGAGAAGGGATATACAATGAACCAGGTTGTAGATGCCTCTACAGTTTCCTACGGGAAGTGGACTCCCAGAAACTACGGGAGGAAGGAATACGGTAAGATAACTCTTCTGGAATCTCTGGAAAAATCTGTAAACACAGTAGCTGTAAAGCTTTTAAAGGAAGTGGGACTAGAAAGTGTTAAGGGAAACTTTCAGGCTACAGGAGCTGGTATAACAATGGAGGATAACCTCACATCGGCCCTTGGATCTATGAGTGCATCTCCCCTTGATCTGGCAACTTCCTACCTTCCCTTTGCCAATGGAGGTTATGCTCACGAGCCTGTTCTCATTACAAAAATAGAGGATGACCACGGAAATGTCCTTTACAGAAGAGAGACTGAAGAAGGAAGCTGGATCTTCGATCCGGTAAATACAGCTCTTACAACTTATATGCTCCAGGATGTGGTAAAAAACGGTTCTGGTAGGGCAGCTAAGGTAACAACGAGGTTTGGTTCTGCTCTGGAACAGGGAGGTAAAACCGGAACATCCAACGATTTCAGAGCAGCCTGGTATGCTGGCTTCACTCCAGACTACGTAACCGTTATCTATATGGGATATGACGACAACTCCTCTATGCCAAATGGATCAACTGGAGGTAGAGTTGCAGCTCCCCTATGGAAAAACTTCTACATGTCCCTTATAGATAAGGGAATCTATGATCCTTCGGAATTTGAGTTTATAGATGATAATAAGAGAAATGGAGAGCTTGTAAAAAGAAACATAGATCTTCGTACTGGAGAGGTGGGAAGACCTCCTAAAACCTATAGAAGAGAAGTCCTCTTCAAGAAGGATCAGGTCCCTGAGGGAGAGATTAAAAAGTTCTTTAGAGGGGTTAGCGACGGTACCAAAGGCTTCTTCAGAAGGCTCTTTGATTGATAGAGTTACAGGTGTTTGTTTTCAATACAAATGCGATATTGATTTTTTTCCGGAAAAATGTTATGATATGTAATCAGTTCATTTAAAATATGTATTAAAATAGTTTTTTAATAACTTCAACTTTTATTTAAGTCGGGAGGGGTGGGTATGGTAATAGTAATGGAAGAGGAAAGATCTTTAAGTCAGATTCAGGAGAAGCTGCTTAAAGCCATGAGGGAAAATAGGATTGTTACCCTTGATTTTGCCGGGATGATGAATATAGAGGAGGAGTTCTTAAAGGACCTATTTGCCACTTATCCTAAATCTATGGATTTCCTAAAGAAGATAAGAATACAAAATGCCAATTCGATCATTGTCCACAGCCTTAAGATGGTTGTAAACTCCATAGACAGAAAAAAGAAATAAAATTATTATAGAGTTCCCAAGCTACAGCTTGGGAACTCTTTTTTTTTTAAAAAATAATTCTCTTCGACACTACATCTTTTTCCTCATCCTCTTATTTCGATTAAACCTTTCACTAAAATAAAAAACCTCTCTTAAAAAGAGAAGCTTTTTACTCAAATATAAAGGTGCGAATATTACTTTCCTCGTCTATTCTCTCTAGAACTGTAGCATTCATTTCTTTATCTACCTGCTTACTCTCCTTAGTTCTAGAAATCTCCTTCCTCTCTGTTTTAAAGGTGCTAATAATCTCAGCTTCTACTATTATCTCTGCTTTAACTATTTCTCCTTTATCCTGAGCCCCAGCAAAACTAGGATTGACGCTGAAAAAAATCAATAAAAAAGCTATGAAAACAAAACTTATCTTAATGGTAATCACCCCCAGAATAATACTAATTTTTATTACTTTATAAAGATTAACTGCTGCTTAACAATTCCTTAAATGTGAAGGTCCAGGAGTTCATCATCTAAACAAAAAAGACAGCACAAGCTGTCTTTTTCTACTTTATCTTCAATGGCTGTACAAGCTCCCTGGAGCTGTCCAGATACTTCTTTGCCTCGGTATAGTTTCTTCTTACCAGTCCAATGTAGAGCACATCTATAATGGATAGCTGAGCAATCCTCGATGAGATGGCTGTAGATCTGAAGGCTACATCTTCAGCCACAGTGTGCAATCTCACATCAGCCAGACTGCTTATGGGATTATCTGCTAGTCTTGTGAGGGAGATAACCTTAATCCCCCTGCTTTTAGCCATCTTTACTACATTATAGATGTCCGAAGAGTTTCCCTTATGGGAGATAACAAAGATTACATCATCCTCGGTCATAACAGATATATTGGTCATCTGTACATGGGTATCTGAATCATAGAAGGTAATCTTTCCGATCTCCATAAGTTTATAGTGAAAATCTCTTCCCACAAGACCGGAAAAGCCCGCTCCCAGTATAAGTATTTTTCCTGCATTGTCTAGAAGCTCCACAGCTTCCTCTATCTTCCCCTCATCTAAGATGCTAAATGTGTCCTTTATGGCTGCTGTATTTTCAAAGACAACCTTCTTGGCTATATCCCCATAGGTGTCATCTATACTTATCTCATTGTGGATAAGCCCCTCCCTCCTCTTATGGGATCTCTTCCCCAGATCCTCACTGAGGGCTATCTTAAAGGCCGGAAACCCTGAGTAACCCAGCTTCTTAGCAAACCTTATTATAGTTGCCTGGCTGGTGCCACTTCTCTCAGCTAACTCATAGGTATTGATCTCCTTGACCTCATTGAGGTTTTCCAATATATATTCAGCAAGTTTTTTTTCACTCTTTGTAAGTTTTTCCTTCATCTCTTTTAGCTTTACTATACTACTCATCCTATCCCCTCCTACTAATAGTATAGGAGATATAGAGCTACTTTTCAAGGGTATTTGTTTTTTTATTTCTTATAAATAGATTTTTAGAGAAATTATTTTTCATACCCCTGAAGAATCTCTCTCTCCTTGAGGGTCTTATCTATTGTGTTCAGGACCCTCCTCTTATTGAGGCTCCACACAGGACCCACGAGGGTGTCCTTAGAGCCATCTCCAGTAAGCCTGTGGATAACTATCTTGGGATTCAACCTCCCTATTATATCGCAAACAAGTTGGATATACTCTCCCTCCTCCATAAGAGGAAACCCCTCCCTCATATAGATCCGATGAAGGGCTGTATCCCTAATTACGTGGAGCAGGTGGATCTTCACTCCCCATACCTCTAACTCATTTATATAGTTAACAGTTTCCAGGATATCTTCCCTACTTTCATGGGGAAGTCCCACTATCATATGAACTACCACTCTGATCCCCTTTTCTATAAGGGTTCTCGCTGAGGTATCAAAGACCTGGAGGTTGTATCCTCTGTTTATAAACTCTGCTGTCTTGTCGTGCATAGTCTGTAGCCCCAGCTCTATCCAGATAAAATGCTCCCTATTTAACCTGTCTAAGAGCTCCATCACATCTTCTGGCAGGGCATCTGGTCTTGTGGCAATTGCCAGACCTGCTACCCTGGGATGGGAGAGGGCCTCCCTATAGATTCCTTCAAGGTACTCCACTTCACCGTAAGTATTGGTAAAGTTCTGAAAGTAAGCTATGACTTTCCCTTCTGGAAACTTCTTGGAGATGAGCTCCAGCTGGTCCTCTATCTGCTCGGTTATACTCTTCCTCCTGCTCCCTGCAAACTCGCCGCTTCCGCTGTCACTGCAGAATATGCATCCCCTTCTCCCTACCTTGCCGTCTCTGTTGGGACAGGTAAATCCCCCGTCTAAAGACACCTTATATATCTTCTCACCAAACTCCTTCTTAAGGGCATAGTTCAGTGAATGAAACCTCTTATTATTCCACATATTACTTCTCCTATTCTGTTGAACTAGCCTCTATTCTACTATAAAATTGATGTTTTGACTAGCTTTCCCCAATAGACCTTGCCTTCTCATCCCCATGCAATTCCCTCATATTGTACATATAGACGCTTTCACCTTTACCATCGAGATCTCTCCATATAGTTTTAAACAATCTATATATAATAGGTGAACATATGAATAATACTACAAGAGCAGCAAGCATATCACTTCTAGTGGGAGCATCTAAATTCAAATTGGGGAAATATAGGTAGTTTATTGGATCTCCTGTAAAAGCTATGAAGTTGCCTACAAGGTGAAAAAAGATAGATGCATAGAGAGATTTTGTCTTGTGATATATATAGGCATAGTAAAACGCCGATCCGGAGATAATAAAGACCATCCCCTTAGTGAAGCCGTGGAGGAAAGCAAATAACACACCTATAATAATAACAGATCTTTTCAGACTTAATCTTTCAGACAGCTTATTAAATAATACCCCCCTCATTATAAACTCCTCATAGATGGGAGTTAAGAGGATAGAGCTAGCCGAAAATAGAAGAATATATCTAAAGGGCTTGTCATCAAGCTCATAGTAATCATAGGGGGCTGTCAGACTAAAGTAATCTGCAACAATAAAAATTGATACCTCAACTATAACAAATAATATGCCGTAAAATAATATCTCTTTAATAGGTATCTTCCTCTTTCCCATTATTGCCCCTATATCCACTCCATCCAGCCTGAAGGCTCTGACAAAGTAGAGCAAAATCAGGATACTCCCTAAGTTAGTGACAGCCCATTCAAAATAAATATTATCATATATAGCTGATCCTGTAGCTAATTTAATAAATGAAGCTGGAAAGACCATAAAAATCCATAAAAAAAACGGTATAAAAAATATCACAGAAAATATCCACACCACTCCCACACCACTTAAATTTCCTTCCAATTGCCGCTTCCTTTCATCCTCGTAAACCTTCACTTCCATATTCCTCTCCTTTATCTGTAAATTTGTTTTCATTAATGAGTTCTCTTTTCATAAGATACCATATATATTAAAAAGTGATCGGTGTCAAATTATTGTTTTTTAATAAAATAGAGAATGACAATCTATCCCTTTTAATCCTGATATAAGGAGGTTTATTGTGGAATTAATTTATACTCTAAGTGTTATTTTAATAATAAAGGTGACGTAACGTCACACCCTGACATCAGATCGAATAATAATTGCTTCACGCAATTTTTTAACACTTCATAACTTTCCTCAAAAATAAAAAAGAGCCGTTTAAACCGGCTCTTTATCTTCTCTTTATCAGGAAGCTTCCTGCAAATAATATGGAGTTTATGACCACTATAGTAGCTCCGCTGGGAATGTCTATTGCATAGGATATGATTATCCCGCTCACTATGGAGATTACCCCCACAGCAAGGGAGTAGAAGATCATCCCCTTGAAGCTACGGGCAAGGTGTATAGATGTGGCACTGGGAAAGACTATGAGGCTTGATATTAGCATAGTCCCCACAAGCCTTATTCCGATACTTATTGCCACAGCTGTTATTATAAGGGTAAGGTTGTTTAAAAAAGCCGCCTTGATCCCCATAACTTTTGAAAAATCCTCATCATAGGTCAGTGAGAGAAGATCGTTATAGAAAAACACCATTATTACAATAAGGGTCACACACACTCCCACTGAGATATAGAGCTCGCTGGTGGTAATAAGAAGGATACTCCCAAAAAGGTAGGAGAAGAGATCTATATTAAAACCGTTGGCCAGGCTGCTTATTATGACCCCCAGAGCCACAGAAAAGGATGATACCAGAGCTATAGCCGTGTCCCCCTCAAGCTTCTTAGAGGAGTTCAACTTATAGATCATAAAGGAGGCTCCCACTGTGAGGGGGATGGAAAACATCAGGGGTGAAAAACCAAGAAGGAGTGCGATGGCTATAGTGGCAAAGTTAATATGAGCCAGCCCGTCTCCTATGAGGGAATAGTTTCTCAGAACCAGAAAGACCCCAAGAAAGGAACAGGTTACAGATATGAGGACCCCTCCCAAGAGAGCCCTCTGTATAAAGTTGTATGATAGTGCTTCTAGTATAATCTCCATTTCCTTCTCCTCCTTAGTGCTTCAAGCTTCCAGTATATTTTTTTATCTCCTCGGATCTTTCAAACTCCAGAGGAGTTCCGTAGAACACAAGTTTCTTGTCCAGATACATAACCTTATCCACATATTTTTCTATGGTTCCTACATCATGAGATATAAAGAGCACTGTAAGACCCTTATTTCTGTTTAACTCCGAGATAAGCTTGTAGAGCTTATCCCTGAGCTTGGGATCCAGTGCACTTGTAGGTTCATCTAAGATAAGTATCTTAGGTTCTGAAACTATGGCTCTTGCCAAGAGCACCCTCTGCTTCTGACCACCGCTGAGCTCCCCAATTAGGCTGTCCCTCTTATCGTACATCTGCAGCTCCTTCAATACCTCATCTACCTTCTCATGGTCCCTTCTTGTCATAAACTTAGGAAAGCTCTTATTCTTAAGGAGACCTGTAGCTACAATCTCCCTTACCTTAGCGGGAAAGAATTTACTCTTACTTCCTGTAAGCTGGGGAAGATAGGCTATATTCCTTCTATCCCCTACCACAATCTCTCCCCTGACCTCTCCTCCAAGTCCCAGGATAGACCTCACAAGGGTGGTCTTTCCAGAACCATTTGGGCCAATGATTCCAATATAGTCTCCCTCCTCTATATTAAATGTAAGATCCGACAGGACCTTATACTCCTTAAAGTAAACATCCACCTCATTTAACTGGATAATATTCTTCATAATCAATCCTTCCACAAAACAATTTATTTTGTAATTCAAAATATAAGCTTTACGAGTATATCATTTTTTAAAGAACTTTTCAACCATTACTTATTAAAAAAGATCAATCTATCCACTTCATAGCCCAACTCCCTGGCTTTTTCTGTATACTCCTCCACTAGGTCCTCTGGAATCTCCTCCTCCCTGGAAAGGATCCACAGGTAGTTCCTCCTGCTCCCTCCCACCAGAGCGTAACGATAATCTTCTTCCACCTGAAGAACTCTGTAATCTGAATAGAAGGGCCTGAAGAAGGATACCCTCAGCCTTCCTGAAACCTCTGTAGTCCTTATCCAGCCCCTAGCCTCCTTCCACTTGTTTTTTTCAGCATTCCAGCCCCTGTTCACAACTCTTATCCTTCCCTCACTGTCTCTATAGTATCTGGCTGTGACCCTGGTAAGGCCCCTCTCAAATCTATTATCTATCCTGGCAACCTCATGCCACTCTCCCATATATCTTTCCACCTTAAAATCTTTTATTCCCTTATCTGCCACTCCTATCTTTTCCCCAGAATCACAGGCTGTAAACAGCAGGAGCAGTATCAGTAAATATCTATACACAAAACCACCTCCATATTAAGAAACTATACCTCTATACCCTGGGACTTCCTTTTTAAGAGCCACCTCCAGTCCATTTATGGACAAAATAAAAACAGCCGACCTGAGCCTGGCTGCTTTCTAAAAACTATTTTATCTCCTCATTATCCCTCTCCTGGGCCTTCATTCTGGCGTGCTCCTCCCTCTCTGCCTTGGAGAAGGCACACCCGCAGTAATCCTGTCTGTAGAGGTTCTGCTCCTTGGAGATCTCTGTGGACCTCTTATATCCATTCTTCTTCTTAAAGTCACTATGAAGAAACTTTACTCCATACTTCTCCTCTAAATCTGCCCCTATCTCATTTATCTTTCTAGCATTCTTCATGGGGCTTATGGAAAGGGCCGTGCAGAAGTAGTCAAACCCCAGATCTTTTGCCTTTATAGCTGCTTCCTCTAGACGGAGCTCATAGCACCTGAAGCACCTCTTCCCCCCCTCACGGATCTTCTCATACCCCTTTATCTTGTTATAGAACTCCTCAGTTTCATACCTTCCCTCTATATACTTGATGGGGTGCTTAGGGTTCATTCTATCTATAAACTCCTGCTGCTCTACAGCCCTCTTTCTGTACTCCTCCTCAAATGTTATGTTTGGGTTATAGAAATATATGGTTATGTTAAAGTAGTTGGAAAGATACTCCATTACATAGGAGCTGCACGGGGCGCAGCATGAATGCAGGAGCAGGCTTGGAACCCCTTCTTCCCTCTCTATCTTCTTCAGTTCTTCCTCTAAAATACTCTGATAATTAATTTTCATATCCTACCTCCTGAAGGTTAATTATACCACACTCCCTCCAGGAGGTTTAAATAAAATTTTATTTCTATCTCCCACAATAAAAAAATAAAGCCATACCCTTCAGCCCTTTAAGGTTGAGTGGTATGGCTTCTCTATAGGTGTATGGGTCTTTAGGTAAAGGATATCTTTTCAGAGATATTGAAGGCCAGCTTCAACTCCATGAGAAGATCCTTTTTACTTAGATGCTTACAGCTTCTGTTTAGGTTTTCAAGATCCTCCCCAACAACATGCAGAGGACAATCCAAACATCCCTGTGTACACCTGTACCCCTTAATATATAGGAAATCTTTTCGCTTTGTAACAGCTATCTTGAGGTTCTTCCCCGATCCAACATGAACAGCTACTGATTCCATATTCACCCCCTCGCGATGTAAAAACTTTGTATAATTTAAATACGGTATTAAGTATATATACCTCTTAACTTTATTTCCTTTTAAATATTCAAATAAGTTTTTATCCTACCCCCTCTCCTTCTGCCATATAAAAATCTGTTATCAAAAACTACAAATTGAATATTATTCTCTTTTGGTGAATAAGGCTGTTGAGGAAGATTATTCCATTAAAAGAAATTTTACTTTATTCAGTATATTAACTCTAAATAGACTTTTTAAGGAGGGAAGCTATGAATATACTGGGAGTTATGGGAGGAATGGGACCTATGGCCACCGTTGATTTTTTGAGGAAGGTAGTTGTTAATACAGAGGCTGCCTCGGACAGGGATCACATCCATACACTTACAGAAAGTCGTTGCACAATCCCTGATAGGACTGAATTCCTTACCGGTAGTGGGGAAAGTCCTCTGGAGGATCTAGTGGACACAGCTCTGCAGCTTGAGAGGATGGGGGCTGAGGTGATAGTGATGCCTTGTAATACAGCTCACTACTTCTATGATGAGATCAAGGGAAACTTAAAAGTGGAGTTCCTCAATATGGTGGAGGAGACAGCTAAAACAGTTATGGGAAGGGAGAGAGTTGGTCTTCTGGCCACCAGGGGGACATACCATGCCAGGCTCTATGAGAAGGCATTCAAAAAATACGATATCCCTGTTGTCCAGCCATCGGAGGAGATAAAGGAAGTTACCAATAACCTTATATACAGGGTCAAGGGAGGAAGATACAAGCCTGAGGAGCATAGGGGAGAGGTAGAGGAGATCCTGGCTTGGTTCAGGGAGAAGGGAATAGACACAGTGATCCTGGGATGCAGTGAGCTTCCATTAGTCTTTAACGGAACCTTTAAAGGAGACATCTCCCTGGTAGACCCCACAGAGATCCTGGCACTGGCTGTAATAAGAATTATGGGAAGGAAAAGAAGGAGGCCCTAAGGTCTCCTTCTTTATTCATCTATTTACTTATTCCTACTTCTCATAGTCCACTACAGCTGATTCAGCACAAACCCTAGCTGCAAACTCCTTTATTGCCACGTGAGGCGGATAGTTTTGATATGCATCCAGAGCAGCCTGATCCTCAAACTCAGTAATAAGGGAAAGATCCCATGCTCTCTCACTCTCGTTGTAGTTTACCCCGACCTCCAGCTTTAAAATCTCATCCATCTCCAGAGCTTCAAGGTCCCTCTTCATCTTTTTCATATTAGCTTCCTTATCCTCATCCTTGAATTTAAAGAATACCAGGTGTAAAATCATCTTAACTCCCCCTTAAACACTTTTTATAGTAAGAGTATATTCCTATTCCTCGGAATTTTCAAATGTATTCTTAAAATAGTCATCTAGGGGCAGCTTCTCCTCTACAAAACCCTCTCCCAGCTCCTGTATCCTGTGATCCCTCTTGACGGTCTTGAGTTCCTCCAAGACCTCCTCCTCTACCTCCATGCCTAACCCCTGCATATAGCCAATAGACCACTCCTGCATAGCTGAAAGTACAGGCCACAGACTTCTTCCCACACTGGTAATGTGGTACTCCACCCTTGGGGGTATCTCTGGATAGCTTATCCTCTGAATGAAGCCATCCCTCTCCAGTTCCCTTAGCTGCTCTGCCAGTAGCTCCCTGGAGGGACAGAAGCTTGCCTCCTCGATCTCATCCAGCTCTAAAAAATCGTGGATATTCAGCCTCCACAGGATATGCATCTTCCACTTCCCCCCTATGACATCTGTAAGAGCCTCAAAGGGACATCTATACCTCTTCTCCATAGCTTCTACCTCCAATCCTTCCTTTCTTATCTACACTATACCAAGGAAAGTTTCCATTTCTTTTCAATTAATTTGACTATTACAGAAATTTTATTAGGAGAGAAATATGGCAGAAAAAGTTTATTTCAGCAGCTCTTGAGGCTATCCTCTCCTTTTCATCCTCGCGTTTATCCTCTTGAGCTTGGCTACATAGGTGAGGATCTCTTCCCTTGCAGCTCTCCCCTCCTTAGTTCTGGGAGTAAGAGCTGCTATCTTCCATCTTATAAGGAGTTTTTCCAGTACCTGGTCCAGATACTCATCTGCTCCATACCCTGCCCCCTCTATTATCTTCATCCTCTCATCGAAGTCCTTCAATACAGCCCCGGGCATCTTAAAGGATTTTATCACTGGGGCAATATATACTATGAGGTCTGGATCCAGCTCCAGGTGAGCCTCTATAGCCTGGTTGTAGAAGGCGTAGTGAAGGGACTCATCGTTGGCAAGCCTTATTAGAAGTCTCTCCAGGGTAGGGTCGTAACCTCTGGCAGTGACTGCAATATTTCTGTAGAAGACCACAGTTGCCAGCTCCTGTATGGAGGTATAGGCCATAACTGCTACCGGATGAGCCAGGGTTGAATCCCATCCTGAAACCAGCATCTCCTTCTTAAGGCTTGCCAGCTTGTTGTTTTCCACACTTCCATTTAAAACCAGATAGGTTTCAAGGGCAGTGGAGTGCTGCTCCTCCTCGCTCACCCAGTCGTGTATAAACTCCTGCAGGGGGTTCAGTCCCTCCCTGAACATATCTGAAAGGTATGTGGTGTACCAGGGAAGGTTAAGCTCCGTAAGCATAGAGGTCTCTATAGCCGTTACAAGGGGCTGGGGAAGGGCTATCCTCTTCTCCCTATCTCCCCCCCTCTCCCAGGGCATATAGTCGTAGAAGTTCCATATGTGCTTCTCCACCTGACTTCTGTGTCTCTCATGTATCTCTCTAATCCTCTTTTCCAGGGATATTTCATTTCCAATCTTAATCACAATATCTCCTCCTTTGTTTACCTTTTTACTAAGGAATAAAGATATTATATTACAGGCGTTATATAGAAATCAAACTTTTTTTGTATTCATTACACCTGACCTAAGGAAGGGGAGTGGCTCCACTGCCCTTAATAGTAGCAGTAGAAGGCCTCTCCCCTCTGAATAAATTACCCCTTCTTTATTTTTCTCCTTATCTTCTCCAGACACTCCTCCCTGTACTCCTCAAAGTAGGAGGGATCAACAAAGTACTCACACTCATTGCACTCAACCCCTGCTCTGAGACACCTTTTGTTTTGGGCCTCCTTCTTATGACAGATATTACAGAAAAGAGTAATATCCTCCCATTCTGCTAGGTCGAGGTTTTCACAGTGGTAGCAAACCATATCAAACAGACAATTCTTCATAACACTCTCCTTCAATCAATTACCCACACAACAATCCCACCAAAATTTTATACTATATTAATCAACTTTTACCTATAAAACAATTGATTTTGTCGGTAATTGTGGAAAAAAATAAAAAATCCTTGCCTTAAACCATGGTTTAAGGTGTATAACTATATTAGTTAAAAGCGAGGTGAAGAGATGAATATAGATGAGGTGGCTAAATACTTTAGAATTACCAAGTCAAAGTTGAGGTACTATGAGAAGAATGGTGTAATCAGAGAGATTGCCCGGGATGAAAAGGGAAACAGGGTTTATACTCAGGAGGATCTCATGTGGATCGAGTTCTTCTTAAACCTTAAGGATACCGGTATGTCCCTAAAGGAGATAAAGTACTATATCTCGCTGAAGAAGGGGGGGACCAA
This sequence comes from Propionigenium maris DSM 9537, assembly GCF_027925155.1. Lineage (GTDB taxonomy): Bacteria > Fusobacteriota > Fusobacteriia > Fusobacteriales > Fusobacteriaceae > Propionigenium > Propionigenium maris. Next base: position 306,520 of record NZ_BSDY01000001.1, on the reverse strand, counting down.
TACTATAGAGGAGAGAAAAAATATCCTTCTGGATCATGTGGATACAATAGATGAGAAGATCCAGGAACTCCTTCTTACGAAAGAAGATATCCTAAAGCAGGTTCGTATATATGAGGAGGAGAGGGGCAATTGTATAATCAAGGGCTCCGATACAGAGAGCTGCAATAAGTGCTAGATGAGCATTCGCAAATTCAGTCTACAGGAAAGTAAAAGATTTAAATTAAAATTTCAGGAGGTAGAGATGTTAAACTTTAATTTTTATAACCCCACAAATATATTATTTGGTAAGGATCAGCTGAGGAAGCTTGACAGCGTAGTTCCCAAGGATGCCAGAGTGCTGATCACCTATGGGGGAGGAAGCGTTAAGAGGTTTGGTACCCTTGACAGGGTAAAGGAGGAGCTGGCCAAGTCTGCAAGAGAAATCTTTGAGTTTGGAGGAATAGAACCAAACCCTCAGTTTGCAACTCTTATGAAGGCTGTAGAGGTAGTAAGAGAGAAGAAGGTCGACTTCCTTCTGGCTGTGGGAGGGGGATCTGTAATGGATGGTACTAAGTTTATTGCAGTGGCATCCAATACAAGGGAGTTTATAGGTAAGGAGGAAAAGATCCTTGCTTTTGGTTTTAAAGGTGTTCCCACAACCAGAGAGGAAAACCTTCCCCTGGGGACGGTAGTTACCCTTCCAGCTACAGGTTCCGAGATGAACAACGGGGCTGTAATCAGTAACGGGGAGGATAAGCTCACTGTATTTACTCCATTTAACTTCCCGGTCTTCTCCATATTGGACCCTGAGCTTACATATACCCTTCCAGCTACCCAGGTAGCCAACGGTATAGTGGATACCTTTATCCACACTGTGGAGCAGTATATCACCTACCCTGTGGATGCCAGGTTCCAGGATAGAACTGCCGAGGGAATACTTCAGACTCTTATAGAGATAGGAAAGAAGACCCTGGACAATCCAACAGACTATGATGCAAGAGCAAACCTTGTATGGTGTGCTACAATGGCCCTCAACGGTCTTATTGGAGCTGGTGTTCCCCAGGACTGGGCTACTCATATGATAGGACACGAGATCACAGGTCTCTATGGTATCGACCATGCCAAGACCCTTGCTGTGATTCAGCCTGCCAACTGGAAGGTTAGAAGGGAGCAGAAGAGGGAGAAACTTGTACAGTATGCTCAGAGAGTTTGGAATATAAGGGATGGCAGTGAAGATCAGAAGATAGATGCCGCTATCATGAGAACCGAGGAGTTCTTCCACTCTTTAGGAATAAAGACCAGGTTATCCGATCACAACTTAGAAGAGAGGGATATAGAGGCTATTGTGTCATCCCTCACTAAGCACGGGATGACAAAGCTCTCTGAGAGGGGAGATGTTACCCCTGAGGTGGTTACAGAGATCCTTAAAGCAGCCCTATAGAGTTTTCTATGTTTTAATAATAAAAAGAGAGGTGTCCCCGTTGGGGATACCTCTCTTTTTATTAAACAAGCTTTGCATCCTTAGCTTTCTTGCCATCTGTTCTTTCCATGGTTATTCCCAGGTACCCATAGATTACCGACACAATGGGGTTTATAAGGTTTAAAAATGCAAAGGGCAGATAGGCAAAGGGATGAACTGCCAGAGTTGCATACATAAAGGCCCCGCATGTACTCCACGGAACAAGGGAGGAGGTCAGGGTTCCAGTGTCCTCCAATACCCTTGAGAGGTTCTTCAGATGGAGGCCCTCCTCCTCATACTTCTCCTTAAACATCCTTCCTGGTACAACAATTGCCAGATACTGATCGGACATGGTGAAGTTGCAGAAGATACAGGTAGCAGCTGTGGTAGCCACAAGGGATCCTGTACTCTTGGCAAACCTGAGTAGTCTCTCTCCTATAACCTCAAGAACACATATCCTTTCTACAATACCTCCAAAACTCATGGCAACCAGGATGAGGGACACGGTAAACATCATGGAATCCAGACCTCCCCTTGTGAGAAGTTTATCCACAGCCCCAAAACCTGTCTCTGAGAGGTAACCATAGTGAGCAGCCTCTATTATCTCTCCAATTCCCGCCCCCTGATAGATCACTGCAAATACAGCTCCCAGGATGCTTCCCCCCAGAAGTCCCGGTATAGCCGGCATCTTAAGGGACACCATGAGGATAACCAGGAGGGGCGGCAGAAGGAGCATAGGTGTAATGGTAAACTGCCCCTGAAGAGCTGTAAGAAGGGCCTCTATCCCCTCTACATTCAGTGTTCTTCCTGCATACCTCATCCCGATCACACTATAGAGAATAAGTGCTATAACAAAACTCACACTGGTTGTCTTGATCATATGAGATATATGATCAAAGAGCTTAACCCCTGTCACTGCCGGTGCCAGATTGGTGGAATCTGAAAGGGGAGACATCTTATCCCCAAAGTATGCCCCGGAGATTATAGCTCCGGCTACCAGGGGCATATCTATATTCAGACCCTGTCCTACTCCCAGGAGGGCTATCCCCACCGTTCCAGCTGTTGTCCATGCACTTCCCGTTGCCAGAGACACTACTGCACAGATGAGAGCTGTGGCCGGGAGAAATATCCCAGGTGACAGTATCTGAAGACCGTAGTAGATCATTGTGGGAACTATTCCCCCGAGAATCCATGTTCCTATAATAACTCCTATTATCATCTGTATAAGGATAGCCTGCATAGCCGGAAGTATGGTATCTATTATTCCCCTCTCCATATACTCCCAGGTGTACCCCAGACACTTACCTAAAATTGCTGCAACCACTGTTGTTGCCAGAAGCGGTATATGCGGATCAGCCCCGTAGATGAGCACCCCGCAGGATAGAGACACTATCAGAAATACAATTGGTATCATTGCCAGCCCAAAGCTTGGTCTTCTTCTTACTCTCATAACCCTTCCCCCTTTTTTTCAGTCTTTTTCATTAAACTAATATTCACTTTTATAGCTAAATTAAATATATACTACTTTTTTTTCATTTGTACAATTTTTTAAGTGTAGTACCTGCCCTTCCTTAAAGAAGAGGAAAAGAGGTTTTTTCTCCTCCTACCAGTAAAGTTTTTTAGACAGATCTATTAAAGGGGGAATGACCATGCCTAGAAATATCCCTGTGGGGAATGGAAATATGCTTGTGGCCTTTGATGAAAACTACCATATGAGGGAACTCTACTACCCCTATGTGGGGGAGGAGAACCATACCAATGGAAACTCCTCTATGATGGGTGTATGGATAGACGGGACCTTTCACTGGGTGGATAAAAAGTGGAGTGTGGATATGAAGTACCTTCCAGAATCCCTTGTAACAGATGTATCCCTCTCAAGGGAAGGAGTTCCAATAGAACTCAAGATAAACGACTGTGTGGATTTCCATGAGAATATCCTTATAAAAAGGATAGGGGTAAGAAACACCTCCTCGGTTAACCACGATATAAGGCTCTTCCTTACCCTGGATCTGGATATCCTGGGAAATGAGATAGGGGATACTGCCATGTACAGACCCGACAAGAGGGTTGTAGTCCACTATAAGAGGGACAGGTGGTTTCTTGTAAACATGGTTTATGAGGGACAGCATGGAGTAGAGAGGTTTGCCATAGGGAGCAAGGGTAAGAACGGTCTCGAGGGAACCTATATGGATGCTGTGGACGGGGTACTGGAGTGCAATCCCATAGAGCAGGGAAGTGTGGATTCCGTTACAGGTATAGAGCTGGATATAGAGGGAGGGGGTGAGAGGGAGTTCTTCTACTATATATGTGTGGGGAAGAGCTGGGAGGAGGTATATACCCTGGATTCCATTATCAGGGATAAGACACCTCAGGAGCTCCTTAAGAGGACTGAGAACTACTGGAAGCTATGGTCCACAAAGGAGGATTTACCTCTAAATAAACTTCCTGAAAAATTAGCCTGGCTCTACAACAAGAGCCTCCTCATCCTCAGGACCCAGATAGACAACCACGGAGGGATTATTGCTGCCAACGATTCAGATGTAATGCAGTACAACAGGGATACCTACAGCTATATATGGCCAAGGGACGGGGCTCTGGTAGCCCATGCCCTGGACAGGGCTGGATATTTAGTTCTCAGCAGCCGTTTCTATGACTTTGCCGGAAGGGTTATCTGTATCAGGGGATTCCTTGCCCACAAGTATACCCCCTCAGAAGATGTGGGTAGCTCGTGGCACCCCTGGGTGGCCAAGGGAAGAAGGCAGTTTCCCATCCAGGAGGATGAAACTGCCCTTACAGTGTGGACCCTCTGTGAGCACTTTAAGAGGTACAGAGATATAGAGTTTATCAAACCCCTCTATAAGAAGATAGTAAAGAATGGAGCTGACTTTATGTGCCGCTTCACAGATAAGTTTACTGGCCTTCCCCTTGAGAGCTATGATCTCTGGGAGGAGAGGCTTGGAGTCCATGCCTTTACAGTGGCATCTGTATACGGAGGCCTCATAGGGGCCTCAGACCTGGCCAGCTCCTTTGGAGAGATAGAACAGTCAGAAAGGTACAGGGAGGCTGCTGAGAGGATGAAGGAGGCTTTTATAGAGCATATGTATCTGGAGGAGGGATACTTTGCCAGGATGGTCAGAGTAGAGGAGGGGAAGGTTACCTACACCGACAGAAATATAGATGCCAGCCTCTACTCCATCTTTGCCTTTGGTATGTTCAAGGCTTCCCACCCCATGGTACGAAGCTCCATGGAGAGGGTGGAGAGGGCTCTCTGGGTAGATACATCCATAGGGGGAGTAGCCAGGTATATAGATGATCCCTACTACCGGACTTCTCCAGATATTCCAGGGAATCCGTGGATTATAACCACCCTGTGGCTGACCATCTACTACATCGAAATAGGAGATCAGGGGAGGGCCCTGGAGCTTCTTCACTGGGTAGGGGAGAGGGCTCTTCCCAGCGGAGTTCTCTCGGAGCAGGTAAACCCCTATACAGGGGCTCCCCTTTCCGTTTCCCCTCTCACATGGAGTCACGCAACCTATATAGAGGCTCTTCAGAGGTATATGGATAGGTTCCTCTAGCTACCTATCCGCTACCTTTGTTAAAATATAGTTTACAGATATTAAAAAAAGTGTTGTATTTTCCCGGGAAAATACAACACTTTTTTATTTTTTTGTACAGTATAACTAAAACTAAGCTCTTAAACCCTGTTTACAAGAAGGATAGCCACACTGGTGACCATGAAAAACATACAGGTCATCATACTTATACCGTTAAAGGATGGGGAGTACCTTCTGCTGAATATGATACTGCTCCTTCCTACGCTATCCCCCCTCCACCTGAAATAAATCCAGCAGAGGAGAAGGGTAGCAAAGTAGATGAGGGCCTTTTGGATATAGAGGCCTGGGTCTATAGGGTGATCAAATCCAAAGACCACCACCATTATCCTCTGGGCAAAGATTCCTCCCACCAAGGAGAGGGTTCCCAGGATAGCAACTGCTCCCCCCTTAAATGGACATCCTGCCTCCACAGACTTGGATTCCTCTCTCTTCCCCCACATCATCCTGAAGAACCTGAAGAAGTAGACGATGGTTCCCGTATTTATAAGGAGGATAATATACTCTGCCACTGTACCCTTAGCCCCATACTGTATGAAGTACTTTGACACACTCCCATTGAAGAAAGGTGCACCTGTTACCCCAAGAAGGGCAAATATACAGGCGGTGGATACCAGGGGCAGGCTCCTGAAGGCCCCGGACATCCTTCTAATATCCTTGTGCCCATAGTGCTTTATATAGATCCCGGCACAGAGGAAGAGGGTGGATTTAAAGATTATGTGGTTTATAAGGTGGTAGAGAGCACCTGCCTCACTTACATATCCTCCTAAGAGTATCCCCGACATAATAAGACCTATCTGGGAGATGGTAGAGTAAGCCAGGATCAGCTTAATATTATTCTGCTTCACAGCCAGGATCACTCCCAGGAGAGAGGTAGCCAGGGTTATCCACAGAAGGTAACCATCTATATCTATGAGGGGAAGAAATATACTCCTCAGCCTTATAAATACAAAGATCCCCGTCTTGATATAGAGGCTGGACAGGATAGCCGAGACCACTGTGGGAACACCGCTGGCAGCATGGGCTCTCGGAAGCCATGAAAACATGGGCATCAAAGCACACTTAAAGCATATCCCCGTAAGGAGGAGGGCATAGGCTGCCACATAGGACCCCGAAAGCTGGGCCTCGGTCATCCTAACTGCCAGCTGATACAGGTTAAGGGTATGCAGATTCTTATAGAGTACAGCTATCCCAAAGACGAAAAATATCATGGCTACGGTGTTGTTCATGAGGTAGATTAAGCTGTCATAGAGGGATCTTTCATTCTTATACATTATGAGGATGGCGATTATTATGGTACACACCTCAACTATTACAAAGATATTGAAGAGATCCCTTGTGAGAAAGAGAGCCGTCATACACGACTGAAGTACCAGGTAGAGGAAGAAGAAGTGGCTCTCCAGCTTCCTGTTCCCCATGGAGTAGAATATACACAGCAGAAAGATAAAGGTTGTAATAAGGATCATCACCGAGCTCAGAAGATCTGCTGTGAGGGTTATTCCCGCTACCTCGCTGTAATTTCCCAACACAAGGGAGTAGCTCCCTCCACCTAAAACTTCCATAAAGTTATAGAGGGCTATTCCCACAGAGACACTCTGAATGGCAATGGTAGAGGCCTTTCCCCTGATATTTGGCAGCAGGTAGGCTATAAGTCCCCCTAAGATTGGCAGTATAATCAATATTAATAGTCTCATATCTCCTCCTCCAGATGCTTTTTATGTATTGTGTCCCACCTGGCTGTTCCATACTTCTGATACAGCTTTATAAAGATTCCCAGTGCCACTGCAGTGGAGGCCACCCCTATGATAATATTGGTTATCATAAGGGCCTGGGGAAGGGGGTCTGCAACGACACCTGTTACTTTACCTATAGGGGGATGAAGATACTCCTCCCCTGAGGTAAGAAAGTAGAGGACCACTCCCCCCGTCATAAGCCCCGTACCTATAGTGGTTCTGACAATATCTCTTCTGGCCATTATTGTATAGCAGCCTATCATAAATATAATCACAGCTACTGCTTCACCGGATATCATAGATCATCCCCCCTCAAGAACTCCATGCTGGGAATAAGATCCTTCTCCTCCAGGGTCCTTATCTCAAATCCGTCCACTATCTCCCCCCTGGCCATCTCATGGGCACAGAGAATTGTCAGTATATCCCCCTCCTTGTAAACACAGGAGGTTTTGGGAGTAAGGGTTATGGAGTTGGCTATTAGAGAGCCTACACTCCCCCTTCCCTTTGTCCTTACCTTAACCAGAGTGGGATCCAGCCTTCCCTTAATAAGAAGCAGGATAAGGCTGAATGTATTCATATAGATATCCACTATAAGTCTCAGAATATAGAGGGTCAGAGAAAAGTTTTTGTTATTTCCCTCACCTACTCCATGATCTTCCAGAAATCTCTCAGAGATCTTTAGAAAAAGCCTTCCCAGAAGCACTCCCAGAGCTATATTGAACCCCGAGAAACTTTCATTGAAGGTGCACCAAACTACAGCTGAAAAAATACTGTACTCTATCTTCATAATATTGTTCCTATTCATAGTAACCTCCCCTTATACTATTTCTCCCTATCATTTTTTAACCTGGAAAACCTGTAGAAGATAATTCCCAGTCCTGCACAGACCTTTACCCCTATAAGGGTATTTATGAGGATGAGATAGGTTCTCCTTATCCCCAGAGGCATCTCCTTAAAGTTAAAGTACAGAAATGCAGCTATAATAAGGGTCAGGGAGATAAAGGCAAACTTCTCAATAAGGGTAAATATATTCAGATCCATCTCCCTGGATTTTTCAATGAGAAAGCCTGCAACAAATATAACTACCAGTATTGCCCCACCCTGGAATCCTCCTCCAGGAGTTCTGTCTCCGTTTAATATTAGGGCTATCCCAAACAACATAATGAAGGGAAGGATAAAGACCAGCAGATCCCTCAGAGGCTCTAAAACCTCGCCACTCCTTCTTTTCACTCTCTTACTTCCTCCCTTTACAGGATAGATAAAGAGGGTAGCAGTAACTGCCACAAGAAGAAGCAGGGCCTCAAACACCGTATCAAATACCCTGTAGTTCAGGTAGATAGCTGTAACAACATTAACAGCTGTTGTCTCCTCTGTTGCATATTGCATATAGTAGTTCATAACTTCATTCACAGGGACTGCTGTGGGCCTATCCATTACCAGGGCAAGGCACAGCCCCCCCATTAACAGGGTCAGAAGGCCGATTATATGTTTTCTATACCTTACTATAAATTTCATCTCTACTCACCAACTTTATATTGTAGTCTGACTCCAGGTTATGGAGCTTAGCGGATATCTCCTCTTTGAACTTCTTTATATGCTTCCCCTCTCCGTAAAAGTAGAAGATCACATCCCTTCCATGGTGGGTTATTATCACGTCGCATATCCCTCTGTCCCTCTTAATGTGCTTTTTCATATTCATCTTATGCAGGTTTACAAAGAGGGGAAGAAGGGAGGTCTGCTTGCAGCTTCTCTCTATAAACTGGTGTATAAAGGTCTTCTTGTTGTCATACTCAAGGTTGATATAAAATATCCTCACCTTCTTATATTGCTGAATTGTAACAAAGGTTATAGTTGTAGCTATTACAGCCTCAGCTATGGCAACATCTGGTGCCCCCTCGATGATGAAGATCACAGCACTTATGAGGGAAAAAACCTCCAGATAGATCACAGCCTTTATTAGCCTCTGGGAAAAGGAAGCTGCCAGGGCAAATAGTATGAGCATTATAAGCAGTATATCCTTATACATCTTCATCCTCCTCCTGTTTCAGGGGTTTAAATCCACTCCTGTATGCACTTCCCCCTATGGCACAGCTCATAATGGGGTTTATGACAAAGCACAGAATCAGGATAATAAGAACCTTGAGAGAGAAGTAGGAGAGTCCCATATAGATCATTATCCCTATGAGTATTAGACTAAATCCTGCTGTGTCGACTATACTTCCTATGAGGAGTTCGGTAAAGAATTCCTTATGGTAGAAGTAGGCAATATTTCCGATGATACTTATAATAAGACCTATTCCAAGGACTGTCATTCCTATTATCTCATTCATATTAATCCCCTCCTGGACTGGATGTGTTTTGTAAATAGTACCGTTCCTACAAAGTTTAAAAGCAGATAGGTGATTATAAGGTCGAGATACATACTTTCCCTAACGACCATTGAGAAAACAATCACAAGTATAGTTATGTTTGAAGAAAAGATATTGGCTGCCAGGAGCTTCCCCCATACAGTGTTCATTTGAAAGATCTTTACAGCTGATAGAGTGATCAAGATAAAAAGAATAAATACTATGTAGTTCATTGCTTCCCCCTTTTGGTTCCGTATTTTATATTAAAGATAATTTTTTGGATAAAGTTTCCCCTATTTTAGTGGATGAAAGCTAAGATAATGGTATGCCCTCATTTTAATAAAAAATGCCACCTCCCCTTTAAAATCAATAATTTCTTTGATAGTTTTTTTGTGGTACTAAGTATATAGTACTCTTGATCATCTTTCAATGCTATTTAGGTAGATATAAGGTTACTATAAAAAACGATTCTAATTAGACATCCAGTAAGCTTAATTTTTTAGGGACTTAAATCCCATATCATTTTCAAACTAATTAATATTCAAAGGTAAATTTAAGATAACCATTTTAAAACTATTTAAAATCAAGGAAGTGTTATAGTAAGCATAAAAATATTACTATCTCCCTTCTAGAAAGAATAATACCTTAACCGGCCAATAAATAATGACTTTTAGTTAGAAGGAGTTATTCTTTCCTAATAGTAAATATTAATTAAGTGTACATTTAGAAAAAAGGAAATAACTTTTTAAGAGACAAGAGGACAATGGAACTAAAGAGATTGGTAAGTTTATAAAAAGACCTCATAAACATTGAGACTATAGAATAATTCTTAGTACTTTAACTATAGTTTTGTCTTTTTATTTTTTTATAAATTTCTTTGCCCTACTCTAATATTCAGGTTAAAAAATTTTTATTTTAGCTTAGAGCTGTTGGCTATTTAGTGGATGGGAGGTAGAGATGTATAAGAGTTTATTCATTCCTGGACCAGTTAATGTTTTATCTGATGTACTGGAAAAGATGGCAACACCTATGATCGGGCACAGAACAAAAGAGGCATCGGAATTACAAAGAAGCATTTCCGATAAGTTAAGAAAGCTGATGTATACAAAAGAGGAGATCCTTTTGTCTACCTCTTCAGGTAGCGGTTTGATGGAAGCTGCTGTTAGATCATGTACGAAGAAAAAAGTCGCAGTTTTTGCAGCAGGTGCTTTTGGTGAAAGGTGGCATAAAATGGCCGTTGCAAATGACATTCCTGCAGACCGTTTTGACTCTCAGTGGGGACAACCGACAACACCTGAAATGGTAGACAAGGTACTTGCCACTGGTGAGTATGATGTAGTAACTATTACCCACAATGAAACATCTACTGGTGTCATGAATCCATTGGAAGAAATTTCAAAGGTAATCAAGAAGTACCCAAGTGTTATCTTCTGCCTGGATACAGTAAGCTCCTTGGGAGGAGCTAAAGTTGAGGTGGACAAGTGGGGTGTTGATATCTGTATTGCTTCTACTCAAAAATGCTTGGGACTACCTCCAGGAATGGCTATATGTTCGTTCTCAAGGAAGGCGCTGGAAAAAGCTAGAACAGTTGAAAAGAGAGGTTTTTACTTCGACTTGGTCTCTATCTATGACACTATCCAAAAGAAAGACTATCAATATCCGTCAACCCCTTCCCTGCCACATATGTTTGCATTGGACTATCAATTAGACAGAATAATGGAGGAAGGCATAGAAAATAGATTTGATAGACATTTAGAGCAAGCTAAAGTGGTTAGAACTTGGGCTAAGAAACACTTCGCGATGCTGGCTGAAGAAGAATATGCTTCAAATACGTTGACTACGGTAAAGAATACAAGAGGGATTTCAGTGGCAGACCTTAATAAAGAACTGTCAAAGAGAGGTTTTATGATTTCAAACGGTTATGGTGTCCTGAAGGAAAAGACTTTTAGAATTGCACATATGGCCGATACAACCATTGAAGAAGTTAAAGAAATCTTAAGTGTTATCGAAGACATTCTCAGATTATAGAGGGAGGGAAGCATGTTAAAAATACTAGCAAATGACGGTATGGATAAAAGCGCAGTTCAACACTTACAGGAACTGGGTCATGAAGTGGTGTTAAATTCATACTCAGTGGAGGAATTAAAGACCCAATTAAGAAACTTTGACTGTATTGTAGTGAGATCGGCAACTAAGATCAGAAAAGAACTGATCGATACTATTGTAGGCTCTAAATTAAAGCTAATCGTTAGAGCTGGTGTTGGTACTGACAATATTGATGTGGAATATGCCGAGGCCAATGGGATTAGAGTAAGAAATACACCTAATTCCAGCTCAGCTTCAGTGGCCGAGCTGACTATCGGACATATTTTAGCATTAGTAAGGTTCATCAATATTTCAAATGTTACCCTGAGAAAGGGGGAATGGAACAAAAAAGCATATAAAGGAAGTGAGATTGTTGGTAAAACTTTAGGTCTCATCGGTTTTGGTCGTATTGGTAAAGAGGTGGCCAAGAAAGCGCTGGCATTAGGGATAAAGGTAAAGTATACAGATATTTTAGGTGAGAGTAATGAAATACCAGAATGCCAGTATTTAAGTGAGGAGGAACTGCTTAAAACATCAGACTTTATTTCACTCCATATTCCTTTTAAAAAAGAACTTGGACCTACAATCTGCAGAGATAAGATTGCTATGATGAAGGATGGGGTATACATCATTAACTGTGCTAGAGGCGGTGTAGTTTGTGAAGATAGTCTTTTGGAAGCACTCAACTCAGGTAAGGTTGCCGGTGCAGGTATTGATGTATTTGCAGAAGAACCTTCCCAGAATATGGAACTCATAAACCATCCGAGAGTTTCTGCCACACCACATATTGGAGGTTCCACTGCTGAAGCACAGCAGAGAATTGGTGTTGAGACTCTCTCAGTTATTTTAGAAGAGTTGGCTAAGTAAGTATTACAGATGATACCTTGATCAATAAAGTGGGGGAGGGGATAGATGGCTATAGTAAGAGGATTTACAGGTTTAAGACCTAGCAAGGACTTAGTTGAAAGGGTAGCGTCATTACCATATGACGTTATGAACAGAACCGAGGCAAGAGAAATGGCAAAGGACAATGACAAGTCTTTCCTACACATTGTAAGATCAGATATAGACGTGCCTGAAGAAGTTGATCAGTATGATGAACTGGTATATAAGATGGCGAAAAGGAACCTGGATAAGTTTCAGGAGGAGGGTATTCTAGTTCAAGACGAAAAGCCTAGGATGTATATCTACCGCCAGCTAATGAATGGAAGAGTTCAGACTGGTATCGTTGGTTGTACTTCAATTGATGATTACATTAATGACATCATCAAGAAACATGAATTTACCCGTCCTGAAAAGGAGCGAGACAGAATCAATAACTTCGAATACTGTGATGCAAATACTGCACCGATTTTCTTGACTTACAGAAAAAATAATGAGATAAACTCCATTATCAAGAAGTGGATAAAGTTCCACATGCCAGTTTACAATTATATTTCAGAGGACAACATCACGCACATTGTTTGGGTAATTGACACTGATGAAGTTGTAGAAAAACTGACGGAAATTTTTGCAGGTATAAACTCCCTGTATATCGCAGACGGTCACCACAGGTCAGCCTCTTCCGTAGCTGTGGGCATGAAAAAAAGAAAAGAGAATCCAAACTACACAGGTGACGAGGAATTCAATTTCTTTATGTCCGTCATCTTCCCAGATGAAGATGTCTTTATCATGGACTATAACAGACTGGTCAAAGACCTAAATGGTAACAGCAAGGAGGTATTTTTCCAGAAGATTGAGAAATGCTTTGCAATTACTGAGATCGGTAAAGAAGTTTATAAGCCAATGTCAAAGAAAACATTCGGTATGTTTATCGATGACAAATGGTATGAATTAAAAGCTCGTGAAGGCATTTTCGATGAAAATGATCCTGTAGACTCTCTGGACGTATCCATTCTCCAAAAAAACTTGTTAGATCCGATCCTGGGCATCAGTGATCCGAGAACAAATAAAAGAATCGATTTCGTGGGCGGCATTAGAGGTCTTAAGGAGCTAGAAAGAAGAGTAAAAACCGATATGGCAGTGGCTTTTAGCATGTTTCCCACAACAATGGATGATCTACTTTCAATTGCAGATGCTGGAAAGGTCATGCCTCCAAAATCTACATGGTTTGAACCGAAATTGAGAAGTGGATTATTTATTCATAAATTAAGTGACTGATTAATAATGTAACATCTTTTATTTATCCTAGCAGGCTCTTTGAAATAAGTCTAAGAGCCTGTTTTTATATTTAATCGATAATTATACAAGAGCTTAATACCAGGTTCTCCTGCGATACCTCCTCAGATTTATCTTTTTCTTGTGGAAGTTTAAGTTCCTCTCCCAGTCTCTCTTCTATTTTTAAGTCACCCTTCTTTCCTGTCTAGTTTAACCTCACCATATGCCTCCAAAGGGTGAGCTCATACCTAGAAGATGTTTAAGGGGAGCACTTTCGAATAAAAAGAAAAGCCGACTCCATCCTAGGTGACTTCAAATCACCTAGGATAGGTCGGGCTCTGCTCACATAACTATAAAATTATCTCTGTAAAATCTCTATGCTCCGCTTTTCCTTCTTTAAAAAAGATATCTACTTCAACATGCCACCCAAAGCCTCTCTTTTTTTCAAGATCCTCTATAGGATTGAGAGGTTAAAGAAAAAAGTTTCACCATAAATCGTAAAGCTTTTTCAAAGTAATAAAAAATGGTAGAACCCCTTTATCTAAACAGCAAAGATAGAGAGATCTTCCCTCCTTTTGGCTTCTGCATAATCTGTAGAGGAGAAGAGCTCCTCTAAATAGGCATCCAGACCCCTGGGGGACTGAACCACCATATTCTGCTTCCCGTAACTCATCTTTAAGAGGGTATAGGTATATACATTGGCCTGATTCATTATCTTCCACGCCTTAGGTGGAAGGGGCATATAGCAATAGTTGTGAACCCTGTCTGCATCCTCCCTCTTCTCTACCTTTCCCTCCTCTATAAGATAGTTGGAGTTGTTTATCTGGAGCACCTCTACCTTCCTCTCCCCAGTAGCTATCTCCTCTGTAATGGCAGTCCCCAACATCATAATCTTTCTATTCCCCAAAACAAGTTCCAGATTGATCAGCTTCTTACCTTCCAGACGAAACTGCTTCCCTAGACAATGGATAACATCCGCCATCAGCTGCTTATCTCCGTTTAACCTGTCGTTGATCGTTTTACTCTGTTCCTTTGAAGTACCTGTGAGAAAAAATATCAGGAACCCTATAATCACTATAAACGCTATCATTCAAACTCCCCCCTTCTTCCTTTCTCTAAGTATAATATTAAAAATATGAATAAACAAATCGTTTTTGTTAAATGTCATATATATGTCAGCAGTTTTTTACTGTTTTTAGATCCAAAGACATCATTAATACACTCTTAATCAAGACACAATGTATTCATTTAAGAAGAGTTGTTGTTTTTATAAATGATAATTCTATACTTAAATATATTACCTTAAACTTTTTTGAGGTTTGTCCTGTAACTGGGGAAAGTTCTTGATATCTTTAAAAAACTCCTCTTCTAAGAATATAAAAGTAGCTGCCTGTCATAATTTTGTCACAATAAAGTATTATACTCTTTTTATAGTTATAGGAGGTGAATCAATGAAAAACTTTCTTCTTTTTATTGTGTTCTTGCTATCTGTAATAAATTTAAGTGCAAGTTCAATGAATCACAGACACTCTGGAAAAAGCTATATACACATCAATCCCCACCACACCTCTGCTCTAACTCCAGAACAGTCAAAAAAGCTAGATCATTTAAGGATGAGGTTTCTCAAAAAAGAAAAGGTTCTGAACAGAAAGATAAGAACCCTCAGAAGAGAGATGAACTCCTGTATAATACATGAGGATGATCCCCAAAAGTATGAGCGGTTACAAAGGGAACTCCACTCCTTGAGAATAGAAAGATCCTTATTGAAGTATGAGTTCAAGGCTTCATATGCTGACATTCTTGAAGAGTGATCTGTATAAAAAGGAGTGCAACACTACGCTCCTTTTAACCCTATCCAATGGATTTTTATAATGACAGTAATCTAAAATTTTATACTTTCCTTGATAATAAAAAGCAACGTGACGTTGCATCCCTACAAACAATAAAAGTTCTTATTTCTTCATGGAATTTTTCAATCCTATACTTTCCTTAATAATGAAAAGAAGCAGCTGACTACCGGTCAGCTGCTTCTTTATCTAATTAACCATGCATGGAGTGATCTGCTTCATTTTTAGTCGCCATCTTTTCACACTCTTTATCCTTTACCGCCATTTTTTCACACCTTTTATTATTCATCATCTGGCTTTTTTCACTATTATTCAAACTCGTACTGCTGTGATTAGCGTGGTTGGAATGATCCATTGCAAAAGCCCCTGTTGATATTATCATTGTTAATACTAAGATCCCTTTTTTCATTTTATATCCTCCTTATAACCTTTAAATAACCAATGTTATATTAGGAGTATAGGATGCTTATGTGTCAGTTAAGTGACACCATAGCCCCTTATAAGTTTATTTTAAGAAAGATATAAAGAGGGAACCAAGATCAGACTTTTATTTGAAGTTGGTGTAGGTATCCCCTGAGACATCTGTATGGGACTTGGAGTTCACCGTTCCCATAGTGTGGATAACCCCAAAAACATCTGTGTGGCTCTGAGTGTTATACGTCCTTCCCCCTATGGAACCATTTGTGTGGGTATAGCCAAAACTATCTGTATGACTCTTCAGGCTTACAATCTCCCCGTGGGCACTTCCGCTAATATGAGTATACCCTGAACCGTCGGCATAGCTCTGAGTATTATAGGGCTGATCCCCTACAGTACCGGTAGCATGGGTATAGCCAAAGCTGTCTGTATGACTCTTTATATCTACTTTATCTCCATTAGCATCCGTTCCTGTAATATAGGTGTATCCGGAACTATCGGTGTGTGTCCTTATATCCGCCAGTGCCTGAGTGCCAACTACTGCAATCAACCCTATTGTTACTACTAGTTTTTTCATAATTCCCTCCCTCACAAGCTCATCCTTCATCAGTCCAACTATAAAATTTCATTTTTATTACGAGGTAGTATACCCTATACCTTATGTGGATTGCAAATAAAAAAGACCCTGTTTACAGGATCACCAAAATGATATTAAGTACAGCCCCACTACAAAAAAGATAACTACAGTAATTTCTATGGCTCCCAGGTAGATGGTGAGGAAGTTGTTGATATCTGGCCACCTTCCCTTTATCAGCCTGTACCCCGTTACTGCTACCAACAGCAAGACCAAGGTAATATAGATCCAGTTCATTTCTATCCCCCCTGTTCAACTATACCTGAACTTTTGAAAAAATACAAGAGCCGGTAGAGTTCTGCAGGATTTTAAATACTAGTAAAGGAAATTCATAAAAAGCAACGTGATGCTGGATCCTTTCTAACCTTATGTAATGGCTTTTTATAATGGTGTCAATCTATTATTTTATACTTTCCTTAACAATAAAAAGGCACTTTATAAAAGTGCCTTCTAAATATCCTGCCCATATAATATTAAGTATTCCCAGGGCACATCGATGGTATTATCAGAAACGACCCTTGATCACATCTTTTTCATCTATAATTCCAGCCTCAACCAGGGCAAGCATATAAGAGGTATTTTCACGGGACATACGAACTGTAGATCCCCCTATGCCATCCACTGAATCCTGAGCAGTTCTAGTTGCCCCTGCAGTACTGTCTAGCCCAAAATAATTATTGTCATCTATAGACCTGGAGTACTTTTTTGAAGACCAGTCGATCAGGGATCTCACATCCTTGGCATCTTTACCTATTAAATATTCCTCAAGGTCATCGTAATTACCTTCCCATCCCCCATTTGAGTGGAAGCCGTATCTCACTTCCATCTTCTGAGGAACTCCATCCTTAAATTCCACTCCTAAGGCAGTTAACATCTCCATTATATTTGAGTCCTCATCTATTCCCTTTAGAGCTCCCCTGTCCTTTATTACATGGTTATATGGATGTAGCGAGTATAAGTTCTCCCCCTCTACCTCCGACCAGTCCTTAACCTTTACAAGACCACTCTTAGATGTCCTCTTGGTGGGGATCAGCTCTTCATTAATCGTCAACTCCTTCACCTTTGAGTGGTAGTTGTATCCTGGTTCAAACTTAGCCTCTAACTGATAACGGATCACCGCATCAACTATAGCTAATGCCACGGTTCCATCCTCATCCACTGCCACAGCATAAAACCCCATCATGTCATTGGTCTTAATATCAAACATGGATCTTCCCTTTTTATAATGGGTACCCACAGTGGCTGCTCCTGGATCAGCTGAAAAATCCACTGAAACACTTGCTTCAGAATCATTTCTGGCTATCCACTTCCCCTTTTTTAGTACCAGGAAATCAACCTCTGCATCCAGGATCGTCCCGTCCCTGTCTAAGGTCAATACAGTCTCAATTCTCTTTTTACTCTTCTCCAGACTTACTCCCTTAGCGTGTCCGCTCCAGTAGATCCCCCTATAAGTCCCCCCGTAATCCCTTTCTTCGTGAGAACCCAGTGCTGTTGAAGAGACAATCATTGCCCCAGCTGCCAGTAACGCTATTGTTGTTTTCAAAATAAACCCCTCCCAATTAGTTTGATTGCTAAAATATATTATCAAAAAAAAGTATAATAGTAAATGTAAAAGTTAGATTTTAATTCTTTTTATACGAAATACAGACCATTATATAGAGATATTATTAATCGATTATTCCCTTTTTTCCCCTTGAACCTCTTGGTTAAATACATCTCATCCTTACCTAAAGGGACAATAAAACTGCCGAAAAAAAAGACACCTATAAAAAGTGTCTTTTCACTATACTATCCATACAACTTGGAAATTTCTGAAGGGGAGGGGACAAAGTTATAGTCATAGATCTGCCTTTTGAACCTCAAGCCCTTCCTTCTGCAGCTGCAGTGTTTTTTTCCACAAGTGACGGGAACCTCACTTCCAACAATAATCCAGTTTGCTTCATCTTTTTTTATGTTTATTCCACACTGTGTTTTTGTAAATGACTTTAATAAGTGTACTTCTCCAGTTCTTACATCTTTGATCTTTATTTCAGCCATAATCAACTCCAACTTTTAGTAAAAGTTGTCCCGCAAAATATCACTCTGGTTTACAAACCTTACAAGAAGAAAATCCTAGGTTTTTAGCTTCATCCACGTTAATTGGCATTTCTTCATCTAATATAAAATGACATCCTTGGCGATGATACTTTTTACTAGCATGAGATATATAAACAACTTTATCATCTGAAAAACAATGACTATTTACTCCGACACAGGAAACAGTCGTCTCTAAAGCAGCTTCCTTGGCCAGCAATGCCCTTTTGATACACAGCGATATAAACAGCAGTACTACCAGCCCGGTTAAAAAAACAGTCATTTGCATACCTCTTTTAAAAAACATAAAACAAGACCTTAAAATAGAACCAACTATATCATATGTATGCTCCAGGTCTCATCTTTCCTCCTTTAAAGGGTCTTTCTATTTAAATCCTTCCTTTTATATACTCCATCACAATATGATTTATGGAGTTTCTTATCTTTGGAACAGCGTTCCTAAAACTCAGCTTATCTTTAATTTCATGGTACTTCACACTATTTAATATCCTTATAAGCATAGACTCAAGTACTGTGAAATCAATGTTGATGATGTCTTTGAAGTCCAGTACCACCCTTTCTCCCACATTGAGCGTGTCGGATACATCCATGCATAACTCCCTCGAATCTAGATCGTCGAAGGAGCTCAATAATACTACTTTTTTCATAAAACCATCTCCCCTTTGCTAATTAGCTCTATTAATTCTTTAGCCCATTTTTTTTGAAAAATCAACACTTGTAAATAAAAAGGATACTTGTAATATTTAGAGTATCCTTTCATCTAAAACATTACTTTTTTACTTCTCTTTTATCCCCTGAAGTAACCTTAAACAATATTATCCTTTCCCCACGGACACTGTCTTTCCTTCACCGCTTCTATATACCTGATAGTTTCTGCCCCACAGCCAATCCATCCTTGCAGCCCCTCTGTTTAATATAAAAGGCAAACCCCGCATTGAGGTTTGCCCGGAGGACGAAACACCCTAGAACCTTGTTGTTTTATAAGGGTATTTATCGCCCTCCCTATTCCATACTAGCACCTTCATCTAATCGGATGCAATACCTGGAAATGAAAAAGTGCAACCAGCCATTGGGGAGCCAGTTGCACTTTTTGAGAGGTATTACTATGTTTCATATATAAGAATTAAGGGAAGGTCCTTCCCTTGTTATCTGGGAGGGGTATCCATCTATAGTGGATACCCTATGAAAAAAATCTAATGGTCTGTTAACAACAGATTCTCTTTTTAGTCGTCATCTCTGCTAAAAAAGTTAATTAATTTTATTTAAGTTTTGAACCACTTTAAAGGGATCTCCCTCATCCTCCTAAGCCATAGCCCTCATATAGATCCAGGATGAAGCCACTATCATAGCCAGAACTATCCATATGAGGTTCAGGTACACCCTCTTGTTTATGTTAATGAGGATATTAAAGAAGATAAGAGAGGCTGCTCCAAGTACCGAACCCTTGAGAAGGGTGAGGGACAGGAACCAGTCCACGGGAATGTCCGGCCAGATCAATACTGCCAGGGTAGGTGAGATGATAATAAAAAATGTTGTCAGTAATATAAGTATGTTGCCTATGAGTCTGTGGGACATCTGCCTTCCTCCCTGTAATGTATATCTCTTTATTCTTAGAACATTATATAGTATAAGTTTTAAAAAGGTATTTACAGAAAATTACAGTTTCCTGAAGAGTAAATGAGAATTTATTGATAATTTTCTACGGTTGTTTCTATTAAAGAACTTTTGAATTTTAAGACCTCTTTAAAGTTACTCTAACTGGTTAGTCCTTTTCAAAAACAACAATGACTCTCTAGAGAAAATCTAGAGAGTCATAAAATACATTTATTCAATTCTCCTCTACCAACTCTGCTCCGACAAGTTCTAACCTTCCCTCACACTTCAGCTCCTTAGGCTGTAAAACGATAATAGTCTCTACCTCTGGATTAAATGATACAAGCTGAATTATATTCTGGTTGTTGATCACTAGCTGCTTTATATATGTCTCCCCATTATAGGTAAAGACACATACTTCTTTATTCTTTCCTTTCGCTATACTTTTTTATCTAAAAAACAGACTAAACCAAAATACATGCTCCCATGTCAGCTTCCCTGCTGTTGCCAATTTAAATATGAAAGTAGCCAATAGGGTCATGCTTATTATACCCAGTATTAAGAGTAACTCAATTAAACTTAACCTTCTCCAAATGGTAATCTTTTTATAAAAACTTTCTACAACTTCCTTATAAGATTTAATTTTCAATTCTCCCCCAAACCCTTTTCCGATAACTAAAACAACTAAATATTCCTATTATCCCTTATTTCAATCTCTGTCCCCTCTGGAGCTTTTATCTTAAATAAATATCCATTTTCTACTTTATAAACCACTTCACCATTCTTAACTTTAAAATCTTTATAGCCCTTATCTTTAATTTCCTGATACGCTTCTTCAATATCTTCCACTAAAAAACAAAAATGGACAGGCCCCTCATTTAAAGAACTCCAATCATTTAAGGGTTTGCCTTTCTTCTGGGTCTGTAACTCAATCATAATATTCCCCAGTTCCAACCAGGTATTGTAATCTCTTCCATGAAAATCAGCGGTCTCCTTTATAATCTTAAATCCCATTATTTCATTATAGAATTTTAATGATTTTTCGTATTGCTTTGTCTGAATACATATATGATGTAAACTTTTAATCTTCATTATTATATCTCCCTTCAAGTAAAGTAATTTTAGTTTTTAAGAGCTCGGCTCGGGCCACCTCTAACCCACTCCTCACACTTAAACTCTTTAGGATGTAAAACAATAACCGTCTACACCTCAGGGTTAAATGACACCATGGATTATATTCCGACTGTTAATCACCAGCTGCTCTATAGCTCCCGCTGTTATAGGCAAAATACATCTCTTACAAGTTCTCCCTACAATTTTAGATAACTCATCTAATCATACTCCTTTTTACACCCAAAGTTAATTGACTAAATCAACTCCAAAGTAATTTTTGATGCTAAATACATTCAAAAAGTACTAAAAAAGGCTATGTTCTATGAAAACATTGCCTCACAGTATTAACTCTTTTTTTAGACCTAATTCCCTTACACTTACTTCCATTGATCTCACCGCCCTCGATAGAGGCTGGCCTGATATTAAAAAAAGCCCCCAAGGGCTTAAGCAATGAGGGCAGAGTTTTTATTTTTTATTAACGTTGCAACAGTCTATCCTCTTACTACCAAAGTTCTTCTCATTCTCCTTTCCTATACTTCTGATTAACCTGGTAAAAATCTGCTTTAATTTTTTCATAATCAACACCTCCAAAGATAAAATTAAATATTTCCATCACTATCAATATAGCCACCATCCCTATATTCAGTATAATGATATATTAGACCTTTAATTTGACAGGAGTGTGACAAAAAAATAAAAAGATCATGAAAATATTATTAATAATCCTTCATAACTCCTCAATTTATACACCTTACCTCTTTTCCTATAAAAATAATACTTTTAAATAAAAAATACTATTTATTTTTATAGAATTTAGGGGTATACTCTCAAAAAGGGGGGATTGTATGGTTAAGATAAACGGAATCTATTACAATGGGAAGGATATTAATATTATCGCCAGAGATCAGGAGATAGTCATAGAGGGGGACGTGAATACTCTAAATATCAAGGGGAACGTCAGAGTCAAAGGAAATGTTAAAGAGGTATCCTGCAAGGGGAAGGTAGAGGTTCATAGAAAGGTGGAGAACAAGGTAGTAGAGGAATAAAAATTTAAGGAGCCTGGCGGCTCCTCTTTTTTTATACACTTCCTATTATTTTCACTGTTAAATATATTATTTCTGGGAAACAACGGTCTCTCTGTACTTTTAGACTTAAATTTATTTTGAATAACACAGTCCCTTCTATAAGACCCTTACCACTGGTTCTGCTGAGCTTAGAAGATATAGCTGCATCAACTTTAACATTCTTATTCAACCTGTTAATCATAGATTCTACACCGCCCCGCTCCCTACTTTGACATTCTCAAACCTTCTAAACATAATACTTCTCCTATTTTTAGGACTTAATATACCTCTATAATTTCAATAACTTTCAAAATTAAGTATGTGTATTTTTTTGTTGACTTAGAATAAGTTGCATAGTAATAAGAGTATGGCAGATAGCTCAGAAGGGAGGTACTATGAATTTTATATTGTATTTGATATCAATGGGAACCAGTACTATAGGATCCCATATGCAAACTGTTATTATACCGATCTATATACTTAATGTAACTGGATCAGGCCTTGCTATGAGTAAAGCGGCCACTTATTTCACCTTAATAAGATTGTTGCTAACTCCCCTGGGAGGTATTGTAGCTGATAAGTTTAACAGAAAACAGATAATGATACTGACAGATCTGATCAACGCTATGTTGGTTGGAGGTTTTGCACTATTTATAAATCTCACACCCAATGCTATTATCTTAATGCAGTGTATTGTCTTAACTATGTCTACATTCTTTGATTCAGCATGTTCAGCTATATTCTCTGAAATAACTTCTGAAGACAACCTAGAAAAAGAAAACAGTATATTCAGATCTATGCAGGACTTTATAATGTTATTTACTCCGATATTGGCAGTAACTTTGTATGGTTTCGTGGGATTGAA
The DNA here is from genome assembly GCF_027925155.1 of Propionigenium maris DSM 9537. Taxonomy (GTDB): domain Bacteria; phylum Fusobacteriota; class Fusobacteriia; order Fusobacteriales; family Fusobacteriaceae; genus Propionigenium; species Propionigenium maris. Next base: position 283,518 of record NZ_BSDY01000001.1, on the reverse strand, counting down.
GTTTATATTTCTTTTAAATTCAATAACCTATCTTATGTCAGCAGGAGTCGAGTTCTGTCTTAAATATAAGCCTGCGAATACTCATAATAAAAAGATTACACTCTCTCCTAAAGCCATGTGGGATTCCTATGTTCCTGTGACTGAGTTTTTGAGGAGTAAAAGCGATATATTTGGGCTGATGAGTTTTGGTGTTTTACTGAACTTATTCTTTGTTCCGATTTTTTCTGTATTTATACCATACTTTATTCTCAACGTGTTAAATTTAAGTAATCAGTATGTCGGTTACTTCCAAAGCCTTATGGGGCTTGGGTTCCTACTTGGTAGTTTGTTGATGGTTAAATATATTAAAAGATATAACTTTAGAAGAGGGATAGCCTTCTTTATAACAGCTGAGATAGTTATCTTTACCTTTTTCTTCGGCGGGAATCGGATACTCCCCTTCAATATTTACCTGACGATTACCTGCCTGCTTGCCAGTATATTTGGGATATTCAATTCAGCAGTCAATGCACCTCTTTCGAGCCACCTTCACACTACTGTGGATACCGAGATCAAGGGAAGGTTCTTTTCAATACTACAGGTGTCGATGCAGGGTTTCACTCCCATAGGACTAATGATAATGGGGTTAGCAATAGATAAATATAATGATATTTCAGTTGGTATCGTGGCAGTCGGTCTAATGTATATCCTGGCGGTATTTTATTACTTCCACATGACCAAGCCAGGGAAGTTATATATAACAGCTGAAGCATAAACTAAACTGGAGGAACCGATAGTGAAAGATAGCTCTAGTTCTCTATGAGTGGTTCTCTCAATGTCTATGGCTACTCGCTAAAAAACAGCTTATTAATTATAAAAGAGCTAGGGATTTTCCCTAGCTCTTTTACTTAATTATTATTTTACTTCCTTCCGCCTACATTAATCTCTCTGACCTTGATTGCCGGCTGTCCGACAGTGTGATTATGGCAAAGTCGCATCTCAAACTTTCCTGAAGTTACTTCATCGGACTCTGAATCTATTCTCGTTGCTAGCTTCCTCTTTGTTACACTTTCCTAGAAGCTCTACAAACTTCACTGGCTCTAGTGCTCTATGACCTGGGTAGATCTTCTTGCAGATCTCCGCTACCTTTGTGGCACTCTTAGGACTACTGAATATGATTTCATCTCCACTATCCAGTGTTACTCTACAAGTTCTACCATCTGATAATTTCTCCTTAATAGAGTCCTGCCTTTCCTTTTTTACCTGGAATTTATAGTTATCCAGAATAGGGGTGATAAACTCAGTAAATTTATCTGTAGCCCCTTTTACATCTGCCACATAATCAAAATATTCTGTAGCGGTACTACACTTTAGATCAAAGGATATATATTCTGGAAGTGCTAGGAATCTTCTGTGGTGTACCCTGGATCTTCTGCTCAAAGGCAAGTGCAACAACTGAGACATGATAGAGTTTTAGAAGTTCCTCAATGCTAATACAGTACATTATACTCCTTCCATGTTATTATTTGCGAAAATATCACACAAATAATATACGTCTTAAAAGATGTTAGTGTAATACACTTTTATTAATTTTTTTAATAAACAGTATTTTTAGGCATAATTAAATCTTAGAAAGGGGGAAGATCCCCCAAACTAAAATTAGAAGTTGTAGCTTACTCCTGTAGAGTATCCGAATGTCTCATCTCTATCTGTTCCAGACACTGCAGCATTTACTAATAGGGAGTCGCTGACCTTGTATGCAGTACCAACTGCTACAGATGTTTGATCGTCATAAGACCCTACTCCTGCACCTATTGAGAAGTGTCCTTCCTGGATACCATCATACTTGATAGCACTCATAGCCATAGCCTGAGATACTCCTCTCATTGCTTCCTCATTGTTATCCTTGATCTCCTCTGCATTCTTAGCAATAGCATCCTTGTTTGTTTTTATTGCTTGTGCATTTGATTCTATGTTGTGCGTGTTAGATCTTACTGACTTATTCTCAGCAATCTGATTTTGATTTATAGCTGCTATGTCAGCTTCTAAAGCTGCTGTAGATCCTCCAGTTGTAGATCCTGCAATTGTAGGAGTGGCTACTGGAGTTCCTGTAGGTTGAGCTGTAGGTACTTTATTAGGTGCTAAAGTAGGTGCTAAAGTAGGCTTAAGGGTTGGTGTTAATGCAGGAGTAGCTGTAGGTATAGCCATAGGTACTTTGTTAGGTACTAAATTAGGCTTAAGGGTTGGTGTTAATATTGGGGATACTGCAGGTTGAGCTGTAGCTACTGCCCCTGTAGATACTACTTGAGGTGGAGCTACTACTGGTTGTGTTGGCTTTGGTGGTACTGGTATCCCATTAACAATGTGTGTAGCTGAAAGCTGCCCTGCAGCATAAGGGATGTGTGCGTTGTTAAAAGCTTGAATCCTTCCATTTTGTGCATTAGCTGCCTTATTCATTGAATCTAATTGCTTTTGTATATCAGCTTGTGATGGGGAAGTTGCTGCCATTGCTCCAGATGCTAAGATAAATGTTCCTACTAATGTGATTACTTTTTTGTTCATAATTAATCTCCTTTTTAACCAAAATTTTTAGGTTTCTAAGACCTGATTATGCCTAAAATACTATTTAATTGTTAATGTCCTATGAGTTAAGCGCTCAATCCCAGGTGTAACACGAAAGGTGTTACCCAGAGCATTTAACCTTTAAATGAATGGCTGCATACAAAGTCTCTAGAAATTACAGAAGGGGTTAATGATGCTTTCATTAAGTAAATCCTTCCTTTTCCCTTTTCACTTGATAGATAATATGGGATAAATGTTTTATCATCTGAAGATTCTATAAATTTTATAGTCTTACAGATCCAACTTTCACCATCTCTTTTAATGTAGTATTGGTCACACCATTTAACAGTTGATTCATTTATAATCTTAAGTGCCATCTTTTGATCTATTTTGATACCTATAGTTCTTTGATAATGGTCTTTTAATCTCCTGATTAAAGTTTGCTTACTAAACATAAACCCTCCTATATTCAATTTTTTATCTTAAATACTCAATACCAAGTATTACTAAAAGTAATACCTAGCATTTAATACTTAAACTTTTATAAATCTAGGTTGTAATACATGAAACTAATGATCTTTAGAAACCCCATCCTAGGGGGGTTACTTATCGAATATAAATATATCATCTAGATCTAAATTATATTCCCTCATGATGTTTAAAAGCTCAACTAGCTTCATTCTTTTACCTACCCCATAGTATAAATATGCTTTCTGTCTTATTCTCATGATTGCCCCCTAATTAATTTATCAATCCCAGGGTCATCTTATGGATGTCCACAGCATTTATAAATTAATTCCTAAAATTTTAAATATTATGTATAAAAAAGGTCTGAATCCAAATACAGATAGAGCGAAAACTAAAAGCATAGTTATTCCACCTATTAAACTGCCATCTTTACTTTTTTCTACAATATCCAAGCATTTGAAACTAACACAAAATGCAGCTATTGCTTCTAAAAGCATTTTTAAAAAACTATCCATTCTAATCACTTCCTTCTAATAATTTTAATCCCAGGGGTAATACTTTTAGTGTTACCCCCAACATTCAAGCTACTAGTGCTTTTTAAATGTTATTAACTGGCATCCATTGTCTTTAATGCTGCATTGCTTACAAGTAACACCGCATTCAAGTCCTTTTAGCTGCTGCCCACAGTTGGTGAAGTTATCGGATACATTCGCCACCTTATCAAAATTATCTATTTCTGTTATATGCTCATTGTTCACACTTGCAATTGATGATACATTATCCAGGATGTTAAGCTTTGAAAAGTCATATTGATTATATACTTTTGTGTAGTAGTAAAAGTCTATATGCTCCATGTATTCAGCTATTTCAACCTATGAATCTATATAATCCTGGCTGTAAAAGTCTCCTGCCTGGTGTCTCCTGAAGGTTGCACCTTCTGGCAGCTTCCTTAATTCCTGAATCATCATATATAGTTTACTGGTTTCTATATCATTCAGATCTGAAACCTTAAATTTATATAAATGAATTCCATTCCAATCTCTATCCTCCAGGATAACAACTATATCTCCATAGTAATAGCTCACTGTCATATTGTAATCAGTTTCAAAGTTTTAAAAATTCCCTACCATTCCATTGCAACTTCATCTCTGCAAACTATTGTTTTGAAATATGTAATTTTATTTTTTTCCTCCCCTTGAAAGTAAGATCATATTAGCACCAAATTATTAAGAAACATCAAATTTTTAATTGAAAAATTTTAATACGAAGTGCGTTCAACCCAATAAATACAATGTTATTAAAAAACTATTCTATTAATCAACTGAAAATTTATATAAAATTTATAATTATATTCGAACATTATAAACTATTAATATTTAAAATTTATGTGTAATTTTATTAAATAATTTTAACAAATGGTACTTTATTTACCACTTTTTTTTAAACTAATTAATAGTCAAGTTGTCATATTAAAGTTTGTTAACAATTGGATATAAATTTTAAAATAATTGCAATGTCTGCCACCTCTTCCAGAGTTGCCATCCTAAAATCAACTCCATAGAAAAATATTGAATTTCATAACCGTAAAAATTAAAAGACAAAATTTGGATTTTATGCTTTTACAAATTCTACAAAATAAAATTTACAATTTGTAGCTTTACGAATTCCAATAAAAATCATAGTTCGTAATTCGTATTTTTACGAACTTAAAAAACCGCCAATATTGGCGGTTTCTTTATTCTATCTACTCTCGTGGCCTCTGCTCATATTGTCTAGATCTCTGTGAAAATCCGAGTAGATCGACTGATTATTTCTACCTAGTTCCTTTTCTCTGGAAAGCATCTCCTGTTCCTCATAACTTACACTCTCAACGGGCTGAAGCTCCGACTTCTCTCTATACTCATAGTCTCTTCCAAAGGACAATCCGCTTACAATTAGCATACCCAATAATATTATTTTCTTCATGATCTCATCTCCTTCTAATAATTGATCTTATTCAAAACTATTCAAATCTAAAATTACTTCCTATTTCTTCCCTGACCTGGAGCTTCCTCTCTGAATCTATGATGTCCGGTCTTCTGTCCCTGAGCCATTCTTGTTTGGGTGTTTCTGTACTGTCCTGCACCCTCTGCTCCAGCCTCATAGGCGGTTTTATTTCCTCGGCTTACATAGTTATCGCATACTTTATCTCCGTTCTTATCCACAAAATTAGGTCCTGCTGCAAATAAGCTTGCTCCAACTGCTAAAGTCATAATTCCAATCATCATTTTTTTCATACCTAGTCACACTCCTTTATTCCTTATTGATATCCAAAATTCCATAAATTATTTTTGCACCCTGTCTTTACTCTCTCTTTTCTTATTTAAAGAATAACTTACTAGAATGGCGAAATTGTGACAGTCATATGAAAGTTTAACTTCTGTATCTTCTCCCTTAATCTTCCTTGGAATAAACCTTTAAATTAAAAGAAGGACTGTGAATTTATAGTAAAAATTGAATGTGATCTCTATAATTACTTGGAGTATGAATGACTTCACATAAATATTTTATAAATTCTATACTTTCCTTAACAATTAAAAAGCCCAGGAAAATTTTTCCTGGGCTTCATCATTTATTCTACTTAAAAATCTTCCTCTAGTATTTCTTTTGTTAATTTCAAAGCATCATATATATAGTCCTCGACTACTCTTTCAACTATCTTTAAATTTAATGACTGGTAGTCATGTACTGCTATATTTCTAAAACCTACCATTCCTTGGAGCCTTCCACTCAATTCTGTTGAGATAATCTTATTATCCTCTAAAATTTGAAAGCTGTCCTTACTTGTCTGGGGAACTCCTAATCTCTTCTTTCTAATACAGTGCGTTGCAATATCTATACAGGCTTCACAGAGCCTTTGAACATTTAAAATGATCGAATCTTGTCTCCTAAAATCTTCCAAATTTTTAGGGTTATTCTCATACTCTTCATTTATCCTTTTTATGCACCTTTTAATGGTTTCACTTTTGTTAATAACAATATCATCAATCATAATTCCACTCCATAATTTTCAATTATTTTTTTTCTTTCTTCATTTAACCTTGAATATTTTTTAAAAACAAGCAACTCAAATTTTTCTCTTTCAATAGCACTCCTCTCAAAGATAACTTTACCATTTTCTATTACCTCTTTTTGAAATACCGTAGAAGACTGCTTGAGTTGGACTAAATCTACTTCTCTTTTTATTCTTTTACTTATATTCTGAGCTTTTAAAAAAAAATCAAAAGAATCATAATCTTTTAAAGAATAAACTGCTATATCTACATCACTGCTCCGGGTTGCTTCTCCCTTTGCATAAGATCCAAAAATATAAACTATCTCCTTCTCTATTTCTGAAAGCTCTTCTAAAATTATATCTTTAATTTCTTTCATTTATCTCATCTCCACTAGGCGTCATTTCTACTATAATTATAACATAGAAAGCATACATTAAAAAACAGTACCTTATAATAACTTATAAAAGTTAAATTACTAAAAATAAAAATATTAGCAGCTGGGAAAAGATACTTAGAATGCTTGTAATGATTTATCCTGAAAACATGGATAAATATTTCATTTAAAAAGAGCCCCAGCTGGGGCTCCTATTAATGTTAGGAATCTAATTAAACGTAATTTGGAAAAGTTCCGACCTGTGACTTATTTTTTTCCTTGTATATTGCTTTCAGGTCTTCAAATGATATAATTTCTATTCTTTTACCATTTTTTTTTATAATATTTTTATTTTCTAATGAGTCTAAAATTCTATACAAAGAACTTCTGTCACACTTTAAAAGACTTGCAAAAGTAAAGTAGTTTTCGACAACATAAATTCCATCTTTCGAATGAGAATAAATGATATATGCAATAAACTCTTCTAATGTAAGGACACTTCTAAAGTAATTTTCTTCAACCAATCTTGGAAAGTGTTCAAGGTTTCTTTTTAGAATTAATCTCAAAAATTTATTATTTTCCATTAGCTTCTCTATTTTGCTCTTTTTTATACTGTAAAGCATTGTATTCTTTGAGAAGGTCACAAAGTAATCATTTAGAAAATCATATCCCCCAAGAAATCCTCCGATCTTAAAATCATTAGGATATATTCGCGCAACAAGGTGATTTTTTCCTAATTTATCAGGATAGTAGATATCAAAATATCCTTCCACAAGGAGATAATATTCTAATTTTTCATACAATTCCCTTATTTTTAAATGTTTAATTTTTTTAACATCAACATAAAAAATATCTTTTTCACCTATAAATTCTGAAAATCCACTTTCAAAAAGATATTTTCTTAATTTATTCAAATAAATCACCTCTTAATTTTATCAAAATTCTTACAACGTGATATTATCATAGGGCTAAAAAAAATTAAATGACATGAGACGCAAGTTATTAATAATTACAATTCTCTAGGTACAATCCAGAAGAGTAGGTAGAGAACTGTTTCTCATTTAACTTGAAATAAAGCTTTCTTAGCGATGCCAGTATAAACATCATCACTTCTAATTGGAACGATATAATAAAACTTTATCTTTAGAAGCATTTTTTTAAAAAAAGTATTTTTAAAATAAAAGACACATCCTGGAGAAAGTCATAAACGCACTCTCTTTCTGTTTATTCCTTTTATTATAAACCTACAAATCTAATATATCTATTACTTAGATTTTTTACCACACTTACTTACGTGTTCTCAAAAGAAATCTATGTAAGGAAACCATCATTTTATTTATTCGTGCCACAGACTTTAGAACAAAATCTAATTTTGTTCTATTTTCATTTCCTTATAATTAATGTTTGAACTTACCTTTGGGTAACATTGTATACTTAAATTCCTGAAAAGTTACTATATTTCAAACCTAACTTTTAGTCACAAGATATACCAACACTAATTTACGCTTTTTAAAAATATAAATATAAAGGAGAGAGAAAATTATTATGAAAAAGTCATTAGTTACAATTGCTACACTAGGAATCATTGCTACTTCAGCAGAGGCAGCACAGGGGGACCTGTCATTCATTCCAAAGCTTAAGATGGGAAGGGAAACAACTACAGGAGATATTGGAAATGTCTATGGTGGGGAAATAGATGTTTTATATGGTGTTACAAACAATTTAGAGGTTGGTTTCAATATGGGGTACAACGTATATGATTTAGATGTTTCAATGGAGATGGAAAGTACTGATGAGAAGGAAAGCTTCAAAGATTTAAATACTCTTTCATTAGCAGGTGTAATCAGATACAACTTCAATGAGATAAATGGAATGAAACCATTTGTATCTGCTAAAGGTGGATGGCTATGGGGAGACACTTCTATTGATGCTACTCTTTTAGATAGTGATGGTAGTTTCCTGGTTAAAGAGGAGTACGAAATCGAAGGTAAGTGGATAGCCGGCATTGCCACAGGAATAGAATACAATAACTTCAATGCAGAATTAGGATTTGAGTTGAGTAAGTTTAAAGCAACAGGTACTGCCAAAGGATTTGATGGCTCCAAAGACAGTGATTCCGATACAGATAAGTTCAGAACTGTTTATCTTGCCGTTGGTTACAGATTCTAACATTTAATAAATAAATCATCGCTCATGCGAACCTACATAATATCTATTAATAGAATGGTTCTCAAAAGAAGCTGTTCGTAATTTTACTAAGGAGAGAGTTTTTATGAAAAAAATTAATAAGTTATTTGTTCTGCTACTGTTACTTATCGTTACTGGTTGCAGCAGCGTTATTGCTACAAGAAGTACCTTTGATATTGCTGCTACAGAATTAAATCAGCATGAAGTCCTCAATATAGTTGAAGACATCCTTAAGGAAGAAGGAATGATAGTGGCAAATCTTGAAGACAAAGGCGGATACAAAGTCGTTAAAGCAAGCGAGGTTATAAACGATGAAAAGGGCAAAACCGCTACAGATATGGCCATGGGAATAGCTATAGATTATTTCATTGGCCACGATGAATTCAGGCTTTTCTTTGTGCTTGATGAGGGTAAGATGTATCTCTACGGTACTCAGAGAAGAGTCAAGGATAAGATCTTCACAAAGACCTATGAATACGTAAATATGGATATGGATTATGGAAATGCTTCTCTTATGAAAATGAACAAGATATCTGCTAAAATAAAAGAGGGTATCGGAATGAAGGGAAGGGTATGGAATACCACTGGAAAGGGTCTTGGATCCAAATATGGTGTAAATTAAATTCTATTTCTTTAGAGAGAGCTTCTTTTAAAAGAAGCTTTTTTTTATATAATAAAAAAACCTTGGGTTTAATCCTGAAGAAGAATTCATCGTTTTAAATCATTATCGGTTATATCACATAATTTAAAAAAAGGATTTTTAAATTATTCTCAATATAAAATTATTGTTTTATTTTATTTTCTGTAGGAGGGATATATGAGAATAGGTCTTAATAAAGAGAAAACAGCTAAAGTGAATCATGAGCTTAATATTTACCTTTCAAACTTACATGTACTTTACACTAAAATACATAATCTTCATTGGAATGTTGTAGGAGTTGGGTTCTATGAAATGCACCTAAAATTAGAAGAATTCTATACTGCGACTGCACTGGAACTTGATGAAATTGCTGAACGAATCCTTACTCTAGAAGGTCGACCTCTTGCAAGTATGAAGGATTATATAGAGAACGCCACTTTAAAAGAAATAGACAGCAAACCTATAAAACCTGTTAAAGCTGCTGAACTTGTATTTAAAGATTTCCAAAAGGTTTTAAAACATTTAAGAGAAATTTCCGTTTTAGCTGCCGAAAACAGTGACGAGCAAACTGTAGGAATGCTCGACAATTATATTGGTATCTATGAAAAGAATCTCTGGATGTTAGGTGCATATTTAGAAAATTAACTTGTTATAAAAAGAGGGTAGCTATAAGCTACCCTTTTTTAGTTGTCTCCAGTAACCCCTTTTAAAAGTTCTTCATCTGAAATTTTCTTTAATCCATCTATAGACTTTCCTTTATACCTTCTTTATCACTTTTGAGAGCTTCTATCAACTTTTTAATAAATACCATATATCCACATCACACTTATTAGCAGAATATAAGCCAGTGTCATTCCCCAGTCAATTTTTTTGCCATCATTTATTCTAAAAAATATCCAAGCAATAAATAAACCAAGAGTTACCCCCGGAATTATAGCAGCAGACATATCAATCACTTCATTCTTCATAGAGAGTTTTTTTAAGCAACATAATCCTAGCATTTTCCACTATTCATGTCTAGATATTTTGTTCCAGAAACTAGTTTTATAAAGTGTTTTTTATTAATCGGTCGATTTTTATTTGGTTCTTTATAGATTTTAAAAGCCAAGGGTTGAAATCCTTGGCTTTTAAAATTTTATATTAAATCGTAACTTAATCAGCTCTGTCTTCCTCTTAAGAGGATTCATATATAAGGACCAATATTTATTCTTTATCCCTATTCCTTCAAACCCAGATCTAGCTTTACCTTCTTCAACTCATTCTTGACAGTATCATTATCAACTAGATTAGTATCCCCTCTAAAATCAGCCATCATTAGCCCTCTCTCAAAGGCTTTAAGTCTATCCGATAGAATCTTAGCCAATGCAGGTGGAATACTCTCAGAAACACTCTCACCTAGTTTGAGGAATAATGGTACAGGTAAAATCCATCCTGCTAAAAATGTAGCCAGAGGTAAAATTAAATTTAAATTCTCTTTTACGAAATCAAACACGCTATCACTCTCCTAATCATTAATCTGAAAATGTGGCCAATCCTCAAACAATTTCCAATGCCCTCCATAGCTACAGTTATACCCCAACAGCTGACCTACTCTAAGAAGTTCCTCTCCTACCTGTCTGAATTGCTCTGTATCATTCCAATCATTGTCAAAAGGATATGGAATAAAGTCTATTGCTTTTCCTGTCTGGTGATATGATTTCTTCTTTACCCCATCACAATTAGTCACTCTCTTTCCAGCTTTAGTTCTACCTTGTGCATAAAGAGTTTGCTGCTCTTGCTTAGTTCTAAATCCAGAGGTAATTGTAAAATCTACATTTCCTTCAGCTAAAGCAGCCCCTATGATAACTGCAAGCTTAGGATCTATATTCTTTATACTCTTATTACTTCTACTACCTAACCTATTCATTTTAACCTCTCCTTTAACAGCTCTATGGCTAGCTTTAAATACTCCTTAATATCCTTGTGTTCCTTTGAATGGCCAGACTGATAGTTCCCAAAATCCTCCTTATCTAGCTTTTTCTTGTCAAGAAACCTTTCAACACTGGAGATTTCTGCTTTAATCTTCCCCTGCTCCCTCCAGAGATAGAAGAAAAGAATAAATAACACTGCTATAAGCCCTTGTACTGGATCCTTAAGCAGTAATTCAATTATAGATACCATCTACTCCCCCTTATATGTTTCAGAAAGCTCATAGCAAAGATCAGAGTGTCTCTTTAAGAGTTCGCTAACTTTGGCCTCCAGCGAAGCAATATACATCCCTAGTGATTTTCTTGAAGTTATTTGAGCTTGTGTTACCTCCATCTCTCTTTCTGTTATTTGAATTTTACCATTTAAATATTTTCTTTCAAGTTCAATATCATATACCCACTCCTCTCCATTCCAGTTATGAAATGGACTTGGAGAAGGAACTTGCTTTATGTTATCTCCTTCAAGTATCTCTCCTTCTCCTAGAAACCTATATCTCAACTCAACCTGCTCTCTGTCATTATAAAAATATAGGGAAAAGTCCTTTTCTATTCTGTAAGGTCCAGTTAATTCTCCCTTGTAAATAAAGTGAATCTCAGGGTTATAGTCATAAGGGAAAGCTTTTTTATAGTCTTCATCTATTCTTTCTCCATCAAGATCAGTACTTTTTAAAAGCTTTTTCTCCGCCTCTTCCCAAGAAGTCGCTATCTTTCTTTCAAACAAGTTATATTTCATTGCTCACCTCCCTTTAAACTAGCAGAACAAACTTAGATATTACAGATAATCCAACTGCTTCCAACCGTACCATATATCATTGTAACAACCACCGATAAACTTATTTGATACAACTCCATTATGATTTCCAGTGTACTCAACCGTAATTCTTAAATTACTAAGTCTTTCAATAATTAATGTTCCACCATTTACAGGAGCATCAGTTATAGCGTCAATATTAGCAGCTAAAACTAGCCTAGATTTGTCAGGTAGGATGTCTATTATTTGCTTCGTTGTAACTGGAGGATTTAGCCCTAACTCCTCAAACCTTGTGAATTCTAATATTTTACAAAACGGTTGTAGGCTATCTATTTGTTCTGTATTATTTAAGATTGCTGCCTTGTTGGTATCTGTAAATCCAATTGCTTCTTTAGCTTTATCCCAGGCTTTCTTAACTGCCTTAGCAGTTGCTACAAGTATAGAGCTGTCTGTCTCTGCGCTATCTGTTTTATCTAGGTTGAACCCACTATTCTTATCAAATTTATCTTCCTTCTCAGCTAGTCCCTCTGTAAGGTCCTTTATAGTGGCATAGACCTTACTCTGATCTATCACAGCATTAACATTGGCAGCATTGGAAATATAGGTTATTACGTCTTCCACCCTCTCAAGAACACCTCCCCCTTCAGCCGGTATCAGATCCGGGGTATCTGTGTAACAGTAAGAGTAGAGTATCTCTATTCCATCTTCTCCCCTGGCAAAGACCCCTATTTCCCTCAAGTAAGTGTCTTCCATTATCCCGCTGTTACTAAAGGCTGTCCTTACCCTGTAGCTGCCTCCCACAAGTTTCGCGGTACTTGTTATGGCAAGCACCTTGAATGGCTCTATTAAGCCTGTAAGCTCTTCATAGTCACCACCGGGAACTCCCTTTCCCAGCTCTACTTTGGTGAAAGTAAAAGCCTCTCCACCTATAACAGCCCTTGCCAGGAGGTCTTTTCCCAAGTTGGTAAGGGTATTCCCTGTATATTTAGCCATTTAACCCTCCTATATATTTCTCTGCTTCTGATATAACCTCTGAACTGAATGGAATCTTCTCAAAAAGAGAAAGATGAGTAGTAATACCATGGTAATTAGTTCCTTCCCACTGATTACTTACTATAATTCCTTCCAGATGGCTCCTCTCATTCTTAGTTATCTCTATAGCTTTGTAGATCTCAGTCAGTTTATTTCCAGGAGGAGAGCTAGCTCCTACTATCTTAAAGTGATATGGCTCCATATTCGACTGCCACCACTCTAGAAGCTCAAAATCCCCGTGGATATCTTGAACTGTCTTCTCCACAGCATAGCTGGTCCCCTTAGTCTTCCTAACTATATAGGATGTCTCTACTAGCTTAGCCTTTACACTCTTAGGTAATGTCTGCTCATACCCTTCAGTTCTCCACTGATAGGCCAATTCATCCAATACAGCTTCATTAAGGCTTTGAAAGTCTCCATAGACAAAGAGGTTCCTTTCTCTTGCGTTAATCAGATCCAGCTCCTCCTGGATAACCTTCATAATTAGGCGAACCTCCTCATCCTCCTGCATAAAATATGGAAGCAATTTAAGAATATCCAGGTTATCGATCTTAGTCATCCTCTATACCTCCATATATTGGATTAACACTTGTTTCTTTTGCCACTTCAAAGATGTTTACAGGAGTAAATAGGGGCTTTCTTATCTCAAGTCTCTTAGCACCGGCATTTCTCACAAGGTAACTTAGCTCAGTTGGGTTAATATCCCTTTTAAGAGCTCCCTTTTGCCAAAGAACATACTCATCAACAGCTTGCAGAACCTTGTTCTGAATCTCATTAACAAGCCCTATATTGCTCCGGGAGATGTAGTAGGTAAAATCTATCTCATAGGGGATCTGTGTAGGCTTATTTACCTCCAGGTTGTCTGTAAGCGGCCTTCTCTTGCTGTCGCTGCATGTAGACATTACATCAGCTAGTACACTGTCTGAGGGAAGCTCTCCTCCCTTCATAAGAGGAGTCACCCTCACAGTGCCTGGAGTTGTTTTGGCAGCATCCACATCGATAATATCCTGGTTAGCTGTCTTGGCCCAATACTTATAACCGTCTCCAGGACCTGCAGTTGAGAACTTACTAGGAGCCTCCATTATTCTTTTCTTTAGGCTGTTGTCTGATTCTACCTCTGCTCCTCCCTGGGAAGTCTCAAGGTTTCTCACAGCCTTATAGAATGGAAACGGATCTACTATCTTGTTTATTTCACCAGGTAGGAACCCATTCCCTACTACTCCAGCTTCAGTACAAAAGGCAATGACGTCCTTAGATATTTCTCCCGGCTTAAATTCAAAGTATTCTGTTAAAAAATATACATCATTCCCAGGAGTTACCCTTATCGGACTAACTGCAATGAGATGTTCCTTAGGTTCCTCTATTTCAAACCTTAAAACTACACTGGCTCTGTGTGCCGGCAGCCTCTCTGTATCGGTAAATGTTCCTATCTCATCTGCATACTCTCCCTTGGTGTATCTCACAAAGTTCATCTTAAACCCTTCATTTGTAGTTTCATTCCTTACAAATAGGGCGTAGGCTACTGTCTGAAAGATCCAACGTCTTTCATCAGCTAATCCTAAGGACTCTTTACTGTATCCCTCAAATCTGTTTACCATTCTAGCTGTTATATCTTCAGCTGTCTCCTTATGAATATCTATACTACTCAAACTACTGTCACCTCCACCTTTGGTCTTAAGATTCCTCTCTGATGATCTAGAGTATATGTCACCTTCTCCACCTTAAGCCTGGGTTCATACTTCTCAAACTGCTCCTTGATCTTCATAAGCCCTTCTGCTCTATTTATAGGGGTGTCTACAATACTCCCATCTATTCCTATAGCTCTTCCCAGGACAACCTCTCCCTGGATAACTGAGAGTAGGTTACAACCATTATGAAGGATTCTTTCTATACCTTTAGCTTTCAGATCAATCTTCTTCCTTGCTTCCAAAATATATATCATGGGATTATTGCTCCTTGGTTATAGTCCTCATGGACAATCTTCTTTTCTGTTTTCTTCTTTGGAGTACTGACTACTTCAATAGTGCTTTCTACTTCATCTATATACTCCTTAAGAGACAAACCGACATCAATCTTCCTTATCTTTCCGTTATTTGTTATGTACTCATAACCGGCATCATAGGAGTCTATAACAAACTTTCCCAAGAGTTCTTGGCCAAGTACAAAATCCAGGACCTTACCGGCTTCTGAATAGGCAATAAGAATGCCTAGAAGCACCTTAGGCTTTTGTCCAAGGTCACTTCTTAGGGAGATATCCAGTTTTAAACTTTCCAGAGAGAGGTCTATAAGCTCCAATACCGGTTTTAGTCCTCTTCTTTTATGCTGCTCATAGTTAGCTCCACCACTTCTCTTAAGATTGGTAAAGTTCAGGGCTTTGATGTTGTTTCCATCAAAAGTTACAGAGAAGGGGATCTCTCCCAGTATTCCTATCATAGCTTTCCTCCTTATACTGGCGGGGTGGTAGGCCTGTCCTCTGCATCTACATGGGTATGAGCATTATGAGAACCTTTATCTGTTACCACATCAGCACAATTGATGTCATGATCGAAGTTACTCTCATCTGCAGACACATTAAAGGATTCAGCGACAATATTTACCTCTCTTGCCTGGATATTGACC
Source organism: Propionigenium maris DSM 9537 (assembly GCF_027925155.1). GTDB lineage: Bacteria > Fusobacteriota > Fusobacteriia > Fusobacteriales > Fusobacteriaceae > Propionigenium > Propionigenium maris. The sequence goes on along the minus strand of NZ_BSDY01000001.1, from coordinate 267,905 downwards.
ACCTTGCCACCCGAGATGTCTATATCCCCCACACAATCAATTTCTAAGAGGCTTGCTTCCAGGTCGTATTTAAGCCTGGTTCCATCTGGAAAGAAGATATATTTTATCTTTCCCGTATCAGCTGGCAGGTTCTTCCCTGAGTAGTAGGCTCCTACAATAAATCCTACACTGGGGGCATGAGGGAAAAAGATACACACTACATCCTCACCTATGCTAGGCATCGAGTATCCCTTGCTCTTATTACTGTTGGTGGACAAAATCTTCAGCTCTTTAGAAATTACCCCTGGAGCATCATCATACTCAACTCTGGCACTGCATCTTTTATAATTAATAGAGGATATCTTTCCACTCCTCATAAACCTGAACTCCATCAGAATGCCAGCCTCCTTTTACCTGATATGCTGCAGATATAACCTTTATCCAGGCTATGCGTTACAGACTCAATAAGGTATGTCCCGCTATATATCCCAAACCCATTCAGTGACATAGTAAGCCCTGGAGCATACCCAACATCTCCCATATTGCTTATGCTGACCTTGGTCTCGTTTCTATTGCTGCTCCTAAGGAGCTTCTTAGCCCTTTCATCGAGAAACTTCTCCTTTTCCTCCTTTGTTCTCCCGGTAACCCCTGTGTCCATATTCTTATATAGTACTTTTCCTGTTTTGGCTTTATATAGACGACTTGCCGGGGCTTCAAACCTTCCTTTAAGCTGCTCCCCCAAGTCAGGGTCGTAATATGTAATCTCACAGGTATCATAGACATCTAGGTCATCACATTGAAGGTTATATTTTATAAGTGATGATTTATTGAATGAGATAATGCTTTCTAAACTCTCATACTTCTCCTCATCAAAAATAATTATTTGGGAATCTGTAATCTTCATTTTAAGCCCCTGTTCTCGAGCTATCCGGTATAATAGATGGGAATCACTCTCCTTTATCTGATCTATCTTGTCATAAAGAATGTCTTTCTCATAACCATAGAATAGCCTCATAGAATTCTTTTTGGCTATCTCCTGGGCTACCTCTCTAAGAGATATATTTTCCCAAGTTCCATCTCTCTTTACATCCTTTAAGCCTTTAGAGATGTCCATCGAGGTTCCAGACACTGTCATTAGATCTGGAGCCCCACTAAAGGAAATATCATCTACAGTAAAAGTCCCGCAATTAAGAGATCTGTCGTCTCCTTCCTGGAGCCAGTTGGTAACTACTATCTCCATCTGGAATTTATCTCCTTTAAGTATTGGCCACTGATTGATCCATTTATCCCCCAAAAGAGTAAAGCTTGCAGAATCTCCTTTGTCTAGGTTATCTGTATAGGAGGCACTTTTTAAATATGGTGTTATTTCTCCTGTAATATCTCTTCCCTCATAAATTATCCTTACATAGCTCCTTCTAACTTTCATTATTGCCTCCAGGGAGGAAGGGTTGAGTTTTTCTCCTTAGGTATGTCAGGACAGATCAATTCCATATCACTACTGAAGATCGCTATATTCATATATTTCGGATTTGCTTTTATTAATTCTTTTGAATACTTATCCTCCCCGTATACTTTATGACTGATACTGTCCCACATATCTCCTTGAATAGTTTTGTAGATATCCACTTCTCTATTCAAAACTCAACCTCCTTTTTGATCTTTCAATTTCTTCTAATTTTTTTTCTATTTCATCTCCTATGAGTTTTCCTAAGTTTGCTGTTTCTTTTTCTATTTCTTTTAAAGAAAATATTTTATATTTATCAATTATAGGACTTATTGAGATATGGACATCTATTTTGTTGTTAACTTTTTGATTTACTTTAGTTTCTTGAATCTTTGAAGCTAAGTCGGGGATCCCTTTTCCTACAAACATTCCCATTCTATTTCCAGCATCATACCAGAGAGATCTAGACCTTCTGCTGCCGTCATGGGGTATTATTGATTCTTTAGAATCACCCACTATAGCCAGGTGCGGACTGGTTACTACTCCACCTCTTTCATATGCCGGCACACCTTCACCGGTGTACTTTTTATATTTTTCCTTGGCCCATTTAAAGGCTCTTCCCGGCACATTGAATTTTTTCCAAAGATCACTCAGCTTCAGTATCCCACCACTTATATAGTCATAGATATTCTTGAAACCCTTCTTTATAAGATGCCAATTCTTGTATATTGCATAACCAGGAACCATGTGGAGAAAAGCCTCCTTCACTAATGGGATTCCCTGTTTTAAATATGCTCCTGTTGCCTTAAATCCCTCTTTAATCTTGTCCCAGTTTTTATATGCCAGATAACCTCCTGCAACTACTGCTCCTATTCCTAATACCCATGGATTAAACAGAGCTGTTTTTCCTACAGCTCCCAGTGTGGTTATCACTGTCTTTAGACCTCCTAATATAGGTCCCCATTGCTTCCAGCCTTTTATGAGCATAGCTGTATCCTTTAGGAAGATGAGATCCTTTTTAGTGTTTCCCAGCATCTTCAATCCCATCACAGCTCCACTTGTGCTTAACTTCAAACCTATAAAACCTGCAGCACCATATGAAAGCACCTTTGAAACTTCCGGGTACTTTTCTGTAAATTCACTTATTCCGCTGCTAAACTCTCCCATCATGCCAGCTGCACTCCTAATTGGAGGAAGAAAGAATCTTGTAGTTGCAGCTGCCATACCTGCAGTAGCTTTCATTGCCAGCTTCAGATCTGTAGCAGTTGTATCCAGCTTATTATTGTATTCAGCTATGACACTTCCTGAATACTTGCTGACATCCCCTACAAGCTTAAAATTCTGCTGTAGAAACTCAGTGTTACTTATAAGCATTCCCATACTGTTCATTGCTTCCTCGCCAAATAGCTGTTTAGTTACAGATAACTGCTCAGCTTTATCTAACTTATTAAGTCCTTCGAACACCTTCATCAGTGTCCCTTCAGAATCCTTCTGAAGATCCTGAGCCACCTGAATAGCATCTAAGCCCATCTTCTGAAATGCACTAGATACGCTACTGGTCGCTGCTTCTCCTGATGCCAGAGTCCCGTAAAGCTTTCTTATGGCTGTAGAGGCAGTACTAGAGTCTTTTATCCCCAATGCAACCAGGGTTCCTCCCAGTGCGGCTGTTTGAGCTTCTGTAAAGTTAGCAAGTCTACCAAGAGATCCTACTGTAGTAGTCATTTCTGCAACCTGAGCCGGTTTTACCTTAATGCTATCTCCTATAAGGTTCATCTGATCTGCCAGAACCATTACTTCTTTCTGACTCATTTTAAATGCCTCTCTCCAGGTAGCCAATGTATCACCAGCATCTCCAGCTTCCATATCAAAAGCTACCGATACTTTAGCTGTGTCTGCAGCAAACTTAGGGATCTCCTTTAGATTTATTCCTGCCTGTCCTGCAGCTGCAGCAATCTCGTATATCTCAGCATTGAACTTAGGAATATCCTTAGTTGCTCTTTTAAGTTCCTTCTGAAACTTCTCTGCTTCCTTACCTGTTAGTCCTGTAGTTTTCCTTACATCTGCAAAAGCCTCTTCATCATCTATTGCAAACTTAACTGCGACTCCTAAGACTGCAGCTTCTCCTGCTGATCTGGTAAAGGTACCTCCTGCATTATCAGAAACAGATTTCTTCAGTCCCTCATATGCTTTAAGCTTCTTCTGACTAGCCTCTACCTTCTTCATAGACCTGGCAAGCTCTTCCTGACTTTGAGAATACTTCTTAGTCTCACTCCTGGCTTCCTTCATCTGCCTCATGCCATCAACCAGAGCTTTCCTTTGCTTCTCAGTACTTATTTTCAGACGGTCCTCTGCCTTCTTAGCTCTCTTAAACTCATTAATCATGGCCTTTGTAGGTTTCTTAGTCTTGTTAAGTGATTTTTGAAGAGCCCCAACCTTCTTGCTAGTCTCATAAAGTTCTCTTTGCTGTCTCTTATACTCCTCTCTCCCCTTGGCGAATTGTTCCTCCAGTTTAGCTTCAGATTGCTTTAACTTTGAAATATGCCTGCTTGTACTTTTTAGCTTATGCATTTCATCGCTAAGCTTCTTTAGTTCATTGGAGGACTTATTAAAACTTTTAGATAAAGAGGGATCCACCACCCCCCCAATCTTCATTATAAAGTTCCTGTTACTCACTAGGTATCGCCTCCAACCAACTTACTAATTCTTTCAGTCTCATTCGATAGAAGAACTCAGCTCCACTCCTACTAACCATCCCTGCTGTGAGGATGGCTTCCCTCAGTTTCTGAATCTTTTTCTCAGAGTCGAGGTCTACCCAAGTAAGAAACCCTTAGCTGCTCCTGTTACTGCTGAAAATTCCTTATGATTTAATTTTAGGATTAGTTCATAGGGTAGCTTAGCTGCCTTTGCTGCCACTGAAGCCTGATATGCAATGGAGTAATTCGCATCTGGAATAGGCTGAAAAAATCTATCTCTGAAGTTGGTTTCTGCCTCACAGATATCTGCTCCAGTTAAGGATCCAAAATCCAGCTCAACTTTCTCAACTTCAAGATCATTAAAAGTAACTTTTTTAGAAAGCTCTACAATGATAGTATTACCGGCTACTTCTACTTTCTTCTCCGGTTCTCTTTCTTTTTCTTTCATATTCTTCTCTCCTTTTCAAATAAAACTTTCAATTTTATCTTGTTTTTTTAGTACTGTTGTAGTATTGTTTTATTGTAGTGTTTGAACCTCTTGATATATTTAACCGTGGACTCCTGTCATAAGATAGGAGTCTCTTCCTTTTTTGTTTTTATTGTCAGCCTTATAACGATTAAATGATATACCTTAAACTTTTTCAAAAAAAACAAACTTCAGTATTGATTTTTTGCTACAGTTGTAGTATTATTTTATCAACACAGATGTAAACCATGTACAGACTGTGTTCAGATGGGCTCCTTACCTTTAGCCAGGAGCCCAGCCCCATTTTTTGAGGGCTTTTTTTATTTCTACAAGAAATCGTCATCTTCTAGATAATTAATCCCATCCACTACAAACTTATTGTTAAGTTTATCTATATGCAGAGTGGGTATTTCATCTACAAATACCCTGATGCTTAACAACTCGAACTCTGATTCCACTTCCATAGATTTTGCAACCTCTCCCTTACCCAAGTTCTTGGCTTTAGGAGCCACATTGGCAACTATCCTTATATTCCTATTCTTCATCTTTCTATATGGCTGACTCGGATCTGCCATAACTACTTTTCCTCTGAAAGTCAGGTTATGAATTCTAGGTGCTAATAATGTAGAAAATTGCTGGTTCACAGCTCTTTTTTTTAACTTCATCTGCATTGCCTGGGTTAATCCTGGAACTGGAAACTCAATCTCTCCTGCTATTCCAGATCCGCTTAAGGTATCTGTCATAAACTGGATATTAGGCAGCTCAATGTCTACCACTCCCAAGTCTCTTATTGCATCCAGATATATACTAAACCCCTGCAGGGAAGTAGGAATTCCTCCTAGCATTAATTACCACCTCCAAATAGTGTCTTCAGATATTCCGTATCATACTCAAGATCAGATTCTATAAGCTCTGCAACTCCTACAGGTCCCATATACCTTTTGAAGTAATACTTTCCATCTATAAGGCTGGTAGTAGGGTTCTCGCTTTGATTAAACTCTATTCTCCCTCCCAAAATCGCTTGCTTAGTTACAAGCCCATTGTAGTAGTCATTATATGAATCCACTATCTTATCCATGAGCTTCGGTGTTGCCGGCTTATCTACATCAAGCCAGTAGGTTAAAGTAAAGTTATTGTTATCCCAGATAAACATTCTCTTATTGGTAATCGTATTGTCCTTAACATCTGTATTGCTTGGATAGCATCCTGTTCTGTTCCCCCAGAGCCTCCAGCCATTGTTGAAGTTAATTGAAGTAGCTATTCCATTGTCATTTAAGTAATTGGCCTGCCCTAAATTAAGCTCAACCTCTGTTCCATCTGAAAGACATATTCCCGTAGTCATGAGTAACTTATTCGAAGGAGACTCAAAGGGGATATCTTCATTATTCTGGTCTATGATATACATGGAAGCTGCTACTAAAGTGGATATATGATAGACCTTATCTCCTAGATTAGCTCTTGGCCAAAAGTTATACTGATTCTCATGGACATAGCTATTCTCATTCTTCCACTCTGGGACCTTGCTATAGGCATCTATAGTTTCAGTATCAATATCTGTGAGAGCTATTCCATTAAAAACCTCATTGATGTCCTTCATACTAGATACCAGAGATTGAGCAACTGCAGGTATGTGTGTCCACCCCGGGGCAAGCCCTATGTTAGGCACTCTGTTATACTTAGTAAATACATTAGGAATAAGAGCAAGTCCCTCATTCTTTAAAGTGGTAGGATCAACTCCTCCTATGATGTCTTCATCGTCCACTGCTGAAGGATCTAATTTCTCATAACTTACTGTCAGATCTCCATCTGCAATAGTTATAGCTATAAGATTTACACTTCCATCCTCATTAAATTCAGCTGTATAATCTGTCCCTTGCACTTTGCCTGTAATCTCTAAGGTGTCCAATAAGACCCCTTTATCTTCAACTTTAGCTACTCCCTTGGTAAAAGTTATAGCTGCATCCGTTACAGAAATTTTATGAACTTTGGGATCAAGGACATTGATCATCACTATAGGCCCCACTTTAAAAAGCCTAAAGAAAACATCTATAGCTTCACATAGAGTGTATTCCTTCCAGTTATCACTCCATCCGAAAGCTTCCAGAGCCTCTTTCTCTGTATAGCAGATTACAGGAGTATTCACCTTAGGATCAGGAGCAGTATTTACAGGGGCAGTTCCAATGATTACTGCAGTATTACCACTCTGAATAATCCCTGCTATGGAGGTAGGCTTTTCTCCGGTTCTTACACCATGGTTAATACTTCCCATTACTTACCTCCCTCTGCTCTCTTATACAGAGCACTCAACCTGGATCCAAGATCTCTCAGTTCCCTACATGCCTCTACATACCCCTTCTTATCAACAAAGAGAGGACTCAGTATAGGTTTTTCTTTTTTAATTTCCTCTACTTCCTTGGGAAGTTCCCCTCTATATACCGCCCCCTTCTCCAGGATCCCCCTCTTAATGGTTGGTCCCATATAGAAGATCGAGCCTTTCTTCTTCCGCTGGAACTTCTTTTCTTTTTTCTCTGGTTTCTTTTTAGCCTCTACCACCTCTACCTCCTTACAAATATTCTCCCTCAGGAGCAATGGTGCTTATTTTAAACTTCAGCTTTGATTCTCCAAGGTAATTGATATCTTCAATCTGACCAAATACCTCATGTTTCATCTTTCTTTCCAATACTCCAAACTCAAAATTGGTATCTTTTAGAAAATCAGCTCTTATCTTGTCTATTAAGGAGATAATATCCCAATGACCAGTTGCATGAACATAATCCGATTTTTCCTTATCTACTCTATCTTGTTTCCCTAGCCCTACAGTTCCATAGACCATCAGTACATCTACTTCACTTTCCAGATCTCCATCTGTGATATCTGTTGTCTGAATAAGCACATAGGGTTTCCCCTTTACAATATCTCCCGGAAGAACTCCTGTTTCAACTATGGGAACTACTCTTTTTCCTTTTATATCTACAAGCTGGGTATCTTCAACTACCGATATAACTCTTCTTTTAATTTCTTGCTCCAGGTTTCTTATTGACATCTATTCTCCTTTTTTATCGAAAAACTTATCAACTTCTATGTCTAGCTGGCCATCTAGCTTCTCCAATGCTGTTTCTTCAAGATCCCTAAAAATATCTTCACTTTCAAGCATCCCACCTATTGAATACCCCCGTTGCATGTCTATAGGATAGGCTGCCTTCCCTCTTCTTCTCCAAATCTGCCCATTCTGTACAAATCCTCTTTTAAGTTCCTTCAGACCTCCGCTTCTGTTCTGAGCTACCCTAATAGGCCCCCTTGAAGGTTGTTCAACTTTAAATCTCGCCAGTGTAAAACGATCTCTTTTCCTGTTATTCTGTATTGCTGCATAACTACGCTTACTTGGATGAGCCCTTCTTACATGGATCCCTTTTCCCAAGGGATCCTTATCAATATAAAATTTCTCCGTTATTTGTTTTATGGCCTCTCTTTTAGTTTCTGTGGTAACAACGTTGATAGCATTTGCCACTACAGTTTCAAGACCATCTGTAATACCTTCTAATTCCTTTTTCAGCTTCTCCAGTGCCTGGGCATCTACATTAATCATAGATCTTTACCTCTATATGAGTCACACCAGCATCCTTGGTTATTTTATAGACTCTATATAACTCGTCATCGATAACAATTCTATCTCCAGGATCATACTCATTTAGAGCTTCAAAATCTGAAGACTTTATCGTGTATGTTTTTTCCTCTGCAGAATAGTTATTTTCCATGAACTTCTGGTACTTCTTACTATCCTTCCTTAGGCTATTGCTGATGATAGCCTCTACTTCCACTCCATCTATATCAACAACCTCAGCAAACTCATCTGTGTTGAAGAAAACATCATCTAGATCCGTTATGAGGTCTTCTTTAAGTCCCATTACTTTGTCACCTGATCAAAGAGGGACTGTGCCTTTTCCTTCTTATTTCCTCCTGTCACTTCAAGACCTAATGTGTCACCTATTCCCTCTATGAGAGAGGTTTCCATTTTTTCCAGGTTCTCAACCTGAAGGAGATACTCCATAACCTTAACCACTTCCTCTGAAGGAGCAGCAGCTTTCTCAGTTTTAAGTTTTTCAATCTCCTCCTGCTGAGCTTTAATAGTTTGGGCATCAACTATCTTCTCTGCTCTAAGGTTTTCCAATATAGCTGCTTCCTTAAACACTACATCCTCATCCTTATACTCAGTAATAAGTTTTGATTCCAGTAGCTCCCCAACCTGAGCCTCTTCTATCTCATAGACCTTACCCTTTTTATACTTTTCATCCCCTACTCTAAAATCACAAAGCACTCTATATTTCATCAGTCTTCTCCTTTTTAAACTTAACTGCACTGTGGATAAATTAAATTACTGTAATGGTAAACCAACCTCTTGCATCATTAGGTACAGGCAGTGGCTTAGACTGCAGCTGTACATGCCTTTTATTACTTCCTGGCTTCACCCATGTATGGGGAACTCTCTTCTCTACAAACAATTGCTCTTCCTCTTCTCCATCTGGGATCTGGGTTATAGCTCCATAGTTCATCTTGATAAACCCTTTCTTTAACCCGACAACTGCTCCAGCCGGCAGTAACGGTTCCTCTGTCTTAGTAGACTCATTGTAATACCACTCACTGAAGGTATAGATCGATACTCCCAGCTTAGGAATATATCCCATATACTTCCCGCCATCTGGAACTTCTTTTGGATCCAGCTGAACCAGTGCAGCATTGGTATGCTTAAGGTAGTTATCAACTATCTTATGCTTTTCAAAAACCTCGTAGGCATCGTGACTCATGATGAGGGTATCTATTCCGTTTCCAGTCTCCTTACCTACCTCCTGTATCTTTTCTAAAAGAAGTGCCATAGGATCGCTGAGTTCACTTGACCATTTTGCATCTCCCATTAACTTCTCTATATTGGCATCTCCATAAGTTATAGCTCTGTTAACGCCCTCGCCTATTACAGGGATAATTCCTTCTGTAAGAAGCTTCATGATCATCCATGCCTCTCTTCTCACTATCATGTCATCTAACTCTTCCAGCTCTTCCCCTACTTTTATAAGCTTCCTGTCATCTGTAGATATTGAGTTGCCATAGATAGTTTGACCAAACTGCCTTTGAAGGAGCCTATCTGCACTTGCTAGCATATATGGTTTTATAATAGGCGGTTCAAACTCTTCAACTGCAAAGCCCGTTTTCTCAATGAATACACCATCTGAATACTCTCCTACAAAGGGAGCCATTCTTCTGTTAGCTTTCTTGGTGTGAATCTCAAATTTTTCCGTAGGGTGTACCTTCTCCTCCCCTACTGCAAACTTATACATAAATGTCTTTGGAAGTTTCATCTGTGCTAAAGCTGCTATAAGTGTGACTAGTGCATATGCTTTCATTAACTCCTCCTATTTAATAAATATTTGTAATTTTCTTGCTTCTGGCTTTAAGGTCTCTATATCAAAGCCCTCTTTAACTCTCATCTTGCTTCCTTGGAATTGGCCATTAACATAAGCCATCACAGGGACATCTTCCACTGCAGTCATATCTGCACAAAGAACAGCATTAAAAGTCGTGGCATCAAATCCTATTTCTCCTATAAGACCATGCTTCCCATTAACCACTCCAAGGGCATCTCCCCTCTTGTATGTCCCTGGAGCTAAGGTTATTTCCTGGGTCAGTGGGTAGACCTGTATCCCCCAAATCAGCCCGTCTGGATTAATTATCGTCTTCACTTTACTTACCTCCCCTGTTATATAGTTCCGCTAACCTGTCACCGGCTTTTAACTGAGCTTCAAATTCCGATTCTTCCACTGAAGGAGGTGGAGTTTCCTCTCCCGGAAGAGCAACTTTACCAGAGGTTACTAGTGTCACTGGATCTACTGAATGAGTATGAAGTGATGGAGTTCCTGGTTCCGTAGGTGTTACCGGCAAACCTTGATCTACTATTGCAAGGCAAACCTCAGCCTTACTTTCCATAGTTTCATACTTGGCCTTTCTTACAAGTTCTTCACTTCCAGGAACATTGATGGTATCTAAAGCCTGTAATCTTGCTCTCTCCTCCTTCTTGCCTTCTTCTATTATTTCGCTATACAGTGCTGGGTTATCACTCTTTAGCTGTTCCCTTGTCATTGTCATAATATCTGTCTCCTTTTTAATTGATGGCAACTCCATCTTAATGGTGTGCTGAAAGGTCTCCATATACTCTTCAAAATTTTCAGAGTTCAGAGGTCCCGAATACATTACAACTCCTTCTCTGACTACTTCCTCTACTATATGAGTAGCCAGACCACACTGAAGTGCTTCTTCCGCTGTATATGTGGTTTCTTCATTTAAAACCTTGATCAACTCTTCCTTTGAGATCTTTACTTTTGTGAGATAGGCATTCATAACACTTTCCTTAAGCTTGGCCAGGTTATCTGCCTCTTTTCTCATAGCATGCTCATCCCCCCATATTAGATTTGAAGGATTATGAATCATCATCTGAGCACAACTGTTTATATGAACTTCATCTGCTCCCATAGGTATCAAACTGGCTGCACTGGCTGCCATACCATCTATATAAGCTATTATCCTGGCTTTATGATTTTTTAAAGCATTGTGTATTGCAATCCCAGAATAAGCACTTCCTCCTGGAGAATTTATTCTTACAGCTATTTCTTCAGCATCACTATGCTCCATAAGAAATTCAGCTATTCTTCTAGAACTATTTGGATTACTTTCACTATCAAAGATAGGACCATAAATTAATAGCTCTACTCTATTCTTCTCCACCTGAATCACCTCCAACAGTTACCTTTGTCTTAGAAACTCCTTTTTCTCTCATTACTCTTTCCTCGTATGCCAGCTGCTCAACAGTCTGATCCCAGTCAGTACCATTTTCTCTAGCAATTCTTGCCCTTGATTTGGTGCCATTTCCAAGGTTAATTGCATCTGCTTCAGCTTCCTTCTTAGGATCGATACTTCCCTGGATAGGCCCGTACCATTCAGCTCTTAAAACCGCTTTTTTTACTAAAGGATTCTGAAAGTACCCAGGGATATCAATATATCCCCTTGCCACTATCTCATCTATAAATTGTTCATAGATTGGCTCACAAAACGATTCTTTTACCCTGGCTCTTCTCTGTAAATACATCTTCCAGGCTTCTAATATTGCTGCTCTTGAGGCTGAGTAGTTACTACTAAAAGCAGTTAGCAGGACTTCATATGGTAGCTCTAAGGCTGCCCCTATGGTTTTACAGGTTGTTATTAAGAAGGTATCGTATGCAATGGCATTCCTCCCTCCCTCTACCACCTCTACACTTTCTCCTGGAGAGAGCTCGGTAATGGATCCCCCCTCCACTTTTTTCGTAACTACCTTTCTGACCTCACCGTTTTCAACTACCGTCTTTTCCTCTTCATCTCTTCCAGTTACTGAAACGGTGCTGTTAATATCTCTCTTTATAAAGATCGGATGAAGGGCTGTAGTTACTGCAGCATCAATTTCTGCTTTCTGCCATTGTCCCACTCTTTTTAAGTCGGTTATAACTGGAGTGAGAACTGGAAGACCCACACGCTGTCCTACTCTTTCCTTGGTAAATAGGCACAGTACGTTTTTCCTACCCAGAGCATCATAAGCACCTATTCTTGAATAAGTTTTTCTTTGGCTCTTTAAAGCTGTGGAAAAGTGGTATGCTGCTATCCTTCCATGGTTATCCAACTCGACACCATTTACTATATTTTTAAGAAAATTATTGCTAGTCTCAGCTTCAAGACGGTGATTCTCCACCAGATCTATCTTTAGGGAAACTATATCTCCCGTCCTTTGATCTGAAGGTAGTATAGCTAGTCCCTCTCCAAATATCAGCCAGGCATAAACATACTGTGACTGAAGCTCGGAGAAATTACTCATTCTCCGGTAATCGCATTGAGTCGATTTGGTCCACATCTCCCAAAGAGTTTCAATCTGCTTTTCAAGCTTCTCCTTCTGTTCCTCATCTACCCCAAGTAGCTTTGCATCTATGGTAGATTTAACCTTCAGGCCTGGACCAACTACATTGGCAACTATCTTTTTTATAGCTGCAGCTGCAATAGAGTTATTTTTAAAGAGAGCTAAGGACCTGGCCATAAGCTTCTTCTTTGACTGAATAATGTCTTCATCTGGGATCTTTAGCTGTGGATTCCAGTATCTGACTACTTTACTAGTGGTAGAGGCCCCTCCTTCTGTATAGAGTGTGGGATCCCTTGTTTGCGAGGCCATCCCTTCATGGTTTCCTTTTACTTCCATTCTCACCTCCTATAGATTGCTTGGAATAATGGAAACTGTCCTTTTGGAATTACCTCCACTGAGATCAATACAAACTCTTTCCCATTCCTTCTTCCCTGCCACGATATCCTTAAGGTCAGCTCTTTCAAGCTCTCTGTCCTCTATCTTGTATCTTTGATTTGAGAGAACCTTCCTCTCGGCATCCATATACTTCCTATACATCTCCTGAGCCTCTTTAAGTGTTATCCCTGTTGCCGGATGCATCAGCCTCCCTCCTTATCTCTTAAAAATGGTAATCTTCTTAACTTTCTTCTTTCCTCTATCCCTCTTCAGGTCTTCAAAATTAGGAGAGAGCTGTTTCAGTGCTGCAGTAGCATAGTTCCTTACATCCAGCGGTTCATTCCTCTTCCTTATCTTTTCCCAGTTAACCTGTTTGTATCCATACCTGTTAACTGTTATAACCTTTCTCTCTGAATAGAGACCTTTAAAGTACTCTGAGTCGTAGCCCCTTGTCGGATCCGATGGGAAGTAACAGTATCCAAACTCCCCTTTTACCTTTTCCAGTCTTTCAAAGAGAAGAACCTTAAGATCATTTACTCCCAGCCTAACCAGGAGTACCGGCTTATTCTTTGTCTTATTAACAATGGAGCTTCTTATGATGTATCCCTTTCTACTTGTATTGTCTCCCTTGATTCCATATATCCCTCTATGCTCCTTCCCATAAAGGTAGTCATAGGTCGACTGGGTGTAGTGTCCTCCCGTATCTATAAAGGTCATCTTGATCTTGAGATAGGATCCGTCCTTATAATAAAACTTCTTTTCCAGGTACTCATCTATCTGCTTCCAAGCTTCTGGGTTATCAGGGTTTCCTCTAAAGACCTTATATTCCACTCCATAACTCTTCTCATCTACTCCCCAGCCTACAACCTCAATTGCAAACCACCCTTTCTGCACGTCCATTCCCGCAGTAAGAACTAAGATGTCCTCATGGAGGGCAGCTCCGTAATCAACCCTGTTATTCTCATAGATATCTTTATAGGCCTTATCCAGTGCCATAACTCCCTTCCAGGGAAGTCCTAGACGTGTATTAACAAATGTGGTCATCTTCAAAGGATCCTTTAGTGCTTGTTTATATTCAAATGCTACATCTCCCCATGGCACCCATGGAGAACTAAACACATTGAAGTGAAATCCCCTAACTTTTACTACAGATGGATTTTGGGAAATAAACTTGCCACCTTTCTGCATAGCCTTCCACTCATACTCTCCATGTAAAGCTCCACACTTTTTACAAGCCATCATAAGGTTCTCATAGTCATAGTCTTCTATTGTCGGATGAGTGTATTCCCCACAGCTTGGACAAGATATGTGCCAAACTTCTTGGGAAGACTGCTTATACCAGTGATAGACCTTAGATGACTCTTCCATACCTGGAGTAGAAGTTATTATTATCTTCCGACTCTGAGCAAAGGTATCTGTTCTTTTGATAGCAAGCTCTATCTGGTCCCCTTCCTTACCTGCTCCCAAGGGGTATCTGTCTACCTCATCTAGAAAAGCTGCCTTAACTGTATTTGATGCTAGCCCTACTGGTGAATTAGCTCCTACTATCTGAAGAAATCCTCCTGGAAAGCTCTTTTTTCTAACCTTTTGAGTAATTCCGCTTAACTTTTCCTTTAGAACCTTACATGATTCAAACATAGGAGATAGCTTAGTCCTGCTATAATCCTCGGCTGCTTCAAAGGTCGGCTGTACCATAAGCATAGGAGAAGGTTTTTGGTGGATAAAATAACCTATGGAGTTGTTTATGACCTCTCCCTTCCCTACCTGATTACAAGTCATCATAACCAAGTAATTAACATTGGTGTCTGTAATACAATCCAGTATTGGCTTTAAGTAGGGAGTCCTCGATGTTTTCCATCTTCCTGGTTCTGAGCTCAGCCCCTGTGGAATGATCCTATGTCTATCAGCCCACTGTGAGATTGTTATATCCTCAGGGGGAGCCAGAAACTCCTTCACCAAGCTCCTCATAAAGCTATAGGTATGCTCTTTTGGAAAAAGACTATCTATACTCATAAGCTTCCAGCTCCTCTAATAACTCATCCATACTGCCAGTAATCTCATCTCTTGTCTTTGGATCCAGTTCATTCTGACTTGCCAGCTTATCGGGGAAAGCTAAAAGGCTCTCTTTAAAACTTATGAGCATCCCTCCCAGAAATTCCTTAACATCAGACTTTTTAACCAGTTCTCCCTTTTTCTCCAGGAGGGCCATTTCTCTGAGTTCCCTGTCTGCTTTCTTTCTTAGAAGGATCTCCTTTTTACTTTCCTCACTATTCCCCAGCTTATATGTAAGATAACCTTGGATAGACTCCTTAAGGTTATAAACACCTACGTCTTCTCTCTTTAAAGCACCTTTCATGGTTAGCTCTCTTACTGTTCTCTCAGCTATCCCCAGGATCTCAGATAGTTCCACCAGGGATACATTCCCCTCCTGGGATCCTCCGTGCCTCCTCTGTTTCATGTCACAGTAGTTCTTAAGGCTCTCTATGAGCTTGTAGCCCTCTCCATACTTAACAACGATTCCATCCCTCTCCAGGTTAGCCAGCTGCTTCTCTGTAACTTGGAAGGCTTCCAAAAGAGTCTTTTTCCTAACTAATTTGATTTTCATATAGGCCCTCCAATTTTTTTAATTCTAATAAGGCGGTGGCGGATAATTTTTTTTATCTCCCGGTGCCCACCTGAGCTTCCCGCGTCACCTCAGTCTGTAGAGATAGGCCCACAGTACCTTAAGGGGATTAATCCACGTATTCAACCTCGGGATCTTCTCCTGTTCCTCCGGACCCCTTGCCTCTCTTCTTTATCTTCAGATTCTCCAGGTCCACATGCTTCTTGTGCTCAAACTTCTCTATATCCAGTTGGTGCTTTCTTTCCTGTATAGGTGTGAGCTCCCCTCTAATCTCAAGCCTCTCCTGTCTTATAGTCTTCAGGGATCCTACATGGAAGCTGGCATCTGTGGGATTGAGCTCCTCCTCTTTTATGGAGTGGGCTATCTTCCCTGTGATCTCCTCATAGTAGCCGTCATATTCCCTGTTAATCTCAGCTCCCGATTTAACCAGGTATTCCCTTGTCCTGTTTGCCACATCCTCTATGAGCCCTCCCTTGATCCACTTCTCCCTCTTGGAATGATAGGCTATGGTCTTTGGATGTGGGCCATGTATTCTCGACAGCTTCCTATAGGAGAGACTGTGGAGCTCATAATCTTTTCTTATCTCTCTCCAGTTATAGTTCAGATTATTTTTAATAAAATTACACCTCCTATGGGATAAGGGAGTAAAAATGGATAAAAGTTTTGATAGAAAAAAACCTCTATTAGAAGGGGCGATTTCGATTTTTTAAAAAAGGTATTTCTATCTTCAACCACCCTCTATTATTGAACTATATTGAATTTTAGGTGTAAGATAATACGTCATAAAGTTTTCCATAAAAAAATGAAGAATAAAATTACACTTTTTTGTTGATCTCACTTACCACTTCCTCCATTCTTTTCAGATATTCCGGATTTCTGTTCTCTACATCCTTTATTAGCATAAACTCCTTTTCAAATATCCTTGTGCGATCATAGATAACCTGCTTTTCTCCTCCGATGCTCTTGAAAACCTCCCTACCCTGATCTATCCCCCAGAGGTGAAGCTGCCTGTACTTGATGAGAGCTGATATAAAGTTATGGGGATGCATCCGGATAAACTGCTTGAATACCCTGACCAGACTCTTTACCTTCCTCTCCTTGGCTGTTTCAAAGGCTTCCTCTGTTAGCCCTGCTTCCGACAGAAGGTCGAAGTAGATAGTATCCAGAATCTTCTCCAGATTGGTCAAGAGGTCCTCCACTGTCTCTGTTTCCCCTAATATCCTCTGGAGGGGCTGCTTCCTCACCATGAACTCGACCCTTGCAAGCGTTGTATACTTTCTGGCTATCTTTACCAGCTCTCCCTTAGGCAGCTCCAGAAAGTCCGGGTCATCCATGAAGGTGTGGCACAGCTGCTCATAGCACTTGTCATAGATCTTCAGCTGCTTATTTGATTTCCCGGTCCTAAACCCACTAAAGGGATTGCTATAGACTGTAGTGGGATGAAACCTCTTCCTCAGGATGTTGTGCTTCTCAGCCAGGAGGATACCTATGGCATCGTGGTATCTGGTGAAGTCCATTGGTAGCTCAAAGGTCCTGTTTATCTCCAGATATGCAGGTTTGCCCTTGAAGATATCTACCATTATTCCATGACTCCTGAGATCTCTCGCCACCCCCTCCAGAGCTCTTATTACTTCCAACCTGTCCCTGACATTTAGAAGGTTGTTCCTATGGAGAGCCTTTGGAAGATTTATATCCAGCTGAGAATACCAGTTATTTTGGTGTATCCCCGTCTTTAAGCTATAGGCCCCCTCCTTTATGGAGACAACTCTTATATCTATCCCACTGTCTACACTGAAGCACTCAATTGGAATAGATAGCTTTATCCTGTCCAATCCTATCTGGGAACCAAGGTTGAACCTCAACTTGCCCTCGGATTTCTTCCTGAGAACTGTCTGCTTCCTATAGAAGCGGAAGATCCTTTCCCAGTCTCTATCTAGTTTCTCCAGGAGCCTTTCTCTTCTGTCTAACTTGCTCACATACTTTCCTCACCACCTTTTTATCCTTACCCCAAAGGGCGAGCTGATATTGACTAGAAGACGATTAAACCAGCTCAGACTTTTGAGTAAGAATAAAAAAGGCCCACCTATGGAAAATAGACTGAATTAACAATCTATTCTTCATAAGTGGGCCCTCTTGGTGCTCCTACTTAACTTTATTTATTCTTTTCATATACTGATACTGTTCTGGTTTCTAGTTGTATTTTTCCATTTAAAGGGACCGTTATTATAATCTCTCCTTTTTTAATGGTATTCAACTTATCCTCGATATCTTTTAATATATCTTTCATGTCTCACCCCTAAAATAATCCTAAATAAAAGCTCTATGAAATCAAACTTAAAATTAATATATCTTCCTCTTCTAATTGAATTATATTTTAATTGTATTTAAAAAGATAGAGGGTCAAAATAGAAAAAGTACCAGAAATAGTAAAACGGTTTTTTAATATAAAATAACGGACTTATTCACAGCTATTTGGTATCATCTTCTCCCCCCTTATTATTTGCTGATTATTCAAAGTTTCTGAATAATATAAAAAGATGGCATCTGATTATAATAATAGACGCCACCTTTTTCATTTTATATCCTTATATATAAGGATACAATTTCATAATTAGTTTATATTCAGGTGCTTCTTCAAATATCATTAATTAATATTATCAAAGTTCACTACTAACCTATATTTAACTAATTTCTTTCATTATTTTAAACGCTCTTTAAAATCTTCGGAATCAATGGTCATCATGGTGTTTGCAAGGCATCGGGCCATTTCATCAACACTCAAAAAATCAATCCTTCCATTAGGAAGATATCTGACTTTTGACAATGAGTCAATTCCTCTTGAAACAGCACTTGAAAAGTTTATTTGGTTTTCTTTAAGTAAATGAAAATTTCTTTCAAAATCTTCTCGTGTCATATCTTCCATTACACTTATCCTCCATGTATTCGTTTTCTTAAATAATCAATAATCATAATTTTTTCTCCGTCATTATATTTAACTAAATGCATTAATCTATAATTATCTCCAAATTTTGATATAATACTTCTATCAACTGTTAATAAACAACCTTCACTTAATGGCATACCAAATCCATCCACATCTAATATAGTTCCTGATTTCCAAACCTTTTTTTGAACCATATCGTTTGGAATAATATATTTTTCTTTAGCTGCTGGATGAATTTCTGAAGGCGTATACCAACTAGTTCTACAATGTCCATAACTTGATTTCAATATTAAAGGAAATACTCCGTTAAAACCATCCATATTTATTGAAGATTCTTTTGGTAATAAGTTACTAGTAAAATAATCATACAATTTTTCTCCTAGAACTGGAGTTTCTCTTTTAGAATCAATTAAAAAACTAACTACTTCTATCCTTCTTCCTCTTCGTTCTTCCTTTTTGGAAACTATCTCATTAAAGTGTAATATCAGCTTTCCATTATCAAATATTGCATTTTCAAACTCTTTGCTTCTTTCTTCAAAAATATCAGTTACTTTTTCATGGATAGAAGGAATTTCATAGGAAAACTTTCTTTCAGAGAAATATGGATTATATTTTCTAAAAAGCTTTTTAAGTTTATTATAATTATTCTGTGTAACATAATCAGAAATAGCTAAATTCATTACAAACTTAACTTTATTTCTATATACCTGAGATAAACCATTTGGAATGGAGTAACTTCTTTCTAAAATTTCATCAATTTTTTTAAAGTTATTTATATCCAATGGTGAAATAGTTTCACTTAAGTTTTTTACTACACTTTCCATAAAGCTTTCATCTAGATGCACTACTTCATTTACTGTTTTTATAAAATAATCTAACCCTGGAATTATTAAATTAGAATATTTATCTAAATCTAATTCTCTCATTAAAGTACATTTTTCATTATTAAAAAAATTCTTTTCTATATCCTGAATAAAATCACTTGCTCCAAGTAAATTATTCTCATGGGCAACCCTAACAATTTCTAAAAAACAGCTTTTTATAATAAAATGTTTCTTCTGTAAAATTCTGTTTTTAAAGTTTTCATTTAAACATATGCAATACCAAATTGCTTCTACATTATTAGTCTGACTTAATACATGCAATATATTTGAAGATATTTCTGATGATTCTTCATTATTTTCAAGAGCCTCCTCTATTAATAATGGTATTATAGTATGAGGTTTAACTTGACCAAGCCAGGCTAATACTTCAATAGCTCTTTTTCTATAAATCAACCCATCAGGTAAATTTGTTAACCAAATTATAAATTTTTCTATTTCATAGCTTTCATCATCCACCTCATTTTCAACCCATTTAAATTGGTCTATAGTTTCTTTAGGCGTATCTATCATTAAACGAACATGAGTTAATACTTCTTTCATTGTTAAAATTGAAGCTGTCTCAGAAAGTTTATCACCGGTCAGTTTTATGAGGTTATTAGCTAGTTGCCAATCAAATATACCGGTTCGTAGAAGTATAGGTTTTAAAAGCTTTATTAGCTCTTGACTACTCTCACAATTTTTTTTCAATAGATTCAAACATTCCGTACTTTCATTGCTATAATAAAAAACATCCCCTATGTCATCATTGATTTGTGATAGTCTATTTGCTAATATTTCTTTTGCTTTAGTATTATTTCCATACTTTAATTCTTCCTTTGCTAAATTGATACTTTTACTTTCTTTTTCCTCACCTTTTAATGATTCAAAGAAATTTTCTTGTTCTGAAGGTTGCCTGAAAACATCTAAAATTTTAAGCTCTTCCATTATGCTATTTACAGTTTCTTTTAGTGAGCTTTTCTCTAAAAACCTAATATAAAGGCTTCTTCGTTCATTATCTAATTCCACTACAAATTGTCTTTTTACTCTTTCAATTAGTAATTGATACTCGGTAAATGAATTAAGTCTAGCAAAATGCAGGATCTCTAATTGAAGTTCAGTAAATTCATCAAAGTACCTCTCATCACCTTGAATAAAAATTTCTGTAAGAGCATATTTAAGTAAAATATCACTATTATCTAATTCTTTAATAAAAGATATCATCGCATCCTGTAGATTAATTTCATTTGTTCCTTGAGTATATCCATAAAACTTATCTACAACATCCGGAGTATCTTTCATAGCATTATTTAATAATAATTCACTATTAGGGAAAGTTAATCTTTTAAAATATTCTAATGATTTTTTATGTCCTAAAACTTTTGACAGGATTCCTACAAATTCTTCTTTATCATCTCTAACATATCTTTGAAATGTCATCTCTCCAGAAGCATAGTCTAAATGCCCCAAAATTTCTTTCATATAAATATCTTTTTTTGGTAGACTATTAAGATGTTTTACTCCTGTTCCCATTAAAGTCAATTGAGATTCTTTATACCATGACGGTCCCATAGAAGTATCAAGCATTTTTTTAAACACGCGATTTGCAATTTCTATGCTACCTATTTTTCCATATAGTTCAACTATTTCTAAAAAATCTCTATTTCTTTCCCAACGATTTAATATGTATTTATCAGTAAAAGATTCTAGCTCTTGTATAAAAGGATAAGCTTTTCTTTCTTTTCCTTTATACTTTACAATTTCATTAGCTATAGCAAACAGAGTCCTTCTGTATCCTTCATTATATAGTCCAAGTTGATAACTATTAAGTATATGACTCTCAAGTTCTTCTATTTTTTCACTGAAAAAATTAAGATAGATAAATGTAATTTCCTTATAAATTAAAGGGAGTAAATGTTCTGGTATAAAGTAACTTCTATCCCATTTAACTCTTTCTTTTAAATCAATATTTAAGCTATTCAATAACTTTGTAATTTCTACATGAATTGCTTCTAGTTTTTCTATTTCTAACTCTGCTTTTGACCTATAACATTTCCCAAGTATTATGCTTGTTGTCTTTATTACTGAGTGTAAAAAATTTTCCCAATTTTGTATCGTAGAAATCTCAGGCAAGGTTTGAAGTTTTTCACTATATCCTATAGCAATCCAATAGTTTTTATATGATAAGAATTCTTTATAATTAAAATCTACTCCATTGCTTTCTCTTAAATCGAATTCTACTTTTTCTTCATTTTCAATTAAGGTTTCTAATAAATTGGTATTTTTACTGAATTGTATTAATGCTTCAATTGCATCGGATTTCTTAGTAACCTTATATTCAAGTAAAAGAAATTCTAAATCTTTAACAGCTTTTAAAACTGCTTGATTATCCTCTTTTATAAAAGTATTATTTTGAGGATCAATGTAAGATAAGAGTATTTTTATAATAACATCAATGCTTCTTTTATCAATTTCAGTTCCAAACATTTTTTTTAAAGTATTAATATCACCGTATACTTCCTTTTCTTTCATCAGCCATGCCTGTATTTCTCCTGACAACCATTGAATTATTTCATCTTTATTCTGAACATTAGCTTCTGTTAGTAGTCGGTTAAATATATCCAACCTTCTTAAAGGATTATATTCTGGAAATAGCACCACTGATTTAATATCTAAAAATAATGTAGATATATCAAAACCTTTATTACTTTCATATTCCTTAATACACCTGTTTCTAATTGCCTCAAATAACTTATTACTTTCTTTAGCAAACCCATCTTTAACAAATTTTCTCAAAAGATAAATAGCGTCAGCATTTGAAACACTCTCAATCAATGAATCTTCTCTGATTATATAATTAAGAATATATTTTTCTTTTCCAATTTCATACAGTGCTCTTGCCATTTCTATAGAAAAGCTTCTAAATAACTTTTCATTTCTAAACTTTAACCTTTGTAAGAGTAATAAAATTCTTATTATTTCTGAAATTTCACCATCATCAATTGCAAAATCAAGTACATTTTTCATATCAACAATCATTGATTCAGGATGCACGTTTTCAATCGAGCAACAGTCAAGCCATTCTTGATTACATCTTTTAACTGCTTCTTTTTTTAAATCCAATTCAGCATTTATTAAATGATATAGTATATTTTCTAAAGAAAATCTTTTTGTTGTATTATCTAGACAAAACTTCGATATAACTTGATGAACGTAATCTTCCATTGCAGCAGTTTCTTTTCTTATAAAATCTGAAAATGAATTATGGTAAATATAAATATCATCCGCACTTTGATCAAGTAAGTGATCGACTATTGAAAGATAATCATCAACTACAAATCTTTCATCAGCAGGAAACATTTCCATAAGGTTTTTTCTAGATATTTGATTTCTTACTCTCGCTAATATTGCTAAAAGTTTTACTAACTCTCTTTTAGATTTGATTTTATCCCAATATATTTTGTAATAGTTTACAATTTCTCCATTAAAAGCAGGAATAGTATTAATAAATTCCTCGTTAATTTCGTCTGGAAAGTTTTCAAGGTAACTTATTAAATATCTTAAATATAGAGGATTCCCTTCACTTTTATGTGCAATTTTATTTATCACAGAATGTTCTAGTTTTTTATATTTAAGATTATCTTTAATAAAGTTAATCACATTAACATGTTCTAAAGGAGAAATACCTACAATCATATTTTCATCTAAGCTATTTCTTAAGTAAATTGGTATATTATTTTCATTATTTCCAAAAATGATAATAAATATATTCTTACTCAAATCCTGAGGTAAAATCCCTAAAAATAAATCTAGTTTTTCTTTGCTTATATTTAAAACTTCGTCTATCCCATCTATAATAAAAACATACTTTTTTTTATGCATTCTAACTTCATTAGAAATATTAAAAAAATAGTCAGAAGACATTTTAATTATATCTTTATAACTGTAAGCTTTATCTTCAATAAAAGAATCATAGAGAAAGTTTGATATACTATTTACAAACCATTTTCCAAAAGTTTCTTCAGATGCTTTATATTGGATATTATAAACTTCATTTACTTCTTTCAAAAAATATTTATTAATTACTTCTATATTTTCATCGTCAAATTTCAAATTTTGGGCTAAAGTAGTTTTACCACTTCCTGGCACTCCTTTAACAAAAATGTATCCTTTATCATTATTTTGAATATTTTCTTTTATTTTAAATTCAGTTGTATGATTTTCGACAATCTCAATTTCATTATGGTTTTCTTCTTCAACAAAAAAAGCATTGCTTACTTGAGTAAGTAGCGGTTTCATTTTAATTGTACTAATTGCTCCCAATGTATTTCTTTTGTCTCTGTCATACGTTATTATCCCTTTAACAATTCCATCAATAACTAGTGGCGCTCCTGATAATCCCATAGTGTTAAAGGTAATCCCGTTATATTCCAAGATCAAATCAAAACTGTCTGTATTATATTTGCTTTTTATTTGCCTTATATTCCCATATAGAGGCATCCCATCATTTTTTTCAATTCCTGGATAACCAAAGGTCTCCCATTCTGCATTATTTGAAATAATGTTATCTGAAAATCTTAAGTTTTCAAATCCTAAAATGCTACTTTCTAATTGTAAAACAACTATATCTAAGTCAAGTTCAATAGCCAATTCTTTTTGTAATGGTTTTGCTTTAACTATAATTGGTTCGTCATTAATGTTCAAAAAATACAATTTAATGTCATTAGTTTGAGAGTAGTCATCTAGACAATGAAATGCTGTTATAGCTTTATCTTCTCCTACAAGAAAAGCAGTTCCTATTTCACTTCCACATTCTAATCTCGCAATATTCTTTTGTAATTGAGTAGGATCTAAAATCATCTTTCCTCCTTAAAGATATAATAAAGTGCTTTTGTTTTCGCAACCTTTTAATATTTCATAATTATATTCTTTTTTCAGGCTTTCATTTTCAAAATTTCTTAACCATTCTATTTCATGATTAAAAACTAATCTTTTAAAGTATTGTTTTTTTTCCAATAAGATTAATTTTATTAAATCTATTCCAGGTTTATTTTTATAACCATTCCCAGAAAAAATCCAATTTTCACCATCTACAAGGCTTAATAACTCTGGTGTTGTGCTCGTCAAGCTTCCATGATGTGACATTTTTATAACGTCAAAAAATAAATTATAATTCTCTTTTTCTTTTAATTTAGTTAGTGATTTTGTAATTATATTAGGGTTGGCATCCCCTAAAAATAGACTTTTCTTGTTCTTATATTCTATAATAACTGCAATTGATGATTCATTTGCTTCTCGTCTATCAATAGCAGGAAATTCTATCTTGCTAATATCAAATTCTTTACTAAATGAACATTTATATGGGGTACTTACTTCTTTCTCTTTTCTTAAAAGAAAAAATTCAAAAGCATCGTCGTATTTTTTTCCTTCACTAAATTCAAAGTTTATTTTTCTTCTTTTTAATTCAGATCGCCATTTTTTAGCAAGTCTTTCTAGAGAATCTTTATAAGGTGAAATTACAATTATATTCAAATCATCAGATAAAGAAATCCTTTTTAGATCTTCTCCAATAATTGCTTCATTATCAAACTTCATATTCCAGTTATACTTATTTTCAAGTATGTATGATGCTAACATACTTCCTTGATATGCACTAATATTTCCACCTTTTTTTGAAGTCATAGCAGTCCCAGTTGCAATGTAATCATCTAGTATCGCGAACTCCCTTGAACTCTCTGTAACGTCTTTAGAATAATCAAAATGAAGATGTTTATAGCTATTATGCCAAATTTCTCTAATTTTAACGATTTTATACTCATCTGAGGTACCATTTTCTTCAAACAAACTTAAAATACCTAGTATATGGTCTTGATCAATATGAGTGACGATTAATAATTCTATTTCTTGTTTCTGATTTTTAATTTCTTTAAGTCTATCCTTTAAAAAATCATCATATGTTTCTCTATATCCTCCGTCAATAAGGATATGTTTTGACTCCCCTTCTCCATAACTTATTAAAAAGGAATCTCCTACTTCAGCTGGAAATACTTCTATTTTCATTATTACTCCTTCATAACTCTTCTATAATTTAAATAAACTTGCTCTATATTCTTTTATTTCAAATACTGACATTCTTAGTTGAATATATTCTTCTCCACAACATTTATTAAGAATAAAGGTTTTCATTAAATCATTTATCAAAAACTAACTATGACCCTCTTAGATTTTTAAGAGAGTCATGTATATACTTAATTTAATTATTAACTTTTATTTTTTACCAACTCTGTTCCGACCAGGTCTTTATAACCCTTCCCTCACACTTCAACTCCTTGGGCTGTAAAACAATAATCGTCTCCACCTCAGGATTAAAGGATACAAGCTGAATTATATTCTGGTTATTGATCACCAACTGCTTTATATAGGTCTCCCCATTGTATGTAAATACACATACCTTATTTGCTAAGGCTTCAGCATCGAGACACATAGTAGGATCTACAAGTGCAACTGTCCCATCAGGTATACTCTTCACTGGCCCCGTCATAGAGTCCCCCTTGACCCTTACAACAAACCTTCCGGGCTTATAGTCCTCTATAGGTATCGGGAACTCCTCTAACTCCTCAGCAAGATTTATATACCCCTGTCCTGCACTTGCAGTCCCATATAATGGAACCTTTTTTGTAGTAATCCTAACTACATTAGATCTATCTTCTTTTTCCCTAGCATTATCCAGATATCCTACAATTTTATATAGCTCTTTGTAATCAACTCCCAGGCCTTTAGCAACCTCCTTCAATAAAAAGGGACTTATCTTTTGTGTAATTCCATTTTCAAGTTTCGAAAGTAAGGAATTTGTTACAGAGATTTTTACAGCTAATTGGTTTAACCCTAAACCTTTTTTCTCTCTGTTCTCTTTTATATATTTTCCTAATTTAATTCTATTTTTTTCATCTATAACATATTTGCTCATAAACCCTCCTTATTACTATATTAGTTTAACTTTTTTATTCTCATTTGAGAAATTTTATTATTTTTTCTATTTACATTTGAGAATAAGAGTGGTAATATCTCATTTGAGAATGAAATATGGAGGTGATATATGACTCTCAATGAAATTAAATCTAAAGCAATTCTTAAGGGCTATACTATGACAAAACTTGCTGAACTTATTGGACTCAATAGGCGGACTATGTATTTGCATATTAATAGCCAAAACGATGCAACCATTAAAAATATTCAAAAAATTTTGAATATTTAATTCTCATTTGAGAACAGTTGGTGTTAACGACTTTTATTATAACATTATTTTTAAAGTTATTTAATTTCAGGAGGTGACCATGGGAAGAAAAGAATCAGCTCTGTCTCTAGAGCTGGAAAGGAGTATGAATATGCAGGTCAGGGTGGAGACCTTTGAGGAGCACCTGAGGCATGCCGGTGTTATAGATAGCCTGGACGATGACAGGAGAAGGAAAAGCTTTAACCTGGATAAGTGGAACGAGGATATGCAGAAGGGATTCTCCCGTGCCAGGGAGAAGCTCTTAAAACTGGAAAATCTCCAGGAGCTAAAGGAGCAGCTAAGGGATCACAACAAAAAGGTGGATAACTACAATACCATGTACTCCATCAAGAGAAGAAACCTGCAGAACCTTGAGCTCCAGTATGAAACCCTGGATGATGAACTCCGTGCCTGGCTCCTGGAGTACGCTCTCCTCTGCAGGGAGAAACTCAGGATCGAAAATTCTACTGTAGAGAGAAAGCTTATCGAGGAGAACCTGGCCAGGAAGAGAGGAGGGCAGAGATGTCAGTAAACCAGAAGTACACCATAGGAAGTGTACAGCAGGACAAGTTGATAGAGTTTGGCCTGGATATCAAGGATGCCTTCATACTGGACTATATCAGGGAGGTCAGCCGGCTTAAAAATGTAGTTAGAAAGGTAGTGGATGGAAGGACCTACATCTGGCTGGACTATAACAAGATGATCAACTACCTTCCCATACTGAGTATCAACAACAAGGAGGTAATAGGAAGGAGGTTTAAAAAGTATGGAGACCTCAAGCTGGTCTCAAGGCACCTGCACAAGCCGTTCAGTTCCACAGGGAGAACCTCAGGGACCTACACCTTCTTTTCCCTGGAAGCTAAGTTTAACTCCCTCTTTGAGATAAACACAATAGAGGATTCACCAGAAGAAAAAGAAGCAAAACTAAGGGAGATGGGACTACTTCCCCACCCGACTGAAAAGTCGGATGAAGAGTCGACTGAAAAGTCGAGTGTGCACCCGACTGAAAAGTCGGATGTTAATACTCCCAATAACAATACTCCCAACATAGATAGCAGTAGCACAGATTCCACTAAAGAGGAGTTTATTTCAAACCTAATGACTCTTCTCTCAAAGTCAGCTGTAAGAAACTTTAATACCAACACCCTGAAGAATATCACCAGGTTCTCCGGTAATGATATCAAGGTGGTAGAGAGGGCTATAGCCTTCATGAAGCTGAAGAACAAAAGTATTACCCCGGGGGTTCTGGTGGCTATACTGAGAGATAAAGATTTCAGAGATGCAGGGAGCATTGCATCCAAGGAGGTGAAGCGGGATGAAAAGATCGAGTTTATGGCAGGGAAGCTCGGAGAGCATGAAGTAAGAAGGCTGAGGGGACTGATACTACAAGAGATAGGCTTTGAATGCAGCGGTGTTGATGATCAGCTTGGAAATATTCTCTGCAGGAAGTTTAACCAGTATATCGATGAAGGAGGTATCTATGTATGATAAGGACCTTAACAAAGTCAGAAAGAATATCCATGTTTCAAGGGCGATCTCCAAGCTCAGAGGGACCTCATACGAGTATATGCAGTTCCTTGAGATATTCTCCCATAAGTATGACTCAGACATAGTAAAAGCAGCTCTCAGGGACCTCTACTTCTTTAACCGCGAAATTAAAGATATCAAGGGGCTGACAGCTGCTCTCATAAGAAAGAACTATAACCTTCAGTGAATCCCTACCAAAGAAGACCTGAAGATAGTTCTTAGTCATTATAATACAGGATTTAACTAATAAATATTATTTTAGGGGGGCTTCTATGCAGATATGCCCGAATTGCTCGGAACGTGTGAGGCACTACTCCACCAGGGCTCTATATGGCGGTAAGAGGAGAAGGTACTACAAGTGCTCCTGTGGAACCAAATTTATAACCATGTATCAGTGTAAGGAGGTCATCATAAAGATCTCAACATAGAGGAGGAGACTATGAAGTTTATACGGAAGCTCTATAAGAGCTATATGAAAAAGAGAATTAAGTACTACTCAAGATAAGGTGATCTTTTGAATAGTTATAAGGAATAAAATAAAGATTTGTTCCTGTAACTAAAAAAGAGCAATAGCTGCTCTTTTTCTTAATAAGTCTTGTTAAGTAAGATTTTATCACTACCTACTTCTCTATCCAGTTTTATAAAAACTGTCACACTAAGAGTTGGATTGTTGACTTCTGTTCTTATATCGGTAACTAGTTCAAGGAGAACAGTTTCAAGTGCTTGTTTATTTATCTTCGACCAGTTAGCATCTCCAAATACTGATTCAATTTCTATTTCTAAAAAAGCTTTATTTGGAGAAATAGTCACATCATAGTCAATATTATTAATTTGGGTTACTCCATCGCTAATAATAGGATATTTTAGCTCAAACTGATTTTCAAGAATATCCTCATTGGCTTCAAAATATCCATTACTAAAAACTGTTACAGATAAAATAAAGATTATAAATAATACTTTTTTCATAGCTGACCTCCTATAGTTCAAGAAAAGAGTTTGATTAATAATAGCATGATCATTCCATTAGATTATTTTTATTCGGAACAAATTAAGATGTAGTTTTTGTTAAAAAAATAAAGCGTATAATTTTTTTAAAATAACCTCTTCTTAAGAAAAAAATTAATATTTAATTTAGTATGAAATAGATGCTTTATCTCTTTTAATAGTCACCATAACTCCTTCCTTATTTCGATTGAAAAACTTAAAAAAAGCTTTCTTGATTCCTTTTACTTCTTCAACCTCTACTTGATGGAAGTAATAATTTTTTATAGGGTTTAAACGTAAATAATTTTTTACTTCGGAAAAGAAATTCCTAATTTCTTCTCCTGATTTTTTTGAGGTATTTTGACTTTTTAATAGATATCCTTCTCTTAATGCTATGCCTTTAATTTCGTCATCATATTTTGTAATAATATAGTAACTGTAAATTTTTCTCCCTCCCTCAATTTTATACTTATAATGTTGTTTATAACTCTATATCTTAAAGTAACATTTTTAATTATAAATAATGTCCCATTTTGTACAAAATAACATGAATAATTAATAAATAAAAATAAATGAATTAATCAAAGAATAAAACAAATAGATAATTTGGATTAATGAATTCATCTATTGTTCTCCAAAAAACAAAAAGTCCTACGGGGTGAATGGTAACCGTAAACCTTTTCATTTTAAGGGTATTGGTGTTGTTACATTTCAATTATCTATTTTTATTCTTTTTTAAAGTGTTCAATTTATATAAAATAATGTTTTTTAAAATACAAATTAAGAGATAAGCTTTAAATTAAAGTGTTAAAAACCTAAATATAAATTTAAAATAACGAGAACAAATAGATAATTTATTCAATCGGAGGTAGAAACAATGAAAATCATCACTAAAACTATCAAGAATAAAGATGCTAAAGAAAGAAACTTAAAGGTACTGGAAAAATATCTAGAAAATGAGGAATAGTATGAAGAAAGTTGTCATATATCTAAGAGTCTCCGACCAGATGCAGGAGGAGAAAGACTCTCTTACTAAGCAAGAACAGCAAGCTATAGATTATTGTAAATTCAAGAACTATAACATTTATAAGATCATTAAGGAGGTGGGGTCTGGAAGGAAAGATGATAGAGAGGGATTTATAGAATTGGAAAACGAAATAAAGAAAAACACCTTTGATGTTCTCATATTCTATGAGCTTTCAAGACTGGCAAGAAATACCTATGTACTACATAAGCTTATCCATAATATGAGACAGAAAAAGATACAGTTTGAGAGTATCACAGAATCTTATCTGAATAGTGATAGTCCAACATCAAAACTCATGCTATCGGTCCTAGCTTCTCAGGCAGAGATCGAATCAGACATGATATCCAAACGGGTAAAAAATAGGATGCGACACTATACTGCAGAAGGTTATTGGGTTTTCCAACCTCCCAGGGGCTACAGGTTAGAAAATAAGATCCTTTATATCATTGAAGAGGAAGCTGAGATGGTTAGAGATATCTACAGGGACTTTCTGGCTGGAGCATCCTATGCTGAGCTATGTAGAAACTATAACACTTCCAATCCAGGTATAAAAAGGATCTTAACAAATGTAGCCTATATTGGTAAAACAAAATTTGGTTTTGAGGGGAAAGATAAAGATACTGGAAAGAGAGTTCAGAACCTCCCAGGAGAAATCTTTGAAGGGAAACATGAACCAATAATAGATCTAGATATCTTCAATGCTGTCCAAGAAGTAATAAGGCACCATACTCTTAAAAATATGAGAATTACTAAAACAGAGTACCTACTTACCGGACTTATTAGACATAATAACTGTACCCATAGAATGTATGGAAAGGTAAATAGGGCTGCCAACTATAAATATTACCAGTGCAGCTCGTGTGCTTTCTCCATGTCCCTTGAGAAGATAGAGAGCATTGTTATAGATAACCTCAAAGAGTACTCTAAGGGGCTAAAAACATTAAATAACAGTCGGGCTAAAAAGATGAATAGAACAAATAAGTTGGATAAGTACTTCAGTAAAAGAAAAAGAATAATAGAGGCATATACCGACGGCCACCTCCCCAGAGAGGAGTACTTAAATGCTGTACAGACTATCAATAAAAAGATCAAGGAGATAGAAGATACAGAGAAACAGCCTGAGAAGGTCGAAGTAAATACAAACTATGATAAATTGATAAAGATCGTTAAGAAGTTTGAGGAGTTGGGTCTCCAGGAGAAGAAGGCACTGCTGAAGATGTTTATAGATGAGGTTATCATAGTAGACAGGATGACAATAGAAGTAGTGTATAAAATATAATTTAGATTTCTGACTGAACCTTTATTATATTTAAAAATTACTTTATGTAGCTATAATTGCATTCTTAGCTATTAAGAAAAGGCTCTCTTGATTAAAAGAGCCTTTTCTTAATAAAGGTATTGTTTTTTTACTTTTCAAAGTCAGCTACTAGCATATCATAATATTTTCTTATACCATTTATGCTCTGTTTTTCATCCGTTATATCCTCTTTTACCATTATTTTATTTATAACTTCAATTAAATAAGGCAAATACCCTTTTATTTTATTTGGAAGCATCCCTCTTGCCTCTACTGTTAAATCATCTGAATGTCCTATTTCATTTCGTAAATAAGTAAACATATCTTCCATTTGAATTTTACCATTTTTATTTATTTTTCTACTTGGTTGAAAATCAATCTCTCGATAGAGATCTCTCTTTAAATATTCTTTATTTTTTTTTAAATACTTTACAACTTGCTGCTGAGATTTGGCTTCGATTATACATTTCATAAATTCATATAGAACCATATACCTTAATGTTTCATCTCGGTAGTCAACTATCCTAAATAATTCATTATATAGTCCTTTTGCTTTGGATATATTTGTCGAATGTGAAATGATATCTTTATAAAAATCTTTACTCTCCTTAATTTCAGTTAAACAATCTTTCATTTCACAAACATCCCTTAGATAAGTTCTATTCAATGTTTCATCTTTATAAGAAGAAAGATAACACCCTGGATTTTCAACTCTAATATTATTTTTAGTGAATAAATTAATACAAATTTCTTCTAAATAATCAGTTAAACTTTCAATATTATCTTTAACACTTATTCCATCACGGATTTCAAAACGTAAACTTTTTAATTTTTTTGTTCCTAATGAGCTCATAGAATTAGCTTTTTCTATGAAAATACTCTCAACTAATTCATGTTCAACTAAATATTTTTTGTTGTCTTTAAAATCCATCCCTTCTAAAAAAAAACCATGCATATCCCATTCTATATAACTTTTATTCATGAATCCCCCTTTTAAATAATCATAGTTTTGTCTTTTACTATTAGTCATACTTTAAATTACTAGTTAACATCTTTTCAGATAAAATTTTATCCTTTTTATCAAATCTTTTGTTCAGTATTGAATATAGCATAGAAAAAGACAAAATAAAATGTTTTATTTTGTCTTTTTTAAACGTAATTGATAATTTCTCTATTAATCAAACTTACCATATTTCATTTGTTGAAATTTTTTAAAGTAAAAGCTAGAGGAAACTCCTCTAGCTTTTTTAGTTATTATAAATTAGTTTCTTCCACCGATTGTCATTTGTCTAACTGTAATGGCTGGTTGCCCTACGTTGGCTGGTATAGATCCAGAAACACTTCCACACATCCCCTGACCATGATCCAGGTTGTCTCCCACCATAGAGATCTTCTTGATAGTCTCTGGACCGTTTCCTATAAGAGTAGCTCCCCTTACAGGTTCACAAATCTTACCATCCCTCACCATATATCCCTCCATTACAGAAAAGTTGAAGTCCCCGGTAGCAGGGTTAACGGAACCTCCACCCATATACTTGGCGTAGATCCCCTCCTTGGTAGCAGAGATCATCTCCTCCAGTTTGGACTCCCCTGCAGCGATAAAGGTATTGGTCATCCTGGAAGTAGGGGCGTACTTATAGGATTCCCTTCTGGCACTTCCTGTGGACTCCATGCCCATCCTTCTTCCGTTGAGCTTGTCTATCATATAGCCCTTTAGGATCCCCTTTTCGATGAGGACATTCCTTCTTGTGGGAGTTCCCTCATCATCTATATTCAGTGATCCCCATGCATTTGGAATGGTCCCGTCATCTATTGCCGTTACCAGCGGGTTAGCTACCTGCTCCTCTAACTTACCAGCAAATACCGAGTTCCCCTTGGCTACTGCAGTGGCCTCCAGACCATGTCCGCAGGCCTCGTGGAAGATCACTCCCCCAAACTCATTGTCTATAATCACAGGCATCTTACCACTCGGGGCATACTTTGCTCCCAGCATAGTCACAGCTATACGGGAAGCCTCCTTGGCATATCCCTCTACATCTATTCCGTCAAAGAACTCAAATCCCCTGTGAGCCCCCGGTCTGTATGATCCCGTCTGCATATCCGTTCCGCTGCTTGCAACAGATTCTATACCGAGCCTGGTCCTCACCCTCTGGTCCTCAGCCCATCTTCCCTCTGAGTTGGCCACAAGGATATTCTGGATAGAGTCGGAGTAGTTTATCCTTACCTGGGAGATCGCCTCATCGTAGCCTTTGGCAGCTGTGTGAGCCCTCCTCATGATCTCCACCTTACTCCCCTTATCCACACCGTCTGGCATGATAAGAATCTTGTTATTGTCCTCTATATCCTGCTTTATAAGGTTCAGGGTAATATCCCCCCTACTTCCCTTTATTGCTTCGCTGGCCTTTCTGGCTGTTGCCAGGAGACTCTCCCTTGCAACATCATTTGTATAGGCATACACGGAAAATAGTTCCTTAAAGATCCTTATCCCCACTCCATAGTCTCTTCCTGAAAGGGCTTTCTCCACCTTACCATCTATCATATGAAGCCCCAGGCCTCTCTTCTCCTCTACAAAGACCTCTGCAAAGTCTCCCCCTGTATTCAGGGCTGCATCCAATATATCTTCAACTAAATTTTTATCCAGCATGGTATCACCTCTTTTATATATGTTTAATAAGATAATAGCAGGTAGAAGGAGAAATTTCCAGTGTTAAGGGCTAATTTTATTCCCTCACATCTCCTCTTCTTGAAGTAGTAATCCCTCCCCCTCTTGTGAAACACTTTTTGTATAAAGACAGATAATCTTGAAAACTTCTAAAATAAATAGGGAAGATCACCTAAACTCAGTAGATTAATATTAGGGGGATATTTTAATGAATGAATTTTTATCGTTCTAGAGGACCTGATGTCAGGTGAAGTAGAGGAGGAACCGTGTATATTATACTGCTTATTATAACAATTGGATTTTTCATCTGCTTCAAAGAAGTTCCCGGAAGGGAAGATGTATCTTCAGATCTGGACCTGGATATAAGGATCCGGTTCCTTCTAAAGCAGTTTCAGGAAAAGGGACTCACCATCAAGGAAGAGTACAGCATGCCTCCTGAGATTAGCGGTGTAAGCCCTGAAAGTTTGGAATCCCTCCTAAGGAGCATACTAATCCATATGAAGCTGAGGGAAAACATCTTTCTGGTCTACCACGATAAGGAGGAGAAGGTCTTTAAAAATAGAGCAGGAAGCTATGAGCAGGCCTCCCTTGGCTACAGAGCCATCAACCTGGTTCTGGATCCCAAATACCTTTTAGAGGACTATGTATCCATTATAGCCCATGAGTGTGCCCACCACTTTATGCGGGAGAACAACTTCCGGGAGATGGAAGGTCTGGAAAATGAGAAAAACACCGATACCCTCACAGTACTTCTGGGGTTTGGTAGGTTCCTCAGGGCGACCCACACTAAAAGATTTTACTTTAGGGGCAGTAACATTACAGCAGATGGTCCCACAGACTACTACGATACCCTCAAACTAGGCTACCTCTCCCAAGAGGAGGTCGAATATGTCAGCAGGAGGCACCTGGACATCCTCAAAGCCGGAAGGGAGCAGAAGAGGTTGATGAGAGAGGCAGCAGAAAGAGAGGTATTTAAGCTTCAGATGCTGGAATACCAGCTAAAACAGTTAAAAATAATTTGGGAGAGAAACAGAAGGTCTATCGACAGAATATTGGGCGCCAAAGCTAGAGAAAAAAGGCTCCAGAGATGGGAGGTTGAAAGGTTATCCCAGTTGATATACAAGTATCACACCGTTACCAGCGACTTTATTGTTAATGAGTTGATCCACAGGTTAGAAAAGGGAAGGATGGATGACTACCTTATTAAGAGGATAGCCTATATTAATAAAACTTTGAAGGAGGACAGCCTCTTCCTAGAAGAGTACCTGAAGGAGTAGGGTCTATTAAAAATAATTTAACCCAAGTATTGATTTTTTAAAACTCTTGTAGTAATATTCTATCATAGCCATTTATCCTTATAATGTATATTCAACTGTAAACTCCCATCATCTGATGGGAGTTTTTTCTTTTTATAAAATTAAATTTTAAAAAAATTCAAAAGAAGTATTTACTTTTTCTAATTTATGTTGTACCATTTTATCAGCACAAAAGTTTACCATGTAAGGATTGTGCTCATAAGGGCTCCTGTCGCCGGCAGGGGCCCGGCCCCTTTTTTGATACTTTTCAGGAAATCTCCTGTATTTCGTGACAAACTCCTCTTGGATAAACTTCCTCCATAATTCTCCTCCCCTGCTATTGATTCCTAGAGAACTTCAAAGTATACTTTAATAACCTGATGAAAACTTTTCAGGTTAAACAACCGACTTACCTTTCCTTATTATTAAAAGAGACCTTCTTGACAGCGGGAGGTCTCTTTTAATTTTTTACACAATATATTCCAAGGAGCTTGCCTCTGTTTAAGGAATTCCATCTTTTTTTCTAAAATTAATCGTTTACTATTGATTTTTTTTAACTATGGAAGTATAATTCTATTGCTCTGTTAAAGGAATGGGGCTTGCAAATTTTACTTTTCCTTGAAAAAGGCTTCTCTGGGGACAGAAGCCTTTTTTCTTTTCCAATAAATATCAAAAAAAATTTTATATTATCTATATACTCTATTCGCGGTTCATAGTTCACTAAAAAGTAAATATGTGTACAAAATACTACCTCTCTATTCTAAAAACACAATATTTTTTAAATTTTTACTACACCTTTTAAAATTATTATTGATTTATACAAACTTTTTCAGTATAATAAGTTAAGCTATATTGAAGTTTGTATTTCCATATTGTACAAACTTCTCCCTTGAGAGGCTTCTATCCCCAATAGAAGCCTCTCCCCTTTTTTTGTAATCCATCTCTACTTTAATGAAAGAGTCCTCTATAATCCTATATTTACAACTATAATTTCATGTAAAATAAAAAGCAACGTGACGTTGCATCCTGATAATAAATTGAAGAACTAATTACTTCATGTAAAGCTCTTACAAACTCTATACTTTTCCTAACAATAAAAAACCCTCCAGGTTTAGAACCCCTAGCCCTGGAGGGTTTAACTACATTTTAATTTACCTTACTATATCTGTCTGCTTCTTTTAACTATCCAGTCTGCTTTAGTCTGAACCTGTTGTCCCTTATATCATATAAGGTAAAGTCTATCTTTCTCAGAAGAGCCTTGTCGTGGGTAACAAGCACCACTGCCCCTG
Source organism: Propionigenium maris DSM 9537 (assembly GCF_027925155.1). Lineage (GTDB taxonomy): Bacteria > Fusobacteriota > Fusobacteriia > Fusobacteriales > Fusobacteriaceae > Propionigenium > Propionigenium maris. The sequence goes on along the minus strand of NZ_BSDY01000001.1, from coordinate 231,240 downwards.
GATAATCCATAAGCATCTTTGCTATGGTATCTCTGGAGTAGTCGTCCATATATGTAGACGGCTCATCTATTATAAGAAGGTGGGTATCAGCCAGGATATGGGTAAATATCTCCAGCCTCTTCTTCTCTCCCCCTGAAAGCATGAAGATCTTCTTCGTTCTAAACTCCTCCTCATAGTTATAGAGGGAGTCTATAGCTGCCTCTGTGAACTCCTCATTCAGCCCCGTCTTATCCATGATATAGTCCTTGATAAACATCTTATCATCCTCAAACACCGTTTCCTGCTCGATATATGCTACCTTGGCTCTCTCATTTCTGAAGACCTCCCCGCTTGTGGGCTCCTCCATACCTGCCAATATCTTAAGAAGAGTGGATTTACCGGCTCCATTCTTCCCCACTACAACCATCTTGGTATCCCCCAGTATATCCAGGGATGCTTCCTTAAAGAGGAACTTCTCTGGATACTCCTTGGTGATATTGGATATACTCACTATCTCATCAGCTATCTCATTCTTATAGTTGAAGAAATCCTTAGGAGCTGCAAGATACTCATACTTATACTCCTTGGAGAACTCAACCTTGTCCTTCTCCAGCTTCTCCAGCTCCCTCTCCATCCTTCTGAGCATAACAGCGTGGGCATGCTTATTGTCCACCCTCTCTATAAGCTTCATCTTCTTTTCCACTCTGGCCATAGTTTCCTCTATTACCAGGTCGGTCTTCAGATTATGCTTCTTGTCCTCCTTGATTCTGGATTTTTTCTCCTTTAGGAAGCTGCTGTAGTCACAATCATAAGGGGTAACTGTAAAGTTATCCACATCAAATACTCTGGTAGCAAAACTTCTGATGAAGTCTACGTTATGGGATATTACCATAAAGGCTTTAGGACTGTTATTTATATAGTCTGTAAGCCACTTTGTCTTCTTTATATCGAAGAATGACAGGGGTTCATCTAAGATAATAAGATCAGAGTTGCTGAAAAGGGTGGTCGCAAGCCTTATATACTGCTTTTCCCCTCCGCTTAGCTCTCTGAACTTCCTCTGAAGCTTATCTCCCAGTCCGAAGACCTCGATAAACTCCTCCTTAATATGCATGTAGGAGTATCCCCCTAAGCTCTCAAATCTGTCATTGGCCTCTGAATACCTCTCCATAAGGGCATCCATATCGGCATCTGTATCTGTAAACTTAGCGGATACCTCATCCAGCTCCTGCTGGGCTGCTATTACCTCTTCAAAGGGAAGGTTCAGCAGAACCTCTACGATCATATCCAGATCTATCCTGCTAAACTGATCGAAGCAGGCTATCCTTGCCTCCTCCTCTACAACTACTCTTCCCTTATCTGGGTAGATCTCCTCTGTTATTAGTTTAATCAGGGTAGATTTACCGCTCCCGTTGTTACCTCTAAGGGCTATTTTATCTCCAGAGTTTACCTCTAACTCTACATTCTCATATAATCTCTGTGTAAAAAACTTTTTTGAGACATTTTGAAATTCTAAAATATTCATACTTTGCTCTCCTGTTCAACTTAATCCAAATGATATTATACCACAAAACTATCATTTTTAGTCCCATAAATTTAAAGAGAGCAGTAAAAACCTTATATAAACATGTTATTAAACCTCTTTCCTACCCCTTTAGACCAGCCAGGAGCTTTTTTAGCAGTTCACCTATTCCCTTCTCGTCTATCTCCCTTAAAATCCTCTCAAGGGTATCCTCCTCCCTCAGGACATAACGTTCCTTGTAGATCTTCATAGCCTTTTCCAGATCCTCTCTACAACTGCCCCAGTATCTGAAGGTATCCATCCTTTTTATGAGGTCCAGGAGGATCTCAGGGTTACTTACATAGTGTTCAAAGGAGTGGAGTCTCTCGGTGATCTCCATAACCTCCATATCCTCTATAGCTCTTCCACCCAGAACCTCCCCTGTGAGGTGGACAGACCTGTTTCCTCCAGCTGTGTAGGAGCTCCTTTCCCACCTTTCAGGGGCAAACTCCATCCCATCCAGAGTAAGGATATCCCCTCTGTGTCCATAGGTAGAGTATCTCTCACACCCTACCCCAGCCCTAGAGGGCAGGTCGTTATATCTGGGATTGTCCCTGGAGAGGTTCAGCCCCTCCCCCACCATGAGGTGGGATATATTGGATATCTGAACCAGGGAGTTCACCACGGGATATCTGTTCCTCTCCTTGGATCTCGAGTGGGTAATCCTGTAGTACTCCTCTGTGAGGTCGGAAGCTATTCCTGTGCCCATGCCGTGGCCTATGAGGGAAACATTTATACCCTTCCAGTGTTTTTCATAGTTTTTGGATATCTCTGAAACAATAAGGTCCAGAGCCCTGTGAACTACCAGATCCCTCACCTCTGGAAGAAACTTGTAGAGAAGAGTATCTGCCAGGTGGCTCCAGAAGAACTCCTTAAATTCTGGATGGGAGTCTATGTAGCTCCCCATCTCAGAGAGGATCTCGATTCTCTCAGGATTACCTCCAAGGGAGGAGAGCTCCGATAGCTCCCCCCTTCTCCATGTTTCTGAGATACCTTCAAATATCCTATCGTGGGGCACCAGGTAGAAACACCTTTCCGGTTTCTCCTTCATCTTCTCCTCATAAACTTTTCTCGCACTCTCATCCAGGAGGGTAAGATCCAAGGAAGCCTCTCTTAACTTCCTCTCTTCATCTATATACTTTATCTCCCCCACTGGAAAATCAAACCCATATCTTGCAGACCACTTTATATAGGGAATTATATAGTTTTCTATCATCCTGTTCTTACTCTGTTTTCCTTCACTGGGAAAGATAAATATAAGCTCTCTCATCTCTTCCTCCTTTTTATTTTTATAGAATATATTTCTGTATTCTATTTTCTTTTTTTATTATTATTTCTTTTAAAAAAATTTTATATTTAACAAATTATAGGACTTTTAAAAAGTGTTAAAATTTTTAAAAGTACTTTGATTGATTTTTTAAGTTTATAAGTTATGGATAAACCTATCAAAAAAGCAGCCTCAGGGCTGCTTTTAATAAATCTCTATCTCATTGTTCCATCTAAGATGATTACTCTATCCCTCCTATTTCTCTCCCTGTAGGATACCAGAGCTTCATAGCATAAAAATCCTCTGTAGGACACTATTCCATTTTCATGTATGATCATAGTCTGCAGAATATCATTCACTTTCTTCATCATCTTTAGCATCATATTAATCCCCCCTTTTAACAAATGCCAACGATAAAAATCCCCTTCCACTGGATCTTTAGGTGAAATTTTTTATGCAACTATCTTACTTAATTTTAACTGTCCCTCCTCTGAAAATCAAGAAAACCATTTATTAAATATACTTAAAATTGCATTAATATTTATTCTGTGTATGGTTCTGGGGGTGATTTTATAAACTATAACAACAAAATGGCTGCCTATGTGGCAGCCATTTAAAAAAATTGTTCCTGACAACGATTCCCTTAAGAAGTCCTTACCTGGGCAGTTTCAGCCTGCACCTTTCCCTGTACATCTGAAAGTAGTAGTCACAGAAGTAATCCACAAAAAGCTGGGAATCCCACCTCATATGATCCCCATACCATGTCTCCTCTACCCTCTTTAGAACTTCTGCCTCCCTCTCAGTTGGTTCCCTCCCAAAGGTCTCTTTAAACTTCTCTTCAGGCGTCATAGGTGATCCTCCTCCTCTAACAGGATGAAGTCATGGATTATCTCTCCCATGCCGCTCACAGCTCTGGCAAGATCCCTGGCTACATTCAGAATCAGCTTTCCAAATAGTTTTGGATTTTCCTCTGATAGAAGGTAGAAGGTCATCTTGGGGATCACAGCCACAACTACATCTGTATCAGCTGTGGCTGTAACAACCTGCTTCTGTATCCCTATGGGAGCTGCTACACCGAAAACCGTTCCAGGTCCAAACTTAGCCACCCTTCTATCTGAAACAGTAAGCTTTATATCCCCCTCTAGAAGAAGGTAGGAATCCCCTGGAGAGCCTCCCTCCTCATAAATATTTTCACCGGCGCTATAACTTTTCTCCTTGAGAGTTTTGGCAAAGGCATCTATCTCCTCTGAATCCACCCCTCCAAAGAGAGAGGTCTTTGGCAAAAGCTCCGTTATCTTATCTCTTAATCCCATATCATCCATATCTATCCCCCCTTATGCTTAAATTATTTCTGTTTTTATTGATATTTCCTTTTATGGAAATGTCTATTTACCACCTTCCCTCTTCCCTACCGAAACTTAATTTTACAATGATGAAAAATGATATTCAGTTCCCATAAATTCTGGAAGTTTTATAAAGGAATCCCCCATTACTTCGAGTAAAGGTAGTTAAGAATCTTTTTTACTACAGAATAATTCTATGAATGAAAGGAGAGAACGATGCCTAAAAATAATGACATCCCTAAAGTTGACATGGTAGACCCCAATAAGAAGAACTCCCCTATAGTAGTGGACACCGAGTGGGCCAAGAAAAAGGTAGAGGGTCCAAAACTCACCTGCTGGTACAACAATGCCCAGTTTAAAGAGGGAACCAGGATATGTGCTCCGGGAGGTGCTCTAAAGTGTTCACAAGGAGCATGGATTATCGATGGGGACTGCCCTAAGGAGGATGAATAGTTCAATAACAGGGATAACTATCTAAGATTAATCCAAATTCTAGCCCTTCTGGCTGTTGTGAGTCTCTCAACACCTTGAAGGGTTTTTAATATGTTTCCAATTAAGATGACTGTGATCAACTGCACTTTCTCCTCCCATAAATTCTTACCTGAATAGCTACCTAATCCATCCATTCTTTTTTTCTTATAAGTGACTTAGTCACTTGTTGGATGTTATTTAAGATGATATATTAACTCTGTTGATGATTATTATCTATACAAAATTCAGGAGGAAGTAAATGGAATTAATAATTAACTTTTATCAGCTTATAAATATATATAAGGAAGTGGTCGCTTCAGTTACTACTCAGAGTATCTCCTTAAATGAAGCACTTATTCTACACTCGGTACACAGGGGAAGAAGGACCCAGACCGATATTATCTCCCACCTTGAGAAGAACAGGTCTCAGATACACAGGCTTCTGGTTAAACTAGTTGAGAGGGGGCTCCTCAAAAAGAGTTCCGACTCATACTCCCTCACTCAAAAGGGAGTAAGAGTATGTCAGGAGGTGGAGGAAGCAACTCTTCACCTTCAGAGGATAGCAACTGAGAGGGAGATTCCTCTAAAGGACCTTAAAAGGGATGTTAAGCTATTGAAGGAGGCTCTAGTTTCATAGAAATTAAAGATAGAGGGAATTCCCTCTTTTTTTTATTCCCTTTTTACTTATTTCAATTTACTTTATCCACTATTCCTTCAAAATCAAAGCAAAATGTTCTCTTTAAAAGATAGCCCAACCTCATTCTTAAAAAAAATTAATCTTTTTCTAAAAAAATTTAAATCCATAAACTATAAAATATGTCCACAAATTTAATGACATTTTTCCCCTATTTTTTCTGCTTTTAAACTTTAATTTTTCTACCCCCATCTTAGACATTTTGTTCCCTTTAAAATACTAGCCTAACCTCTTTTTTTTATGATATACTAGTTTCCAGGGGTTGAAAACATTAAAAACAGGGAGGTAGTCAATGAATATGATATTACACCTTCAAAGGGTGGTTAGTAAGTATAAAGAAGTATTAAGCGGCTTAAAAGATATAAATCTGACATTCAATGAAGCCAGCATACTTTATTCTATAGATGAGGGAATAAATACAAAAAAAGCTATAATTACATATCTTCAGAAGGATAGGTCTCAGATCCACAGACAGCTTGCAAGGATGGTTAAAGATAATCTCATTGAGGTAAGGGGAGAGGAGTACCTCTTAACAAGCAAGGGTAGTCTCGCTTACTCCAAGGTACGCAGTTTAAATGTTAAATTTGACAAAAAAAATATGAAGGTACTTTCCGAGCACATAGTTAAACTGGATAACCTTCTCATGTCTATAAAAAACTAACTTTGATTAAAAGAGTGAATTAAAAAAGGAGCTAACGCTCCTTTTTTTAGTTCTCCTTACCTTTTTTTATCTCTTCCAGCTTTTTATCTATCTCCTCTATCTCCCTATGGATCTTCTCGGTCTCCTCTTCAGCTTCAAATTCCTCCAGGAGATCTGCAACCTCTATATGCTCTATCTCTTTTTCAGCCTTCCTGTCTCTCTTCATTCCAAGTCCCCCCTCAATATGGAGCTTTACCTGCTCATCGATCATCTAAAGGATAGCCGTTGCCCTTATGGGACACCCCTCTCCTTCAAACTTCAGCGGAAAGCAGGTAAAGGTAAACTCCTTGTCTATAAGCTCCTCAAGCCCCCTGAGGTTTTCCACAATTATCTTGTCCTCCTTCAGGAGAGCATGGTGCACCTCGAACTCCACAGATGTCACAGGGTCTACCGATATTACATCCATCCCGATTCCCTTTAGGTCTGAGTTGGCTATCTTCTCTATTGCTCTTTGAGACATTATGGGAAAATCTTTAAAATACTCATCGGTATTCCAGTATCTGTCCCACCCTGTATAAAAGAGCAGGTAATCTATTCCCTCAAGGTTTGTATCCTCTATCTCCTCTATCCTTACACACCTTGCTCTTCCGCAAAAATCTCCGACCTCATAATCTGAGAGACCCCTAGCACCTACTATCATATGCTTTGGAGTATCCAGGTGAGTACCTATATGGGTTGTAAATGTCAGGGACATCTCGTGGTATCCGTCCTTCTCCACAGAGAAAGCCTGCTCTATTACCGGCTGGGGAGCTCCAGGGTATACAACTATGTCATTTGTCAGTTCATGGGTTAAGTCTAAAACTTTCATTGAATGTACCTCCGTCTTCTAGTATCTCGGGAAATTATAGCAACTTTTCCAGACAAAGAGAACACCATCCTGTATATAAATTTATCATCTTTCTACTCACTTGGATGAATTTTTATAATCGTTTAATTTAAGTAGTTGATATATGGTAGCTGGTTCAATTCTATCTAAACTCTCTTAAACTACTTCTCCTCCAGCTCCTGTATCTTACTTAGGGTAAACCCGTTTAACCTCTCCAAAAAGTCTGCAATTACCTTCTGCTCCCCTTGGGTAAATGTAGAGAAAAAGGCTGTCTCCCTCATCCTTGCCTCCTCATGGATCCTCTCGTGTTTTAGGTAGATCTCCCTTCCAGGATCTGTCAGACGGAAGTGTACCTCCTTCCTGTTTCCCTGAATACTATGCTTTTCAATATAGCCCTTCCCGACCAGCTTACTTGTAAGCTTGGTTATACCACCCCTGGTCATCCTCATGGCTTTAGCTATCCCCGTTACATTGGGTACCTCCAGCCTCCCAATATAATCGAGGCAGTGAACTTCAGAGAGGGTAAGTTCCCCATAGTTTATCCTGTTACTCAGCTCATTGTACCTTTCAGTCTTTTCTATAAACTCCACTATCCTATTAAAGATTTGTTCTTCCATCTAATCACCTCATTTTATCTGAAAAAATTATACCACTATAAGCTCCTCCCTACAAGGCCGTTACCAGTACCCATTACTTTCCATTCCTTAAAGAAAATTCAGGAAGTTGCTCCCCCTCAATATTTCTCAATGAAGCAGGAAGCCCATAAAGATTTTAATACAATCATTTGATTATTACTCCCTTAAATATTATACTTAACTGACCGACAATATCTTTAACTATTCAAAAAAGGAGAAATTTTTATGAAACTACTGTGTATTATAAGTAATCCTAAACCTCTGGAAAAATCCTATGGAAGAAGGATGACAGAAGTTTTTCTGGATGAATATAGAAGAAACAACCCCAGCCACCAGGTAGATGTTATAGACCTCTATGCAAGCAACTATCCTGTATTGAACTATACCGAGATAGAGAGCGCAAGGGAGGGGAGTAAAGGGAGGATGGTAGAGGAGGCTGAAAAGTTTAAGAGTTACGATAAGTACCTTGTTATGGCCCCTATGTGGAACCTCTCCGTTCCCTCTATCTTAAAGTCCTATATCGATCACATTATAGTGAGCGGAGTCACCTTTAGATACACCAAGTATGGTATCCCAAAGGGGCTTCTCTCCAACAAAAAGGCCTTCTACATAGGTACAAGGGGAGGTGCCTATCCATTCCCGGCATCGGTTTTTGCCTTTGATCTGAAGTACATTAAGTTTGTTCTTAAGTTTATAGGGGTAAGAAACTTCAAGAGCTTCCTTCTTGAAAATATCGATAAAAATCCTGAAAAAACTGAGGACAGCTTTTCCAAGAAGTTGGAGAAGTTAAGGCTTCATGCAAGAAACTTCTAGTGGGAGGGGAAACCTATGAAGAGTAATAGAAGGTATAAGGAGGAGTCCAGATTATTCTTTAACAAAGTCTGCAATAAGAAACACGGCAACTCAGAGAAGCTGGACGCCTCAATTCTTGGAAGCTATCCTCCAGAGGCGGGAGAAAGAGTTATAGACCTGGGCTGCGGTGACGGACGGTTCTTGGAGAAACTGCGAAGGATAGATAGCTCCATCGATCTATATGGAGTGGATATCTCTGAAAAGATGATTGCAGCAGGAAAGGAAAGAAGGATTCCAGGGTGTACCCTGGAGGTAGGGGATGCTGAGAACCTTCCCTATGGGGACCAGATCATGGACCGAATCTACTGCCTCAACTCATTTCACCACTACCCAAACCCTCAGAGGGTAGCAGAGGAACTTAGGAGGGTATTAAAGCCCGGTGGAGTTCTCATAGTAGGGGAGGTATATGTCCTTCCAGGTCTCAGGGAGATCATCAACCTCCTCCTTCCCTATGGATGGACTGGAGACTACAGGATGTACTCGAAAAAATCTTTAAATAAGATCTTTAAAAATAATAACTTTATAAACCTTAACTTTAAAGTAATAGATCCCTTCCTCTTTACCTCTGTATATATGGTTAAGTAGCCAGTCATAGAATAAAGTAAGGGAGCACAGGGAAAGTTAATCTCCAGTGCTCCCTTATTAAGATCATTTCTATAGTCCAAAGTGAAAGTTCATTAGGGGCATTACCTTAAGGGTCTCATTGTTTCCAACATAGTTTGCCAGCCCTATCTGTACACCATTCATTACCTTGGCATGGTTGTACAACCCAATCATAAGACCGCTATGCTTTTCACTGTAGTTTACCAGACCTATCTGAACACCTCTTGTTTCTCCTCCCTTGTTTACGCCCCCAAGCTGAAGTCCCTCTGAACTCCCATTGATATTTACAAGACCTAGCTGCACTCCCCTCATATAACCATTAATATTGGCTCCTCCTATCTGAAATCCCTTGGCACTTCCCTCTACAACATTGTACCAGGCTCCAAGCTGAAGTCCCGTAAAGTCTCCCTTTATCTTAGATGCAAAGACGGAAAGGTCCACTCCCCTTACACTCTCATGTTCAGCATAAAACAAACCAAGTCTAAGACCACTTATATCCGATTCCTCTGAGTGTATCTGAAGCTTAGGTGCCCATATGGCTGCATCAAAGTAGTGGGTTTCCCTCTCCTCAGCAAAGGAAGTAAGGGCAAGTGCCATGACTCCAAGTAAGATAATAATTTTTTTCATTTAACTCCTCCTTTAAAAATGTTTTTTATAACCTTTAACCCTCCTCAATAAAGGGGAGTCTTTGGCTCTGGAGACACCAATCTACCACCTCTTCAATCCTCCGACAACTCCTCCCTCACAAAGTGCTTTATTTTTTACACAAAGTGGTGTATGATCCCCTAGATAGGTTAAATAAATAGTGGATATTTCAAAGTTTAGGTGACTTTGTCACTTACTTTGAGGGATTTTTTGTGGTTTAATAGTAGAAAATGGAAAGGGGGCTGGTTGTAGTGGAGATCTTTATCACCCTTACGAGTCTTTTAAATAAATATAAGGAGCTTCTCAAGGAGGCCAGCAGCAGCGACCTCTCCTTCAATGAGAGTCTTGTACTACAGGTTGTGGCAAAAAAAGATATGAGAAAGTGCGAGATCAGGGAGCATCTATACAAGGATAAATCTCAGATCCACAGAGTAATAGAGGGGATGGTCAGAAAAAGATTGCTAAAAAAATTAGGGAATAGGTATATCCTCACCCAGGATGGCTTAGAGGAGTATGAGAAGATATCTGCCATAAATACCTCAATAATGAAGAGCTTAAACTGTGGAACCGGTCCCTCACAGTCTACCATGCTTGAGCAGCTCATCCCTGTGGAGAGGTCTGTTTCAGACCTTATAAAATAACCCATAGTTAAATCAAGAATATGGTTAAAATATCAATTGTTGTTCACTAAAATCCAAAGTACAGATATTTTGTTTCAAAATAAAACTTGCAACTTTATATAACCTATGTTATTATATGGAGGTAGATTTAGAATAAGAAGATTTAATATTGGCTATGCTTCCTCGTGAGGGATAAGCAACAAAATTATGTTATTCTTTCTAACTCATGTAAAATTTTTATGGAGGTATAACTAATGAACGGTATCGTAAAATGGTTCAACGGAGAAAAAGGATTTGGATTCATCACATCTGAGGAAGGAAACGACGTATTCGTACACTTCTCACAGATCAACAAGCCTGGATTCAAGACTTTAGAAGAGGGAGAGGAAGTAACTTTCGAAATTACTGAAGGTGCAAAAGGTCCTCAAGCTTCTAACGTAACACCTAGATAGTTTATTTAGCTTCTGCCAATAGGTGGAAGCTTTTTTTATTCCCGGAGAAGTAGATCCTATATTTGGAAAAATACTCCCATAGATTTTAAAGAATAACGTCATTTTTATGAATTAGAAGGATATCTCTCATCATCCTCTTAAAATAACCTCAATAAAATTTCAAGTTTAAAATTAAACCTTGCATTTTTTTAAAACCTGTGATAGAATTCTCACATAGATTTATGATAAGAATAAGATTTAATATTTGGTTATGCTTTCTATAAGAAAAAGGTAACACAAAGTTTTATTTTTTCTTTCAAATTTATGTAAAAATTTTATGGAGGTATAACTAATGAACGGTATCGTAAAATGGTTCAACGGAGAAAAAGGATTTGGATTCATCACATCTGAGGAAGGAAACGACGTATTCGTACACTTCTCACAGATCAACAAGCCTGGATTCAAGACTTTAGAAGAGGGAGAGGAAGTAACTTTCGAAATTACTGAAGGTGCAAAAGGTCCTCAAGCTTCTAACGTAACACCTAGATAAGCTTGTAAAACCTGTCCATTGGACAGGTTTTTTTTATTTTTTGAATATAATTACCTTGATATTATCAACAACTTTTTTTTTAATCTCCTATAAAATTATTCCATACAAAAGCTTTACTATGGAATTAATTTTAAGGAGGATACATTTATGTTTAAGGACAGAGTATTTAAAAAACTTTTTATCTTGGCTCTTTCAATTGCTATACCTCTTGGAGTAGTTGCATCTGAACAGGATCCACTGAGAGTAGCAGAAAGGAAGCTGCCTCTTCCGGTACACGCTTCAGAAGCAGTAAGAGATACACTCAGGGCTGCACCTTCTCCAGGTATAGAAGCTATAAGGAATCACCCTATCCCTCAGATACCTGAGGAGTGGAAGGCCTTTGTGGCTGAGTTTGACAAACCTGGCATTCAGCAGGGGATAGAGCTTGCTGAGACTCTAAATGTGAAGTATGAAAGAGAGGTTGTAAACGGAGTAGATGTTTTCACTATAACACCATCTGAGATCGCCCCAAAATACAGAAACAACTTATTTGTTCATGTCCACGGAGGAGCCTGGTTATACGGAGGTGAGAAATCTGCTCTCCGGGAATCTGTAAGGATAGCCCACCATCTGAAGATGCCCGTTGTCTCAATCAACTACCGTAAAGCTCCCGACCATCCTGCACCTGCTGCAGTAAATGACGTGGTTGCTGTGTGGTCTCACCTCATCACAGAGAGGCCTGCCGATTCTATGATGATGGGAGGGTCCTCAGCAGGAGGTAACCTGACTACCGCTTCTGCCATGAGGATACGTGACCTGGGGCTGCCTATGCCGTCAGCTTTATTCATCGGTACCCCTGCTGCAGTGCTTACCAATACCCCAGATAGCCGTATGATAAATGAAGGGATAGATATGAATCTGGGCACCTGGGAAGGCCTCATCGAAGCTACAGCGGCTCAATACTTAGGTGATCAAAATCTTAAGGACCCATATGTTTCTCCCCTCTATGGAGAGTTCCATGGATTCCCTCCCTCTATGCTGGTAACAGGTACAAGGGACCTTCTCCTCAGCGACACAGTGCTCCTTCACAGGGCTATAAGAGATGCAGGGTCCACTGCTGATCTTCATGTATATGAGGGACACTCCCACGGATCTTACTGGATTCCAGGAGAAGACATGGATAACTTTTTTGGAGAACTGGACACCTTTGCTGAAACCCACTTAAATAACTACAGAAGATTCAGAAAAAGGGACCTGGCCTCCCCTGTAAAGGTCGACGAAATAATGATTCCCGAAAAAAATCTTTAATTAATAGGGACGCTCCAGAGGGAGCGTCCCTACTTTTAGATATTAACCTCTACTATTCTCTACATGCTCATTCTTTTAGCCATCTTATAGTAGACCCCTCTCGGAAGAAATTTCAGCAATAGATATAATATCTTATTACAGGTTCCCGGGATGCAGATCCCTCCTCCCCTCTCCATCTTCTTAAGGGATATCTCCACCACTTTATCTGCTTCCATCCACCTTACTAGTCCCCTGTTTTCAAAGGTTTTTTCCTCTATATCCATCTCCCTGTGAAAATCAGTTTTGGTGAATCCCGGACAAACCACCTGGACCCCTACTCCACTCTCCATAAGATCTATGTAAAGAGCTTCTGAAAATGTAACTATAAATGATTTACTTGCAGAGTAGAGGTGATTAAAGGAAGCTGGGGTAAAGGCTGCCAGGGAGGATACATTTATTATATTTCCCCTGCCAGAGGCCTTCATCTTCTTGGATACCATGTGGGTTATTCTGCACATGGCATCTATCTGTACATCCAGCATCTTTTTCTGACTCTCATAGGTGTCCTCTAAAAATACCTTCTTATTCCCAAATCCCACATTATTCACCAGAAACTCTATATCCATTACCTCTACCCTTTTAAGGAGCCTGTCCAACTCCTCCCTCTGGGTGAAGTCAGCCAGCACTACCTCTACCTCTACCTTAAACCTCTCCCTTATCTCTGATGCTTTCTTCTCTATGACCTCACGCCTTCTCCCAGTGATCACTATATTGTATCCCCTACTGGCAAGCTCCTTGGCATAGGCCGCCCCTATGCCGCTGGTTCCCCCAGTTATAAGTGCATACTTCATCTCTTCCTCCTGATTCTTTTTCTATATCTTAACATATACCCTTCCATCTTATTAAGCTTTTCTGAATTAGTTGACTTGCTAACTAAATTATGTTAAAATTAGTTAGCAAGTCAACTAATTTAGGAGGTTGAATATGAAGAAACCAATAGGTAAAGAGATAAATGAGTTAGCCAGAGATATAAGAAAGTTTTTATCCTCTCACCTGGACAAGTACTCACTAGGGGATGGACAGTTTGGTATACTCTATGAGCTTCTCCACAACGAGGGGGTATCCCAGGATGAGCTCAGAAAAAGAAGAAATGTGGATAAGGCAACTATAGCCAAAGCCGTTAAGAAGCTCATCGACCACGGCTACCTCTATAAGGAGAGGGATGCCAATGATAAGAGAGCCTTCTGCCTCTATACTACCCCCAAGGGAAGGGAACTTAAACCTGAGATAGAAAGGATAATAGGAATGGAGCAGGAGCTCCTCCTAAGGGGATCCACCCCTGAGGAGATGGAGGTCTTCAAGAGAGTCATGAGAAGGATGACCAGGAATATAGAGGATTATTTTGAGGAAGGGAGGTCATCATAGTGGGAGCATTAAAAAGACTTGAAAGCGAAAGAATATCAAGACTCCTCTGGGAGTTTTCCATCCCGGCCATAATAGGAAGCCTGGTATTTGCCCTCTATAATATAGTGGACAGGATGTTTATAGGTAAAGGGATAGGAGCCTATGCCATGACGGGGCTCAGCATCACCTTCCCCATCTTTACCCTCTATATTGCCATAGGAATGCTCATAGGCCAGGGGGGAGGAAGTATTGTCTCCATAAGGCTTGGAGAGGGAAGAAGGAATATGGCAGAGAGAGCCCTGGGAAATACCGTTACCCTCTTTACAATATCCAGCATCCTGCTTATGATCCTGGGAAGAATATTTTTAGATGATCTTCTAATACTCTTTGGAGCAACGGAAAACACTCTTACCTATGCAAGGGATTATATGAGTGTCATAAATTCCCTGGTATTTTTCAACTTCATGGCCATGGGAATGAATAACCTCATAAGGTCCGAGGGAAACTCAAAAATAGCCATGGTATATATGGTCTCTGGAGCTTTAATCAATATAGTTCTTGATCCCATACTTATCTTTTCACTTGATATTGGAATCAGGGGAGCTGCTCTGGCCACTGCCTTTGCCAATGTGGTCACTGCCCTTGCCATCTTATACCACTTTACCCGAAGCAGGAGGAGCCATATCAAGCTGAGAGCTAAAAATCTCATTCTGGATAGAAAAACTGTGAGGGAGATCGTTGCAATAGGAGTTTCTCCCTTCTCCCTTCAGGTTACTACGAGCCTTGCTGCGGTGATGTGTAACAAGACCCTCCTTACATACGGGGGAGATATGGCTGTGGGAGCTATGGGAATCATAAACAGTATCTATATGTTCCTCTCTATGACCATCTCAGGTATAAGGGCAGGGAGTCAGCCTATTATTGGATACAACTATGGGGCCAAGAGGTATGACAGGGTTACAGAGACCCTCAAACTCTCAATATGTGGGGCTGTAGCCTTGGGAGTTCTTCTTACCCTGGGAGTATTTATCAATGCAGAGTTCTTTATCAACCTCTTCAACGATGGAAACAGGGAGATCCTAGATATCGGTTCTAGGGGAATAAAGATCTATCTGGCACTGGCTTCACTGAATGCCTTCTATATCATCGGGGCAAACTACTTCCAGTCCATAGAGGAGGCTATGAAATCTGTGGTATTAAACCTTCTGAGACAGGTGGGAATCTTTATCCCTCTTCTACTCATCCTTCCAAGGTACTTTGGAATAGACGGAGTATGGTATATCTTTCCCGTGAGTGATCTCTTTATCTTCCTGGTAACGGGCTACTTTCTGAGGACACACCTGAAGGAGATAGGGGGAAGGAAGGTTCTTCCAGTAACATAGGTTAAAATCCCCTTCCATTAAGCTATTTTTAATCTCAATGGACTATTATTTAGTTAGGTCGGTTTAAGGGAGGGGTTGATATGATGAAGGAAGAAACTCGTAAACACTATCTTTTAAAGGAAAAGTTTATCTTAGGTGATAAGTGGATGGATCATCACGGAATTATCTGGACTATCGACGATATTACAGAGGATTATGTTATATTAGAGGGAGAGGTAGAGGAGAAACATATCCTTAAAAAAATTGACCTGACAAACTATAATGACTTCTTGAACTATAAGTTGTGTTAAGTGTTGGCACTTGGGATGTTCAGAGGAATAATTTGTTTAATTAATTATTTTGATAGCTATGATTAAAATAATATATTTTATCTCTACCCTTCTTTTTGTCTACTCTAGTTTCACTTTGTAAAGTTTAACAATAAATAAAGCTTTTGTTTTCCTTTAACTTGTTGTAGAATGCCCGTGGAACAAATGAAAGGAGAATGAAAAAATGGCTTTATATTCAAGAATAGCGATGCTTCTCGTTGTAAACCTGATCCTAGGAATGGGATTATTTGGTGTTATCTGCGAGAAGAGGAATAACTATATACCAGTTGCCTGCTTCTCAGCTCTACTTACACTACTTATAGTTACAACTAATCCAATAGTTTAAAGATAAAACCACCCTATGGGTGGTTTTTATCTTTTCTGGATCCCAGCTTCTGTATCTCCAATAAACTCCCTTAAGTTTCTTTTAAGGAAAAAATGTCACCTGACATTATCTATTTGCTCTAAAACCTGCTATACTTCCAACAATAAACTGCTTTTCAGGAGGTATTTATGGAAAAATATAAGATCCTGCCAGGACTTTACTATAAGGGAGCTCTTGTGATGGAACAGGGGGTAAACTTCAGTATCTTCTCGAGGAATGCTGAGAGGGTAACCCTTGAGATCTATAGGGAAGCTCTTGACACCGAGCCTCATTTTTCCTATGAGCTTGACCCTGCACTAAACAGGACAGGGGATACCTGGCATGTATATGTTGGAGGTATTTCCGAGGGTTACTACTATGGGTGGAGGGTAGGAGGACCCTTTGACCTTGAAAGGGGACACAGATACGACCATACCAAACTTCTTCTGGATCCCTATGCCAAAGCTGTCACCCCAAAGGTTCAGGGACATGAGAGGAAGGGAATTATTGTAGATTCCAGAAAGTTTAATTTTTCAAAGCATAAGAAACCTGAAACCGACTACAGGGATAGTATTATCTACGAGATGCATATAAAACTCTTTACCATGAATAAGAACTCTGGAGTCTCCTATCCTGGAAGCTATATCGGGGTTATCGAGAAGATAAACCACCTGAAGAATCTGGGAGTTACAGCAGTGGAGCTTCTTCCAGTTTTTGAGTTTGATGAGGACAGTATCCTTGGGAGCAATCCCATTACAGGGGAGAAGTTAAAAAATGTATGGGGCTATAATCCCATAGCATTCTATGCTCCTACCTCAAACTACCTCTCAAACAAGGACAAGGTGACTGGAGCTCTTGTGGGGGATCATGTGCTGGAGTTCAGCAAGCTGGTCACGGCATTTCATGATGCAGGTATAGAGGTTATCCTGGATGTTGTATTCAACCACACTGGAGAAGGCAATGAGATGGGACCTACCATCTCCCTAAAGGGATTGGATAACTCTATCTACTATATGCTGGAACCCTACAACAAGATGTATTACTCCAACTATTCGGGAACGGGAAATACCCTGAACTGCTCCCACCCTGTAGTTAAGGAGTATATCCTGGACTGCCTGAGATACTGGTATGGGCAGATGCATGTGGATGGTTTCAGGTTTGACCTTGCTTCCATCTTAGGAAGGGGGGAGGACGGTCAGTGGCTGGGAAACCTCTCCATCCTAAATGATATCTCTAAAGATTCCGTTCTCTCCAAGGCAAAACTCATCGCCGAGGGATGGGACGCTGCTGGAGGATACTTTCTGGGGGAGTTTCCAGAGGGGTGGGCTGAATGGAATGGAAAGTTCAGAGATACTGTGAGAAAGTTTATAAAGGGGGACCCAGGGATAACCAGCGACCTTGCCACAAGAATAGTAGGTAGTCCCGACCTCTTTGCCAATGACGGAAGGAGACCCTACTACAGTATCAACTTTATCACCGCCCACGATGGCTTCACTATGTGGGACCTGGTTTCATACAATGAAAAGAATAACCACATCAACGGGGAACACAATAGGGATGGAGATGACCACAACAACTCCTGGAACCATGGTGTCGAGGGGGAAACGGAAGATCCTCATATTATAAGCCTGAGAAAAAAACAGATAAAAAATATGATGGTTATCCTTATGGTTTCCCAGGGGACTCCCATGATCCTCATGGGGGACGAGATGGGAAAGACCCAGCAGGGTAACAACAACGCCTACTGTCAGGACAATGAACTCAACTGGCTAGACTGGGAGAGGTTTAAAGAATTTGAGGATATCTACCTCTTTACCAAGAGAATGATAGGATTTAGAAAGGAAAATGCCTCCCTAAGGAGAAAGCACTTCTTTACTGCCACCGATACCAATGGAAACGGTTTGTCGGATATCAGCTGGCACGGAACTGTACCCTACAGCCCCGACTGGTCCCATGAATCCAGGGTCCTGGCCTTCATGGTTGATGAGGGTAAAGAAAAACAAAGTTCTCAGATCTATGTAGCATTTAACTCCCACTATGAGGGTCTGGATTTTGAACTTCCGAATATCCATGGAAAGAGATGGTTTAGAGTAGTGGATACTGGAGATTCCCAGGAGGACTTCCTGGAAATACCTCGCCCGATAGATGGAGGATATTACAGGGTAAAGGCAAGAAGTTCTATTGTGCTCATAGCAAAGTAAAAGATGGAGCCCTTAGGCTCCATCTTTTCTTTAAGTTTTTCCTTTAACTACCTCTCATATATCTGGGCACAAAAAGCTCCTAACTGCCCCTCTACCCTCTCTACTTCCGAGGTTAGGATAAGTCCCTTCATCCCCTCTACCCTCTGAGGCTTACTTGAAAAATTAAGAAGGGTTATGGTATGGGGAGACTCTATCCTGATTATTTCCCTTGCAGGATCTGAGGTAACCTTTACCTTACTCCTATCCACCGGTCCAACCCTGCCGCTTTTTTTCAGGGATATGAGTTTCCTATAGTATTCCAGTATCTCTTGGTTTTTGTTTTCCACCAGGGTCTCCCAACGAAGCTTGGAATCATTAAAGGTATCGATATCATGGGGATCTCTGGGCTCCTCCCCTCTAAAGGAGTACTCCCTCTTTCTTCCCTCTCTGGCGCCATCTATGATCTTTTTGTCGCTGAAATCCTCAAAGAAGAGGAAGGGAGCCTCCTCCCCATACTCCTCCCCCATAAATAGCATTGGAATATAGGGGCTTACCATAACAGCGGTAACCCCAAGAAGAGCCTTTTCCCTTCCATAGGTGGACATCATCCTGTCCCCGTGAAGCCTGTTTCCCACCTGGTCATGATCCTGTATGTGAACCACATGCTCATAACCCTTTGTTCCTGTGCCATCTGTTCCCATAAAATACTTACAGTACTTATCAAACTTCGACCCGTCCAACACAAATCCCTCTCTCATTGCCTTTACAACATCATCCAGCTTCCCAAAATTTATGTAGTGACGTCCCTTCTCTCCAGTTAACCTCGAATAGAGAGCATGGTGGAGATCGTCGTTCCACTGGGAGTGATAGTTAAATCCCTCCTCAGATGTGACATTTCTGTCATTTCTAAGGTGTTCAGCTATCATTATGATCTCCCTTTCCTCCCTCTCTGCAATCGTCCCTGCGAGATCTGTTATCTCCCTCAAAATATGCCTGGGCATATTGTCGAAGGTCAGAGACACAGCATCCATTCTGAATCCGTCCAAGCCTACCTCCTCCAGCCAGTAACGGGTATTTTCCAAGAAATAGTCCCTGATCCCATGATTGTAGGCTCCGTCAAAGTTTATGGCTGCTCCCCAGGGCGTCGGAGCATCCTTTGTATAGGGAGCATAGACCCCACTGTAGTTCCCCTCAGGGCCAAAGTGGTTGTATACCACATCAAGTATCACTCCTATCCCCAGCCTGTGTGCCTCCTCTATAAACTCTTTGAGATCCTCATAGGTTCCATAGGAGTTCTGGAGAGCAAAGGGATAGGTCCCATCATATCCCCAGTTCCTTTTCCCTGGAAAGGCGTTTATGGGCATCAGTTCAATTACATTTATTCCCAGTTCTCCCAGGTAGGAGAGCTTTTTCACTGCCCCTCTGAGGTTCCCCTCTGGGGTAAAGGTCCCCAGGTGAAGCTCATAGATTATTGCCTCCTCTATCTTTACTCCCCTCCATCCAGGGGAATCCACACCTTCAACCTCCACCACCATAGAGGGGCCATGAACCCCCTCTGGCTGATATTTGGAAGCAGGATCTGGATATGCCCTTCCATTTATCTCGACCTTATACAGGGTTCCCGGTAACAACCTCCTGCACTGTCCCTGCCAGTAACCCAGCTCATCCTTGGTTAACTTCACCCTTTCCTCTATAGATCCGTCCTCCTTGTAGAGGACTGCCTCTAATTTTCTTCTCTGTGGTGCAAATACTCTGAATCTTGAAATATCCCCCTCATAGTAGTGACCCAGCTTCATCCCTCTCCTCCTATAGACCGTACTCTTTTCTTATCTCCTCTACTCTCTCATAGAGGTGTGGAGGTATCTCCCTGTTGGCTGCCACTATATTTGCCCTTACCTCCTCTACACTCTGCATACTGGAGATAATAGATGTTGCTCCCCTGTCCAGAAGATAGTTTATAGCCACCTCCAAAAGGGTGTACCCCTACTCCATTGCTATTTTCTCTATCTCTTCGGCTGCCCTGTAGTACTTCTCCTCTCCCAGGACAGGATTGGTCCTTCTCACATCTCCCTCTGTTAACCTGTCAATATTATCTGCTCCTGCTCCAGCAAGGATACCCTGCATAAGTGGAGAGTAGAGAAGAAAGATCATCCCCCTTTCCCCAGTATAGGGAAGGATCTCCTCCTCGCTCCTGTACCCCAGACCGATATTGTGATATGAACTGGCATTGGGCTCCAGCATATTGTAGAGTCCCTGAAAGGAGGTTATCTCGCATAACTCTTCTGCCCTCTTGAGATCCTCCAAGGAGTAGTTGGATACTCCTATATACCTTGCCTTTCCAGAGGCCTTTATCTCAGCTAAGGTCTCAAAGGTTTCTTTTATATCATAGGCTGGGTTTGGCCAGTGTACCTGAAGGAGGTCTACATACTCCGTTTCCAGTCTCCCAAGGATCTCATCTATCTCCTTCAGCAGACTTTCCCTGCTGAGGTTGTTCTCTACCCTCCCCTCTTCATCCCAGATAAGACCGCACTTAGTGGCAATAAAAATATCCTCTCTATCATACCCACCAATAGCCTTTCCCACTATCCTTTCACTGTGTCCCAATCCATATACAGGGGCTGTGTCTATAAGGTTTATCCCCATATCCAATGCTTCCCTCAATACCCTTACAGACTCATCGTCGGTAGTCCCCGTCCATCCCTTGGGATCAAATGCCCAGGTACCTATTCCCATGGCAGAGATCTCAAGATCTCCCGTTCTTCCTGTTTTTCTGTATTTTTTATTTCTGATCTTTTCCATTTCTTCCCCCTATTGAATCTCTGACTATAAGCTCACCTGTTATTACTCTGTCCCCTGCACCCTTACCCTCTATAAGGTCCGTTACTCCCTGAAGAAGGGCCCTGGATATCTCCAGGGTATCCTGGGATACAGTGGTCAGGGACGGAGATGCAACCCTACCTGCCATGAGGTTGTCAAAACCGCTTACACTTACATCCCCTGGAACTTCTATACCTGCACCCTGAAGCTCCTTTATTACTCCCAGGGCTGCCATGTCTGCTGAACACACCACAGCATCTATACTCCTCCCCGATCTTATATCTTCCACTATCTCCCTTCCCATGGCAAGGCCGTCCTCATAGGAGAACCCTCCCCTGTAAACCCTTTCAGTCTTTGGAGATATGGACTCCAGGTAGGCGTCATATCTCTCATGGGATACCTGGGAACTATCACACCATCCGGCAAATGAAATTTCTTTATGACCTTTCTCCTTAAGGAGTTTCACCACTTCCTCTATACCACCTCTGTTATCTGTGGTTACACAGCACTTCCCCTCTACCCTCTGGTCCAATATCCCCATGGGTAGCTCCGCCCTTTTCAATTCATCCAGATTTTTATCTTCCAAAGTGAGCCCCAGTATAATGAGGCCATCCACCCTGCTTCTCCTTGCCATCTCCATGTAACTCTCTCCACCTGCTGGTGTCATAAGAAGAACATCGTAGCCCTTTACTGCTGCCTCCCTACTTATCTCCCCCAGGATCTTTATGAAGATACTTCCATCTATTTCAAGGGTCTCTGTGTGGAGGATAAGTAGACCTATGAGGTTCTTCCTTCTGGCTGATAGTCTTCTGGCTATGGGGTTTGGAGTGTATCCCAACTTATCGGCCACCTCCCTTACCCTTGCCTTGGTCCCCTCACTTACATCCTTCTTATTATTTAGTGCTTTAGAAGCTGTAGAAACAGAAACTCCAGCTTCCTTAGCTATCTCCCTGATACTTGCCATACTCCTCCCCTCATATCTTTAAATCAGACCTAATCTATATTTAATAGTTTCATAAATCTCAAGCCTCAACGAAACCGTTTTCGATAAGATGATATCTGATTTTTTTATCTCTGTCAAGGGAGTAGATCAACCAGATAGGATGTTGTAATGTCCCCTAAATTTTGTTATTCTATACCCAGGATAATAAACTACTAGATGGAGGTAGACCTATGAATGTTAAGGAATTTATCGATGAACTTTTTAAAGAATTAGATAGAAGAAATTTAGAGGAGTATGAGATATACTATATGTCCTCTGGAAAGAGCACCGTAAAGGTATTTAAGGGAGAGGTGGACAGCTACTCGGATTCCACCACAAGGGGGATCTCTCTCAGAGTAAAGAGGGACAATAAGATGGGATACTCCTACAGCGAATCCCTTACTGAAAGAGATATAGATTATATTATAGAAGAGGCTCTGAACAATGCTCAGATCATTGAAAATAATGAAGTGGAGCCTATGCATAACGGAGAAGGAGAGTATGTAGTAGTAGAGGACTACAACCCTACCCTCTCAGATCTCAGTGTAGAGGAGAGGGTTGAGTTTCTCTCTACCATGGAAAAAACTGCCATGGAGAAGGATCCCCGTATCACCAGCGTCAACTACTGTATGTTTGGTATGGGAGAATCTGAAAGGGTAATTAAAAACTCCAAGGGGATGGACCTTTCCGACAGAGGAAACTCTGCCTACACCTATCTCTCTGTGGTTGCCAAGGAGGGGGATCTTGTAAAGACTGGAGCAGCTTTCAAGGTGGGGAATGACTTTGGCGAGTTTGATCCTGTAGCTCTGGCTGAGGAAGCTGTGGAAAAGGCAATAAAGAAGCTGGACACAATTTCCGGTGTAGAGGGGGAGCTCCCTGTTATCATCAGAAATGAAGCCTTTGGGGATATGCTGGGAGCCTTCAGCGGTGTCTTCTCTGCTGAAAGCGTTCAGAAGGGTATCTCAAAGTTAAAGGGACAGCTTGGAGAGGTTATTGCCAGCTCTGCAGTTACCCTTGTGGATGATCCCCACCTGGAAAAGGGACTTGGAAGCACAGGCTTCGACTCCGAGGGATTCCCCACTAAATACAAGGAGATTATAGCTAAGGGAAGACTTGAAAGTTACCTCTATAACCTCAAGACTGCAAAGATCGACGGGGTAGAGTCTACCGGTAATGCCTCCAAGGGAAGCTATAAGGGGACTATAGGTATATCCCCTTCAAACTTCTATATCCTGGAGGGAGAGCGTTCCCCTGAGGAGATCTCTGGTGAGATTCAAAAAGGTGTCTATATCGATTCCTTTGCAGGGCTCCACTCTGGTATCAACCCTATCTCAGGGGACTTCTCCCTTGCTGCTGAAGGGTTTGCCATAGTTGAGGGTAAGAAGACAAAGGCCCTCAAACAGATTACCGTAGCCGGGAACTACTTCCAGCTCCTTAAGGATATAGTTGAGGTTGCAAGCGACCTTTCCTTTGGATTATCCTCTATTGGATCTCCATCTATATCTGTAAAGAGTCTTTCCATAGCAGCTGACTAAAAACAGCGTGACGCTGCATCCTGATAATCAAATGGAACACTAATTATTTCAAGCAATTTTTTATAAATTTTATACTTTATCTTAACAGCCAAAAGACAGGAGAATAAATATCTTCCTGTCTTTTTTTATATCTTGTAAACATTTAAATCTTAATTATCTTATAAAATGAGTAAATACCTTGTCTTCTCTTTCTGGTTCCTCTACCTTCCCCCTTCCATTTTCAACAAGCTTTAATACCCACGCCATATTCTTCCCTAAAACTCTCATTATCTGCTGACCCTCTAAGTCTCCCTCTGTATCTCCAGGCATTGTTCCGTGGATAACATTCCAATAATTTGATGTAGGCATTATCATCTCCGAATAATTTATATAGTTGTTTAGCTGTTCAAAGGTCGGTAATCCTCCTGAACGCCTTACTGCTACTACTGAGGCCCCAACTTTATGTCTAAACAGTGACCCATTTACACCTGCCACATAGAAAGCTCTGTCTAGAAATGCCTTCATTGTAGCTCCTAAGGCAGAATAATGTACTGGAGACCCTAGTATTATTCCATCTGCATCCTTAATTTTTTGAATCCATGTATTTACATAATCATCCTTTAAAATGCACTTTTCATCTTTATTTCTCACACAACCATTACAGGCTATACAGCCTCTTAGTTCTTTATTTCCAACATGTACTACCTCTACCTCTATACCTTCCTTCTCCAATTGCTCAGCCACTAACTTTAAAGCTGCCCCTGTATTTCCATTTGCCTTTGGACTTCCGTTAAACGCTACTACCTTCATAAAAAATCCTCCTTTTTCTCTGATAAAGGTGTGAACTCTCAAATACACTCCTATAATCCTTCTACAGAAAATCCTATCCTGTAGATTTGCAGAACTTGTCATTAACTTTTCAAGTTCAATGTGAGTTTATTGTATAGAAACGAGGAATTTTTCACAAGTAGGCACTTTTAAGTAAGTTTACTTACCTAAAGGTAGGATTTTAAATAATTCAAGGGGTAGAAGAAAATAGAAAAATAACATTTATTTTTTCACAAAAGAATTATATAATAATTCAAAGAGTTTTATCATTATCGTTAAAGGAGTTACCTATGCTTGAATATAAAGGTAAAAATTTTGTCTGTCACCTTGACCTGGGAATAGAGGTTCTCAAGGGCAAGTGGAAGGGATTAATACTATTTCACCTCACAGAGGAACCGGTACGTTTTTTGGAGCTACAAAGAAGGATAAAAGGGATTTCACAAAAAGTTCTCAATGAACAGCTCAAAGCATTGGAACGTGAGGGCTTGGTCAATAAGAAAATTTATCCGGAAGTCCCTCCAAGAGTAGAATACTTCCTCACTAAAAAAGGAGCTGATATCATGCCGGCATTAAAGATAATAGCAGAGTGGACTCAAAAATATATGGGGAGCGAGATATCTTATAGTGATTAATAAAAAGCAACGTGACGTTACATCCTAATAATCAGTTGGAATACTAATTACTTCATGAAAATTTTTAACAAATTCTATACTTTCCTTAATAATAAAAAAAGCAGCTAAAATTATTATAATGGCTGCTTTTTTATTTTAAACTCTAAAATAATGTTTTGTAATAAATTAGATATTTTATAGGGGGATCTCCTATGAGGTGAAAGCTCTTGAAGGCTACTTTATAATAAAAATAATACTTCATCTCTCCTCTCTCTTCCAAGAGCTCTGCATTTCCTACCTTTAAGTAAATCTACTTACCTCAAAGTACGTATTTGCCATGCTAAGGAAAGGCCCTGTATTATTAAGTTGAACAACTAAAAATATAAAAGAAGATAGTAAATTATGATTAAAGTTACAGCTAGATGCTTCATAAAAAAGGAGTTTATCGGAGAGTTTAAGGACTATACAGCTAAATTAATAGATGAAACTAAAAAGGAGGAGGTTGCTTAGAATATAACTTGTATCAAGATACTACCGATAAAACTGTTTTTTCCTTTATAGAGGAGTGGAAGGACATGGAGTCTCTTAAGAACCATATGAAATCAAGTCATTACAGGGAAGTATTCCCTAAACTGGAAAAGCTCTATCTAAGGGAAATGGAAGTTAATTTTTATACTTTAGTAGAGTAGTTTTAATTTGATAGAGTATCTAATAAGTTAGAGATTAAAAGCTGGAGGATAACCTCCAGCTTTTTTATTCCCTTCTTTCACTTTATAGCCTCTACTTTCAGTAGATCTATTATACCTCTTAAGTACCATAGATCTCCTTATCATTAACTGCATCCAAGATCAATTCTAGATAAGCCCCTCCTCCTTCAGGTACTCTGTCCCTAAGCATTTTTTCTGTAATGAAGTTAGGTGTAAAGGAAAATAATTGGTTACCTCCTAATTCTTTACTCATCATTAAAAAGATGTTTTCGCATCCTCCTATCCAGTTCAACTAGCAATTCCTTTACCTCTTCAAACCTCTTTAATTCATCCTCCTCGAAAACTGTCTCCCTTAGGTGGTCTCTATCCAGATACAGCTGGGAAACAGACTCCCTTCCCACCTCAGTGAGAAGATACTTATTTCCCCTATCTTCCTTGGATTTAGTGGCAAGTCCCTTCTCAATCATTGAATTCAGGGTCCGCACTATAAGACCCTTGTCAAACAGGGTCTCCTGGTGGATAGTTCCTACATAGTGCTTTTTATCGTAGAGAGCCAGTAAAATAATAAATTCATTGTAGGTCATATCCACCTCACCCACTTTACAGAGTTCCTTTATACTTATCATTAAACGGTGTGTTGCCATAAGGGCCTTCATCTATCCCCTCCTTTATGAAAAATAAATTTCCCAAAATATCTCCATAGTGTTTTAACCTGCTAGAATAAAAACATTAATCTATAATAGTAAATTTTATTGATAATATCAATACCTTCTTTCATCAAAGTTAGTAAAATTACCTCATAAAAAACAGGAGGTATGTCGGATGAAAATTTTATTAGAGCTGGAAAAAAGAATGGATGATTTCAGAAAAAAAACACTTTAGTAGCGGGGAATTTCTTTTACTCTTCTATCTTGGGGTATCTATAGTGGTTCTTCTTCTCTGTATTCCCTATAGATTGTACTACTAAAGGAATCTGGTAATCCTCTAAATTTTAATTCTCTTAACCCCTACACCACCCCTGTGGAGAGCTCTCCTAGATCCACCTTTTAAACTTAAATATTAGAATTTCCCCTATAATTAAGATTACTAGGAACACGCATACTGTTAAAAATGCCACGGGATTCCCCTCTCCTGGAATCCCCCCTACATTTATTCCCAGAAGATCCGTAATAAACCCCAGAGGAGGAAAGATAGTGGCAACAATAGATAGAAGAAACATGGTCCGGTTGAGCTGCTCGTTATAGATGCTATTAATCTCCTCGTGGGTTATGGCAGCTCTCTCCCTGGCTGAATCTATCTCATCTAAGTAACGGACATATTTTTCAGAGAGCTCTCCTATCTTATAGAGCTTCTCTCATCACCTATCTCCAAAATCAAAAGTATTTACAGACTCTTTTTTATTAAATCCCCTACCTATTTTATATAAAATAAATCTTGCCTTTCCTTTGCTCTTTGACTCTAAAAGAAGACCTCATAGAAGTCTCCCTTTAACTTTTTATTTAAATAGTAAATCATCTCTACTTGATCTCTATATCTATGATCTCATCCTCTGATGCAGAAACCCACGATTTAGGTATGGAGATGGTCAGGATACCGTCCCTGTACTCACTTAAGATCTTATCTATCTCCACATCCTCTGGGAGGTTCAGGCTTCTGCTGAAGGACCTTCTCTGAAACTCTTTTCTGTGATAGTTTTTCTCATTATACTCCCTGCTCTCATCATCATAGGAGATAGTTAGAACATTCCCCTTTCTCCTTATCTTTATATCTTCCTTTTTTATTCCAGGAGTAGAGACCTCCACCACATAGCTGTCGCTTCCCTCCCATATATTAACTGGAGGGGTTAATCTCCTATGAAAGAAGCTGTCCGTCAGAAAATCATCTTCTAAAAAGTCTCTTAAAAATCCCGGGTTAAAGATATCATACTTCTTTATTCGATTTGCCATAACTACCTCCTTATCCTGCAGTTCCATTCTCTACTTGCCCATCTTCTCCTTTTCCAGTTCCTCCTCTACACCTCTCAGGAGCTCCTGTATCTGATCCAGCCTCCTGTCAAGCTCTGCTCCCTTGATAATATTTCTTATGAGCTCCTCCTGCTCCTTCTCATGCTCCTCATAGAGCTCCGATATCCTTTTTATCCGTTCATTGATCTCCAACAGCTTCTTCTTCATCTTTCCTCCTAAGTTTATCTAAACATTCCATAGTAAGAGCCATACTCTCACCTAATTCTTAGATGCTCCTCCACCATATCCTCTTTTTTAAGGGGATTACACCGCTTTCCCCTGAAAGGATCTAATTTTCAAATAAAGGAGCTCCCTTCTTTAAAGCAGCTTTAATTTTTTTGAAGTATTACTATAAATAGTTTATTTAAAGGAGTTGATTAAATTGATTAAAATTTTTCTCTACCTTCTTCTCTCAGGTATACTCCTCTCCCATACTCTGGAAGAGATAGAAGATAATATATTTAGCGGAAGAGTCCCGAAAGACGGAATTCCCCCCATCGAGTCTCCAGTTTATCTGGATATTGAGGAAGGGAATGGATACATGTCAGGTAACGATATTGTTTTCATCCTGGAGTCCTCCACCCCAAAGATTATCCCGCAAAAAATTCTCGTATGGCATGAGATTATAAATGATAAGATGGAGAGGAGAAACATAGCCATCACCTACTGCCCCCTTACCTCCTCAGTTGTAGGCTACTACCCGTCCAACAACAATACCCTGGGAGTTTCTGGGAAGCTTGTGAACAGCAACCTAGTTATCTATGACAGAGAAACAGAGAGTTTATGGCCACAGGTAATAGGAAAGGCTGTTCAGGGCGAGAGAAAGGGAGACACTCTAGAACACTTTCCATTGGTATGGAGCACCTGGGAGAGAGCTGTGAAGAAGTATCCCTATGGTAAAGTGCTCTCCAGGGACACTGGTTCCATCAGGAACTATGAGAGGGATCCCTACGGAGATTACTTCAGCCAAGACAGCTACTACAATACTGGAGGAGCATTCTTCCCACTAATGTCCTCAGACGATACCCTCCCACCTAAAGCTATGGTTAGAGGCTTAATCGGAGAGAAGAGTACAGCAGCTGTCCCCTGGGAATTAATTAAAAAGAAAGGGATCATTAACATCACCCACGGGGATATCAGGGCCGTTGTATTTTATGACCCTGAGCTGGATACAGTGAGAGCATTCTCAAGAAAGTTCAGAGGAGAGGAGCTGGAGTTCTACATGGAGGATGGCAAGATAAGGGATAGAGGAATCAACAGGGTATGGAACCTTAGAGGGGAATCTGGAGTCCACTCCCTTACTCCCCACAAGGGGATGGATGCCTTCTGGTTTGCATGGCATGCCTTCTACCCTGAATCAAAGGTTGTAGGTGATATAGATGAAGATAGATAAAATATTTAAGGAGAAATCAGCAGTTAGGTGGGGATCCCTTGCAGGATTTCTCTATCTCCTCTTCTACCTTTACAGCACAGGGGACCTTACCCTGGGTAATCCCTTTGGTAGGTTTAATACCGTTATCCTGAGAGGCTGGAGAGTACAACTCTTTAAGACTAAAGCTCCCTTTATCTGGGAGGGAATAGGTGCCTTCTCCACGGGAGACTTTTATTTTATAGTTTCTCCCATGAATATTGCTCTGGGGCTTATCCTCGGGATCCTTGTGGCTCTAAATGTAGCAATTGCTATCTATGGTAAAAAGTATCCTGCCAGCTGTCCTCTGAGAAAAAATAGGGGACTTCTGGGAGTCTTTACAGGTCTTTTGGGAGGTTTTGTCTGCTGTGTTCCCACCTTTATAATCATCCTTGGTCCCGCCTTTAGCACCCTTACTGTATTTTTTATAAGGGTAAGGATTTTTCTGATCCCCCTTACCCTTGTTCTCCTCACATGGGGAGCTCTCTGGGGACTGAAAAGAACAGAGTAAAATTCTTCTCCCCTAAACATCTCCCTGAGACAACTCATTGGTCTCCCCGATATCCGAAGAAAAGAAAAAGAAGTCTTTCGACTTCTTTTTTTAAAATGAGTACTTTACACTAGCTGTAACCATGTAGGACATGTGGGACATTCCCCCCCACCCTTCATATGTATCATCTCTATATTCATATTCATAATCTTTTCTACTGTCATCCTCTTCCTTATTGTACTTTTGGAAGTCTGCTGAAAGCCCTCCTGAAAGGCTCTCTGTAAACTGGTAGTCCACTCCCAGACCAAAGGAAAGATAGAACATATCATCAACTTCATCCTTCATGCTTCTCTTTTCTCCGCCCTCTGAGTATTTTGTATCCCCTTTGCTGCTTCCTCTAAAGTCATCGTTTAAAGTATACTTACCTGCCGGACTGTAGTGCGTGTCTGTTGCCTCTCCCCAAGCCCACAGACTGGCCCTTACATAGGACCTTATAGTCCACTTGTTTTTATTGTAATCAAAATTCAAACCTATATAAGGGGCATAGAGCTCCTGCTTATATGATACTGCTTTTCCATATTGTTCCACATCCTGGACCCTCTTACCGTCCTCATAAGGGAATCCATCCAGTTTATCAGCTCCAATATCGTTATAACTATATACTCCACTTCCGTTATAAGCATTCCATCTGAACTTGTCGTGCCTGAATCCCACAACTCCAGACAGGGCATAGTTTTCTTTTGATAGTAGCAGAATATCTACATTAACATCCAACATCATCCCCTCTTCCAGATCTGTGCTGTGATCAGACTTATCCGTCCATGAATTATCATCACCTGTACGCCAGTCGTAGTTACTCATATCCCCACTTCCCTTATTGGCATTGATCCATCCTCCAAAGTTCAGGGATACCCTTCTGCTAAGTCCTATTGAGGTTTCTGCTCCCACTATAAAAACATTCTTCAGATCCCAGGTAAGTTTACTTTCCTTTTGGTCACTTCCAAAGTAGTTACTGTAAGCATACTCCTCTGATTCTCCGTTTAGCAGCCCTGTTGAAATGGAAAAGCTCACCGGATACTTGCTGTCCACACTACTCTCAAATACTCTGTCTGCGTTCACAGACATGGCACTGGCCTGCAGGGACATACCAATAAATACCCCGGCCACTCCCAAAATTTTCGCCCTTTTTCTCTCCCTCATTGCTTCACTCTCCCGTAATTCTAATGTTGTTTCAATTGCAGCCCTTTCATTATAGTTTCATTTGTTCCATATATCAAGATATTAACCGCAAAAACTTGCAAAAGTCCATATATTTTTCAAAAAATTTTCTCTTTCCTTTAAAATGAAAAGGATATATACTAGTATCAAAAAGACAGTGAAGGAGGTTATGCTATGCCAAGTTTTGGAGATGTCCCGGGAAAGGGAAGGTACAGATGTGTAATCTGTGATTTTGAATTTGAGATTAAGGATGGTGAGGAACTGGAATTATGTCCCCTGTGTGAGGGAGCTACCTTCGAAAAAGTTGATTAATAAAAAGCAACGTGACGTTGCATCCTGATAATCAATTAAGACACTGTTCACTTCATGTAAATTTTTTGAAAGTTCTATACTTTCCTTACCAAATAAAAAGGAGACCTTTATTTAGGTCTCCTTTTCTATTATCTCTATTACTTATCTCTTTTTAAACTTCTTAGGGGCGGTATTTATCCTCTTCTTATACTTCCCTCCGTGGTTGGGATTCGTAGACATTACATCCTTTTCTCCCTTAACCTCTATCCTCTTAAAGGCTTTTCCTCTGATCTCCTCAATTCTTTCAAGCTCCCTCTCATTCTTAGGTGTCACAAAGAGGTAGGTCTTTCCACTTTCACCGGCTCTTCCAGTACGCCCTATCCTGTGAGTATAGCTCTCAGTCTCCTCTGGAATATCATAGTTATATACATGGGTTACACCATCTATGTGAAGACCTCTGGAAGCCACATCTGTAGCGATAAGATACTGTATCTCTGCATTTCTGAAAGCCTTCATTATCTTCTCTCTCTTTGGCTGAGGAATATCACTGTGGATCTTCTGACAGTTATACCCTCTCTCATAGAGCCTTGCCTCCAGCTTATCCACCCTTGCCTTGGTACGACAGAAGATTATTCCCATAAATGGGTTGGTATCATTTAATACCTCACACAGGGCATCCAGCTTCCACCTGTCTGTACTCTCTACAAGGTACTCCTCTATATTATCCTCGCTGCCTTTTTCTATCTCCACAACTACTGGTTCCTTGGTGTACCTGTAGGCAAGCTTCTTTACATCTGAATTAATTGTGGCAGAAAAACAGAGAACCTGCTTCTTCTTGGAGGTATGCTTCATTATCTCCTCTACCTCATTTTTAAATCCCATAAGAAGCATCTGATCCGCCTCATCTATAACTACACTTTTCACTCTCTTAAGGTTTATAGTTCCCCTTCTCAGGTGATCTAAAAGCCTCCCGGGAGTAGCTACAACAAGCTGCACTCCCTTAAGCTTATTTAGCTGTCCCTCTATATCCCTTCCACCATAGGCAAGAAGAGTTTTTATCTCCTTGATCTCACCTAGTTTCTTGGCCTCCTCACTAACCTGGATGGCAAGTTCCCTTGTAGGAGTAAGGATAAGGGTCTGCACCTCCCCCACATTGGGGTTCAGGTTCTCAAAAATAGGCAGCATAAAGGCAAGTGTTTTACCACTTCCTGTATCTGCCCTACCTATAACATCCTTCCCATCTAGAATAGGGTCTATTACCCTACTCTGGATGGGAGTGGGACTCTTTATTCCTCTCTTTGCAAGATGGGATACTAAATTGTTACTTATCTTAAAATTCTTAAATGTTTCCAACTGATTCTCCTTTACTTCTTAAATCTATCCCGGATATTATACATCTTTTACTTAAAAATATCTAATCTTAAATTATCCTCCTCTACTTCCTCTACCTCTAGGAACTCTATCCTCTCGTCCCTGCCATTGTAGTTTAACTGGTCCTCACGGTAGATATCATATGGTTGATACATATCATTGTAGTTCAATTCAGTGTCTATATCTTCAAATAAAGCAGATTCCCTAGAAAGCCTCTCAGCGTCGTCTGTACTATAGTCTACAAGGGGAACTCTTTCCTCAAGTTCATATGGTTTAAATCCGCTTCTGAAATCAAACTCACTGTAAACATCCCTGTCTTCCATTGCCGGTCTCCTTGAAAGTCTCTCTTCATCCCCCTCGGACTCCCTTACTTGAAAGCTACAACCTATAAGAAGTGGTAGCAATAAAATAATAAATCTCCTCATAACCGACACCTCCCTGTCCCAGAAACTCCCCACAACACTTACTTTATATTACTTTCCCTTTATTAATTTTGTTTAAATTATTACTTTCTTTAAAACAATATTTTTATATTAATAAATTATAGGTCTTTTACGGACAGAGTTCTGATTTATCTCTAAATAGGAAATCCGATAATAGATAACCTCTCTTTCAAGACAGACACCTACCTCAATTAAAATCACCTCTCTATAACTCCTACCAAGATTTTTTATCTGATCTATAGATCATCTTCCACCTGGTGAAAAAGATTTTAATCTTTTTTCAGTATCTTAATTATGTGTATTTATAAGGGATCCAGTAATTCTTTACAAGAAAAATAAAAAATAATTGTTGATCTAATTACAAATTTGTGATAAATATAATACTAGATATAGTATCTAATAAAAAACAAAACACAAGATAGATATAAAAGGAGCGATTAATATGATCAAAGTATACGGAAAAGAAAACTGCCCAAGATGTGTGGAGCTAAAGCTAATGCTAGAGGAAAAGGGAATGAACTTTGAGTACCTTCAGGATATGAAGCAGCTTAGAATAGCAGCAAGCAAAGCAAGAGTAATGATGGCTCCAGTAGTTGAGTATAAGGGTGAGTTCCTGGGAATGGAAGATTTCTTAAAAGAGGTAGAGTAGTATGAGGAGTGTCATCAATAGAGAGGGCATAAGAGAAGTACTGAATATAGAGAAAATCAGAGAG
The DNA here is from genome assembly GCF_027925155.1 of Propionigenium maris DSM 9537. Classification (GTDB taxonomy): domain Bacteria; phylum Fusobacteriota; class Fusobacteriia; order Fusobacteriales; family Fusobacteriaceae; genus Propionigenium; species Propionigenium maris. Next base: position 197,766 of record NZ_BSDY01000001.1, on the reverse strand, counting down.
AAGCTTGTGAGAGCCTGTGAGGGATTAGAGATAAATATGGTTGAGCTGGAGAGCCACGTGGACTCCATCTACCAGGAAAATATTACTACCAAGAAGATACAGGAATCCCTCATCAACCTGGCTGTTTCCATGACCTCCTTCGAGGAGAGCGACTGGAGTACTGTGGCAGGAAGACTCCTTATGATGGAGGTTGAGAGGGAGGTTTTCCACAACAGGGGAACCTCCTACAGCAACTTCTCCCAAACTATAGGTAACCTCTGCAGGGAGGGAATCTATGATGAAAGGTTAAAAATGTATTCCTCCAGGGATCTGGAGGAGCTGGGTGAGTATATTAAACCTGAGAGGGATATGCTCTTTGACTATGCTGGGGCAAATATGTTTGCCTCCAGATACCTGCTGAAGCATGAGGGGCTTCTCTGGGAGCTTCCCCAGGAAGTATTTATGGCAATCGCTATGATGCTTTCCCTGGAGGAAAGTAATCCTGTGGAGACGGCGAAGAAGTTCTACGACGCCCTCTCCCTGAGAAAGATATCCCTTGCTACTCCAATCCTTGCCAACCTAAGGGTTCCCAAGGGTAACCTGTCATCCTGCTTTATCTCAGCTGTGGACGACAATATAGAATCTATCTTCTACAATGTAGATTCAGTGGCAAAGATAAGTAAAAATGGCGGGGGCGTGGGGATAAACCTCTCCCGGATCAGAGGTAAGGGATCATGGGTAAACGGCTATCCAAATGCCAGCGGTGGTGTAGTTCCGTGGATAAAGATCTTCAACGATACTGCTGTAGCTGTGAACCAGCAGGGACGTAGAGCTGGAGCTGTTACCATGGCAATCGATTCATGGCATATAGATATTGAACAGTTTCTTGAGCTTCAGACGGAAAATGGAGATCAGAGGGGTAAAGCCTATGACATCTATCCTCAGATAGTTGTTTCCGACCTCTTTATGGAAAGGGTAGAAGCTAGAGGTTCATGGACCCTCTTCGACCCCTATGAGGTAAGGAAGAAGTATGGGGTGGAGTTGTGTGAGCTCCATGGAGATGAGTTCAGGGAGTTCTATGAAAAGCTGGAAGCAGATAGAGAGCTTACTCTGAGGAAGACCATGTATGCCCTGGAGATATTAAAGGAAATAATGAAGATTCAGATAGAGACTGGTATGCCCTACATCTTCTTCAAGGACACTGCCAACAGGATGAACCACAACCAGCACAAGGGGATGATCGGGAATGGTAACCTCTGTATGGAGAGCTTCTCCAACTTCTCTCCCACAAAAAAGTTTGTAGAGACAAGGGAGGGAGACAGGGGTAGGGTTGAAACTGAGCTTGGTGAAGTACATACCTGTAATCTTGTATCTCTAAACCTAACTGAACTGGAGGAGTGGGAACTGGAGGATACCTCCATCCTCGCTGTGAGGCTGCTGGATAACACCATCGACCTTACAGAAAGTCCAATAAGGGAGTCTGGAAGACACAACGACCTTTACAGGACTATAGGTGTGGGGGCTATGGGGCTGGCCGACTACCTTGCCCGTAACTACCTGGCATATGAGGAAGCCGATGAGGAAGTAGATGAACTCTTTGAAAGGATTGCCCTCTATACCCTCAAGGGAAGCGCCCTCCTGGCTGAAAGCAGGGGAAGGTATGTAAACTTTGAAGGTTCCAACTGGGACAGGGGTATCTTCTTCGAAAAGGACAGAAAGTGGTATGAGGAGAACTCCAAGTTGGCTCCAGAGTGGATGGAGGTATATGACCTTGTAGAAAAACACGGTATACGTAACGGGGAACTCACTGCCATAGCTCCAAATACATCTTCCTCCCTCCTTATGGGAGCTACTGCATCTGTAAATCCTGCATTCTCAAGGTTCTTCATCGAGAAGAATCAGAAGGGAGCTGTTCCAAGGGTGGTAAAACACCTGAAGGACAGGTCGTGGTTCTATACTGAGTTCAGAAAGATCGAGCCCAAGAGATATGTAGAGGTAATGAGCCGTATAGGTAAGTGGGTAAGCCAGGGAGTATCTATGGAGCTTATCTTCGACCTGAATAAGGATATCAAGGCCAAGGATATCTACGACACAATTATGACTGCATGGAAGAGAGGATGTAAATCCATCTACTATACAAGAACTATTCAGAGAAATACCAATGTAGCCAAGGAGAAAGAGGAGTGTGAAAGCTGTAGTGGATAGAAAAAAACTATTTAACCCCCTGGGTTCCGATACCCTGGAAGCCAGAAGGATTATAAAGGGAGATTCCACCAATATCTTTAACTTAAACAATGTAAAGTATCAGTGGGCCAACAGCCTCTACAGGGTAATGATGGGGAATTTCTGGATCCCTGAAAAGATAGATCTTACATCGGATAAGAATGACTATGTTAACCTTACAGATGAGGAGAGGGATGCCTATGACGGTATCCTTTCCTTCCTGATATTCTTAGACAGTATCCAGACAAACAATGTTCCCAATGTATCGGATCACATTACAGCCCCGGAAGTTAATCTGATCCTGTCTATCCAGACCTATCAGGAGGCTATCCACTCCCAGTCCTATCAGTACATTATCGAGTCTATCCTTCCCAAGGAGAAGAGAAACCTTATCTACGATAAGTGGAGGGATGACAAGGTATTATTTGAGAGAAATAAATATATAGCTGAGATCTATCAGGAGTTTATAGACAAGCCATCAGACAAGACCTTTGCAAGGGTACTAATAGCAGACTACCTTCTAGAGGCCATCTACTTCTACAACGGCTTCAACTTCTTCTATCTGCTTGCCAGCAGGAACAAGATGATGGGAACCTCTGATATTATAAGACTTATAAACAGGGATGAGCTTTCCCACGTGGTGCTCTTCCAGCACACCATGAAGGAGATCCTAAATGAGAATCCAGGTTTCTTTGATGAGGAGGAGATCTGCTCCTTGTTCAGGGAGGCTGTGGAGCAGGAGATCAACTGGACAAACCATATCATTGGTAACAGGGTTCTGGGGATAACCACGGAAACCACGGAAGCCTATACAAAGTGGCTAGCCAATGAAAGGCTGAGAAGCTTGGGGATGAAGCCTATCTACGAAGGTTTTAATAGGAACCCCTATAAGCATCTGGACAGATTTGCAGACACCGAGGGGGAGGGACATGTTAAAGCAAACTTCTTTGAGGGAAGTGTTACAAGCTACAATATGAGCTCCAGTGTAGACGGCTGGGATGAACTCTAGCCCCTGCTCTCAGATAAAAAGCAGCGTGACGCTGTATCCTGATAACCATTTGGAACTTCTATTACTTTATGTAATTTTTAAGAATTCTATGCTTTTCCTTATAAAAAACCGGGCTTGATTTAGCCCGGGCTTTTTTATTATCTCTTTACTTTTTTAATTTACTTCCTCTACAGGCCCTCTAAAATCAATTTACTGAACTATTTTAAATATATTTTCATGAGCGGAGCTCCGCTTTCTACTATTTTTCCATATTCAGCTAATAGTTCCAGCCTTGATATATTTTCATTGTTTACTATAATTGGAGTTATAGTTGATCTGGCCTTATTGTTTATATAGTTGAGGTCACAGGAAATTATCTCATCCCCTGCATTAACCTCCCTCCCCTCCTCTTTAAGAAGCCTTGTAAATCCCTTCCCTTTGAGATGTGAGGTTCCTATTCCAAAGTGTATAACCACATGAACTCCTTTTTCTGGTTCAAAGAGAAGTAGGTGGTTTGTTTTAAATATCTTAACTTTAGATGAAACAGGGGCATGGATAACCCCGTTAACAGGATTTATTGCACATCCATCACCTATAATATGACTTGTAAAAAATAGGTCGGGAATATCCTCTAGACTCTTTACCTCTCCTTTAAGTGGTGAGTAGATAATAATTTCCCCGCTTTTTTTTATTTCTTCAAAATTCAAAGTAGATTCCTCCCGGACTAGTATAGTAGAGCTTTGTTACTTCATAGATATACCCTGTGCATCAATACCTTTTAACAGTTTTCTCTTCTTTCCCTCTATATGTTTTACACTGCCATATCCTGCATAAAGCTTTTAATCCTCTCAGCCTCCTCTATTCCCTGTTTCCACCCTAAATCGTAGTATTTATCCAGCTCTTCTACATCCTGCTCTATCATAGACATCTCTTTATGTTTTGGTCTTATAATATAGGCTTTCCCTGTCATTTCTAATACTTCTAGGAGCTGAAGGGATTCATTATAGTGTAGATACCTGTTTTTTAAAGATTCTGTTAACTTAGGGTATTCCTTATACCAAACAGAAGATACCTTTGAATACCATCCCTGCTTCTCTTCAAATCCCTTTGGATGAGTAAGGATTACTATCAGCTTTTGGTTGCCGTCTAAGATAGCTTTTCTGATGGGAATAGAGTCTGCTATGCCCCCATCTAAATATTTTTTATTCTTGTATTCTACAATATCTGTCATAAAAGGAAGGGAACAAGATGATCTTATTATATTATCAACATCTTTCAAGGTATATTTACTTTTTTCAAAATAAGCTGGTCCACCTGTATTACAATCTGTACTGACACTTACAAAGGACTGACTGCTTTTAAAAAACTTTTTATAATCAAATGGATATTTTTCACTGTTTACATGATCAAAAATAAATTTTGAGTCCATTATACTTTTTCCTCTAAATATTCTTTTGTAGTCAATGAATCTTGGGTCATTGGCATAACTTCTATATACTTTATAATTTCTCTGTTTTTGTTTTGCAACATAGGCAGCTCCGTTGTATGCTCCAATAGAGACGCCAATAACATAGGGAACCTCTATACTATATTCTAAAAATGCATCTAAAACACCTGCTGTATATACTCCCCTTGTCCCTCCTCCTTCCAGGACCAGACCATATCTTTCCATATCTTTAACCATCTCCTTTAATAGCTTTAAATCAATAAATTTCTCTGTTAATATTTTAAAGTTTTTTTTGAAATAAAAAAAATATTAATATTTTATCCTTTAAATAAGCTTTTCCCTATAGGTCGATAAGTCCTTTTTCATAGTTTTAAACTGAACTATAAAAGCAACGTGAGGTTGCATCTGTGCAGGTAACAGAAATTCTTCTTTCTTCATGGATTGTTTTATACTTTCTATACTTTCCTTAATAAATAAAAAGAGCTGAGACTTTCATTTCAGCTCTTTTTAATCAATATATTACTCTCCAAAGCCGGCATAGAAGCTCTGCATCCTTCCATCCTCCTATTCCCTTTCAAATAACTTTGCCTTTCACATCTTCTGGATTTTTTCAGATGACCTTATTTCTCGTAGAGGTATTTTCTATCAGATTTTTCAGGGTTTAATATTCAAGGTATCTAATAAAAGCTTCCATATTATCAACTGTAATTTTACTTTTAGTTTTTTGAAGAATTCCCTTACAGGATAGCCTTCTTAAGATCCTCTGAAATGTTCTTCGGTTTATATTTAAGGTCTCTGAGAGTTCCTTAACATTACTGTAATTTATATTAAAATTCCTCCTCTCAAGATACTTTAAAAAGTACAGTTCGTCTCTATATCCTATACGCAGAGCATTTTTTTCTTCTCTGCTCTTTGTAGAAAGGGACATAATGTGTATAATCCTCTTTAGCATATCTTTTGAGGTCATCTCTCCCTCTATTATCTTCTCTAGTGGAATTTCTAAAATAACAGCCTCTGAATAGGAGTCTACATCACAATGGCCTTCAGATTTTAACACTGCATCCTCAATTCCAAACCACTCCCCCTCCTCCAGTTCCCAAAAAAATTCTCTGCCATCTTCAAAGAAGGACACCATCTTAACCCTTCCCTTTAAAACATACCAGGCTCTTCCCTCTATACATTTGTAGAGTTTTTTTCTCTCACCTGCATCTCCTTTTATTATGTGGATGTCTTTCATCAGCGGGGTTTTTATAAGCTCCTCCAACCCCAGGTCTTTTAATACCTCTTCCTTTATAAACACTGTCTGCCTCCTGTTACCGGTTAAACTTCCTTACAATTAATCTTCTTTCAAAAACGCTGCCCTCTTTAGCCTCTACCACCTACAATATATAAGATCCTCCTCTGGAATCCATAAACCTTTCAGCTAAAGAACCCTTTACTGCCTCTTAAAGTACTTTCATCGTCCTTTTCCTAAGCCACTTGAGCTCTCTTTTCAGCTGATCTTCAGAATACTCTTTTAAGTTTTCATAATAGCTGATAAACCACTCTTCGTTTTCCCTATTAAACTCTATCCCGGTCATTTTGCACGATAGGCTTAAAAACTCTTTAAATGGCACAAACCTTTTTTGATAGCTGCTGTTTTTTATAAATTTTTTAATAGTTTTCTCAGAACTCACTATATCCTCAGAGGTCTCATTTATAAAGTTCACAATAATACCATAAAGGTCTTCAACCTGATTTAGATCTTCTTTCAGCTTTTCAAATATAGTTTTATTGCAGCCTATATCTGCTAATACCGACTTTAATGCTTCAGAGGTTCTCTGAGTTTCTTTAAGCATAATTATTTCACTATTCAGACAAACACTGTTCTCCATTACTCCCAAATCCTCTAATTTTAATGATTCTACCTTTTCCTGAGAGTCCTTTAGATATTTATTTTTTAAAATCAGCACCTCATCTGAATACTTTGAATTTTTACTCACCTTTTTATCACTAACTTTAAGTACTCCATCTTTAAAAAGCCACTGATAAACTTCAAGGGAGACTCTGAACATATGATTTTTAGAAATTACATTTATAACCTCTCTGCACATAGACTCCCTTACATTTTGAATAAAATATTCAACACCAGTAGGGGTTACCCTGTCTACCCATCCCTTTATTTCTTCAGAGGAACAGGCTACTTTAAGGTGATCTATTACCTTTAGTTTAAAAGTTCCCAGTATCACTTCAAAAACCTCTGTTAACTTGTTTTCCTCTGCTTCTTTTTGATCTACCCTCAGTTTTTTTCTTGCTCCCTTAAGCTTTTTTCCTCTTTTATTTCTGCAGGCAGTATTTTTTACAAAGGTCATTTCATTTAGATATTTCACTGTATTGATATAAATTGTCTTTTCTGCAATGCTGAATGTATCAAGTTCTAAACTAGTCATTATTCTCTCCTTCTAAAATTATTTCCTTATTAACCTTTAGCAGATTCAGGCTATCCCATGGTTCTTCCAATAGTTTAATTCTTGAAGTTTCCCGTAGATATCTACACTTATTACTGCTATATCTTTCAGAAAATTAAAGTTATGAGTAGTGAAATTCAGGATAGCTTTAACTCCCTTTAAAGTTATCGTGTTTAAGAATTCCTCTATATCAGCCGGTATACTTGTTAATAAAATAATATCTACCTTCTCACTTAACTTTATAAAGGAATCTAGTTCATTCATATTCTTAACAACTACTCCGTTTATCTTTTTACCAATTTTTTTAGGAGAACTATCAAAGACACCTATGACATTAAACTTTTTTTTAGCTAGATGGTACTCTGAAAGGAAAGCTGATCCCAAGCTCCCTGCTCCTAAAAGAACAACATTATTTGTCTTATGTACACCTAATATCATCTTTATTTTTTCACAAAGATACTGAGTATGATACCCTTTTCCTGTTACCCCCAGTTTCTCAACGTCCCTTGAAATAAAGTATGAGAAATCTTTTCTGATTTGCGGAGAACTTATTTTTAATTCCTTCCCTATCTTTTCAGCTGAAATATAATTTTCTTCGGGACATTCCTCTAAATACCTTAAATACTCAGTTAACCTCTCTATTACTTTGGGGGAGAAGTTCTTTTGAAACTCTTTTTTCACTTTAACCTCCTAAATAAATTGAAAGTCTAAAGTAATAAAGGTATAATTATCTCCTTTCATTACTAATTAGATACAATCAAATTTTCATTAAAGTCCTGTCAATATCGTTTTAAAGTTAAATGAATAACTCATGAATCTGTTTTGATTTTTTTAGATTTCCAGTCACTTGAGATCGCACGGTAATAAACTTATTTTAGGCTAGCTCTCACTTACTAGTTCAGGTTGTGTTCGACCTACCTTAGTAAGAACTTTTCAAAATAAACACCTCACTATAAAATTTTATAGTAATTTCATTTTGACAATGAATTATTGGCACATCTTCACTAAATTTGCTGTTCTGCATTTCATCTTCAAATATCAAAATAAAAAATTTAAATTAAAAATCAGAGTAAAGTATCAGGAGGATTATATAGGCTGTTAACCTCCTGATATTTCATGTAAAAAATACTACCATATTCCTCAAATATTAAAAAATACGCATTTTTGATGATTATCATAGCTTTTTACTTATATGAAACAATTCTAATATTAAAAACAGCTGTTCTGTCACCGGCATTTATATAGATCTTTCTGTACCTGAAGGGCTTTTCAAAAGATAAATATGAGTAAACTATAATCTTAAAAATATGGTATAATAACTGGAAAAGCTTTTACAGATGAGGTGTTTAGATGAAGATAGCAGTTAATAATTTAATGGTTTCTGTAGCCAGGGACCAGGATAAAGAGCTCCGTAGGGAGCTGGTTAAGAGAGGAATTAAGGAAGATAATATAGAGAGGATAGAGTACTCTAAGAGATCTATAGACAGCAGAAAGAAGCAGGATATCAAGTTTGTCTATAATCTCGAGGTTACCCTTAAGAGGAGGAGGACCTTTACTGAGAAATCCCAGATAAGGGAGGTAGTGATAAAGCCTGAACCTCTGAGAAGGGCTCTAGACGATAAAAAAGAGGTGGCGGTAATAGGAGCAGGTCCTGCAGGACTATTTGCTGCCCTGAGACTCTGTGAGTATGGATACAGGCCTATTATCCTTGAGCGGGGAGAGATGGTAGAGGACAGGGACAGAGCTGTGGACGCCTTCTATAAGACCGATAGGTTGGATGAGGAATCAAATATCCAGTTTGGAGAGGGGGGAGCCGGGACTTACTCCGACGGTAAGCTGAATACAAGGATCAAGAGCGGTTATATCAACAAGGTATTCCTTGAGCTTGTGGAAAACGGAGCCCAGGAGGAGATCCTCTGGGACTATAAACCCCACGTGGGAACAGATGTCCTGAAGAGGGTAGTGGCAAACCTAAGAAATAAGATCATCTCCATGGGAGGAAGATTCCTCTTCAATACCAAGATGACCGACATAAAGATTAGAGATAACAAGGTAAGGGGAATACACATAGCAGACAGAGCTGGGATAGAGGAGTTTCTGGAGGTAGAGGATGTCCTTCTCTGTACAGGACACTCAGCAAGGGATACCTACAGGATGCTCCACAGAAGGGGAGTCTTTATGGAGAATAAACCCTTTGCTGTGGGAGCAAGAATAGAGCATCCAAGGGTAGATATCGACAAGATGCAGTATGGTAAGTTTGCAGGACATCCAAACCTTGGGGCTGCCACCTACAACCTCACATACAACAACAGAAAAGAGGAGAGGGGTATCTTCTCATTCTGTATGTGTCCTGGAGGGGAGATAGTAAATGCAGCATCCTCTGTGGGAACTACCCTGGTTAATGGTATGAGCTACTCCACAAGAGACGGTGAGTTCTCAAACTCAGCCCTGGCTGTGGGAATTAAAGCCAATGAATTCGGTGAGGAGCTCTTTTCCGGAATGAAGTTTCAGGAGGAGGTAGAGAAGAAGGCCTATGAGATGATGGGTAACTACGGAGGTCTCTACCAGGGAGTTATGGATTTCATGGCGGGAAAGAAAACCACCAGGAAGATAAGGTCCAGCTACCAGATGAGACTGGAGTCACACGACCTAAATGAACTTCTCCCATCTGTAGTAACTGAGAATATGAAGATGGCACTGAACTACTGGAGCAGAAACAAATACTTTGTTTCTCCCAAGGCAAACCTTATAGGGCCTGAGACTAGGACCTCTGCGCCGGTTAGAGTTACAAGAAACGACAGGTGTGAATCCATCAATATAAAGGGGCTTTATCCTGTTGGAGAGGGAGCCGGATATGCCGGAGGAATTGTCAGCGCTGCTGTAGACGGTCTTAAGGCTGTGGACCTTGCCTTTACAGAGTTAGTTGATTAAACCTGCTTTAACTTATGCAAACGATAAAATTGACAATAATTTCAAAAAATAAAAGGTAACGTGACGTTGCATCCTAATAGTCAGTTGGGAGATTAGTTACTTTACGTTAAGCTTTTATAAACCTTATACTTTTCTTAACAATAAAAAAACTGCAGAGAATCTCTGCAGTTTTCTTTTTATTTAAACTTATAGATAAATGATCCACCAGTATAGTATCCCCAATCCTTATCAACAATTGGTGATCTCTCAATCTTGCTGTCGTAGAAGTTCATTCCATTTATCCATGTAAATGTAAGGCTCTCATCGTAGATATAGCTCAGGTTACCCTTCAGATGGTAGACCATCGATCCTGCCCCTCTGTACTCACCATTTATGCTACCTATCTTATCAGCCTCGCTTCCCTTTACTCCGTAGAAGTAGTCAACAAAGGAGCTGTCCATATAGGTCATCCCCACTGCCGGAGTAAATATTACCTTGTCTGGTATCAGGTGGAAGTTTGCCTTTCCCTCTACCCCAAGGGTCTTACCGTCGGACTCTCCAGACACATCCTGGGTGAAGAATGAGACAAACTCAAGGTTGTCGTAGGTATATGTACTCTTTAGTCCTACATGGAAGTCGTAGTCCCTGTCATCCATTGCTCTGTACTCTCTCTTGAGATCATCTGAGTCATACCCCAGGTGAAACTTACCTATAAGGCTCAGAGTCATTCCATCCTCTGAAAACAGCTGGTATCCCAGCTCCGTCTCAGCACCATTTATATAAAAATCATTGTATCTAAAGTTTACAGGTATTAAAGGAAGTACCTCGTGCTTGTCCTTTGTCTTATATATGGATCTGGTAGTTACTACTCCAAGACCTGCTGACAGACTGTAGTCATTATAACCCTCCTGGGCCATAGTAGTCGTTGCTGCTAGAAGTCCCATTCCCAGTATTAGCTTTTTCATTGTTGTCCCTCCTAAAGTTCAGTAATTCATAATATGGATTATATAAAATTTTCCCCCTTCAATTCAACTTAATCTTTAAATAAATTTTATTTAAGTAATTCATCATAAAACTATCATCCTTCCGTAGATTTAGCCTGCTCCACAGCCACAAGGTGATAAAAAAACTATCTTTATTTTGGCTAATATGATATAATAAAGCACCCTGTTTGGAGCCAACTGGCTCTGGACAAAAACCAGAGGGAGGAGGTAAAACTATGAGAAATTATGAAATGATGTTTATCATCAACCCAACTGTTATGGCTGATGGTAGAGATGCATTAGTTGCTAAGGTAGAGGAGACTCTTACTAAAGCTGGAGCTACTGAGCTTAAGACTGAGAAGTGGGGAGAGAGAAAGCTTGCTTACCCAATCGAGAAGAAGACTTCAGGATTCTACGTTCTGACTTCATTCACTATCGACGGAACTAACCTTACTGAGGTTGAGAGAAAGCTTAACATCACTGAAGGTCTTATGAGATACATCGTAGTAAAGCAGAAGTAAGTAGATATAACTAAAAAAGTAAGGTAGCAGGTAAATAAAGAAAAAGTTCTAATTTATTTCTATCATACTAAAATTAAAAAGTAAGGGTAGGTGAATACAATGAATCTAGTCGTACTTACTGGTAGGCTTACGAGAGATCCAGAATTAAAGTATGGGCAGTCTGGTAATGCTTACTGCAGATTTTCTCTAGCTGTTGACAGACCCTTCAAAAGAGGGGAAGCTGATTTTATCAACTGTGTAGCTTTTGGTAAAACTGCTGAACTGATTGGAGAGTACCTGAGAAAAGGAAGAAAAGCCGGAGTACAGGGTAGTCTTCAGATGAACAGATATGAGGTAAACGGTGAAAAGAGAACCAGCTATGATGTGCTGGTTAATCAGATAGAGTTCCTAGAGGGAAGAAATTCCGAGGAACCTAGCTTTGATAACAGTGGATACTCTGCTCCATCAAAGCCTAGCAAGCCTTCGAGCCCGGCGCCAAGTGCTCCAGCTCCAGCTGCTGACAGCTTCGATGATGACGACGAGTTCCCATTCTAATTACGGGAGGTGTAACCAATGGCAGATTTCAGAAGACCTAGAAGAAGAAGAAAACCTAGACTTAGAGTTAAGGAAGCTGACATCGACTACAAGAACGTTGATATCCTAGCTAACTTCCTAAACGACAGAGGAAGAATCAAGCCTGCAAGAGCTAACGGTGCTAATGCAAAGCTTCAGAGAAAGATTGCTACTGCAATCAAGAGAGCTAGAAACATAGCTTTACTTCCATACACAACAACTGTATCTAAGTAATCTATTAAGACCAGCATATGCTGGTCTTTTTTTATTATTAAAGAAAGTATAGAATTTATAAAAGACTACATAAAGTAACTTAAGCTGCTACCTTTAGGCGAAATTCAAAACATTTGCCACTAATAACACAAATTAGAATGTAAAACAAGTGGGAAGAATTTTTACAAATGAGGTCTTTTTAATTTTGCTCAATTGGTTAAAGTACTTTTATTTAGTAAATTCATGTAAATTTGTGGCTTAAAAAATTGATTTCAAGGTTTTTTAATGGTTATTTCTTAAGTAGCAACTTAGATTAAAATAATGAGTATACCAACTGATTATAAGGATTTAGCGTCACATTACTTTTTTTATCTTTCTCTTTGACCCTTTCTCCAAAAATTAAATTAAACTTAAAGTATTGATTATTTTTAATATTGTGGTAAAATTAGTAGGATTGTGAAAAGGATAATATTTTAAACCCTCATATATGCTCATAATATGGTTGAGCGTCTCTACGAGTCCCCGTAAAGGACTTACTATGAGCGGGGAATAGTCAGGTTTATAGACCTTCTTTCCTTGCTTTTTTAAGTGTGGGAGGGATAGGTCTATTTTTTTATAAAAATTTTTAGGAGGTTTTAGGAAATGAAAAACAGATCACCGTATCATCTGGACGGGGTGCCCCACCTGGGAGAAGCTGTCCCCCTGGGGCTGCAGCACATCCTTGCTATGTTTGTAAGTAATATTACTCCCATAGTTATCGTGGCAGGGGTACTGGGTATTTCCAGTGAAGATCAAAGATATCTGGTACAGCTTACTATGTTTATATCGGGGTTAAATACCCTTATGCAGGTATACTCCCTTGGAACAGTGGGTGCAAAACTCCCTATAGTGGTTGGGACAAACTTTGCCTTTGTGCCTGTAGCTATTACAGTGGGACTCAAGTATGGATATGAAGGGGTTATGGGAGCCTGCCTTCTGGGAGGATTCTTTGAAGCCTTCCTCGGACTCTACATCAAGAAGCTGAGAAAGTTCTTCCCTCCGGTTGTTACAGGAGTGGTGGTTCTCTCCATCGGTCTCTCCCTTCTTCCAGTGGGAATACAGAATATGGCGGGGGGACTGGGGTCTGCCGACTATGGAAGCCTATCAAACTTTATGGTGGGAGCTACTGTTATCGGGGTAGTGGTTCTCTTCAAGCACTACGGAAGGGGAATATGGAGTACATCTGCTGTTATAATAGGAATTGCAGTGGGGTTTATCCTTTCTATAGTTCTGGGGAAGGTAGACTTTACTCCCATGGCTCAGGTGGGATACTTTACCCTTCCTAAACCTCTGACCTATGGATTTGCCTTTAAGATCGATGCCATCCTGGCCATGGCTCTCATGTATATAGTTTCCGCTGTGGAAACCATGGGAGATATGTCCAGCATCGCTATGGGAGGAGCCAAGAGGGAGGTTACAGACAGGGAGCTTTCCGGGGGTATTATAGCAGACGGACTGGGATGTGTCCTGGCTTCCCTCTTCAGCATCCTTCCTACCACATCATTTAGCCAGAACAGCGGTATCATTGCCATGACCGGGGTAATGAGCAGGTTCGTTGTGGGAGTAGGGGCAACTATCCTTATTATCTGCGGGTTTATCCCTAAGATAGGGGCACTCTTCAGTGTTATACCGGCCTCTGTTGTGGGAGGAAGCCTGGTTATGATCTTTGCAATGATCGTGATCAGCGGAATAAACCTAATCACAAAGGAGCCTCTGGCTGGGAAGAACAGTATTATCGTTTCAGTATCCCTGGGGCTTGGGTTTGGCCTGGGGAATGTTCCTGAAGCCCTGGCACACTTCCCTGAGACTATCCAGCTTATCTTTGGAGGGTCTGGAATAGTTGTTTCCGGTGGAATAGCTGTCCTTCTAAACCAGTTTCTTTCAGTTTCCAAGGAGAAGGAAGCTGTCTTACAGGAAGCTCAATAGAAGGTAGCGTGACGCTTCATCCTTTTTAACCTTATGTAATGGGTTTTTATTAATGAAGCCAGCCTATAATTCTACATTTTAAAAATGAAGATCTTGAGAAGAGGTATACCTCTTCTCTTTTTTTATTATTAGGTAAATATAGAATTTATTAAAACTTTTCGTAGTGTAATTAGTTTTCCAACTAAATTATAAGGATGCAACGTCATCTTGCTTTTTATCCTTAAATCTTCCTTAGAACGGGAGTGTGTGTCACATACCGGACACATTTTCCCTTTAAAATGTGATATAGTGGATAGATAAGCATGAAAAGGAGTGGAGGCACCTATGAAGAAGTTAGTTTTATCTTTCCTTGTCTCCTGCTCTATGAATATTTTTGCAGTGACCCTGGATGAGCTCATCTTTGAGCTGGAATCGGGGGGATACTCAAGGGAGTTTAAAGAGCTGGAGATAAAGGATCTGGAGATTGAGGAGAGGAAGATCAACCTCATAGACAGGGATGGTATAGAGGTAAGGGGTGAGAGCAGCTATTTTGATGACAGTAGGGAAAGGGAGTTTGACTCCAGCCTCACTACAAAATACGATATCTTTAAGTATCAGGGAAGCTACAACCACGAGGACGGGAGAACCGAGAGGGAACTTGTGGGGGTAGAGAAGAACCTCAAGGATATATTTTACAGCGAGAGAAGCTACCGTAGCAGTATTTTTCAGTATGAGAGGGAGTATCGTCTTAACCTGGAGAGGGAGAGACTGGAGGAGGACATAGTGGGGGTAATAGGCCTCTACAGAACCTATATGGATACCCTTCTTGAACTAAAGCTAAAAAATGAGCTCCTCCCGGGGCTGGAGTCCGAGTATGAAGCCATAAAAAAGCACTTTGAAGTGGGAACGGGAACTGAGGTGGACTACAGGTATTCCCAGGTAAGGGTTATCAACGCCAGAAATGAGATCAGGCAGCTGGAGGAGGACCTGGTAAAGATAAGGGAAGATTTCCATGAAAACTTCCGGATAAACCTGGGAGACAGGGAGATCCAGAGGATGGAGGCCTCTCTTTCACCTGCCTATATAGATAGTATTGGGGAGAGAGATCTGGAAAATATAGTTCTTCAGAGAGAGCAGGCCAAGGAAAACTACACCTACTCCAGATATGAAAATAAGTGGCCCGATATCAATGCAGGGAGTTACTGGGACACTGTGAGCGATGGATGGCTTGTATCCCTGGAGCTGAATAAGACCCTCTTTGAGTATGACGATACCTCGGAGCTTTTCCTTGTGGAGAAGGAAAGACTGGGTGTGGAGTATGACAGGAAAGCTGGAGAGGTTGCAGGAATCAGGAGGGACTATGAGAACAGGTACAACTCCCTTGTGAGGGAGAGGGACAACCTCACAAGACAGCAGGAGGTAGATGAGATGAAGTACAATATCTACAAGCTCATGTATGAACAGGGAACAAAGTCCTATATCGACTATGTGGAGAAGTATGATGACTATGTGGATACCTCCATTGCCCTGGAAAAGAAGTCAAATGAGCTGGATGCTCTCATCTATGAGATAAAGTACAAAAATTAAAGGCGGTGAATGATTTGAAGAGATATATAGCTGGGGGAGCACTGGTGCTTCTCCTTGCAGGTGGGTGGATGATCAACAGGAGGATTGTAAGAGCCAAGGGGGAGGAGAGATCCTACAGGGTATACACTACCCAGAGGGAGAGGTTTGAAAAGATCATAGAGGTAGACGGAGTGGTAGAGGCAAGGGATACCAAGCTGGTATATGCCGACAGAGCCCTAAAGGTAGATGATGTCATCTACAAGGAGGGGGACTATGTGAGGGAGGGAGAGGTGATAATGACCTTCGATCCCGAGGACAAGAACAAGCTCACAAGGGAGCTCCGGAAGGAGGAGATAAAGCTAAGGAGGCTTGAGAGGGACCTGGTAAAC
This sequence comes from Propionigenium maris DSM 9537, assembly GCF_027925155.1. Taxonomy (GTDB): domain Bacteria; phylum Fusobacteriota; class Fusobacteriia; order Fusobacteriales; family Fusobacteriaceae; genus Propionigenium; species Propionigenium maris. The sequence goes on along the minus strand of NZ_BSDY01000001.1, from coordinate 181,604 downwards.
GCCAGGGAGCTCCACGGTGCCGGGGGAATGTCCAGGGTGGATATGGAAAATATTCAGTTTGATATAGAGACAAGCCACATCAATATAGAGGACTATGAGGAGGAGCTGGCTAAGATGCTGGATAATATAAGGAGCCCCTTTGACGGAACTATAATCTCCATGATCGCCGAGGAGAACTACAGGGTTAATACCGAGGTAGAACTCTTTGAGATGGCAAACCTCTCGGATATCCTCATTGTGGCAGAGGTCCCTGAATACAGCATAGAGGGAGTAGAGGAGGGTCAGAGAGCTATTGTAAGGCTGGACGCCTACTCCCAGGAGTTTTCAGGGGAGGTCACCAAGATATCCACCCTCTCCACAGCCACTACCTCTAAGAATGACTCCTCCTCAGCCAATACAACTGAGGCCTATGTAGAGGTGGAGATAGGGGTGAAGAACCTCCCAGAGGGAGTAAGACCAGGATTCAATTCCAAGGTAGGTATAGTTATCTCCTCCACTGAGGATACAGTGGCTGTACCTAGGACTGCTCTATTGGAGGAGAATGACAGGGAATACATAGTTGTAGTTAATAACGATGGCAGTGCCACAAAGCTCCCAGTAAAGACTGGAGCCAGCAGCGGAAGACTCATTGAGGTAGTGGGACTGGAGGTTGATAAAAGAGTGGTTGTAGACCCAGACAAGGGTATCTCAGAGGGGAGCGTCATCAGGATTAATACCGACAACAGAAGGGAACCCCAGAGTGGTGGAGGTAGGAGATCATGAGGTACAGTGAGAGAAAAAGGATAATTCACCTGAAAGATATCGAGAAGATATACGACAGCGGAGGGGATATCGTCTTCAAGGCACTGGATGGAATAAACCTTGAAATAAGGGAGGGTGAGTTTGTTGCCATAATGGGTCCCAGTGGAAGCGGGAAGTCCACCATGATGAATATCCTGGGGTGTCTCGATTCCCTCACCAGGGGAGAGTACCACCTTTCAGGGACAAATATCAAGGAGCTCACCGATGACCAACTGGCTGAGATCAGAAACAGGAAGATAGGCTTTGTATTTCAGTCCTTTAACCTCCTTCCCAAGCTCAAGGCCTGGGAGAATGTGGCTCTTCCCCTTACCTATGCAGGGGTACATGCCAAAGAAAGAAAGAAGAGAGCTATGGAAGCCCTGGAAAGTGTGGGAATAGGAAACAGAGCTGATCACCACCCCAATGAAATAAGCGGGGGGCAAAGGCAGAGGGTGGCTATAGCAAGGGCTCTTGCCGGACAACCTGATATTATCATGGCTGATGAACCTACAGGGAACCTGGACTCCAAGTCTGAGGAGGAGGTTCTTGAGATCTTTAAAAAACTCAATGGTGAGGGGTCTACAATAATTATGGTAACCCATGAAGAGAGTGTGGGGCAGCACTGTAAGAGGATAATCCGTTTTAAGGACGGAAAACTTGTGAAGGACGAGGTAGTGGACCATGAATTTTATAGAGATATTTAAAGGCGCAATTCAGTGCCTTCGTGGCAACAAGATGCGGTCCTTCCTTACCATGCTGGGGATAATAATAGGTATCTCCTCTGTTATAGCCATGTCTGGAATCGGTAAGGGAGGAGAAAGGAAGATCACAGGAAGTCTTGCCAAGAGTGGATTTGGAGTATATGAGATAACAGTGGACAATGAGGCGGACAACTATCGTTCTGTCCATGAGCTGGAGGAAGGAGACGTAAAACTCCTGAAGGAGAGCGGTATAGAAATAGATGCAGTGGCTCCAAGGGTATTTGAGAGGGTTAACTTTAAAGGAGAAAGCAAGAGGGACCTTAGAGGGGCTATCTACGGCACCGACACCGACTTTGAGGTAATTGAGGAGATAAACTATATCGCCGGAAGACCTATATTAAGGAGTGAAGCTGAAAATAAGGTTCCTGTGATCGTTATCGATCATGTTACAGCTGGAAGGCTCTTCCCAAGACTCTCCTCTCCCATAGGGGAAAGCATAAGGGTAGAGTTTCGTAGATTAAAAATTATCAGAGAGTTTATTCTGGTGGGGATCTTTGAGCATCCTGAAGCAGGACTTTCTGAGGCGGGGCTTGCCAGGTGGCTACCTGCCTATGGTAGGCTCTCTGTACCCCTTTTGAGTAGGGTTACAGGAGAGGATGAATACAGCGGGATCCTTATAAAACCAGAGGATCCACTGGAGGCACAGAAGGTATTGGGAGAAGCTATTACCCTCTTAGAGGGAAAAAACTCCCAAGGAATATATGAGTATGAGGAGAGGGTAGTAAGGGGAAGCTCCTTCAGGGAGGTTCTTTCCACCCTGAGTCTTTTTGTTACCTTTGTGGCTTCCATCTCACTCTTTGTAGGGGGGATAGGAGTTATGAATATTATGCTTGTGAGTGTTACTGAGAGGATAAGGGAGATTGGTATCAGAAAGGCCATAGGGGCTAAGAATATCCATATCCTCATGCAGTTTCTTACAGAGGCTATCGTCCTCTCCCTCACCGGGGGAGTTCTAGGAGTGGCTCTGGGATACTTTATGGCTGAGGTAATAGGGGCATTCATCGATATTGACCCCATTATATCACTGGATATAGTGGTTATATCCCTGGTTATCTCCACGGGAATTGGTCTCATCTTCGGGGTGTATCCTGCAAGGAAGGCGTCCCTTATGAACCCCATCGATGCCCTGAGAAATGAGTAAAGTTGGGATATAAAAATGTAATAATATAATAAAGGGAGACAGCTTTAGGGCTGGCTTCTCTTTTTTACAGGAACTCTACCAATGAATCTTGACTGATATTGTAAAAAATATCAGATTATGATAGAATCTACCTGAAAGCAGGGAGGTAGAGATATGTTGAAAAAAATACAAGATTATCTTAAGAATATAGCTGAATACAATATAGAGGAAAGATATTACTATAAGAGGGTCAGGCCTGAGTTTCTTACCCACGATGAGATATGTTATCACATTGAATCGGTGGTAGCACTGGATATCCACTATGGATCTAGAGTTAAGGAGTTTATCTTCTATGAGGAGAACCTAAGGGAGACTATTGGAGAGGAGCTGGAGGTTGATCTGGATGATTTTATCGACTTTGATACTATGGATCCTGCCTATAAAAAGGCAGTAGTTCAGATGAAGGATACCATCAATCAATTAAAATAAAACCTATTAAAAAAGAATGGCATGAGCCATTCTTTTTTTAATTTTCTATGTAGTTGGAGAAGCCCGAAGACATAATTACCTTATCCTCTGCATCTACTATATATACATCCAGCTCCTCCCTCTCCTCTACATACTCAAAGACATCCTCTATATCCATTAGAAAGAAAGCCGTAGAGTAAAGGTCCCCTAATAGGGCATCCCCACATATAACAGCTACCAGTTTCCTGTCCTCTACAGGGTATCCTGTATGGGGATCCAGTATGTGGTGGTACCTCTTCCCCTCTATCTCCACAAATGTCTGGTAGTCTCCAGAGATTCCCATGGCCTGTCCGTCAAGCTTTACAATATCAAGGATCTCCCTTGAGTTATTGGGGTCCTGTATACCTATCCTCCAAGGCCCCTCTGCTTTAGGCCCCAGAGTTTCCATACTGGATATAGTTGTAATAAAGGCGCTCTCCACACCAGCTTCCTCTATAGCCACCTTGGCTCTTGCTGTGGCATATCCCTTTAAAAAGGCTCCTGTGTCTATCTCCTCTAAAGGCTCCTTAAGGGATATCCTCCTTCCCTCTATCTCTACAAGGTTAAAGTCTATCTTACCTATGGCTTCCTCTATCTCCACCTCTGTTGGCATCTTTGGATTCTCCTCACCAAATCCCCAGAGCTGAATAAGGGGTTCCACAGTTATATCAAACTTTCCGTCCGTCAGTTCATAGATCCTTCTAACCTCCTCAAAGAGCATTAGCCCCTCATCGTCTAACTCCACTCCCCTCTGGGGATCGTTATTCAACTGATCTATTATACTTCCCTCCCAGTGGGAGTTAAACTTCTTGTCTATCCTCGCCATCTCGTCAAAGGCAGCTTCCATGGCGTCCCTGGCCTCTCTGGCGTCCTCATGAAATACTGTGATACTTATATATGTTCCAAAGAGAAACCTTTCATCCTTAAACTCCTGCTTCCCCTTGCCTCTGCAACCTGTGAGTATAATCCCCACCATTAAAAACAATACTATCCTCTTAATCATCTAAACATCTCCTTTTCAAGCAATCTATTCATTGTATATCTTTCCTGAGGGACCTACAACTTACAACTATCTAATATACTTTAAGATCTGCTTAAAAGAAGTGTGACGCTCCACACCTTCTGAATCTTATACAATGGATTTTTATTCATGACAATAATCTATAATTTTATACTTTCCTTAACAATAAAAAGCAACGTGACGTTGCATCCTGATAATCAATTGGAATACCGATTACACCATGAAAGCCTTTAATAAAAGCTATACTTTCCTTAATAATAGAAATACCTGCCTCAGAGGCAGGTATCTCTTAATATTCTATAAGTATTCTCGTTGGGAGGGCATCCAGTCCCTCTATCTTTGTGGGAAGACAGTAAACCTTAAATCCCCTTTGAGGGACCTTATCCAAGTTGCACAGGTTTTCTATGGCATATTTTTCTGCCCTTCCCAGAAGCCTGTCGATAGTTCCGTGGTTTCTTCCTCTTCCAAGCCCCAAGGCATCTATGCCTACCATATTGATATCCATGGAGGCCAATCTCTCAGCAAGGGCTACAGAGATCTCCGGATGCTCATTATACCTTTCATCCATGAGATATTTGTCCCAGTTTGTCTGAAAGAACACATACTCTCCCCCCTCTATAATAGAGAGATCTACATCCTCTACCTCCACCGGACGATCTGTAATATGAGAGATATCAAACTTCACTCCCCTTCCTATTAACCTTTCCAGAGGAAGCTCTACCCCTACACCCATTACATCTATATGGGTTCCCATATTGTGGGTAGCCACACTGTACTCGATAGTGGTATATTCCGATCTCTCTCCCCTGTTACACACTGCCTCCCTCACATCCAGAGCCGGCGATCCCGCTCTATAAACCTTTCCTATCTTTGTTTCCTGAGTTATATCTACTAACATCCTTCTTCTCCCTTCAGCTGGAGTCCTTCCCTCCACTGGGTGTAATCTCTCGTCTCCTTCAATACCTTCTTCAGTGTAAGCTCCCAGAAGTAGAAGGTGGCTGCAGTATTATAGGGAGAGTATCCCTCTGTGAGCTCTAGGTACCTCTTCTCTGTAATATCCCTCTCTCCAAAGAGCCACTCCACTCCTCTTCTTAGGGCCAAGTCCCCATAGCTCCTTATATCCTCTCGTCCCATTGTAAATATGAGAAACATCTTTACCGACCAGGGACCTATCCCCTTGATTCTGGTATATACAGCTGAGATCTCTTCATCTGACATCTGGTAAAGCTTATCTCTCTCCATTAACCTGGGGTCTTCCAGGACCGCCCTGGCAAGGTTCTTTATATAGGATACCTTGGACTTAGAAAGACCACACTCCCTCATCTCCTCCTCCTGAGCATCTACTATACTTTCTGGAGTTGCACACCTGTACCTCTCCATCCACCTTCTCCATATGGCGTTCCCCGCTGCAAAGGATACCTGCTGGTAGATGATGTTGTAGACCATCCCCATAAAGGGATCTGTTACTATCTCCCTCTCCTCTATCTCCCCAAGGTGCTCTACAACAGCAGCCATCCTCTCACACCTCTTCAGGTGCTCTATAGCTTCCTCAGATAGCTTAAATAGTTCCTTCATCCCTATCTCTCCTCTCATTATCTAACCCTATTCTATCATCTCCCTCCCTATTTATCCAACACTATGATCCCTCTCCACTTTCCCTTTTTCTCCTTTAAATAAATTTCCCTTGATTGAGGGACTGCTTTTCTATTACAATACTACTAAAACTACAGGAGGATGAGGGATTGAGACTGAGAGTAGATGAATGCAAAAAAAGTAAGAAGGCCTATGAAATAAAAGTGAATTATATAGGGGGAGAGGCCTACTATCCAGACGGTAAGGGGGGACAGCTGGGAGACAGGGGAAGTATCGGTGACGCCCAGGTGATAGAGGTAAGGAAGGATTCCATTATAGTGGACAGGGAACTTTCCCTGGAGGAGTATGAGTATTCCATAAACAGGGATAGACAAGTGGATATAGCAGTGCAGCACACCGGGGAACACCTCTTTTCAGGGATCGCCTTCAGGGACTACGGATTAAAGAATGTGGGATTCAGAATGGCTGAGGAGTATACCACTGTGGATCTGGATTCAGCAGATATCTCCCTGGAGATGATTGAGGCCATGGAGAGAGAGGTTAACAGATCTATCAGAGAGGGAATAGATGTAGCCGACTTTACCATTAGCCGTGGGGAAGCTGAGAAGAGGGAGGAGCTCCGTAAGGAGATCTCCGATAAGATTGTGGGGGATATCAGGTTTATAGAGATCTCTGGAGTGGATGTATGTGCCTGCGGAGGTTTCCATGTGGAGAACACTAGGGAGATCCAGCTCTTTAAGTTCATTAACTGGGAGAAGGTAAAGGGGAACTATACAAGGTTCTACTTCCTCTGCGGAGAGAGGGCCATAGAGGACTATAAAAGAAAGAACACCATCATCAAGGAAGCAAACAGACTCTTCAGCTCCAAGGATCATGAGATCCTGGGATTCATTGAAAACACTTTAAAAGATAAAAAGGAGACTGAATCCAAACTGAAGAACCTCTCTATCCAGTATGCAGAGCTTCTGTCCAAGGATCTCATGAGGGAGGCTGCGGAAGTAGAGGATAAAAAGGTCATCTTCTATCCGGAGAACGACAGTGTAGCAAACTCCCTCAGCAGATTTATAGATGATGAGAGCTGCATCCTTATCTTTGGAGGAGAGGGACAGTACACCCTTATCTCCAAGCTCATCGACTGTAAGGAGTTCATAGGCACTCTTAGAGATAGGTTCAATATAAAGGGAGGAGGAAACCAGATCCGTGGAAGTTTCAAGGGAGATCTAGGCTCAGAGGATATCATCTCCACACTGGCAGAATTCCTTAAATAGTTGTAAGTTTTTTGCAATTATGATACTATATACCTTGTATGACTTCACAGAAAAAGGGTTTCTTATCCCTTTTGAATAACCTTAACTACTGAGTTGAGGTCGTGTGGTATTTATTAGGAGGTAATAATGGAAAATCAGATAAATCTATTAAATCTTAACCTGAAGGAACTGGAAGAACTTCTGGTTTCAATGGGAATGAAGAAGTTTAATGCCAAGCAGGTATTTAGCTGGCTTCACGAGAAGCAGATTAGAGACATAAACGATATGACAAATATATCAAAGAAGGACAGGGAGAAGCTTATGGAAAAGACATATATCCCATTCCTTAACCTACTAAAGCACCAGGTTTCAAAGAAAGACGGTACTGAAAAATTCCTCTTTGGACTGGCTGATGGAAATTCAATAGAGACTGTTCTTCTTAAGCATAGAGATAGAAATACTCTATGTATCTCATCTCAGGTTGGATGTGCCCTAAAGTGTGATTTCTGTGCCACAGGAATCGATGGCTTCCAGAGAAACCTAAATGTAAATGAGATAATCAACCAGGTATACACTGTACACAGAAGACTTCTTAAAAAGAATGAGGGAATCAACAACATCGTATTCATGGGTATGGGTGAGCCTATGCTGAATATCGACAATGTATTAAAGGCTGTGGATATTATCTCAGATGAGAAGGGACTGAATATCTCTAAGAGAAGAATAACTATCTCTACCTCTGGTATCGTTCCGGGAATCGAAAGACTTCTTGCTGAAAAATCTCAGGTTGAGCTGGCTATCTCCCTTCACGCTGTTACAGATGAGAAGAGATCATTTATCATGCCTATCAACAAGAGATACCCTCTAGAGGATCTATACAATACCCTTCAAAACTACCAGAAGGAAACTAAGAGAAGAATCTCATTTGAGTATATCCTTATCGATGATTTCAATATCACTCAAAGAGATGCTGATATCCTAGCTGATTTCATGCACTCATTTGATCACGTACTAAACCTTATCCCATACAACCCTGTGTCGGACAATATACATAAGAGACCAAGTGATGAGAAGATAAGAGCTTTCTTCGACTACCTACAGTCTGAAAGAAAGGTAAACGTAACCCTTAGAAGAGAGAAGGGAACAGATATCGATGGAGCATGTGGACAGCTTCGTCAGAAAAATACAAAGTAATTTAAAAGCCTTCCATATAGTTGGAAGGCTTTTTTTTTATCTATTTTTCAAACTTTCTCTTATACTCCTCTAACTTTTCCTGATCAATTATAGATATCATCTTATTCTCTCTGGATATTATTCCTGCATCGTCCAGGTTTTTTATAAGCCTCTGAAGGGTTCTCAGATTTATATTCAGCAGCTCTGCCAGCTCCTTTGTTGTAACCTTTACCTCATCATACATCTCCAGAACCTTTATGAGAAACTCCTCATCTGAATATATATTCTTAAAAAAGAGGTATCTGGAGTGTTTAAAGTTCTCTCTCACTATCATCTCTATAATCTTCTGCAGTAATTTTTCCTTCTGGGGAAACTCCATATCAAATATCCTTCCAAGGGGAAGCTTTGCTATTACCGAGTCCTCCTTGGCCAGAAGATCAGCTTCAAAGTTTGCTTTAGCCTCTTCCTCTATACTCCTAAAGAAGCATCTGTTTATTCCTCTAATTTCACCTGGAAATATATTTATGTAAAACTCTCCACCCTCTGGAGTATAGATTATATACTGTACACGTCCCTCTAAAAGGTATTGTGCAAAGAGCTTATCGGCTCTGTCACAGTATATATTTTCCCCCTTCTTCAGTTTAACTATCTCCATTATATCTTCAAATTCAGTTCCTATGAGCTCCTCCAGCTCTAGGTTCCTAAGTATTTCAGCCTTCGTCATACACCTCACCTCAAAAAAATAATATCATATGATTCATTCAGTTTACAAGCTCAACTTTTATTTTTTTTGCATTCCCCACATCCAATCGCTACAAACCTCTATATACCTTCTTTTCCATCCATTATAATAAACAAGTAATTATTAGAGATCTATACTACAACTATATTATCCTCTAAGGCATATCCTCCTTTTCTTTAAAATAAGACTACCCATCAATAGAGAACGTTTCAATCCACACTATCATTTACATTAAATCTTTCTTTTGATATAATATAACTTTAAGATAATTACAAGTGTTTTAAATAAATTTAGCGAGGTTTTTATTACTTATGAAAAAGAATATAGTTAATCATATAAAGTATCTTTTTTCAGGCTTTATATGTCTTATGCTGGCCTCCTATCTGGGTTCCCACATACTTCTTGTTGTTCCAGCCATAAATAGAGCACATATAGAAAGGCATAAGTCCAACGTAAAGAGACTTGTCTCATTAACTGCCCAGCAGTTTGACTACCATTTAATGAACTTACGGGACAATGCCCAATGGGATCTTCTCTATGAAATATTAGATCCTCCAACTCCTTCCAGGGAGGGACAACAAATCCTAGAGGATCTCTTTGATAAAAGCAGCTTAAGACACTACGGACTGGATTATATAGGTATATATAATAGAGATAAATCTGAACTTGCCAGCACCTCTACCTCAAAGGTAGATATAGAGAATATCTTCTTATCTAAGAATAAGAAGCACTTCTTTAGTATTCAGCCAAATGGGAAAAATCGTATTAAGATGGCTGCAGGCTACATTGAGCTCGATGGAAGGGCTTACACCTTTCTATCCCATATAATCTTAGATAATGCTGGAGAGGGCAAAGCCAATGGTTATCTCCTTTTCCTCAAAGCTATGGATACTGAATATATCTTTGATCTGGAGATAAAAAATAACCTTCTATTAAACCTCTACATCCCCCAGGGGGAGAGGGGAGAAAGGGTCAATGAAAAAATTCTGGAATCTACCAGAAAATCTGAGTATTACTCAGAATTACTGGGGGAACGAAAGAGGGCCTACTACGCCCCCTACTTTGAAAATCCCAAGAAACTTGCCTTTGCCATAGAGGTTATTGTAGAGGATGAGATCTCTCATGCCATAATGTTGAGTTTCTTCATTGGTATCCTTCCAATTCTTATCCTTGTTCTAATGATGGTCTTCATAAAGGATACGGTGGATAAAAAACTGGTAGATCCCATTATGGCTCTCCACAAGCATATTGAAGCCGTTAAGGATGAGAAGGCATATAAACTTTTAAAACATCCCAAGGTTGGAAATGAGGTGGATGAGGTTATCGGAGCTTTCAACAACCTCATGGTAGAGGTCAGTTTCCAGAGGGATGAGATAGAAAGTAAAAATGCTATTCTGGAAAACCTGGCATATGTAGATCACCTCACGGGCCTCTCCACAAGAAGGGTATTGGATGAAGAGTATGAGCTATTGTTTCAGAGGGCCATGGAGAAAAACGACACTCTCACCCTCATAATGATAGATGTGGACTACTTTAAGAGGTACAACGACTACTATGGTCACCTCAAGGGAGATACCATCCTTAAAAGTGTAGGTAGAATCCTTACCGATGTCTTCAGAAACCGTGCAGATCTTATAAGTAGATATGGAGGAGAGGAGTTTCTTCTAATCCTCTACGATATAAGTCTTACTAAAGCCATATCCCTCGTAGAAAGGTTCCAGGAGGAGCTCACTTGCAGAAATATTGAGCACAGTGCTTCTCCCCTTGGAAAAGTCACAACAAGTATTGGTATAAACAGCGGTAGGATATCTGGAGATATGAATTCCACAGCCTTCCTAGAGAAAGCTGATAGGCTTCTCTATAGAGCAAAGGAGGAGGGAAGAAATAGATTTAGTTATTAAAAGAGGTCAGGGATATTCTCTGACCTTTTATCTTATCTCTCTATAGGTTTCAAAAAACTCTTTTTCAGCTATCCTGTAAACTTCCGAGTAGTCCAGTGGAGAAACCAGATAGTCTCCTCTCTTAACTACCATCTTCTCCCCCCATGGGGCCATAAAGTAAAATTCATTCCCTGCCTCTAAGCTCTCTATAACTTCACCCTCTACTCTGACTCCTTTTATCCTTCCAACAGCTCTGTATACCTTCCACTCCCCGGCGATATCACCCTTGTACTCATACCTCTTGTGGAACTTATCTCTTTTTAATATATACATCTCCCTGGCACCTGTGGTATTTCTTACAATATAGTCTCCCTTCTTAGCTGTATTTCTTGTCTCCAGGCCATCTGAAGTTATAGTTTCTATTACCTCTCCCCCCTGAGCTTCCTTGGCCTCTACCTCCTTAAACTTTTCATAGGTCTTCCCCTCCTTCAAAAGGGGCATCATCCTCCCTAGGAGCTCCTCCTGGGAAAACTTGATATCCTCTGCAAAGACTAGAGCTGATACCATAACCATAATAACTAATAATAACTTTTTCATCTCTTCCTCCATAATCTACTTTAAATATTAATATATTTGAACCTTATCACCACTAACAATAACTCCATAAAAAAAGCAGGGATGACCCCTGCTCTCTCTGCTACTTCATACTTTCAAAGATAGCTCTTACATCCTTCTCTTCAAGCTTTACATAGTGCCCCAGGACACTATCCCTTGCAAAGGCCGCATGCATCACCTTATCTATATCCAGCTGATCGATTCCTTCATCCCTAGGAGTAAGAGGTGCCTCTATCCTCCTCAGGTACTTCCTGAACCTTTCTATCCCTTCCCTGGCTATAGCAAGGTCGCTCCCCTTATCCTCTACTTCAAAAATATTTACCGCCATCCGCTTTACCCTCTCTGGCTTCCTCTCCACCACATAATCCATCCAGTGGGGGAATACTATAGAGAGTCCCGCTCCGTGAGCTATATCATATACTGCACTGAGGGCATGCTCTATTCCGTGACTTGCCCAGTCTCCCCTCTTCACCTTACCTGCTATCTCCCCGTTAAGTCCCATATATGCATAGTACATATGTTCCTCCCGGTAGCTGTAGTTGTTTAGGTCTCCAAGAAGCTTAGGCCCCACTGCCATAGTATTTTTTATGAGTCTCTCTATCCGTTCCAGCATAAGGTCTGTAAGAACATCCTGGTCGCTCAGAGGGGTAAAGTACTGCTCCAGCAAATGGGCTATGGTATCCACAATACCATTTCTTGTATGGGACCGCGGCACACTCTTGGTATATCCAGGATCCATTATAGCAAACTTTGGATATACATTGGGATTTCCATGCCCCAGCTTCTCCTCCCTCTTCAGGTTGGTAAGTACAAATCCGCAGTTTGTTTCACTTCCAGTAGCTGCAAGGGTAAGAATAGTTCCTACACTTATGGCTCCCTCTAAATATCTAGGGTTTCTCATAAGGTCCCAGAAATCTATCTCCATATGACGGGATCTGAGGGCCACAGCTTTGGCAGCATCTATTACGCTACCTCCCCCTACAGCCAGGATGAGATCCACTCCCTCTGCTACGCATACCTCACTGGCAGCCAGCACACTTCTATATCTTGGGTTGGGTTCTATCCCTCCAAACTCCACAAAATCCTTCCCGGCTCCCTTTAAAACTTCAATTACTTCATCATAGAGACCGTTTCTTTTAATACTTCCCCCTCCGTAAAGGAGCATTACCTTTCTGTAATCCTTCAGCTCACCTTCCATATTTTTTATGGAACCCTGTCCGAAGTAAACCCTTGTTGGCAGATTAAGATTAAAATTCATAACTCCCCCCTATAACTCTAGTTGTCTTCTTCCTCTCCTATATATATCCTGTCACCCAGGAACTTAGGCTGTGTATTTAAGATACTTACATCCAAGCAGGCCTTTACCCTTGCCAGAACCTCTCTTCTTTTTATCCTGGTTTTATTTGGATTTTCAGCGTTGTAGGCCACTATATCTATACCAAATTTTTCACCTATATAGATAGCTCTTTCATTGTGAAACTTCTGAGAGATAACGGTAAACCTTTCCAGACCGAATACCTCCCTTGCTCTTACCACTGAATCCAGAGTTCTGAAACCTGCATAGTCCAGATATATCTTTTCCTCAGGCACCCCCAGTTTCACAAGGGATTTCTTCATCCTCATAGGCTCATTGTATTCAATAAGAGCATTGTCCCCACTGACTAGTAGGTAGTCCACCTTTCCTCTGAAGAAGAGGTCTCGGGCTGCCTTCATTCTGTTCTCATAGTACCTGTTTAGTCCTCCGCCCACTATATATTTACTGGTGCCAAGGACTACCCCCACTCTGTTATAGGGGAGGTTTTCAATATTATCATAGGTACGTCCCCTTGAGGCAGAGACAACCTCATAGTTGCAGTGCACTATAAACACTACTAAAGCAATAAATATACTGCTTAAAAACAAGATAATCTTCTTCATCCTTCCCCACTTTCAACACCTTTAATGTGTTTATCATCTTGTTTTATAATATCCTATTTTACACATCTATGCAATAAAAAATAGGTGTTGGGACCTCTCTGCTACAGGTTAAAGTCCGACTTTCCGCCAGTCTTTCTTATTAGCTTTATATCTCCTATTACCATCCTCTTATCGATAGCTTTACACATATCATATATAGTCAGACAGGCGATGGATACAGCTGTCAGGGCTTCCATCTCTATACCGGTCTTCCCTGTTGTTTTCACCTGAGCTTCCACCCATATCCTGTCCTCTCCCATCTCAAAACTTATATCTGCACCGTCTATAAGAATATTATGACACATAGGAATAAGGTCCCATGTCTTCTTAGATCCTATAATTCCTGCTACCTGAGCTACCGAAAGAACATCACCCTTCTTGATACCACCATTTTTTATGGTTTCCAAAGTAACCTCAGCCATCTGGATATATCCCCTGGCTACAGCTGTTCTCTTAGTTTCTCTCTTATCTCCCACATCTACCATACGGGCTCTTCCATTTTCATTAAAGTGTGTCAGTTCCATAATATTCTCCTCATCTCAGTACTACTTTTCTCGTTCTATTTTCCAAAACTACAGTTTGGATATCTGCATTCATCACAGCTCTGACACAGACCTCCGTGTCCATATGCTGCAATGTCCTCTGCTGTAAGCTTTTCCCCTGCAAGGATCCTTGGAAGGACAAGATCAAATACAGTTTTCTTACTGTACATAACACAGCCTGGTAATCCCATTACAGGAAGGTCCCCTATATATGAAAGTAGGAACATGGATCCTGGAAGTACCGGTGAACCGTAACCTACCAGATCTCCTCCCATCTCCATTATAGCCGTAGGGGTAAGATCATCTGGATCCACAGACATTCCTCCTGTAAATACCAGCATCTCTGCTCCCTTCTCCAGAAGTTTTCTTCCGGCCTCTGCTATCTTCTCCATATCATCAGGAACTATGATCTGCTCAACTACCTGGCACCCATACTCCTCTACCTTTCTCCTCACCACAGGTCCAAACTTATCAACTATCCTATTATAATATATTTCATTCCCTGTGGATACCACTCCAACCTTCATTTTTTTAAAGGGGAGTATATCTATTATCTTTTCTGGAGATATCCCCTGGGCCATCTCCATCTTCCTCTTCTTTATAATAAGAGGGATAACCCTTGCTCCTGCTACCATCTCTCCCCTCTTTACAGGAATGTTTTCAGGAAGGGTTGCAAAGGAAATCTCTCCCAGCATATTCAGCTTAAAGAGGTGTTCCCTGTCTATCTTCAAAAGTCCCTCTGCATCTGAGTAGAAGTTTATCTTCCCCTCCTTTATCTCGGTGCTCAGGGAAACATTTTCTCCCCTTCCAATATTTCCAAGGATATGAGCCGCATCATTTTCATGGAGTTCATCCTCCGTAATCTCAAATATATAGATGTGGTCCTTCCCCAGACTGAGGAGTTTTTCCACATCCTCCTCCCTTATTATATGCCCCTTTTTAAAGGCTCTTCCCTTAAACTTCCCTGGTACTATCTCTGTTATATCGTGACAAAGCACCTGTCCCACTGCATCAGCTGTATCTATCTTCTTCATTATTACGCTCCTAATGGTATTTTTTTATGCCTCTATTCCCTTTATCTCCCTCATGTGCTTACCGCTTCCCTCATTTTTCACCTTGAGAATCTCTGCCATTATTCCAAGGGCTATCTCCTTGGGTTCCCCTGTAGATATATCAAGACCAACAGGAGCATATACCCTATCAAGCTCCTCCCTCTGAACCCCCTTCTCCATGAGGATATCATAGCTCTTTCTTATCTTTCTGCTGCTTCCTATCATTCCCAGGTAGGCTATCTCTCTCCCTGCCACAGCCTCTATTGCTTCCCTGTCTCCGGCGTGGCCCTTAGTCACTACAACAACATAGGAGGACCTGTTTAACCTATATTTTTTTAGGTTTTCTCCTATATTTCCATGTATTATCTCATCTGCCAGGGGGAATCTTTCAGAGTTTGCATACTCCTCCCTGTCATCTAAAACTGCCACATGCATATTTAGAAACTTTCCCAGGGTATAGAGCTCTAGTCCAAGGTGTCCTCCACCTACAACAACAAGCTTCTCCCTCTCCTTAAAAACCTTTATATATGCTCTGACCTTCCCTCCGCACTCCATCTTAAGGGTTCCGTTTGGCCCCAGATCATACTCTATCTCCATGTTCCTGTTTTCATCCATGGCTTTTTTTGCTTCACAGATAAGCTGATACTCCAGGTTTCCTCCACCTACAGTCCCCATTATCTCTCCGCATTCAAGGACGGTCATCATATCTCCCGCCTTGCCGGGACTGGATCCCGATACCTCTACCAGGGTAACAAGGGCCACTCTTCTCCCCTCCTCTATATTCTGGGCCAGCTCCTTCATTAACTTCCCTTCCATCTAATCACTTCCTTATCCTTCGTTTTGTAGAGGGTGGTATCTCCATCTCCTCCCTGTATTTGGTTATGGTTCTTCTGGAGATCTTCACTCCAGCCTCTCCCATCACTCCTACCAGCTTCTCATCTGAATAGGGTTTATCCCTGTTTTCCTTTGCTATTATCTCCTGAAGCTTTTCCTTTATCTCCGACCTTGTAGCCCCTCCACCTAATCTTTCTTCCCCCTTAGGTGAAAATCTTTTAGCAAAGAGCTCCTTTACTCCAATGGTACTCCCCTCTATTCCTATATACCTCTCCTTTACAGCTCTTGACACTGTAGATGGGTGCAGCTCTAAGTTATAGGCTACTTCAGCCATGGTAAGGGGCTTTAACCTTCCCCCTAAGAAATAATTCCTCTGGAAATCAGCAACTTCCCTCACTACCCGTTCAAAGGTCTCTCTTCTTTTTTCTATACACTCTATTATTGCCTGAGCTCTCTCCCTGCACTTTTTAATATATCTTCCATAACGAGGATCATCTGATACCCTCTCAGCTTCCTCCATAAGCACCTTAGGGGTGGCATCTTCATTTATCTCTACCTCTATCCTATCCCCCTCTACCTTTATATAGGCATCTGGAGTTATCCCCCTTTCGCCTCTTTTCACACGGTATCCCCTTGAAGGAATAGGGTTTAACCCCCTTACTCTGGCAGCAGCTTCTTCAAGTTTTTTTATGGAGATACCCATTTGCCTGGCTATCTCTCCGGGGCTTCCATAGGCAAGCTCCTCCAGATAATCCTCCACAAGGGTCCTTTCATAGACCTCCTCCCCGTCAAGCTGCTGCAGGAGGCATTCCTTCAGGTTATCTGCCCCTACTCCTGAAGGTTCAAGGCTCCTTACAATTTCAAGGCCCCTGTCAAATTCCATCTGAATAAAGGGGTGCCTCACCCAGTGGCTCAGATACCCCCTGGAATCTACATTGTCTATAATATACTCACATATTCTTCTCATATGGGGAGTTATATCAAGCTCCCCCACCTGCTCATAGAGATAATCATAGAAGTCAGGCCCCTCATCTCTACATCCTTGATAGGGATCATATTCTTCATCTGAGTAACTTTTCCCCTTAGGGGTTCCTGTACCCCTCTCCACTCTGATAAAGATATTTTCCCTCTCCTCCCTTTTAAGGAGTTCAGCCAATTCTCCATTGGTCATCTGCAGTACCTTCAGCGAGAGTTTCATCCTCTGTGTGAGTATCAGCCGCTGTGATACATCTATCGATATGTCAAATCCTAATCCCATAAACTACCCCCTCTATATTCTAAACAAATCCGGGCTGTTTGTAAATTTTCATTTTTGAATAGGGGAGAAAAAATACAAGGATGGAGATAATAATTATTATCCCCACCCTCCTACCATTTCCATATATCAATATTTTTGTAGGGTGTTCCATATGAAACACCCTAAATTATAAGCGTAAATTAAAGTTTGATAAAAGTAACAATAACCAGAAATAACTGGAATTTGTTAAAAAAATTATTTACCCAGGTAGGCTATTACCTCGATCTCCACTCTTACATCCAATGGAAGTCTTGCCACTTCTACACATGCCCTTGCCGGTTTATTCTCTGAAAAATACTCTGAGTACACCTCATTGATCGCTCCAAACTCATTCATATCCTTTATGAATACCCCTGCTTTAACAACATCATTTAATGAAGCCCCTGCTTCCTCTAATATTGCCTTAACATTTTCCAACGACTGTCTTGTCTGCTCCTTGATGTCTTCAGATACAAGCTTCATTGTCGATGGTACATATGGAATCTGCCCTGAAACAAATAACATATCCCCCGCTCTCATTGCCTGGGAGTATGGTCCCACTGCTGCTGGTGCATTCTCAGTAAATATTGCTTTTTTCATCTTTTCTCTCCTCTGTCTATCCTTATTTTTTATAGGCTGTATTTTTTAATGGGAGTTCTGTTCTGAACTCTCCGTCAAATCTATAGTAAGCTCCCTGTACTGCCGGTGCTGTTGGAATAACAACTATCTCTCCCACACCCTTGGCTCCATATGCAAGGTCTTCTGTATTTTTCTCTACTATTACAGGCTTTATCTCAGGTACCTGAGTAGCTCTCAGAAGTCCTAATGTTCCAAACTTCACCTGTGGCATACCGTTTTCAAAGGGCATTACCTCTGTAAGGGCATATCCT
Organism: Propionigenium maris DSM 9537; assembly: GCF_027925155.1. Lineage (GTDB taxonomy): Bacteria > Fusobacteriota > Fusobacteriia > Fusobacteriales > Fusobacteriaceae > Propionigenium > Propionigenium maris. Next base: position 163,615 of record NZ_BSDY01000001.1, on the reverse strand, counting down.
AGTCCCATTACAACTCCTCCCTCTATCTGTCCCTCTACAGATTTTGGATTTATTGCTCTTCCCACATCGTGAGCTGCCACTACCTTCTCCAGTTTCCCCTTTTCATCCAGGACCACAAGCTGTGTTGCATACCCGTAGGCTATATGACTCTTTGGATTTTCCTTCTCAGATCCCATTTTGTCAGTAACACCTGAGTACTCCCCGGTGTAGTCAAAGCCATTTAACTGAGGCAGGCTCCTTCCTTCCAGGGCTCTTTTCAGTTCAAGGGATGCCACCCTTACTGCCTCTCCTGTAAATACTGTCTGCCTTGATGCCGTTGTTGTTCCTGTATTTGGAGTTACATGGGTATCTGGTGCCTCTACAACCACATCCACAGGATCTATTCCTGTCGTCTGACACAGCACCTGTAGGTTTACTGTCCCAACTCCCTGGCCTATGCACGCTGCTGATGTTCTTAGATGTACCTTCCCGTCGATCACAGTAAGTCTGCACTTACCTATGTCCGGAAGTCCCACCCCTATTCCTGCATTTTTAAATGCACAGGATATTCCTGCATACCTATTATTTTCAAACTCCTCCTTAACTGCTTCAAGGGTTTCCACAAGTCCTGTTCCCTCATCTGCTACCTGACCGTTTGGCAGTACCTCTCCCGGCCTGATTGCATTCCTGTGCCTTATCTCCCAGGCACTTATACCAACCATCTCCGCCAGTTGGTTTATATTTGATTCAGTGGCAAAGGCTGACTGGGTAACACCAAAACCTCTAAAGGCTCCTCCTGGTGAGTTATTTGTGTAGTAGGCCTTTCCGTCTACCTGAATGTTGTGATAGTTGTATGGCCCTGCTGCGTGGGTACAGGCCCTCTGAAGTACAGGTCCTCCAAGGGATGAATAAGCTCCAGTATCTGATAGCAGGGTAGCTTTCATTGCTGTAAGCTTACCGTCTTCATCGCAGGCTGTGGTCATCTCTATCTCCATTGCATGCCTCTTGGTACTCACATAGATACTCTCCTGCCTGGAAAGGGTTACCTGTACAGGTTTTTTCAGGACATATGCCAGCAGTCCGGCGTGGTGCTGTACCGACATATCCTCCTTTCCTCCAAATCCCCCCCCTACAAGAGCTGAGCTTACCCTTACCTTCTCAGGCTCAAGACCAAGGAGCCTGCTTACTTCCCTTTGTTCATCGTATACCGACTGAGAAGAGGTGTAAAGCTGGACTCCATCTTCAGTTGGTACAGCAGTGGCACTTTCCGGCTCTAAGTAGGCATGCTCCGTTGCCGGAGTTCTGTAGGTGTTTGTTACTACATACTTAGACTCAGCTATAGCCCTGTCCACATCTCCCCTTTCAAGGGTCTGGTGGAAGAGCAGGTTTCCCTTTTCATGGATCTTTGGTGCTCCCTCTGCCATTGCTTCCTTCACTGTAAGTATAGGTATCAGCTCCTCATACTCTACCTTAACTAATTTCTTAGCTGCCTCTAATACTTCCTTATCCTTAGCTGCTACAAGAGCCACTGCATCTCCCCTGTACCTTGTAACTCCACCTACAGGAATCAGTGTATCCCAGTCTGAGATAAAGGACAGGTGCCCGATATTGTTTAACCCCGGGATATCTTCAGCTGTTAGTACTCCCAGTACTCCCTCAAGGGCTTCTGCTTCCTTTGTATCTATAGAAACTACTCTTGCTCTCGGGTAAGCTGATCTCACAGCTCCTCCATAGTACATCCCCTCTATCTTAATATCTTCAGCGTACTTTCCCTCTCCAATGGCTTTCTCCGGTCCGTCCACTCTGTGTACATGGGCTCCTACCATTCCCTTGCACTCCCTCTTTGGGATCTCTCTTTCCCTTCTCAGGATTTCAGCAGACATCATAATGGCTTCCTCTATCTTCACATAACCTGTACACCTGCAGATATTTCCCACAAGTGCTTTCTTTACCTCCTCCTTGGTAAGTTCCAGGGTTTTCAGAAAAAGCCCCTTAGCACTCATAACCATCCCCGGAATACAGAACCCGCACTGAACTGCTCCAGTTTCAGTAAAGGCATATGCAAATACATCTCTCTCCCTTTCAGAAAGCCCTTCCAGGGTTGTTACCTTCTTTCCATCCACCTTATCTGTCTTAAGGACACAGGCCTTAACAGCCCTTCCGTCTACAAGGACCATACATGTCCCGCATGCCCCCTCTCTGCATCCGTTCTTTGCAGAGGTAAGATCCAGATCATCCCTCAGGTATTCCAGCAGATTCTTGCTTTTATCAGCTTCTACGATACTTCCGTTTATCTCTATCCTATACATTTTAGCCCCCTTTTATCTGTTTAAAGACAGGTTTTCTCTTAAGGAACCTTCCCCGTCCCCTTTGACCCGTGAAGACTCCCTCTTCTACGATTACCTCTCCCCTGGAGATGGTCATTACAGGATATCCTTTGACCTTCATCCCTTCATAGGGAGTGTAATCTACATTTTCATGGAGGTTTTTGTGACTTATAGTTACCTCTCTTTCAGAATCTATCACCATAAGGTCAGCATCTGCCCCCACAGATATACTCCCCTTTCCCGGATATAATCCAAATAGCTTAGCAGGTGCAGTGCTGACCACATCTACAAACCTGTTGATACCTATCCTGCCCTTCTCTACTCCCTCTGAGTACATGAGAGCTATTCTTGCCTCTACTCCCGGTGCTCCATTGGGACACCTTGTAAAGTCCTTTTCCCCCATCTCCTTTTTGAGCTTAAGATCAAAGGGACAGTGATCTGTGGCTACAGTCTGAATGGTGCCGTCGGCGATCCCCTTCCACAGTCTCTCATTGTTACCTCTCTCCCTCAGGGGAGGACTCATAACATACTTCAGACCGTTACCATCCTCCTCCATATACCTGCTTTCATCCAAGAAGAGGTACTGGGGACAGGTTTCAGCATAGATATTTCTTCCTGCCTTTCTGGCCCTTCTTATTGTATCTAGGCCGTCTCCAGATGAAAGGTGAACCACATAAAGGGGTGCATCCCCTGCTTTCCTTGAGATCTCTATCATCCTCTCTATAGCCTCTACCTCGGTCTTAACAGGCCTTGACTTTGCGTGATAGATAGGCTGAGTCTTCCCCTCAGCCACATATCTGGCTCTCAGCTCATGGATCTCCTCGTGGGTTTCTGCATGAACTGTAGTTATTGCTCCAAGAGACCCCAGCCTCTCCATTACAGCCTTCATCTCATGGTCCTGAAGCTTATAATCATAGGTCATATACCCTTTAAAGGAGGATACTCCATCCTCTACCATAGACCTCATCTCATCAAGTATCCCGTCATTAATATGCTGGATAACTCCGTGAAAACCATAATCTATTACTGCATCTCTTCCGGCATCCTCCATATATTTATCCAGCTGGTGGTGCAGGGAACACCCTCTTGGACCAAAGCCCATGTGATCTACTATAGTAGTGGTCCCCCCTGCTGCTGCTGCCACACTCCCTGTATAAAAGTCATCTGCGGCCACTGCAGTTCCAACGTCTAAATTAAAGTGAGTGTGAACATCTACTCCCCCTGGCATAACATACTTACCCTTAAGGTCTATTACCCTGTCAGCTTCAGACTGAATCTTTCCCCCTACTCTGGAAATAAGCCCCTCCTCTATTAGCAGATCACCGTTAAAGGTTTCCTCAGCTGTAACTATAACCCCGTTTTTCAGTAGTAATCTCATATCTTCACCCCTATCTTGCGATGGTCATTGCTCCCTTAGGACACTTAGATACACATACTCCGCATCCAAAACATGTTTTTTCATCTACCACTGCCACCTTGTTTTCATTGACCTCTATAGCATGATATGGACATAGCTTTTCACAGACGTTGCACCCAACACACTGCTCTGCTGCTACCACAGGTGCACTTGTCACATAGTTTGGTGCCGTTCTTCCTCTGAGATTTTCAATAGCCATCCCCCTGATATCCTCAAGACTCTCATATCCGTGGGCATCCAGCCATGCTTCCGTTTCCTTAACTATTCTTCCAAAGGCCTTAGGCCCCTCAATGATAGCCTGTGTACAGACCTGTACTGCTGTAGCTCCTGCCATTACAAACTCTATTACATCCTCTCCCTTTGTGATTCCTCCAACTGCAAAAACAGGAATGTTAACAGCTGAAGCCAGCTCATAAACAACTCTCATTGCAATAGGCTTAATTGCTGCCCCGGACATCCATCCGTAACCATTTTTAGATCCCATGTGTGGTTTTCCGCTCTCAAGATCGATGGATAGGCATGGTCCCACAGAGTTAATCGCAACAAGTCCGTCTGCACCATTTTCTTCCAGTTTTCTTGCCACCTCAGGAAGATTTTCCACTCCTGGTGACACCTTCATAAATACAGGTTTTTCAGATAACTCCTTTGCTGCTCTAAGGGTATTAAGCATAGGTGTCAGATCTCTTCCAACATAGTGGCTTGAAATCTCATAGGCATCAGCAAACTTATCTACCATAGGAATAAGTTTTCTGATATCCTCCTCTACATATCCCAGTCCAATAATGAGAGGTTCATTTGCTGCCTTACACCTTGCATACTCATTTTCCACCCCGTGTTCTGGAGACTCCTCCGACCAAAGCTCGGTATTTAAGAAGTGCTTCCCCTTAAAGTCGTGCATACATGGCTTTGGAATATCAGCTGCCACAGATGATATCGTCTTTGCTACAACTCCTGCTGCTCCGTTATTTACTGCTGCCACACAAGCTTCAGCGTCCTTTGACGGAGGTCCCGCTGCCACGATTACCGGATTTTCATACTCTAGTCCTGCGAAGTTTACTTTTATATTTGCCATTTTTTCTTTTCCCCCTGAATTTTATAATTTATAATTTCAATTCCTTTACCCTTTACTTTGCTGCTTCTTCTGCTACCTCTTGACTTACCACCTTATGCTTATCGATAGCTCCGAATATTCCCTGTAGGATGAGAGCTATGATTACCCCTGAGATAAGGGATGATTTACCGATGAGTGTCTGGATAGTCGGTGAGAACTTTGCAAACATCGTCGGATTATAAGTGATTCCTATACTGATTGCTATGGATATACCTGCAATAAACTTTGCATGCTGGTCATCTCCGGTCCTGTTTAGAAGACCCATTCCGGAGATGGTTATCATTCCAAATATCACAAGCGTTCCTCCCCCTATTACCGAAGGTGGTATAGAGATTAGACATGAAGCTATCTTTGGAGAAATACTTGTCACCAGAACCATAAGAGATGCCAGCACGAATATGATCTTCTCCGTCTTCTTATTTATAGATACGATAGATGCATTCTGAGTCAGCCCCGCCATAGGTATCGATCCAAAAATAGAAGCTATTGCAGTTCCAAGCCCCATCCCGATACTACTGTTGGCGATCTCTTCTCCGGTAAGAGGTCTTCCGTATGCACCAAAGGTTGTTACCGTTCCACATCCGAGTAAGGAGATTATAGATATAGCATAGGCTATGGTGAAGGTGATGATAGTCCCTGTATCAAACTCCAGTCCGTAAGCCATAGGTTTAGGTATCGCAAACCAGCTCGCTGCACCAATGTTAGAAAAATCAACCATTCCAAGGGGAATAGCCACAATGTATCCCACTATCATTCCTATTACGATGGCAGCGTTTTTTACCATTCCCTTTCCTACCTTGTTTAATATGGCTATTACAAATACCACCAGAAGTCCTACGAATATATTCTTAGGATCCCCGTAGTTTTCAGGCTTTATTCCAGATGCCAGGTTTCTTACAGCAGATGGGTAAAGCCCTATGCCCATACAGATTACAAGCACCCCTGATATAAGCGGAGTGAATATCTTCTTTATCTTATCCACAAAGAATCCCATGAGAATTCCGAATATAGATGCCACCAGAAGGCTTCCAAACAGCACTGGCAGCCCCCTGTCCTTTGCTACTGCCACAGTTAGCCCTAAGAACACATAACTCATTCCCATCATCATAGGAAGACCCGATCCTAGCTTATACTTCCCGAATAATGGTAGTGGAAACAGCTGGATGAAGGTTGCTATAGCCGATACGAAAAGCGCTGCCTGGATAAGTGTTATCCGCTGCTCCATAGATGCCCCTATAGCCCCTGCTATTAGAATGGGTGGTACGATGGTTCCCACAAACATTGCTAACAGATGCTGAAAACTTAGTGGCAATGCCTCTCCTATCGATAACTTACTCTCCTTACTCATTTTAAATTTCCCCCCTAAATATTTTTATTGTGATTTTTAGCTATCCACATTGTTACTCCTTTGCCCTATTCATTCTTTTAACCATTTAACCTCTGCCACATCTTGCTGGCATGCTCTCTTGATTCCTTCATTACCCTTTCTTCATCTATACCTACTAACTTTCTATCCTTCATCACTATCTTTCCGTCGATTATAGTTGTGTTGACGCTTCTACCCATAAGTCCAAATAGGATGTGTCCATTGTAGTTTGTCTCATCCATAGGTGTAAGAGGATCATAATCAGCCACTATAATATCCGCTACAGCTCCCTCCTTCAGTACTCCTATATTCCCCTCAAAGTACTTGGCAACTATCCTTCTGTTATTTTCAAATACCATCTGCGGTGTTTCTCCCCACGCCACAGCCGGATCCTTCTTTACATGTTTATGGATTATATTTGCCACCTTCATAGATTCAAACATGTCGCTTGTATAACCGTCTGTTCCAAGTCCTACATTTATTCCCTTAGAAATCAGTTCAAGTGCCGGCGAACATCCCACGGCATTTCCCATATTTGATTCCGGATTATGAACCACCTGTGTCCCGTTTCTCTTAAGGATTCCCATCTCTACTTCATCCACATGGATACAGTGAACTGCTATACTCTTCTCTCCTAAGAGTCCATACTCATCCAGTCTCTCTACAACTCTCTTGCTGTATTTCTCCTGGGAGTCATAAAGATCGTCTATAGCCTCAGCTGTATGAATGTGATATCCTGCATCCAGTCCCTCCATAGCCTTTACACACTTGTCCAAAGATTCACTTGATAGGGTAAAGGAAGCGTGCATTCCAAACATCCCCTTTATCATATTCTGATCCCCGGTGTTGTAATGCCTTATAAAATCTGTATTCTCCTTAATCCCCTCTTCTAAGATCTCTATTCCGTCTCTGTCGGATACCTCATAGCATAGACAGGTTCTTATCCCTATCTCCTTTGCTGCCTCTGCTATTGTAAAGAGACTGTCCTTAGCTGCCATTGGGCTTGCATGGTGATCAAACACAGTTGTAACCCCGTTTTTAACTGAGTCTATATATGTAGTAAGTGCACTGTATTTCACATCCTCCAACTCCAGGTTCTTATCCACCTTCCACCACATATTCTCCAGTATGTCCACAAAGTTTTTAGGGGCAGGCCCTGTTGAGGTCATCCCCCTTGCAAATGCACTGTATATATGGTGGTGGGTATTTATCATTCCGGGCATAATGAGCTGTCCCCTGGCATCTATAAACTCATCTTCTGGATACTTCTTCCTTATACTCTCTGTTTCCCCCACTTCTATAACCTTATTCCCCTCTACAACTACTGCACCGTTATGAAAAAAAGGATTTAATTCATCGTGGGTAATTAATCTTCCGTTTCCGATGATAAACATATTTCCCCCCTATCTTCTTTTTACTACTTCTCCTGCCAGTATTTTGTTGTACTGACCCTCCTCTATTACATGGTGGCCATTTATAAATACATTGTCTATTCCCACCGGGAACTGCACAGGGTCTATAAATGTTCCCCTATCCTCTACACTCTCCATGTCTATAATAAGGATATCTGCATAATTTCCCACTTCCAGACTTCCCCTGTTTTTTATTCCTATGGCATCTGCAGCTTTCTTGGTCATCTTATGGATCGCCTGCTCCAGCTCTAATACCTTCATCTCCCTTACATATCTTCCAAGAATCTTAGGAAAGGATCCATATGCCCTGGGATGCGGTTTCCCTTTAGCCATGAGTCCGTCTGTACACACATTGTGCTCAGGTCTTTGCATAAACTTAACTATATGCTCCTCCCTACCATAGAAATCAACCATTCCCACAGCATTTTCCTCATCCCTTAAAAGATCAAAGGTAGCATCTAGCGGCTCCTTTCCCCTGAACCTTCCAAGTTCTTCTAAACTCATCCCTACAACTTCCTGATTATCTTCGCTCTTTACAGAGGTCACAAAGATCTGGTCTATTCCTGCAAAATCCACAAAGTTATCCCAACCAGGGATCCCCCTTGCAATATCTTCCTTCATCCTTCTTCTGTCTTCAGGGTTATTAAGCCTTTTTATAAGCTCATCTGTTCCCCCGTCGTGAGCCCATGGAGGAAGGATTACCCCAAGCATAGTGCTTCCTGCTGCATAGGGATACTGATCAAAAGACACCTCTATTCCCTCCTTTTTAGCCTCTTCCAGGAGCTCTATCACCTCATCTATATACTTCCAGTTCTGCTTTCCACACACCTTAAAGTGTGAGAAGTGCACCTTTACACCAGATTCCTTTCCTATTCTTATTATCTCCCTCATTGAATCTAAGATTGTATCTGCTTCACTTCTCTGATGCACCACAAATACCCCGTTATACTCTGCCACTACTTTACACATCTCTATTACTTCCCTTGTCTCTGAATAGGCACACGGCATATAGATAAGACCTGTGGAGAGGCCGTATGCTCCGGCTTCCATCTCTCTTCTTGTAATATCACACATCTTAGCTATCTGCTCATCTGTAGCCACTTCACCAGCAAGGCCCATAGCTTCCATTCTTATATTTCCATGGGGCACAAGGTAGGTCTCATTTAACCCTACACCCTTTTTAGCCATCATATTCAGGTAGTTCTCTGTAGTTTCATACTTCCAGTCTATCTCGTCTGAGTCGCCGTCCAGCCCGGCCAGATTCTTTCTCCAGGGACTAATAAACTCAACGGGAAGAGGGGCCATGGATATTCCATCCTGACCCAATACTTCCGTTGTTATCCCCTGTCTGATCTTTACCTCATTGTAAGGATTTAAGAGCATTACAAGATCTGAGTGGCTGTGGGTATCAATAAATCCTGGAGCTACTACACGTCCCCTGGCATCTACAGTTTTTATACCTGCCACCTGTAGCTCCCTCCCTATGGCGTCTATCTTTCCGTTCTTTACATAGATATCACCTGTAAAGGATTTTGCCAGAGTACCGTCAACTATATTTCCATTTTTTATCAAGACATCCATTCTATACACCCTCTTATTTTCTATTTTTCTCTCTACTTGTTATAAACTGATTTTAAGATTCCATAGTATCCCTTGGCTCCAAGACAAAGCTGCTCTATCTCTATATGCTCATCTATAGTATGAGCAAGGTTCTCCTTAGATGGTCCAAATCCTATAGTCTGGATTCCAGCTTCCCCTGCATAGTGAGATCCGTTTGTACAGAATGAATACTGAGTGATCTCTGAATTGATTCCTGCCTCTCTAAGCCCCTTATATGCTGCCTGTACAAAGTCATCCTCTTCAGAATACAGCCATCCTGGGAAGAATCTCTCTCCCTCGATAATATTTCCTGTGTAGCACATCTCTCTTCCTATAGCATAGGATACCTTTGCTTTAAGCTCAGGATCTTCAGCCATCATCTCTTTAAGAAGTTCCTCGATTGGTGCAAGTACAGATTCCTTCGACTCTCCCACAAGCAGTCTTCTGTCAAAGGTAGCCTTACAGTACTCAGGCACTACAGATGCTCCCGGATATGGTGATGATTTAATATCTGTGAGGCAAAGAATCCCCTTCCCAAGTTCAGGGTGCTCTGTTGGCACAAGCTTTTCTATTCTCTCGATTACCCTTGCCATCTTAACTACTGAGTTGATTCCCTTGTGTGGGTTAGCTGAGTGAGCTGGTTTTCCAAATACCTCTACTACTATCTCTCCTCTTCCTCTCTGTCCTATCTTTAGGTTCAGCTCAGAGGACTCTCCGATTACAACGTAGTCTGGCTTGATATTCTTAGAGATCTCCCTTGCTGCAATTCCCTCGAAGATCTCTTCGTGTACCACACCTGCCACATAGATATCTCCCTCAAAATCCTTCTTTGTATCCTCTGCAAAGTATGAAGCTGCTGCGATCATAGCAGAAGTCTGCCCCTTCATATCTGAAGCCCCTCTTCCATAGATCTTCCCCTCTACAATCTCTCCTCCAAATGGAGCATACTTCCATACAGAGTCATCTGTTACAGGTACAGTATCGATGTGCCCGTCAAAGAGGATAGCCTTTCCTGGCTTACTTCCCTTGATTCTTCCAATTACGTTACCATATCTGTCGATCTGCACATCATCAAATCCAAACTCATCTAACATAGCCTTCTTTATAGCTTCTACTACCTTCTCCTCCTCACCTGAAACAGATGGGTTTCTAAGTAGCTCCTGACATAATGCGATTAACTTTTCCTCTCTAGCCTGACTTAACATTATCTTCCTCCTGAAATTTAAATTTTTAGGGTTGTTTATTCTCAGGGAAAGCCCTGAGAATAAACGGGGTATTATATCTAAAATTAGTTGTTCGATTTTTTATATTGCCTATTTTGTATGAGCTCCCTGCCACACTATCTTCTTATAGATATCAGGGTCTGTATCTCCCTCTGTTGAGAATAGAAGTACTCTTGAGTTCTCATCCAGCTTCAAGTCCTCCTTCAGCTGAGCATACTCAGGGTTTGTCATTATCTCAAAGAGAAGTCCTGTAGTTACTGCTCCAGACTCACCGGAAACTACGTGGTCATCATCTTTTAGGGGATTTCCAAGGATTCTCATTCCGTTAGCTGCCACCCAGTCCGGGCACGATACAAAGGCTGCTGAGTGGTTCTTTAGTACCTCCCATCCAATTGTATTTGGTTCACCGCAGGCAAGTCCTGCCATGATAGTCTGCATATCTCCCCCTACAAACTCCATATCTCCATTCCCCAGTTTAGCTGATTTATAGAGACAGTCTGCCAGGTTAGCTTCTACAATTACAGTTGTAGGACACTCCTCTCCATAGATAGATGCGAATACTCCCTGTACTGCTCCTGCAAGAGATCCTACCCCAGCCTGTAGGAAGATGTGAGTAGGTTTCTCTATCTCCTTTGACTTCAGCTGATCTATTGCTTCAAGGGCCATCGTTCCATATCCCTGCATGATCCACGCAGGTATCTCTTCATAACCCTCCCACGCTGTATCCTGAACTACCACACCATTGTTTGCATTAGCATAGTCAGTTGCGATTCTAACTGCATCATCGTAGTTTACATCTGTAATGCTCGCTTCTGCTCCCTCTGCTCTTATGTTTTCAAGTCTTGTAAGGGATGATCCCTTTGGCATATATACCACTGATTTCTGCTTCAGCTTATTGGCTGTCCACGCTACTCCCCTACCGTGGTTTCCGTCTGTTGCTGTGGCAAAGGTAATATCTCCTAATTCCTCTCTTACCTTATCAGATGTAAGCTCCCTATACCCCAGCTCAGATATATCTCTTCCCAGCTTAGATGCCAGATATTTTCCCATTGCAAAGGATCCTCCAAGGACCTTAAAGGCATTTAATCCAAATCTGTAGGATTCATCCTTTAGGTAGACCCCCTTTACACCAATATGATCAGCAAGATTTTCAAGGTCTGCCAGAGGAGTCACTGTATACTGGTCAAAGCTCTCATGGAACTTTCTTGCCTTTCCAACCTCCTCTCTGCTTAAAAATTCGATACACTCCTTAGAATTTCTCTTAGGAATATTATTTTTCGTCCATTTAATATGCTTATCCATGTCACTCTCCTTATAAATTAAATCCATTTTTATGGTCTCCACCTATCTATATAGCAATTTTTATGCCAACTTTAAAATTGATTTTTTTACCACTTTTACTATCTACCCCTTTAATTTAAAGCTATCCATAAGTTTCCGAAAAAGAACTTTAACTTCTTCTTTAAAACATAAATTTAATCCATCAACTTTTTTTATCAAAATGATAAATTTTATTATCAATTTGATAACCCTTATTTTTCACAGGCCCTATTAAAAATTTCACATAAAACAAGAGAAACTTTTAACTTTTTTATCATTTTGATAATCAACTATTTAAATCCATGGAATCTATAAAATTTTTATTATTTTTTAAGTAGAAGCATTGTAATTTTTTTCCACAACAGCCAGATAAAACCATTGATATTTCATTCTTTTGTATTTTAATGTCTTCTAAAATAATAAAAAGGTGGCTGACGCAACAATCCTGATACCTCCTTGGAAGACTCATCATTTCACCTAGTTTTTTTATAAATTCTAGATTCCCCTAATATAAAAAGGAGCGTAACGCTCCCACTCTTTAAGCTCATGTAAGAATTTTTATAATGGAATCGGTCTAAAATTCTATACTTTCATAGATAATAAAAAACGGGCAGAGGTGCCCGTTTTCTAATCTATCCTGTATTTTTCTATCTTTCTGTATAGTGTGGCTATTCCAATCCCCAGCATCTTTGCCGCCTCGTTTTTCCCTTTAGTATCACGGCCACAGAGATTTAGTGCATCTATTATAAGCCTCTCCTCTACCTGGGCTATAGTCTGAATACCTTCCCTGCTTTCTAAGTTACCTCTGCATTCCCTGCTTTCTTCATTTAGTATATTGTCTGGAAGCATCTCCTTTGTTATTACTCCCCTTTCATCTGAAAGGTTTATCATAAACTCCACAGTATTCTCCAGCTCCCTTACATTTCCAGGCCATGAGTAGTTTAAGAGAAGACCCTTAGCCTCTTCATCTACTGTATGAACATATTTATTTAGAGCTTCATTATACTTGTCTATGAGCTTATCCATTATAAGAAGGATATCTCCCTCCCTCTCCTTTAGCCCTGGAATCTCTATAGGTATTACATTAAGCCTGTAGTAGAGATCCTCTCTGAATTTTTTCTTATCTATCCTCTCCTTGAGGTCAATATTGGTTGCTGCTATCACCCTTATATCAAGATCCATAAGCTTATTAGAACCGATCCTTACAAGCTTTCTCTCCTGGAGAACCCTCAGTAGCTTCACCTGAAGGTAGAGGGGCATATCTCCTATCTCATCTAGAAATATAACCCCTCCATTGGCCAGCTCAAACTTTCCCATCCTACCATTGGGGTTAGCTCCGGAGAAGGCTCCCTTTACATATCCAAAGAGCTCACTTTCTAAAAGGGCATCTGGTATGGCAGCACAGTTTATGGCTATAAAGGGTTTATCCCGTCTGTCTGAATGAGCATGAATAGCTCTTGCCACCAGCTCCTTACCAGTCCCGCTTTCCCCGGTAATAAGCACGGTGGACTTTGTAGGAGCCACCTTTTTGATCTTGGTCTTAAGCCTTTCCATGGGATAGGAATCCCCTATTATGCTCTCTATATTTATAGCTCTTTCAGAGGATATCTGCTGATACTCTGCATTCAGCTTCTTTATACTGTCAAATATAAATGCCCTGTAGGATTCCTTGGCTATAGAGGATATCGCTAGAAGCTTTCCTGCAAGAAGGTACTCCTTCTTGTCTATAACAACCTCATATATCTCCTTACCATAGATGTGCTCCTCCTTAGTTTTTAAAGAGATCTCATAGTTCAGATAATCCGGTGAAAGTTTCAGCTCCTTCATAGCTGAATTATTTATACTTATAATTTTGTCTTCAACATTTACTACTATAACTCCCTTATCCATACTGTTTAATATCTGGTTAAGTATATCTTTTCTTTCCTTGCTTATTACGTTTTCATCATACTCATAAAGTTTTATTGCTATAAATTCACTGATCTGCTTTACAAACTTCAGGTGGGAATCTAAGTTTTCCAGAACTTTTCTCCTCTGGGAGTCCGTTGCACAAACCAGACCTATTACTCCCACTATCTCCCCCCTGTAGAATATCGGAGTGGATATTTCAAGCTTTTCCAAACATCTCCCCTTATCTGCGCACCCCATACATAGAGCATCCTTCCCTGGTTCCTTTATAATATGAGAATCTCCTGTAGCCAGCACATCTCTGTATACACTTCCCTTAGCCGGTACCCCCACAGCCTTTTTATATATCCCTGTCCCGGCTATCCTGGTCATCTTGCTGTCAACTATCTCTACCTCTACCTTCATAACAGAGGATATTACCTCTGCATACTTCCTTACATGCCCCCTGACCCTGTTAAGAGTCGTTTCATTGATATCTATCTCCATATATCGACCACCTGTTTATTCATTTTTATAGCTTCATCAGACTCACCTGTCTTCTATAGGGATCCCCTTCCGACAAAGATTCCTTCTCTTTTCCCTGCAAGATAATGGTTGTATCCCCACATTACCGTTACAGTTACTGCTACAACTATCAGCAGTAGTTTATTAGCTGTTCCGTAGTCTCCCCTCTCTACCGAGGAGTATATTGCCATGGGGATAGTCTGGGTCCTTCCGGGAATATTTCCTGCTATCATAAGGGTAGCTCCAAACTCACCAAAGGCCCTCCCAAAGGAAAGTACTCCCGCTGCACCTATATTCTTTCTGATAAGGGGAAGGATCACATACCTGCACCTCTCCCACCTGTTTGCCCCCATCTCATAGGCTGCCTCTATATACTCCCTCTCTATGGTGAGGAGCCCCGCCTTTATGCACTGGTATGCCATAGGCAGAGATACTATAACCCCTGCCACCACCCCTGCTCTCCAGGTAAATACTATCTGGATTCCAAAATCTCCCAGCCAGGCTCCCAGCCAACCCCTTCTCCCCACTACCATGAGGATAAGATATCCCAAGACCGAGGGGGGGAAGAAGAGGGGGAAGGAGATTACAGCCTCCAATATCTTCTCCCTCTTCCTCTCTCCCTTATGGAGGTAGAGGGCCATTATAAAAGCCATTCCTACACTTATAACCATAGATATCCCTGCTATCTTTAAGGATAGTTTAACTGCATCAATTAACATTCCTTCTCACCTTAAATCCGTATTTTTCAAAAACTTCAAGTTTACTCAGAAGGTAGTTATAAAAATCCTCTCCCTCCCGACTGGCATCCTTTAAGGTCCCACCAGAGTAGACTATCTCCGAATAGAGATCTTCTGGTATCTCATAGACCCTAAGCTCCTTCCCCAGAAGGGAATCTGTTTTATATACCACAGAATAATCCACCTCTCCCATATTGGCATAGGCAAGAGCCGACCTCACATCCTTTGTAAGTAGGATTTCCTCCTCCAACCTCTCCCAGACTCCGCCCTTAATAAGAGCTTCCCTTGCATATCTTCCTGCAGGAACAAAACCGGGATCCCCGATGGATATGGTTCCCTCCAGCTGATCAAGGCTCTCTATTCCTCTCCTTCCAACAACTGTAAGGGTGTTTCCCAGGAGGTCTCCTCCCTCCTCTATGTATCCCTTCCTATCCAGTTCATCATAATAGGCCTTAGATGCAAGGAGTATCACATCCACTGGGGCTCCCTCTTCTACCTGTTTTTTCAGGCTCCCAGATCCCCCGAGATTAATACTTACCTCTACTCCTGTATCCCTCTCATACTCTTTTGCTATCTCCTTTATCCCTTCCTCTAAACTTGCAGCAGCACTTACAATAACCTCTTTTTTTTCATCTCTTCCACAGGCCATAAGAGCAATACCTATCAAACCTGCTGCTATACCCTTCTTCATCAGTAGCCTCCCCTGAGGATAAGGATTCCTTCCAGTACTGCTCCTCCTATATTTCTTGCCTTATCTGAGATGGTAAAGCAGTTTTCTACCTGCTCCCTTCTGGGATCTATATCCCCTATTTTGAGTCCCTTCTTCACATTGTAGGAGTTACGTATAAGCCCTCTTATAACTCCTCCGAGAGGAGCCCTTACCTCTACATCACCGATGTTGGCTACAACCTCCCCCTTCTCAACTATATCCCCTATCTTTCTTTTATTTACAATAATTCCTTCCCCTTCACTGTAGATGACTCTCTCCCTTCCATAGCCTCCTACAACTCCAGGAACTCCCGTGTTTTCCCTGGGTTTCCCCTGGAATATCAGTCTTCCCAGATCATGACCCCTCATGGTTTCCACTGCTATATCCACATCTTTTCCTGCCTCAAACCCAGGCCCAAGACCTATTGTTATAGGAGCCATAGCTCTCCTGGTTCCATAGTTTTTCTTAGCCAGTATAGCATCTACAACAGCCATGGGCCTTAACCTCTCTATACTTTCCCCTTGGGGATCTACAAGAATTGCTATCTCCCCTCCTTTACATATCTCCATTGCTTCCTCTGGATCCTGAGTATATCTTGCCCTGCTTCCCTCTATCTCCATGGTACCGTCATATATAGCCTCTCCAAAACACACCTTTCTCCTTATAAAGGAGGGATTTTCCACCTCTAAGGCCACCACAGGAAAGCCGCATCTGTGAAGTTTTTGTATCACTCCCGATGCTATATCTCCTGCTCCCCTTACCACTACTAAATTTTTCATAGCTGCTCCTCCTAAAATCTGACTATATCTTAACTTTTAGCAATTTTTATGCCAAGATTAGTTTTTTCTCTTTCTGCCATAATTTTTTCTGCTCTCAGGAGGTCCTCAACAGTATCTATATCCATAAACTCATCTTTATCTGAAAACTCTACCTCTGTTATCCTTCCAGCTTCCCTGATAACCTTTCGCCCTCCCATGTCTCCTGTGAGATTCATGAGATCCTTCCTGTACTTTCCAGGAAAGATTACAGGAGAGGAGGGAACGCCTTCAGATACAGACCTTGTAATAAGGTTATTCCTTTGGAAAGCCAGAAGAAGTTTTAGCAGGCTCTCCTCTTTAATCAGAGGCTGGTCCCCTGTAAGAAAGATTGTCCCCTCCCCGTAAGTAGCTTTTAACCCGGCTTTTATACTCTCGGTCTGTCCCAGGTGGGCTCTAGTGTTTTCTATATATGTATACCCATACTTTTGACAAAGTTTCTCTAACTCTAAGTTTCTTCCTACCACTACTGCACTTTCCAAGGGAAGCTTTTCAAGGGTTTTAAAGAGGTGTTCCACTACAGGCACTCCTCCTATCTTTTTCAGGAGCTTGTCCTCCTCTCCAAATCTTTTAGAAAATCCAGAGGCCATAACCACAGCATCCACCCTCTTATATCTGGATATGCTCTTCTCTTTTATGCTTCCAAAAAAGAGGTTTTCCACATATTTCCCTAATCTTAAGGCTGCTATTTTTTCAAAATCTTCTTCCACTCCGTTTAGAAAAAGAATCTTCTCTCCGTTGCACCCTTTAAAGAAATCTCCCCTCTGAAGGTATCTCCCAAAAACCTCCAGGTTAATCTCTTCTCCCACCTTCATATTAACCATCTGAAGAAAGGTATCCAGCCTGTGGACATTCTCCTGAGTAGCTTTTTTCCCCAGGGATTTTATGTTAGCTACCCCTATAACCTTGGTGGCACAGGGAGGTATAACCGGCTCATCTGCCCTCCAGCCCTTCATCTGCTTCATCTTAGCTCCGTCGGCCTCCACGAGAACATACTCATACTCAGGAAGAAATTCTTCCAGCTCCTGGCAGGTAAAGCCGTGGAGTTTTCCTCCTACCACCTCTCTGGCAGCTACGGATATATTCTTCCTTCCCCCAGAGAACACCTCATCTCCAACTATTAACTTTTCATACTCCTCTTCAGAGGGTTTATATATCTTGGTAGTGGTGGTCACAAGAACCCTCCCAAACCGAGAGAGCTCCTCAGCCAGGTGAAACATGAGGCTGGTTTTTCCTCCTCCCCCTGTTATAGCCACTACATCTCCTCTTTTTATCTTAAAGGTATCCTTAAACATCCCCTTCCTCCAATCCTCTCTATTACAGAAGTTATTATAGCACTATTCCTTTACCTCCTTCTAGCCCTTTTGATTGGGTAAGCCCTCCTTTCATTGCTCCCATCGCTAGATAAAGTAAAAGTAAAAAAATAAGCTGCCTCAAGAGCAGCCTATTTGGATAACTTTCTATAATCCTCTGGAGAGTTGATGTTTATAAAGTGTTGTAACTTCTCCCTCGGGAGCTCTATATACTTTACCCTTACTTCCTTTAAAATCAGGGATAACTTGTACTTCTTCTCCCCTATGAGCCTCTCTATCACAGGGATACACTCCTTACTATACATGGCACAAAGCATCTCTACCCTTCCGTCTATTCTGGGAACTACCACATCATACCCCTTCTGGGAATCTATTATCTCTATGATCTCTCTGTTTATAAGGGGCATATCGCACCCCACCATTATACACCTCTCATGGGTGCTCACCTTAAGAGCTGTATATACTCCTCCCATGGGACCTATATCCTTAACTAGGTCTGGATACATAGGTAGATCGGTATCCCTGAATACTTCAGGGGTATTTGTAACTATAAACTTATCTGCATCTCCCAGAGCTGCAATAATTCTCTCTAAAAAGGTCGCCCCCTCATATTCAAGGAGAGCCTTCACCCTGTAATTCATCCTGGAATTTCTTCCCCCTGCCATTATGCAGCCATTCATCTTTTCTCTTCCTCCTAAACTACCGAACACTTCTCTGGAAATATTACACCTCTTTAAGTGACTCCTATAACTCCTCCATTAAAGAATAACATGATCCCCTCTCCCTCCCTAGAAAAAATTGTTCTGTGAACTTTATAATTTAATTCCCCTCTATATAAATAAAATCCTATGTACATTAAAGGAAATTCAATCTTCCTTCTAACTACTTTAGTAACAACTTTCCTACACAAGAGTATTTAAATATTAATCCTTCTACCGCTTATAAACTACTAATTTAAAAGCACTTATGGCATTAATTTTGATTACTTTTGGAAAATAAAAAAATAACTATTAGTGACAAGGAAATATTCTAATGGTAATAAGTAAAAATATTAATGACATGGAAAAATAGTGAAAATTTTAAATAAGGAGGTATTATTTTGAGTTGTAAAAACGTACTGAGAGAAGAGATGTTTGAAAGGTTAGAGGAGTACATTCAATCTCTCGACACAAAAAAGGGAGCTCTTATATCTGTTCTTCATAAGGGTCAGGAAATCTTTGGATATCTGCCAATAGAAGTTCAGAAGTTCGTAGCCTTAAAGTTGGACCTTCCCCTTGCTGAGGTCTATGGGGTAATCACATTTTACTCCTTCTTCACTACAAAACCCAGGGGGAAACACCCTATATCTATCTGTATGGGAACTGCTTGCTACGTCAATGGTTCCCAGAGTATTCTCCATGAGCTGGAGACGGAGCTGGAGATAGGTGTGGGAGAAACCACTCCCGACGGTAACTTTTCCATAGATGTCCTTCGATGTGTAGGAGCCTGTGGTATGGCACCAGTTGTAACCATAGGAAGCAAGGTTTACGGTAAGGTGGAAAACGGACAGATGAAAACAATCTTAAAGGAATATAATTAGGGGAGTGGGATATGATTAGGAGTATAGAACAGCTGAATGAGATAAAAAATAACTTTGTCGCTGCCAGAAAGAACAGGGTACAGATTAAGGTTTCCATGTCTACCTGTAGCATCTCTGCTGGAGCAGATGCCCTCTACAAGTATTTTAAGGAGGAAAACTACATAAACGACCTGGACTTTTTAATTTCTCCGGTGGGCTGTATGGGTCTCTGCCACTCGGAACCCACCATCGAGGTAATTACCCCTGGAAGAAAGGGAGTTATTCTGACTAACGTTGACCTTGAAAAGGGAGAGAAGATATTAAAGGAGATCATCCATGAGAAGGAGATCCTAGAGGATATCGGCCCAGACAGCAAGCAGATGAAGATAGCCCTTAAAAACTGTGGGTTTATCGATTCTGAAAATATAAATGAGGTTATTGCAAACGACGGATACTTTGCTTTAGGAAAGGTGGTTACCTCCATGACTCCAGACCAGGTAATCGACGAGGTAAAGCTTTCTGGACTTAGGGGAAGAGGAGGGGGAGGTTATCCTACCGGACTTAAGTGGAAAAACACCCAGTCCTCCGAGGCTACACAAAAATATGTAGTCTGTAATGCCGATGAGGGGGATCCGGGAGCCTTTATGGACAGATCTATCCTGGAGGGGGATCCCCACTCAATCATAGAAGCTATGACTATCTGTGGTTACGCCATAGGGGCATCCAAGGGAATTGTATATATAAGAGCTGAATATCCTCTGGCTATCGAAAAACTGAAGAAGGCCATTACCGATGCCAGAAGCAACGGAGTTTTGGGAGAAAATATCTTTGGAAGGGATTTCTCCTTTGATATAGATATAAAGTATGGAGCCGGTGCCTTTGTCTGTGGAGAGGAAACAGCCCTCATCCACTCTATGGAGGGGAAGAGGGGAGAACCTACAATCAAACCTCCCTATCCGTCTGTTGAGGGGTACTGGGGTAAACCTACCAATGTAAATAACGTAGAAACCCTGGCAAACATACCTGCCATTATAAATAATGGAGGAGGGTGGTTCAGAGAAATAGGTACTGAAAAATCTCCAGGTACCAAGGTATTCGCCCTTGCAGGAAAGGTTAGAAATGTGGGACTTATCGAGGTTCCAATGGGTACAACTCTTGAAGAAGTTATATTTGATATTGGTGGAGGAATAAAAGGAAATAAACAATTTAAAGCTGTACAGACTGGGGGACCTTCCGGTGGATGTTTAACTCAGGAGGATCTCAAGACCAAGATAGAGTTTGAAACCCTTATAGAAAAGGGATCTATGATGGGATCGGGAGGAATGATCGTTATGGACGAGGATGACTGTATGGTTGCAGTATCTAAGTTCTATTTAGGGTTCTCTCTTGATGAATCTTGCGGTAGGTGTACTCCCTGCAGGATCGGTACCAAGAGACTTCACGAGATCCTTACCCGTATCACAAACGGTCAGGGAACAAAGGAGGATATCCCTCTCATGAAGGACCTCTCTAACACCATAAAGAGGTCTGCTCTCTGCGGTCTGGGAAAAACTGCTCCCAATCCAGTCCTCTCAACCATTGAAAAGTTCCCCGATGAGTATAAGAAGCACGTCGTAGACAAGAAGTGTCCTGCTAAGATCTGTATCGACCTTGTGCAGTTCACCATAACAGATGCCTGCATTGGGTGTACAGCCTGTGCCAAGGTATGTCCGTCGGAAGCTATCCTTGGTAGGGTAAAGGAGAAACACTTCATCTATCAAGAGAGGTGTGTAAAGTGCGGTGCTTGTTATACTACATGTAGATTTAAAGCTATCAAGAAGATATAGAGGAGGAACAATGGATAAAGTTAAGTTGACTATAGATGGAATAGAGGTAGAGGCCAGCAGGGATTCTACAATACTGGAGGCAGCCAAGGAAGTTGGAATAAATATTCCCTCCCTGTGTCATCTGAAGATGGAGGGGATAGACTATGTAAACGATTGTGCCTCCTGCAGGATATGTGTGGTAGAGGTAGATGGTAGAGAAGCACTCTACCCCTCATGCTCAACCAAGGTAACTGAGGGAATAGATGTAGTAACAAACTCTCCAGAGATCATTCACGTGAGAAAATCTGTACTGGAGCTAATCTTGTCAAACCACCCCAAGGACTGCCTCGTTTGCTCAAAGTCCGGCGAGTGTGAGCTCCAGGATCTGGCCAACCACTTTAAGGTACAGGAGATAAAGTACAGTGGTGATATCTCCACCTTTGAGCCCGAGTTCTCCCCCTCTATAATAAGGGATATGAATAAGTGTATCATGTGCCGGAGATGTGAGACCATGTGTAATAAGATCCAGACATGTGGAGTTCTTTCAGCAATAAACAGGGGATTTGAAGCTGTTGTAGCCACAGCCCATGAGTCGGATCTGGCTGAAACTGTATGTACATACTGCGGTCAGTGTGTTGCCGTATGTCCAGTGGGAGCTCTCCACGAAAGGGATTATACCTGGGACGTAGTCAAGGCCCTCCAAGATAAAAGTAAAAAGGTTATCGTTCAGATAGCCCCTGCTGTTAGGGTAGCCATTGGGGAGGAGTTTGGTTTTGCTCCTGGAACAAATGTAGAGAAGAAGGTTGCCACAGCTCTCAGACGTCTGGGATTTGACGGTATCTTCGATACAAACTGGGCTGCAGACCTCACCATTATGGAGGAAGCTTCAGAGTTCAAGGAAAGAATAGAGAGGCACTTAGGGGGAGACACCTCGGTACCCCTTCCCCTGCTCACCTCCTGCTGCCCTGCATGGGTGAAGTTTATCGAGCACAACTACCCGGATATGCTGGATATCCCTTCCACAGCTAAATCCCCCCAGCAGATGTTCTCAGCAGTTGCTAAGAATATCTGGACAAAGGAGATGGGAATATCCCGGGAGGATCTTGTTGTGGTATCTATAATGCCATGTCTTGCCAAGAAGTATGAGGCAGCCAGAGAGGAGTTTTCCGTAGACAGCAACAGGGATACCGATATCTCCATCTCCACAAGGGAACTGGTTCATATGATTAGAGAGGCCAACCTGGACCTTCAGAGTCTTCCAGAGAGCGATTTCGACAAACCCTACGGGGACTATACAGGGGCTGCAGTTATCTTTGGACGGACTGGAGGGGTTATAGAGGCTGCCACAAGGACAGCCTACGAATGGATCACAGGAGATACCCTTAAGAAGGTAGACTTTGAAGACCTTAGAGGATATGAAGGATTTAGAGCTGCTACCGTTAAGGTAGGGGATCTCAATGTTAGAATCGGTATAGCCCATGGGCTGGGAGAAGCCAGAAAAATGCTGGACAAGATAAGAGCAGGAGAGGAGCACTTCCACGCCATCGAGATCATGGCATGTAAGGGAGGATGTGTGGGAGGAGGGGGGCAACCCTACCACCACGGTGAATTAAGTATAATCAGAAAGAGAGCTGAGGGACTGAACTCTATTGATACCAGTATGGAGATCAGAAAATCCCACGAGAACCCTTATATAAAAGCCCTCTATGAAAAACACCTGGATAAACCCTACAGCGAAAAAGCACATAAACTTCTACATACCCACTACTATTCTAGAGAAAAAGTGTAGAACTTTTGAAGAAAAGCAGCAGAGATTGCCTCTGCTGCTTTTTTCTTGAAAAGACAAAAATATCAAAAAGAAAAACATAAAATTTTTAAGATCCCTCTAAACTACCATCAGAAGGGGTAATTATGCAGTTCTTTCCACACTTTTTGGCTCTATACATGAGGTTATCAATTAACTTTATAACATTTTTACAACTATACTCTTCTTCTCCATGATCAACCTCAAATAAACCAGCACTAAATGTAACTGAAAGCTTCTCTTTTTCCCAGAAGATTGAATTCATTTTTTCTTTTACTCTGAAAAGTATATTATATCCATCATCCAAAACTGCATTTGAAAAAATAATTATAAACTCCTCTCCTCCTATCCTTCCAAGGTAGTCTGTTTTTCTGAGGTTTTTTCTAATTACATTTGAAAACCTTATAAGAACTTCATCTCCGAAAAGGTGACCAAAAGTATCGTTTACCTTTTTAAAGTTGTCGATATCAAGCAGTGCGATGGAAAGGGGACAGTTCTCCAGTTTTGATCTAATAATTTCATCTTCTAACTTTTTCATTATATACCTTCTGTTATAAACTTTTGTGAGCTCATCCCTTCGAGACATCTCCTTGAGCTCATCCTCCATCTTCTTTCTTGTACTTATATCCCTTACAAATACAATAAGTCTTTTTTTACCATCTATGTAAATATACTTTGAATTAATCTCCGTAGGGAAAATCTCACCATCTTTTTTCCGATTGACCCTTTCTACATATACGTCCCCTGTAGCCATATTATCTGGAATTATCTCTGGAAGTTCTTTAGCAAACTCTTCTGGAACAAGATCCCTTATGGTAAGATTCAGCATCTCCTCTTTGGTATATCCAAACATCTCATGTCCACTTGGGTTACACTCTAGTATCTCTCCCCGGTTATTTTCAATATATATCCCGTCAAGAGACAGATCTAACAGGGTTGGGGAGACATCTTCAGAGGTAGACCCTTCATTTGATCTCTTAATATACTTTATCATTAAACTACCACTTACAATGATAAAAATAGAGTTTAACAGATATAAAATATATAAAGCATCCTTTGGGAGAAGCCACAGTAGGCTGCACACAAATATTTGTAGCACTACTACCAGTCTCAGAAATAATTTGATTATATTCATAGATAATCTTCCTTTTTTATTTTATACGAAAGTTCATTAAATAATCCGCAGATCGATTAAGATATCGAAAAATATTAACAATGAACTTTTTCGATAAAAATCAAATGACAATATCAGCATTATCCTTATATTATTCTATAAATAACTTATCTCCCCTTCTTTAGAATGATAGTAATAACAGTCAGATTTTTTATTTATACAAAAAAACAGGAGAATTTTCTCCTGCTTTTTCCTATCTATCCAACATCCCCAGTAACACCTTTTCCGCTGTTACCGGAAGATTTCTTACCCTTACTCCAGTGGCATTTTCCACAGCCTCCGCTATTGCAGGAGCTGGTGTATTTATTACAACCTCCCCTATGGATTTAGCACCAAAGGGACCTGTAGGTTCATTGGAGTGTACAAACTCCACTCTGATACTTCCAATATCCCTTCTGCAAGGAATCTTATACTGCATAAGTGTGTCTGTTTTAACTCTTCCATCCTTATTGTACTGAATATCCTCATAGAGAGCCAGACCAAATCCCTGGGCTGTTCCTCCCTCTACCTGAACCCTTGCAAGGTTAGGGTTTATTACCTGACCACAGTCTACCACAGAAAGGAAGTCCACTACCTCTACCTCACCAGTATCTGTATCTACCTCTACCTCTGCAAAACCAGCTATAAATGGAGGTGGTGAGGTTTCTCCTCCCCATGTAGCTGTAGTTATGAGCTGATTTCTTCCCTCAAAGGATACAGATTTCAGTGCTATCTCCTCTAGGCTCAGCTTATTGCCTGCCTCATCCTCCATATACTTTCCGTCAAAGTGAAGGGTATCTCTATCTATATTCATAAACTTAGCTGCAGCCTCATAGAGTTCATTTCTCATCTTCTTAGCTGCCAGTATTACTGCATTACCAGTTACATAGGTACCACTTGAAGCGTAGGCACCAGGATCATATGGAGATCCATCTGTGTCCGCAGTGTGGATTATTACATCCTCCATCTCACATTCTAGTACCTCAGCTGCCATCTGGGTCAGTACCGTATCGGATCCCTGTCCCATGTCTGTTACTCCGGTAAAGAGTACATAGTTTCCGTCATCCCCAAGTTTTATTGTAGCTGTAGCTGTATCTATACCTCCAATTCCAGATCCCTGCATAGTTACTGCCATACCAGCTGCTCTTACCTTTCCGTTTTCCATTATCCTGGGAGTCCTTCTCTCCTCCCAGTTGAATAGCTCCTTACCCTTGGCCATACAGTCCTTTATGCTTCCGCTCACTACATAGGAGTCCCCTCCTGGTTCCACAAGGTTTTTATTTCTTACCTCTGTGGGATCCATCTCTATCCTTCTGGCAAGCTCATTTATAGCTGATTCCAGAGCAAAGGTTCCCTGGGTAGCCCCGTAGCCTCTAAAGGCTCCTGCAGGCATTGTGTTGGTATACACTACCTTGGCCTCAAACCTCATAGGCACCTTCTCATATAGCGGGAAGGTTTTAAATGCCACCAGTGGAGTTACTGTAGGAGCGTGCTCCCCGTAAGCGCCCTTATCGGAAAGACCCTTGATATCTATTGCCTTGATATTTCCCTCTCTGTCTGCTCCAAGCTTTACCGTCAGCTTCATTGCATGACGGGTAGTGGTACAGGTATGGGTCTCTCTTCTGTCATATATTATCTTAGCTGGTTTACCAGTTATCTTTGTCACTATTGCCGGGAAGATCTCAGCAGCAGCAGTCTGCTTTCCGCCAAAACCTCCTCCCACTCTCGGCTTTATCACCCTTATCTTGCTCTTAGGCATCTCCAGAGCCCTTGCCAGGTGTCTCTTTACGTGAAATGGTATCTGAGTTGAGCTCACTACACAAAGTCTGCTGTTGGCATCCAGGTAGGTAAAGGCTCTGTAGGTCTCCATCATGGCGTGGATCTGTGGCTGCATATAGTAACTCTCCTCCACTATTAAATCACTGGCTGCCATGGCCTCATCCACTCCCACCTTCTCCTGGAAGTAGCTAGCTGCAATATTTCTCTCCCTCTCCATTCCAATTGGAAAGTTGGTGTGGAGCTCCTCCTTATGTACCACAGCTTTATTGTCTATAGCTTCTTCAAAGTTAATTACAGCATCCAGTACCTCATACTTCACCTTAATGAGCCTCATAGCCTTTACAGCTGTCTTCTCATCCACAGCAGCTACAATTGCTACCTCATCCCCCACATATCTTACATACTCATCTAGTATTCTTCTGTCATATGCAGAGGGCTCAGGATAGGACTGCCCAGCCAGGCTAAACCTTGTCTTAGGCACATCGTGGTGGGTAAGGATACACTCTACTCCTGGCACCTTTGATGCGATACTTGTATCTATCTCTATAATCTTGGCACTGGCATGGGGTGACCTTAAGATCTTAATTACCAGGGCAT
The DNA here is from genome assembly GCF_027925155.1 of Propionigenium maris DSM 9537. Lineage (GTDB taxonomy): Bacteria > Fusobacteriota > Fusobacteriia > Fusobacteriales > Fusobacteriaceae > Propionigenium > Propionigenium maris. The sequence goes on along the minus strand of NZ_BSDY01000001.1, from coordinate 137,179 downwards.
TGTTATTTATATTCAGATCGTCTGTATATACTGGTCTTCCAGTTACTACAGCCAGGGCATCTACTTTTTTTACACCTCTATTTACTACTCTCATCTTAAACCTCTACCCCCATATACTTTTTAATGGCTCTAAGCTGTGACACATAACCTGTACACCTGCACAGATTACCATTGAGGTAGTGCTTTATCTCCTCTTCAGTGGGGTTTGTAAGCTCTCTCTTCATTGCAAGAACTGTCATAGTGAACCCTGGAGCACAGAAACCACACTGCTCTGCTCCCTCATCAGCCATAAACCTTGCAAACTCAAGGGCCTCATCCTGAAGGGCCTCTATAGTTGTAATCTTCTTCCCGCTCATTCTTACAGCCAGGGTTGAACAAGAGAGAACTGGTTTCCCCTCTACCCACACAGTACAAAGTCCGCATGAACCTGTATCGCATCCTCTCTTTACACTGAGAAATCCAGCCTTTCTTAGGGTATCCACAAGATACTCGTCGGGATCGATGGCAAGGGCCATCCTCCTGTTATTGATAGTAGTCTCTATAAGCATCTACATTACCTCCCCTAATGATCTCTTTACCATAACCTTGCATATTGCCTCTCTATACTTTCCAGAAGCCCTCATATTATCTGTAAACTCAAGCTCCTCACTTGCTATCCTTCCAGCTTCCTCTATACTCTCAGCCGATAGGCCCTTTTCCTCTATATACTTCATAGCCTCCTTAGCAAGAACAGCCCTTCCAGGTCTTGCTCCCACTACAATCCTTACATCTCCATCTAGATTACTGGTTACAACATTCAGCAGGGCATAGTCGCTGTTGCTTCTTCTTATAGTCTGATAGTTTCCGGTTCTCTTATTTTTTTCAATACGAATAGCCACAAGGATATCTCTTTTTACATCCGACTCTAGGAACTTCTCCAGAGTCATCTCCCCTGCTCCCTGAAGTACTACCACAGTATTCAGAGCCAGCAGAGCCGGGATAAAGTCTGAAAACCCATACCTTGAAAACACAGTAGCTCCAACAGTTACCACATTCCTCAGCTGAACTCCAACAATGTCCATTACCGACCTGGCAACTACTCCTCCAAAGTTATTTAGCAGAAGTTCAGAGGTCTCTATACTTCTGAAGTTAGTCATAGCTCCTATCTCGATATACCCTTCCTCTTCCCTTATATAATCCAAGTTTAAAGCCGACAGATCCACAGCTGTAGCCAGGTTCCTATTCCCCATCCTCAGATATGCTGTTCCTCCTAGAATTGCATTATTTCTGTTTTTCAGTAAAACTTCATAAGCGTCATCTAGAGATGTAGCCAGGTGATACTTTGAAAACGTAAACATCCTATTCCTCCTAAAACCTTATACAAAAAAACACCTATTCCCATAAGTGAAGGGAACAGGTGTTATAACTCCTAATAACACGTGTTTATGCCTTCACCCATAGTGAGTCCTTTCCGGGGACTCGTAGAGACGCCTAACCATATTATAGGCATATATGAGTGCTTTTTATCTAACTAGAATTATAGCATATTTCGCTCCTTTTTCCAAAAAGTATCGGTAATTTAAGGATTTTTTAAAGGAGCGCTCTCTTCATCGTATTAATCCACTAGAAGTAGGTGTTCAGGCCTCATCGGTCAGCTGATAGAGCCTTTCTAGGACCTTCTCATACTCCCCCTCTGCCTCTACTCTCTCCCCATGTATCTTCGAAAGCTCCATATAGTCATTCTCCGCTGACCTCTCCCTTGCCTCTATATCTTCAAGAATTTTGAGTAAAGTCTCCTCCTCTCTCTTCAGCTTCTTCAGTTTCCTCTCCCTTTCCTTCTCCTCCCAGTTATCACGTACCCTGGTATTCTCCTTCCTTTGAGGTTTTACCTCTGGCTCTGCCTCTCCGGTATTTTTCTCCAGATAATAATCGAAGTTACCGGGATACTCAATTAGAGTCCCGCCTTTCAGCTCCACTATCCTCTGAGAGACCTTGTTGAGAAAGTATCTGTCGTGAGATATGAATAGCACTGTTCCTTCAAAATCCAGAAGAGCCTCCTCCAGGGTCTCCTTAAACTGCAGATCCAGATGGTTGGTAGGCTCATCCAGGATCAGCAGATTAAAGCCGTTATCTATCATAATGGCTAGCTTCACCCTGGCCTTCTCCCCGCCGCTCAGGGAACCTATCTTCTTATTCAGATCCTCCTCATAGAAGTGAAATTTGGCAAGGTTCCTGTGGATCTCCCCCTCCTGAGCAACAGCTTCCCTCCTGTACACATCCTTCAGGGTCATGCTGTAATCTTCAAAGGTGAGGTTTTGATCCAGGTAGGCTATTCTCAGATTGCTTCCAAGGGTCACCCCCTCCTCCTGAGCCAGGATCATATTTAACAGGGTGGTTTTACCGCTGCCATTTTCTCCTATTATTCCCACTCTCTCACCCAAGTAGAGGTTAAGGTTTATCCCCTGGAAGAGGAGTTTTCCACCAAGGGTTTTACTCACATCCTCCACCTTGAGGACCCTCCTGCCGCTTCTTCTCTTCATCTCCAGATCCAGCTTAATCTCCCTTTCACTCCTTGGACGTTCCACCCTCTCCATCCTCTCTATACGCTTTCTCATATTCTCAGCCTTAATGAACATAGACTTGTTGTCGGCTATACTTCCCCAGTGCCTGAACCTCCTTATGGCGTCCTCCATACGTTTTATCTCCTTCTCCTGAGCCAGATAGGCTTCCAGAGCCTTCAGGTAACGCCTCTCCCTCTCCACTACATAGTAGCTGTAGTTTCCAGAGTAGGTCTCTACACCACTCTCATCCAGTTCATATATCTTTTTTACAGTTCTATCCAGAAAGTATCTGTCGTGGGAGATGAGAAATACAGTCTTTCTATACTCCCCTATAAACTCCTCCAGCCACTTTATGGACTTTAGATCCAGGTGGTTTGTGGGCTCATCTAAGAGCAGTACTTCTGGTTCATCCACAAGGGCTTTGGCCAGAAAGATCCTATTCTTCTCTCCGCCGCTGAGCTCCCCTATCCTCTTTTCTAAAAAGTCCTCTGGGATATTCAGACCAAGCCTTACCCTCTTTACCTTCTCCTCTATCTCATATCCTCCCGCTACTTCAAACTCCTCCTGAAGCTTTCCGTAGTGGGATAACCTCTCCTCATAATCATCACTCTCATAGTCCTCCAGCTCCATAAGAGCCTCCCTGAGTTTTCTCTCCAGCTCCAACAAACTCTCAAAGCTGCTGTAGAGCACCTCCCTCACAGTCTTCTCCAGATAGGGGGTAAAGTCCTGTATCAGGTATCCCACCCTTAAATCTTTCTTTAAGACACAGCTCCCCTCCTCATATCCCTCAACTCCTGCAATTATCTTAAAGATAGTGGACTTCCCGCTCCCATTCTTTCCTATAAGCCCTACCTTCTCCCCCTCTATAAGCTCCAAGCTTGTATTATCCAAGATCAAGTTTGCTCCATAGTATTTCTTTAATTTATTTATAGCGACCTGTAACACCTTGCCCTCCCTCTGTAACTCCATCTATTTCTTCTTTTTTATCAATATTCATTATATCCCCTAAACACTCCCGGGTAAACACTCTCCTACCTTTTCTTCCTCCTTGAAGATTCCTCTCCTTAACAACAGCTAACTTCCTTAAAAAAGTTTCATCCATATAAGATATAATAGGAAATATATTGATTTTTAGGACAAATTAGTGTAAAATATATCCAGACATTTTTTGCGGTATTTTTTGTAAAAATACCATAGAAATATTTACCGCTATTAATTAATAAGAATGGAGAAAATATAATGACTAATTTACCAAATTGCCCTAAATGTAATTCTGAATATACGTATGAAGATGGAAACCTTTTAGTATGTCCTATGTGTGCCTATGAGTGGAACCCTGAGCTTGAAGGTGCTGAAGAGGGAGAGAGAGTATTCAAGGACTGTAACGGAAATGTTCTTGTAGACGGAGATACTGTTTCAGTTATCAAGGATCTTAAAGTTAAGGGAAGTTCTCTAGTTGTAAAGAAGGGAACTAAGGTTAAAAATATAAGACTGGTAGATGCAGACCACGATATCAAGTGTAAGATCGACGGAGTCGGAGCTATGGAGCTTAAGACTGAATTCGTTAAGAAGATATAGTCTTAGCCACAATATATATAATTCAGAGAGCTGTTTAGCTCTCTTTTTTTATGTTTAACTCTACTATCCCATAACTCTCCTCTAAATAATATCGATTTAATAAAAAAGCCACAGTAGTATTAAATAATTCCAATACTATTGTGGCCTGATATACCCTATAAAGATCTAAGGTCAAAATTTTAAACTACGATACCTGAGAAGCTATCTCCCCCTGCTTTCCCTCTTCCAGGTGTCCCCTTACTCTATGAGTGGCCTCAGCAAGGTCTCTGCAGAAGTTTTCCTCTCCCGCCATCTCTATGAAACCAAATTTTTTAAGGATCTTGAATAACTTATCATCTAAGTTTACAAATATTGCTCTTGTTCCCGATCTTTCACACACCTTGTAGAAGGTTTCCAGTGCATGAAAACCTGTGGAATCCACTGTGGGAACCTCTCTCAGATCTATCATCAGTACCCGGGGCATTACATTTATAGACTTAATGGCCTGAATGAACTTATCTGCCGCCCCAAAGAAGAATGGTCCGGAGATCTCATAGTACATGATGTCCCCCTCACCTACCTTCAGATTATTTCTCAGCTCATCGCTGTCCAGCCTCTCCTCTAGATTCACCAGGTTGGTGCCAGATATCTCAGCCATCCTCCTCATAAAGAGGAAGGCTGCCATTACTATTCCCACCTCTATTGCCACTGTGAGATCAAATACAATGGTCATTATAAAGGTAGTAAGAAATACAAGGGCATCACTCTTAGGACACTTATTCAGGGTTTTAAACTCCTCCCAGTCTCCCATATTATATGACACCACAAGGAGTATCCCTGCAAGGGATGCCATAGGTACAAACTTGAAGTATTCCATGAGAAGCAGCATGGTAGCCAGTAGAAATACCGAGTGAACTAGCCCTGCCACAGGGGTCCTTCCACCGTTCTTTACATTTGCCGCTGTTCTAGCTATAGCCCCTGTCACAGGTATTCCCCCAAATAGCGATGAAAACATATTGGCAACTCCCTGACCTATAAGCTCTGTATTTGACCTGTGATTTCCCCCTATCATTCCGTCAGCTACAACAGCTGAAAGAAGGGACTCGATACTTCCCAGGAGAGCTATTGTAAAGGCAGGAACAACCAGGGTTTTTATGAGGTTCAGATCTACCGTTACAAGATTTAATGTGGGCAGTCCTCCCTTGATCTCTCCAAATTGGGAACCTATAGTTGTCACATCCAGATTGAACCCCTGACCTATAAGAGTTGCAACTATAAGAGCCACAAGAGGAGAGGGTATCCTTTCATTTATCTTAGGAAGCACAACTATAATAAATACCGTTAACACTCCTAAAAATAAAGAGGTCGGATTGATCTTATCCAGGTTTGAAAGGTAGACTCCCCACTTTTCAATGAACTCAGATGGTATGCTCCCCAGCTCAAATCCAAAGAAATCCTTTATCTGGGTTGAGAAGATCACCACTGCTATCCCGTTGGTAAACCCTGTGGTAATGGGATAGGGGATAAATTTTATCAGGTTCCCTATCTTAAATACCCCCATTAGTACTAAAATAATCCCTGCCATAAATGTGGCCACAGTGAGGCCTGTTATCCCATACTCATTTATAATCCCCAATACAATGATTATAAAGGCTCCCGTTGGTCCACCTATCTGGACCCTGCTCCCCCCTAGAAGGGACACAAAGAATCCTCCCACTATGGCTGTGGTGAGACCTACCTGAGGAGAAACTCCCGATGCTATACCCAGGGCTATAGAAAGGGGCAGTGCAATTATGCCCACTATAATACCCGATGTAACATCAACTAAAAATTGCTCAACTGAATAATCTTTTAAACATGTAAGTAACTTTGGTTTGTACACTATTACTTCCCCCTTTTAATTTTTATCAAACAATTAATTATACTCCTCCCACACCTTTTTTTAAAGCTTTTTCTTCCCTTTCTGTTGATATATCGTCGTAACAGGCATCCGGCATATCATCCTCTTCCCACTTTTATTAATATTTACCAATAAAAAAAGACCCCTGAAGGGTCTTAATATTATGCTGTTACTGCTTCCTTTACCTCTCTGTCCCTTGCAATGGATACCAGAGCAAACACCGCTAGAAGCTGCTGATACCAAAGTAGAGGTATCACCTGAAATGGTGTCACTGCTCCATTGGTAAAGCTCAGAAGGATAAGCATCTGTGCTCCATATGGAATTATTCCCTGAACGATACATGAGAATATATCCAGAAGGGCTGCATTTCTTTTCCCATCTACCCCATACTTCTCACCTAGGGTTTTAGCCAGAGAGCCGTTTATTATAATGGCAACTGTATTGTTGGCAACTGCTGCATCTGTAAGGGATACCAGAGAGGCTACTCCCAGCTGGGCACTTCTCCTTCCAGTTACCCTCTTCTCCACCATATCTAGAAGCCACTGGATTCCTCCGGCCTTTGTCACCATGTGAGCAAGACCTCCAGTAAGAAGAGAGAGAAGGAAGATCTCCTGCATCTTGCTGAAACCGTTGTATACTTCGGTTCCAAGTCCCAGTAGTGTAAAGTCACCATAAGCTATCCCTATTACACCAGAAAGAACTATTCCACCAGTAAGAACAGCAAACACATTCATTCCTGCCACTGCAAGGATCAGTACCATGAGGTATGGTAGAACCTTTACAAGGCTGTAGCTATAGCTCTCAACTTCAGCTATAGTCTCAGGTCTTCCCATTACAAGAAGTAATCCCAATGTAATAATGGCAGCTGGTGCAGCCAGCTTGATATTAGCCTTAAACTTGTCCTTCATCTCTACACCCTGGGTTCTTGTAGCAGCAATTGTTGTGTCGGATATTATAGAGAGATTATCTCCAAACATAGCTCCCCCCATTACTGCAGCAAGGGTGATAGGAAGGGACAGCCCTCCCTTTTCAGCCAGTCCTACAGCTACAGGTCCTAAAGCTACTATGGAACCTACAGATGTTCCAGTGGCTGTAGCTATAAATGCCCCTATTAAAAATAGTCCTGCTGGGATAAACTGTGGCGGTATGAAGGTTAGCCCTGCATTAACAACTGAATCCACTCCTCCCATTGCTGAGGAAACTCCTCCAAAGGCTCCTGCCAGGAGATAGATTATACACATTACTATAATATCAGCATGTCCGCATCCCTCGACAAATGTTTTAAACTTCTCCTCTATACTCCCCTTGAATAGGAGAAATGCACATATTATCCCTATTAGTGCCGCTACTGGTGCCGGCAGCTGATAGAAAGCCATCTCCACTCCCCTGGCATTTAACAGAATACCACTCCCCAGATATATTCCTACAAATACCAGAAATGGAACTAGCCCTACAAAATTTCCCTTGTTTTTCATTACCTTCTCCTCATTACTCTTTAAATTATTTTCTTGCATACTTCTTTAATTAAAATGCCGGCACTACTCCGCCACTATACTTACCTAGGATGAATTCCTTTACCTCTTGGCTTTGAAGAGCCTCTATTAATGCAGCTATCTTAGGATTATTTTGATCTCCCGCCTTCACTGCCACTATATTGGAGTATGGCGAATCTGCACCCTCAAGAAGGATCGAATCCTCCACAGGGTTAAGGTCGCTCTCCAGTGCGTAGTTTCCATTGATGATTGCAGCATCTACATCCCTTAATACCCTTGGAAGCTGAGCGGCCTCCAGCGCTTTAAACTTTAGCCCCTTTGGGTTGTCTGTAATGTCAAACTCCGTTGCCTTTAAACCTGCCTCTGGATTTATAGATATAAGCCCTGCTTTCTCTAATAGAATAAGTGCTCTTGCTCCATTGGACGGATCGTTTGGGATAGCAATGGTTGCTCCTGCTGGAAGCTCCTCTATATTCTTGATCTTTTCAGAATAAAGCCCTAGAGGCTCCACATGTACCTTCCCGGCCACAGCCAGATCAAGACCTCTGTCTGCTGAAAAAGCTTCTAGATATGGTTTGTGCTGAAAGAAGTTGGCATCCAGTGCCCCGTCATTTAATGAGATATTGGGTGTTACATAGTCGGTAAATTCCACGATATCCAGATCATATCCCTCTTTTGCAAGCTGTTCCTTTACTACCTCTAAAATCTCTGCATGAGGTACCGGTGTTGCCCCTACTCTTATTGTGTTCTCACTGGCTTTCTTTCTCCCAAAGAATGCTGATGCTTCATTTCTTACCCCAAGAAATACTACCGCCAGTGTTAATAGTGTAAAAATCCTCTTCATATTCTCTCCTCCTCAATTATCCTCTTTTTCTGTTTATATTATAGACCAACTTATTACCTGCAAACTGTATCCCCTGTACCACAAGTATTATACTCGCTACAGAAGCTATCATTATATCCACTCTGAACCTCTGGTAACCATATCTGATGGCCAGATCCCCAAGACCTCCGCCACCAATGGCCCCTGCCATGGCTGAATACCCAACCAGGCTGATCACTGTGATAATCAGACCGTGGATAAGGGAGGGCATCGCCTCTGGGAGGAGCACCTTAAAGATAATCTCCCTCTTAGAAGCCCCCAGAGATTTAGAAGCCTCCAGTAGTCCCCTGTCCACTTCCTTAATTGCTCCCTCCACTATCCTTGCTACAAAGGGGGCTGCTGATATGGACAGGGGCACAATACTCGCTGTGGACCCTATAGTTGTTCCCACTACTACCCTTGAAAGGGGAAGTACCAGTATCATAAGGATGATAAAGGGGAAGGATCTGAATATATTTATGAGCATATCCAAAACCTTATTTACCTTGGGCATCTCCATAATATGCCCTCTTCCTGTGATCACAGCCAGCAGTCCCAGGGGAAGCCCCATCACCACAGAAAATATTGTGGCAAAGAAAACCATGTATAGAGTCTCCATAAATGCCGGTATCAGTAGTGCCAGAATTTTATCCATTGTATATCACCTCTACTCCCACTTCATGATCTCTGATCCACTCTATAGCCAGATCCTGCTTCTCTCCGCTAAGCTCAAGGATCAGATGCCCCACACTCTCAGTCACAAGCTTATCTATACTTCCCGCTACAATGCTGGCATCTATATCAAACCTTCTGATCATCTGGGATATAAGGGGCTTCTCAACACTCCTTCCCATATAGGACAGCTTTACTATCTTTCTTCCGGGAACCTTCACAAGCTCCACCTCATCCTTTTCATCTGGGGCAAGATGGCTTACAAACTCCCTGGCAATATCTGTCTTAGGGTTGGCAAATACCTCCTCTACCTTCCCCACTTCCACTACCTCTCCCCTGTCCATTATTGCAGCCCTGTTACATGCACTTCTGATTACCTCCATCTGATGGGTAATGAGTACTATTGTCAATCCCAGCTTTTCCTGGAGGTTTTTCAGCAGTTCCAGGATGGATTTTGTTGTCTTAGGATCCAGGGCACTTGTGGCCTCATCTGAGAGAAGTATCTTTGGATTATTAGCCAGAGCCCTTGCTATGGCCACCCTCTGCTTTTGTCCTCCGCTCAGCTGAGCGGGATATGATCTTGCTTTATCTCCTAGTTCCACAAGGTTCAGAAGCTCCTCCACTCTTTCTGGTATCTTCTTTTTGTCCCACCCTGCAACCTCCAGAGCAAAGGCCACATTCCCCTCTACTGTTCTTGACTGAAGCAGGTTAAAGTGCTGAAATATCATCCCTGTCTTCTTTCTGAACTCCCTGAGCTTTCCCTCGCTGTACTCAAGGATGTTTTCACCATTTACTACTATCTCCCCACTTGTAGGCTCCTCCAGCCTATTGATCATCCTTATGAGAGTGGATTTCCCTGCTCCGCTGAGACCCATTATTCCGTAGAAGTCGTCCTCTCTAATATCAAGGTTTAAGTCCTTTACTGCATGAAACTCCCCCTGTGCACCTTTATATACCTTGTTTAAGTTCCTTAGCTGTATCACATCTAACCTCCCACCCTTACAATTCTTTACCATTTTAATAAAAAAAGTCTCTCCATTCCAGGAGAGACTTTGCCTTCATCTCTCTGGAATTAGCACCACACCCTAGGGTAGGTTGCTGAGGTATCAAAGGGCCAGTCCCTCCACCTCTCTCGATGATTTTATGAGTTTCTATCTATTTTTATAAAAAAAACCTTCTCTCTCGAGAAGGCTTGCTTACAAATAGTAATTTTCCCACTCATCTGTCTGGAATTAGCACCACACCTTATTTCTGGGAAATAAGATAGGTTGCTGAAGCTTCAACGGGCCAGTCCCTTCACTTCTCTGGATAAGAATATGTTGTTTTTTTAGTATCTTCATACTGCTTAAAGAGAGTATATTCTCTTTACCTGAAAAAGTCAATACTTTTTCCCGAAATTTTAAAGTTTTATTTCCAAACACTTAACCCTCCCTTATTATACCGATAGTGTACAAAGTTTATTTTTTTTATTTTTTTTACACCTTTCGGAAAAAAAACTGTTATAATTGTAGTAAATCATAAAATTTTGAAGGGAGGTACTGCAGCACTGTAAACAACCCAGTGTTGCAGGAATAAATGAATATATTAATGGCCTTGTCACAGCTTGAGGTAACCGGAGCAGAGGTTTATGCTGCTACACTTACAGACAGGTTTGTAAAAAAGGGGCACAAGGTATACATCGTATCGGATACACTTACCAAAAAAACCTTGGGAGAATACCACAAGCTGGAGTTCAATAAGAGAAATATTCCAGGAAGAGTAAAGCAGGTAAAATTTTTAGTAGACTTTATCAGAAGGAATGATATTCAGATAGCCCATGCCCACTCCAGAGCATCTGCATGGAGTACTGCCATCGCCTGCAGGATTACAGGTATCCCACTGGTTACTACAGTTCACGGGAGACAGCCGGTACATGCCAGCAGGAAGATCTTTAAGGGATTCGGAGATTACTCCTTTGCTGTATGTGAAAATATAATGAACCACCTGGTTGAGGATCTTGGAGTCGAGGAGGAGAGGATCGAGGTCCTTAGAAATGGTATCGACATCACCACATATATCGAGTCTCCCCTTCCTGAAAATGAGAGGAAGATTATCTCCATCATTGGAAGACTTTCAGGACCAAAGGGAGATGTGGCATTTAACCTGCTGAACAACTGTCTTGACCTGGATAAGTATAGGGTACGTATTATCGGGGGGAAGGATATTCCTGAAAAGTTTAAGAAGTTCCAGGACAAAGTGGAGTTCATGGGATATGTTGCTGATGTTCCAGCTAAGATAGAGGAATCCGATCTTGTTATCGGAGCTGGAAGGGTAGCTGTAGAGGGGATCCTCTCTGGAAGGCCTGTTATTGCCATTGGAGAGGCTAAGTCCATTGGCCTTGTAGACAGAAATAAGCTCGCCGATGCTCTTGCCTCAAACTTTGGGGATATTGGATTAAAGTTGGAGGATGGCTTTGACTGGAGTGCTGTTGCCGAGGATGTAGAGGAAGCTCTGGATATGACCAGTGATGAACTCCATGAGATCAGACAGAGGGTTAAGTCGGAGTTTGATCTGAAAAATATAGTAAGAAAATTGGAGATCGCCTATCAGAAGCAGATCGTTTTAAAGAGAAAGGCAGATATACCGATCCTCATGTATCACAGAGTAGTCCCCGATGAGAGTCAGGGAGGAGTTCACGGTACCTATGTTACCACAGCCCAGTTTGACGATCACATGAAGATCCTTAAAGAAAAGGGATATGAAGTTATCACCTTCAGGGACTATGCAAAAAACAAGTTCAAGCAGCGTTTCGATAAAAATAAAAAACAGATAATGATCACCTTTGACGACGGATATGAGGACAACTACACCTACGCCTTCCCTATCCTTAAGAAATATGGCTTTAGAGCTGTTATCTACCTTGTTTCCCACCTTACATACAACAAGTGGGATGTGGACAACATCCACAACCCAGAGAGGGAGTTCTATATGATGAACAGGGGACAGATAAAGGAGATGCAGGAGTATGGTATAGAGTTTGGTGGACACACTAAAACCCATGTAAAGCTCTCTAGAGTAGAGCCAGAGGAGGCCAGAACGGAGATAATAGAATCCACTGAGATCCTGGAGGAGCTCCTTGGGGAAAAGATGCTTTCCTTTGCCTATCCTTACGGGGATCTCAACGACAGGGTTAAGCAGATTGTAGAGGAAGCTGGCTATAAGTTTGGAGTAGCTACCGACTCTGGTTCAGTATGCTTTTCCGATGATCTCTTCCAGATAAGAAGAATTGGAATCTTCCCAAACATCACAAACTTGGGATTCAAAAGAAAGATAAAGGGAAACTATAACTTCATCAAGGTTAAAAGAGAGGAAAAGTTAAAAAAATAACAAAATTAGCAGGCTTTTAGCCTGCTTTTGTTTATTTTATAAAAATAAACAAATACTTTATTAATTTTTTTTAATCATTTTTAAATAGAGATTTTTTAAAGTTACAGTAATTTATTATTAAATATATTTCTTAGAAAAATTTAATTTTAAACACTTCTCAAAAATATTTTTTTTTGCCCACTAAATAAACAAATAGTTGCTTTTAACAAGTATTCACTTTTAAAGCTATTCTTTACTGAATCAATTAAGTATTAATTAGTTTTTTTTACTTCTTGTAAAATATTCAGTTGTATTTTTTTTCTTAAATATTGATTAAAGTCACGACAAAAATTTAATATCTTGTTTTTTTTTGAGAATTTTATGATAAAATTAATTTAGTATTATTTAGATGAGGTGGTTTTAATGCAAGTAAAAAAGGAATCGGTATACAATAACATTTACAATTCTGCTTTAAATGAATTCTGGGTAAATGGGTATGACAAGGCTACTATGAGAAACATTGCCAAAAATGCAAATATTACCCTTGGAAACATCTATCGTTATTTCCCAAATAAAGCTTCACTTTTTGAGGAGATTGTGGGATCTACCTACTACAACTTTTTGTCATTCATAGAGGATCACAAAAACATGATCCTAAACATTCATCAAGATGACAGAAATGCATATATTGCAAACCTATTGAACAACTACTTGGCTCTGGACAGAAAAAAAGTTTCTATCCTTTTAAATGGTAGTGCTGGTACTAAATTTGAAAACTTTGAGAAGAAGAACATCGAGCTTCTTGCAGCTTTCTCAGCTGATGTGGCAGATGTGATGGAAGAAAAGGAAGGAATCGTCATCGTAGACCCTGAGATCCACTTCTTCATTGCTGAAACTATGTTCTCTTCAATCAAAAGAATGACTCTTCTCTTTAACGACGAAAAAAAGATAAAAACTTACATTGAGAAACTATTTGTGGGATACCACACAGAACTCATTAAGAGACTTGGATATAGAAAGTAAAAAAGAGCTGACTTCGGTCAGCTCTTTTGCTATATTTTTTCCAGATAGAGAAGAGTATCCAGGAGAAAATCCTTACCCCTGCTCTCCCCACCGTGGCTTCTCTCTATCTTTTTCAACAGATCCATTATGTATATAATATCTTCTCTTACCTCTCCTCTTTCCACTCCTCTATAGAGCTCCTCTATCTCCATCCTGTGCTCCATCCTGATGGTGTTCTCCACATCTGTAGAGTTAGTTTCCATAGGCGATATATTGTAGCTCTTGGCTATCTCAACTACCCTCTTTATCCTCTCATTCATAGGCTCACCCCCTAGATGTTATAGATGACCTTCTCATTTTTCCTCATATCCGGGGTCACCTTAATAAGCTGTGAGATCCTCTTTATCTCATCTGCTATTCCCAGCTTAACCTCATCCCCCTCTATGGAGATCCCCATAGTCTCAGCAACCTTTATCATCTTTACATCTATATTTTCTATATCAAAAGCTGGAGATGAGAACCCATCCTTCCTCATCCTGGATTTTTCATTGACCCTGATATTGGAAAAGGCCATATTAGCCAGGTAGTTTGCATAGGTTATCTGCTCCCTTATCTCAAAGGAATTTTCCCCCTTTATAAACTTCTCCAGATGATCCGATAGAAGCTTTATAGCATGAAATGCACAGGCATCACTTACATTGTTGGCTCCCACAGATACCACTGCTTCCACTGAATGGGTAAGGGAATCTATCCCCACTGCTGCCATGGCATTTCTAGGAAGGTCTCTTATAAGCTCAGAGTCTATTATTACCATGAAAGGGTTTATACTTCTGCTGAGCTTAATCTTGTGATCTCCGTAGTTGTATACGCCATTGTCATCATTGATCCAGGAGTTTATAACTACACTGGCAAAGGGAACCTCACCATTTGTATAACACCTTACCTGGTTCTCCTCCTGATAACACTTAAGGGACATGGCTATTCCCCTAGCACACATTGTAGTGTCCCTCCCGCCAAATGACAGAATGAGATCACAGTCATTTTCCAAAACTGCATCTATACCCTTCTCTATTATACTCAGGTCCGCTTTTATATTGGACCTTGAAAAGATGAAATAATCTATCCCCTGCTTTTCCAGTTCCGACTTCAGTATCCCTATACTCTTTCTTTTAGAAAGGGTTTCCGATATTACAATTAATACCTTCTTAAATCCATGCTTTTTTAGTTCCTTCACCCCTTCTCCCAGAGCTCCTGAACCAATTAAACTTATAGGTAAATCCTTCTTATCAACCATACCAGCCACCTCTTTTCTGTAGTCTAATATCTTATCTCAAAGCTGGAAAATTCCTCTACCTCCAAGGTCTTCTCCTGTATCTTCCCTACCTTTATAAACATGTTACCCCTTAAAAGATATTTTCTCAGGTTTTCGATCCTTCCTTCCTCTCCCTGGATCATCACTTCTACACTTCCGTCGGAGAGGTTCCGGACCCAGCCTCTGAGCCCATACTTATTGGCAATGCTGTATGTAAAATATCTGAACCCTACTCCCTGAACTCTTCCTGTGACTATCCAGTTATGTGTATGCATCCTCTCTACTCTTCCTCCATCATTCCCTCTAAGATATCGTCCTCGGAAACAAGAATTTTATCCCTCTTCAATACCTTCATAATAGTCAGAAGTACCAGACTTCCTCCTATTATTACATTAGCTCTTTTTTCGTGTAATCCTTTTATTTTTTTCCTCTCCTCTAAATTCACAGAGAGAAATAGTTTCAGGTTTTCAAGGATCTGCTCCCTTGTAAGAAGGTAGTGGTGCACCCTTTCACTGTCATATCTTCTCATCTTTTCAGCAACACTTACATGGGTTGTCACAGTTCCCGCTACCCCTGTAAAGACAAACTCCTCATCTGAGAAGTGCCTTATCTCCCCTATTACCTCCTCTATCCAGAGGTTTGCTGCATCTAGTCCATCCTGGGTATACCTGTCACCATGGAAGAACTTCTCCGTTACCCTTACAGCTCCCACATCGAAGCTCTTCATAAAGTCTATGCTATCTCTGTCTCCCTTTACTATCTCTGTGCTTCCTCCACCTATGTCTATAAGAACCACTTTATCCTCTATTCCCTCTATGGCTCCGCTGAAGCTCAGCTTGGCTTCCCTGTCTCCGCTGATACACTCTATGATGAGTCCTGTTTCCCTTTTTACAAGGTCTATAAACTCATCCCTGTTGGCTGAATCCCTTGTAGCAGAGGTAGCATAGACTAAAACCTCAGTTGCTCCGTAGCCACTTAACTTTTTCCTGTACTCCTTCAGCACCTTGACCGTTCTTTCTATTGCCTCTGGAAGAAGGTAGCCATTTTTATCAACATCCTCCCCCAGTCTGCATATCTCCAGGTACTTCTCATACTTTCTGATAATAGTTCTGACTTCTCCCTTTCTCTCAACCTCAGCTGTAAAGAGCCTGCAGGAGTTTGTCCCAAGGTCGATTACTCCCCTAATATACCTCTCCTCTATAGCTGCGTTTATCTCCTTTATGAGGGACTCTGGAACATCCTCTATGACATTTTCTCCCAGTCCCTTGGGAAGAACAAACCTTATCCTTCCTCCCACATTCTTCTTATCCTTTCTCATGAGCTCTATGAGCCTATTCTCCTCCATCTTCAGAGGCTTACAGTCCATATCATACCTTCTAAAGATCTCTCTTCCCATCTCAAGGTACTCCCTGTCTATATATCCCAGCTTCTCAGATATCATCATCTCAAAAATTATCCCCTTGGCTACTCCCTCACCATGGGAATATCCCCTGTAGTTTGTGGCTGTTTCAAGGGCGTGCCCCCAGGTGTGTCCTAGGTTTAGAAGGGCTCTCTGCCCCACCTCCCTTTCATCTGCTTCCACCAGTTCCTTCTTTACAAGACAGGACCTCTTTATCACCTCAGTCATTACCTGGCTCTCAAGGGCTCTTACTCCCTCTACATTGGCCTTCAAATACTCATAGTAGCCGTTATCCCTTAGGAAGGAGTGCTTTATTACCTCTCCCATCCCCGCCTTGATTTCCTTTTCCGGCAGGGTGTGTAAAAACTCCGTGTCCACAAGAACCAGCTTAGGCTGATGGAAGGTTCCAATAAGGTTTTTAGCCTTACTGTGGTTCACAGCCACCTTTCCTCCTACGCTGGCATCCACCTGAGCCAGGAGGGATGTAGGCACCTGAATAAAGTCTATTCCCCTCATATATGTTGAGGCTATATATCCTCCAAGGTCACAGATTACTCCCCCTCCCAGGGTTATTATCAGGGACTTTCTGTCAAAGTCATTTTCCAGCATATAGTCGTATATTCCAAAGGCACTCTCTATATTTTTGTGCTCCTCACCATCATTTACCTCAAAGTAGAATACTTCCTTTCCTGCCATCTCCAGTATATCCAGAAGCTTTTCCGAGTAGAGAGCACCCACCGTGGTATTTGAGAGAACCATTATCTTCTGATACCCCTCAATATAGTCGGTTATCCTCCCCAGAGTATCTCCACCTATTAAAATATCATAGGACTTATCCTTTAAATCTACCAGTATTCTTTCCATGCTTCACCCCTATAATGAATTTTTTCTAATTATACATTAATTTCTATCATTAAAAAACCCTACAAAATATTTTATAGGAGTATCTCCTCACTGCCTCTATCTCTAACCCTTTGCAGATTAAAGATAATTTCTGCCTTCCATTAAAAGAAGAGGCTTAAAGCCTCTTCATAAGTCTACGCTCTTCCTATAAACTCCCTTATCTTTTCCAGTATGCTCTCATTGTCAAGACCATACTCCTTGAACAGCTCCTCAGGCTTACCAGACTGTCCAAAACGGTCCTCCACCCCTATTATCTTTATCGGTACCCCTGTTTCAGCCAGAGCCTCACATACGGCACTTCCCAAGCCTCCGCTCTCCTGGTGCTCCTCCAGGGTAACAATTCTTCCAGTCTTTGCTGCACACTTTTTCAGCATGTGCTTGTCTATGGGCTTTATACTGGACATATTTATAACCTTTGACTCTATCCCCTCCTTGGATAGGGTCTCTGCAACCTCAAGAGCCTTAGATACCATATATCCCGCTGCTACGATAGTGAGATCTCTTCCCCTTCTCATAACCGTCCCCCTTCCTGGGATAAAGGGTTCATTTGGATCGGTGATTACAGGATACTTGGCTCTGGCAAGCCTTATATAGATTGGTCCCTTCTCCCTAGCTGCTACCCTTACTATCTTCTCTGTTTCTATGGCGTCAGCTGGACAGTATACCTGCATATTGGGCAAAGCTCTCATAAGGGCTATATCCTCTAGCATCTGAGCACTTCCTCCGTCCTCTCCCACTGTAAGCCCCGAGTGGGTGGCCACGATCTTTATATTTAGGTCGTTGTAGCAGGCAAGGATCCTCAGCATATCAAAGGGTCTTGTAGTTAGAAAAGCTGCAAAAGATGAGATAAAAGGGATGAACCCCTCCAGCGCATAACCTGCTGCTATTCCTACAAGATCCTGCTCTGCTATTCCTACATTTACAAATCTTTCTGGATATTTTTTTTCAAAGTGTATAGCCTTAGTTGAGTCCTGGAGGTCTGCTGACAGGGCAACTATCCTCTCATCCTCTCCCCCCAGTGCTACCAGCACCTCACCAAAGGCATCTCTTGTGGCTTTTTCCAATATGATCAACTCCTTCTTTTTTTTGTATGTAAAGCTTAAAGGTTCGCTACTGCATCCTCCAGCTGCTCCAGGTTAGGGGCTTTTCCATGCCATTTATGATCATACTCCATAAACTCCACACCCTTTCCCTTTATGGTGTTAGCAATTATTACTGTAGGCTTATCCTTTTCTTTCTTAAACTCTTCAAGAGCCCCCAAAATCTCCTTGAAGTTGTGCCCGTCTATTACCACTACATTCCACCTAAAGGATCTCCACCTTTCATCTAGGGGTTCCATATTTTTAATGTCATTTACAAAACCATTTTCCTGTACCTTGTTGTAGTCCACAATTGCACAGAGATTTGGAAGCTTATGATGGCCGCCGCTCATAGCCGCCTCCCATATATTGCCCTCCTGTATCTCCCCGTCTCCCAGCATAACATAGACATTGTAGTCTGCCCTCTTCAGCCTTCCTGCAAGGGCCATTCCTATCCCCACAGAGAGCCCCATCCCCAGGGAACCTGTGGATAACTCCACCCCTGGTACATCTCTGTAGGCATGTCCCTGAAGAAGCCTTCCATAGCCTCTGAATCCCTCTAACTCATCCTTAGGAAAGAACCCTGCCTCTGCAAGGACGGTATAGAGACCTGGAGTAGCATGTCCCTTAGACATAATAAACCTGTCCCTCTCCTCCCACTGGGGATTTTTTGCATCTATCTTCAGCTCATGAAGGTAGAGGGTCATAAGGAGCTCCAGACAGGAAAGGGATCCCCCTGGATGCCCCGATTTGGCATTATATATAGTTTTTAATATCTCACTTCTCAGCTTCTTTGCTCTCTCTTCCATCTTCAATATGTCCATAAATACACCTCCACTATACTTATTAGAAGCTTGGAGGCACTTCCTTTTTTAAAACTCCCTCTATTTTCATTCCTCCTCCAAAATAAAACCTGTTAAAACAAAAAGAGCTGTTTTCACAGCTCTTTTCCTATATCAGAGGGGGGTTAGAAAATACTACTAAGTCCTGTTTTACAAGGAGTTAGAGATTTATATACCAACAGTAAAATCTTACTTTTCCAACATTAAAAATGGATTATCTGATCATTAACTTCTTCTCTTCTACCAGCCCCTCTTGGGGCAACTATCCCATAAAAGCTCTTCCGTTTAAATCCTCTACCCTATAAAAGTATTCTTAATTTTTTAAAGGTTTTTTGCTCCCTTTCTAGAAGATATTTAATAGCATTACTTTTAGATCTTCTCTCTAGAGATCTAAACCAATAACTTTTAAGGGGGTTAAAAAGTCTAAAGGGTGTAGGGAGGTATTGATGAAGAGGGAAGTTATGGACATAATAATAAAAAAGAATTCCTTTCCCTGTAAGCTTCAAAAACAGGAGGGTGAAACGCTAAAAAAATTTTTTGAGCTGGACGAAAAGTTTCTTCTTTCAAGACAGGAGAGGGATCACTTAGATGACCTGGAGTTCAAATATACCTTTGAGGAGGAGGGTGTAAAATATATCCTGCTAGAGGAGTACCTTTTCAAGGAAAACTCCCCTGTACTGGATGTAAAGAGTGCCATTGGGGTAAACTACTACCTCAATAGGAAGATCTGTTGAGTAATGGCTATATAGATGCCATGAAATAACTCCTAGTTGTTTCTATTGGTCTTTTAATATAAAAGGAGGTATGTATGAGTACAAGACTATCTTATTGCGCTGTTGAAAAAAAATTATGGCCAAAATATCGTGAGGAGATAAGCCACTCTAGAAATACTGTGGAAGTTGAGGGAACCTTTACCATGACGGTAGCAGATCTTTTAACCAATGTCCTAGAGGAAAAGATTTACTCTGAGGATATTATCTTTCTTCCAGATGAAGAGTGCCACTATAGATTCAGGGATAACTTATTGAACAATGAAAAATTTAAGACTACCTTTGATAGCTCCGACCTTGGGGCAATTATAGATAGATATGTTCACACTGCTAACAGCAGATATATCCACCTTAGTAAGCTTCCAGAAAAAACTAATTCAAAGATAAAGAGACACTAGTAGACTCTTAAAAGACAGCTTTAAAAGCTGTCTTTTTTTATTTGAATTCTCTGAAAAAACCCCTTTACAGAGAGAAAAAAAAGGTGTATATTATTATCAAAGAAAGTTTTAGCACTCACTGCGAAAGAGTGCTAACAAAAGGAGGCAGAACTATGATGGATAAGTTGACGGAAAAGTCTATGCTGGCGTTAAATGACGCTCATAAATATGCACTGGAATATAAACATTCCTCTATACTGCCGCTGCACCTGGCACTGGCTCTTATTGAACAGAGGGAGGGGCTCATCCCCAACCTCCTAAAGAAGATAGGGGCAGATACTGGAAACCTCAAGGGAGATCTCCAGAGCGAGCTCTCAAAACTTCCAAGGGTAGAGGTAGCGTCTGGTGGTCAGATCGGCCTAAACAACGACTCCCACAGGGTATTAATAGAAGCTGAGAAGATAATGAAGTCCATGGAGGATCACTATATCTCAGTGGAGCATATCTTTCTGGCACTCATGGGTAAATTAAAGGTCCTCTCTCAGAGGCTAGATATCAACACCTTCAAAAAGGCACTGGAGGAGATCAGAGGGGCTCAGAGGGTAGATTCTCAGAGTCCAGAGGATAGCTATGATGCTCTCTCTAAATATGGAAAGGATCTTGTTGAACTTGCCCGTGAGGGAAAGATAGACCCCATTATAGGAAGAGACAGTGAGATACGTAGGGCTGTTCAGATAATCTCAAGAAGAACTAAAAATAACCCCATCCTTATAGGGGACCCCGGAGTAGGTAAAACAGCCATAGTAGAGGGCTTGGCCCAGAGGATATTAAATGGAGATGTCCCAGACTCCCTCAAGGACAAGACCATCTTCTCCCTTGATATGGGAGCTCTTATAGCAGGAGCCAAGTTTAGAGGGGAGTTCGAGGAAAGGCTTAAGGCTGTCTTGAAGGAGGTAGAGGAATCCGATGGAAGGATCATCCTCTTTATAGATGAGATCCATACTATAGTAGGTGCCGGAAAGACAGATGGAGCCATGGATGCAGGTAACCTTTTGAAGCCTATGCTTGCAAGGGGCGAAGTCAGAGTTGTAGGGGCTACAACTATTGACGAGCACAGAAAGTATATCGAAAAGGATGCAGCCCTTGAGAGACGTTTTCAGACTATCATGGCGGATGAACCCTCTATAGAGGACTCTATCTCAATCTTAAGAGGTCTAAAGGAGAAGTACGAGGTCTTCCATGGGATTAGAATTACCGATGGGGCCATCGTAGCTGCTACGACACTCAGTGACAGATATATATCGGACAGACGGCTCCCAGATAAGGCCATCGACCTCATCGATGAGGCTGCTGCAATGATCAGAACAGAGATAGATTCCATGCCAGAGGAGCTGGATGAGCTTACAAGGCGTAGTATGCAGCTTGAGATCGAAAGGGAAGCCCTAAAGAAGGAGAAAGATAGAGCTTCCAAGGAGAGGCTTGAAACCCTGAATAAGGAGCTGGCTGAGATCAAGGATAAAAAATCCCATCTACAGTCTCAGTGGGAGCTGGAAAAAGAAGAGATAACAAAGATCAAGGATATTAAGAGCGAGATCGAAAGGACTCAGCTGGAGATTGAAAAGGCTGAAAGGGAGTATGATCTCAATAAGTTAGCTGAGCTGAAGTACGGTGTTATGGCTAACCTGGAAAAGGAGCTAGCTGCCCAGGAGCAGAAGGTTGAAGATTCCAAGGGAAACAGGGAAGCCCTCTTAAAGCAGGAGCTTACCTCCACAGAGATTGCAGATATAGTATCCAGATGGACTGGTATACCAGTGTCCAAACTGTTGGAAGGGGAGAGGGAAAAGATCCTTCACCTGGAAGATTCCCTTAAAGAAAGGGTCATCGGTCAAGATGATGCCATCAAGATTATATCGGACACAATATTGAGGGCAAGAGCAGGACTTAAGGATCCCAACAAGCCCATAGGTTCCTTTATCTTTATGGGGCCTACTGGAGTGGGTAAGACATACCTTACTAAGTCCCTAGCCTACAACCTCTTTGATGATGAGGATAATGTAGTCAGAATAGATATGAGTGAGTATATGGATAAGTTTTCAGTTACAAGGCTTATAGGAGCTCCTCCAGGTTATGTCGGATATGAGGAGGGAGGCCAGCTTACAGAAGCTATCCGGAGAAAACCCTACTCTGTAATCCTTTTTGATGAGATAGAAAAAGCTCATCCAGATGTATTTAATATTCTTCTTCAGCTTCTAGATGATGGTAGGCTTACAGATGGTAAGGGAAAGGTGGTAGACTTTAAAAACACCCTTATTATTATGACCTCCAATATAGGTAGTGACCTCATTCTAGAGGACCCTGAAGTCAGTGAGATTACTAAAAATAATGTCCTTGCCAGGCTTCATTCAAAGTTTAAGCCTGAATTTATAAATAGGATCGATGAAACCATTGTATTTAAGTCTCTGGGAATGGAGGCTGTAATGAATATTGTTACCCTGCTTATGAAGGATATCAACAGAAGACTGGAGGAGAAGTACATAAGCCTTTCATATACTCCAGAGGCTCTAAACTTCATTGCAACAACCTCCTACGACCCCCACTATGGAGCAAGGCCCATAAAGAGATTTTTACAAAAAGAGATAGAAACTAAGCTTGCAAAACTTCTCCTCAGTGGAGAGTTAGGAGAAAATTCTCAAATATGCCTGGATATTCAGGATGGTGAACTGATCTATAGAAAGAAATAGAAAAGAAATAAACCCCTGGAAAACTCCCAGGGGTTTTTCTTCTCTTCAGGTGAACTCCTTATCCTCCCACCTTCTGCTTTTCCATCTGAAGAACATAGTTAATCCTCTAATCCACTCCTCTATTCCATTAGCTGCCCATATCCCCACAAGACCGTATCCAAGAGCTATTCCTAATATCCATGCCAGAGAAACTGCCACCACAAGGGGTGAGATAATTCCAACCACTGCTGGAAACCTTATATCCCCTGCAGCATGGAGGGACCTTATTATTATAATATTAAATACCCTTCCTGTCTCAAGGAAGAAAAACCATCCAAATACGCCATAGGCTATATTCAGTGCTTCCATACCCGGCTTAAATAAAGATAGTATCTCAAGCCTGTTGGTAACTACCACTCCAGATAGAAAGGTGGCTATTAGAAAGGCTATAAGAGTGCTCCTGAGACACTTCCTGTAAACTAACTCCTTTTCCCCTGCTCCAATGAGCCTTCCTATCTGCAGGGCTGTTCCCTGACCCAGACCAAGGGAAAAGGTTATGATAAAGGAAGCCACAAGCATGAGATAGGTTCTAGCTTCAATTGTGTGAGAGCCCATTGTATTTACAAAGGATAGTATTATTAGCTGAGCCAGACTCCAGCAAAGATATTGTCCCCCTGTTGGAACTCCTATGGCTAAGATCTGCCGGCCTTTCTCTATGAGTACTCTCCTTACCCCTTCCACATCAAAGGTGAAGTTACAGTACCTCTTCATACTTCTATATGAAACAAAACATCCTAGCCCCCTTGCAGTAACTGTAGATATTCCAACTCCTGAAACTCCAAGGATGGGCATACCAAACATTCCAAAGATAAATATACTGTTTCCCAGAATATTTAACAGGTGAACTCCCAAATTTATATAAAATACCTCCTTAGTATGACCATAGGCCTTCATTACTGCTCCAAAGGTTAGAGTCATCGCCTGAAAGATACAAAGACCTCCTACCAGCCTGAAGTAGACCCTTCCTATCTCTGCAAGGGGACCTGGAAGCCTTATCCACCTCAAAAGATAGTTATGCCCCAAAAGGTATACCCCTCCCAGAGTAGCTGCAATCAAAAGGTTTATCAGGATTGCTGCCCCTACAATACCCCTTACCTCCTGGATTTCCTGAGCTCCCAGAAGCTGGGAGATGAGTATTGTTGTTCCTATGCATATAAAGCCAAATATAACATTCTGTATGATAAGGAGTTGCTTTACTCCTCCTACTGCTGCTACTGCTTCAGTAGAATACTTACCCAGCATTATAATATCCACATTTCCAACTATATTCACAAGCAGGAATTCAAAGAAGATAGGCGTGGCCAGGGCAAGCAGGTTTTTCCCCTCTGCCCCTTCCAGGGAACTTTTGTTGCTCTTCAAACTTATACCGGTGGCCAATGGACTCCTATACTTTCTGTTCCTCATAACTTCACCCATCTTTCAACTGTAGAGTTATTAAGTGTGCTAAGTGCTCTCCTCCTTCCTTTAGACTCTGTTAACGTCCTACCTCTCCTTAATTTATAAATACTTTATATATTATTAATATTTTTTAAGGTTACTTTCCCCCTCTTAACCCTTAAAATTGACACCTAGAGAACTCTTAAAATAAGAAATATTCGCTAAACTTTCCTGCTTACCAAGAGGTCACTTCCTCCTACCTCTCCTGAATAAAGGTTACTATCTACCCTATTAAAGAATTATGATCACTACTTTTTTCACATTTTCAGAGATAAAAGATCACCAAAAGATAATTTTTATTCTCTTTTTTATAGAAATAGAATCTTTTTAATTTTCTTTATTCTCAAAAATATCCGTATCCGAGCTCCCCATATCATGTGAAAGTTTAAAAATATTCCATAACTGTAAATCCTTAATATCTTTAGTTTTTTAGGTATTTATATCCTCTATGACCCATGATTTAAAAGAAAATTATTAATAGTAGTTCCCTTACCTCTTCACTGGGCTCCCTTTAAAGAACCATTAAAATAGTGTAGCTTACGCAACATTATTATATAGATATATCATTTATAGTTTATAAGAAAAAACCATTGATATAGCCAACAGTTGAGTGCTAGTAAAGGAGGAAGTGTGCTAGATAAAATTACCTTCATTGAAAATATTCCTGAAAATCAGAGGCACAGAATCAGAAAAGTTAAATATGAAAAGGACGAATTTTTATACTACAACGAGAAAAATACATTTGGAGTAGTTTTAGAGGGAGTGGCTGTTTTTGTCAGATATCAGGATGACCAGGAGTTTTTCTATCCCTGGACCTTAAGATCAGGCGATATTTTAGGGGTAGGGAGATATTTTGATAAGGGAGACTGGGAGATTACCGTATATTCTAAAACTTTACTTGTTTTAGAGATCCCAGAGGATCTAATGGAGAAGTACCTACTGAGTAATCCAGATTTCTATAATTCCCTAATGAAAAAAAGAGATCAATTTCTAAATATCGGCATCAGGGGCTTCTTCATCCGCCTTCACGGAGGGGTTAAGGCCTACTTGGCTTACCTACTATTCCTATACAGTGAGGGTAGCAATATCGTTTCATTTAATAAATATATAGATATTATGAAGATGCTCTTCTCCAACAAGGCTATGCTATACAGGGTCACCAGGGAACTTATTGAAGAAAATATCATCATTAAGGAAAAAAAGAGAATAGTAGTTGTTAACAGAAGTTTACTCAAGTCTCACTTTGAAGAATTTATTTATGATTAATTTGAAAAAGTCTAGTGGGTAGACCTTCTTAGGAGTAAAAAAATACTATTATATCTGTGAAGCTAACAGGTGATAATAACTTTGAGGCAATTGAATTGCCTTCATTAAAATTCAATAAATCTTTCCCTTATATAAGATTGTTACACACTTCAAAAGTTTTATCAAAGGTCCTGTTAGCTTCAAATCTATAAATTCAAGTAATCATTTGAAATAGATCCTAACTTTAAAATAATTACTTATTTTAGGTGATTATTCTAAAGTTAAGATGGGAGATAAATAATTTGATTTTAACAGCATAAATTTAGGATAGAAGACTCTCTCCATAGAGTGAATCTATTAATTTCTAAGTAGGTCCTTAATATTCTATAGATCTTCCCAGGATATTTAGAATAAAACCCATCTTAACTCCAAATATTTATTCTTTAACTAATAAATAAATATCAAGATAAGATACATAGTTACATCTGAAGATTTGATCTGGTTATCTTTCTAGAAAACCAATGTGTTGTTAAATAGGGATGAAAAGATTTTCAGGGAGACAGAGAATTCAGATAGAAGAGTCACTACTCCTGTAAAATAATCAGAGCTTGACAGGAAGGTTACCTCTTCAAGGTCCTTTTAAAAGTTTCAAAGAGAATAGGAGTAAAGTTGAACAGTTACAAGCCTACAATTACCCCTGTAGGGAGTAGTTTAGATAGAAAAGTATTAGGAGGAGAAGTTATGAAAAGAGTTGTATTGGGTGCTTTATTAGCTGTGACATTAGCTAATAGTGCATTTGCAGGTAGTTTTACTCACGAGGTAAACTACAAGTCAAGAGAAGGAAATGGGGATGGGGAGAAGGTTGAATGGACGCTTTTAAAAGGTAAGTTTGGTCTGACTGATAACATTGACTTCATGGCAGATATCGATAGAGATTACTATGGGGATCAGAAAAAAGGTTCTACAGGATCGGAAAAGGAAGCTGGATGGGATACTAACTTCGAACTTCAGTTCAAGACTATCGGATTTGATTTTGGAGATAAGCATTTTGACCTAACTCCTACACTGGGAATGGAGTGGGATGCTATAGAGTTTGAGGGTGGAGAGGAAGATGATTACACCACTAAGGAAAACTACTACTTCTCTCCTAGATTTGCATTTACAATTGGAGACGTGTGGTTTGGGATAGATCCAAGGTTTACTTCAGACAATATAAATAAGGACACTTATTTAGAACTAAGAAACCAGGTGGATTATAGCTTTGCTCTTGGAGAGTTTAAGTTTAATAACTGGCTGGAGCTATACCACTTTATAGGTGGAGATGAATCATTTGGTGGAACTGAGGAATCTCAGGGAGACTCTTATGTGCTAGATGTGGAGAACTATTTCTCTGTTGAGAGAGACCTATTCGGAAACTTTAGCTTCTGGATGGAGTTCGGAACAGAGATCTATGGAATAGCAAATGATAGTGATGAGGGAGCTGAAGAAGATGGAGTAATCTATCTAGAGCCTAGAATTAATTATAACATCAACTTTGGTGAAGAGAACTCCTTTGTTCCTTATGCAGGATTCAAGTATACCCAGGCAGATATAACTGGTGCAGACGAGTATGAGGACGATAACTGGACAGAAGCAGTTGTAGGATTCAAAGTAAATGTCGTAATGTAAAGCTGGAAAATAAATAATTCCAATTATTGTTTCTTGAATGACAGGAAGCTGACTTTTTATAGTCAGCTTCTTTTATTGTATGAAATTAGTTAAAGAGGAGAACCTAAATTCTCCTCTTTTAATTTTCAAACTTCTAAATATTTCAGCACTTCATATTTTCTATATCATCTCTTATAGCCTTTGCGATGTATTCAGCCTGCCTCAGGTGTATTCCAAGGTGGAAGGCAAACATACAGTGCCACTGGTGAGCATCAAAGGCCCCAAATACAGGGTGCTCTATCTTTCTTGTCCCCTTTAACTGTCCAACCTTCTCCACTGCCTGAAGATACTCCTCTATAGATCTTCTAAATTCATCCACCTGCTCCATCCCACTGTCCTCAGGCATCACATCTGTTTTAGGATCTATCCTCTCCTCTGGCCTCAGCTCCTCCCCCCTGGACAAGCGGTAAACGATATTTTTTATTGTTTTATTTACCCTGGCGTTGTGCTCAAGGATCATATAGAGAGACCAGTCCCTCATATCTTCATCTATTCCCACCATAGATGGAACGTGTATCTTCTTTCTTCCCTCCCCGCATATCCTTTCCACAAGTTCCATATATCTTTTTTGATACATCTTTATTTTATCAACTACCCTTTCCCTATTGCTTAAGTTAAAGTAGAGCTTTATTCCAAGCCCCATCACTTCCCTCTTCATAAGCTGACCACCTGCTATTATTTGTTATATAAAGGTATTAGTCAAAAAACTTAAATTCCTCGAAAAAAAGTGAATCTTCCCTACCTTTTAAAGATAGAAACTAGTTAAACTCCTAATCCATCCTTATTGAGATTCCTCCTATAGACATCTGTACTTATATGCATACCTTCCAAAAAAAAGGAAGTGGCAATAACCACTTCCTGGAGATTACTATCTCTCAGATTCCTCTCCTCTGTCTGCTCTGTCTAATTCCTTATGGAAGTCCTCATATTTTTTAAAGTTCATCTCTGTAGCTTCCTTATCCATCTGCCATTCCTGTGGTGTAAATCTGCTTAATCTGTCTATGTTTTCCTCCATAGGTTTAACTATATCTCTCTTCTCATTGTATTCAAAGTCCCTTGCAAATGAAATTGTTCCTAAAATTACCATAGTTAAAATTAATAGTTTTTTCATACCGCTCCCTCCTTATATTTAAAAGTGAGTCATAAAGTTCAATAGTTACTTGTATTTCTTAGACAACATAAAATACTTTTACTTGTTTAAATATTTGTGTATCTTTTATTAAAGATATTTAATTTTCATAGAAAAACCTCGATTCCATTCTGCCAGAATTTTTTTTAAGGATTTCCCTCTCCAAGAAATTAAAACTAAACAACATTTGACTAAATGGTGCTTTTAAACATATAATACTACTGAAAATAAGGATGGAGGGTTTGAAATGAAACAGGGTTTTACAGTAACAGAACTTATAATTTCCATATCCATATTGGGTTTCCTAACTCTAATTGCAGTTCCCAGTTTTACTAAAAAAAGCAATTCAGCTAAGGTTGCCAGGGTCCAGAGGGACCTCTCTAAACTGCGGTCAGCTCTTACCCTCTATACTATCAATGAGGTCCCCCAGCTAAATTCCAGGGGAAACTTCTCAGTTGGAGGGGATGGAGTCGTTACCGACTATACTATCTTTTCCAAGTCATTCTATACCTACTACTCCAAGTGGCGTGTTCCCTCCCTTCCACCTATTGAGGGAGAGACTGAATGTAAGATAAAGTGGATGGATGATACCTTCAATGAAGCTTCAGGTAAGTGGGCTTTCTACGAACTTTTAAGGGAATCCCATAGGTCAAATGAAAGACAGGTACCCACCTTTGATGTAGCATGGCTTCATACAAGGGGAACTGTTTGGGCTTTTCTGCCCCCAGGAGCTTATAATTCAAATATTAATTGGGCCCTATATTAAACGAAAAAAGAGCAATGGGACTAAGTCTCCCACTGCTCTTTTTTTATCTTGCCTCTCTAAGGCCCTGATTATTGGATCTCTATTAACAAAGGTATAAAACAAAAGTAAAACACTATGCCTTCCTTCTCCCCTACCTATGTAGATCACAACTACTCTATAGAATATAGCAATCCCTAGATTTTTATCAGGTTAACTTATCCCTCCTAAAACTTTTCTCTTTCAATTGCCCCTCTAAACTTCTTATCTACAACTTCAATTGGACTAACCTATTTTAATAAAATACCTCTTTCTATAATAGAATTGAAGATTAAACTCTTGTTTTTTATAAAAAACAGCAAAATGACTTATTAACAACATATTTCTATGATTTAATAGTCAACATATCAATACAGGAGGTATCCAAATGGAAATCGCTTTAAGTCTTTATAAGGTCATAAACAAATATAAGGAGCTCTTAGCTAGCTTAGAGGGAGAGAAGCTGTCATTTAATGAAGCTATCATCCTATATGCAATCTCTATGGGCATAACTGAAAAAAGGGAGATCGTTTCATTCCTAGAAAAGGATAGGTCACAGATCCATAGGCTTCTCAAACAGATGGTTGCAGACGGAGTACTTTTGAAGTCTTCCAATAGTTTTAACCTCACCGATAAGGGATACAACATATATAAAAAGATAGAGTTTATAAATAACACCCTTTATTCTGCCAAGGAGTATGGAGAGCTCAAAACTCTTAAAAGAAATCTCATCTCCTTTGATAGTGCTATCTCCTCTATGGTCTAGCTCTTTACCTTTTGTTAAAGGTATTCAGAAAAATCTATGAAACCCAACAAAAGATTTTATTTAAATATTAAAAAATGCTGTACCCCTAAGTACAGCATTTTTTTACCCTCTTTTTTTATAGTAACTTTTTAGAATCTATGCCAATTTCCCGTGTTTTTCATAGGAGGTAATCCTATCCACCCTATTATTCTCCCCCAGAAGTACAACCTTTGGACTATGGCCCTTCACTTCCTCCTCATCTAGCTCACAATAGGCCATTATTATTACCCTGTCCCCTGGCTGGACCATCCTTGCTGCAGCCCCATTGAGACACACTATTCCCTCATCCTCTCCGGCTATTACATAGGTCTCAAACCTGGCTCCATTATCTATATCCACTATATGAACCAGTTCATACTCTACAATACCAGATGCTTTCATAAGCTTCCTATCCAGTGTAATACTTCCCACATAGTGTAGTTCCGCCTGGGTTACAGTAGCTCTGTGTATCTTTCCCTTTAACATCTTTAGTCTCATCTATCTACCCCACTAATATATTGTCTATTAATCTTACCTTACCTATAAACACCGCGGCTGCTACTACACCACCAGATTCTACTACATCCAGCCTTTGAAGGGTCTCTCGGTCCACCACTTCAAAATAATCCACTCTTGCCTGGGGAACCTTCTCTATCCTCTCTATAGCCCATCTTATAAGTTTAGAGGTCTCTCTCTCCCCTTCTGCAACTCTCTCCTTCAACTCTCTCAATGTTCTGCTGAGAATAAGAGCTTTTTCTCTTTTATCGGCTGAGAGTCTGGCATTCCTTGAACTTAGTGCCAGTCCATCTTCGTCCCTCACAATTGGGCAACCTATAATTTCCACAGGCATATTCAGGTCGGTCACCATCCTCCTGATTATAGCAAGCTGCTGGTAGTCCTTCTCTCCAAAGTAGGCCCTGGTAGGCCCTACAATATTAAAGAGTTTGTTTACTATGGTACACACTCCTCTGAAGTGCCCCGGTCTTGTAGCCCCACATAGCTCTTTGTCAAGCTCCTCTACCTCCAACACTGTATTAAAGCCCTCTGGATAGATCTCTGTGGCATCTGGAAGAAATACCAGAGCTCCCCCAATTTTTTCAATTATCTTTAGATCCTCCTCAGTTTTAACTGGATAGTTTTCCAGATCCTCTGCCCTGTCAAATTGGGCAGGATTAACAAAAATAGTTACCACTACCCTGTCGTTTTCCTCCACAGCCTTTTCTATAAGGCTTTCATGCCCCAGGTGGAGATAACCCATAGTGGGTACGAGTCCCACACTCAAGCCCTCCTTCCTCCAGGACTCCACTATCTTCCTTACCTCTCCTATCATCTCTGCAACCTTCATTTCACTCCTCCTAGTATAGTTTTTCCAGCACATCATCCTTTATCTTAAAGGTATGCTCCTCTCCAGGAAAGGTCCCCTCTCTGACCTCTCTTATATAGGTATTAAAGCCCTCCCTCATAACACTTCCTGCATCTGCAAAGGTCTTTACAAATTTAGGCTTAAAATCCCCATACATATTCAGCATATCCTGGTAGACCAGTATTTGACCACTGCAAACTCCTCCTGATCCTATGCCTATGGTTGGAATGGACACACTTCTTTCAACCAGTTCAGCCAGCTTCTCTGGAATACACTCTAAAACTATAGCAAAGGCTCCTGCTTCCTCCAAAGCCTTGGCATCTTCTATTATCTTTCTAGCAGCTTCCTCGCTCTTTCCCTGTACCTTAAATCCACCCATTATATTCAGGGACTGGGGAGTGAGTCCCAGGTGTCCCATTACAGGTATTTGAGCCTCTACTATGGCTTTTACCTTGTGGATTATCTCTCTTCCCCCCTCTAACTTAACAGAGTGAGCCCCTGTTTCCTTGATAATCCTTCCTGCATTGGCCACAGCCTCCTCCAGGGTATTGTGGTATGACATAAATGGCATATCAATAACTACTAAAGTATCCTTCACCCCTCTCATCACTGCTTTTCCATGGTGGATCATATCCTCCACTCTGACAGCCAGTGTAGAATCATATCCCAGAGTCACCATTCCAAGGGAGTCCCCTACCAGGATACCATTTATCTCCGTTTCATCTATAATCTTAGCCATGGTATAATCATATGCTGTTACCATAGAGAGTTTTCTCCCCTCTGCCTTATCCCTTTTAAATGTTACAACTGTATTTTTCATCCTCATCCCCCAGTAATTTTTCTATTTTTTCATCCCTTCTATCAAGTATCTTTAGAAGTTCCTTGGATCCCTCAATATATAACTTCCTCTCCCTGATGTCCTGACACTCCAGGTGCTTTTCTATGGTCCCTATGTCCCCCCTTTCCAGTGGGCCACTCACAGCTCCCCTTACTCCCTTTAATTTAATATTATCTACGGTCTTTTCAATAAGGGGCATCAGGATAGTCTTCGCCTCCGCCTCCTTTAATCCACACATCATGAGATTTTCAATCCCCCTGCTCACCATAGGAAGGATAAGGTTACAGGCATAAACACCTCCTAGATGGTATCTGACCTTGCTCTGTGCGTCTACCTTAAAGCAGTTGTTGCCAAGCACCTTAATTATCTCCTCCAGCTCCCTGCATTCCCCCTCTAGAGCAATGGTCATACTTTTCATCCTTTGGATCTCAGTATTCCTGTCTGAAAAAGTCATCATAGGATGGAGTGAAGCTGCCTTCACCCCATACTTCTCAGCACCCTTAAAAATTGTGGAAGAAAGGGTACCACTTGTATGAAATACCACCTTTCCCGATATCTCTTTTCCCTTTATCTCCTCCCACACCCTGCTTATCTGGTCATCTGGTACAGCTACCATCACTATTTTGCTACTAGTTAGTAGTTTTTTAACAGAAGAAAAGTTTCTTGTTCCTATCATTTCCGAGCCTTTTCTAGCCCCCTTTAAGTCTATTCCATAGATCCCACTGATAGAGAACCCTCCATTTTTAAAGTATCTTCCAAGGGAAACTCCCAATTTACCACTTCCTATAATCCCAATCAACTCCAAAACCTCCTACTAATTAGTAGTATTTACATAAAAAAATATAGAATTTTATTAACAGAATAATCAAAATATAAGTGTATATGCCAAAAATTCAAGAAAACACCTAAAAAATATAATACTAGTTAGTTGTAATTGAGCAAAAAAATTATAGAACTTCATTTGAATGCATTTTCTTCTCTTCTCAGAATGGTTTTTAGAATACTCTGTCCTTCTCACGAACAAGATTACTACTAATTAGTTTTAATGTCAAGTTTTTGTTTTTATTTTTTTCTAAAAAAGACACTGAACCTTTAACCCTCAAAATTAAAATAAGGAGGAGAACTTTTTTAAAAAACCTGCTTTTTAAATAAAGCTCCCTTTATTTTAAGAGGTTCTACCTGGACTAGTAGTATACTTCCTAGAAGTATACAGCCCCCTATAATCCCCTGAATACTCATTACCTCTCCTAAAACACTGTATGCCACCACAGCGGAGAAGAGCGGTTCCAGAGAGATAATAACTCCTGCTACCTCAGGAGGAGTCTCCTGCTGAGCTACAGTCTGAGTAACATAACCAAAGGCTGTAGACATGATACTCAGAAATAACACAATAATCCAAAGGTTTACACTTGGTGGAAGCTGAAAATCCTCGCTGAACAGAGCAACAGGAAGACTCATTCCTCCCACAACTCCCAGCTGTAATACTCCAAGGGATAGAGAGTCTACCCTTTTCGTCAGTTTTCCTGTGAATACTATATGAAGGGCAAAAAATCCGGCACAAAGAAGAGCTAGGAGATCTCCTCTATTCATAGTCACCCCTCCATTCATTGTTATGAGAGTTATTCCAAGAAAGGCAACTGGAGATGCAAACATCACCCTTCTCTCTATCTTTTCCCTAAGGATTAGAAAGGAGATAATGGGTATAATAACTACAAGGGATCCCACAAGAAATCCTACGTTGGAAGCTGTTGTGTACTTTAAGGCAAGTGTCATAGTAGTAAAAGCCATAAATAAAAGAGTTCCCAGCCCTATGGAATAGTATAGAACCTTTCTTTTTATCACCATATGCCTTCTCAGAACAAGTGCTGCTACTCCAAACCCCAACAGAAAACGAATAGCTATGAGGTTGAATACTCCAAAACTTCCCAAACCGACCTTAGTGAGGGTATATGATGTTCCCCAAAATATAGTTGCCAATAGGATCATAAGATTTGCCCTGCTCCTTGTCATTTACCTCTCCCTTCACTACAAGTTATCCTTAAAGCCCCTAAGAGTCTACTTAATTCCTTTACCAAAAGCAAGGGACTTTAACTGCTCCTCACCTTTTCCTTTGCTTTTAATAAAAAACCTCCATCAAAACTTAAGTGAAGAAGGTTTTAAATAACCTTATTTAGCTCTAATTTTTTCTATACTCTTTCCTCTTTACTTGCTACTTTCTACAAATTCTTTAAATATCCTTAACATTTCCTTGTTCCCTCTGGCACTCATCATCTCTGGGTGCCACTGCACCCCCAATAGGAACTCCTTTCTCTTCCCCTCTATAGCTTCTATTATGTCATCGGAGGTTCTACCTATTACCTTAAGGTCCTCCCCCAACCTGTCTATAGCCTGGTGATGAAATGAATTGGTCAGCACCACCTCCCCAAATAATCTTCCCAGGATGCTGTCCTCTTCAAGCTTTACCCTGTGAACTTTTAGCTCAGGGAGAAAATCCTGCCTATGCTTCAGAAGGTCCCCTGAAATATGTTTCATATCCTGATACAGACTACCTCCATAAAAAATATTTAACAGCTGCATCCCCCTGCACACTCCTAATATGGGTTTTCCTGTGGGTAGAAATTCCTCCAGTATTGTCCACTCATTTTTGTCTCTTTCTGGAGATACAAGACCCATTCCCTCCATAAAATCCTCATTATAGTATTGGGGGTTTATATCTTCTCCTCCAGAGAGAAGAAGTCCGTCCAGCATTTCAAGTTGGGCTCTTATATCCTCCCTGTTCTCAAGGGTAGGTATTACTAAAGGGATCCCCCCTGCCTCAGCTATGGATTTGGCATAGTCTATGCACACTGTAGTTCTATGGTAGTTCTTCAGCTCCCTCTCCTTTTCGTAAGCTGAAGTTATTCCAATTATAGGTTTTTTCATTCTATTCCCTCCTCCTGTATAATTTCCACCACATTGATACCTCTTAAATATAGTATAGTCAATATGAGTTAAAAAAAGAGTGGCCTATTCCCTCATACTACTATTTTGAAAGAGAAAAAAGGTAATAAAAAAGGGGAGCTTATGCTCCCCGTCTTCTACTTATTGATCATCCTCTCCCTGACCTTTTCATCAGCCATAAAGGACCCCTTTATCTTTTGATTGAATAGCTTTATAGCCAGCTTGTCCTCTCTGTATTTCTTTAGTTTGCTCAGGTCATTTCTCAGTCCCACATGTAAACTATACATCATAGCCAGAAGAATAACTGTAAATGGGAGTCCAGAGATAATTACCCCAGTCTGAAGAGCATTTAGTGCATTACTTCCTCCTACTATAAGAAGAGTTGCTGCTATAGCCCCCTGGAGCACCGCCCAGAATACCCTCTGAAATACCGGCGAATCCAGCTTTCCTCCAGATGTAAGGTTATCCACAACAAGGGATCCTGAATCGGAGGAAGTAACAAAGAATGAGATTACCAGGAAGGTTCCTATTATGGAAAGGGCTCCCTTTAGTCCTCCAGAGATCCCCATCCCCTGTATCATAGCAAAAAGTGCCGTTGAAATATCTCCCTGCACCGCATCAAAAAGCTGACCGCTACTTGCTGCATTCTGAAATAAGGCTGTTCCGCCAAAGGTAGTCATCCAGATAAAACTCAGAAGAGTCGGGATTATAAGGATAGCTGTAACAAACTCCCTTACACTTCTTCCCTTGGATATCCTTGCTATAAACATTCCTACAAATGGTGACCAGGATATCCACCATGCCCAGTAGAATATAGTCCAGCTTCCCTGCCATGCATTTCCGTTCTCACTGAAAAAACTGATAGAAATAAAGTTATTTAGATAGTAACCAATTCCGTTATTAAAGGATCTCAGTATAAACAGAGTGGGCCCCAGGACAATCATCATTATAAGAAATAGACCTGCCACTCTCATATTGAGCTCCGATAGGATCCTTACCCCCTTACCTATTCCAGAAACAACGGAGAGGGTGGCAATGCAGGTGATAACAACAATAATTGTAACCTGTATACCAGCACTTTTTGGAACACCAAAGAGATAGTTAAGTCCTGCATTTATCTGCTGAGCTCCAAACCCCAGAGAGGTTGCCAGACCAAATAAGCAGGATATAACTGCACTTATATCAATGATATCTCCTACCCAGCCAAATACTCTGTCCTTGAATATTGGATAAAATACCGATCTCAATGAAAGAGGGAGTCCCCTGTTATAAGCAAAGAATGCCAGAGCCAGTGCTATAAGAGAGTAGATCCCCCATGGATGAAACCCCCAGTGATAGAAGGTCATTCCCAATGCTTCACTGTTGGAAGTGCCACCTGTAAGAGGCAGCACTGTATTTGCATGGTAGAGAGGTTCTCCCACACTCCAGAACATTAATCCAATTCCCATTCCTGCACTGATAAGCATGGAATACCAGGCAAAGTTGGAGAACTCAGGTTTTGCCTCTGGTCCTCCTAGTTTTATCTCACCAAACTTACTAAACATCAGGTAAACGGGAAACAATAGAAACAGGTTGGCACTGAATATAAAGAACCAGTTAAAATTGTTGGTTATCTTGTCCTGTATCCCCATTAATGCAGCATTAGCTACTCCTGGATCCTTTAGGGTCATTCCTATAAATAAAAGTACCAGAACCCCTGAGATCAGAGATACCTCTGGGTGGAAATCAAATCCAAACTTATTAAAATTTCTTGCATGGAGAAGCTTTGTTTTCCCCTTAAACTTATCTGTCTCAAATTTTGGTTTTTTGAGTTTTCTCATGTAATACCTCCTAGTTTTGTAAAAAAAAACACTCTAACTCATTATCCCAAGGATAATAGAGTTAGAGTGTTTAAGTTTCGCCTGTTGACTCACTTTATGCCATAGTATATAGCATAATCCATTGCCTCAAGGGAGACCCTGGATAAACCCCAGTTCTAAGAAATATTTTTCAGCCAAGTTTTCCCTTTTTTCGGCCAGCTCGAACCTACACTACTTAAAGCATTGCAAACCTCACCAGTCAGGTACTCACCCGATTTACTTCATATCTGTTTATTTACTGTACAAACATCTTATCACTTATATTACATCTTGTCAAATCATGGGGTATTCCGCTACCTTCAAGAGGCTTTAATCTCTATTATATTTTCAGTATCATCTCTTATATTCAACACCTGCACCTATGCTGTTCAACTATATCATCTATGAGAAACTTTACGACTGGATTTACATTTCTGAAGTTTAGCCTGTTCTTGATCCGCTCATATGCAAAGTTGGAAAAGATATGGCTGAACATCTCCTCCAATTCTAAAAAGTTAACCCCTGCAATTCCATTAAAATCAAGGACTACTTCATTGTTATTTTTTAGCTCTTTATCTATTTTTCGCACAACTGCCTTCAAATCCACCATCTCATAGTTATACATCTTAATTATCTCCATAAACACCACCCCTCAATCACTTTGCCCTATATTTATCTTCTGTGAAAAGGGAAAAATACCTTTTTTTTACCCTGATTTTACTTATTTTTTAAATAGAGAAATTTCTTTTACCCTCTATGTGATAGATTATATGGTTAGGCTTTTCAAAAATAATCAATATTTCCAAGTATAACCTAAGGGTTGAAGTATATCTCACTATCCTGTTACAGGAATAAGCAGGTAGTGTATACTCTTCCTGTCTCCCAATACAATATAATCCTTACTATAAAGCTCAAAGGAGTTAATTCCCCTACCGGCATCCATCAATCCCTCTGCAAATATAGTTTTAAAGGACTCATCATAGAGCTTCGCTATAGATTCCCTGGTCATAGGACCTCTCTGGGAGAACCTGGCATACTTCCCTCCTGGTATTACCCACTCCACTACATCTTGCGGATCTCCAATAACCCCCTCCTCAACCCCAGCCATATAATCAAATTCAAAGTGTTCTATGTCAAAGTTTCTCATAATTCCATAGGAGTAGTCCATAAAGCTCAGATCCATCCTCTGAATAAGATCCATCCATAGGTCAGCTATTCCATCGGCTTCATATAGCTCCCGCCCTACAAATACTTCCAGTCCTCTAACTCTCTTCTCCTCTATATCCACCACTTCATAATTCACACCTCTACCTCCTTCTACCTCTGCTGTCCTCCCTCTCTATATTACCTCCACCTACATAAATAATCAAACGATCTTGTATATGATTTTTTATTAATGAAGACCTCCTCAGAATTTTTAATCTTAAATTAAAAGAAGAGCCCTAAAAGGCTCTCCTTTTGACTTTTTTACAAACTAACCATTTTTTATCTTCATCTTCACCGAGGTATTTCTATCCCAGGCATCAACTATCCCTTTTAATATCTGAGGGATGGTCATATCCTCTACCTTCTTAGTGAGAAGAACCAGTGAGGAGTCCTCGGACATCCCGTGATCCCTGTCCAGATCCACACGGCCCCCCACCATATCTACCTTGGTCAGTTTCCCCTCTACATTACTGAATCCCTTTACCCTGTATACAAGGGATGCTATCTCACCTAGGAAACCGTTCAGCTCATCCATAGCTATCTCCTCTACAGTGGAGAGAGTAAAGGTCTTAGGCTTAGTAGCCTCTGTATTGGTTGTTTCCTTCCTTTTTATTCCTTCCAGGTAGTCCTCCTCCCTGGAGAAGAAGTCCATTTCTACTCTTCCATACTCTGCCTCACATATTTCAGCCTGGGGATTTATCTCTCTAATTCCCCCAACTACCTTAGATGTATCCTCCACAAGGTCTATCTTATTTACAACCACCATCTGAGCCTGCTCCACCTGATTTACAACAGCCTCTAACTTGCCTACCTCTCCCTCAAAGGTTCTGGCATCCACTACACATATGGCTCCTCCATAGGTATAGGGTATCTCATCTACATTCATATAGATCCTAAGAGCTTCCAGTATCTCCCCTATATTTGAAGGATCTGCAAGACCTGATCCCTCTACAAAGACTCTATCCACATCTGTTTCAGCCATCCTTGCCAGCTCAGTGACAAAGTTTACCTGAAGACAGCTGCAGAATATAGATCCCCTGTTTATCTCTGAAAGCTCAATATCAAAGCCATCTAAGAGTTTACCGTCTATCCCTACCCTTCCAAACTCATTCATGATTACTGCATTCTTTCCCTCTGAGAGATTGTTAAGTATCTCCTTGAGAGTTGTTGTCTTTCCTGCCCCTAAAAAACCTGTAACCAGGTATAATTTCTTCTTCTGCATCTCTGCCCCCCTAATATTATAAATATTTTTTTATCTCATCTGTCCCCACAGATCTTCCACTGACTACAACCTTTCCATCTACCACTAGAGCAGGTGTGCTCATAACCCCGTAAGACATTATTCCCACAATATCCTCTACCTTCTCCACACTAGCCTCTTTCCCCTCTTCCTCCAATGCCTTCATAACATTCTCATAGAGGGCTGTACACTTTTTACACCCTGTTCCCAGTACCTTTATCTCCATCTCCGACCTCCTATATAATTATATTAAAGATATATCCAATAACTATTATCCCAGCCCCTGTAATTCCAGTAAAAACTCCTATGAGCTTTGGTTTAATCACCTTTCTCAGAAGGATCATCTCTGGAAGAGATAGAGCTGTAGTCGCCATCATAAATGCCATGGCTGTCCCCATTCCCACTCCCTTACCGATTAAAGCTTCAGCTATGGGAATTGTCCCCATGGCATTGGAGTAGAGGGGAATGGCTACAATTGTAGCCAGAAGAACTGCCAGTGGGTTATCAGGCCCTGCATACTTTGACAGTACCTCTTCCGGAGCCCAGCCGTGGATAAGAGCTCCTATTCCTATACCAATGAGGAGGTACTTCCATATCCTCCCCACTATATCCCTTACATTTTCCCTGGCAAAGTCAAACCTCTCCTTCCTGGTGAGCTCCCCTACCTGACCCTGACCCATCTTCATCTTGTACACATACTCCTCTACATACTTCTCAAGCTTCAATATGTGGATGAGGTATCCTCCGGCCACTCCCAGAAGGATTCCTGAAACCACATAGTAAGCCGCTATCCTAGGTCCAAAGGCTCCCAGAAGAATTACAAGAGCTGCCTCATTCACTATGGGAGAGGTTATGAGAAAGGAAAAGGTTACCCCCAGAGGTATTCCCCCCTCTATAAAACCAATAAAGAGAGGCACACTGGAGCATGAGCAAAAAGGTGTCACCGTCCCCAGCAGGCTGGCTGCCACATGGGCTTTTATCCCTCCCATCCTTTCCAGAATTCTTCTGGTCTTCTCCACTGAGAAGTAGCTCCTGATATAGGAGATTATAAATATCATGGTGGATAGAAGGATTAGGATCTTTATCACATCATAGATAAAAAAGTGTACCGATCCCCCAGCTCTGCTTGCCACATCCATGCCAAAAAATTCCAGAAGCTCTCTTACACCTCTGT
The DNA here is from genome assembly GCF_027925155.1 of Propionigenium maris DSM 9537. GTDB lineage: Bacteria > Fusobacteriota > Fusobacteriia > Fusobacteriales > Fusobacteriaceae > Propionigenium > Propionigenium maris. Next base: position 96,664 of record NZ_BSDY01000001.1, on the reverse strand, counting down.
CCAGCCAGCTAAATGAAAGTATCTCTCTTAACATAACCTCTACCTCCCCTCTATGGCCCTCTTAAGATGTGTTTCCACTATCCCTTCTGCCATATCCAGCATCTCCAAAACCCTAAAGTCCTTAACCTGATACATCACCTTAAGTCCCTCCTTCTCCCCACTGAGGATTCCAGAGTCCCTTAAGATCTTCAGGTGCTGAGAGAGATTGGACTGACTAAACTCCACATCCTCCTGGAGCTCACACACACACAGCCTCTCTCTACCCAGCTTCCTCACAATCTTAAGCCTCACTGGATGCCCCAGACTTTTAAACAACTTAACCATATAATCTTCCATACAACCACCTTCATCACTATATAATTATTTTCTAATATAGTGATACTCTATAAATCACTGGATGTCAACATCAGATTACTTTTATTTTTTATCTTTCCCTACCCTCAAAAATTGTAAGGTGATTTTAACAAAAAAAGCCCTTTTAAGATGATAGACTTTCTCATATAATTTATAGTAGGAAAGAGGTGAGGAGATGTTAAGCAGCAGAAGCTTAAGCATATTAAATAAGATAGTTGAGGAAGGAGGAAGCATAGATATAAAGAGTCTGGCTTCCACTATAGATATAAGCGAGAGGTCTATCAGATATGACCTTGAAAAGATAGGGGACTACCTCAAGGAAAATAGTCTGGGACCGCTCAAAAGGGAGTTCGGGGGAAGAATCCTCCTTGAGGGTTGGGAAGGTGTAGAGGCCTATCTCAAGGAGATCTACATCAATCGTTTTCTTGGTCCCCAGGAGAGAGTGGACTACCTTCTTATAAGGGCGTTATTTGAAAGGGTTATCTCCCTAAAAAAGATCTCTGAGGAGGTGGATGTGAGCCGTACTACCATCAAGGGAGACCTGAAGGTAGTTAAGGAGCTTTTAAAGGAGGAGAAAGTGGGACTTCGTACCCTTCCAAAGGTGGGACTTGAGCTTACCGGGAGCGAGGAGGGGATCAGAAGGCTTCAGCTCAGGATCCTTATAAAACACTTTAAGGAACTTACTAACTATATGGAGATGGGGGGACCTGTAAAGGAAAACTTCCTCCTGGATGTCCTTAAGGGATACTTTTCCGAGATAGAGGTTGTTCATATAAAGACCTTTATAAACTATACCCAAAAGCTCATGGGAAAGATCATTTCAGATGAGGCCTATACAATCATCACAGCTTACGTTATGGTTATGCTCTTTGGAGTTAAAAAGGGGAGAAGTATCTCCCAGGTAAAGAATGAGAACTTTTTAAGAAATACCTCTGAGTACCAGTCGCTCTTAAAGGGAATAGGTATCCTGGAAGCCAACTTCGATCTGGATATTCAGGAGGTAGAGATCCTAAAGATTACCGATTACTTTTTGGGAAGTCATACCTACAACTTCGATCACTCCTACTATAAAAACTGGGTAGAGGTTGAAGTTATGGTAAAAAACCTCATCGAGAGGTTTAACAGCAGGGTAGATGTGGATATCTCCATGGATGAAACCCTTTTAGATGGCCTTATCAACCACATAAAACCAACTATATACAGGATAAAGAATAATATACAGCTCCAGAACTCCATATGTGACGAGGTAACTGAGAGCTATCCCATACTCTTTGATATTACCAGGGAGGTCATAGAGGAACTAGAGGGGTTTATCGACTGCAAGTTTACAGATGATGAGGTGGCCTTTCTTACCATCCACTTTAAGGCTGCCATGGACAGAAACAGGTACAGGCTTCAGAATATAAAAAATGTCCTTCTAGTATGCGGACTGGGGTATGGGAGCTCCAAGCTGCTGGCCCAGCAGATTAAGGATATCTACTCTGTAAATGTGGTAGATATTATTCCCAGACACCAGCTGGAAAAGACCTTAAAGGAGAAGGAGGTCGATCTTGTGATCACCACTCTGGATATTCCAGGTATCTCCAAGGCCATTGTCAAGGTGGGAGCAATCCTCAGCCCCCAGGATATACATACCCTGGACAAGTATGCTCTTCCAAAATCCAGAAAGAAGGTTCTCCTGTCGGATCTTATGGAGGTGGTTTCTGCCAGAACGGATATTATAGATCGTGAGGGGCTAATAAGGGATTTCAAAGTTCTCTTTGAGGAGAGGATTATAGATGACTATGAGAGAAGAAAGCTTGAGATAATTGATCTTCTTCCTCTGTCAAATATCAGGTTAAATCAGAAGGCTGATTCCTGGAGGGAGGCCATCCTCCTTTCAGGGGAGGTTCTGGTAGAGGGAGGAGCTGCAAACGCCAGCTATACAAAATCCATGGTAGATGTTGTAGAGGAGTATGGTTCCTACATTGTTATCTCAGAGGGACTTGCCATCCCTCACGCCAGAAGCAGCGGCAACATTTCAAGGACCTCTATGAGCCTTGTTACCCTTAAGGAGGCTGTGACCTTCCCCAATGGTAAGGAGGTAGATACCCTATTTGCCTTTTCATCCCTTGATGATAAGGAGCACCTGGATTCCCTAGTGGACCTCATGAACCTTATAAACGATCATAACCTGAGAGGTCAGTTGAGAAAGATGAAAAACAGAGAAGAGGTATTAAAGTTTATATACAAGTACAAGTTAAAGTAAGCCAGAGGACGGGTTCGTGGATCCGTCCTTTTTACTGGGCGATTTTTGTAATGTGATTGTGAAGAAATAAGAATCTTTCCCAAATGAAATTTCTGGGATAAACTCTAACCATAGAACAGGGAGGTGATGGGATGTTAAAGAGAATGCTCGAAGAAAACATCCAGGTTATCAAGGAGATAGAAAGCTGGGAGGAAGCCATAAGCTGCGCTTCAAAACCACTGCTTGAAAAAAAACTCATAGAAACCAAGTATGTAGAAGCTATGATACAAAACATAAGAGAGCTGGGGCCCTATGTGGTACTCATGCCTGGGGTGGCTATGCCCCACTCAAGACCTGAGCACGGAGTAAATGAAACATCTATGTCACTTCTAAAGATAGATGATGGGGTTTCCTTCTCTGAAAGGAAGGAAGATGTGAAGCTGGTCTTTATCCTGGCAGCTAAGGACAGTACCTCTCACATGGATGCAATCGTAGGTCTCACAGACCTCCTTGAGTGCGAGGACAGAGTAAGGATGCTAACAGAAGCAAAAAATTCAGATGAAATATATTCAATTATATAAGGGGGAGATTTAAATGAAAATACTTGTAATGTGTGGTAACGGATTGGGAAGCAGCTTTATGATGGAGATCAATGTTAAGAAGGCTCTTACTGAGCTGGGAGTAGATGCCAATGTAAGTCATACAGATCTTACAACTGGTAGAACTATGGATGCAGATATCTATATAGGGGCTAAGGATATTATGGATAACTTCACTAAGGAGGGGTCTAAGGTAATAGGGTTAGAAAATATTATGAATATTACCGAGATCAAGGAGAAGCTTTCAGCAAACCTTTAATTATTAACAACAATATTTAATTGGGAGGAAGTTATGTTAGATATAATAATGAGAGATATATTGGGAAACCCTGCTATACTTATTGGGTGTTTTGCTTTGATAGGTCTTCTTATTCAAAGGAAGGGTATCAGTGAAATTATTTCAGGTACACTTAAGACAATTATGGGATTTATTATTCTTGGAGCGGGAGCGGGAGTTATAGTTAAATCCCTTGGAGCCTTTGGTACAATGTTTGACCATGCCTTTGGGATACAGGGAGTTATTCCAAACAATGAAGCTGTAGTTGCCCTTGCACAAAAAACTTTGGGAAGAGAGACGGCCCTTATAATGCTACTGGGAATGGTTGTAAATATAGTTATTGCAAGATATACCAGATTTAAGTATATCTTCCTGACTGGACACCATACACTGTTTATGGCGTGTCTTATCTCTGCCATTCTTTCAGTTGGAGGCATGAGTGGAATTTCCCTTGTAGTCTTAGGATCCGTTACTCTGGGAACTCTTATGGTGCTTTCACCTGCTATGCTTCAGAAATCTACAAAGGAGGTTACTGGAAGTGATGACCTGGCTCTTGGTCACTTTGGATCCTTTGGTTATCTGGTAGCTGGAGGAATTGGTAGACTGGTAGGAGATAAGTCTACCTCCACCGAGACTATAAAAGTTCCTCAGAAGCTTTCATTTTTAAGGGACACCTCAGTATCTATCTCCCTTACTATGACTATACTTTACTTCATAGTGTCAATATTTGCAGGGAAGGAGTTTATAGAGACTAGCCTCTCTGGAGGAAGCAACTTCTTAGTTTACTCCTTTACTCAGGCCATTGAGTTTGCTGCAGGGGTATATATCGTCCTTGCTGGAGTTAGAATGCTAATTGCTGAGATCGTTCCTGCCTTTAAGGGAATTGCAGACAAGATAGTGCCAAATGCCAAACCGGCCCTTGACTGTCCAGCAGTATTCCCATTTGCACCCAATGCTGTAATCATAGGTTTTCTCTCTAGCTTTGTTGCTGGAATTATATCCATCTTCATCCTTCCAATGGTGGGACTTAGTATTATAGTACCGGGACTTATCCCTCACTTCTTCTGTGGGGCCACTGCCGGAGTATATGGAAACGCCACTGGAGGAAGAAGGGGAGCTATTATAGGTTCCTTTGTACACGGACTTCTTATAAGTTTCCTTCCGGCGATACTTCTGCCAATGCTTTCATCCCTTGGATTTGAAGGAACTACCTTTGGAGATGCTGATTTTGGAGTTGTAGGAATCACCCTTGGAAATGCTGCTAGGATATCTCCTGTAGTTGTTTTCATTGTGGTGGGAGCATTAGTTGCCCTTCCATTTATTCTCTCCCTTGGCAGAGGAAGAGAGGAGAAAGCTACTGCTTAAAGTGGTTATCTAATAAAACAATAATTAGAATAAAAAAGGAACTCCAGGTCTAATAACCTGGAGTTCCTTTTATTTTACTGCTATTTATCTTACTTAAAACCTAAACTAAGCTTTCTCCTTAACTTCCTCCTTGATCCTGTTCCATTCTGCAGACTGCTCCTCAGTTAGTACCTCAGCCAGCTGGGTATCAATTCCCTTCTCTACTCTCTTTAAGTCCTTGGCTAACCTTCTCTGTTCACTCTTCCTGCTGCTTCTCTTAATCTGCTCCAGAATCCCCTTTCTCTCCTTTGAAGCCTCCTCTAAGATGGGTTTTATCTCATCCACCTGTTCCTCTGTAAGTTCTAATCTTGTTGTGTAATCCATCACTCTATTATCCAACTCTCTCGGACTACTGAAACTTGTTATGGAAACAATAAGCAGCACCAGCATCGTCATAGTTAATTTCTTTGACATATGTACCTCCTAAAAATAAGATACATTATTCTACCACTCCAATGTGTGTTTTCTGTGACATTCCAATAAAAAAGGCATTCGTAGCCCTTTTTTCATATCTAATGATCTACTAAAAACTTTATCTAGATCTCCAAATCATATTTTCTGGATATCTCATCCTGCATCTTCCTCTTTGGTAGTTCTATCTCATCTTCCTCCTCTCTCTCCCTTACTGGCAACTCACCAAGGATGATATTTGGAGTTATCCCCTCCTTGGTGAGGACTATCTTGGAGTTATCCTTAAGGGATTCCTCCACCACTTCCAGCCTCTTTAAATCCTTGGCATTTCCCACAAAATACTTCCTTGCCGCCTCATTGACAAGCTTTATTGCCTGAGCCTGTCCCTCAGCAACCTTTATCTTAGCCTCCCTCTTACCCTCAGCTATCTGAATTAAAGCCAGCTTATCCTGTTCCGCAGCTTCAAATCTACCTGTGGCCAGAAGACGCATAGCTCTCCTGTCCTGCTCTGCTGTCTTTTGCTTGTGCATAGCCTGTTTGATATCTGCAGGGGGATCTATCACCTTTATCTCCACCTTGGTTATGGTGATCCCCCACTCCTCCGCTATCCTGTCCAGGGCTATCTGAAGGTCCTGGGCTATCTTTCCCCTGGCAATAAGACTCTCATCCAAGGTAAGCTGTCCAAACTCCTGTCTCAGGTTGGTCTGAGCCAGCTTCATTACAGCTACCTTCCAGTTATCTATATTATAGAAAGTCTTCTTGATCTCCTCCTCAGTATAGATGGGTCTGGCCCAGATGATACCATCTACATTTATCTCTACATTGTCCTTGGTAATGACATTCTGAGGAGAGATATCCATCGTATGCTCCCTCACATCCCTTACCCTGGTAATCTCAAAGATAGGAAACTGCACATGGAATCCAGGCTCGGCAAAACGCCTGTACTTACCAAAGAGCTCCACAACTCCTCTCTCATACTGTCTTACCCAATATATGGGGAAATACTTAATCTTCATAGTTTCCTCCCTTTTAAACCCTATAAAAGCTCTACTCCTCTCTGTTCTTCAACTCCCCCTCTATCTCCCTGAGCAGTTCCTCCACCTTGTCCAGCTTCTCCTCCAGCTCAATCCCCTTAACTATATTTCTTATGAGTTCCCCCTCCTCTGCCTCATATCTTTCACAGAGAATCTTTATCCTTCCTATAAGATCTTCTATCCTATCCATCCTTTCCTTCACTCTAAAATCACCTCACTAACATTTAATCATCGTCTATTCTTAGAACTTCCCCTTAACTTCATTTTGTCTCTCATAGTTTTTTACAATATACCCTGTTAAATTCCTATTAAAGTATAATTCAATAGATAATAACGGATAGGTTAATTAAAGATGTAAAAAATAAAAAAGCCCGCTAAATAAGCGGACTTAGTGTGGAACTAATAAATACTATCTTTTTTACCTTACAGTGTAACCTCTCCCTAATAAGATTTTAAGGAAGTTTACGAGGGAACCTAAAGGTCTTTACACATATATAGGGAATACTTTAACTCTCTCGGAGCCTCAACCTGATAAAACCCTCTTTTCCTGTGAAATTTCAGAGTTTTCTGAAACTTTAAAGATTCTATATAGATTCTTTTATAACCTGTCTTTCTAGCAAAATCCTCTCTTATATCACATATCTTCTGTGCCAGTCCCATCCCTCTATACTTCACATCTACATTGAGCATCTTGGCTTCCAGCCTGTCTCCCTTTTTCATTAGAGCTCCGCAGGCAACTATCTTTTCCCCGTGGGAAACATATACTATATAAGCTTCCCTTAACCTTCCTAGGATAACATCCTCTCTTTTATTGGAGATGAGATGGTTTATCTCCTCTGGTGAATACTCCCCCCTGTTGCTGTCTATGTAGTTTTTCTGCATTAAAAAAGCAATTCCTCTGGCAACCTCTCTCTCATGGTCTGTGATGGTATAATCACTAAAGTTATCAAGAATATTATAGGAGAGGTTGCTGCTATGATTTTTAATAAAATCGTTAATTAAATGGTTGAAGGCCTTCTTCAGAGAGTTTGTTATAGACTGATAGTAGATTCCGCTATTTTCATTGCAGTAGACCTTCTTCACTCCAATGGAAAATAATCCCGTTTTCTTAAAAGTAGTGTTTATACGCCTTGCAAGCTCCCCCTCTTCCTGAAGCTCATGATTTTCCTCTGTTGTATTCTCAAGACAGTCTATCTCCACTCCCTTAAAAGCCTCTAAGAGATAGTCCCTCTCCCCTCTGAACTTCTCACCAAGAGAGTGGGTCCCTATATTAAAGAGAGGTAGTAAAGTATTGGATGTATTCCTTTTATAGTTATATGAGTGAATATCAAAGAAAAATACCCTGTCAAAAAGAAATTCCAGTTTTTCTACAAGAAAATGGATAACTTCATAAAATTCATCGTACTTCTTCAAGGCTTCCCTCTCTTCACAAGAGGAGAGCTCCCTTCTCCATATCTTTTTATTGATGCAATCCTCTCTTTCTTTATTGAGATCATACTCAAACCTGCTGTCCAAAGCGGATATTGTTATAGGGAGCTCCCAGATAAACTTATCGGTATAGGGCTCCTCCTCCTGCCACCTCTGAAAGGAGGAGAGGTTCACCTTATAGTCCAGCTTCTCCTGGAAATTACATCCAGAATGAAGAGAGGCACAGATAAGGGGCTGGTATGATTTTATTGAGATCTTAAAACCTCCCGACTTACTTATTCCCTCAAAGGGTTCCAATAGGTTAATTTTATTTAGAATTTCTTTAATTGTCAGCCTTTTCATAGAGCAACTCCTACCTCCTTATCTCCTTTACCTCTTACTGTTATAAATCATCCAGGCTAGATCGATAGATTAATCTGGCCTAATAAGGTGTAAATAGACAAATATTGATTTATTTCAACTTAAACTCTTATAAGTACTTTAGATACAGGTTAGCAAGGAATTATATTTATTTTCATTGTAAAAGTCAACTGTCTTTTCTGTGATCTTCATACAGTTCAAGAAAACTCTATGAATCTATAAATATATAAAAAAGAGATGGTATACATATATATAAAATAGATTTATTTTTTTTAGTAAATATAATATAATTCTCTAGCCATATTTTTGTTTGTTTCTTTTCAAGGGTTTAACATCGCAAACAGAACATAAAGAAGCATATAAAAATCAATAAAAAGAAATTTCCATACTGTGAAAACTATAGGATCGTAAAACCCATTTTAGGAAAACTTTCTGCAAAAGGATATGATTATTTTCCTGCTATAACATAAAGAGGAAGAAACTATATTTTTTTAATTCAGCCCTTACTGCAAAAGGAGGAAGCTATGCTTTTAATTATAGACAATCAAAGCAGCTTTATTAAAAAATTTAAAAGAGATTTTTTATCTGAACAGAATTTTGATTATATCTTTTTTGACCACAATCAACCCCTTAATCTGTCTGCTAAGGCAGAAATAAAGGGGATTATCCTCTCTGGAGGAAAGGGAAGTCCCTATGAGCCCCTGAACCTCACAACAAATTTTGTGGCGCTGGCAAACTTTGATGTACCCATCCTTGGACTTTGTCTGGGGCACGAGATAATTGCAGCTGCCAATATGGGCAGGATAAAAAGGTTGGAGGAGCCCCAGAGAAGAAAGGAAAAGATATCTATAATAGAACCAGAGGATCCCATCTTCAGAGATCTGAATAAATCCGAGGTATACTTCGCAAGAAGGCACAGCTACTATGTGGCTGAACTCCCTAGAAACTTTATTCGGCTGGGAGAATCCAGTATCTGTGAAAACGAGATAATAAAACACATGGAAAAACCAATCTATGGTTTTCAATCACACCCAGAGGTCTCAGGGAAGGACGGACTACTGATAATGAAGAACTTTCTAAGAATCTGCGGGTTTGATCTATAAAATATTGGAGGAAGAGATGAGAGTAGCAATAATATATAACAAGGATTTTAGCAATGTAATCAATGTCTTTGGGATGCAGAACAAGGAAGTATACAACCCCCTTGTGGTAAAACGTGTGGCCGATGCCCTTGAAAAGGGAGGGCACAATGTAGAGATCATCGATGGTGATATGAATGTCATAGACAATATAAAGGAGTTCTTTCCCAAGACACAGGACGGAGAAAAATTCGGAATAGTATTTAATATGGCCTATGGTATACAGGGAGAGAGTAGATATACCCATATACCAGCCATGCTTGAGATGCTGGGAATCCCCTATGTAGGGTCCTCCCCTGCAGGGCATGCTATAGCCCTGGATAAAATTATTACAAAAATTATCCTGCAGAAAAACTCAATTCCCACACCTGATTTCTGGGTATTTTCCTCTTCAGATGAGGATATGACCGATGTAGATTTTCCAGTAATTGTAAAACCCAAGATGGAAAGCGTATCATTTGGATTAAAGGTTGTTTATAACATAGATGAGCTAAAAGAAGCTGTGGACTTTATCGTAGGTGAATTTAAACAGCAGGCTCTTGTGGAAAAGTTTATTAGAGGTAGGGAGTTTGCTGTGGGACTTATAGGAAACTCTCCAGTGGAAGTTCTTCCTGTTCTCGAAATAGATCTTGAAGGAGACCCAGATGCTATTCAGACAGTAGATGACAAAAAGTTTAAACCAAAAGCTAAGATATGCCCAGCCCCTATAGATGAGGAGCTGGCCAAGAGAATGCAGGACCTAAGTATCAAGGTCTTTAAAACTCTGGGATTAAGGGATTTCTCTAGAGTAGATATAAGACTGGATGAAAACAACAACATCTATATCCTTGAGGTTAACTCCATGGCCAGTCTGGGAGCTGCTGGTTCCTATGTTACAGCTGCTAAAGCTGCAGGCTTTGATTTTGACGCCCTTGTAAATAAGATGCTGGATGTGGCTTCCTTTAGATACTTTGCCAAGGAAAATATAGGACTGAACCTGAAGAGCAATAGTAAAAAAGTTCCTCTTCCAACAAGGGTCAGAAGTTTTCTCAGAAGTAGGATGGATCAGACGGAAAAACTCCTTGAAGAGGTAATAGACATAAATACCTACTATAAGAATATAGAAGGAGTCAATAGGCTGGGAAGCACCATAAAGAAAAGGTTTAGCAGTATGGGATTTAGTTATGAGAGCTTCCCTCAGAGTGAAGTAGGTAATGTCTTATTCTTCTCCAACAGCGACGATGGTGAATACGATTACCTTCTGGTAGGAAACCTGGACAACAATGTAAAGCTGAAAAACCAAAAATACTTTCAGAGATCCGAGCATAAGATTTACGGAACTGGTGTCTGGGAGCACAAGGGCGGAATCGTAATGATGCTGCAGTCCCTCCAAGCCCTTAGATATTTAAGAGTTTTGAAAAAGCTAAAGATAGGTGTCCTGCTAACAACCGACGATACCCTTCAGGGAAGTTTCTCTAAAAATATCATCAAGGAGAAATCAAGAAGAGCCAAGTATGTATTTGGACTCCACGGGGGATTCCCTGATGGGGGTATGGTTACCAGCAGATCAGGAGCAGCTGTATACTCCTGTCATATGAACCTGAGAGAAAACAAAAACTCTGAAGATGTATCCAAGGCTGTTTCCGTCTTTTCCAAGCTGGTTGCAGACTGGAGCAACCTCTCCAATGAGAAGGAGGGGATCATTATCTCTCCAAGGGAACTTAAACTCTGCTCCAACATAACCGAGCCCTTTGCCCATGGAGATCTAGAGTTAAGTGTAAGGTTTAATGACGATGAACTCTTTAAAAAATATGATAAAAAGATCAGAAGTATGATTCCAGCAAGCAAGTACAAGAAAACCATCGATTTCCACTTAGAGGGAGGGCTAAAGAGACCAGCCCTAACTGCTACTGAGAAATCAGATGAAATAATGAGAATCATCAAGGGAATTGCTGATAACTTTGATATTAGAGTAAACAGCGAGCACCGTTGGAGTTCTGCTGATATCTCCAATGTTGATAGGGAGAAATATGTAGTCGATGGTTTCGGACCGGCAGGTAAAAAGGAACATGGAGGAAATGAATATATCCTGAAGCATAATCTTTTAGAGAAATCTCTTCTCCTCTCTACACTGCTAATAGAACTAAGTGAGATATAGTAAATTCAAGGAAGTGACTTAGCAATTCACTTCCTTTCTTTTTTTCTTAATTTCCTCACTGCTTTAGAGTTTTTCTTATTCTTTGAAATAAAAAAGACCGCTAAAAAAGCGGACTAATATAGTAGATATCTAAAACTTACCCTAAAAGCAGGTGGATGGGAAGAGAAGCTCCAGGAATGAGCGCAACCCTCCCCTGCCTTTGCATAAATCAGATTAATTTTTATTTTTTTAATAGTATGACCTTCCTGAGAACCCAACAAATACTTCTTAAAACTAAAAAATTGGGAAATAAAAAAGGAGAACCTGTAGACTGCTCATACTATCCTCCAAAAAAGTTTTGGTAGCTGGCTGCCATATCCAAACAGGACTTAGACCCTTAAGCTTTGCGTCACAGAGTTTCCCCTGCTTTGCCTTTTTCAGAATATTATTTTTATCTTTTAAATCTATCTCTGTTCATTTAAAATATCACTTTTAAAAAGTTAAACAACGTTTCTTTTTAAAAGTTGAAACTTAAAAACTTTCTTGATTTCATTATCCTTAAGTTGCAGAACAATAAAATCAACAGGTTTAATATACAGGATTTCTATCTTTATTTCAACAATTAATTTATCTGCCGAAAACATCGTTTTAAAGTTTTTTTAAACAATGTTTCATTTTAGAATTTAGTCATTTTTTTTAGTGACTTTTATGCGTAAAACTTTAATTTTTTATATTAATTCCAATTATTAAATTTACCTAAAATTTTCTTCATGATTTAAAGAAGGAGTATCTAAGTTAAAAAATTATCTCAAAGATAAAAAAGAGCAGGATGCCCCTAGGGCACCCTACCTTACCTACAATACCTCTATAAGAAGTTTTATAGTCTCTACTACTCCATCCCTGTGAGTCCTTTCATAGTGATGACTTGCATCTACACTGGGTCCTATACATGAAAAGTTTACATCAAATCCCTGGGTTGCAGCAATAGAGGCATCGGAGCCATATCTATTGTGAACATCTAGTGTATAGTTTATCCCCTTTTCCAGACATATATTCACCAACTTGCTTCTCAGGTTAAAGTCATAGGGAGTTCTGCTGTCCTTAGCTACAATATTAACTCTTCGCTCATCTCCAGCAGCATCCTCAGCCACAAGCCCTACATCCAGGGCTATAAAGTCCTCTACCTCAGGGGGAATATAGGAGATCCCGTGACCTATCTCCTCATAGTTGGAGATATAGAAATAAACCTTCCTTTCCGGCTTCAGGTTATTATCTCTCAGATATTTTATATATGCAAAGAGTTGAGCTACACACACCTTATCATCGATATACCTGGATTTGATAAAGCCATTTTCAGTGAAGATAGTTCTTGTATGAAAAGTTACAAAATCTCCCACTGCAATTCCCAGAGCAGTTGTCTCCTCTTTGGTTGAGGTAAACTCATCTATCCTTACCTCCATATTCTCTTGACTCCTGAGAAGGTTTGTTACCTCCTCTCCATAGGTGTGCCTGGAGGCCTTTGAAGGTAGCAGACTTCCTGTATACCTTCTTCCATCCTGGGTGTGGATAACCAGGTTTTCTCCCTCTACACAGTTCCAGGAAAATCCTCCTATATTTGTGAGGACAGGTCTTCCATTGCTCTTAATGGATTTTACCATGGCTCCAAGGGTATCTATATGAGCTGAGATAAGGGTAGCCCCCTCACTACTCCTCCCCTCTATCTCCCCGATAACAGCCCCCTTTTTTGTAGTTATATACTTCACTCCAAACCTTTCAAACTCCTGGATACACCTGAGTATCCCCATTTGGGTATAACCTCCAGGGGTCGGAATATCCATGAGCTCCTGGGTAAAATCCTTTATGTAGTTCCAGTCTATTGTATTCAATCTTCTCCCTCCCAATTCCCTTTAATTTAATCTATTTTCATCACAAGCTTCAAACTCCTTTAGACTTTACCTATAGATACCTTGAAAAAGGAGACAGCTTAGAAGCCCTCTCCTTCCCTTAAAATCCTACTTTAATGGTTCCAGCTTAGCAGTAAAGTGTCTCAGCACAGGGGGTTCCCAGGTTATCCTGTACCCCTTTATCTCCGATGCCCTCTTCTTGATATTTTCAAGGGCAAGAGCTACTATATCAAAGTGGGACTGAGTATATACCCTTCTTGGGATAGCCAGTCTGGTAAACTCCATCTCCGACTTCAGCTGCTCACCGGTTTCAGGGTCATTACCCATCATATATGAACCTATATCACAACACCTGATCCCTGCCTCTATATATAACTCACATGCTAGGGTGTGTCCAGGAAACTCGGTGTACGGAATATGTGGCAGAAACTCCTTAGCATCTAGGAAGACTGCATGGCCCCCCACTGGATACTGGAAGGGTATTCCCTTCTTGGCAAGAAGTCCCCCGAGATATTCCACCTGACCTATCCTGTACCTGAGATAGTCTGGTTCAGTTCCCTCATACAGCCCTATAGCAAGAGCTTCCAGATCCCTTCCAGCCAGACCTCCATAGGTCACAAACCCCTCATAGGGAATAGTCAGCCCCCTGACCTTCTCGTAGAGCTCCTGGTCATCTCTTACTCCTATAAGCCCCCCCATATTCACTATGGCATCCTTCTTGGCACTCATTGTAAATGCCTCTGCATAACTAAACATCTCTCTGGTTATCTCGATGATGGATTTATCTGCGTACCCCTCCTCCCTCATCTTTATAAAGTGAGCATTTTCTGCATATCTGGCAGCATCTATAATCACTGGGATCCCATACTTTCTCGCAATTCTGCTGGTTCCCCTCATATTTGCCATGGATACAGGCTGACCACCGGCACTGTTATTGGTTATAGTCATTATTATGAGTCCTACACCTTCTGCCCCTGCCTCCTCTATATACCTCTCAAGTTTTACAGTATCCATATTCCCCTTAAAGGGTGAAAAGTTTCTGGTATCCTTAGCCTCTGAAACTACAAGATCTACAGGCTTGGCTCCTAATAGATCCACATGCCCCCTTGTTGTGTCAAAGTGCATATTTGAGATACACTTCTTTCCTTGAGTTAGTAGCGTAGGAAATAGAACCTGCTCTGCTGCCCTTCCCTGGTGAACAGGCTGAACATACTTATAGTTAAATATATCCCTCACTGCAGCCTCTACCCTCTTAAAACCTCTGGCTCCTGCATAGGATTCATCTCCCCTCATCATCCCAGCCCACTGGGCATCACTGAGAGCTCCGGTCCCACTGTCTGTAAGAAGATCTATATAAACATCATCTGAATCGATCCCAAAGAGGTTATAATTTGCTTCCCTTAGTTTTTCGCTCCTCTCCTCCCTAGTGGTCATCCTTATAGGTTCCACCGTCTTGATCTTAAATGGTTCAGCCACATAATTTGTCATGAATTCCTCCTCTGTCCTCTTAATCTTATCCCTGGTAAAATTCTACCCCTAAAGTGAATGTCTTTATATTGACTTTAAATAGTTTTGGTAATAATCTTAATGAAAACAGCCCGTTTACAAGATAGCAAATGAAATTTTTTAACTAGACTTTATTTATTAAAGGAGATTAGGGACATTGAATTTTAATTTAGGACTGGTAGGACATCCAGATATAAATCTAAGAATCAAGGAGATCGTAGAGGAACACTTTAAGAGTCTGACCCTTCATCTTGTAGGTGTGACAGGAGAAGAGGACCTGGAAGAGGGATTAAAGAGAGTTCAGAGGATTAGCAGAGTATGCCACGGAATCCTCTACACTGCAAGAGATATCCACTATATCTTCAACAATAAGTTAGATCACTCCATTCCAAACATTTATGTTGAAGGTTCTAAAGGGAGTATCTATAGAGCTCTCCTCCAGGGAAGCTATCACATGGAGGCAGATATCAAGAAGGTGAGTATAGACTCCCTCACCCATAGGGAAGTGGTGGAGGTTTACGAGGACCTTGGGATAGATTCTAAGAGGGAGTGCAGTATAAAGATCATAAACCCTTCCTATATCCAGAGGGGCTTTATAGAGGAGGTAATCTCCCATCATCTGAAAAACTATAGATATGATAACTCCCTGTGCATAACCCAGATAAGCGCTGTGAGAGATGCCCTGAAGAAGAAGGGAATAGAGGCAATACTAATGGAACCTCAGAGGGAGCAAATTATAGAGGGAGTAAATAATTTAATATCCAGGGGAACCCTTGGAGGGGAAAGGGATTCAGATCAGGTAGCTATAACGATAAATATCAGCAATTTAAAGGAAAACCTCATCATCAACAGCAGCCACCATAGTGTAGTTCTTGAATACAATAGAATTATGGAGGAGGTCTTTTGGTTTGCTGAACGGGTGGAGGGAGCCTACTCCTCCAATGGAAGTAAATCCTACACTATATTCTGCAACAGGGAGGCCTTTGAACATGAAACCCGACACTTTTCAAGGTTAAGCATACTGGACTCCATTGCAGAAAATCAGGTGGTCTATACCAGTATAGGGGTAGGTTACGGCAGAAACTTCAAGGAGGCTATTAAACACTCTGTAATTGCCAGCATCAGGGCGGGAAAGGAGAGGAGAAACAGCGCCTATGTGGCATATGAAACTGAAAAGCTTGCAGGTCCTCTCCTCCCATCAAATGACGTAAGTGACTATAGCAGTGTCATTTTTGATTCCAGACTGGAGCATATAGCTTCCTCCTCCTCCATCAATATAGATACCATATACAGAATCAGCTCTGCTCTAAAGGAGTGCAACAACTACACCTCCTCTGAGGTAGCCCAGATTATAGGTGTCACACGAAGATCAGCCAACAGGCTCATTGAAAAACTTGAGAAAGGGGGATTTGTAGAGTGTATCTGTAAAAAATCCAATGGAAGCAGGGGAAGACCCAGCAGAATAGTGAGGTTTTTATTCTAAACCTCCTATAGAATTACAGTTGTAATGTTTTATAGGGCCAAACAATGAAACCCTCTTAAAAATTCATACAATATATAAAATATATTATACCTCTGTAAAATTTAGGTTTAATATGTAATAAGTTTATAAAATAAATAACTTCGAAAAAGGCAAAGCAGAGGAAACTCTGTGGCGCAAAACTATAGGGTCTAAGTTCTCAGGAATATGACAGCCAGCTGCCGAAACTTTTTTGGAGGGATGTTATGTCGAAATTGATATGGCCTCTTTTTTTATTTACTTCTTTTTTGCTTTTCGGTGAAAATGGAGGAGATATTAACTTAACTCAAGAGGAAATAAAATGGATTAAAGTGGCTAAAGAAAAGGAGGTTTTAATCTACCTGGATACCGATCTGGGAATATTGAACTACCATACTGAAAATGGAAGTAACGGAATCTATCCTGATATAATCAAGACCTTAGAGGAGGTTACCCGCCTAAATTTTAAGGTTGTTAAACAGGAAAAGAAAGATTTCCATGAAGCTGTAGACTCTGGGATCCCCCACATAGTTATGGGCGTAGAGGACTATAAGAGAAATAGGGGGAAGTATTACTACTTAAAGGATCCCATCAATTTAAGTGGTGTTCTTATTACAAGGGAGGATTATCCCCTTACCGATTACAGTACCGATCTTTCCGGTAAAACAATAGTCTATGTTGAGGGAGACCAGATTGTAAATGAGGTAATAAAGAGGTATGGAAGCAGAGTAATACTCATATCAAAACCCAGCACCCAGGAGGCTGTAGAGAGCCTTCTTAGTGGTGAGGCAGATATATATGCTGATGACCTTCAGGATGGCTTAAAGTATATGGTGGAAAATCCTGACCCTGAGATAAAGATCAACTATTCCTCCCCCTCATTAAAGACAAGGTACTACATTGGAGGTCTGAACTACTACAAACCTTTAGTAGATATTATAGGAAGGATTGTAGATACCTTTGATTTTAACAGAAGAACTGTCTATGAGGAGGTCTTGGAGTATACCAGGGATAAGCTTCATATATCCAGGGAGATAGAGGATTACCTGAAAAAAAACAGTACCTTAAGGGTATTCATTCCCCAAAATATTGATGTATACCCCCTCTTCTATAAAGATATTCTTGGAAAACAGGAGGGTTTCATCGTAAATTATTTTTATGAGATAGAGCGTATCCTGGGAGTTAATATAGTGTTCCAGGAGGCCGATTCCCCAGAAGGTCTTCAAATAAACCCATCTATCATGGCTATAAATGGGGAAGATATTAATGGGGAAGGCTTCCTTACAACAGATCCCTACGACGAGTTCCAGTTTCTTATTTTCAATAGGGAGGATGAAAAGTATATTCCTCATCTAGAAGATCTGAGAAAGTACAGGATAGCCGTTCAGAAGAATTCCATGGCAGATCTCTTCCTTAACCACATGGGATTTGAAGAAAATCTAATAGCCTTTCACTCCCAAAAGGAAGTTATTAAGGCGGTGGCTACAGGGGAGGCAGATGCTCTTATAGGAGGGATTCAAAACACTCACTACCTTTTAAAGAGGTATAATATTAAAAATATAAAGTTAGCTGGGGTTATCAATGACAAGATAAGTATGAAATTTGGAGTACCCAGAGAAGATGAAACTCTCTACTTTGTCATAAACTCATTGTCAAGGGACTTCTCCTCTGGTATAGAGAAAAGAAAGAAGGAGTTTTTGGAGAGAAATATCGAGATAACTAAGGATTTTAAAGCCTCTATCTTCATAACTTTAGTTTCAGCCCTTGGATTTTTAGGAGTCTTTATTCACTTAAAACGATTTAAAAGGATCTACTCAAAACTGACAAATATTACCCTGGGCTTGGTGGGAACCCTGGAAAGTGCAAACTCATATAACGACGAGGACACGGGAGATCACGTAAAAAGAATAGGTGAGTATTCCCACCTCATAGCAGATGAATTGAAACTGCCCAGGGAGTTTGTAAGGGAAGTGGGGCTCTATGCCTCCCTCCATGACATAGGTAAGATAGGTATCCCCGATTCCATACTAAAAAAACCGGGGAAACTCACCAGAGAGGAGTTCACGGAGATGAAGAAGCATACTGAGATAGGTTTCAACCTCATAAAGGATTTAGAGGTTAGTCCTATAGCCATGAATATTATAAGACACCACCACGAAAAGTGGGATGGTAGTGGCTATGGAATGGGGCTGAGCGGAGAGGATATCCCTCTTGAGGCTAGGATTGTAGCCCTTGCAGATGTCTATGATGCCCTGTGTCAGAAAAGAATCTACAAGGACCCCTTCAGCCATGAGTAAGCCTTCAAGATAATTACTTCAGAGAGCGGAAAGCACTTTGATCCTAAAATAGTTGAGATCTTTATTAAAAAACACCATAAGTTTAAAGAGATATTCAAAAAACACTCTTAATAGGAGAAGCCGGAAATTAATTCCGGCTTCTTTAATATCCACTATTAAGTATCTCAACTTCCTATTATTTAACTACTCTTTGAGTACAGTTCCTCATATAGGCGAGAAATCTCCAATAACTTTGGAAGATTAAACCTGCACTCTCCTTCTAGGGCACAATCTTCACACTCCCTTCCCTCTTCAAAACACCTGTTCAGGACCTCCAGCTTATCGCTACACTCCCTATCAATCTCATCGTGTAAAATCTTAATCTCTTTTATCAAACTTTTTCTTTCCATACCACTCACCTCTATGGACATAAATCGCTACAAAAGTAGAACAACTATATTCTTATGACGACCTTTTCCCTCAAATGGTTATTAAATAAAAATAATTTCATCTGATTTTTATTTCCTCTAAACTTAAGTATCTATTATTAAAAAATGGAACTCTCAAGGAGTTCCAGAATTTTTGGGGAGACACCCACAAGTGGGTGTCTGAGAATTATGAAAAAGTTGTTAATACTCCAAGGGACACTTAGATCTTTGGGAGAATTATGTGCCCTCAAAGCTGTAACAGAAAAGTTCATCTCTTTTCTATGGGACTATGATACCCCTTTTTTCCTAAAAAATTAACGCCAAATGTCACTCTAAAAGAAGGTTTAAGGGGGGGTTAACACCAGCTTAAGAGAGATTGCTAAACAATTCCCAGAAGTAGTTTTTCCTCTTTATTCAAAGTAGTAGAAGAGAAAAAGCGCCTAGACATAGAATCGGTTTCAAAAAATAAAAAAAGAGCTTCTGATCTCTCTAAGAAGCATCTTATCAACGGTTTACACAAATATTTCATTTGTCTCCTTCAAACGTTAATGCTACCAACAGCACCCCAACTACTAATACTACTTCCATTCCTCCTCCTTCTTTTAGGGCGGTTATAAACTTGTTTCCCGAGCAGTAGTATATATCAAAGTCGAGGAAAATTCAAGAGGATTTTTTAATTTTTTTTCATTTCTTTAAACAAGTAACTTTCCCAGCTTTTATAGGGGTTCCAAAATCCCTGTAAACTCTGATTAAACAAACTTTAAAGACAATTTTTATTACGAAATAATCCCTTTCTTACCCCCTTAAAACTTTCTCCTTTGTGTGAAGATCCATGACAAAAAAGAGAATATTTTAACAATGGATTAGAACTATTCTATCCCATAGAAACTCCCCTTGATTTAAAGGATATGAAGTGTTTAATATGTATATCTTAATATTACTTTTTATCTTAATTGAAGGAGGAGAGAGATGGCGTATAGAATAAACGAGGGTGAGTGTATATCATGTGGTGCCTGTCAGCCAGTATGTCCGGTGGATTGTATATCAGAGATTGAACACGGAAAGAGAAGAATAGATGAGGGAGCCTGTATCGACTGCGGTGCCTGTTCAGCGGTATGTCCGGTGGAGTGTATCACTCCTGTTGAGTAGAGGCTGATTTACTGTGTTGAGAATCATTATATACTACTACAAAATATCTAGAGAGTCATTCTGCTCTCTAAATAAAAAAAGGAGCATTTAAGCTCCTTTTTTAACTTTTCCTTCTATCTATAAAGCTCCATCCCTTTTAAGCTCATCTATTAGCTTCTCAGCCATTCCCAGATACCTGTCCCAGGCTTCATTTCTTATTGTGAATCCTGTTGTTGCATAGTCACCAGAGTCCCCAGTAGCTGGCAGTCCCTCTATATCAAGAAGGTTCTGAGTCTCTATAACCTTATTATTCAAGGCATCTATCTGAACATTAAACCCTATACGAGAAGGCTCATCATAGGTTACACTTGCATACTTTGACTCTCCATAATACTTCCTAAACTTTCTAGGAGAAATCTCCTCTGGATTATCAGCAAATATCTCGTCGTAGTGACACCATGTTATTCTGCCATCCTCCAGGGTAATCTGAAGCCTTCCAGTTATTCCCCCTTCAAATTTTTCTGCAATACTGTAGTATTTTACCTGAGACTCCTCACTTAAAAGATCCTCTATCTCCTCTGCCAGAGGAATCATCGATTGCTTGATACTATTTGAGGCTCCCGCTACCATATCAAACTCTCCCGTTATTCTTTGCTCCGCCAACATCTGCTTTTCAACAAGGAGAACACTTTCTATCCATGCTGCTCCCTTTATATTGCCCATGGAAAAGTTATAATCTGAAAGACGCTTTGGAACATCCTGATAGTACCTGTTGTAGTAGTTAGGCCTGGTTCTCTCATTGAACTCAACAAATACAATTTCATCTCCATATTTTACAACTTCCATTGATCCCATATGTCCCTGACGAAATAACCTTTCAGCCCTGTAGTAGTCTCCCTTTATTATTCCCAGCTTAGGCTGAGCACTCCACTTCATCTCCACTTCATCCTTTACCACTGCGCTGCTGCTTACTGCCACTATAAATAATAGTATCAGTAAAAAATAACTTCTTTTCATTTCCCTTCTCCTTCTATCAAAAAATTAAAAACATCCGCTTCCCAAGTGAAGGAAACAGATGTACGAAATCAAAAAAAATAAAATCGAAACTATTTTTACCTTCACCCATAGTTGGTCATTTACGGCGACCTGTAGAGACACTTAACCATATCTTAAGTATATACGAGTGTTTATACCTTATAATATCATAGCTTTATCAAAATTGCCCCTTAAAAAATAATTAAACCTATTGAAACTTAGCCTTTACCTAAGCTGAGAGTTTCCCTAAAACTCTACTCAATACTTAAATTAACCGGTACAACCTCATTTAATATTTCCAAGGCTTTCATACTACTTATTCTTCCATTTTCAGTTATTACATAAACACTTCCCTCCTTTCGGACCTTCCCCTTGGAAGCCAGACTCCTCATAGTTCTTAATATATAGGCTCTGTCCTTGGCCAAGATCTCCGATATCTTTGCAACCTTTCCATTTTGATTCTTTACTATATCCAAAATCAGCGCCTCATTTAGAGTCAGCTCAATATCCTCTTCATTGAAGATGCCGCGACATTCACTCAACAGCTTACTGATATATATCATCTTTTCCATCCTTCATCCCCTTTTTTTAATTTCGAGTTATTTTTCAACATTTTATTATAAAGTCATTATTTAAAATGACTTTTTTTACTTTTAATTGATAATATACCTTTTTTTATAAGTAGTCAAGTGTATTTTTTAACCATCAATAATTTTTATGACTTTCTTTAGTATAGATACCCCTTCCATCAGGTTGTTTTCTTAAAACTTGAATATTAAAAGCTAAAGATGGGTCATTTTTTAATGTCCCTCCTACCTTTTCCAAAATCCTTTGAAATTTAGCAGCCGAAAAAAAAAGTAGAAAAAACCTCTACTCCTCTTCAACATAGACCTGCTGTAAAAGCATTGATATATCTACATTTGACAGAGATATAACTAATAACTTATAATTTTAGATGCAATAGTTTAAGTCAGCTTAAAATTATTTTCAGCTGATTTGGACAGCCCAGGGAGGAAAGAGGATGTATAATATCTTAGATACTATAAGAAACAGAAGAACTACAAGATCATTTACAGATGAGATTATAAAGGAAGAGGAGCTCATGACTTTATTGGAGGCAGGAAGGTATGCTCCAAGCGGACACAATGACCAGCCATGGTTTTTTACGGTAATTCAAAACTATGAGATGATAAAGGATCTTAATGAAAAATCCAAGAAAACCTTAAATCCAAATGATGAGTTTGTAAATGAGCTCTTAGCCAGATCCAACCACGACTTATTTTACGGAGCAAGAACAGTAATTATCGTTTCATATAATGATGAAGCTGTATCCCAGATTGAAGGTGTTTCAGCAGCGACACAGAATATATGCCTTCAGGCAGAGGCCATGGGAATAGGAACTTGCTGGAACGGCCTGGTGAAAAGGGCATTGGGAGAGGTCTATAGGGATGAACTAACTGAAAAATACAATATTCCAGAGGGACATACTCCATATTTTGCAATAGCTGTGGGGTATATAAAAAACAAGAATACCTCTAAAATAGAGAGAAAGGGTCATTATTTTGAGATAATAAAGTAAATCGAATCGTCATATAAAAAGAGGGAGTCCATTTAAGGATCCCTCTTTTCATATGTTTCAGGAGGAGGAAAGAGGACATCAATTACAGGCTCCTGAAGATAGAGCCCATCCCCAGATCTTTAAATAACCTTTAAAACGATGCCCTCTATAAACTTCTTCACATTGACTCTTCCCTTCTTAGCGTCCTCTCCATTGAGATTTCCCATGATTCTTCTTATCTCCCCTATATCAAAGAGGATATTTGAGTAGTTAGAAAAAACCGGGTCATAGAAGTTTTCTGCCCCTCTCTGACACATATTGTCAAAGGCCTTATACACTATCCTTCTGATCCTCTGATCAAAGCTCTTGAAGTTTATACTGACTCCGTCGGTGACCTCATAATTCTTAATGACCTCCTGGAATATATCCTTAAGCTGATAGGTTTCAGAGGAGTCTCTCCTCTTAAGGGATATTATGAAGGTAATGACTCTCTTAAGATCCCCTATCCCAAACTCAGAGACTATACCAAGATCGGAAAATATCTTCACCAGGTCATCCTCGGTGGTATCCTTATCACTTTGCTGGACAGAGGTATTCAAAAGGGTATTTCTTATGATCTCCATGGACCTGTCCACCTCTATACTCTTTATGAGGTTTTCCAGGACGCTTTTAACCTCTATCTCATTTATCGGCTTGTGGATAAAAAAGAGCACACCCTGCTTATAGGCTTCGCTTATCATATCCTGATCCTTAACCTGGGATATCATAACAAACTTTCCCCTGTAGCCCCTTCCTATACTCTCCTCCATGATCTCCACCCCATCCTTTTCTGGAAGAAGAAAATCTATCAGGACTATATCTGGGTTGCAGAGCTTTATTACCTCTGCTGCCCCCTCTCCCGAGGCCAGCTCCTCAACTACATCTCCCAGGGAATTTTTCTCGATAATAAAACGCAGCATCTTTCTTATGGATATATCGTCATCAATTATAACTATCCTCTTTCTCACATGTATCACCTCTAAATTTATTAAGTGGTAGCCTTACTTCAAACCTTGTTCCCTCTTCCCCGGTAGAGGATATTTCCAACTCTCCCCCGGCTTCATCTACAATATTCTTCACGTGGGAGAGGCCCATTCCCGTGGAGGACCTCCCCGTTTCTCCACTGAACTTAGTTGTAAACCCGGGAATAAAGATGAGGCTCAGAAAATCCTCGGGAACCCCTGGACCATTGTCCCACACACTGATATAGATATACTCCTCGTCGCTGTGCTGGCAGACCTCTACCTTGGATATAGGCCTAGAAGAGCTCTCAGCTATGGCCTCTATGGCATTTATAACAAGGTTGTTTATCACTATGAATATCTTATGGTAGTATCTCACCTTGAAGTCGTCGTTAAACTTTACCCTGAAGTGAATATCCAGATTTGTCTCCAGAAGGTAGCGCTTGGTGTTGCTCCTTATTATATCTCCTACCTTGGTAAGAGATATGACCTCATCGTGCTCAAACTTCCTGAAGAGGTTATCCAGCCCCAGTACAACCCTTGTATAGTCCTTCTTCAGCTCATGTATCTCCCTGGAGAGATCCAGAAAGTACCTTTTAGCTTCCTCTACTTCAGATACAGTCTTATATGATGTATAGGCCTTCTTCATGAGTCCCTCAACATTTGCAGATATCTTTTTCAGGTAGAAAGATTCCGCCTCCAGGTCTGAAGCCATAAGGTTAAGCTTTATATACTTCTCATTGTGCTCCTCCTGAACTATAAGGACCTCCTTCTTTTTATAGGCAAGAAAGATCATATATACTATGACTCCCCTTATAATTATAGCCACTATCATATAGTTGACCAGGGGCTGATGAAGGGTCCCCTTGACCATGAGCTCCAGGAAGTTGCAGATAAAGTCCATAACCAGCAGTATGACCATCCTTTTGCCGTGCTCATACCTCTTTACATCTATCAGTATACAGCTCAATAAAAATGCAAAGTAGTAAAAGATTGCCGGCAAAGCCAGCTGGAAGGCCTTCGCAATGGAGTTACCCAGTATCATACAGTTCACCCCAAGGATGTCTATGAAAAATATCCCTGTAAAGAGACCCATAATCTTCCAGAAGTTTATCCTTCTGTCAATAAGGATGAGAAGAAAGAGGGTAAATACAGCTCCTGAAAACTCCAGCTCCCTCTCAAAAAAATAATAGCGCAGATTTTTTGTGAGAAGGAGAAGTATAAAGTATGAAAAGTATTTGTTCAAAATATCACCTCGCACTTAAGTTAGAAAGGGGAGCTCTAACTAAGCAGCCCTCTCTCTAAATCAGGGATTCGCCCTTAATTTTTCATTAAACCCAATCAAAAAACTAATAAAAGTATACTATAAAACCAGATTTCATACAAAGAATTTTAAAAAAACACACTTAGAATGTATAAAGTGTAAAAATCATATAAACAACCCCTGTCCTTCGGGACAGGGGTGTTTTGAGGGAGTCTAAAATAGACTAGATATTAACACTTTCAACCTTCTTTTCTCTAAACTGCTCTGCGTGCTCCTCTGTCCATACCTCGGCCTTTTCTAAGCCCTCTATATTGGCAGATACGAATACAGGATCCACTCCCTGAGCCTTTTGTCTCTTATAATCAGCCAGTATATCTACTACGATATGTCCCAGCTTAGCTATGGCTATAAGGTTCATCAGAACCATAAGTCCCATGAAGAGGTCGGCCATATTCCATACAACTGATACAGCTGACTGGCATCCCCAGAAAACCATAAGTATTACAGCAACTCTGAATAGCTTCAGCCAGTGGTGGCTTCCCTCTAGAAATTCTATATTTGATTCTCCATAGTAGTAGTTCCCTATAATTGAGCTGAAGGCAAATAACATTATACATACTGCTATAAAGAGGTTAGCCCAAGATCCCACTTGTGAAGATAAAGCTGTCTGGGTCAGCTGAATTCCAGTAAGACCCTCTGTCTGATTAGCTCCTGAAACTAGTACCACAAGAGCAGTGGAGCTGCATATTAATATAGTGTCAACAAATACTCCCAGAGTCTGAAGGAGTCCCTGTTTTACCGGATGACTTACCTGGGAAGTGGCCGCGGCATTGGGAGCTGATCCCATACCAGCTTCATTGGAGAAGAGTCCCCTCTTAATCCCCATCATCATAGCGGCTCCGATACCTCCACCAGCTGCAGCTTTAAGTCCAAAGGCACCCTGGAAGATCATAAGGAAGATCCCCGGAATAAGGGTAAAGTTCTTAAGGATTACAAAGAGAGCAACCATTACATAGGCACTGGCCATTACAGGCACAAGAACCTCTGCAACCCTAGCTATTCTCTTGATACCTCCAAATATTACCATGGCTGTAAGAGCACTGAGACCAAAACCTACAGCCACTCTGTTTATCCCAAAGGCCTCCTCAAAGGCAAATGAAACTGTATTTGCCTGTACCGAATTAAATACAAGTCCAAAGGAGATTGTTATAAGCACAGAGAAGACCATTCCCATCTTCTTCTGACCGAGGGCTTTTTCCATATAATAAGCTGGTCCCCCACGATACCCGTTTTTATCCCTTACCTTAAATGCCTGAGCAAGGGTATTTTCAACAAAGCTGGAAGCTCCTCCTATGAGGGCGATAACCCACATCCAGAACACTGCTCCTGGTCCTCCAACGGAAACCGCTATGGCAACTCCTGCCAGGTTACCTGTCCCCACGTGGGAAGCTACACTGATACAGAATGCCTGGAATGCAGATACTCCCTCACCCTTCTTGGCTCCGCTGCCACCCAGGACCTTAAACATCTCCCCTATATAACGAAACTGAACAAAGTCTGTCTTGATGGTAAAGAGCAGCCCCACTCCTATTAAGACTGCAATAAGAACATATGACCATAATATTGTGTTTCCAGTATTGATTATGCTGTTGATTATTTCAAACATCTTTTCCTCCCCTTATTATCTGTTGTTTATTTCCTCTATTGTTTTCCTTTAGAATATACTCAGTGAAAGGATCTTTGAGAGATCCTCCAGGATAGCATAACCCCCTATGGAGTTCCCCTTGGGATCCAGAGCCGGACCATAAACCCCTATACCCATCCTTCCTGGTACAAGGGAGAGGATTCCTCCTCCGACTCCAGACTTGGCAGGAATTCCCACCCTTACTGCAAATTCTCCTGAACCATCATACATACCGCATGTAACCATGAGGCTCTTTACTATTCTTGTTGTATGCTCGGAGACAACTCTCTCACCAGAGCTGGTAACTCCGTTATTTGCAAGAAAGAGCCCTATCCTTGCCAAATCCTGAGCGGATACCCTTATGGAGCACTGTCTAAAGTAGACATCCAGAGCTTCCTCCACATCTCCCTCTATTACTCCATCGTTTTTCATAAAGTAAGCCATGGACCTATTACGGTTCCCAGTTTCCTTCTCCCCAAGATAGATCTCCTCATCATAATCCAGTGTAGGATTTTCCGATATCTTCCTTATGAAATCCAGGACCCTGTTGAACTTTTCCTCTGCTGAAGCTCCGCTGATCATGGAAGATACCGCTATGGCTCCTGCATTTATCATAGGATTAAAGGGCTTTCGCAGGTTAGATGTTTCCAGCTTCTGTATAGAGTTAAAAGCATCTCCTGTGGGCTCCATTCCTATCTTCGAGAAGACAAAATCCTCTCCATTGTCAAGGATGGCTAGCATTAGAACCAGGGGCTTGGATATACTCTGAATGGTAAATTTTTCCTCATAATCCCCTGCACAGTGGACCTCCCTGTTACTGTCGATAAGGCAGACACCAAAGCTCTCCCTATTGGCATTTTTCAGCCCTGGAATGTAGTCGGCTACCTCTCCCCCCTTGCACTTATGTTTATTTGCTAAGATCAAATCACAAAGGATATCTGAATCTATCATATAAATCTCCTCCAACTCTGTTAATTCTCCACCTACTATCCTCCCAACTATTCTGTCAGCGGGATAGTCCAAACCAATAAGATGATTGTTTTTTGAATTTCAAGGCTTTATTTTGAACATCTTGGTCGACCAAACCTCTTTGAGACTAATTATAGTACAGTAACTTTTCATAGGTCAAATCTGAAAAAGTATACCATATATATCGATTCAATATACCAAATATATTAAAATAGTCCCTGAAGAGGAGTTTATTTTTGACCCACAGTAGGTTACAGTAGGCCCTGGTAGCATCCTGTAACTTCATCCTCTACTTCTCCTTTTTCCATTAACACAATGTATTAACTCGATATAATTTTTATATGTTAAACCCCTCAAGGGTAAATAATCGCTATATCCTTTCTATCCCTTTATCTACAAGGATTAAGAAGGATATCTCCCCTCTAATTTTTTTATTGTTTTTTTATAGGTGCCTGGATATATTTGCCTCTCTATGATATAGCAGACTCTTCCATCTTCCTTTCACCTTGATGAAAATTTCGTATAAAAAAGAGATCCTGTCTAAACAGAATCTCCCTAAAAATTTTATACAAATCCCTTTTCCATCCACTTTCTACCCCTCCATCTGAGAAGCATAGCGAACCCTCTTATCCACTCATCTATACCATTGGCTATCCATATACCGATAAGGCCGTATCCCAGCTTTATCCCCAGGAACCATGAGAGAGGCACTGCTACTCCCAGCATAGAAGCCATTGCCATCACTGCAGGGAACTTTATATCCCCCGCTGCATGGAGGGAACTTATTATTACAATATTGAATGTTCTTCCCGACTCTATAAAGAGGAACCAGATAAATACCACATAGGCTATGGAGAGGATATTCTCATCTGTTGTAAAGATCCCCATTATCTGACTTTTACCCAGCACTACCATTACAGAAACCAGAGTGGCTGCCACAAAGGAGATAGCCGTACTCTTAAGACACTTGTGGTAAACCCTCTCCTTCTCTCCTGCTCCTACCATCCTCCCCACCTGAATAGCTGTTCCGTGTCCCAGAGCTATGGAGAAGGTCATGATAAATGAAGCTATGAGGGTAAGGTAGGTTCTCGCCGTTATGGTGTCCTCCCCCATGGTGTTCACAAAGGAAAGGATTATCATTTGTGCCACCGACCAACACAGGTGCTCTCCCGCTGTGGGGATCCCTATGGTAAGGATATTCTTAAGTATCTTCACCGGAAACCTTACTATCCTTTTTACATCAAATTTAAAGTTGCAATACCTACACATGACCCTGTAAGCCACTATACACCCAATGGCTCTGGAGGTTACTGTGGAAAGTCCCACTCCCGTTACCCCAAGGATGGGTGCTCCCAGCCATCCGAAGATAAACATTCCGTTCCCAATGATATTCAGGGTATTTACTCCAAGGTTGATATAGAGGACCTCCTTGGTGTTCCCGTGGGCTTTCATAGCTGCTCCGCAGGTGAGGGTCAGAGCTTGGAATACACAGAGTCCCCCAACAAGTTTAAAGTAGTTTCTTCCTATATCAGCCAGCTGCATTGGAAGGTTTATCTCCTTAAAGATGAAGCTGGTTCCCGCTACATAGATTCCCCCTATAATCAAAGCTATTATAAGGTTCATCACAAGGGATACCCCTATTACGTCCTTTATCTCCCTCTTCTTCCTAGCCCCTATATACTGTGAGGTAAGGATAGTCGTCCCCAGACATATAAAGCTGAATATTACATTCTGCATAAGGAGAACCTGGCTGATTCCTCCCACTGCTCCCACTGCCTGGTCGCTGTACTTTCCAAGCATGATTATGTCGATATTTCCCACTATAGTTACCAGCAGCAGCTCAAAAAATATCGGTACTGTCAGAGCCAGCAAGCTCTTATCGTTGTTGTCCTTCATAATTGTTATTTACTCCCTAGATTGTTATTTTTACATCTAGATATTTTATCTTAAAGGAGAAAAAAAAGCTATCTTATTTTAAAGATATTCCTTAAAACTTTAGGTCATGTGGAAATACAACACACAGTTAAATAATAAAGCCTATCCTATAATGGACACCTCAGCCATACCTTTCCCTGAGGATTGTCACCTATATAACTTAGTAGGGATCCTCAGCCCCTCCCAGAGGAGATTTAAATTTATATTGATAATATCAACGCCTGTTAATTTCATAGTTGATAAAATTACTCTGTAATTAAAGGAATTAAATTTACAGATGAAATTAACTATCTTCCTGTACAGCAAAATTTATGAATAACCTTCCTTGAGTATAGAGTTAAACTCTCCAATGTATTCAATTAAAGGCTACTCCTGATTACACCCTTAAAAATTTTAATACCGAGGTGAAACTATGTCCATCGATAAAGTATGTATAATCCTATCACTATTAATATTTTCCAATATTTTCTCTCTTAAACTCTCTAAGAAGTTTAACATTCCAACTCTAATTATATATCTGGGAGTGGGAATGCTTGCAGGGTCTGAAGGGATTGGTGGGATTGAATTTGATAACGCCGCCCTTGCACAGTTTTTGGGAAATATTGCCCTTTCCTTAATCCTGTTTTCAGGTGCCTATAATACAGATATAAGGGATATCTCTCCTGTAAAAAAAGAGGGGCTGGCTCTGGCCTTTGTGGGGGTTCTTTTAAACACCCTGCTGGTAGCCCTTCCAGTCTACTTCTTTACCCCCTTTAACTTTACAGGCTCTCTTCTCTTTGGAGCTATTGTATCCTCTACAGATGCTTCAGCTGTGATGTCCATCCTTTCCTTTGGAAAGCTAGACATCAAAAAGAAGGTGGGAGGAATATTAAAGCTGGAGTCGGGAACCAATGATCCCATGGCCAATGTCATTATTATCATCCTTTTAAGTATTATAAGGGCCGGTAAGTTTGACCTGATAAATGGCCTCTTATTTTTAGCAGGTCAGATAGTAATAGGTATCGTAATGGGTATTATAATGGCCAAGATCGCCATAATGATCATCCAAAAGTATGAGATAAGGCTTCAGGAGCTCCATCAGATAATCATCTTTGGATTTATTCTACTGACCTATGGAGCTACAAACCTTCTCAGTGGGAATGGTTTTATGGCTATATTTCTTCTGGGGATTACTCTTGGGGATTCCCCCCTCATCTTCAGAAGAAATATGAAGCGTTTCTTTGGTTCCATTTCATGGATGGTTGAGGTGGGAATGTTTGTTATGCTGGGTCTTCTTGTATTTCCCAGCAGGCTTCTGGAGATATGGAAGGTAGGAGTAGGGGTAGCTATAATCCTCATCTTCCTGGCCAGGCCTCACAGCGTTTTTATCACCCTCTTTAAAAGTAACCTTAAAAGGGAGGAGAAGCTGTTTATCTCCTGGGGAGGACTCAAGGGAGCTGTTCCCATAGTCTTTGCCACATTTCCTCTGGTAGAGGGTGTGGAAAATGCAGAACTCATCTTTAACCTGGTTTTCTTCGTGGTAGTCCTCTCAGTTATCCTACAGGGAATGTCCCTTCCCTTTGCTTCAAGGTATCTGGGGCTCAGAGATACATCTCCTCGTTACTTTGAAAGGGGGGATCTGGAAAACTTTGAATATTTTGAGGAAACCCTTACAAAGGTCAAGGTACAGCCCAAGGGAGTTGTTGTAGGAAAGCAGATAAAGGAGATAAACCTCCCAAAGGATATCCTTTTGATCCTCATAGACAGGGGAGGAAAAAAGATCCTTCCCAAGGGAGACACCATAATAAACCAAGGGGATGAACTATATGTCCTGGCTGAAAATCCTCAAATAGTGGAGGATTATATCTTAGATGCTGTAAAGCAAATGGAGGCAGGGGGTCAGAATGAGCTCTCTTCCATAAAAAAGATGAAGGCTTGCTGCGAATAATCTATTTGAGAGGGGAACTATCTATTATACCCTCTTCAATCAGCTGGGAGATTCCCCACTGGAAAGGTTAATAGCTATTGGAATTACCCTTATAATAAGAACTATTATCTCCTGCCTCATCTTTTATCTGGGAAAAAGGTTAATTGAACACCTCCTTAACCTCTTTGACAGGATACACAACAAATTCAAAATTGATTCCGGTATCTATCATTTTTCAAAATCCTGGCTCAAGGTAGTTCTCTATTTTATCCTGGTTATGTTAATCTGTTCTACCTTTGGGTGTCCCAGGGTTCCATCGTGGTCATCCTAGGAGCTACTAGAGTGGGAATAGGTTTTGCCTTAAAGGATGGTCTGTCAACTTTGCAGGGAGAATAGTTATCCTTCTCTTCAGGCCCTACTCCAAGGGAAACTTTATAGAGGTAATGATAAGATGGGATCGGTACATGAGATAAATATGTTCTCCACCGAGCTAAATACCATAGACAGCAAGAGAGTTATCATCCCCAATAATATAATAACCTCCACTGAAGTGACCAACTTCCACAGCTGGATCTCCATCTCCATAAGGTGGATTCATAATTGAGGCCTTAAAGATATAAGGTTTTACACAGAAAAAAGGAAGAGCTCTCAGATGAGAAGTTCCTCCTTTTTTTACCTTATCTATGAGTCTCTAGATATCATACTTCTTCCCTATAGATATCCTGTTTACCCCATCTATAAACCTCTTCAATAAAAGTATCGTCCCCCTGCCGGTACAGTGTCCCAGATAGTACCCTCTCACCCTGCTCCTCTTAAGGAATAAGATAAACTTCATAGTGGCAATGGGATTAAGGGACAGGCTTCTTGTATGAAGACCCCCGGTTATTGAGTTGATCTCCCTATCCTTAAACTGTTTCTCCACAAACTCCACCAGCCTCTCCAACCCAAAGTGGCAGCACCCTACAACTATGTTTAATTTATCATCCTCTACAACAACCAGGGAGATCTCATGGGTGAAATCATCTGGTTTATCGTTTCTATAGTAGAGGGAAGAAGCTTCACCACCAGGAGAAACTAGATACATATTTTCCTCCAACCTATAGATCCCAGCTACCTCTACTTTCCTCACTCCCTCTAACCTCTTCAGCTCCTCCTTTGTAAGTCCTATCTCTTTCTTAAAAAGCAACTTAAAGGAAAAGCTGTTTAATGCCCCTCCCTCCAGGATAACCCTCTGGGGGTCTATCCCTAATTCCAATAGATATAGGAGACCACCCATATGGTCCCTGTGGCCGTGGGAGATAATGAAATAATCAATCTCAGATATATCTATATGAAGTTTTTTCATATTTTCAAGAAACTTCTCCGATTTACCGGTATCAAAGATTATCTTCCTATTTTCCGTTTCTATATAGAGGCTCAGTCCCCTCTCTGAATGGTAGTTATTAACTCTGCTATTTTCTATCAATGGAATGATCTTCATAGCTTCCTCCAACTTATCCTAGATTATTTCTATAGATCTAACCTCTTTTTTCTCCCTAAAACACCCTAATTAAAAAGGCATCTCCCCTTTAAACATAACCTCTGAGAAGAGTTTAACACATTTATTTTGAGATTTCATCTGTAAATAAATCTTGACTTTTATGACGACTGGTCATATAATTACGGCATAAGGAATCACAAAGACAAAAAAGATCTACTTCTCAATCTGAAGTTCTTTTTTAGTCTTTTTATTTTCAACTAAAATATGACGACCGGTCATATTTTAGTCCGGGTGTAAATTAAAGATCAAGTTCTCTTGTCTTAATTAGGACAGTAAACTTCCTTCGGGGGTGTTAGTCTTTTTTTAGTAGAGGGTATTCAGAGTTCTGAAAGATCTTTAATTATAGTACCGCAGATTGTTACTGAAAAGAAATATTATAAAGGAGGATTATTGTGTCAAAGGAACTAGCTTTTTATGTCAATTTCCATGTCAAGGAGGAGTTTGTAAAGAAGTGGAAGAGGGCTGCCAGAGAGGTTATCGATCATATGCCTGAGGAGGATACCTTTATACTCTGCTACATGCACCAGGATGCCCAAGAACCAAATAAGTTTACCCTCTATGAGAGGTGGTCAGAACCTTCCATGGAAGCCTTTATAGAGAACCAGCTCAATGCCAAGGAGTACAGAAAAAAATATGAAAAGATACTCCCTGAAATGCTTGAAACTCCAAGAACATTTTCTGTATTAAACACACTACAAGAGTGGAGGAGAAAATAGATATGAAAAGAATATTAATAGGAGCACTTATAGCACTATCAGCAGCTACAACTACATTTGCAGGAGGAGAAAGAATGACAAAGAAAAATTTAGAGGAAAGAATGATGGAAGTAATCGACAAGCAGGATATCACAGAGGTTATCTATAAGTATGCAAGGTCACTGGATAGGATGGATGCTGATCTTATGAAATCTACTTATTGGCCTGAAGGAACAGAAGAACACCAAGACCCACTTTTCCCTGTATTTAAATATGATGATAACGGTCATAAGTTCGTGCCCATTGCCATGAAGGGATTTGAATCTCTCAAATATACTCAGCACAGAATCAGCAACCCTCTTATAGAGGTAGACGGAGATAGGGCCACTGCTGAAGCCTATGTGTGGGCATACCATGTTCACGAGGAGGATGGAGTAGACAAGGAGGGTATCCTCGGAGGAAGACACCTCTTCAGGTTTGAAAAGAGAGATGGAGAGTGGAAGATAATGCACAGATCCACTATATTTGACTGGAATCAGAATCAGGATGCTACTGCAATATGGGGCGGTGATTATTCTGATAAATACAAGGGTAAGAGAAACAGGGAAGACGACAGCTACAACTATATCCAGAGAAATAAATGAAGTATTGATCTATTTTAAATGTGTTTAAGGAGGGAAACGATGAATAGAAGGGGAATACCTGGAAACAGAGGGGCAGATCATTTTGGATTTACCGTTCCAGATCTCAGGGAAGCTGTAGAGTTCTTTGAGGATATAATAGGGGCAGAGGTTGTCTATGAGATAGGTCCCTTTGAATCTGAGGACAACTGGATGAAGGAGCACCTGGATGTAGACCCAAGAACAGTAATTCCCAAGGCAGCCATGGTAAGGTGCGGAAATGGATCCAACTTTGAGATATTTGAGTTCAGAGCTCCAGATCAGGAGAAAAGGATGCCCAAAAACAGCGACTGGGGAGGAAGGCATATTGCTCTCTATGTGGATGATATGGAAAAAGCAGTGGAATATTTAAAAAGCAGGGGTGTTGAAATATTGGGGGAACCTACACTTATGACAGAGGGAGCCAATGCAGGAATGACCTGGGTATACTTTATGTCTCCCTGGGGAATGTACTTTGAACTTGTTTCCTATGAAGATGGCATGTCCTATGAAAAGGAAACAAAAAAAAGAGCCTTCACCCCTGAAAGATAAAGAATTAAATGGAGGAGATCAAAGATGATACTGATAACAGGTGCAGCAGGATTTATTGGAAGTGCCCTCATATGGAAACTTAATGAGGAGGGAATCGGCAACATAATAGCATCGGACAAATTAAGAGACGGGAATAAGTGGCTTAACCTGAGAAAGAGAGAGTATGCCGACTGGGTAGACAGGGATGACCTCCTTCAGTGGCTGGCAGTTCCTGCAAATGGAGATAAGATAACAGCAGTGGTGCATATGGGAGCATGCTCAGCTACAACGGAAAGGGATGGGGACTTCCTCATGAAAAACAACTATGAGTTTTCCAAAAAACTCTGGGGTTTCTGTACAGAAAAAAACATAAAGTATATCTATGCCTCCTCAGCGGCAACCTATGGAATGGGGGAGTTTGGTTACAAGGATGAGGTAGGTGCAGAGGAACTAAAAAAATTAATGCCATTAAATAAATACGGCTACTCTAAAAAGATATTCGATGACTGGGCATTTAAGCAGGAGAGATCTCCCAAGGAATGGATAGGAATAAAGTTCTTCAATGTATATGGACCCCAAGAATACCACAAAGGAAGGATGGCTTCCATGGTATTCCACTCCTACAACCAGTATAGAAAGGAGGGAGGAGTAAAACTCTTTACCTCCCACAAGGAGGGGTTCGAGGATGGCTGGCAGCTGAGAGATTTTATCTATATCAAGGACGTAGTAAATATAATGAAGTTCTTCCTGGATACCCCTATGAAATCTGGAGTATACAATATGGGAACTGGCAGGTGCAGAGGTTTCTATGAACTGGCACTAAATACTGTAAGAGCAGGAGACAGCAACTATGATATCCAGGGAGAGGACGTAATAGAGTTTACTCCCATGCCGGAGGACCTCAGAGGAAGATATCAATACTTCTCAGAGGCTCCTATGGCTAAGGTGATAAAAGCTGGTTATAGTGGAAGCTTCCACACACTGGAGGAGGGAGTCAGAGACTATGTTCAAAACTACCTTGCCAAGGAGGACCCCTACCTATAGAGATAAGCTCCTTTTATATGAAAATAAAGCGACAGAAAAATAAAAATGAGGTATTTAGATGAAGACATTATTTGATAAAACCAAGATCGGCAGCATTCAGATGAAAAACAGGTTCGTGAGGTCATCTACCTGGGATAAGATGGCAGATGAAAGGGGGTATGTGACCGAGGACCTTATGCAGAGATATAAAGAGTTATCCTCTGGAGGAGTAGCTCTAATCTTAAGCGGAATTACTATGGTTACAGAGGAAAAACCCTATGAGAATGTCATGAGTCTGGAGAACGACTCATATATAGATGGATATAAAAAGTTAACAGATATGGTTCATTCATATAACAGTAAGATCGTAGCACAATTGGCTTACGGTGGGTCTCAGGGGACCTATACTGGAAATAGGGAGATCTTAGGACCTTCAGCAGTGCCTGAAATAGGAACTGGAGTAGTCCCAAAGGAAATGACCGTGAAAGATATTCAGATGCTTATAAAGGCCTTTGGAGATACCGCTGTAAGAGCAAAGAAAGCAGGTTTCGACGGGGTGCAGCTACATGCCTCCCACGGATACCTGCTGAGCCAATTCCTAACTCCCCACCACAACAGAAGAAAGGATGAATACGGTGGAAGTATAGAAAATAGAGCCAGAATCATCTTTGAAATATATGAGGAGATAAGAGGGAGGGTAGGAGAGAGCTACTCTATCCTCATCAAGATAAACTCCTCCGACTATATAGAAGGCGGACTAACCTTTGAAGACAGCAGCTATGTTACCAGAGAGCTGTCTAAGATGGGGATCGATGCCATTGAAATAACAGGAGGGATAGTACATGCTGAGCTAGGTCCCCAGAGAAACCAAATTCACACCAGTGATAAGGAGTCTTACCACAGAGTTCATGGTACAAAGGTTGCTGAAGAGGTAGATGTTCCCGTTATCCTTGTTGGAGGAAATAAGTCCCTGGAAGTGATGGGAGAGTTACTTAACACAACCGATATAGAGTACTTCTCTCTTTCCAGACCCCTCCTTAGAGAGAGTGATCTTATAAACAGGTGGGAAGAAGGCGACAGAGCCAAGTCCAAGTGTATCTCATGTAACCAGTGTTACCACGAAGATGGAAATACCTGCATATTTATCAGAAGAGAACAGAAAAACTAAAAAAACATAATAAACTATAGTAAGGACGGAGATAATAATGGCAAAAGTAATCGGTTTTAGTGGAAGTGCAGTTAGATCAGGAACAGTAGAAAAAGCCTTGGAACACGTACTTAAATCCACAGGACATGAGTGGGAGCTCATCCAATTAAACAGTCTGGATATGAAGCAGTGTATAGGCTGTACAAGATGTGCTGGCACTTATAGATGTATATTAAAAGATGATATTAACGGAATCTTGGATAAAGTTGTTGAAGCGGATGCCATCGTGGTTGGAAGCCCTGCCAGAGTTGGTGGGATGACCGGTCTCACAAAGGCCTTCTTAGAGAGACTATTCCCTCTCTATCACAGAGATATGCTTACCCAGGGAAAGATAGCTGCCACTGTAGCAGGAGGAATGTTTCACAATAACTCGGTAGAGAATGAATTATCTCAATTTTATAGTGGCTTTGGAATGGTAGAGGCAGGGTCCATGACCGTGGGAGGAAATGCATCCTGTTACAAGTGTGGCTACGGTGAAACATGTGACCACAGTGCATTCATAGCCCTGTACGGTGAGGGAGCTAAGATAACCGACGATGTCTTCTACTCCTTTGAGAAGGATAAAGAAGCAAAGGGAAGAGCAGAACTATTGGGAAAACAAATAGCGGATGCTCTAAACTCAAAATAGAGAGTCCACTAAAAAATTAAAAAGGAGGAATTATGTTAGCAGATGAGTTAAAAAAGATAAGCAAACAGTTTAAAGAAAGCGTTCCTGCAGATATTGTAAAAACAATAGAAAAGAGTATCGCCGAAGTGGCAGAGGGTAAAATTTTGCAGACATCTTTAAAGGTGGGAGATAAGATGCCGGAATTCATACTATCAAATGCAGTTGGTAATTCTATATCTTCTACAGAGTTATTATCAAAGGGACCACTGGTAGTTAACTTTTACAGAGGAGGATGGTGACCCTTCTGTAACTTAGAGCTTGGAGGTTACCAAGAGATATTAGATCAAATTCATAAGAAGGGTGCCCAGTTGGTGGCTATGTCCCCGGAATTACCCGATGACTCCATCTCTCTTAAGGAAAAGCTGAATCTCGGGTTTGAGATCCTTACTGATTTAGATAATGTAGTAGCTAAATCCTTTGGGATAGTGTTTTCCATAGGGGGAGAATTAAAAAAGGTATATAAAGGTTTTGGCCTTGATTTAGAGAGGATGCATGGAAGTAGTGTAGCGGAACTACCGGTACCGGCAACTTATGTGGTAGACAGAGATGGAACAGTAATTCTGGCACATTTGGATTTCGATTATACAACTAGAATGGAGCCAGAAGAGGTATTGGAGGTTCTATAGAGAAAATTAAAATAGAGGAGTGGATAAAATGATCCAGACAGTATCAAAACTTTATGTTATGGAAGACAAGATCAATGAATTTTTAGAAGTATTCAAGGGAATGATTGAGCCAACACAAAAAGAAAAGGGATACATAGAGTATGAGATATATCAGGATGAAGAGGATCCTGCACTTCTTATAGTTCTTGAGAAATGGGAGAGTAAAGAAGACTTTGACAACCATTTGCAAAGTAAGCATTTCAATAAAATAGTCCCTGAGATGGTTAAGCTCATGAGAAAAGAGGGAGAGCTGAATATATGCAAAAGGGCCCTATGAATTAAATTTAGGTCAGTGCTCGTGTCCTGGTTATCTAAGAGGAGGTGATGAAAGGTGTCTGAAAAAGCTCTTGACATCTCCAAGGATGAAACATACAATATTTTTATGAATAAGAATATCGATAAGAAAACGACGAAAAAAAATGAAATAATCAGAAGATCCATCCACGTTATGTTTGAAAAGGGGTATAACGGGACTGGAGTTAAAGATCTCACCGATGCCGCAGGGATTCCCAAGGGATCTCTCTACAACTACTTTGAAAGTAAGGAGGATTACCTCAAGGAAGCTCTGTATCTATACTACAACGAGATGAGCGCAAAGCAATTCAGTATTTTGTCCAATGATAGCTTAGATCCTCTGGATAGGATCAAGAACTTTTATGCAACTATGATAGAGGACTTTGAAGACGAATGCAACTGCAGGTTTGGTTGTTTTGTGGGAAATATAACTCAGGAGATGGGTGGAGTCAGCGAGGTCATCCAGGGAGTTACCAATGAGATACACTCCGAGATTGTCGGGA
The DNA here is from genome assembly GCF_027925155.1 of Propionigenium maris DSM 9537. Classification (GTDB taxonomy): domain Bacteria; phylum Fusobacteriota; class Fusobacteriia; order Fusobacteriales; family Fusobacteriaceae; genus Propionigenium; species Propionigenium maris. Next base: position 57,439 of record NZ_BSDY01000001.1, on the reverse strand, counting down.
AGATCAGGAGTTGCCTGGCAGAAGCAGTGGAAAAGGGGGATTTACCCCAAGACAAGGATGTGGATGCCCTAGCTGAGTTTATGGTCAGCAGCTGGCAGGGAGCCCTGCTTAGAATAAAGGCAAGTCACAACAAAAAGATAGTAGATAATTTTTATAAGATCTTAGTTGAGGTTCTACTTAAGTAGAACCTCTATTTTCTATCTCTATTCACTTTCCACCTATCTATAAGATAACTATCGGACCCTGTTTTCTTCGTGACTTTTCCATAGATATATTTTTTATCGATCATACCAAATTCCCTGCTGTCATAACTTTTTTCAGTGTTATCCCCTAAAACATAAACTTTATTTTTTTTCACTATAATCTCCTGGCCTTCCTTCAGATCCCCCCTTGAAGAATATGAAATTCCCTCTACTTCTGAACCATTTAAGTATAGTTTATTCTTGTCCAACATAAGCCTATCCCCCTCTATACCCACTACTCTTTTCGCAAACATATTGGAATAAGCATCATTGGGATAGAAGATACATATATCCCCCGCCTGAATATCATCGGTGGCTCTGGCTAAGTATTCCTCCCCCACTGTTAAAGTAGGTTCCATAGACCCCGATGCAATATAAAAAGCTTTATTCTTAACCTCCTCAAGATACAGTAATGGAAATTCCAGGAATAAATTATAGATTAAGAATATTACTGCTAATTTTCTATATCTTATTATCCTCTTATATAAAAACAAGTAAATAAAGTGATAGAGGCCAGATAAAAGTGAGCCTGAAGAAAGCAATAGAAGATATCCACTTAAAACCAAGATACCCATCAATTTCTTTCCAGAGATTAACAGGTCTAACCCTGGAAAGATCAGACTATAGATAATATCTTTAAATTTTTCATCCAGCTTTTCCAGCTCCAAAAATTTTATTAAATAATTAATGATCCAACCTATAAAGATGAGTACCTCTATACCCAAACTGTAATCTGTAACTTCAGGAGTAATATAGGAATAGGTTTTATATATCAATAAAAAAATAAATACTGATGACAGTATATAGTTTTTACTTCCCAAGCCCGGAAGAACAACTTCATAGCACAGCGATTGAGAATCTTTTTTTTTATCTTCAGTTGACCTCCCCATAAGTACCTCCTCTCCTTCTTCTGCTTTTAATATTGCAAGTTATTATTATTTTTAATTTAATTAAAGTATTGGCAGTGACTTATACAAAAATCATTGAAGAATTGATCTCTCAATTATTTCTATCACTTCGTAACCCGATTGTCAAATTTGTCCATTTTTAAAGCTCGACTAAATCATTCTGTTGCTAATTTAATCGTATCCATGTAAAGAACATTTTAAACTGAGAATCGGTCCCAATCAAATTAAGTTAGAAGTCATCCTCCCTGCTTCCTTCCTTAATTGTAGATTAGAGGGTATATTATTAATAGTGCTTTATTTTTCAGAATAATCTTAATCTATAAATAGGAGGGATCAAATGAAAGTAATCGACCTGACACACACATTGAGGGAGGATATGCCAGTTTTCCCCGGAACTGAACCACCTAAGATATTAGATGGCAACACCATAGAAAGGGATGGCTTTGCAGAAAAGATCCTCACCTTCTATACCCATACGGGAACTCATATCGATGCCCCCTGTCATATCCATCCCCATAAAAGGTCCCTGGATGAGTTCCCCGTGGACAAGTTCATGGGAAGGGGAATCGTTATAGATGTTAAGGGAAGGGATTCAATAGAGAGGGCTACTCTCATAGAGTATGAAAAGGATATAGATGAAACCGACTTTGTGCTCTTTAGCTGCGGGTGGGAGGATCGGTGGGGTAGTCCAGAGTACTACAGCAACTTTCCCGCTCTTACAGAGGAAGCTGCCAGATGGCTCTCCTTAAAGGATCTCAAGGGTATCGGGATAGATGCTATCTCCCTGGACAGAATGGAGGATGAGCACCTCCCTGTTCATAGAATCCTTCTGGAGAAGGAGTTTATCTTCATTGAGAACCTGAAAAACCTGGAAGTACTTGTGGGCAGAACCTTCACCCTTTCCTGTCTCCCCCTGAGGTTTGAGGGGGCAGATGGTGCACCAGTAAGGGCTGTAGCTCTCTTGGATTAACTCCATTAAATCATTAAAAAAGGACCACTGATCTTCAGCGGTCCTTTAATTTTACTTATATTCCTTACTCTTCTCTTCCCCTCTAAGAACTCTAAGAGCTCCCTCAGTAAGAGCTGCCATCTCATCCTCTCCAGGATAAACTCTTACCTGAGATATGTACTCCACATACTCTCTTATCTTAGCCACTACAACTTCCGAGTAAGCTATTCCTCCCGTAAGAAGTATTGCGTCTACTTTCCCCTTAAGGGCAGCAGAGAATCCTCCTATTTCCTTGGCGATCTGATAGATCATAGCATCAAATACAAGCTTTGCTCTCTCATCTCCCTCATCTATCATCTTTAGTACATCTCTCACATCTGTAGTTCCAAGGTAACCTACTAGCCCTCCGTTACCCTTTAGTCTCTTCTTGATGTGACCTAGATCGTGCTCTCCGCATGCAGTCATCTTTACAAGGTCTCCAGCTGGTACCCCTCCTGCTCTCTCTGGAGAGAATGGACCGTCACCGTCAAGGGCGTTGTTTACATCTATTACTCTTCCCTTTTCATGGGCTCCCACAGATACTCCTCCGCCCATGTGTACAACTATAAGGTTAAGGTCCTCATACTCCTGGCTTATCTCTCTAGCATACTTTCTTGCCACAGCCTTCTGGTTCAGGGCATGGAAGATTGATTTTCTGTCCAGTTCAGGTACCCCTGATATTCTAGCCACTGGAGCCATCTCATCTACAACTACTGGGTCTACAATATATGCAGGTATCTTGTTTTCAGTAGCTATGATATATGCTATTCTTCCCCCAAGATTTGAAGCATGCTCTCCAAGAACCCCCTTCTCCAGGTCCTTTAACATAGCTTCATTTACATGGTATGTTCCTCCGGAGATTGGCTTAAGAAGCCCTCCCCTTCCCACTACAGCGCTCAGCTCAGATGGTGAGATTCCGCTCTCTCTAAGGGCACTCTCAACGATCTCCTTTCTGAACTCAAGCTGCTCAGAAATGCTGTTAAACTTCTCCAGCTCAGCGTTATCATGTCTCAGTGTCTTTACAAGAACTTCCTTCTCATCGTTGTAAACAGATATCTTTGTCGATGTGGATCCTGGGTTTATTGCCAGTACCTTGTATCCTTCCATTAATTATTCCTCCTAAAATTTATAGTTTGTCTGCTGTAAGGCTTCCTAATATTATAGAGTTAAGCTTAGCTTCCTCATTGTCTGCTCTGGATGTGAGGATGATAGGCTTTCTTGCCCCTACTATTATCCCTGCGTTCTTTGATTTTGCAAAGAACGCCATGGATTTATATAGTACATTTCCTGCTTCGATATCGCCAGTCATAAGGATATCTGCTCTTCCAGCTACAGGGTGATCCATCCCCTTGTGCTTAGCTGCCTCCTCAGAGATAGCGTTGTCCAGGGCAAATGGTCCTCCAACTAAGCAGTCCTTTAGCTCCCCGTTCTTATTCATATCCTCTAGAGCCTTGGCATCCACTGTATCCGGCATCTTCTCATTTACCTTCTCCTTGGCACACAGACAAGCTACCTTTGGCGTCTCCACCTCTAGGGATCTTGCAACCTTTACGGCATTTTCTATTATCTTCTTCTTAGCATCAAGGTTTGGTGCTATATTCATAGCTGCATCTGTTACATAGAAGAGTCTGTCCCATCCCTCTATCTCAAATACCGCCACATGGGAGAGGATGCTGTCCCCTCTAAGGCCTATCTCCTTATCCAGAACTGCCTTTAAAACTATAGAGGTATCCACAAGCCCCTTCATAAGCATATGAGCTTCTCCGCTGGAAACCAGCCTTACTGCCTCTCTGGCTGCTTCTGTAAGATCCTCCCTGTCCACTACCCTGTAGTTATTAAGGTCTACACTGTTCGCTGCAGCTATCTCCCTTATCTTCTTCTCATCCCCCACAAGGATAGCGTCCACTATCCCAGCTTCCCTTGCTTTGTCCACAGCAAGTAAAACATCTCTGTCCTGGGCGCAGGCTACAGAAACTGTCTTCCTTCCCTTTGATCTGGCAAGTTCCAGAGCTTGTTCAAAATTTTTCATAGTCCCTTTCTCCTCCTCATATAACGCAAACTAAGAGGCTCAGGTGAGCCCCTTAGATTAATTACAATATTTCAACCTATCTCTTAATGTGGCTGCTCTTTACATTTTTCATCATTTCGATTCTCTTTTCTGCAAACAGGTCAGCAGCTTTTCCAGTAGGAATGTTGTTGTTCTTAGCTAGCTTGTAGATCTCAAGAAGTCTGTCATAGATCTTCTCAGAATCAGCTAATGCCTTCTCACAGTTGTATCCGTGGATCTCGTGGTACACGTTGATTAGTCCAGCTGCGTTGATTACGTAGTCTGGAGCGTAGATGATTCCCTTCTCAGTGATAGCTTCTCCAGCTGCCTCGTCTCTAAGAACGTTGTTTGCTGTACCTGCGATAGCCTTACACTTGAACTGAGGAATAGTGTTCTCATTTACTGTAGCTCCTAGTGCACAAGGGCAGTATACATCTACATCTAATCCGTAGATATCCTCAGGTGCTACGAACTCAACCTCTGGGTGCTCTCTCTTCATTCTTTCGATGTGCTCTTCGTTGATCTCAGTGAAGTAGATCTTCTTAGCCTTTTCTTTAGCGTAAGTATCTGTAAGGAAGTCATATCCTAGAAGGTACTTGATTAGGAAGTAACCAGTCTGTCCAGCACCCTGTACAGCAAATGTTCTGTCTGTAACTGAATCTGTACCAAATGCTTCCTTAAGAGTTGCCTTAAGTCCTGCAAATGCTCCCCATGCAGTTACTGGTGAAGGGTTTCCACTCTTACCAGGTAGTCCTGTAACGTAGTCAGTTTCCTCTGCTACATATATCATATCTGAAGTAGATGTATTTACATCCTCAGCAGTGATGTATCTTCCGTTTAAACTCTGTACATATCTTCCAAGAGCTCTGAAGTATCCCTCTACTCTTAACTTGTCACCCTTGATCTCCTTAGCGTCACCAATTAGTACAGTCTTACCTCCCCCAAGGTTTAGTCCTGCACATGCTGCCTTATATGTCATACCTCTACCAAGTCTAAGTACATCCTCAGCAGCTTCCTCTTCATTTGCGTAGTTCCAAAGTCTAGTTCCACCAAGTGCTGGTCCTAGAGTAGTGTCGTGGATACAAGTAATTCCCTTTAATCCTGTAGCCTTGTCGTGGAAGTATACTAACTGCTCATAATCATATTTTTCCATGTAATCAAACTTGTTCATCTTATAGCCCCCTTGAATTTTTTTGATTTCGAAACTCTAACTTTAAGTTCTTAATCAGAATATAATGCATTTTTTTTATAAAATCAAATTTTTTATTTTTGAAAGTATTATAGATTTCATTTGTTCTTTTTATAACAACTATTTTTTAAAGACTATTTTGTAGGCGTTTTGAGAAAATTACTTTTTTCCCATACTAACATAAAAGTACTTTATCTTAGCCAATACTAAAAAAATAGTATAAAAATATGCAGGAGGGGAAACGCCTTCCTGCATAGATATTTAGATTATTTTTAATATTTTTGTATTTCCACACCTTTTTTATAGATTACCTTCTCCACTACCCTTCCCTCTTCATCGTAGTAAACCGCTTCTCCCTCCTGAACACCTTCCCTGTAGGGAATCTTACCTCTCAGCTGTCCTCCACGGAAGTAGATGTAAGCAGGCCCCTCTATAATACCCTCAATAAAATTAACCCTCTCGCTGATACTTCCGTTGGGGTAATAGGCAACCGCCTCACCGTGCTGCTTTCCTCCCCTGAAGACAGCTTCGCTGGACTTCACACCACTTTCATAGTAGGTGGTCAGCAAGCCCTCTATACGCCCGTCCTTAAAGAAGGACTTCTCACTTATCTCTCCGTTTTCATGGTAGAATACAGCTTCCCCCTCTATGAGACCCTCTACATATCTGGTTTTGGACTTTACAACACCATTTTCATGGTAGAATACAGCCTCCCCATTGAGGATACCCTCCTCATAGGAAACTATACCTGCAATACTTCCATCTACATAGTAAGCTGTATTGAGCCCCTCTATAAGGCCGTCCTTAAAGGTTGCTTCCTCCCTTATCTGGCCTCCCACATAGTAGAAGGTGGAATCCCCGTTTAACACATTGTTTTTAAAGGAGAGCTTTCCAACTATATTGTCGTTTCTGTCCTTTACAACCCTTCTACCTACCTCCTCATCGTTGTGGTAGGTTATGGTTATAGTGGTTCCATTGGGGTTGTACACATAGGAGGTTCCCTCCCTCTCTCCTCCTCTGAAGGTTACTATCTCCTTGAGGCTTCCGTCGGGATAATAGAGCTCAGATCTTCCGTCCAATACCCCCCTCTGATATCTCTCCTTCTTATATACCTGCTCCTCTTTATAAACCAGTCCCGACTCCATGGAGTAGAGGGCATCTAGAAGAGAGTTGCTGTTGTATTTATAGAGAACCTCTCCGCTGAAGGGGGTCTCCTTCTCATATACCACTCCCTCCACAAGCTCCACCATGGTGTCCTCAACTATATTTTTACACAGTACAGATATGGAAACTGTCACCGTCATAATCAGTACAGCTAACTTTTTCATGAAACTCACCTCACATTAAACCCGTCACTAATATATTCTTTACCACCCTGGGATATATTCCTCTATTAAAGTTTTTTTATCTCCATATAGCTGGCATTTCACCTATAATTCCATTCCTCCCTTCCTTGCTCATTCTAAAGCTTACTTTTGACAAAAGTACTATATCTGATAAAAAGATACTAAAAAAAGATGAATAAAATATATTTATTATATTAAAAAAAGTTTTAACATTGACAACATATATTTCCATATAGTATCATCTATGTATGAGATAGAAAAAAATAACTGTATTTATAGAAAAGGGGGAATGTTATGAAAAAGATGAAGCTAACTACTAAAATATTCATAGGACTTATCTTGGGTGCTATTGTTGGAGCAGTTCTCTATCCTATGAGGGATGTAGCTTTTGTGGACAAATTTGTTATCGGTTTTGTATTCGAACTATTAGGTACCGCTTTTATGAGATCTATCAGAATGATGGTGGTTCCACTGGTATTCTTCTCACTTACACTTGGAGCTTCAAGTGCTGGAGATATTAAAAAACTTGGAAGAATAGGATCTAAAACACTCTTCTTCTACCTTGTAACTACTGCACTGGCTATTTCAATTGCCATTGGACTTGCAAACATTATCAATCCTGGAAAGGGATTCTCCATGGAGATGATGGAGGGAATTACATATAGTGCAAAGGAATCTATTCCATTTGTACAGGTTCTTCTAAATATGATTCCTACAAATCCGGTTTCAGCACTGGCTAATGGAAATATGCTTCAGATCATTGTATTTGCAATACTCTGTGGTAGTGCTATGACTCTTATGGGAGATAAGGCTTCTAAGCTTAAAGATGTTGTTTCCCAGGCTAACGACATGGTTCTTAAGGTAGTTGAGATGATCATGCACATTGCACCATTTGGTGTATTTGGTCTTATTGGTAAGACCTTTGCTACCCTTGGATATGATGCTATAAAGCCTCTATTGGTTTATTTTGTTACAGTGCTTCTTGCCCTAGTGCTTCACGCACTGATTACCTACCAGGGATTCCTAGTATTATTTACAAAGATGAATCCTATAAACTTCTTTAAGAAGATGGTTCCGGCTCTTTCAGTTGCTTTCTCTACATCAAGTAGTGCTGCTACCCTTCCAGTTACAATGGAGTGTGTAGAGGAGGGATTCGGAGTTAAGAATGAGATCTCGTCATTTACTCTGCCTCTTGGAGTTACTATAAACATGGACGGTACTGCTATCATGCAGGGAGTTGCCACTGTATTTATCGCTCAGATCTACGGTGTACAGCTTGGAATTACCGAGTATTTAATGGTTATCGTTACAGCTACAGTAGCTTCCATCGGTACAGCAGGAGTACCAGGAGTGGGACTTATCATGCTTTCCATGGTACTTACTCAGGTAGGACTTCCAGTTGAGGGAATCGGTCTTATTATGGGAGTAGACAGACTTCTGGACATGTCCAGAACAGCAATTAATATTTGTGGAGACGCCGCTTGTACTCTTATCGTTGCAAACTCCGAGGATGGGTTTGAGACTTCTAAGGAACCTGCATCTGTTAAGGTCAACAAGGCATAATTCAAACCTCATGAAAAGGGTATCCCTTCGTACAGGATACCCTTTTTTAATGTCTATTTTTTACTCTGCAAACACATTTATTAAGCATTTAAATTGATATGGCTGTCTGCAGGCAGTCGTCCTGCTTCACATTAAATACCTTACTTCATTGCGTTTAACTTCTTCAGGCTCTGTAGAGAGCCCAGGAGAGCAATGTAAAACCTGTATTGCCTATAAAGACAATTGCCGGAAGACTTGATCTTTGGATACCTTTGTATCAAGACAAAGGTAATAAATTTTATATTTTATTCAATAAAAAAAGCTGGTACAAACCAGCTTTTTTCATTTCTTAAAAACAAGGGGGATTTATTGCAAATATTATCTTTGCTGCTTCCTCTCCCTCATTCCTCCACTTATGCTTCATATAGGAGTTTATTCTGGCACTGTCCCCCTTAAAGAGAGTGAACTCATCTCCCTCAAGATAGAGCTTCACACTCCCCTCAAGTATATACGCCACTTCCTCACCCCTGTGCTCCCTTCTCTTCCCCGAGGACTCAGTTCCCGGCTCAAGGGTCAGTATCATAAACTCAATATCTCCTGAAAGGTCCGGGGTAAGAAGCTCATAGGAGGTACCCTCCCCCTTGGAGAAGGTCATGGATCTCCTCTCATTCCTTCTTACTATAAAGCTGTCCCTTGGAACCTCCTCCTTGAAGAATAGGAAGAGGGGGGTCTCCAGTACATCTGCAATATTCTTTATTGTATTTATAGAGGGGTTGGCACTTCCCTTCTCGATCTGACTGAGGAGGGAGGAGGAGACTCCTGCTGTTTCTGCCAGGGCTTTAAGGGTGAGCCCCTTGGAGAGCCTGAACTCCCTTATCTTTGATCCTATATTTATATTACTCACCTGTTCCTCCTGAATATCTTTTTTACACCTGATTATATCAAATTTTCCCCCAGATTAAAATTAAATTTAATTAAACTCAATAAATAAAATTTAATTCTATAAAATTTTTCTTGCATTTTTTTATCTCTTTGAATATAATTCAACCATAGTAAATTTAATATATAAAATTTAATTCAATTGAATTTAGGAGGAGATATGAATATTAAGGAACTTACAACCCCATGCTTTCTGTTAGATCTGGATACCATGGAGAAAAATATAGAGAGGTTTCAGAGGATCGCCAATGAAAACAATACCCAGCTTTGGCCTATGCTGAAAACTCATAAGAGTACAGAGATCACAAGGATGCAGATGGAAGCTGGAGCAGCGGGAGTTCTTACTGGAACTCTGGACGAAGCTGAAGCTGTTGTGGAGAAAGCTGGAGTTAAGAGGGTAATGCTGGCATACCCTGTACTGGGAGTGGCCAACATAAAGAGGGTTATAGAGCTCAACAAGAAGGCAGAGGTATACATCGCCCTAGATGGCATAGAGGGGGCTCGTGAGGTAAGTGCCCTTCTGGGAGAGGAGGAGATCAACTACCTCATCATCTTCGATTCGGGACTGGGAAGATTTGGAGTATCACCAGAAGCAGCTCCATCCCTTGTAAGGGAGATAGAGGAGCTTGCCAACCTGAAGTTTGCAGGGATCTGCACCCATACTGGACAGGTGTATGGAGTGTCTGGGAAGGAGGAAGTTCCAGGAGTTATAAAAGCTGAAGTAGAGGCTACCCAGAGGATCGTAAAAAATCTGGAGGAAGCTGGCTTCAAACCAGAGATTGTGGCTACAGGTACTACCCCTACATTCTTTGAAGCTGTTAAATCCGACCTTATAAATGCCTCAAGACCTGGAAACTATGTTTTCTTCGATGCTATCCAGATCGCCCTTGGAGCTGCCACTGTGGAGGAGTGTTCCCTTACAGTTATGGCCACTATCCTTTCTAAGCCTAAAAGCGACCTATTCATCCTGGACTGTGGAAGCAAGTGCCTGGGACTGGACAAGGGAGCCCACGGAACATCTCTTACAGAGGGATTCGGAATGGTAAAGGGACACCCTGAGCTTCTCATGGCTGGACTTTCAGAGGAAGTAGCCAAGGTCAAGATCACAGGGAAAACAGACCTCAAGGTGGGAGATAGAGTGGAGATCATACCAAACCACTCATGTTCCGCTGCCAATATGACCAGCTACCTTACTGGTCACAGAGGGGGAGAGGTAGAAAGATTTATAGAGGTGGACATAAGAGGAAACTCAAATAAACCTAAGATGATATAAAAAGTTGTATAATAATAGATCTTAAAACTTTTAATACCTTTTTAGTCCAAGATCTATACAAATTAATTTTACTGGAGATTATTTACCTAAATTCAAGAAGTGGGGTTCATAGTCGACGAGCTCCACAGTAAAAAATGCTCCGTTCCGTTATTCACCTTCAGGCTCTGTAGAGAGCCCAGCGAAGGAACGAAAAATATGTAATTACTTTAGAAGACAATTATGAATCCCTAGATCTTCTTTGGGTACTTTCTTATATCATGGTAAGAAAGTACCTCGCTCTCTTTAGAAAGTGAAAAAGATTTTATACTTTGTCTTGATAACAAAGAGGAAGGCTAAAGCCTTCCTTTTTTTTAGTTATTGAACCCCTTAGATAATAAAGTATAGGGAGATGGCATAGACAGCTCCCATTAAAAGTGAAGCCTCTTTCCTCCTGAAGCATATCCCTGTAATAAATATTACCTGCATCGCAATATCCATGAGGGGAAGTGCTGTATTGAAGTCTCCCAGGTGGCTAAACAGACTTCCCTTAGTGAATATATCCAGAATAAAGAGGGTTCCCAGGTTAAAGAGGTTGCTTCCCAGGATATTACCCATTGCCTGCTGGAACCCTCCCCTTCTCACAGACTCTATGGAAACTATAAGTTCCGGAAGGGATGTGGATACAGCCAGAAGTAGTCCTCCCACCAGTGACTGCCCCAATACCCAACCCATTATGGGGGTTATGCTGAGGGTGTCAGCTACTCTTGAAAGAGCTATCCCCAGTACTACCACCCCTGTGGAATCTAAAAGAAAGCTTTTTAGAGGCCCCATAATCTCGGAAAATGGTCTTCTCTCTCTGCTTCCCTGTCCTCCCTCACTCCTTATAAATCTCAGATAGAGCAGGATTATTCCCAGGATAAAGGGGCTCTGCCCCAGAACACTTACATCCCTCATGAGGTAACCTCCCAGGAAGAGCACTATAAGAACAAGGGAGAGCTTGGACAGCTTCCTTCCCTCATCCCCGTCTATACTGCTCATAAAGATAAACCTCCTCAGGATAAAGATATCCATGAGAAATATAATAAATACATTGAATATATTACTCCCGAATATATTGGATACAGCCATGGAGTGGTTTCCAAGAAAAACCGAGCTTACCCCCACTATGAGTTCCGGCAAGGAGGTTATGGAAGCCAGAAGGAGTGCTCCTACCCAGGAAGCCTCCATTCCAAGCACATCTCCTAGCCTTTCACCAGATACCGTTAATCTTCTTGCAAAACAGATCATCATCCCTGCTATAAGAAAAAATAAAATTAAAACTGTCATCTCCTACCTCCTGACGACTATATAATTTGATAAAAAAAGAGACTTTTGCCAGATTTATATCTGACAAAAGTCTCACCATGGATCTCTCCATTAACAGGTCCAGGTGTTTCCACCATGTATGTTGAACCTATCTGCCCTAAGGCCGGTTACTCCCCTTTGTAGGTTTGATTAACACTATAAAACAAAGTATAACGACGCCATATAGATAACTCCCATTACAAGGGAGCTTCTTCTCTTCTGAAGGTAGAGGCCTCCAATAAATACTCCCTGCATAATAAATGCAACCACTGGAATTCCAATATTCAGCTCACCTAAGTGAGTATAGAGGCTTCCCTTAGAAAGGATCTCCAGAACAAAGAGGGTTCCCAGATTAAAGAGATTACTTCCCAGGATATTACCCATTGCCTGCTGACAGTTCCCTCTTCTTACAGATTCTATGGATACTGTAAGCTCTGGAAGAGAGGTAGCCACTGCAAGAAGCAGAGCCCCTACTATAGACTGTCCTAATACATGCCCCATTATAGGAGTCACTGCTATTATATCCGCTATCTTAGATAGAGCTATCCCCAGCCCCACTACTCCTATGGAATCCAGGATAAATACCTTCAGAGGCTTCTTTATCTCCTCATAGGAAACTCTCCTCTTCTCTCCGCTTCCTCCCTCTCCCTTAAGGAACTTCAGGTAGATCACAAGGATCATCAGGATAAAGGGACTCTGCCCCAGAAGATTTACTTCCTTTAGAAGGAAGCCTCCCATAAAGATTGCCGTCAATATTAGGGTAAGCTTGGAGAGGTTTATCCCCTCCTCCTCATCTATCTCTCCCATAAAGATAAAGTTCCTCAGAATAAATATATCCATAAGGAAAACTATAAAAAGATTAAATATATTACTTCCAAATATATTGGACACAGCCATGGACTGGTTCCCCATTAGGGAGGATCCCCCACCTATGATCAGTTCCGGCAGGGAGGTTATTGAAGCTAGCAGCAGGGCTCCTACCCATGATGCCTCCATCCCCAGGCCATCTCCAAGTTCCTCTCCCGATACCGTCAGCCTCTTGGCAAAGTAGATCATCACCCCGGCTACCAGGACAAATAACAGTAGATACATCATCTTAATTCTCTCCTTTTACAACAAGTTCGCTACCCCTAAAAAAAAGAGACCTTTGCCAGATTCATATCTGACAAAAGTCTCGCCATAGATTCCTCTATTAACAGGTCCAGGTGTTTCCACCAGGTATGTTGAACCTGTCTGCCTTTAAAAAAGGCCGGCTACTCCCCTTTGTAGGTGTAGTTTTATTTTCAAAGGAATTATATCAGTAACCACCATAAAAATCAATATTTTTTTAAAGGAATCCTAATTTTTTACCTGAAGGTCATGGGGTCCACTGTAATCCCATCCCTCCTTATCTCATAGTGAAGGTGGGGACCTGTACTCCTTCCGCTGTTCCCACTCTTGGCTATGATCTCCCCTTTAGTAACCCTGTCTCCAATCTCTACAAGGTACTCATCCAGATGGGCAAACCTTGTGGAGTAGCCGTTGTCGTGATCTATAATCACTATTCGTCCATACCCCTTCATCCATCCTGCACTCCTCACAACTCCCTCAGACGGGGCATATACCGGGGTTCCTATACCTGCTCTCAGATCCACTCCGCTGTGCTTTTTATCCTTCCTTCCTGTTATGGGATCACTTCTATAACCCCACTCACTGGTTACCCCCTTCCACTCAAGAGGCCAGAGAAAATCAGGCTGAGTACTCCTATACTCCACAGCAACCACAGGGTCGTACCTTCCCCTTATTACCCGCTTGCCTCCCTCTATCCTTCTTCCACCCATGGGTTCCACCCTTACCCACCTCTCCTTATACTCTCCCAGATCCAGGTAGAGACGCTGACCCTCATAGATGGCGTCGCTTTCAAGGTCATTGATCCCCCTTATACTCTCTACCTCTACTCCATACTTCTTGGCTATCCCCTCCAGGGTATCTCCCCTCTCTACAAGGTGATAGTTTGTATATATGAAATCCTCCTCCATTGCCAGGGCTCCCTGAAAGGTAAAGATCATCGTTATTATCAGTATAATTATCTTCATACTTCTCCCCTCCTAATAACTCATTCTCCCCTTCCAGTCCCTCTCCTCTTTTTTCCATATAAAAAAGACCCCGAAAGGGGTCTTCTGCTATTAGTCCAGGTGGCTTGTATTTGAAAAGTCCTCCATCCTATACTCACCATCTCTATAACTAACTATAGTAAGACTTGTGTTTTCAGGAACTGGATCCTCCCAGTACTTGTCCAGGCCATGTCCCCATACATGCATAAAGATGCTCTTCAGGGTCATACCGTGGCTCACTACAAGTATCCTTCCTCCATTGGGGTGGGCTTTAACCAGGTGATCCAGTCCCTCCATCACCCTGTCATCTACCTCCTGAAAGGTCTCCCCATTAAAAGCAGTAGGGTCATAGATGATAGCATCCTCCCAAAGGTTTTTATACTGCTCTGGATGAAGCTTCTGGAACTCCTTCTTGGAAAGTCCCTCCATATCTCCAAAGGACATCTCCCTCAGAGCTGGTATTGTAAAGAGGGCCTGCTCCCTCTCTCCCCTTATTATCTCTGCTGTAAGGCTGGCTCTTCCCATGGGACTTGAGTAGATACCGTCAAACTCCACATCCTTCAGTGCCTCTCCCAGCTTTGCAGCCTGAGCTTTTCCCTTTTCAGTTAGGGGTGAATTCTGCTTCCCCTGAAGCATCCCCTTTAAGTTCCATTCTGTTTCACCATGTCTTACAAAATATATTTCCAACATACTACTATCTACACCTCTTCCTAATTTGTATACTTTTTAAATTCATCGCTAACTATATAATCCCTTATGAGCTGAATTCTGGTGGCGCTGTTTGGGTGGGTACTGAAGAACTCCAGCGGTTCTCCATCCTTGTCTGCTGCCATCCTCTCCCAGAAGTCCACCGCTTCATTGGGGTCATACCCTGCAAGGGCCATAAAGATAAGTCCCAGCTTGTCCGCTTCCTTCTCGTGGTCACGGCTGTACTTTAGAGTAACAAGGCTGCTTCCTGCCCCGTAAGCCTCCATAAATAACTCCGCTCCCTCTACGGCATTGGTCTCAAACACCTGGGCCAGAGTGGATCCCCCGTATTGCTTCAGAAGTTCCTGACTCATCCTTTCCCTTCCGTGGTCGGCTATTGCATGGGCTATCTCGTGTCCCATTACCACAGCCAGTCCCTCTTCATCCCTTGTATATGGAAGGATTCCCGTATAGAAAGCTACCTTTCCTCCAGGCATACACCATGCATTTACCTGTTCAGACTCCAGTAGATTAAACTCCCACTGAAAATCGTCGTCCAGGTGGGCATACTCAGGCTGACTGTTGAGAAACTCCTCTACAGCCCTGGCTATCTTCCCTCCTACCCTCTTGACCATGGCACTGTCCGGGTTATCGAGGACCTTATTCTCCTCTATTACCTTATCATACTGTATATAGCTCTGCTGAAGAACCTCATCCCTTCCCACAAGGAGAAGCTGCGACCTCCCTGTTATAGGAGCTCTGGAACACCCTATAGCCGCAAGAAGTAGTGCTGCCACTATAATCTTTTTCATACTTTCTCCCCCCTTCTTACAATACCTTTATCTACTAAAACCATAAGGGTTCTCCTCTTAATCATATCAAAATAGAGGAGAAAAATCAAAGGAGTAGGCAGACCCTCCCATTGACATTCTTTGACTTTTGTAGTAAAATCATTCGGTAAACTATATAAAACCACCCTGGGTGGTAGATGTTCGTAACCCTCCATCTTTAAAAAACTAGGCCATTGGGATAATTATCCCCATTTTCGTATGGAAATTTATGGCAGGTTTTTCCTGCCTTTTTTATTTAACAAAATTGAGGTGAATACATGGGAATTAGATACAGCAGGATAGAGACGGGAAACAGAAGGGAGATCGTCCTTCTCAAGGGTTTCCCCTGCAGCTATGGCAAGTGCAAGTTCTGTAACTATATAGAGGATAACTCCACAGACCGTGAGGAGATTGTGGCAGTCAATGAGGATGCCCTGAGAGAGGTCAGAGGAGATATGGATGTCCTGGAGGTTATAAACTCCGGGTCGGTCTTTGAGCTACCCCACCAGACCCTGAGTGCCATAAGGGACCTTGTAGCTGTGAAAGGGATCAAGACCCTCTACTTTGAGGCCTACTATGGATATATCAAGAGGCTTCCAGAGATCAGGGAGTTCTTCAAAGGAACCGAGATCAGATTTAGGATAGGTCTGGAAACCTTTGATGATAACTTCAGGATCCAGGGACTGGGAAAGAACTTCTCCCTCAGGGAGGAGGAGTACAAGGTTCTGGGTGAGGAGTTTTACTCAGCCTGCCTTCTGGTGTGTATAGAGGGGCAGAGCAGGGAAATGATCCGTAGGGATATTGAGATGGGACTTAGGTACTTTAAGTCCATCACTGTAAATGTATTTATAGATAATGGAACCCCTGTAAAGCAGGATAAAGAACTGGTTAAGTGGTTTGTAGAGGAGTTCGGACACCTGGCTCATGACAGCAGGGTGGAGATACTTCTGGATAACAAGGACCTGGGGGTCTTCGAACAATAAGGAGGAAGTATGAGAAATGAGATGCTTTGGGTTATCATGCTTATAGTAAACTTTGCATGTATCCTGTTTGCCTATAAAAGGTATGGAAGGATAGGGCTCTTTTGCTGGATACCTATCTCGGTAATTATAGCCAATATCCAGGTGGTGCTTCTTGTGGATATCTTCGGCTTTGGAACCACCCTTGGAAATATCGTCTATGCCAGCGGATTCCTGGTTACAGATATTCTCTCGGAAAACTACGGTGAGGAGGATGCCAAGAAGGCTGTTGGTATAGGATTCTTCTCCCTCATCTCCATGACGCTGATCATGCAGATAGCTGTGGCCTTTGCCCCTACCCAGGTAACTGAGGGGATGGCCAACTACGATGCTGTTAAGACCATATTCAGCTTCATGCCGAGAATTGTCCTTGCAGGTCTGGCTGCCTATGGTATCTCCCAGAAGCACGATGTGTGGGCATATGCCTTCTGGAAGAGAAGGTTCAGCGGAAGAAAGAATATATGGATCAGGAACAACCTGAGTACCATGACAAGTCAGTTTTTAGATAACGGAGTTTTCACAGTCCTTGCCTTCTGGGGAGTGTTCCCTACAGAGGTTCTCTGGGAGATCTTCTGGACAACCTATATCATGAAGTGGGTAGTGGCATTCTTCGACACACCTTTCGTGTATCTGGCAGAGTCCCTTAAAAACAAGGGCAAAATATCTGAGATTCAGCTATCCAAGGCAGCCTAGGCTGCCTTTTTTATTGCTTTCCTCAAATAGCTTCACATATTTTCTTTAAAAATGAGGAGTAGGCAAGTTCTTGTAACTTGCCTACTCCTCATTAATCTCTCTATTCTGCTACCTCTATCCTTCCTGTGGAGTAGCTAGTCTCATACCCCTCAAGCTCAAAGTCCTCCACCTTAAAGTCGTAGAAGTCCTCTACCCTTCTTTTTATCTTAAGCTTCGGCAGCTCCTTCTCCCCACTGTCTTTACTATGATCTATCATCCTATCTATCACATCAAAGTGCCTGTCGTATACGTGAAGATCTGTCACCACATGGAGAAGCTCCCCCACCTCTAGTCCAGATACATGGGCAAACATATGCATGAGCAGGGCGTACTGTACCACATTGAAGGATCCTGGTCCCGCCGCTGTAAGGAAATCCCCCGACCTCTGGATGAGTACCATATTGAGCTTTCCATCCTTTACCGAGATATTGGTTCCATAGGCACATGGCTGAAGCCCCATCTCTCCCAGATCATCGTGGTTGAATATATTGGTGACTATCCTTCTGCTGCCGGGATCCTCTTTAAGAAGGTAGAGGACCCTGTCCACCTGGTCCATCCTTCCCTCTGGAAACTCTATCTCTCTTCCCAGCTGATACCCATAGGCCTTTCCTATGGTAGCATAGCCCTCCTCGTCCTCATAGTTGGCCCAGGCATCCCATATCCTGCTTCCCAGGTCTGCTACCCTGTTGGACTTCTTCTGCCAGATCCAGAGGATCTCATCCAGGGCTGTCTTCCAGGCTATCCTTCTGAGGGAGAGGATGGGAAAGCCCCTACTCAGATCATACCTGTGAACCCTTCCAAATAAAGCCTTGGTATGGGCTGGTGTTCCGTCCGACCACCTGGGTCTCACCTCCTGCCCCTCATCTGAGATCCCCTCATCCCTTATCTCTCTATATGTATCCAGATACATCCTATCCACTATATTCATAATCTTCCTGCCTTTCATCTTAATATTAACTTTATACTATAAATTTCTTTATTTGTCCACTCAGGATTTATATTTGAAATAATCCTTACCCCATTACAGTAGAAAATAGGGTATAATATTCAGGTAATTTATATCTAAAAGAGGAGGCTTTACTGTGAAAAAGTTAATCTGTCTTACTTTCCTGCTGATCTCTATCCTGGCCCCATCATCAGGTGTAACCCTTGGATTCAATGAGGGAAATATGGCTTTCCCATTAAACCTTGAGGGACTGGACGATATAAGAAGTGGTAGATATACCCTCATCAAGTTCTGGCAGTCTACCTGCCCTCCCTGTCGTGAGGAGATAGAAGGATTTAAGGATTTCTACTCCAGAAGCAGTGAGGAGATGAATATCATCTTTATTGCCGTAAATAAAGATGAGGGAGTACTGAACACCTACCTGAGGGAAACCGGGCTGGATAAGGATATCCCTGTGTACTTTGACAGGGGAAGAAAAAATACCAGAACCTATGGTCTCAGAAGGACTCCCACCACCTTCCTTCTAGATGAGAGGGGAGTTATAGTATCCAGGTGGACTGGAGCCACCAAGTGGGATGAGGTAGATGCAGCTGACCTCATAGAGGTGAAGTAGCCTGTAAACTTAAGAGGAGGGATATCTATTGATATCCCTCCTCCTTTAATCTAATCTTTCCATGACTATATTTCTCTCTATCCTGGCCCTTCTGAAGATCTCCCTCACCAGATCCTGCACCGGCTTCTCCATCCCGTCGGAGATAGCCTTGGTCACCTTCTTATAGTGATTTATATTCCTTCCCTTGAGAAGGTCTATGTAGAGCCCTATCTGAACCCTCTCCTCCTCGTTCCACAAAATATCTTTTCTTGAATCCATTCCCTCATCCCCTCCCACTTCTCTGTAGTTACTACAAGGATACAATTCCTTTTCTCCCAAGTCAAGAATAATCCCTTCAAAAACGACAATAGTCGGGAAGAGGATCTAAATTTATGAGAAAATCATAGCATTAAGAAGGACCTTTGTAAGACATTTTTTAAGCAAGGAGGTATTGCTATGCTATTGGCAGACTATATAATGATAGGAATTATAGTGGGAGTAACCGTTCTCTCCATGGGAAGCTTAATTCTTTTCAGTAAGCAGGAAAAGGGGACTAAGTCCTCTGCATAATCCTCCTTATAAGTTAATGCCCAAGGGTGTTTCTTCCACTTTTTTTAGCGGAATACAGAGCTTCATCCACTCTTTCATATAATTTATTGAAGGGCTCTCCCGGCTTGCGCTGGGAGATTCCTATACTCACAGTGAGTCCTCCGATACCGGTGAAGTCAAACTCCTCTACCTTCCTTCTGAGTTTTTCACCAAATTTTATGGCCTCCTGAAGATCGATATTGGCAGCTAAGATTAAAACTTCATCCCCACCCCACCTGGCCACACTGTCTGTTGCCCTTACATTTTCCCTTAACAGCTGAGAGAGCTCGGATAAGACTTTATCCCCTACACTGTGCCCATAGGTATCATTTATCCTTTTAAAGTAATCCACATCCATCAGTAATACGCTCATAGGTGTACCATACCTGGAACTCCTCTTCATCTCATTTTTAATGTCCTTGTGGATAGCCCTTCTGTTTTTTAAGCCTGTGAGGGGATCTATCTCCGAGAGTATGTTTAGCTGCTGATTTTTTCTCTTTATCTCATCATAGAGTTCCTTGAATTTTTTATTTGTTTCCTTCATGAGAAGCTGTCTGTAAACCAGGCAGGAAACTATTATAATAAAGGTGATAGTCAGCAGCAGGACAAAAATTCCCACTCTGTGCCTTAGAAAAAAAGAAGGCGGCTTATTTATTATCCTTGCAGTGGGAAGAATCCTTTCCTCATCGATATCCCACTTCTCTAGTGCCCTGTAATCATAGGCGGCACTCATGGGAAATATCTCTTGGTAGTTATTACCCTCTCCTGAAAAGATAACCCTCCCTATCTCCTCCCCTATAACTTCAAAGCTGATGAGATATCCCCCTGCAATACCACTTCCCAGGAGCACCTTCCAAAAGCTGAATACAGGAATCCTTGAGTTTCTGCATATTATTTCAGAGACCTCATAGGGAGTCAGCTTCTCTCCAAAACCGTCGGAAAACATCAGGAGGTAGAAGGCTATGGTCCCATCCCCAGCCTTTGTGAGCTCCTTGGATATCTCGTAGATATTTCTATCTATTAGATACTCCACCTCTATATCCCTTGATAGTTTCTCTATAACCCCCTTTAATATATTAACCCGATTTTGACCTACCTTGCCTGAAGTACCTATAACGATGATCTTCTCCGTTTCCCTTATTCTCAGGATCTCTTCAACTGTAGCAGAGTAATCGGGTACAGATTTTATTACCAGGTCCCTCTCAAGGATACCTTCCTCTTTGGGCAACCCCTTAGATCCCTCAAGTAAAACCCTCTTGGAATCTGGAAAGATATCCCTCTGGGAGGTTAGGAGCTCTATGGAGTTGAAGCCCCAACAGATAATGTAGTCAAACTTGATATTTGAATACTTCCCCTTGAGATATTCCTTGTAGAAGCCGTAGGAGTCGTGCTCCAGCTTCTGTGAGTCCATATACTCAAAGTAGAGGTTCTCCTTCTGAGAATTTGTGTCAAACGTCCTGATAAGCCCTCTTTCAAGGGCTGTTGAAGCAGGAATCCCCTTCTCAAAGGAGGAAAGAAATAATACATTTATTGGTTCCTCTCCCATGGAAGTTACACAGATCAAGGGGAGGAGAAGCAAGGTGATTGAGATGAGGTTTTTTATCTCTATCTTAAGGTTACCGGAAATATCCACTATCCCTGAAAAACCTTCATTAAATACTCTTGTCAAAGACTGCAGTTTTTTCACTGCCATATATCCTCCCTTCATGTATACATTTTATGTGACAATATCAATTATACTCAATAATCTCCTCCAACTCAAAATTAACCTTAAAATAAATTTAAGGTTTAAAAGTGTCGTTTATTAATAAATCTGATGTTAATTCTTTTTCTGACTTAACACTAAAATTCCTTCTATCTTTTTATTGACCTAATAAGAAAAGCTTCCCTATACCCTAAATAATAGACCCTTAAAAACAATCCCTTGACATCTTCCAGTGAATAATGTAGTATTTGTACTGAACCAAAAACTTCAAATTTGAGGTTAGGTCAACAATAGCGCGCCTCTATAGCTCAATTGGATAGAGCATCTGACTTCGGATCAGAGGGTTGTGGGTTCGATTCCTGCTGGGGGCGCCATGAATTCCCCCACAACCTCGTGGGTAAATAATTTAAAGATAAGTAGATTCAGAAGGAGTAGTTATTAACTACTCCTTTTTTATATAGGTTGAATTTATAAGTACAAATGATGAATTGTTCTGGTAAATAAAAAATAGCTAAAGACAAGCCTCAGCTATTTTACAGATAAGAAAATTATGTTTTTAATATCTAAAACTAATAGATTTATTTGTAGCAGGCTGTTCCTTCAACCTGAACTAAACACTTGTCACTTACAAAGTCTGAAGTTATTACTGTTCTTACCGGATATTGATCTTTATCAAAGTTCTTTTCCCAAATGCTGTGCATTCCATGAAAATCTTCTATATTTTTAAGTATAACTGTTAACTTAACTATATTTTGAAGACTCATGTCAATTTCTTTTAATGATTCTTCAAGGTACTTCAGTGTCTGTTCCATTTGTTCTTCAATGGTTGTTAGCAAAGTACCTTCTTTAGTACCATAACCTCCAAAGTGGCCAATATGTACAAGATCATTTGTAATAACAAATGTAGATAGATCATACTGATCATAAGGTGGAATAACGATTCGTTTTATCATGTGGCAAAACCTCCAGTGTGTTTTATATAATATAAAACACTAATATAATCAATAGTAAAAAATCATAACATCATTTTTTTATAAAAATCTATGTTTGGGAGCATTATAGCAAACATTAATAGCTGTCTCAATATTTATTTAATATGGAATTAATTTTAAAAATCGTCTTGAAATTTTATTTGTTGAGATTTATTAAATGACAATTTTAAGTGGAACAAATAAAGATTTGTTCCTTTAAATGTATTTCTGTACATTTAAAACTAAATATATCAGGGAATACTATCGTAGATCAGAAAAGTCGTAATTATTATTGAAATTCTCCTTAAATAAATGTTAAAATTCTAATAAAAATTAAAGGGGTGATCTTTTATGAATTACAAAATTAATTTTGATTTTTCATTTTTGGATGTTTTAAAATTTTCTCTTGTCAATTTACTTTTACTAGTTATTACTTTTGGACTAGCATTACCTTTTGTATTTTTTAATACTATTCAATTTATAACTGATAACTTAGAGATTATGACAAAAGAAAATTTCGATAAGAAGGTTGGGAAAGAATTTTAAAAACAATTTTACTTGATTCTAGCGGATAAAAAAGCCCTGATTTATTTCAGGGCTTTTTTTATGTCAATAAATAGTTATATAAAAACTTAGTGTCAGAACAAATATATAATTTATTCTATGCTTTTATCTAGGCTTGAAGGTTATTTTTCAAGGTAATAACATCTTTAACCGATTAAAATAGATTTTATATAAGCTAATACCATAATAATAATTTCAGCCTCTCTCTCAGAGTAAAAATATCCTTCAGTTAACCAAACAAAAAGAGCTTTTTAAAAGCTCTTTTTATTTATAGCTTAACCTCTATTTCATACCCTGAATAATCATGTACATAGATCCTTCTAATTATAAGGTTTAAGATTTCTCTTATCTCAGCATTGTATTTATCTGTATCGCTCTCTAGGATCTTTCGTAACATCTCCATATTATCTTCATCGAAGTTTGTATTCTGGAGTTTTAATATTTTTTCTTTAAGATCTATTAGTTCCTTATTGTCAGCTTCTATTAAAGTATTCAATCTATTGAGTCTTTCTTTTAGCTTTTCCTTCTTTATAAGGCCATCATTAAACAGCTCTATAAAATCATCTTTCTTATCTTCCAGTTCCCTAATTTTCTTTTCTAATTCTTCTATCTCTTTATAATAGTCTATTTCTTTTATACTTCCTGAATTAAGCAGCTTAATCTTTTCATCTTTGAATATACCTTCGATTATTACTTTATCTACTTTTTTCATATTTAACCTTTTACCGCAATTATCACATCTGTAATACTCTATCATCTTTTTTCGATTAGGCATATTACCAAATAGCTTCCCACCACAACTACAAACTATCATCCCGGAAAAAAGATATTTTCTATTTATCTTACCTGTAGCAAATTTCTTCTGGTTACTGCTTAATATATCCTGGACTTCCTTCCATTCTTCCTTAGAGATAATAGGCTCTATTACATCCCATACTAATAAATGCTTATCATTTGTAGTTCTCTTCCCTGTGAAAACATCTTTAGGCCGCTTTCCGTAAGTTCTTCCACCTGCATAGATAGGATGCTTTAACCTCATTAGTAAGGTATGATAATTAATACCCATAAGCTCTGAGACCTTCTTTGCGCTTCTATGGATTTTTATAAGTCTAAACATCCTTTTAACATCATCTACCTCCAGGAGATCTACTATAAATTCTCCTTTATCATTTACCTTGTAACCATAAGGAATAGAACCACCCAGATATTTATTTTCTTCAGCTCTCTTATACATACCAGATCTGGTTCTCTTTGATATAAGTACCCTTTCATGCTCTGCTATAGCACCTGTTATATTCAGCATAAGTCTTCCTTCTGGGGTTGTAGTTGATAATTGAGGCTCTGTCACGCTTATGAAGGCTATATCATGTTTAGTAAGCTCATTAAGAAAGATCAACCTGGTGAGAAGATTTCTTGAAAGTCTGTCTGAGCTCCAAACCACTACTGCATCGAACTGCTTTAAGGAAAGAATGGTCTCAAGCCTCTTAAAAGCTTTTCTTTTACTTGAAGCTCCAGACATAATATCTTCATATACTTCAAAAATTTCATAGTTTTGTTCCTTACAGTAAGAGAGCATTTTTTTCTTCTGTATTTCAAGGCTGCCTATCTCATCTTGCATAGTAGTACTAACCCTTATATATACGGCTACTCTCTTTATTTCTTGCACCCTTATCTTCCTCCATCTTAGAAGCTAATATTTTAATCTTCTCCAAAATCACATTGCAATCCTTTAGTTCCATAATGCCCCCTATTAAAATATTTTATATTGAACTTCTTCATTTATAATGTCATAAGGAATAAGTTCTATTATTGTTTCCTCCACATAACTTAAAAGGTCATTACGATCTTCCAAAATAATAGAAACCTTTCTATCTAAGAGTTGTACCCACATGAGGTTGTTTTTATATGATAATTTAACAACTCCCCATTGACTAATAAACTTTTGCCTTCCTAACCTAGTAAGGTTTAGAGAACTAACTATATACTTTGAAGCTTTAGATTTCAGAGTATTAAACTTCACCATTACCTCCTTTTGCAAAAACGCAATAAAACTTCAGTAATAATATACTCCTTTTATTGTGAAAACGCAACATTAATATTGCAAAGATGCAAAAAAAATATAGTAAAATAACATAGAGCTTCAAAGTTGGAGGGAACATATGAATAACATTTTTGATAAACTAAAAACTAAAAGAAAAGAAAAAGGTTACAGTTTAGAAGCTGTCCAAGAAACTTTAAAAGCTGATTATGACCTTATAATCGACAAAAGTAATATATCTAGATATGAAAATGGAAAGGTCAAAACTGTTGATGCAAAAGTTATTAAGGCTCTTTGTAAAATTTATGGTCTTGATTACATCGAAGTTTTCAAGGAATTAGGATTTATTGATAGAGAATGTCCATACGAAGAAAATCATAATTTAATGAAAGTCCCTCTTTATTCTTCTGCTAGTGCTGGTTTGGGATGTCTTGCTGATTCTGATCCTATAGGAAGTACTTATTTCCCTAAAACTAATGGTGATCTTGTAAGTGTTAAAGTTGATGGTGATAGCATGGAACCAACTTTTAAAGATGGACAATATATCATCGTCAAAAAAGAAGTGGAAGTCAATTCTGGTGATGTTGGAGTATTTTTACATAAAGTTACTGGAGAATGTGTTGTAAAAAGGTTAGAAAAAAAAGAAGGTAAATATTTTCTTTCTAGTGATAATCCTAAGTACTCAGACAAAGAAATCCTAAGTGAAAGTATCGTTTGTTGTGGTAAGGTTATTGGAATAACCGATCAGAACGTGAGTAAAAAAAAGTTAGATCCCCTTTATAGTTTGATTGACAATCTACCTATTGGTAAAAGGTCATTAGCTGAAAAGCTATTAATGACACTTTTTGAAGAAGATGAATCAAAGAGCTAAACAGCTCTTTTTTAATTCGTTTATTGCGTTTTTGCAAAATATATGTATAATTGTAATGGAGGTGTCAAATGAAGATTGAAATTAATACTTTTGAGGATCTGAAAGCATTAGCTATAGTGAAAGGATTGAAAATATCAACTGAACTGCCTGGAATATTTGGATATAAAAGTAGATGGGGACTGAAGCAAGCAATGAAAAACCCCGAAAAAAAAGAAATCATTATTAAAAAAGCTAATATTTTTTTCAAAACTTAGTTGCGTAAACGCAAAATAATAATAAGGAGGAGTGTCATGGGAAGAACAGAAGGAGCACTCTCTAAGATGCTTGAAAGGAGTATGAATAACCAGTGCCGGTTTATGACCCTAGAGGAGTGTCTTAGAAATGAAGTTGTAATTGATAAGCTAGATGATGAGAGAAGGGAGAAGAGTTTTAAGAATACAAAGTGGCACAAGGATATGCGCAGGAGCTACCAGAAGAGGCTAGACGCCTTCCTGGAGGAACTGCTAAAGAATGGTGTTCCTATGGAACTGCTAAGCGTAGGAACTCAAATAAGCAAGGACTCCAAGGAGCATGATGAGAAGTTCTTTAGTAATGTAGCTGAACTGGAAGAGAAGGAAACCTTCTTTGAGGAGCAGAGCGACAGCACCAGGGACTACATGGTGAAGTTTACCAGTAAAGCCCTTGAGTTGTCCAGGATGGAAAGCTCAGAAGTAGAGAAAAGGATGATGGAAGAAAACCTTATAAAGAGGCTCGAAAAGTAGTAGAGAGAGGCTAAGTAGATCCAATACCTAAAGAGGAAATTAGGGTAAATCAGAAGGAGGCAAAATGAAATATTATAAAGTTTCTGACTTAGGGAACGGAGGGTTTTACCCACTGCAAAAAAACTTGTTTAATAATCCCTATTACCAGAAGAAAGTTAAGAAGATAAAAACTATAAGGAAGGTTAAAAAAGAGGTTACTGTTATCGAGGAACTTCTTTCAGACACTTCAAAAATTATATATGGAATCTTATGCGAAAAACTAAATCATTCTCTGGAGAATGGGTGGTTTGATGAGGATAAGAAAATCTTTGTGAAGTTTTCTGTAGAAACACTGGCAAAAATCTTAAATAAGTCTAAGGACACCATCATAACCTGTAAGAAGCAACTAGAATCAGTTGGGTTAATAGAGATATTTAAAACCAAGTATAAGTCAGATACTTTTTATATTGGAAAATTAGAGGAAAAGCCTACTGAAGAAATTGAAATGGAATTGGAGATAAGGATCCCTCAAAATAAGGAAGAGGAGGAAGGAAAAATCCTTGAAGTCGAAAACGTCGACCAGTCGAAACTTTCTGATCTACCGGTCGAAAACGTCGACTTCCTCGGAGTCGAAAATGTCGACCCTATTAAAACTAATAACAATAAAACTATTAATAAAACTACTACTAGGGAAAATCTGGAAAGCAGTAATTATAAAAATTATATTAAAGAGATTTTCAAAGAATGTGGTTTTGAGAGTATCACCAAGGGAACAGTTAAAAACATACTGGCTCTAAGTCCGACCTATGACAGACTTAGAGAGGTTTTAGAATACGTGAAAACAAATGAGATGGGAGAGGGGGCGATAGTTAAAGCTTTAAAGGATGAGTGGGTAACCCAGAAGCCTAAAAAGAGACTTCCTAAGAGGCTTTCAAGGGAAGATAAGATAAGCCTTGTTAAGAGCAAGTTAGGCATGGACAGGGTTAAGCAGATTAGGGAGGAGCTGGTAGAAAGGTACAAGAGATACCAGGGGAGCCCTAGTTTTGACAGGCATATAAGCAGGGAGCTAGATGAGAAGCTCTGTAAGCTCTATAGTTCCTGAGAACGCAAAGGAGGGGGCATGGACATTGAAAAATTATTAGAGGGAGAAGCGGATAAGTACCTAGAGAGAAATGGAATTCCAAATAAGGAATTTTTAGATCTGGAAAGTGAGTTTTTAGAAAGTATAGGAGGGAATAAATTGTTCTATACTTATGATTCACTAAGAGGTCAGGAGGAGTTAAAGGCTGTTGAAGAAGCTTACTTTGAGGGGCTTAAAACAGGTTTGAAGTTGCTAAATACTATCATTGATTTAGGGAAATTGGAGGTAGAACAGCTAAAGGAGGTTGCTAATGGAAAAAGAGCTAGCTAAGGTTAGAAAAAATATTCATGTTTCCAGGGCTATTTCTAAGCTGGAGGAGAAAAGCTATGAATATATAAACTTCTTAGAGATCTTTGAACATAAGTATACCCAGGAAGCAGTAAAAGCAGCCCTTAGAGAACTTTATATGTTTAACCGCGAAATTAAAGATATAAAGGGTCTAACAGCTGCCTTAATCATAAAGAACTATCACCTATAGAAGTCCGACCAAAGATACCTATAGGAGTAATTCTAAACTGAGTATATCACATATTTTAGAGAATTTATTTAATCCAGGGGGGATAAATTTGAATTGTCCAAACTGCAATACTAAGAATACAGCATATAGCTCCAAAGCTCTCTACGGAACCTTCAGATCCAGGTACTATAAGTGCAAAACTTGCCAGGCAGCATATACAACAAGATTTCACTCCTCAGAGACTTTAGTGAGCCTGAGGGAGGGAAAAGATGTTTAAGAAGAAGCCGGGACAGATAAATAAGATTCTAAGTAAGAATAAAAAAGAACTACTGAGGAGGAAGAATGTAAAAAAATGATATTTGAAAGGGGGAGAACCATATGTTTGAGTTGAAGAAGAGACAACTGGAAAACAATGTTCTTTTAAATAAGTTAAGTCAGTTAACCATAAAAAATAAAAGAACCAGGATTTCAACAAACAAAAAAAGACTGTAATAGAAGGAGTGATTAAATGTTTGATATAAGCAATCCAAATGAAGATTTCAGAGAAATAAAGATCCTTATGAATGGTTTTTATGGAGAAAATCACAAAAGAACTGAAGAAGTAAAGAAGTTAAAAGAAGCCTTACAGCTTGCAGAACTGAAGACCGAGGAGAAATTAAGGGTAGATGATATTGAGGGGTATACCACTTCTAAAAATGAGGAGGAATTTTATAGGAGAAAAATAAAGGCTATTGAGGAAATGAAACCCGTAAAGGTTGACCTCTTTAAGTTAAGGGAGCTGGTAAAGGAAGAGAGAGAAAAGATAGTTACAGAGTTTGAAGAAGGGAAAGAACCTTTAGAGAAAGCCTTTCTGAAAGCTCTAAAAGATCTTTGCGATTTTATGGAAGATAAGAGAAAGAGACATGAATCCTTAAGAAGGCTAGTAGATTCTTTTAATATGAAGGATAAGATAGGAGTATCCTCGATGATTTTAAAGTATCTGGATGGTGTGGACGTATCTTATTACAATAATGATGCAATTGAGCTTCAAAAAGGATTTTATGGTGGTCCTGTATCATTAAGATTTTATCTAGGTAAGAATCAATAAGGAGGTATTACTAATGAAAAGTTTAGAACAAAGGAAAAAAGAAGCGGTGGCTTTTATAGATGAGTTAAGTGAAATGAATATGAAGAAGAGAATAGAACATGAAAACGGGGAGCGGATTGCCGAACTTCATAATAGAAAATATAAGCTTAAAAATGAAGAGGATTTAAAGACAATCAACAAGTAAGCTAAAAAAATTTAAATTTAACTTAGAGGGG
Organism: Propionigenium maris DSM 9537; assembly: GCF_027925155.1. Classification (GTDB taxonomy): domain Bacteria; phylum Fusobacteriota; class Fusobacteriia; order Fusobacteriales; family Fusobacteriaceae; genus Propionigenium; species Propionigenium maris. The sequence goes on along the minus strand of NZ_BSDY01000001.1, from coordinate 28,366 downwards.
CGAGCGGAAAGGCTTCCCCTTCTTTTTTTGGAGGTGCTGTTATGGTGGGAATAGATCGAATCAAAATAGGAGTTGAAAGGGAAGGAATAAGCTATGAGGGAGATCTCCTGGAGTTAAAGCACGATAGGGTTGTGCGGATCAGGACAGGGGTTATATATGGTAACTTCTGGTCTAGCTTTGAGTTTAATCCCAGTAAGCTGCTATATAGAAGTAATATAAAGGGAATAACCACAGGAAGTGAATTTAAAGAGGCTCTCAGAGCCCTTCAGAGGTATCTTAAATCGAAGATAGGGGTAGAGATAGACCTGAGTAAGGCTTACTTAAAAAGAATAGAGCTGAATAAAGATCTGAAGCTTTATTGTGATGGGGTGCATTTTTTTAATAGGGAGATAATGAGGGATATCTTATTAAACACCTTTTTAAGTGGATGGGCTAAAAACCGTCATAGTTATACCTTTGATGCCCTGGGAAGAAAAGCTTCCCTGGACTACTACCATGAGAAAAAAGCCCAGGGACGCCTGGGATTATCAGAATTTGATTATGAGGGGATATTTGATTTTGAGGTCCTTGGGTTTACCTATATACTCACTGCAAGATCCCCGGGAGGAAATAAAAGACTGATAATCTACAACAAAACCTATGAGGCAGCTAAAAGGAAGAAGGTCTTCCTGGAGAAGGGAAACCTAGTACGGGTTGAATTTCAGATAAAATGGCCTGTTCTCAAAGAGAGGTTCGGGAAGATTTACCTGGATAAGTACCTGGAAATCTTTGAGGGATTTAATTCAAACTACTGGAGTGAACTTGTTAATGAAGTGGGACTGACTAATGAGAGGTTTGAGAAGCTTAAAAAACAAAGACTCTACTTGATAAAGAACCAAATGAAGATGATAGCCAGGCAATGGCCAAGGAACAGGGTATCAAGGTTATTAACACTTAGATGTGGCCAGGAGGGAAATTCCTTTTGGAGCAGGGAGGAGCTGCTAAAAAGTTGTGATGAGCTTGAAGGGACTAAACAAGACAAATACAAGAGAAGAAAAATAGCAAAAAAAGAAATGAAATTGTGTTCCTGGTTTGTGGAAAAGACACCTATTTTGGAATGGTTTTTAGACTCAATTGAAGAGAAAATTGGTAGCCCTTAGCATCATGACAAAAAAATGAGGGATAAAAGAGTTTTAGCCTAATATTAATAAGGGATAGAAAGTATTATGACTTTTGAAAAACACTCAAAAAAATAAAATTTCGAACTATGTAACACTATGGAGTTTGTTTAAAGCACTTTTATCCTTTTCTTATCCCTTTTCTTAGATATTTACAAGAAAGATTTGAAATAGAATTAAGAACTTTAAGAGAAAAAATAGAGAGGTGAACTTATGTTATCAGCTAATAGTTATGCAATACTAAATAAAAAGATTCAGAGAGTAAGAGTTAAAGAAATCTTTTCTGAGTCTAAAGTTAGACAAAGATATGAGAGAAATAAAAAATAAGAGAGAGTTAATAAAAAGAAAGACTGGATTGAATTCTGGTCTTTTTTGTTTCTCTTTAAAGAAGATCTACTTTAGTTCAATTGAAGAGTTTTAACCAGGTCAGAAGGAAAAGAAGGAACTGGGGAAAGCAAAAGGTACTGTGAGCCTAGATATAACTCATGAGGTGGCGAGGTCAGCGCGGGCTTTGTACGTGTGACAAAAAAAATCATCCGCCACCGCCAGAGGGGAAAAAATGAAAAAATGTTGTCTATAGAGGACCTTGGCCAGTGGGAAATCCTGGGGGAAGTAAAAGTAAAATCGATCTGTTAAGGGAAGAGGTGTTTTGAGTATACTAAGAGGAAGTCATATGAGGCCTTTAAAATCGAAATAAGAGCTTTGAAGGAGTAAAGCAAAAAGTAAATAACTGGAAAGAGGAAAAAGTAAAGTTTTATAAGGATGCAGCAGCAGTACTTTTTATAAATGAGTAGTAAGTGAGGCCTGTTATCCAAGAAGTAGGAGAAACATTTAAAGAAGCTCAAAACAGGATGGTGAAGGACTATGTATTAAAAACGACGGGATTAGAGGAGTTTAAGAAGCTGATAGAGAGTAGAGAAAGTATTTAAGAGGAAAAGACCTGGCTTCTAGGCCTAGTCTTTTTTTATTTAGAAAATTTATTCTAAATAAAGGTAGTCTTATGTTTTTTTTAGAATAATTTATTATAAAAATTTATTTATTAAGGAGAACAAAATGAAGAAGATATTATTTGGCTTATTTTTGGTATCAATAGTATTTGTATTTTTTATATCAGAAGAAAACGCAGAATTATTTTCTAAAGCACAAGAAAGGAATGGGCTTACTTATCTGATAAATAAAGAAAAACCATATACAGGAATCCTAGTTACCTATTATAAAAATAAACAAATAAAGTGGAAAGGGAATTATAAGGAAGGGAACCTTGATGGAAAATCTATTTGGTATTATAAAAATAGCGATATGAGCTTGACTATAAACTATAAGGAAGGCAAGAAAGAAAGAGAATATATTTATTACTGTGAAAATGGTCAGATAAAAGAAGTAAGGAATTATAAGGCAGGAAAGCGAGAAGGAGAATCTGTTAGTTATGATGAAAATGGTCAACTAAAAGAAAAATATAATTATTAGCTAAGTGATTTTTTTAAGGGAGAAGCTAGAATTAGTAGAAGCCCCCTTAAATAGATACAATAATAAAACAAAGTTACACTTTAAAGTATAAAGCCACCATACTTGTATGATATGTAGTATGACTCATAAGGGAAGAAAAACTTCTCTTGTAGGGGATCATTAAACTAAATACTATAGAGAGGTAGAAAATGACCAGTATAAAACAGAGAGTTGAATTATTTTTAATATCAGAAAATAGAGATGGAATTGCTTATATAACAGGTGAAAAAGAACCATATACAGGAACTTTAGTTAGTTATTATGAAAATGGAAAGGTAGAAGCAATAGAAAATTATAAGGAGGGAAGGCTAGAAGGAAAATGTGTTTGTTACTATGAAAATGGTCAGATAAAAGAAGCAAGAAATTATAAAACAGGAAAGCCATGCGGAAAATATGTTGCTTACTATGAAAATGGTCAGATAAGGTGGAAAGAAAATTATAAGGCTGGTAAGCAGGAAATAGAAGTAGTTAGCTACTATGAAAATGGTCAGGTAGAATTTAAAAGAAATTATAAGGCGAGTAAAGAACAGATTAGTTGCTATGAAAATAACCATATAAAAGAAAATTATGAGGTAGACAAAGAAGAAGGAGAGTATTTTAGATATTATAAAAAAGCCTCTAAGCTGGAAATATCAAATCCCAAGGTCGCTTTTAAACTGTATTCTAAATTAGAGCGAGGTAATAAAATATTTCGATTAAGAGTTCTAATAATCGATATTTTACTCCCAGTAATAGCATTCTTACTTGCAGCCTGGCTCACACTCTCGTTTCAGTTAAATGAAATCCTAATAACTATTTTTATTTGGATTGGACCAACTTACCTAATTTCACTTAAAAGAGGGGAACGGCAAAGAGGCTTTTCTGAGTGGGAGAGATACCAAAAATTCGGAGAGTCTAGATTTAATTACTTTGCCTCGACTTATGTTATTATCCCCTTTCTTTCATTTGTGATGCCTTTGTTCATTTATGGTTTTGTTGTATTTGTGACTGTTACAGTTGTATTATTATTTCTTTCAGTAACATCCTATGTATACCACCTTATTGTAGGTATATCTTATAGACAAGCAAGTGGAATTTTACTTCATCAATATGTTACTAGGAACTCCATGATTATTATCTTTATAATTATTTACTTTATCTTAGCTTCAGACGCTAAACTAAAAGAATTATTTTCAATAAAAAAAATCCTATTGCGAATAAAAGTAAATAATAAAGCTATATTTTATGTGTTCAAAGATATGTTTCTTTTACTTATTCTATATGGTGGGTCAGTGGGAATTTTTTATAATATGCCCATATATGGGATTATTATTTCTCTGATAGCAGGTCTCACATCTGGGATTTTTAACGCATCTTCAGAAAAAGATATTATTTTAGGCAGATTATATAAAATTGCCAAACTAAGGTGTCTAATAAAACTAAATCGTAAGACGGAAGCAAATTTTATGATTGATAAACTTCAATGGGAAGATTATATAAACAAAGAATTCTCTATGTCAAATGAGAATAGAGAGCTATTGAATATTATGAGACTAATTGCCGAAGATAAAAGTCCTAATGAGATAAAGAAATGTTTAAAAAACTTTACAATTAAAAGCTATGATAAATACAAGCAATTATACCTTCACAACATCCGGCAGACTGAGATACTTTTGGGTTTCAATATACAGTCTGATTCTAATCTATTAAAAGAAATTAATCCTGGGCTATTCCCGGCATCTAGAGTGATACTAAAAGAACAACATAATAAAATGAAAGATATTGATGTCGAAACAAGAAAGAATATCCTTGAGCATGCGAATATAATGGATATCTTTTTTCCACGATTAATAGTGTCATGGCCTTTATGGATTCTTGCATTAATTGTAAAATTAACTGCTTCAATAGGCTTTCTTTTTTGCCTATTATGTTTATTATTCTTAGGGGATTGGATTATTCATGGAATTTCACAGGAAAATATAACAGGGATGATAAGAACCTTGATTTTCGGAATATCTTTCATTAGTTTTTCTTCGATTTTGATTTATTATTTTTTTGGACGTAATCGGTAGCTTGAAAATTTAAGTCCGTATTTTTATTGAACAACTTATGTACATGTTAGATCACTATGAATATCCTCTTAACCTGTTTAAAAATAAAATAATTGAAAAGGGATAGCTTCAAGCTATTCCTTTTTTTGGATATTTTAATTTATCTAAGTGGAACAATTGATGATTTGTTCGTTGGACATTGAAAATTGAATAGTGTGCGGTTATACTTAGATATGAAAAGGAGGTCTTTTTATGAATAAAATACACATAAAGTATGTGAGTTTTAAGCAAACTTTGGAGAATGTTCAACTCTTAAGAGAGAAAGGAATCTCCTCTGATATGATACTTGTTGAAATGACGAAAAAAGAATGGGAAGCATTCAAGTTCCTGATACTTCATTAGAGTTTACAATATTAGATTTATTAAACCGAATGAGAATTGAAGTAAATAAAAAATAAAAGAAGCACACTATTTAATTATAGGAGGGTTTCCCAAATTTAGTGTAAATTCAATATGACCTTCCTAGTCATTAGAAGTATAATCTATTGATTAGGGAGGTTTTTTGTATGAGTAGAAAAGCTAAAAATGTTAATCCTTTGGTTAAAAAGATCTTTCAGGAAAATGATATCCAGAATATTGCTGATGCACAGTCTCTTATGAAGGATATGTTTAAAGATATGGTCTCTCTTATGCTAGAAGCTGAAATGGAGGAGACTTTAGGTTATTCTAAATATGAAAGAAGCAATGCTGTTGATAACTCTAGAAACGGCTATAACGATAAGAAGGTAAAAACCAGTCTAGGAGAAGTAGAGCTGGATATTCCACGTGACCGTAAGGGAACTTTTGAGCCTCAAGTTATTCCTAAATATTCCCGTGATATCTCAGACATAGAAGACAAGATAATATCCATGTATGGGCGTGGTATGTCCACCACTGATATTAACGATCACCTAGAAGAAATCTATGGTATGAGCTTTTCTCCTACCTAGATAAGCAGAATAACCGATAAAGTAATGGAGGAAGCTAACCAGTGGAAATCAAGACCTTTAAAACCCTGCTACCCCTTTGTTTTTCTCGATGGAATTCACTTCAATGTTAAAACCAACGGAAAGGTAATAAACAAAGCTGCATATATAATTCTAGGAATTGATCTAGAAGGTAAGAAAGATATATTAAGTATTACTGTAGGAGAAAATGAAAGCTCTAAGTTCTGGCTTAAAGAGATCGATTTTCTAAGATCCAGAGGCGTGGAAGAGATTTTTATTGCTTCTGTGGATGGTTTACCTGGATTCAAGGAAGCTATCAAGGCTATCTATCCTGATACAAAGGTACAGAGATGTATTGTGCATCAAATCAGAAACACTCTAAGGTTCCTCAATTACAAGGAAAGAAAGATCAGTTAAAAGATGTTTACAGAGCGCATGACGCTGAATCTGGCCTTGATTCACTAGAAAGGCTAAATAAGGAATACCCTGAATACTCTCCAGCGCTTAAATCCTGGTATGATAACTGGAATGAATTAAGCCACTTTTTTGAATATCCTCAGGAGATCAGAAAGATCATCTATACCACGAATGCTATAGAAAGCATAAACAGCCAATTCAGGAAGGTAAGCCGCTTCAAGGAAGTATTTCCAACAGATGATTCACTTCAGAAGGTACTTTATCTGGCCTCTAAAAACATGCTGAAAAAGTGGACTCAGAAGATCAGAGGGTGGGAAAAGATACTTAGAATGCTGGTAGTAATTTATCTTGAAAAAATGGATAAATATTTAATTTAAAAGGAGCTTCAGCAGAAGCTCCCATTAATGGCTAGGAATCTAATTTACATGTAATTTGGGAAAGACCCGATATACTCACAGTCAGCGCTTAGACTATTTATTTTGAATACTTACCTCCTTGCAAGCTTCAAGCGGTAGCTTGGTTACCGAAGTTTTTTTGCACCCCGATTCTTTGTAAGCCCACTCACACCCTAACCTTATTGCTGTTTCAAGGATCTCTTCTCTACGTTTATTCGGTCTGACGAAAGTAGACACAAGAATCTCTGGCTCGCCTGTTGCCACCCTGGCTGGATGAGAAAAACCATCATCTGGGCTTATTTGCCTCACCGTGAAATCTGCAGGCCTTATTTCGATATCCAAACCACCACTGAATGCTGGGGTTGAGTCATACTCATCTTTTAAGAATCTGCATATCAAGTCTTTTAACTTTGGGATAGATGAAACAACACCAAGATGTTCTTTAGATCTACTTGTAATAATATCAATATCCCTATCGAATGACCAACTTATACTATCCATATTGAACCTCCGTTTTTTATTAGATAAATTTTTTTGAATAACATAGTTTATTATGTTGTCACTACGTTTTTTTATTCCTAGATTTTAAAATTAGATCCAACTTTGTAACCTATTCATTATAAAAACTTAACTAATGATGCTGCTGCTATAAGGTACATAACTCAAAAAATACGTACTTGAAATAACACGCTACTTTTTATCTATATTGTTTACTCCTCGCTAAATCGATTTTTATTAAATTAATTCTATAAATTTCCACTTTCTATTCTCTCTACCCATCTCTTTTGTGAATGCATAAGGGGGTCTCATTATTTAAAAATTTATTTGTTATATCACTGTTCCAAATGGTTTTTAGGTTATTTTTTTTCATATTTCCTAAAATGATGCTGTTCAACTTATCACATGGCCTTACATTTAAATCTGGATCGATTACTACATAAGAAAAAGCAGCAGCACATGGGGCGCCATAGGCACAGCCTTTATAATTTGATAACTCTAAATCTCTAGGTTTTGATATTTTTAAATCATATTGTTTTTGTATTATATCTAATTCATTCCATAAGCTTTCTAATTCATTAATGTCTGGCTTTAACATTTTTTCTAATCTCGAATCATACTCCGTGTTTTGTATACACATAATATGAAAAAATTTAATGTATTCTTTTAAATTAAGGATTGATTCAATTAATGTATTGATATTGTGCTTTGTTACAACCATGCCTGCTGCAAGGATTACTCCTGTTTTAGATAATTTTTTAATATTTTCAAGAATCACTTCAGATTTTACATTTCTTGTTCTCTGATTAACTTCTGAATACAGTGAATCTATTGACACTTGTATTTTTAGAGGGATTCTCTTGGTTACATCCCTCAAGAATTCCAAATGCTCTTCTAGAACTAATGTTCCGTTTGTTAGAATAGAAATGTCCTTTATCTTACTGCTTGCATATTCAACTATTTCAATAAATTCAGGATGTATAAATGGTTCTCCTCCCGATATCTGAACGTAGAAAAGAGAATTCTCATATAGATCATCCATAACTTTCTTAAAATCTTTCAAATTCATATCTAGTTCACTTCTTGGCTGCATATAGCAGTATTTACAGTCCAAATTACACCTTGTAGAGATATTAATAGCTGCGTATAGTGGATAGCCTGCTCTATTACTCATTATATTTAAACCTCCAGTGCTTATTTAATTAGTTCTACTATTAATGATTTAATATCCTCTACTGGAACATCAGCTGATTTAGCCGCCTGATTTATAGATACGCCATGATCAAGATTATTAAGCACCATAAAAGCTTGATCATCTATTTGATAAACTTTGTTAGTTTTTCTGACCCAAACTAAAGCACCAAATTTTTCTCTTCTCATTGTGATGAATTCGCCAATCTTCTGCAAATCACATATATTGGGATTCTTCTTATCAAAATTTAGTATGCAGCACTCTTTTTCCCATAAATTCCCCCCCCAATCTGGATCATAGTCTTTTTTTTCAATTATTGCTTTATCAATCATCTCAATTATTTCGTTTGCTTTATGTTTATTGATCATTTCTTGATTAATTCTTTCTAAATACAATTTTACTAACATTTTACTTCCTCCTTTTTTATTGTATAATTAATACAATAAGTTACAGAATAAAAAATAGTTACAGAATAAAAGAACCTCTTAATGTATTAGTATCTATTACTAAAATCAATCGATCAATCCTCCTTAAATATTTTAAAAAATATAAAAAAGGTCATATTGTCAACTTTTTTTATGACATTAGAAATTTTAAAATACATTTTTTTAAAATTAATCAAAAAAAATTAAAAATCATATTTAAAATGGCTTAATGAATAAACTAATGTTACCACCAAGAAATAAATCAAGGATCATTTAATACGCCAGATATGTCCGTTTGTTGTAGGGTCTATTTTGAAAGTTTTGAGAAAAGTATACTCTAAAGGTTTTACAATGCTTAGAATGGTGTTGTACAATTAGAATTAAACAAGGTGTTAAATACCACACACTCAAGCTTTCAGTAGTAGGGTATATAAGAAATACTCTTCTACCGATCCTAATAAAATCAATATTTTGAGGAGATATTGCCCTTCTGGGGGGCGCCATTATTTAAAATAATTTAAACTCTGGAATTTTTTCCAGGGCTTTTTAATTTTTAAAGTAGTATGGTATCCTTATACTATGAATATATTTAATAAATTTAAAACTAATAAGAAAACCTTTACTGAAAAAATGGAAGCGCTGGATAAATGGGAACGAGATAGAAATGGAAATAATGAAAAATTAGATCTATGGTCTTTATATACTAAAAATACTAAATCTTCTAAAACACTAGATCCTATGGAAGCCAAATTTATTGGAGTTAATATTCCCAGGAGAAGAACAAAACCACGTAGAAAAATAACCAGATATGATAATAATGTTTATACTTTTACCTACAACAAGAAAAACTTCTACTTTGATATACATAATATTCAAAATGGAGCCTATAGAAGACCTCAATTAGTTAAAGTGGATCAGAATTAAAGAAGCCATTGAAAGTGGCATTCTAGAAGCCGACCTACCTGTGTTAAAAAGTCTTCTTAAAAGCATCTCTTAAATATCAGGGGTGCCCTCTATTAAATACAGAGTGGGGGCGCCACTATACAACCTCTACTTTTTTAGGAAAGTTGTTTACACAAAGGTAAAAGATTGGACACGGGTTCCTTTCCGTCGGTTCCACTATGGAATCCATGAATGCAAAGTTTGTAGTTGTTTAAGATAGTAAGAGCTTAGGGGATGCCCCTAAGCTCTTTTTGTTTCTTTAAATTTACTGAACAAAAAACATACTAAGAAAATTTCAGCCCTACTCCACAGAAAACAAAGTAATCTCATTTTTTGAACCAAGTCTCATATGAGGTCCCCAGGTTCCTGTACCTGGAGATACATATATGTATCCATTCTCCAATGGATACAGTCCCTTCATATATTTAAATGCTATTCTGACTATAAAATTGAAGGGAACTATCTGACCATAGTGGGTATGGCCGCTCAATATCAGCTTAACTCTTTCATCTCTCACATCCATTGGCACATGCAGAAGAAGCAGTGCGGGGATTTTTTTATCAAGTTTCACTTTTGATAAAACATCATACACTTTATTTTTATCCCTTTTATAATCAATTCCTATGATCTGAACCCCCTTATAAAGGTCCACCTCATCTAGTAGAACTTTAACTCCTGTGTCTTCAATAAGTTTCAAAACTTTATCTTTATCTATATAATTCTCATGATTTCCACTTATGAAGTAGGTTTTTGCTTCAATATTTTTTAAAGGTGCAAAAGTGGTTGGGCTTATGAGGGTATTATGTGAAACTATATCTCCAGTTATTGCCACGATATCAGGCTTTAAGGAGTTGATACTTTCCACTATTTCTGGGAGCCTCTTAGAAGACGTTAGGGGATCCAGATGAAGGTCTGTGATTTGGACAATTTTTAATTTCTTTCCAAAGTTATCAATATCTACAGTTTTCACCTCTACTTTTCCTGCATTAAGAAAGGAATAAACCACTATAATTAGTGACAATATCAGAGAAATAGCTGTAAGGTAGGTCCTATGAATAGAGCAAATTCCCCCTATTATTTGAAAAACTAGCAGGGAGATACAGGTTACAAAAAATGACCCTGTCAATAACCAGGAAAAACTGTAAAATAGCTGGGTGATAAAGTTATTACTCCATTCTAAAAGAATTGTTGCTGGAACTATCAATAGAGATGTAAAAAAAGATAAAATATATAAAATAAAATTCCTTCTTCCACTCCAAAATATTGAAACTTTAAAAAAAACATAAAGGTGCATAAAAAAGTTTAAAGCCAGCATCAAAATAAGCCAAAATATAAACCTATTCATATATAAACCTCCCAGTTAGTTTTAATTTCTTTTTATTTCCCCTATTATTCTATCCATATGATTTTTTTCCTATAAAACACCTTTTGCACCTTTTCCTCTTCATCCCATTCCCTTTGGTCTATTTTCTTCCTTCCCATCCTCAAAAAGAAAAAAAAGGGTCTATCCAGTTAAGATAGCACCCTTTTCCCATATCATAATTAAAATTCAGTAATAAAGTTTAGGGGGGGATTAATTCTCTTTAATCTCCAACAATCCTAAACTCCCTAAAATACTTATTGCAATAGAAAACCTCTTACTCTACTAGTAGTATTGTATAGAAGGACCACCTGCCGTCTTCGCCTTTGGTTGTATTTAATTCCAACCCGTTATCTCTCACCGTTTTAAATACATCGATTCCACACGCCTCCAGCATAGGCCTGATCTTAGGGTTTGTTGCGGACTCAGCCTGAGCCCCCTCATCTCCGCATCAGGTGCTGCCAGGTGTTACAGGCAGTGCAATTAAAGCAAAAGCTTTATAGTATCCCAGCTCATATGCGAATCCCTCCAGATCTATGGCTATTTCAGAAAGCTTTGATCCGTTAAATCCCTTCATGAGAATAGCCTTTGAATATTCCTTGAGGATCTTTTTGGTCTCTTCAGCACTTGGGGCATAAGGAGGATGGCATCCATCCTTATCATACAGTGCACAGCCATACCTGCACTTCCACTGAACCCAGTTTCCCACAGCTATACTTTGGGGATCTATAATTTTAACCTCTTCACAGCCTAATTCATAGGCTTCCTCCAAAACCGTTTCCACTTTAAATTCCTTTTTACTTTCAGGAGCAGCTTCACCTTTAATTTCCAAACCCTCCGACTTACAACACTCTGAAGCCATTGGTTTCCTTCCGCTGATTGTGGTTCCCACAGTTCTGGGGGAACTGTTGAACCCTGTTTTCTCTCCTACCCTTAAGTGGGAAAAACCTTCATTACCTAACATCTCCAGAAAAACCTTTTCTGGTACAGCTCCCCCCTCTCATTGGAACCAGCTTTTTACTCTAGCAGCGTGTTCCTTGATCTGCTCCCCTGTAAATATCTGGTCTACCAGGAGCAGCTTCCCCCCAGGCTTAAGGCACCTGTAAAACTCCTTGAGAATAACCTCCTTTTCAGGAACAAGGTTTATTACACTGTTGGATATAATTGTATCAAAGTATCCCTCTGAAAACTCCAGGGTATCCCCCTTAGATACTGCAAACTCCACATTGGTAAGCCCCAGGGCATCCCTGTTTTTCTTGGCTTTATCAAGCATCTCTGGAACAATGTCAATACCTATGACCCTCCCTCTATCTCCAGTCATTTTTGCAGCAAAGATAGTGTCTATCCCTGCTCCGCATCCAAAATCAAGGATCCTCTCTCCCCCTTCTATCCTTCCCAGGGAAAAGGGATTTCCAGTACCACAATAGGAATCTGCAACTTCATCTGGAAGGGATCTGAGAATATCTGAATCATATCCCAGCCTTTCGAGGGCTTCCCTCCCTGTTGGGTACTTAAACTGTCCCTTTGGGGTAGCAGCAACTTTTTGATACTTGCTCTCGATATCCCTTTTTATCCTGTTCTTGTCATCTGCTGTAAAAAGTGTTTCCATATCTACCTCCCTTTATTTTAAAATTTATTTTTCAATCAACCTTCTCCCTGAAGATCGGGTATTATATTTTTCCAGTATTTCCCTCATAAAAAATAAACCTGATCCCATAATCATCCTTACTTTTCCTACTCGGTACTTTCAGAAGTAAATTCTTTAGCCATCTCTATGATCTTCCAGATCATCTTATCAGCCAGTCAGTAGTAGTTAAAGGTTCCACGTTTCTCGCAACGGGCAATCCCCGCCTCCCTGAGAGTTTTCAGGTGATGGGATGCAAGGGGCTGGGAGATACCGGCCTTCATTGCAATCTCATTGACACTCCTACAATCCATGGTCAGAGCTTCGATAATCTTAAGCCGGTTGACGTCAGCCAGCACCTTAAAGGTTTTATTCAGCAGCCTGTAATCTGTCATCTAACCACCTCCTTCTCTCTTAAATATTAATATAAATTTTTGTTTATATCAACTGTTATTTATATTTATTCCAAACTTTGATTATTGCAACCTTTCATGATTACTATGAGAATCAGGAAACTCCAAAATCTCCATAGGTCCTCTATTTAATTACACCACTCCCTAAAAATTGGACACATTCTATAGAATATGCTATAATAGTATTTAATATGATAGTGATTAAAGGAGGTCCCCTATGATGGAAGTTATTAAATACCTCATATTTGCTCTTAACTGTAGAGGCTTTTGGGCCATAGGTAGTTCAAACTAAACTATAAATAAATTTACCTTTAAAAGGACACTTCGATCTAGTAGATCGTTGCGTCCTTTTTTTAATTTTTGTACCTCTCCCTCTATATGAATAAAAATTTATGTAGTTATTGCCGGAGAATAAAGTTGCCTCTTTTCTATCTTTCTTTTAATAATAAAAAAGCATAAAATAAAAAATGCCCCGGAAATAATTCCGGGGCAAATCATACTACTTATTATACTACTATGCACTCTTGATAACGATTGCTTTACCTTGCTTTCTCCACTCTGCCATCTCAGCTACAGCTGTGAACAGTGCGTCTGTTGATGAGTTTAGACCAGTTTCCACTGAATCTTGGATAACTCCGATTACGAATCCAACAGCTACTACCTGCATTGCCACTTCATTTGGAATTCCAAACAGGCTACAAGCTAGAGGGATAAGAAGTAACGATCCACCAGCTACACCAGATGCTCCACAAGCACTTACAGCTGATAGGATACTTAGGATTAGTGCCGTTCCGATGTCTACATTGATTCCTAGTGTGTGTACAGCAGCAAGAGTTAATACTGAGATTGTAATTGCCGCTCCAGCCATGTTGATAGTTGCTCCTAGAGGGATCGATACAGAGTATACGTCCTTCTCTAGTCCTAGCTCCTCACATAGCTCCATGTTTACAGGGATGTTTGCAGCAGAACTTCTTGTGAAGAATGCTGTAATTCCACTCTGCTTAAGACACTTAAATACTAGTGGGTAAGGGTTCTGACGAATCATAACAAATGTGATAAGTGGGTTTACAACAAGTGCCATGAAGAACATACATCCAAGAAGCAGTGCTAAAAGACGTCCATAGTCTACCATTGACCCAATACCATTTTCAGAGATAGTTGCAAATACTAGTCCCATGATTCCTAGTGGTGCTAAGCTGATAACCCATCTAACAACCTGAGATAGTGCATCTGAGAAGTTAGAAACCATTGTCTTAGTCGATGCAGGTGCATTCTTTAGAGCGATTCCAAGAAGCAGTGCCCAAGAAAGAATACCGATATAGTTTGCATTAGCTAGCGCATGAATAGGATTGTCTACAACATTTAGAAGTAGTGCCTTTAATACCTCTACAACTCCACCTGGAGGTGTAACACTTCCACCTGCTCCTGCACCTAGTTTAATAGTTACTGGGAACATGAAGCTTCCTAAAACTGCCACAAGTCCAGCTGCGAATGTACCAATAAGATAAAGAGTAATAACAGATTTCATATTTGTCTTCTGTCCGCTCTTATGCTGAGATACAGCTGACATTACTAGGAAGAATACTAGAATCGGTGCTACCGACTTTAGTGCCCCTACAAATAACGATCCAAAGATAGATACTGGCTTTGCCATATCTGGAACTGTCAGTGCTAGTATGATACCCATTGTTAAACCGATGATAATTCTCTTAACCAGACTCATCTGATTCCACTTGCTAAATAAACCTTTCATATTTCCTCCTTGTCATTTGACACTTTACTTATAACCCTCTAAAAAATGTTTAAAAAATCCGCCTCGACCGCCTATAAAACAGTACACAGATATATGAATTTTATATAAACTTTTTTTAATATATATGCATTATATCATACTTTTTATTTTATGCAAACAAAAATGTAAGTTTTATGTCTTTTTAGTTCTAATTAGACACAAATGTACTCTTTTTAATCTTTAGAAGCCTTATTTTTAATCAATGCTTTAATTTCACCTCTTTTTCTTTCATATTTTATAGTCATAGGACAAAAAACTCTTTAAAGGTATTAGGCCTGACCCTCACTTCTTTGAGGTAGTCATCATCGAGAGGGAGGGGAAAAAGTTCAAGGAATTTTCTCAAGTACATACAATATAGATATTGAGAAGGGAGTTGGTTTCATTGACAGATCTTGATTGTGTTGGCTTTTTACAGTGGGCTCTTCCCAGGTTAAATATGAGGTGGAAGGGATTTCGCAAGGTGAGAAGAAGGGTTTGCCGGCGGATTCAAAGGAGGATAGATGAGCTTGGACTGGAGAGTATAGAGGATTATAAACAGTATTTAGAGGGTAACTACAGGGAGTGGAGGCTAATGGATTCATACTGCAGGATAACAATTTCCCGCTTCTACAGGGACAGAGGGCTCTTCAATACCCTCTCCAGGGATATCCTTCCCCTTCTAAAGAAGATGATAGTGAAGGGGGAGGTTAAAGAGCTTCGGTGCTGGAGTGCTGGTTGCGCCTCTGGAGAGGAACCCTATACCCTTAAGATAATCTGGGATAATATAGTAGCTTTAGATCCCAACTACCCTGCCATAAGGATAACAGCAACAGACATAGATCAGGGAATGCTGGATAGAGCTAAAACCGCAGTATACTCTCCTTCAAGCTTTTGGGAGCTCCCCTACACCCTTTTCAGAAGAGCCTTCTTCCTGGAGGACAACTCCTGCATCCTTAGGGATGAGTTCAGGGGAGGCGTTACCTTCCTGAAACAAGATATCAGAAGAGATATACCAGAGGAGATCTTTCACCTGGTTCTCTGCCGTAACCTTGTTTTCACATACTTTGATGAGACTCTCCAGAGAGAGGTTTTGAAGAAGATAGTTGAACGCCTTCTTCCCGGCGGCTTTCTTATAGTAGGCTGTCATGAAAAGGTTCTAGCTGACGATCTTGGTTTAAAGGTATGGAGAGGCAATCCTATGGTCTATCAAAAACTTTAATCCCCTCATCCATCTTTCTTTTAACTTTTAGAGGATTACCAATGGCTAAATATATCGCTATTATCTTATAAGGAGGTTTTATGGAAGTAATTAGTTCAGCTTTTAAAACCGGGGAGGCTATCCCGAAGAAGTATACCTGTGATGATATGGATATTTCCCCTCCCCTAACATTTAAGGATATTCCTAAGGGGGCTATAAGCCTGGCTCTTATAGCAGATGACCCCGATGCCCCTGGTGGTATTTGGGTACACTGGCTGGTGTGGAATATTGATCCCTCTGTTAATGAGATCTCCCAAGGGGAAGAGGTTAGGGGTATAAAGGGAAGAAACGATTTTGGAAGGTTAACCTATGGAGGTCCATGTCCCCCTAGGGGAACACACCGCTACTACTTTAAGCTCTATGCTCTGGATAAACAGTTAGATTTAAAGAAGGGTTCTACCAAGAAGGATCTGGTGAAAGCTATGGAGGGGCATATAATTGAAGAGGCTCAGCTCATGGGCATATATACTAGGTAGACATTAAAGGAGGTATTGATTTATACCTCCTTATTATTTAAACTAAATAATATTATCAGAGCAAAAAAGACAATCGCTCTGAAAGGATGTTACCTCTAACTATATTTAAATTTTTTCTCCTTTTACACTATAAATAAGAAATTTAATAAAACTCTAGGAACCATATTCATTAGAATAATTGAACCTTTACGAACTTTTTTTAGCTGATTAATGAATTATTCCCTAGACTGCCAATGAATTATTTTAGAAATCAGGATAAAATGAATTAAATGATTATTTAAAGATTAAGGGATCTAAATATTTTTGATAAATTTAACATCAGCTTTATGAGATTTTAGGAGGTGAAGGGTATGACTACAGTTAAAGAGGCAGAAACTTATAGCAAACTATCCAGCATCCTCTGCTACTCTAAGTTTTTGATCACATCGGAAAACATCTCCAAAAATCAACTGGAGTTATTTATCTCTAGGTGTGAAGCAGAACACACTCGCTATAAGGATGTAAACAACCATATAGTTAAAGGATTACTTCTGGACCTGGGGAATACCATAGTAAAACTCCAGGAGGTTCTCACCCTAAGATACAATGCTTCAAACTAAAAAAAGCCCATTGAGGGCTTTTTTATTTGAGGATCAATTTTCATATATATAATTAAAACTTCGATATAGAGTCTATAAGTTCATCCAGACTCTTAAAACTTTCAAGAAGGGATTTTGAAATAGCCTCCTCGAGATTCCCATTATCCTCCCTCAAAACAACCGGATACTCAAACTTAACCTTATACCTACCTTCAAACTCATCCCTATGAAAAAATTCCATCTCATAAACACTGTCTTCCCTAAACTTCTTCCACTTGGCATTCTCCTTAAAGGTATCATAGGTCAATTTACATAAGTTGCAGGTGTAGGTCTCTGGATTCACTATCTTATGCCCAATATCTAGAAGGGTATTGATCATTCCGCTGTCAGCATTATAAACAAAAATGAGCTTCATCTTCTCCTCCTTGCTCCCTGTTATTATTAGCCTCCCTCTAACGCCTTCCCCTCCTCACTTCACTTTCAGCTAACACCCTAATTGTAGAGATATAAAAATAGTATCAGTCATTGTATTCAAAGGCATCATTAATCATATTGTATTTCATTACAATGGTATTTTCACTCTTTATAATCTCCCTGCTCATGGCTGTTTCTCGCTCAGCTTCACTTGCAAACTTAGGCTCCAACACATACATAGCTACCACTGTATGTACACACTTCCAGGTCTTCTCCCCTCCCTCATTGTAATCTGTTGAGGTTACCCTTCCATCGTCATCAAATTCAATCTCAACTACCTTCCAATCAAGGCCACAGAGATGCTCTATCTCTCTCTGGGCAGCTGAACAGGCCTCCTGAAATGTCCAGGCATGGGATTCCGGTGTTGGTCTGCTAAGAGATACAGAGTGTTCACAACGTCTTCTTGACATAATACCTCCTCCTATAACTTTATTATAATCTACTCTCCAGTACTTCCACTATAATAAAATATCCAAAAATACCAATAACCTTCAACACTACCATTATTCCAATTGAACAATTAATCCTTCTCATCTATTTGAAGCCCTCACTCCTTAACAAGAGTTGATGTATGGAAACTCCTTGGGTATACTTAATAAATAACTATAATGAATAGGGCAGGTGATTTCAAGTGTCTGATAAGATAGAGTTAATGAGGGGAGATATAACTACCTTAAATGTTGATGCCATAGTTAATGCTGCAAACAATCGCCTCATAGGGGGAGGCGGCGTAGATGGAGCCATACACAGAGCAGGGGGAGAGCAGATCTCCCAGGAGTGTGCTGCTATCCGCCGGGAAAGTGGAGGATGTAAAACAGGAGAAGCTGTTATAACCCGGGGGGGATTTCTTCCATGTAAGTATGTAATCCACACTGTAGGCCCTGTATGGCATGGGGGCTCAAAGGGAGAGGAGGCCCTTCTCAGGTCATGCTACAACTCCTCCCTGCATCTGGCTAAGGATCACAATATAAAATCCATTGCCTTTCCAAATATCAGCACAGGTGTCTATGGGTATCCTAAGGAGGAAGCAGCTAAGGCAGCTATAGAGGAGGTTAAAAGGTTTCTCCAGGGAGACACCTCCATAGAAAGGGTTATCTTTGTCTCCTTTGATGAGGAAAACTATGACCTCTATAAAAAGCTTCTAGATAAAGAGTAGACCATCTAAAATAATATCTCTTATACTTAAGGCCTCTCCTGGAGGCCTTTTTATTATTAAAGTAACCCTTTCCTCTACTCTCCCAACATCTCCTGCTGCTGCTTATACACCTCCTGCCTCTGCTGGAGAATATTGAGGTTTTCCTGCTTCTCCTGAATCTTCATATCAAAGTTCCTGTTTATCCCTTCAATCTCAGATACCAGGGTGGTAATCGCTTCCCTTGTTTCTGGCATGGAGCTACCCCTCTGAAGCTCTGCCAGCTTATTTTTTACAATGTTTAGCTCCTCTAACTTCTTATCTAAAATAACCTTTAGATCCTCTATCTCCTTCTCCTTGAGGGAGATTATCTCCTGCTGCTTCTGAATATTTTTTTCAAGGGCTGCCACATCCTTAGTTTTAACCTCCAGCTCCTTAAACTTAAGGGTTACACTTCCAGACTGGTAGGAGATAATCAGAAAACCCACTGTCAAGGAAACTATGGCAAAACTCAATGAGTACCAGAATGAATTGGGTATCTTCTCTATATCCATCTCTCTCCTCCTCTAAAGCCATCCTCCAGCAACTATAGTTCTTCTCTTCCCTCCACCTTATACTTTCCTCCTACCTGATAAACTCAATCTCTCATTTTTCCAAGCTCAATAAAAATATCTAATGTTCTCTATTTATGTCAGTTGTCGTTAAATTTTCAGCTAAAATAGTTTATTATACTCCCATAGAAAAGAGTAACGCTTTTCATTAAATTTCTCTCCCAAGAGGCAGCTGATTCTCCCCAAGATATAGCTGCCTCTTTAATTTTTTGAAGTCTTCTCTAAAGGGATCCTCTCTAAATTTAGAAAATTAATCCTCTACACTGTCCCTGCACCTCTTACAGTACTCCCCACCGTGGGAGTTAAAGGGTTTTCCGTAAAAAGTATGACCACATCCCTCACAAGTAAATGAATAACCCTCCACTCCATTGTAGAACATGGTCCTCAGGTCCGCTACCATATCGTGAACTTCCTTCTCATAGCAGGTTTCCCTCTCCTGGCAGCTCTCCTCTACAACCAGATCCACTATCCTGTCATAGTTTCGGTCCCATATCTCATCCACCCTGTTCTCGCTCCTGGCATCCAGTAGGGCTACCTCTTCTATCATCCCTTCTATAAGTTTTTTTAACTTTCCATCCATCATATCCCCCCTTCAGCTTGCCTCTCCTGGCTCTTTATCCACATCTATACCTTCCAGTTTATGTGGATCTTCTCCTCCAATTCACCAGCTCCTCTAAAAGATCAGACTAAAACTTTTCTTAACCTCTCTTTCCTAACAGACATATCCAATCAATAGATTTATACTTAATCCACGGCCTTTAACCTTCCTCTATCCCAAGCATTTTAACTCTATAGAAGTGATTTTTTATAATTTAAAGATCATTAACCTCCTTAGCCTTCCTCCTATCCCTGCCTCCAACTTGGAATTATCTGAGTCTATCCTCTAAATTTTTCCTTAGAAAAAGTAGATAATTATTCTGGAGGATAATGATTTTATTCTCAGTATAATAGTTAAAATATGTTCTTGCTTTTAGGAGGTGAAAAAATGAACTTACATATCTCAAAGAGATCCCTTTCACCGGTTATCTTTATGATCATAGGAATTACTATACAGTTCCTATTTGTTTTTAATATGGAGAAGGGGGACGCTCTCCAAGAGGTAGATGAAACCCTTTTAAGAGCAGCTAAAAATATAAAGTATTTTTTAGGAAGGGATTATGTTAATTCAGAACTGGATTCCTCCACCTACTCTCCTGAAGAGGCTCTCGGCATCTTTTCAAAGCTTCAGTACAAAGCAGAGGAGGAGGGAGTGGACTACCTCTACCTTCTGGTAAGAAAGAATGAGGATATACACTACGCCGCTGTAAGTGATTATGAGGAGGAACTTTTAAAGGACCCAAAATCATTTTACTGGCTCTCACTTAAGGAAGCTGGAGATGACTCCTTTTCAGAGACCTGGAGTGCCTTTGACAGCGAGGAGGCTATCTACCTGAAATCTTCAGATATGTGGGACACCTACCGTTCCATCTATATCCCTGAAACTGCTACCGATGGTACCAAATATCTCGCCGGAGCAGATATCACAACCACCAATCTAAAAAAAATAATCCTTATGAAAACTGCAAAAATTATTCTTAACTTCTGGATATTCATATTGACCTCTCTGCCCCTTATCCTCTCCTTTTCAAAGCTTCAGAAGGAGAGAAGGTTCTATGCCAAGCAGATGGCAGAGCTCGCTGACCTGGATCCCTTAACTGGAGTCTTCAACAGGTCCAGGGGTATAACTTATCTAAAGTCGGAACTTAAAACCTGTCTTTCAGGTGATATTCCCCTTTCCATCTGTCTGGTGGATATTCAGAACCTGGGATATATAAACAAGAAGCTTGGACTCCATGTAGGAGATGAAATTCTTCGAATTGTTGCCCTCCTTCTAAAATATACCTTTAGAAAAACAGATAAGATTGTGAGGATAGAGGGGGACAAGTTTATGGCCATCCTTCCAGGCTGCGATGAGAAATCGAGGGACATCCTTGCAGCTACCCTTTTAAAGAGGGTGGCATTCTTCAATAAACACAACCTCAAGGACTACTTTATAAAACTCCACTACCTCTTTGCAGAGTATAGCGAGGGAAGTGAGGAGGATTTTGTAGAGGAGGCTCTCTCCCACCTGATCCTTCAGAAAAAATCTGGTAATACCTATGATACAGTGATCCAGGATGAGATGCTCGACAGCTTAAAGAAGAATGAGTTCAAGGTCTTCTTTCAGCCTAAGGTATATTTAAAGAGTAAAAAGGTGGAGTTTGAAGCTCTGGCAAGGTGGTTGCACCCTCAGAAGGGAATCATCCCGCCAGATTCCTTTATCCCCCTGGCTGAAGGATCCTTTCTTATCAACAGGATAACAGAGGTAGTACTGAAAGATTCCCTGGAAGCAGCAGGAAGGCTCAATACAAATATCTCTGTGAATATATCTCCAGTTGTATTTGAAAACCACAACTTTGTAAGGGATATGGAGAGAATCCTTCTGAACTCTCCCTTCAGTGACCGTATAATCTTTGAGATTACCGAGGGGATTGCCATTAAGGATATGGCCTCTACCCTAAAAAAAATAAAGGACCTTAAAAGGTGCGGAATAAAGTTTTCTATCGATGATTTTGGGACCGGCTACTCATCCCTCAGCTATCTGGAGAAGTTCCCAATATCCGAACTAAAGATAGATAAATCCTTTATCAAAAATATAAACAAGCACAGGGTCAACCGCCTTATAATAAGTTTTATATGTCAGGTAGGGGAACTTATGGATTTCAACGTTATTGCTGAGGGAACCGAGGAAGCATGGCAGGTCCACGACCTTCTCTCCCTTGGGTGCCACAACTTTCAGGGATACTACTTTGACAGGCCGCAACCACTGGAAACTATTATAGAAAACAGGAAGGAATACCTTGAAAAGATGAAGGAATTTTCCTGAGAATAGAAGATGCTAAGTCTACAGTCAGATTGATAGTAGGCTTAGCATCTTTTATTGAAAAATAAGTGAAAGTGTATTAATTTTATATTGAAAAGCATTTATTTTAAGAATAAAAAAAGTGAACCTTTATAAAAGTGGTTAAGAGTTATTTCCTTTTTATTGGGGAGGCTAATATGGTGAAAAAAATTCTGATCCTTGCAGTGTTTATCTTTATAGTATATGAAACCTACTGTTGCTATAGCTATATGAAAAGGTTCTGTAAAAAGGTTAACAAGAAGTATGAGTGTATCTACGATATAGAAAAACTTCCCTAGTTAATGATTCGCTGGTACCACTATAAGAAATCCTATCTCCTTTTTTACAATGAATTCCATCCTACTCTCCCAGGCTTATTTTGGAATACTCCATAGCTTAAGAGGTATAAACATACTTTTTATAACCGCCGGAGAGCTCATCTCTAAATACCAAAATTTAAATTCTAACCTTCCCCAGATCACTCTCTCTTTAACATGCTCTATCCCGTTACTTATCTCATAGCAGTTAATATCTTTCCTCCCCTCCTTTACAACCCCATATTTTTTAGGTAATATCCACCTTAATAGTAGTCTCCAAGAATTTAAAGAAAAGATTGATAAACCATCAACTTTAAAGGAGGAAAAGATGATTAAGGTATCGGAACTTTCATTTCTTGAGGAGGAAGTTGTAGATAACTACAAGTTTCTCCATACCATCCCTGAACTGGGATTTCAGGAGTATAAAACTGCTGAATTTATTGAAAAACAACTAAAAAGCTATGGGGTGGATGAGCTTCACACAGGGGTAAACAATACCACTGGAATTATCTGCTCTATAACAGGGGCTACCCCTGGTAAAACAGTTCTTTTGAGGGCTGATATGGATGCCCTTCCCCTGAGGGAGAGTACTGATGTAGATTTCAGATCTCAGCGGGATGGTTTTATGCACGCCTGTGGACACGATGGTCATGTGGCCATGCTTCTGGGAGCTGTAAAGTTTCTTGCTGAAAACAGGGAAATAATTAAGGGAAGGGTAAAGTTTGTATTTCAGCCTGCTGAGGAGGGACCCCACCCAGGGGGAGCTCACTTTATGGCAGAGAGCGGTCTTCTTGACGATGTAGATGCTGCATTTGGCCTCCACCTCAATACCTGTAGCCCAACTGGTAGTGTGGGAATTCCAAGGAGGGAGTGTACTGCCTCTACCGACTCCTTTTCAATGAAGGTAATCGGAAAGGGTGGGCACGGAGCTGCCCCCTACCTTGCTGTAGATCCCATTGTCCTTACCTCAAATATAATCTCCTCCTACCAGAGCATCATCTCCAGAGAGATAGACCCTCGCTCTACAGCAGTACTCTCCTTTGGAACCATCCAGGGAGGAGATGGAGCTTCCAACATCATCCCCAATGAGGTTTTTCTAAATGGAACTCTGAGAACCTTTGACGATGAGGTGAAAAGATTTATAGTCAAGAGGATGGAGGAGGTGGCCCAATCCCTTGCCTCTGCCCACAGGGGAAGGGTTGAGTTTAAGGTGATAGAGGGATACTTCCCTACTATAAATGATGAGAGGATGGCACTTCTTGTAAGGGATGCCCTTCTTCCGCTTTTAGGAGAGGAAAATGTGGACCTGGCAGATCTGGCCAACACAGGTGGGGAGGACTTTGGAAGATATCTTCAGGATTCCCCTGGTGCCTTCTACTGGCTGGGATGCAGAAATGAGGAAAAGGGATGTACCTACATGATGCACAATCCAAATATGAAGATCGACCTGGATGCCCTCATCCTGGGAACCCAGTGTCATGTAAATGTTGCCCTGAAATTTTTAATGGAGGAGTAGGATTACAAAAAACTTAGGGAGGCAGACACAAGTAAGGTGCCTGCCTCCCTTTATTCATCTCTTAAATACTCTCATTCTTCAAGCTTAAAGCTTATAGTATCTATAAACTATGGCTTCAACGGTGTATAGACACCCTTTTCCCTCCATAATTTAAAGGTTTCAGGAGTATTTTCCGTCATAATATTTCCACTCAGGACATCATCTACCCACCTTCTGGATACACTCCTTATATCTAAGATTGTAAAGGTAGCCTTATAGTTTAAAGCCGCCTCTCCCTCGTGGATCATCTCTACCTTAACCAGGGCATTATTTATATTTAATCCAGAGGCCCCTGGCACTGCCACGCCCTTAAAGACAACTCCTCTTCCGCTCTCTCCACGAATAAAGATAAAGATGGGTGGTATATGTTCCCTCTTTCCCTCATAGAGAGCATCGAAGCACCCCTTTAACACCATATTTCCCTTCTTCAGGGTATCCAGTATATTCCTTCCCCTTTTATTGTCTCCATAGTACATAAAGAGACTGGCTGGAGTTATAAAGTAATCTGGCCTGTAGGCCTCGTTGAGGTTTGAGTAGAGGACAATATACTCCACTCCAGAGATAGATTTTTTTATGGATCCCCTGTATCTCAGGCCCCCTCTATTTCCACAGTTAAGCATCCTACTTATAGGCTCATCCTTTATGGAGTTGTTGGACTTCCCGCTTCTGTACAGGGTATCTATCACCAGATCCGCTGAATCTATATCTGAAAACTCAACACTTCCCTTGGAGAAGGTGGAGTTGTTTACTGTGGTAAAGTTATCTATAACATCGAATAATCTATTCATCTTTCCTCCTAGCTAATGTGAACAAAGCTTAATTATAACATTTGTTTTAAATAAAATCAATTCCCATGAACTTCCACCACAGAACCCTCTCCAATAAAAAAAAGTCCCCCCTTAGGAGACTTTTATCCAACGATATCTCTAGTAGTACCTTCCATATCTAAGATAGTTGACAATATAGTCCTCTACTCCCTCTTCCAAAGAGTGAAACTTCTTCCCATACCCTGCTTCCCTTAATTTTTCAAGGTTTGCACAGGTATAGTACTGATACCTTCTTCTCATCTCCTCATGCATAGCTTTTTTCACTATCACTTCCTCGGGTTCTACCTGACCTCCTGCTGTTCTCACAACAAGCTTGGCTATATCTTCAAATGACCTGCTCACTCCACTTCCTACATTATATAGGCCTGATCTCACATTGTTTTTCACGAAAAATTCTATTACCTCTAAGACATCCTTAATATAGACAAAATCCCTCTGAATTCTTCTTTCATCCCCTGGATCTAAAACCTCTACTATCCCTTCTTTCCTAAACTGGTTGTACATCCTCATTACAGCTGATGCCATCCCACCCTTGTGATACTCATTGGGGCCATATACATTAAAAAACTTTAGTCCTATTATATTTTCCCTTTGAAGGTTTTTATCGTTAACTATATAGAGGTCTCCTAGGTGCTTTGACTCTCCATACTTATTGGACGGCCTCAGTTTATTAAGCTCTTCAGGGGATAACTTATCGCTAAACCCCTTCTCCCCTCCTCCATAGGTTGTTGCTGAGGAGGCATATATAAACTTTATTTTATTGGTATTTGCAATGGTATAAAGCTCTTTGGTAAACTCATAGTTTGTCCTGGTGAGGTAGTCTATGTCCAGCTGATCTGTGGCGGAACACCCTCCCAGATGAACTATTATCCCTATCTTCTCTACATTCATCTTTAGCCAACCTATCAAATTCTCTGGAGGTATACACTCTACAAACTCCCCTCCCTCCAGGTTCTTTAAGCTCTGCGTCTCACTGCACTCATCGGAAATGTAGATCTCTCTTTCCCCCTGTCTGTTCAATTTTTTAATCAGACAGCTCCCTATAAAACCATTCCCCCCTGTTACTACTATCATCCTGTTCACCTCAACTCTTTTCTAGAGTATATCCCAATAAATTATCTCTATCAAAAAAAATCAGATCTCTGGAAGAGCAGAATATAGAAACCCTTTACTTTATAAACTTCTTCTTATACTCCTCCATGCCCTCTCTGTCCTTGAGCCTTATATGTCCCTCTGTATTTTCTATAAATCCAAGCTGGTAAAACTTCTTCAGTACCCTCTGGAGGCTCCTAAGACTTATATTGAGCACCTCAGCCAGATCCTTGGTATCCCTTATCCTATCATTCTCATACTCCTCTAGATACTTTATTACAAACTCCTCATTGGAGTATACATTTCTATATACCAGGTATTTAGAGTGCTGAAAGTGCTCCTTCATTCCCATGAGAGCAATCTTCTTTAAGGTTTGATTTTTTACCCCATCCTCTAGATCCATCTCCTCTACCCTGTCAAAGGGAAGGGAAAGAACAACTGAGTCCTCCTTGGCCACTACATCTATATCCATAAAGTTGTCTTCGCTCCCGTAATTCTTAAAGAGGGAAAAGTTTATTCCACATATATCCCCCTCAAAGGAGTTTATATAAAACTCTCCCCCCTCAGGAGTATAGAGGAGGCTCTGAATTCGCCCCTCCACTACATATATAGCTCCCCCCTTCTTTAGCTCACTGTCAAAGATCATCTCCCCCTTCTTGAGGTTATATACCTTAACAGCCCTCTCAAAGGAAGTTCCTATGAGCTCCTTCAACTCCAATTTACACAAGCTCTCACTAATCATAACTCTCTCCTTCACACAATATATCTCTATAAAAAATTCATCTTTTTAGTTAGCTTACCAACTATATTGTAGGAACTTTTATTTACTGTGTCAACTAAAACCTTCCCTCTTTATTTTGAACCTACCGACCCCAGATACTTACTATATCAAGATAATCCATTAAAAATTTTCCCTCAATTGATCTTTACAATTTTCTTTTCAGCAAAAAAGTTATATAATTGTATTCTGACAGAATAGCCTGACTTTCTACTCCACTTCTATAGGAAAAAGGTCAGGAAAACGACAATAATTAAGAGGGTGAGAGATCCATGTTTGGGGACTTAAAGTATTTCATATTATTTTTATTTATTTTAGTTTGCACCAAGGAAGCCATTAAATTTGGAAACTATAGGGGCGAGGAAAGTAAGAGGTGCTACAGATGTTACGACAGAGTCATTCCCTTTAGGGGAGAAGAGATCTCCCTGGGAGATTCCATCGACTACGGTAACTATATAGATGGAAGGGAGATGGAAAACTACCTTTTAAACTCCAATACTGAAAGTTACCTCTATGTAGGCGACAAAAAGTCTCTTCCATTTTTGGAGAGATCCCTCTTTTCATACTTAAAAACCGAGAAGCTTGAGTGGATCTCCATGGGAGGTAGAAGCTATCTCAGGCGTGGGGCAGAGTGGATCAAGCTGAGAGATAAAAATATTCCTCCCCTGGCGGTCTTCCAGAAGGGACAGATCAACAGGTTAAGGGAACTCGCCTCCACCTCTAAGATCGGAGAGCCGGCAAATCAGAGGGAGAAAAAAAGAATCAACAGGTCTCTCCTTGAGATGGAGGAGAGAATTGAACGGTTAAAGGAAAATGCTTAACTATCCCCATCGACTTTTAATCCATGTCCAATAACTAAAAAACGGCTTTTCCAGCCGTTTTTTCCGATATTCCATCTGCCTTTTCTGCACCGCTAAACTGTTTTTGCCTCTTTTTCCTTCTCTTTTAACTCTTCGAAATACTCTCTTGTCTCGCTTATTATTACTCCACTGAGGGCAATTAGCCCGATCAGGTTTGGTATTGCCATAAGTCCGTTAACTATATCTGCAATAATCCAGATAAGCTCAAGTCTTATAAATGGACCTATAGCAATCAGGAAGATAAATATCCCCTTAAAGTACTTTATTCCCTTTACACCCCAAAGATATACCGTACACCTTTCACCGTAGTAGTTCCAACCAAGAATCGTAGTAAAAGCAAAGAAGATAATACCGATATTAACAATCAGACCACCTATTCCTCCAAAGGTAAGAAGACTGCTGAAGGCTGCGTTTGTTACTTCAGCTCCTGCAAGGTTAGGATCATTCCAGTATCCAGAGGAGATAAGTACAAGACCAGTCATAGTACAAACTACAATTGTGTCAAAGAACGTTCCAGTCATGGAAACAAGTCCCTGTCTTACGCAGGACTTTGTTCTTGCTGCTGCCGCTGCAATAGGGGCAGATCCCAGACCAGATTCATTGGAGAACACTCCTCTGGCAACTCCCGCTTTCAGAGCCAGAGCTGCTCCTGCTCCTGCAAATCCTCCCACTGCTGCATGCCCACTGAAGGCACTGCTTAGTACCAGCTTAAAGGCATTAGCTGTTGCACCTGGATTTATAAGAAGGATTACCATAGCTCCCACAATGTAGA